>NZ_CAAHFN010000053.1 GCF_900961225.1 Modicisalibacter radicis
GAGATAGAGGGCATCAGGGGGCATAATCTAGGTCCCAGGCTATACCGCCTCAGGGTTTGTGGATGCTCACCCTGATGCCAGAGCCTGCTGGTAGCTAATCAACAGGCCCGGAGAGACACAAGGGTTTGTACGAAAAGTCGGCGAGCGAAGGCAAGACAAGGCAAAAATTGGCGAAAAAGCGGACCGGGCTGGCGCTCCAGTTTACGGGGTGTAAATGAGCATTTTGATCGGACTCGCGCCCGAGCCGATTTTTAACGCCGTATTGCCGAGCGCAGGCAGTTTTCGTACAAAGCCTGGCTGTCCGGTGCGATCCGTCGGCTAGGCAAAGGCGCCGGAGCCGACCCGCAAGCGGAATTTCGGCGGCGAAAAATATTGAGACAACAGCTGTACCTTACTTGTACGGCACGATGCCCTGATCTATCCTTGACGGGTGTTCAACGCTCCCTGCTGTCCTGTTGCAACACACCCCTTGAACCGGCCACGTCCTGCGTGGCCGGTTTTTCATGCGTGCGCTGGCTCATCGCGGGGCCTGGGAAAACGAAATAGCGGCTTGCCGGGTAACCCAGGTTAATCCATTGCCTTAGAAGACGGTGTTAGCTTGAGGACGTCGAACCGACGTAACCAACAGGCAGGAAGCCATCATGTTGAATCGCTCACGGAACGTAATCTGTCCCACTTGCCAGGCCACCAATAGTTGGGAGGGTGATCCGGCCCCGGAAGAAGCCCTTCATTGCCAGTATTGCGAGAATTTCATCAGTACCCATCGGCATTACCTCGAAAGCCTGGTCAAGGGCGAGGTGGCACGCGTCATGGCGCGTTACGCCGATCCCGACTCCGCCTATCAATTGTCACTGCT
This sequence comes from Modicisalibacter radicis, assembly GCF_900961225.1. GTDB lineage: Bacteria > Pseudomonadota > Gammaproteobacteria > Pseudomonadales > Halomonadaceae > Modicisalibacter. Next base: position 857 of record NZ_CAAHFN010000053.1, read on the forward strand.
CAAGCAGGTGCTCGCCGACCAGCCCTCGGCGGGCGCGCGCCTCTGATCCTTCGATCCCCCTGTTTATCGCTGTTTCAGGAGCCCGGTCGGGACTGGCCGGGCCCTTGGCGCATCATCGCTTGCTAGCCTGCCTGACTCTCTCCCGTTGCCTGGTCCGTCTGGCCGCAAGGTGGCGCTTCGACCCGGTCGATGACGAAACGGCTCGCGGGAACAATCGGCATTCGCGACCAGTCGATGGTCAGTGTCTGGGCCGGCACCCGGTAGCGCATAGGGTTGAGCAGTCGATCGAGGGCCACTGCCATCAGCGACACGGTAAACCACTCCCCGGGGCAGCGATGGTTGGTGTCATGCTTGCCTTGGGGATCGTCGCCATGGTTCGCACTCCCTGCGAATGAATGTCGGCGTAACGGCCTGGCCTAGTCGAGCCCCACGGCTTGGCGCATCTTGGCATCGATCGCACGTCGGGCATCGTCGAAACCCGACCAGGGATCCTCGCGCAACGAGGCGAGTCGCCGCGGCAGGTTCTTGACGGTGTAGCGGTCGGGTTTCAGCCTGGCGGTGAGCTCGTCCCAGCGAACCGGGACGCAAACCGTGGCGCCTTCGCGGGCGCGTACGGTATAGGAGGCGACGGCGGTGGCGCCGCGCCCGTTGCGCAGGTAGTCGATGAAGATGCGTCCCTCGCGCTGCGCCTTCGACATGTTGGTGGTCAGCCGCTTGGGTTCCGCCTCGGCGTGCCGTTCGGCCAGCGCCCTGGCGAAGGCCTTGGCGTCGTCCCACTCGGCCTCGGGGCTGACCGGAACCACCAGGTGCACCCCCTTGCCACCGGTGACTCGCACGAAGCTCTCGAGGCCCAGCGATGCCAGGCGATCGCGTAGCGAGCGAGCCACCCGAACGATCTCCGGCCACGCCACACCCGGGGCGGGATCGAGATCGAAGACCAGGTTGTCGGGTCTTTCGAGATCGCCGACGCGGCTGCCCCAGGGGTGGATCTCCAGCGCGCCGGCCTGTACCAGAGCGACCAGGTCCGCGGCCGATTCCACATAGAGGTATTCGGCGCGGCCCTTCTTCTCGTCGATATCTACGCGCGGCACGCTGTCGGGAATGGCGACATGAGGATGCTTCTGGAAAAAGCATTCGTTGTCGCGGCCTTCCGGGCAGCGCATCAGGGCGAGCGGGCGCCGGGCGAGATGCGGCATGACCCAGTCCTGAAGCTCTTCGTAGTAGCGCGCCAGGTCGAGCTTGGTCAGGCCCTGTTCCGGATAAAGCACTCGATCGGCGTGAGTCAGGCGTACGCCGAGGACCTGCGCCGTCCGTCCGCTGCGCGACGCGCTGGAACCGGCGGCTCGCTTGCCCCGCGAGGCGGCGGCCTTGCCTGTGCCACCCGCGTCGGAGCGGGACGGCTTGCCGGAGCGCGGCGGCGCTGCCGATCGGTCCTTGTCGGATGCCATGCGGATCTCCTCGGGGTTGCGGTCCTCGCGCAGGCCGCGAAAGGCCGGGTGGCGCAGCAGGCCATCGCGGGTGCGTTCGGCGAATTCGACTTCGATGACCTGCTCGGGGCGTACCCAATGCACGCCGCGGCTGCTGGGCACCGAGCCCGCGAAGGGCGACTGCGAGGTCTCGAGATCGCGCAGCATGGCGCTCAACGTCTCGAGCAGGCGCTTGTTGAAGCCGGTGCCCACGCGGCCGGCGTAGACGAGCCGGTCCTGGTCGTCGAAGGCGCCCATCAGCAGGGCGCCGAAGCCGCTGCGCGAACCGCCGGGCTCGGTGTAGCCGCCGATCACGAACTCCTCGTGGTTGGCGCACTTGACCTTGAGCCACTGCTTGCTGCGTGTGCCCTGGTAATGGCTCGACGCACGCTTGCTGATGATGCCTTCCAGACCGAGCCGGCAGGCGCGTTCATAGAAGACCTCGCCCTGGGCGTCGATGTGGTCTGAATAGCGAATGCGGCTGGCGTTGTCGAATCCGGCGGCTTCCAGCAACCTGGCCAGGACCTGTTTGCGTTCGCTGAGCGCGACGCGGGTCAGATCGTAGCCATCGAGGTGCAGCAGATCGAAGGCCTGATAGGTCAGTTCCCGCGTATTGCCGGCACTCAGGGCCTCCTGAAGGCGCCGGAAACTGCTGGTGCCGTCGCGGTTGAGGGCGACGATCTCGCCGTCCAGCAGTGCCTGCTCGACCGGCAGTTGCTGCATGCGTCGGGCGAATTCGGGAAAGCGATGCGTCCAGTCCTTGTCGTTGCGGGTGATCAGGGTGACCTCGCCGCGATCGAAGCGGACCAGGATGCGATAGCCGTCGAACTTGACCTCGTGGATCCAGTCCTTGCCCCGCGGGACGCGATCGACCAGCGTCGCCAGCTGCGGATTGGCCTCCCTGGGCAGGGCCTGACGTCGCGCCCCGTTCAGCTTCCCTGCGCGCTGGGACGGAGTCGGGGTGTGCTCGCCATCAGCGTTGTCGGTCGCAGCGTGCCCGGCGCGCTCATCGGGTTGGCCGCGCTCGTCGCCTGCCGGTGACCGCCAGGTATTGTCGACGTCCTCGGCGATCTGACGCATGGTGCGGTCGCTGATCACGCTGCGAGCGTCGTCGTCGATTTCCGGCGCCTGGACTTGCGAGTCCACTTCGTCATGGCGCTTGATCATCAGCCAGTTCTTGTCGCTCTTTTGCTTGCCTCCGGTCATTCGGGTCAGCGTCCAGGCGCCGCGCAGCTTTTCGCCGTCGAGGGTGAAGTCGATGCGGTTCCTGTCGCGCTTTCCGGTCGGCTGCCAGCGGCCGTGATCCCACAGCATGACCGTGCCGCCGCCGTAGGAGTCCTGCGGGATGACGCCTTCGAAGTCGCCGTAATCCAGGGGGTGGTCCTCGACCTCGACGGCCAGGCGCTTTTCGCCGGGTTCGAGGCTGGGCCCCTTGGGCAGCGCCCAGCTCCTGAGCACGCCGTCGAGTTCGAGACGCAGGTCGAAATGGTCGTGGCTGGCGGCGTGCTTGTGCATCACGTAGCGTTTGCCGCTCGCCGCATCGGCGCTGTCGTCGCCGGCCGGCTCGCGGGTCCTGCGGAAATCGCGCTTGCGGCGATACTCCTCGAGTTTCGCCATGAGTCTCGTCCTTGATGAGTCGCTAACGAATGAGGTCCTATCTGAGCCTAGTCGACGATTCGGCTGGGGTCTCGGTGAATAAGTCACCCGGCCGTCTCGGTGATGTCCTCCTCCGGTTTCCGGCCGTCGAGCGCCGGCAAGGCGCCGTGGCGCCTGTCGACGAACAGCGAGTTGCCGACTCGCTGCTTGGCCTGGTGCTTGAGTTCACTGAGGCTGTTGGCTATGTCCAGCGCATTGCCGTGAGAGCCGGGCGTGACCGGCTGCAGGGCAAGCGACAGGGTGACGATGGGGAAGAAGGTCTCATGGCCCTGGCGGCTGGCTACCCTCAGGCCGCCCTGACGGCGATGCTCCGGGGTGTAGAATTCCGGCGCCAGGCGCTCGAAGTCGCCAAGGATCGCCTCGCAGACCTGCTGCGCGCCTTCGAGTCCCATCACCAGCATGAAGTCGTCGCCCCCCACATGGCCGACGAAGTCGCTTTCGCTGTCGCTGTGCTCCTGCAATAGCCGCGCCAGGGCGGTGATCACGCGGTCGCCATGGGCATAGCCATAGGCATCGTTGTAGGCCTTGAAATTGTCCATGTCGCAATAGATGGCGGCGAAGGGGCGGCCTTGCACGAGTCGCCGGGTCAGCGTTTCATCGATGAGGACATTGCCTGGCAGGCCGGTCAAGGGATTGGCGTGACGCGCGCTGCGTACCTGAAGCGTGGTGATTTCGCGCAACAGGTCGATGACGTTGCCCATCCCCAGATAGCGTTGCCGGTCATCGACGATCACGAAATCCTGCTGCTCGAAATGCGAGCTTTCGGTGATCTGCTGGCTGAGTGTTTCCAGGGAGGTATCGGCGCGAGTGACCAGCATGTTGGTGTCGAGGATGTCGCCAATGGTACGCCGGGCATACAGCGAATGGCTGAAGGGGTTGGTGAACAGCTGCAGGAAGCCGTGCTGGCGGACGACGCCCACCGGGCGCTGCTCGTCGACCACGGTGAGACAGCGCAGATCCGGCTGTGCCTTGAAGCGTTCGACGACCTTGGGTACCGGCGTATCGAGTTCGATGGGGCTGACCTGGCGGCAGAGCATGGCGGCGCTGCCCTCCGTGTCGTTTTTCGGATTGCGACTGGCTGGCAGCAGGTGTGCGATGGACCCCGGGGGGCTCTCGCTGGGATGACTGAAGTAGAACCCTTGCAGGAAGGGCCAGTTCAGCCCCCACAGGCAACGATACTCGCCGGTGGTTTCAATGCCCTCGGCGATGACCTGACAGCCCAGGCTGAGCGAGACGTTCAGCAGTGACTGCATGAACTGGCGCTTGAGCGGGTCGCAGTCGATATCCTTGACGAAATGCCGATCGACCTTGACGAAGTCCGGGCGCAGCTCGGCCCAGTGGCGCAGGCTGGAATGGCCCGCGCCCAGATCGTCCAGCGCCACCTTGAAGCCCATGCTGCGATAGTGGGCGACGGCCTGTCGCACCAGGTCATAGTCGTGGATCGGGGTGTGTTCCGTCAGCTCGATGACGACACGTTCCGGCGCCATGCCCAGGCTGTCGAGAAACGCCCTGGTCAGGCCTTCACGAAAATCGCGTTCGACCAGGGAGGTTGGCATGACGTTGAGGAACAGCTTTCCGCCCAACGCCAGGTCCATGAAGCGCTGGATGGCCAGTCGGCGGCACAGCAGGTCGAGTTCGACCAGATGCCCGGTGCGGGCCGCCGTGTCGAACAGCGCCAGGGGCGAATGGAGAGCCGTGCCGACGGGGCCGCGTATCAACGCCTCGTAGCCGTAGATGTCACGGCTGCCGGCGTCGATGATGGGCTGAAAGAGTGGCGTCAGCCTTTCTTCGCGCAGGATCGATTCCAATAACAGGGCATCTGGCATGTGAAGTCGGCTCCTGGCGCTGGGTGGATCGCCACGTGGAAGGTGGGTCAGGAAACCGCGACGTCCGCGGAAAGGGAGACCGGACGGGCCGGCTGGCCGGTCGGTGCCGCCGGGGCGGCAGGCCCAGGCTTCGGTGTTGCCGCGGTGAGCGGATCCATGCCGCGTCGGCCGGGTGTGCCGGCGGTGACGAACCGGGCGGCAAAGGCGCGCATTCGTTCGGCTTCGCCCCTGAGGGTCTCGGCGGAGCCCGTCGACTGTTCGACCCGCTGGGCATTGTGCCGGGTCGCCGCCTCCATCTGGCTCATGGCCTGGTTGAGCTGCTCGATGCCATGGTGCTGTTCCCCGGAGGCATGGGCGATTTGCTGAATCAGTTCATTGACCCGGTGCACGGCCTCGACGATGGAACGCATGTTGCCGTTGGCGCGTTCCGACACGGCATTGCCCTGGTCGACGCTGGCCCTGGAGGCATCGATGAGCTCACGGATTTCCCGGGCGGCCGTGGTGCTGCGTGTGGCCAGTGAGCGCACTTCATTGGCGACCACGGCGAACCCCCTGCCGTGCTCGCCGGCGCGGGCGGCCTCCACGGAAGCATTGAGCGCCAGGATATTGGTCTGGAAGGCGATCGTGTCGATCAATCCGACGATTTCGCCGATCCGTGCCGAGCGGGCGTGTATCTCGCCCATGGTGTCGACGAAGCTCGTGACCACGCTCTCGCCTTGCCGGGCTCTGGTGGCGGCATCGCTGGCCAGGCGGCTGGCCTGATGCGCATGCTCGGCGTTGCGCGCCACGTTGGCAGTCAGCTCGTCGATCCCGCTGGCGGTCTGTTCGAGCGAAACGACCTGCTGGCGCGTCCGCGAGGCCAGTTCCTGGTTGCCTTCGCTCATTCCCCGAGCGTTTTCCAGTACGAGATCACTGCTGCCGCGCATGCGAGTGATGGTATCGGCCAGCGATGCCTGCATCCGGTTCAGCTCGCTGTAGAGCTGGCCGATTTCATTGTTTCCGCGGGTTTCGATGGGCCGCGACAGATCGCCTTCGGCGATGCGTCGGAAATGGCCCATGACCTGCTCGAGGGGGCGCAGCACGTTGCTGTTGACCCCCCAGACCACCACGGCGACCCCGGCGAGGGCCGCGCCCAATGCCGCGATCATGACCCAGTTCAACCAAGTGGCCATGGCCTCGAAGCGACTCGACAGGCTGGTACCGCTGGCGGCGGAGGCGGCGGAGAACGCCGCGGCGCTCTCCATGAATGCCTGGCTCATGTCGCTGATGCGCGATTGGCCCGAGTCATAGGCCGACACGTCGCCCTCCTTGAGGCCCATGAGCTGCAGGGACAGGCCGGTGCCGAGCAGCGACTGGAAGCGCGCCTGCAGTGTCTCGATGGCCTCGGTCTGCTCCGGCTGGGCCGGCGTGTCCAGGAATTGCTGAAAGCGGGCGGCGGCATTGGACATCAGTGCTTCGGCCTGTTCGATCACCGGGCCGGGGCGGTCGAACGACGGGCGGCGCAGGAGCTGGGCGGCCCGATCCATTTCCACGCGGGCGCGCAGCATGTCGATATAGGCATGATTGAGCGCCTGGGCCTGTTCGACGTTGATCTGGTTGAGGGTTCCGAAGGCGTCCCGGCTATGATGATTCGAGTACAGCCCGAGTATGCCGACGCCCAGGATGGTCACGGTGAAGGCGAACAGCACCAGCGACCAGCTGAGCTTGATGGTCATGCGATCGAGTAGCCTCATGTCGATACCTGTCCTTTATCTAATGCCTGCCTGATGAGCGGTTTGGTATCGACGATAGCGAGCTCTCGTTACATTTTGGTAACGTTACAAAGCGGCTTTTCGGAAAAAATGTTCAAGCGTTATATTGCGGAATCCGGCGGCCAGGTCCCGTGCATTGCCAGCATGGCGCAGCATCTGTCTTCGACAAGCGAAGCTGTAGCCGAGTGGGGCATTCAAGGTGTGACGTGACACAGAGAGGTCAGGCATCGGGGAGGAGGGATGAATATCCAGTTGAAACGCATCTTCGAGACGGCCTCTCGGGAGGATGGTTACCGTGTACTCGTCGATGGCATGTGGCCGAGGGGTATCGCCAAGCGTGATGCGGCCCTTGACGAGTGGCGCAAGGACTTGGCGCCATCCAGGGAACTTCGCCAATGGTTCGGGCACGATAGGCAGCGGTGGGCGGAGTTCCGCAAGGCCTACCATTCGGAGCTGGACGAGGCCGATCGCGAGACGCTGGCGAATCTTCGCCAGCACGCGTCCCAGGAAGGATTGACGTTGCTGTTTGCGGCACGGGACGTGGAGTGCAATAACGCCGTGGCCCTCAAAGAGTACCTGGAGAAGCGTTGATGCAAGACGAAGAACGTTTGACCCTCGCCACTCGGGTGCGCGAAGCCTGTATCGAAGCGGCATTGGTTGGTTACGACGATGCGGCGATTGCCGGCCTGTGCGAGGACGGCGCCATCGAAGCGGCCATCGGCGCCATCCAGAAGCTGGACTTGCAGAGCGTCATCGATAGCCCTGAACCCGGCAAGACATGACTCGGCTGGTACGGAGTGATGTGCCATCGGCATTCCTCCTTCAGCCTCAGTAAAAGTGGCCGAAATGGCGGGTCGGCACAGCGCTCACAGGTGCAGTGCTTCTGGTGCGCCGGGGACATCTCGGCACCGGCTGCGGACGCGGTGGAGTTATTGCGCCTCGATAACAGATGCTGCGACGCGGGCCGGCCGGCAAAAGCCCCGGCACCAAAGGTGCCGGGGCTACGAACTTCCTGCGTTGACGCTTACCCGTGCCGCCTGCGATTCCGGCCAGGGGGGTGCTCATGATGCTCGATGCGCACTTCCTTGCGGATTGGGCGCCGCTGCTTCTCGCTCATGGCATAGACCAGGGATAACAGTGCCACTGTGGCCACGCTCACGGTCAGTACTTCGATGATTTCCATGCGCTCGTCCTCCAGTAAATGGATGGGCGACCCCCGGGACGCTCGCTGTCCCTCCAGAAGGCGTGCCTGTCGAATGAGGGTGGCAGTTATCTCGTTGGCCGACAAATGCTTTGACACCCATCAGGCGGCCGAGTTCGGCGGCTGCCTCGGGCACCTCCATGCCCTCGCTGCCGGGCATCTCGGCGTAGGTGGACATGGCCTCGAACTCGCCGTCGAAGATCAGGCAGGTGGAAATCTGCATGGCGGGTCTCCAGAGGGACTGATGCAGGCATCACTCTCCTTCGTCGATTCGCCGGGGGGCGATTTCGACGCATTCGCGCATTTTCTTTCAGCCGATGCAGCCGAGCGCATGCGGGGCGAGGCCGGGCTGTTCGTCGATATCGGTCGGCGGCGTCGCTGACGGCATCGAGCCTGGTCAGGTCGTTATCGAGTCACTGCGCCGCTCTGCCTGCGCCGCGGCACGTACCGCGCCGGGAGATTGCCCCGTGCTGCGCTTGAAGGCACGGCTGAAGGCGGCCTGTGAGCCGTAGCCCAGGCGCAGAGCGACGGTCTCGATCGGCATCCGGTCACGGCCGATCCACTGCGTGGCCAGGCGCATCCGTAATTCGGTCACGTAGCGATGCGGGGTCATGCCGGTGACCGCCAGGAAGCGCTCGGCGAAGACCGAACGCGAGCTGCTCATCTCCGCGGCGAGCTCGGCTACCGTCCAGTGGCGGCCCGGGTCGCGATGCAGGGCGCTGATGACGCGTCCCAGCCGCGGGTCGCGCAGGGCCTCGACCCAGCCGGTTGCATCGCCACAGCCGCACTCTACCCAGCCGCGTACGATATAGGCCGAGATCACATCGGCGAGCCGTGCCAGGATGCCGGCGAATCCTGCGCGCTCCGTTCGCGCCTCGCGTTCCATTGCCTCGAGCATGGGCAGGATTTCGGGATGTCGCTCGAGCAGCGTGCCGACCCGCATCACTTCCGGCATCAGCGCCACGAGAGGATGCATGCCGCCGAGGTCGAACTCCAGGCAGGCGCTGAAGATCACGGTGCGGGTCGTCGGGCAGCTTTCCTCGGGGCATGCCTTGATCGAGGTGATCGCCTCGCAGAGGGTGGCGTTCTCGTAGTCGACGATGTCACGGCTGGGCTGATCCGGTGCCGAGAGCAGCTCGTGTTCGCCACCACGCGGCAGCAGCAGGGCGTCGCCCGTCTCCAGGGTGTGCAGCGCCCCGCCCGGGCTGTTCAGGAACACGCAGCCCTGGGCGATGAAGTGGAATTGCGCCCAGCCCTCTACGCTGCCGAAGCGCAGGCCATAAGGTGGCGTTACCTGAATGCGGCGGTAGCGGATGCCGCGCAGCCGCATGCCCAGCAACAGTTCGCTGACCCGGTCATCAGGAAGCGGGGCGGGTGACGCGTGAGTCGATTCGGACGAATGATCAATCATTCGAGAGTATCTAGCATATATCGTCCGAAGTGTCCCGTTTATTCTGCATCGCAACAACTCGATGACTGAGGACATGCAGATGAGCGAATTGGCACAACGGACCGAGCCTGCCTGGGCGGCGGTGATCTCGGTAACGCTTGGCGTCTTCGGGCTGGTCACGGCGGAATTCCTGCCGGCCAGCCTGCTGACGCCGATGGCCTCGGACCTGGGCATCACGGAAGGCATGGCGGGCCAGGCGGTCACGGTCACCGCGGCCATCGCCCTGATGACGAGCTTGTTGATCACGGCGGTGATGCGAGGGATCGATCGGCGCCTCGTGCTGCTGGCCTTCTCGGCGCTGCTGGTCGTTTCCAACCTCATGGTTGCGCTGGCGCCCAGCCTGACGGTGCTGCTGACAGGGCGGGTGTTGCTCGGTGTGGCGCTGGGCGGGTTCTGGACCATGTCGGTCGCGACGATCATGCGTCTCGTACCCGAAGAGCGGGTTCCACGGGCACTGTCGATCATGTTCAGCGGCGTTTCCGTGGCGACCATCGCCGCGGCGCCCATGGGCAGCTACTTTGGCGATCTCATCGGCTGGCGCAACGTCTTCCTGGCGGCGTCACTGCTGGGTCTGTTGGCCTTTGCGACGCAATACGCGACTCTGCCACGCATGGCGCCCAGCGGCGTGACGCGCCTGCGCACGCTGTTCGATGTGCTGATACGTCCGCGAGTCGGCCTCGGCATGCTTGCGGCGGGGCTGGTCTTCACCGGTCACTTCGCCTTCTTCACCTATATTCGTCCCTTCCTCGAAACCGTGACCGGCGTCGGGGTGAGTGGCATCGCCACCATTCTGCTCGGCTTCGGGGTAGCCAACTTCGTGGGCAATCTCCTGGCAGGCACCTTGATCGAGCGCAGCCTGCGCCTGACGCTGGTCGTGGCGCCGCTGCTGATGGGCACGCTGGCGCTGAGCCTGGCCAGCCAGGGTGGCGTGGCCGTTCTCGATGGCGCCCTGGTCGCCCTCTGGGGGCTGGCCTTCGGCGCCATTCCGGTGGCCTGGTCCACCTGGCTCTCGCGGACGGTGCCGGACGAGGCAGAGAGCGCAGGCGGATTGCTGGTGGCGGCCATTCAGCTCGCTATCGCCACCGGCGCGGCCGCGGGTGGCCTGATCGTCGACGTCAGCGGCGTCACCTGGGTCTTCATTGCCAGCGGGGGCATTCTGCTCCTGGCCTCACTGGTGATCGTGTCAGGCGTACAGACGCGGGTGGCGGCCGCAGCCTGATCTCCCGGCGTCGGCCGATGAGCGCTTCCTGGCCGCCATCGGGCAATCGGCAAGGGCCCGCTGCCTTCCGGCGCGGGCCCGCGTGCTTTCAAGCCGTTCAGCAGACTGCCGTCTCGAGGCTTTTCGCCAGTTCGCCCGTCAGCTCCTCGATGCGCCGCTCGGCCCGGCCCAGCGAGGCCCGAAGGCGCTGATCGGCGAACTCGTCGTACTCCACGGCGATGGCGTACACGTCGTCGATGCCCAGATAGCCGAAAACGGTACGCAGGTGGGGCTCGACATGGTTGGCATGGGCCATGCGTTCGCCCGCCGCGTAGCCGTAATCGCCGCGAGCGCCGAGAATGACCAGACGCTTGCGCATGTCGCTCAGCATGGGCCAGTAGGGCAGGCCGGGGCGCGAGCGATCGAAGCCGAAGGTGCGACCGACGCGGACGATATTGTCGATATAGGCCTTGAAGCCGGCGGGTACGCCGAAGTTGTACATCGGCACGCCGGCGACGATTATATCCGCCGCCAGCAGTTCATCGACCAGGGCGTCGCTCGCGGCGAGCGTTTCATGCATCCAGGGCTCGCGCTGCGCCGGCTTGGTGAAGGCGGCATGAATCCATTCGCCGGTGACCGGGCTCGGCGGGTGCCGGCCGACATCGCGATAGACGATACGATCGTCGGGGCGGGCGGTCTGCCATCGTTCCACGAAGCGCGCGGTCAGGCGCCGGGTATGTGAGCCATGCGGCTGATCGCCGGAGCGGCCGGGACGGGAACTGGCGTCGATATGCAGTAGGGTGGCCATGGCTTATCCTCAAGTACAGTTCAAGTGTGTGTGAGCACTACGAAGCATCAGGCCTTGAACGACAGGCGGCAAACGAGCATTTCTCGTCGGATAGGCAAGATGAACTAACTCATGGAGCGGCCATGGACCGTCGTCGGCTACCACTTTCCCAGTTGCGCGCCTTCGAGGCGGCCGCCAGGCATCACAGCTTCAAGCGCGCCGCCGAGGAACTGGCGGTGACGCCGGCGGCGATCAGCCATCAGGTGCGCGAACTGGAGGCTCTGCTGGGGTCGCCGCTATTCGAGCGACGTACACGTCGGGTCGTGCCCACCGCCGCGGCGGAAACCCTCTACCCCGTGCTGCGCCAAGGCTTCGACGCCTTCGCCGAAGCGCTCGATGCGTTGCGGGAAGGGGCGCGTCCAGCCAGCGTGACACTCTCCTGCACGCCGGCCTTCGCCAGCCAGTGGCTGCTGCCCCGGCTGGCCGACTTCCATGCCGGTCACCCCGATATCGACCTGCGCATCCACGCCAGCGAAGCCACGCTCGATCTTTCCCACGGGGCATGCCTGGCGGTCCGTTATGGCATGGGACCCTATCCGGGCTGCGAGGCCGTGGAACTGGCGCGCGATAGCTTCTCGCTGGTCGCCAGTCCGCGCCTGGATCTGGCGCGGGTCGAGGATCTCAAGGCGGTGCGCCATATCGTCTTCGACTGGTACTGCCCCTCGCTTGGATTGCCCACCTGGCCCCAGTGGTGCCAGGCCGCCGGCTGCTCGCCGACCGACCTGGGCCCCAGCCTGAGCTTCTCGGACGAGAGTCATGCGGTGCAGGCCGCCATCGCCGGCCAGGGGGTGGCCCTGCTGAGCCGGACGCTGGTACAGGCGGAACTCGAACGCGGCGTGCTGCACGTGCCATTGGGTCCAAGGTTACCGGGGCTCCGCTACCATCTGCTGATGAGCCACGCACGGACCGATCAGGCCGAACTCCAGCGAGTCGCGGCATGGCTGAAGGCGGCCTTTGCACGTGCGAACGAAGCGGATACGACCCCGTAACGCCCCGGGATCGGCGGGCCGAGACCGTCGCTTGCCGGCCATGTCCGGGCTGGGCATCGTAAAGGCCCCGGCCAGCTAGCGTCTTCAGCGTCCGTTGGGCTTTCCCTGCCGGCCGCCCAAGCGCTGCGGCGAAATCTCGTGCGAAGGCTGAAAATTGAAAACAATAAGGATTATCGTTAGCATCGGTAGCCGTTTTGTGTTGCCTGCCGGCTATCGACCCACCCTACCAAGCATAACTCAGGGACACCCAAGCCAATGCCGCACCCCAGGATCACCCCTATCCGATTGATCCCATTCATGCTGTGCTCAGTTCCGCCCGTGGCAGTTCATGCGCAAGTGACCGAAGCGGAAGATGAAAGGCAGCTTTCCCCCGGCGGCGGGGGCCTGGAGCCCGTGATCGTCACCGCCATTCGCAACAGGCGCAGCGTCGACGATCCCGAGCTGGCGTTCGATGGCTACACCCTGGTCGATGCCTTGCTGGGCTATCGGTTACCCGTTGGGTGGTTGAGACTCGGCATCATGAACCTGATGGACGAGGATTATCTAACCTCGCAAGCTGCCCGGGTGAGCGACGGATATGACTTCAAGGGGCAGGGACGCGCTTACCCCCTCGGTTACCAAGTCGACTTTTGAGCGAGCCAATGCCAGTCGATCGGCTGCGCCTGTCGCGGCGGCGCCTGCTCGGCGCCCTGGTGACGCTTGGCCTGGCGCCGGAGGCTACGCTTGCGGCCCGGACACGTCCCCCGCGCGTGGTCACGCTGTTCCAGGGGGCCACCGATACGGCGGTGGCGCTCGGAGTCACGCCGGCCGGCGTCGTGGAGTCATGGCAGGACGGGCCGGTCTATCCCTATCTGCGTGTCGCGCTGGGGGGGGTGCCGATCGTCGGGCTGGAGACTCAGCCGAGCCTCGAGGACATTGCGCTGCTCGCGCCCGACGTGATCGTGGCCTCGCGCTTTCGCCACCAGAAGATCATGCCGCTGCTCTCGAAGCTCGCGTCGGTGGTCATGCTGGAGGAGATCTATCGATTCCGCGCCACCCTGGCCGTGATGGCCAGGGCGCTTGGGCGCGAAAGGCAGGCGGAACTGCTTGGAGCCCAGTATCTGGCCCGGATCACCGCGGTGAGGGCCCGCCTGGCGGCGCACTTCGGCCCGCGCTGGCCGGTGAGCGTCTCGTTGATCGACATTCGCGCCGATCAGGTGCGCAGTTATCTGCCGGACAGTTTCGCCGGGCGGGTACTCAGCGATCTCGGCTTCGCCTGGAACGAGACGGCGCGGACCCGTTCGGGGCTGATGCTCAAGCTGGGCGGGGTCGAGAGCCTGCCGGCGCTGGATGCCGAGGTGTTCTTCGTCATGCGTCACAGCGCCAGCCCGGTGGTTGCCGAACACGAGCGGCGACTGATGACGCACCCGCTGTGGCAACGGATGGCGGCGCCGCGAGCCGGGCAGGTGGTGGCAGTGGATGCGGTGGCCTGGAGCCTGTCCGGCGGCATTCTCGGTGTTTTCAGCCTGCTCGATGAGATCGATGCCTGGCTGGATGGTCCGGGGGAGGCGCGATGAAGTGGCTCATCGGCTTAACGCTGCTGTTGATCGCGAGCATGCTGGTGAGCCTGATGGCCGGCGCGCATTGGCTGGGCCCGCAAGCGGTATGGCAGGCCCTGGTCGCGCCGTCTCCGCTGGCCGTCGATGACCTGCTGATTCGTACGACGCGCCTGCCGCGCACGTTGGTGGCGGTGGTGGTCGGTGCGAGTCTGGCCGTGGCCGGTGGACTGATGCAGACTCTGACCCGCAACCCGCTGGCGTCGCCGGGACTGCTGGGTATCAACGCCGGGGCGATGTTCGTCGTGGTGCTGCTGGTCTCGCTCTACTCCCAGGCGGCTCTGTGGGCCTGGTACGGCGGCGCCTTCCTCGGCGCGGCCGTGGCGGCACTGCTGGTATGGGCGATTGCGATGCGCGGGCGCGTCCCGAGCGGACCGTTGCGCCTGGTACTGGCAGGCGCCGCATTGACCGCGCTGTTCACCGCATTCAGCCAGGCGCTGCTGGTGATCGATCAGCAAGGGCTCGACACGGTGCTGTTCTGGCTTGCCGGCTCGGTCGCCGGGCGACCGTTCGCGCAGTTGGTTCCGCTGATGGGCGTGGCCCTGGTGGCCTTGCTGGCTTGCCGGCCGCTGGCGCGCAGCATGAACGCACTCGCCGCGGGCGAGTCGATGGCGCGCGGCCTCGGGGTGCAGGTCTACCGCGTTCAGGCCGGATTGGTGGCGCTGGTGGTGGCCTTGGCGGGAGCGGCGGTGGCGATGGCGGGTAACATCGCTTTCGTGGGGCTGATCGTGCCGCATATCGCCCGCCGTCTGCTGCCGGCCGATCATCGGCTCTGGTTGCCAGGCTGCGCGTTACTGGGCGCGATCCTGCTCGTGGTGGCCGACGTGATTGGACGCAGCGTGATCCAGCCCCGCGAGATACCGGTCGGGGTGATGACCGCGCTGATCGGCGCGCCGCTGTTCATCGCGTTGCTGCGTCGTCAGGGGAGGTCGCATGACTGAACGCACATTGCGCCTGCCGGGGTTTTCGCGGCGGCTCGAACTCAGGCCGTGGCGACGTGTGGCGATACTGACAGCGGTCCTGCTGCTGATCGTCGTGGGGTCGATGGCGACAGGCAAGGTCATGCTCGGTCCCGGCGCCCTCGTCGCTGCGTTGGCTGGACCCGACACGCCTTACGGGCTCATCGTGCTGGAGTTGCGACTGCCACGGGTAACGTTGGCGGCGCTGGTCGGCGGGGCGCTCGGGCTTGCCGGTTGGCTGCTGCAGCAGGTGATGCGCAATCCGCTGGCCTCGCCGGACATCATCGGCGTGACCAGCGGGGCCAGCGCGGCGGCGGTCGGTTACCTGGCCTGGCTGGCGGTGCCGCTCGGCATGCGGGGGCTGCCGGTGGCGGCCATGGCCGGCGCGGTGGGGGCGGCGCTCTCGATCTATCTGCTGGCCTGGTCACGCGGTGTCACGCCACTGCGGCTGGTGCTGACAGGCATCGGTATGGCAACCCTGCTGGGCGCAGTGACCCTCTTCATACTGGCCTTCAGCCCGCTGACGACCACGCTTTCGGCCTATGTATGGCTGACAGGCAGCGTCTACGGGGCCAACTGGAACGCCGTCGGCGGCTTGGCGCTGTGGTGCGCGCTGCTGGCGGCACCGCTTGTCGTGATGATGCGCTCCGTGGTCCTGGCCCCGCTCGACGATACGCTCGCGACCGGGCTGGGAGTCAGGGTACAGCGCAATCGTGCGACGATCCTGGCACTGGCGGCGGCGCTGGCCGGCGTGGCGATCGCCTGGGGCGGGGCCTTTGCCTTCGTCGGGCTGGTCGCGCCGCATCTGGCGCGGCGTCTGTCGCCGCCACCCGGCGCCGCCCAGGCGGTGCTGGCGGTGCTTTTCGGCAGTTGCCTGGTGATGCTCGCCGATCTCGTCGCGCGCACGCTGTTTCTTCCCCTGGACCTGCCGGCGGGCATCTTCGTCGCGGTGCTCGGCGCGCCGTTCTTTCTTGGCCTTCTGGTTCGCGAGGTGCGCTAGCGCTTATGGCAACGGTAACGGCCCACGCCCTGACGCTGGGTTATCAGCGTCGACGGATTCTCGATCGGCTCGATCTCGGCCTGCCTGAAGGACGGATCTCGGTCCTGGTCGGCAGCAACGGCTGCGGCAAGAGCACTTTGCTCAAGGCGCTTGCCCGGTTGCTCGCGCCGTGGTCCGGACGGGTGTGTCTCAACGGCGACGATATACACCACCTGCAGACGCGGCAGGTGGCGCGGCAGCTCTCGCTGCTGCCGCAACAGCCCGTCGCGCCGGAGGGCATCACGGTGCGACAACTGGTCAGTCTCGGGCGCCACCCCCATCAAAGCTGGTTCGAGCAGTGGTCGGAGGAGGACGAACGCCAGGTCGAGCGTTCGCTCGAGCGTACCGGCCTGGTGGAGCTCGCCGACCGGGTGGTCGATACGCTCTCCGGCGGCCAGCGCCAGAGGGCCTGGATTGCGCTCGCGGTGGCTCAGGATACGCCGCTGATGCTGCTCGACGAACCGATCTCCTTTCTGGACCTGACCCATCAGATGGAGGTGCTGGACCTGCTGCGGGCGTTGAACCGCGAGGAGGGCAAGACCATCGTGATGGTGCTGCACGACCTGAACCTGGCCGGCCGCTATGGCGATCACATCGTCGCGGTGAAAGAGGGGCGCGTACACGCCCAGGGCACTCCCGGCGAGGTCATCACCCGCGAGCGGGTCCATGAGGTGTTTGACCTGACCTGTCGTGTCATTACCGATCCCTTCTTCAATACGCCACTGTGCATCCCGTTCGGCAAGCAGGGGGCGTGACGGCAATCACTCGGACTTCAGGCCCGCGGCTCGGAGGCGCCCTCTCAGGCGCTCCACCTCCTCGAACAGGTCGGCGACCAAGGCGGCCAGTTCCGGTTCGGCATCGAAGTCGAATTCCATCTGACGCAGGCGTCGGGCCCGGGTCAGGTCGGGGCTGGTGAAGCGCCATCGAGAGGCGTAGCGCGTGCCGTTGCCGAGCATGCCACTTTTGACCCGTTCCACTACCCAGTGCCGCTTGACGGAGCAGGCTCGTGCGAACTCTTCCAGCGTCAGGCTGGCCTCGTCGAGTACCTCGCCTTTGATTGCGTTATATTCAACCATTGGTTCACCTCGTCTGGCGCGGGTTGAACGGCATGTCACGCGCCATGCTTTCGTAGAGCTTTCGTGCCTGGTCAGTATTGGCCGGTGGAAGCACTACCTCCAGCACGAAATAGAGATTGCCGGGCTCGGCACCGGGCAGGCCGCGCCCCTTCAGGCGCAGTTTGCGCCCACCCTGTGAGCCCTTGGGAACCTTCAGAAGGACCTGGCCAGCGGGCGTGGGTACATCGATGGTAGTGCCGAGGGCCGCCTCCCAGGGGGCGACCGGCAAGGTTGCGAAGACATCCCGGCCTTCCACACGGTAGTCGGGGTTCGGCTTAAAATGTACTTCCAGGTAGAGGTCGCCGGGCTCGCCTCCGCCGACACCGGGCTGCCCCTGACCCGCCAGGCGTATATGCTGGCCTTCCGTGATGCCTTCTGGAATGTGCACCTTGAGGGTGTGCTCCCGCAGCGTGACATGCCCCTGGGGATCGGCTTGCGGCACATGCAACGTCACGCTGCGTGTCGCGCCGTGGTAGGCATCGTCCAGGTCGATGAAGATCCTGGCGTGGCGATCGCCGCCGCGCATCTGGTAGGCGCGGTGGGTACGTGAGCGTGCCCGGCCGGCATGGCCGAACAGATTGGCGAAGAAGTCGCTGAATTCGCCGAGGTCGGCATCCTCGAAACCGCCGCCCGAGAACTCGAAGCCCGCATCCCAATCCGGCGGTGGCCGAAAATCCTCCCCCCCGTGATAGCGTTCGCCAAGCTGATCGTAGGCGGCCCGTTTCTCGGGATCGGTGAGCACCGCCTTGGCCTCGTTGATTTCCTGCATGCGCAGGGCGGCATCGGGTTCCTTGCTGATATCGGGATGGTACTTGCGTGCCAGCTTGCGGTAGGCCTTCTTGATGTCGGGGATGGCCGCGTCCCTGTCGACCCCCAATGTCTGATAGTAGTCCTTGAATTCCATGGAATCGTTCCATTCTCGGTCAGAACTGCATGGTCGACATATATCCGTTGCCTCGTCAGATTTCGCTTGCCTATCGGTGAGGAAGCTGTTGTTGTTTTAACGTGCCTGACCTCGCTTGCCTTTGACCGGCATCAACAAACGCGTGCCTACCTCCAACAGGCTAGCGTTACAGTGGGCGGATGGTGAACGCTGCCTTTGCGCTACGAAGGTTATCATGCCGTCAGGCCTAGACATGTCGCGGGAGGAGGTCGAGCGTTACCTTATTCCGGGGGCAGGCGTTTCGAGAAAGGCGCGAAGACCACTCGCGAGCAACTCAGCCGAGTTCATACGACGGGTTACCTGGAAACCATGCGTCAGATGCGTGGCCAGAAGGCCTGGCTGGATGTCGACATGATCATCGTTTCGCCCGGCAGTATAGATGCAGCGGAAGTGGCGGCCGGTACCGTCGTGGCAACAGTCGCGCACGCCCGGTCTCGTGCTGGAGGGCGGCTATAACCTGCTAGCGCCAATAGCGGCGTTGAGGCAAGTTTCGCCGGTTGCTGGACCGGTTCACCAGCAATGGGGAACATTGGGTACCTTTTAACAAACTATTGTGGCGTCGCCCGTAAATGGTGGTATGAACCAATCCTTCCTTCCTGAGTATATCGTGGAATTACTGTGAGCTGCATTCAGTCAGGAAGCCATCTGGTTTTGAAATAATCAAACCTCCTTGTTGTATAGTTGTTGTAGAGGGTTTGGTGAGTTTTTGTACTGTTTTAATGTGTAAAGTTAAGTTAATTTCGAAGGCAGGTCTTGTTGCTCCCCTGTTTGTTGTTTCATACTGATAATGCTAATATAATAGCTAATTTCAATAGAATGTCTTGTGGTGAAAATAGCTCAGCTTTCCAACCATGCTTAGGTATGGTAGGGCGCCATCCGAAGCGAGAAAGTGGCGGGGGTTGTCATGTGGACGAAACATGCGTTGTCGCCTCAACGGTCAAATCAGGCCTCGGGTACTGGTTTGCCTGACTTTCCACAATCCGAATCGATCCGGCGGATTTCTCGGGCTCTTCCAGCCCTGCGGAAAAAGCAAGTTCTTGTCAGGCAAGGCGAAGCCTTTCATGGTTTATATGTCGTTCGTTGTGGCATGTTGAAACAGAGCCACTGGGACAAGGACAGCAATGAGCAGATCACCCATTTTCATTTCCCAGGTGATGTCGTCGGGTTGGATGCAATCATTGACAGGCGCTATCAGGGTAGAGTCGTCGCACTGGATACCGTGGGGGTAGTGCTACTCTCATTTTCAAAAATCGAGGAATTTCCTGGAACATGTGATAACCAGCTGCATCTGATCGGTTACCTGAGCCGGGCCGTACAGCGTGAGCAAAGCCGGCTGCGTGACCTGTTGAGCCAGCCGACTGATTTGCGCTTGGCTCGTTTCTTTCTGAGTGTATCGCGTAATTTTCAGGCCCAGGGATATTCTCCTTATCGATTCAGGTTGCCTATGACGCGATACGAGATCGCCAATTACTTGAGCATGGCATTCGAAACAACCAGTCGTCTAATGAGCAGGTTCTTGCAGATGGGGGTTATGTCGACCAAGGGTCATGAGTACTGTATAAAGGATCTTCATGCCTTGGAGAAAATAGCTGAGTCTGGAGAGTAAGAAGCAGGTGAATAAAGTATATCAAGTGTTGTTGAAGTGGGTTGATGAGCTTTGCATTTGGCATGACCTTCGTCAAAAACTCCACGGCTTAATTCGCTTAGACTGATAGAGCGTGACACAAAAAGCTTTTGATGCTGATGTCTCGTCGCTGTATGCGAGTCACCATGCAGTCTAAAAGCTAAACACATACTTGCTTTTAAAGGGGTTGGATATGCCCATTCACCGCATTGATGGAAGAAGTCAGTCAAGCTTTAGGGACATTTATGCAACGGACGCTTCAGAAAAAAGCCTGCCTAAGTTCCGGATGCCTGAGGGGCGTACCGAGCCGCATGCCGCCTATTCGCTGGTGCACGACGAACTTTTACTGGATGGCAATGCTCGCCAAAACCTTGCAACATTCTGCACAACCTGGGTGGAGGATGAAGTCAAGCAGTTGATGGTGGATGCCGTCGACAAAAACATGATCGACAAGGATGAGTATCCACAAACCGCAGAAATTGAAAACCGCTGCGTACACATTATCGCCAATTTATGGCATGCCCAGAAGTCGTGGGATTCGGTGGGTTGTTCCACGACGGGCTCAAGTGAAGCGGCAATGCTGGGTGGCCTTGCATTCAAGTGGAAATGGCGCAAGTGTCGGGAGGCTGAAGGCAAGGACGCGAGCAAGCCCAACATAGTAACCGGGCCCGTACAGATTTGTTGGAAAAAGTTTGCCCGGTATTTCGATGTCGAGCTCAGGGAGGTTCCACTTGAAGGCAATGCGCTTGGCCTGCAACCTCAGGACCTACGCAAATACTGCGACGAAAATACGATAGGTGTCGTTGCCACTCTCGGGGTCACATTCACGGGTATATATGAACCTGTTGAGGCTTTGGCGAATGAGCTGGATGCGATTGAGCGCGATTTAGGGCTGGATATACCGATCCATGTCGATGCTGCATCCGGTGGGTTTATTGCGCCATTCATTCAGCATGATCTGGTATGGGATTTCCAGATCGAGCGGGTTCGGTCGATCAATGCCTCAGGACACAAATACGGTTTGGCTCCCCTGGGAGTCGGCTGGGTTATCTGGGCCTCAAAGGAAGACCTGCCTGAAGAACTGATTTTCTACGTTGACTATCTCGGCGGTAACATGCCGACCTTCGCGCTTAATTTTTCTCGCCCGGGGGGTGAGATAATCGCTCAATACTATAACTTCCTGCGACTCGGTCGTGCAGGCTATACGGCCATTCAGCAAGCCTGTGCCGATACAGCACAGTGGTTGGGAGATGAACTGGCCAAGATTGGGCCATTCGAAATGGTCTATGATGGACGCGGCGGCCTGCCCGCGATTGCTTACAAGCTGACTGACGCGGACCATGGTTTCACCCTCTACGATCTGTCGGAGCGAGTTCGGATGCGTGGATGGCAGATCGCGTCCTATCCTCTGCCTTCAAATCGCCAGGAAACCGTCGTTCAACGTATACTCATTCGCCACGGCGTCAGCCGTGACCTGGCGCGCCTTCTTCTCGATGACATTAAACGTGCGATTGATCACCTGTCAATGAATCCGGTGCCGAATTCAACCGCGAAACCGGGATTCCACCATGGCTGATCTGAGAAAAATTTTCAGAGTATTCGATAACCTTACGGCCCGCATTATTCGTTATGCCTTGTTTTTCGTCTCCGGAACAGCCATGGCACAAAGTGATGGTGCCTCCGGAGGTGGGCGTGTGATTGGGCAGGTTTTCGATAGAATGGAGCCAGTGGCGGAGGCCGGGATTCACGGTTTTTTTCAGCTATTGGGAAACCAGCCTATTGCGTTCATCCTTCTCGCGCTTACCCTTGGGACGTTGCTCGGAAAGTTCAGTTTCAAGGGTATTTCTCTCGGCTCTACTGCAGGCTCGTTGCTTGTGGGGGTCGTGATCTCGATGATCGCCGAGGCAACTTACGGGATAACTTATTCCATTCCTGGGATTCTATCCTCGTTCATGCTCTTACTCTTCATGTATGCCCTCGGCCTGAAGGTTGGGCCACAATTCTTTTCGGGGCTGCGCAAGGGAGGGCTAGCCTTTATCGGGATAGGTGTTATCGTCTGGGCTCTGAATTGGATAATTTGCTATGTGGGTGCGTATTGGGTGGGGCTGGCCCCAGGGTATGCAACCGGGCTTATTTCTGGAAGTTATACTATCACGGCGATTCTCGGTGTCGGTCAAGGGGCATTGGCGAGTGGCGCTTATACTCCGCCCGCTGGCATGACTATCGAGGAGGTCGGGGCCAACATGGCTGCGGCCTACGCCATCAGCTATGTGCTATCGAGTATCGGCATTATTCTGTTGATCCGCTATCTGCCACGTATTTTCGGCCGTAATGCCAAAGCGGATGCCAAAATTGCCGAGGCTGATTACAGGGGCGATGCCACACATCCAGTACCGGGTGCCCCGGGGGCGTTGACAATGGGGTTCTCGCCCTATGACTTACGCGCTTTCGCCGTGACTCACGATAGTTTTGTGGGTCGCACCCTGTCGCAGTTGGCTAACGATTTCCCCCAGGTTCCGATTTTGCGAGTGGTGCGAAATGGAACGGTACTAAAACTTACGGACGATCCTATTCTTGCCATGGGTGACATCGTGACCGTACGCGCAAATGTTCACGACCTGATTCTCAACGAAGGCGAGTTGATCGGGCCAGAATCTGACGATCCGTTCGCTCGAAATGTGCCTCTGGAGGTTGCGGATGTTCATGTTGGTTCTCACTCGATCTCCGGCAAGACGCTTGAGGAGCTTGCTAGCCATGGGACGGGAGGGGTTGAAGTGCAAGCTCTTTTTCGAGGCGGTAACGAACTTCCTCTGGGCCCTAAAAGCATTGTAGCTTTTGGTGATGTGCTGCGTCTGACGGGGCCTGACGCTGCACTCAAAGCGGCTGCGAAGCAGCTGGGAGGCCACGCGATACTGCCGACAATGAAATCCGAAGTGCTTTATCTGGCGTTGGCAATGCTGGTGGGGTATATGGTCGGCATCATTACTGTGACCATATCTGGGATACCTTTTTCGCTAGGAACTTCGGCAGGTTGCATCCTCGCAGGCGTAGGCGTCAGCTACTTTCGAAGCCGGAATCCTGAATTTGGCGGACCAGTGCATGAGGGCGCGCGCAGCTTCCTCCAGGACTTCGGACTGAATGCGTTTGTTGTAGTTCTCTCGGCAAATGTCGGCCCAAAAGTAATATCGGCTTTGGGGGGCGATACAATCCTGTGGCTGGCGTTGATTGGGACCATTGGCGCATTACTGCCCCCGTTTGTTGCCTTCTGGGTAGGGGTAAAGCTCTTCGGTCTCAACTCGATCATCGCTGATGGTGCCACTACCGGGGGACGAAACAGTACCCCGGGTCTGAACGCGATTATTGAAGAGTCGGGAAGTTCGGTGGCGGCAGTTCCCTATCCGGTCAGTTACGCTCTTACGACCGTACTGGCTCTAATCGGCGGTTATCTCTCGATGATTCTATCGTGATGATGCTACTCACGAGTTATCCTCTCGTTCGCAACCTGGCGACTTCCCAGCCGGGAGGCGGACAGCTCGATGATTTCTTCCGTGATCTCTTCCTGACGCAGGCGTCTGAATTCGGCCTGCAGTTCGTCGCGTCGCTGCTCGATATTGCCCTGGGTGGCCATCATGGCCTGCATGCGGGCTTCGTTTTCCGCGGCAAACGACAGCATCAGGGCCTCGTGAAGTTCCGCGTAGATGTATTCTTCCGCCAGGTTGGCAATCAGTCGAGCGGGGGGCAGCGTGATACGGGGTGGCCGGAAATGGGAGGCCACCGGGAAGCGCGAATAGTCGAACGGCAATAGAACCCGACTGACGATGGATTGGGCCTGGGTCCCGCCCGGCACACCATGCACGAGCGTCACGCGGGTGGCAGCGGCTGCGTCGAGTTGGACATAGAGCGCATCGGCAATACGACCGGCGAGCGATGGCATCTCATCCGGGTGAACTGCCATGGAGTCCGACCAGTCCGGCGTCCTTGCCTGCTCCGCGGCGAGTGACAGGCCGCGCTCGCCCACCACGAACAGGCTATCGTTCGAGGACTCCTGCGCATCCAGCGCGGCCGCCAGGACGCGCTCGCTGAAGTTGCCGGCGAAGCCCTGCTCGGCACACAGGACGATGCGCAGATGCCGCTGGGCCCTGGTCGGAGGCCCGTCCGGTCGCGCCGCGACATCGACCAGCGCCAAGGCCTCGCCAATGGCCGTGCCGATGATATCGGCATAGGCGCGAATGCCCGCCAGGTGTTGCTGAGCCTCGCGCGAACGTGCCGCGGCGATCCCGCGCATGGCGGTGACCACCAGATTCAGCTCGCGGGTCGTGTCGAGATGGGTGGTGACCTCGTTCAAGCGGCCGCTCATGACGAAGAGTCCGCGATATCGTTTGCCAGGGCCTGGACCTCCACGACCAGTCGGCGACGCAACGCATCATCGAGGGGCTTGCTCGCCAGGCTTGCGACGTCGGGCTTGGCGTCTCCCAGTCGGGCATCCAGCCAGGCCGATAGACGCGCTTTCAGTTGGGCGATGAGGGGCAGCGGAAGGGCATCGAAGACCCCTTCGTCGAGAGTGGCCAACAGGGCGATCTGGTCGATCCGTCGCAGGGCATCGAAGCGTGGTTGTGTGAGCAGGGCGCGTATCGCGCGTCCATGCAGGATCTGCTGCTTGACGCGGACATCGCTGAGCCCCCCGAAGCGGGTGAACATTTCGAGTTCCTGGAACTGCGAATACTCCAGGCGTAGCTTGCCCGACACGTCACGCAGCGCCCTGGGTTGGGCCTTGCCGCCCACGCGGCTGACCGACAGGCCCACGTCCACGGAGGGGCGCTGATTGGCCGCGGCCAGGTGGGCATCGAGGACGATCTGCCCATCGGTGATGGAGATCAGGTTGGTGGGAATATAGGCCGAGAGATTGCCGGCATCGGTCTGCGCGATCGGCAGTGCCGTCAGCGATCCACCGCCACGTTCGGGGCTGAGCTTGGCGGCACGTTCGAGCAGGCGGGCATGCAGATAGAAGATATCGCCGGGGTAGGCTTCGCGGCCCGGCGGCTCGTGAGTGAGCAGCGCCAGCTCGCGATGGGTAGCGGCATGCTGGCTGAGATCGTCGATCACCACCAGGGCGTGCTGGCCGCGATCGCGGAAGTACTCGGCGACGCTGATGCCGGCGAAGGGCGCGGCCCACTGCAGGCCGGCCGAGGCCGAGGCGGTGGCGACGACGAAAATGCAGCGACTCGGATCGCCATGCCGGCGCACCGACTCGATGACTTGCTGCACTTCCCCGGCACGCTGGCCGACGGCGATGTACACGCAGATCACGTCGCTGTGTTTCTGGTTGATGATGGTATCGATGGCCAGCGAGGTCTTGCCGGTAGAGCGGTCGCCGATGATCAGCTCGCGTTGTCCGCGACCGATGGGAAACAGGGCATCGATCACCAGTGTGCCGGTGTCGAGCGGTTCGCTGACCAGGTCGCGCTCGATGATGGCAGGGGCGGCCCGCTCGATGGGCAGCGTGGTCTCGGCGGGTATGGGCTCGTCGCGGTCCAGTGGCCGACCGAGGGGGTCGATGACTCGCCCGAGCAGCGCCTCGCCGACCGGTACCCGCAGGATCTCGCCGGTGGCATGCACTTCGCTGCCGGCCGCGATGCTCCCGCTATCGTCCAGCAGCACGGCATTGATGGACTCGGCATCGAGGGTCAGGGCAAAACCGAGGCTGGTGTCGCTGAAACGCAGCAGTTCGTTGAGCTTTACACCCGGCAGGCCGGAAACGCGAGCAATGCCGTCGGCGATCCGGGTGACGCGCCCGATCTCGCCGACCTCGACCCCGAAGGGGGTGCGTTCGAGTGCGGTCCGGTTGCGGGTCAGCCAGGCATCGGCGGTGGCGTCAGGACTGTTCGAGGTCATGCAGGGAGATCTCCGTCTGCAGGCGTGCCAGGTCGGCGCGCAGACTGTTGCGCACCACGGCGTGCTCGGTTTCCAGCTCCAGACCGGCGATCAGTTCGGGGTCGACGATGACCAGAGGCTCGGGCGGGGTTTTCAGAACGCGTCGAAGGGCGGCCTGGAGGGCGTCACGTTCGGTCTCGGTCAGTGCCCGGGGCGCCTTGAGGCGCAGGGGCGCATCGGATTGGGCAAGCGAACGACGCGTCTCTGCCGGCAACGACGCCAGTCCATCGACGAGGTCATCGATGAAACCTTCGACGCGGGCACTTTCCGGCAGGCGCTGCATGAGCCTGCCGGCGATGGTCAGCGCCAGTCGGCCGGCCCGTTCTTCGGTAATGGCTTGCAGGCGCTGTCGTTCGGCGTGCAGCGCCTCCTGGGCCTGGCGGTGACGACGCGCGATTTCCGCGTCGGCTTCCTGTAGGCGTAGCCGCCGGGCCTGATCGGCGTCCACTTCGGCCGCTTGCAGGGCGGCGGCGCGCTGGCGGTTGGCCCCGGCCCTGGCCTGGTCGGAAGCGTCGCGAAGCTTGCGGGCCTCGTCCTTTGCCGCTGAAGCCTCGTCCAGCAGTCGATTGGCCGCCCGCTGGCGCTCGGCGATGATCGCCGCTATCGGCTTGAACAAAAAGCGTGACAGCAGCCAGAGCAGGACGAGAACGTTAAGGGTCTGCAGCCCCAGGGTCCACCAGTCGAGCGTCATCGGCCTATCCGACGAACGGATTGGCGAACAGCACCAGCACGGCAATGACCAGGCAGTAGATGGCCATGGTCTCGATCATCGCCAACCCCACGAAGAGGGTCCGCGAAAGGGTGCCGGCGGATTCGGGCTGACGGGCGATGGCATCCATGGCGGCAGCCACGGCCCTGCCTTCGGCAAGCGCGGGGCCGATGGCACCGAAGGAGACGGCAATCGCCGCCGCGAGGATACTGACGATCTGAATGAGGTTGTCCAACTCAGGACTCCTTGTGTTCCGGGGAAAGCGAGGCGGGGGGCGACTCCACGGCAGCCCCCAGGAAAACCATGGCGAGTACGCTGAAGATATAGGCCTGGATGGCGCCGGTCAGCATGTCCAGCGCCATGAACGGGATCGGTACCAGCAGGCCGGCCAGTGACAGGGTGATGCCCAGCACGAAGACGCCGCTCATGACATTGCCGAACAGGCGCACGATCAGCGAGAACGTGCGGGTGAGCTGCTCGACGAGGTTGAGCGGGACCATCACCCAGCTCGGCTCGGCGAAGGTACGCAGATATCCCGCCAGGCCACGGGTCGCCACGCCGTAGCCGATGCTGGCTGCCAGCACGATCAGGGCCAGCACGACATCGGTTTCCAGGTGCGCGGTCGGCGGTTCGATGCCGGGAATCAGCGCCGACCAGTTGGCGGCGAGAATGAACAGGAACAGCGTGCCGATCAGTGCCCGGTAGCGTTGGGGAGCGACCTGCATGGTGTCGCGGATCTGGTGATCCAGGGTCTCGACGAGCAGCTCCAGGAGACACTGGGCTTTTCCCGGGCGTCGCGAAAGCCCGCGGGTCAGCGCCCAACTGCCCACGCCCATCCCCGCCATCAACGCCCAGGTGACGACGACGGCGGCACTGATCGCGACCGGGCCGATATGGAACAGGGCGGAGGTGACCAGCGGGGAGTCGTTCATGGCGTTGTCACCCGCGGACCCCGCAGCGTGACGTGGCGCGCCACCAGCAGCCCGGCCAGGCCGGCCAGCACGGCAACCGCGCCCCATTGGGCCAGGCCGGCCAGCAGCGCAACGGTGGGCGCAAGGCGCAGACACTGGACACCGAAAGCCTGCCAGGGCCTGCCCGCCAGGAACAGCTTCAGGTTCCAGGCCAGCGACAGGAAGTGGACCAGGCCGCCGGCCAGGCCCAACGTCAGGCCCGCCAAGGCCTGCGCGATCAGACTCATATCATGGCTCCTGATTCGATGGCATCACTTGTACGCTTCATTGACGGTGCATCCAGCGCCAGGCCGACCACAAGCCGATTCCCGCGCCCACAAAAAGCAGGGCGGCGGCGAACAGCACCCCGGTCCCCAGCAGGCGGTCGAGCCAACGTCCCAGCAAAAGGCCCAGCAGCAGGGGGATGACGATGGCCCATCCCAGCACGCCGATCTGACCCAGACGCCTTGCCAGTGACGGTTCCGGATCGTCCCTGCCGCGACGGGCACGCTCCGCGGCGCGACGGGCGGCGTCGCGGACATGATTGGGCTCACGGTTCGCCATTGCCCCCTCCCTGGATCACCGTGTCATGGGCAGGGCGCAGGTAGCGCACCAGGTGACGTACCGCCTGGGTGTGCAGCCGGAGTTGCTCGACACGCGCCTGGCGGACGGTGTCGCGCTCGTTTTCACGCGCCTGATGAACCTGGGTTTCGAGCGCCTCGAGGTCGTCGCCGACAACGCCTTCACGACAGGCAATGCGTAACTCGCGGCCTTCCAGACTCAGCACGCCATTGTGAACGGCGCAGTAGGCCCGACTGTTCGCGCGGCAGCGCCAACGTACCACCGATGGCGAGAGTACGGTCAGGAAGTCCACGTGGCCTGGCAACAGGCCGAAGCTGCCACTGGCGTCCTCGGCACGCAGGGCCACGATATCGTCGCGGTCCACCAGGATCCGCTGCGGTGTCGTGATCAACAGATGAAACGGCGCATGGCTCATGGCGCTTGTTCCCCGGGTTCGTCCTGGGGAACGGCCTGCTCCTTGCGGCGTGCATCGTCGAGCGTGCCGACCATGTACAGCGAGCGCTCCTGCCAGTCATCGCATTCCCCGTCCAGAATCGCCCGACAACCCGCCAATGTATCCTCGATCGCCACCGAGTTGCCGGGCATGCCGGTGAAGGCCTCCGTCACCGCGAATGGCTGGGTCAGGAAGCGTTGAAGACGCCGGGCGCGAGCGACGATACGGCGGTCCTCGCTGCCCAGTTCCTCGACCCCGAGCAGCGAAATCACGTCCTGCAGGCTGCGGTAATGTTCGATGGTGCGACGTACCTCGGTGGCGATATCGAAATGTGTTTCGCCGACCACCATCGGGTCGAGCAGGATCGATGACGAGGCGATCGGATCGATGGCCGGGTACATGCCTTGCGCCGCCATGGACCGGGACAGCACGACCATGCTGTCGACGTGGCTGGCCAGGGCGGTGACCGCCGGGTCGGTGAAATCGTCGGCGGGGACGTAGACGGCTTCGATGGCGGTGACGGCCACCCCTGCCACCGAGACGATACGCTCCTGAAGCGCGGCCACCTCGTCGGCCAGCGTCGGCTGGTAACCGACACGCGAGGGCAGCCGGCCGAGCAGGCCGGACACCTCGGCACCGGCCTGCACGAAGCGGAACACGTTGTCCATCAGCAGCAGCACATTCTTGCGCTGTTCATCGCGGAAGTATTCGGCGATGGACAGCGCCGTCAGCGGAACACGCCAGCGTGCACCGGGAGGCTCGTTCATCTGGCCGTAGACGAGCACGGTATGCGGCAGGACGCCGGACTGACGCATGTCGAGGAGCATCTCGTGGCCCTCGCGGGAACGTTCGCCGACCCCGGCGAACACGGAGATGCCCTGATAGCGCTCGACCATGGCGTGGATCAGCTCCATGACCAGCACGGTCTTGCCGACCCCGGCGCCGCCGAACATGGCCGCCTTGCTGCCCTGGACCAGCGGCGTCAGCAGGTCGATGACCTTGATCCCGGTGGCGAAGCGTTCGCTGGCCGCATGCTGGTCGGCCAGTGCCGGGGGCAACCGATGGATCGAACGCCTTGCGATGTCCTCGGGCAGGGCGGGGCCGGCATCACCCAAGGCGCCGGTCACGTCGAGCAGGCGCCCCAGCACGGCATCGCCCACCGGCACGCTGAGCGGGCCATCGAGCGCACGCACCGGGTCGCCCCGGGACAGCCCCGAGGTGTTCGCCAGGGCGATGCAGCGCACATGCCGATCGTCGAGATGGGCCTGCACCTCGGCCAGCAGCGAAGCGCCGTCGTCGCGCGGGATGGTCAGAGCCTCGTTGATGCGTGGCAAGCCATGCGCAAAGGCGACGTCGACCACCGCGCCGCGGATGGCACTGATTCGCCCCTGGAGTCTGTCAGCCATGATGACGCGGGGTTCCTGTATATCTGGTGCAATGCCGGCCAGCGTGGAGCCGGTGGCCGGCGCAACGCCAGGTAGCCCCGTGCGCTTTGCCAGCCACACCTGTGGTGGGCACGGGAACTTGCGATGTATCGTCGCGAACGGCAGGCAAAGGATTCTCGGGGCGGATGATTGAAGTTCCTCCAGCGCTGTCAGGCGGTCAACAACACCTTGATAGCCTTTTCCGAGGCGGCACGCGCGAACACGTCATAGGCCTGCTCGATCTCGTTCAGGGCAAAGTGGTGCGTGATCAGACTCTGCGCGTCGATGCCACCGGCTTCGAGAAAACGCATCAGTACCGGGATGGTGTTGGTATTCACCAGCCCCGTGCGGATCGTGACGTTCTTGATCCACAACTCCTGGATGCGGAATTCGACGCTATGGCCGTGCACGCCGATGTTGGCGAGCTTTCCGCCAGGTCGCAGGATACGCTGGCAGGTATCGAACGACTCGGGGATGCCCACCGCTTCCATGGCCACATCGACGCCTTCGCCATCGGTGAGCTTCATGATCGCTGCGACAGGGTCGCCACTGACGGTATCGGTCGCCCCCATCTGGCGGGCCACGGCCAGCCGGTTCTCGTCGGGATCGACCATGATGATGCGGGCCGGCGAATAGAAGCGGGACGTGAGCAGGGCCGCCAGGCCTATCGGTCCGGCGCCTATGATGGCCACGGTATCGCCGAGCTTGACCTCGCCATTGAGTGCGCCGATCTCGTGGCCGGTGGGCAGGATATCGCTCAGCATCAGCGCGGCGGCCGGGTCGAGGCCCGGAGGCAAGCGGTAGAGGCTGTTGTCGGCATGCGGGATACGCACGAGCTCGGCCTGGGTCCCGTCGATCCTGTGCCCCAGGATCCAGCCGCCATCCCGGCAGTGGGCATACATGCCCTGCTTGCAGTAGTCGCAGTGGCCGCAGGAGGTGATGCAGGAGATAAGCACCTGATCGCCCGGCTTGAGGCTGCTTACGCTATCGCCAACTTCCTCGACGATGCCTACTCCCTCATGGCCCAGGGTCCGACCGGCTTCGACCGCGGGGACATCACCTTTCAATATATGCAGGTCGGTTCCGCAGATGGTGGTATGGGTCAGCCGTACAATGGCGTCCGTGGGTTCCTGAATAACGGGACGGGACTTGTCCTTCCAGCTCCGTTGGCCCACCCCTTCATAGACGAGCGCTTTCATCGATCCGGTACTCCTGATTGCGGCCTGAGCCTGGTCGTTTATCACCCTGAGTATGGCTGTAGCGCGCCGGTAGAAATTGATCGACATCAAACTCGTCGTGGGTGGCCTTCATTTCATTAACGAATTGGTGCTCGGCATGAACGCAGAGCTGATCTCGAAAAAATGACCCGATATCCGAAAGGGCGCGAAGACCGGCACGTTGTACGCGGATAGTCATCCCAGCGATTTACGCAGCCGGGACAGGGCGAACAGGAAAAACACCGCGCCAATGGCCACCAGCGCCAATAACTGCGGCCAGACGATCGATAACCCTGCGCCACGAAACAGAATGCTTTGCCCCAGCATCACGAAATGCGTGGTCGGTGCGGCGAGCATGATGTTCTGAATGAGTTCCGGCATGCTTTCCCGCGGTGTCGTTCCGCCGGACAGTACCTGCAGCGGAATCAGCGTAAGAATGATCAGCAGGCCGAGCTGGGGCATGGAGCGCGCCACGGTACCGAAGAATATGCCCATGGATGTCGTGGCGAACAGATGCAGCATGGCGCCGAAGAGAAACAGGATGACCGAGCCGGCGATGGGTACCTGCAAGCCGATTTCCACGACCACGCGCAGGGCGAAGGCGGAGGCGATCAGGACCACCAGGCCCATGGACCAGACCTTGGCCGTCATGATCTCGAAGGGCGACACCGGCATGACCAGCAGATGCTCGATGGTGCCATGCTCGCGCTCGCGGATCAGCGCGGCGCCGGTGAGGATGATCGACAGCATGGTGATCTGGTTGATGACTTCGTTCACCGCGCCGAACCAGGCCGGGTCCAGGTTGGGGTTGTAGACCATGCGTACCACTGCCTGAACGGCGGAGGCGCCGTCGGGATCGTGGCCCGCCAGGAAGGTGGCGACTTCGTCGTTGACGATTTCCTGAATGTAGCCGGCCCCGGTGAACGCCTGGCTGATCTGGGTCGCATCGACGTTGAGCTGAATCGTTACCGTGTCGCCGTCGAGCAGGTCGTGCTGGAAACCGGGCGGAATGTCCAGCGTGAAGGTATAGCGCCCCTCGTCCATGCCCTCGTCCATGTCGGCATGCCCGGTGAGCACCGGTGACAGGAAATAGGGCGCCTGGAAGCCGTCGATCAGGCGTTGTGAGGCCGGCGAGCGATCCTCGTCGACGATGGCGATCGTGGCGCGGTGAAGTGCCTCCGGCATCGCGGTGGCGCTCGAATAGATGCTGAGGCTGAAGGCGTAGACGATCAGCAGCAGCATGGCGGGGTCGCGCAAGAGCGTGCGCAGCTCCTTGACGCCCAACTGGAAGATATTGGCGAGCGTGCGCATCATGCCTCCTGTTTCCTGAGGCCGACGAGGCTCAGCAGGCTCAACACCGGAATGGTCGCCAGCAGGGCCAGAAAGTAGGGATAGAGTTCGGTCAGCCCAAGGGCCTTGGAGAAGACGCCCCGGCTGATGATCAGGAAATGACTGGTGGGGTAGAGCTGGCCGATCACCGCCGAAGCGCCTTCCATTGATGAAACGGGATGCAGCATGCCCGAGAACTGGATCGCCGGTACCAGCGTGCCGATGGCGGTACCGAAGATGGCCGCGATCTGACTGTTGAACAAGGCCGAGATCAAGAACCCCAGCCCGGTGGCGCACATCACGTAGAGCAGGGCGCCCAGGGCCAGGGTGAACGGATTGCCCTTGATCGGCACGTCGAATACCAGGATCGACAACAGCACCAGCAGCAGGAAGTTGATCATGCCCAGGGCCACGTAGGGCAGCTGCTTGCCGATCAGGAACTCCAGGCGGGTCACCGGGGTGACATAGAAGTTGGTGATCGACCCGAGCTCTTTCTCGCGTACCACCCCCAGAGCGGTGAGCATGGCGGGAATCATCATCAGCAGCAGCGGAATGACTGCCGGCACCATCGCCGGCAGGCTCTGGACGTCCGGGTTGTAGCGGTAGCGAAGGGCGATATCGACCTGGCCGCTACTGGGCGTGCTGCTGCCCCGTGACAGTTCCCGCAGGTAGTCGCCATGAATGCCCTGGACATAGCCGCGTATCGTGCTGGCGCGATTGGGCATCGCACCGTCGATCCAGTAGGCCACCTGAGGCGAGTCGCCGCGCTTGAGATCGCGCCCGAAATCGGGCGGAATCTCCACCGCCAGGCTGATATTGCCGTTGCGCAGGCGTTCGTCGAGTTCGTCGTAGCTCTGCAGTGGCGGCTTTTCGCTGAAGTAGCGTGAGCCGGCCAGGTCGAGGATGTAATGCTGACTGGTGGTGGTCTGGTCGCGGTCGAGCACCGCAAAGGAAAGGTCTTCCACATCCATGCTGATGCCATAACCGACGATGAACATGAGCAGCAAGGTGCCGGCCAGGGCCAGGGTGGCGCGCACCGGATCGCGTCGCAATTCCATGCTTTCGCGTCGGGCGTAGCTGAACAGCCGCCGCCTACTGAAGCGCGGAGGCGGGGCAGCGGCGGTGGCCGTAACAATGGTGGGGGGCCCTGCCGGCCCCTCATCGTCGGGTTCTTGAGGCGCCTGGCTGGCCTCGCGCAGATAGGCGATGAAGGCCTCTTCCAGCGTATCGCCGCCATGGTCCTCCATCAGTGCCCGAGGCGTGTCGCTGGCGAGGACCCGGCCGGCATGCATCAGCGAGATGCGGTCACAACGCATGGCCTCGTTCATGAAGTGGGTCGAGATGAAGATGGTGACGCCATCCTCGCGCGACATCGTCACCAACTGGGCCCAGAAATTGTCGCGGGCGATCGGGTCGACGCCGGAGGTCGGTTCGTCGAGGATCAGGATTTCCGGACGGTGCAGTATTGCCACCGCCAGCGACAGGCGTTGACGGACTCCCAGCGGCAGTCGGCCGGGTAGTTCATCGATGACGCTCTCCAGATCGAAGCGGCTCAGTAGTTCCTGTCGGCGCAGGCGGTAATCGTCGTCGGGCAGGTGGAACAGTCGGGCATGCAGGTCGAGGTTCTGCCCCACGCTCAGCTCGCTGTACAGCGAGAACGCCTGCGACATGTACCCGACCCGGCGCCGGGTCTCGATGTCCTGAGGATCGACCGGCTGGCCGAAAAGCCGGGCCTCGCCTTCCTCGAACGGCAGCAGGCCGGTGAGCATCTTCATGGTGGTCGACTTGCCGCAGCCATTGGAGCCGAGGAAGCCGAAGATCTCGCCGCGCTCGATGCGAAAGTCGACGTGATCCACGGCGGTGAAATCGCCGAACCGCTTGGTCAGGCCGTGGGCCTCGATGGCGATCTCGTCATTGGCAGGGCGTGGCGGAATGGCAAGCTGTCGATGCCCGCGGCGTCTCTCCTCGGGCAGCAACTGGATGAACGCCTCTTCCAGCGTCGTGCATCGGGTCCGTTCGAGCAGGGCCCGGGGGGAGCCGGTATCGAGTACTTGCCCATCGTTCATCGCCACCAGCCAATCGAAGCGCTGGGCTTCGTCCATGTAGGCGGTGGCCACCAGTACGCTCATGCGGGGGCGCTGCTGGCGAATGCGGGTGATCAATTCCCAGAACTGGCTGCGCGAGAGCGGGTCGACCCCGGTCGTCGGTTCGTCGAGGATCAGCAGGTCGGGATCGTGGATCAGTGCGCAACACAAGCCCAGCTTCTGCTTCATGCCCCCGGAGAGCTTGCCGACGGGGCGCTCGGTGAAATCGGCCAGGCCGGTGCTGCGGGTCAGGTCGACGATGCGACGTTCGCGCTCGTCGTGGTCCTGACCGAACAGGCGAGCGAAGAATTCGAGGTTCTCGCGCACGGTCAGGGTCGGGTAGAGGTTCTTGCCGAGCCCCTGCGGCATGTAGGCGATGCGCGGTCCCGCGAGGCGGCGATGCTCGCCGTCGGCGATGTCGCCGCCGAGCACCTCGATATGCCCTCGCTGGAGGCGCCGGGCGCCGGCAATCAGGGCCAGCAAGCTCGACTTGCCGACCCCGTCGGGACCGATCAGCCCGACCATCTGGCGGGCCGGGATGTCGAGAGTCACGTCGGCCAGGGCCACGGTCCTGGCGTACTTCAGGCCGACCTCGTGCAGCCGCGCCGCGCTATCCTCGGTCATGACGACACGTTCACCTGGAGGGCGTCGGGCCACTCGGCCTGGGGATCGAGCTTGAGATAGGCCATGCCGGGCAGGCCGGTCTTGACCTGTTCGAGATGCTCCTTCAGCAATTGCGGGTCGATACGCGCGCGGATACGGAACATGAGTTTTTCCCGCTCGCTGGCCGTTTCCACCGTCTTGGGAGTGAACTGGGCGGTGTTGGCGACGAAGCTGACCCGGGCGGGGATCACGTACTCCGGGGCGGCATCCAGCACCAGGCGCACATCGTTGCCCAGCGCCACGCGGCCGGCCTGCGAGGTGGGCAGAAAGAACGTCATGTAGACGTCGGTCAGATCGATCAGGTTGAGCACGTTGCCGCCTGCGGCCAGGACTTCGCCGGGTTCCGCCACGCGGTACTGCACCCGGGCCAGGCGGTCGGCACGCAGCTGGCTGTCATCCAGGTCCGCCTGGACCTTCGCCACGCTGGCTTCGGCGGCATCGATGGCGGACTGCGCCTCGACGACCTGGGAGCGGGCCGCGACGCTGGCCGCCTCGGCCGCCGAAACCTGGGCTCTAGAGGCGGCCAGCGCCGCTTCGCCGCTTTGCATGGTGGCGCGATCGTCGTCGAGCTGCTGACGGGAAATGGCGTTGCGCTGGGCGAGGGTGCTGGAGCGCTCGTAGCGCTTGCGTGCCGCGGTCAACTCCGCCTGGCGTTGATGCACGACGGCCTCCGCCGCGGCCTTGGTGCTTTCGTTCTGGGCCACCTGAGCGTGGGCGGTCTGCAAGGCGTTGCGCATGCGCTGCAGTTCGGCCTGGGCCTGGCGCAATTGCGCGTCGAGCGTCCGGGTGTCCATGCGGGCCAGAAGTTGACCGGGGGCCACGAAATCGCCTTCATCGACCAGAATCTCTGCCACGCGGCCGCTCAGCTTGGTGGCGATGTCGATCTCGGTCGCTTCCATGCGCCCGTTGCCGCTGGCGATGGCGTCGCCCAGACCATCAGGGCGCAATGCCTGCCAGACGATCAGGGCGATGGCGACCAACAGGACGACGAAGAGCAGGGCTTGGATGAGTCGCTTGCGAGGTGGTCGATTCATGTATTGACAGGCTCCGGTCGCCATGGGGCATGGTCTGTTAAAGCGAGACCCGGGAGGCATGCGCACGCACATGTCGCTCCCGAGCGAGGTTTGCAGCGCCCGGGATGGGCATCCGCAGCTTGCCGAATCGCGGCTCAGCGATACTCGATTCCCGCTGTCGACAGGCTGATGCGGGTTCCGGCCGTGCCCTGGACAATGGCCTCGATGTCCGCCAGGGAACCGATGACGGCTTCCTTGCCTGTGTTACGGGCGAAGTCGCAGGCGGCCTCGATCTTGGGACCCATCGAGCCTGCCGCGAAGGACAGCTTTCCCAGCGCATCCGGATGAGCGCGGGCGATGGCCCTCTGGCCGGGCTGGCCCCAGTCGATATAGGCGGCATCGACATCGGTGGCGATGACCAGCAGGTCGCTGGCGAGCTCCCGAGCGAGGAGCGCCGAGCATGAATCCTTGTCGATGACCGCTTCGATACCGTGCAGCTTGCGTCCCTCATCGTAGATGGTCGGTATGCCGCCGCCACCGGCACAGATCACGACGCTGCCTTTCTCGAGCAGCCACTTCACGGGGCGAATCTCGAAGATGCGCTTGGGGCGCGGGCTCGGGACCACGCGGCGAAAAGCGGCGCCATCGGGGGCGATGTTCCAGCCCTTTTCCCTGGCCAGGCGCTGGGCCTCCTCCAGCGAGTACACCGGCCCGACGGGCTTGCTCGGATGCTGGAAAGCCGGGTCGGCGGCGTCTACCTCGACCTGGGTGAGAAGGGTGGCGAACGGGACCTCGACAGGCAGCAGGTTGCCCAGTTCCTGCTCGATCATGTAGCCGATCATGCCTTCCGTCTGGGCACCGAGTACATCCAGCGGGTAGGGGGCTACGTCGCTGTAGGCCGCGCTCTGCAGGGCCAGCAGGCCGACCTGGGGACCATTGCCGTGGGCGATCACCACTTCGTTGCCGGGAATGATCCTGGCGAGCTGGGCACAGGCGATGCGTACATTCTCGCGCTGGTTGTCCGCCGTCAACGGCTCGCCTCGGCGAAGCAGGGCATTGCCGCCCAGGGCAGTGACGATGCGCATCGAGTCTATCTCCCTTGCCGTGAGTGTCAGATATCGCCGAGGGTGGCGACCAGCACCGCCTTGATCGTGTGCATGCGGTTCTCGGCCTGTTCGAAGGCGATGCAGGCCGGGGATTCGAAGACCTCCTCGGTGACCTCGACGCCGTTCGCCAGCTCGGGGTATTGCGCGGCGATCTGCTTGCCGATCTTGGTATCGGCGTTATGGAAGGCAGGCAGGCAGTGCATGAACTTCACCCGAGGGTTGCCGCTGGCGTCCAGCAGGGCTTTGTTCACCTGATAGGGCGTCAGAAGCCGGATACGCTCGCCCCAGGTCTCCATGGGTTCGCCCATCGAGACCCAGACGTCGGTATGGATGAAGTCGACGTCCTTGACCGCCTCGGCGGGCGTTTCGGTGAGTGTCAATCGCCCCCCCGATTCCTCGGCGAACCGTCGACATGCCTCGACATGCTCGGCATTCGGCCACAGTTCCTTGGGCGCCCCGATGCGAACGTCCATGCCCAGCTTGGCGCCGATCAGCAGCAGCGAGTTGCCCATGTTGTTGCGTGCATCGCCCAGGTAGGCGTAGCGAATCTCATGCAACGGCTTGTCGCTGTGTTCGCGCATGGTCAAGACGTCGGCGAGCATCTGGGTCGGATGGTATTCATCGGTCAGGCCGTTGAATACCGGGACGCCGGCATGCCTGGCCAGTTCCTCGACGATTGCCTGGCCTGAACCCCGATACTCGATGGCATCGTACATGCGCCCCAGGACCCGTGCCGTGTCCTTCATCGTTTCCTTGTGGCCGATCTGGGAAGAGGTGGGGTCGATGTAGGTCACGTTGGCGCCCTGCTGATAGGCGGCCACCTCGAAGGCGCAGCGTGTGCGGGTCGAGGTCTTCTCGAATATCAGCGCGATGTTCTTGCCCTTCAGGTGCTGCTGCTCGCTGCCGGTGTACCGGGCGCGCTTTAGATCCCGGGAAAGATCCAGCAGGTAGCGCAGCTCGCGGGGGCTGTGATGCATCAGGCTGAGCAGGCTTCGGTCATGAATGTTGAAGGCCATGCGGGTTCTCCTCGGAGCTACGAATAGGGGTAGAGCTGGATCAATAATCCACGGGGTCCCGGATGATCGGGCAGGTCATGCAATGGCCGCCGCCACGGCCTCGGCCCAGCTCGCTGGCGTCGATGGTGATGACTTCCACCCCGGCCTTGCGCAGCAGCGTATTGGTGTAGGTATTGCGGTCGTAGCCGATGACGACACCAGGCTCCAGGGCCACCACGTTGTTGCCATCGTCCCACTGCTCCCGCTCGGCCTCGTAGCTGTCGCCCCCGGTCTGGACCGTGCGCAGCTTCTCCAGCCCCAGGGCCTGCGCCACGACCTCGAGGAAGCCCTGCTCTTCGCGACGCACGTCGATGCCGCCCGGCTTGCTTTCATCCGGGCGCAGGCTGAAAGCGACGATGGACTGCACGGCTTCCGGAAAGACCGTCACCAGATCGTGGTCACAGAAGCTGAACACGGTATCCAGGTGCATGGCGGCACGGGATTTCGGCAGGCCGGCGACGATGATCCGCTCGGCCGCACCCTGGTTGAACAACGACTGAGCAAGCTGGCCAATCGCCTGGCGTGAGGTCCGCTCTCCCATGCCGATCAGCACGATGCCCTTGCCGAGCGGCATGACGTCGCCGCCCTCCAGTGAGGCCATGCCATGGTCGGTATCGGTATCGCCGTACCAGACCTTGAAGTTGGCGCCGGCGAATTCGGGATGGAACTTGTAGATCGCGGCGGTCAGCAAGGTTTCCTGCCGGCGTGCCATCCAGTGCATGGGGTTCAGTGTCACGCCGCCATAGATCCAGCAGGTGGTATCCCGGGTGAACAGCGTGTTGGGCAGCGGGGGAAGAATGAAGCTCGAGTGGCCCAGGTAATCACGAAACATCCTGGCGATCACACTGGCGTGATCGCCAGGCAGATCATCGCCCGAGACGCCGCCGATGAGGAGTTCGGCGAGTCGACGTGGCTCCTGCTCTTCAAGCCAGGCGCGGACTTCCTGCTGCAGGCCCAGGCCTACCTGATTGGCCGTGACCTTCCGGTCGAGAATCCATTGACGGGCTTCGGGGCTCTTTACCGTCTCCGTCAGCAGGTTGTGCATCTCGAGCACTTCGACACCGCGTTCGCGCATCTTGGTGACGAAGTCGAAATGGTCGCGCTTGGCCTGGTTGACCCAGAGCACGTCGTCGAAGAGCAGGTCGTCGCAATTGCTGGGGGTAAGGCGCTGATGGGCAAGACCCGGCGAGCAGACCAGCACCTTGCGCAGCTTGCCGATTTCCGAATGTACGCCGAGTTGCAGGGGGGCAGACATGGGCTTCTCCTTAGGTACTATAGCGAGCCTGCCGGCTCTGTAACCGGCAGGGCGCCGAGCTCAGAGCGATAGATAGCCGCTATACAGGCCGTAGGCAGCGAAGGCGGCACCGGCAAGCACGACGGCGAAGATCACCTTTTCCACGGGGCGAAAGACGGGCTGGTTCTGTTCACGCTTGGCCTTGGCGAAGAACAGCGCACCAGGGGCATAGAGCAGCGCCGAGAGCAGGATGTACTGGACCCCGCCCGCATAGACCAGCCAGGCACTGTAGATGACGGCAATCAGGGCGATGAGCAGGTCCTTGTTGCGTTGCTGCCGCTGGGAGTCATAGGTCTCGCCTCGCCAGCTCACCAGCAGGGCATAGGCAGCCGACCAGAAGTAGGGCACCAGGATCATCGAGGTGGCCAGATAGAAGAGGCTGAGATAGGTGGACTCATTGAACAGGGTGAGGATGAGGAACAGTTGAATCAGGCCGTTCGAGACCCACAGGGCGTTGCTGGGTACCTGCTTGTGGTTCTCCTTCTTCAGGAAGTTCGGCATGGTGTGGTCGCGCGCGCCGGCGAACAGGATCTCCGCGCACAGCAGCGTCCAGGCCAGCAGGCCTCCCGCCAGTGACACCACCAGGCCGATGCTGATCAGGATGGAGCCCCAGCGGCCCACGACCTGCTCCAGCACGCCGGCCATGGAGGGGTTCTGCAGGGCGGTCAGTTCAGGCTGTTGCATGATGCCCATGGACAGAACGTTCACCAGAACCAGCAGCAGAAGAACGCCGAGGAAACCGATCACCGTGGCCTTGCCGACGTCACTGCGTCTTTCGGCCCGGGCCGAATAGATGCTGGCTCCTTCGATACCGATGAATACCCAGACGGTTACCAGCATCATGTTCCTGACCTGGTCCATCACGCTGCCCAGTTCGATATTTCCCCGTCCCCAGAAGTCGGTCAGGAAAATGTCGGCATCGAATGCAAATAGCGTAATGACGATGAACAGGATCAGCGGCACGATTTTCGCCACGGTCGTGACGAGGTTGATGAAGGCGGCTTCCTTGATCCCGTTCAGGATCAGGAAGTGAATGCCCCACAGCAGCAGCGAGGCACAGGCAATGGCAACAGGCGTGTTGCCTTCGCCAAAGACGGGAAAGAAATAACCCAGGGTGCTGAAAAGAAGAACGAAATAGCTGACGTTGCCGAGCCAGGCACTGATCCAGTAGCCCCAGGCGGACGAGAACCCCATGTAGTCGCCGAAGCCGGCCTTGGCATAGGCATAAATCCCCGAATCCAGCTCAGGCTTGCGGTTGGCCAGTGTCTGGAAGACGAAGGCCAGGGTCAGCATGCCGATCGCGGTTATTGCCCAACCGATCAGTACCGCACCGGCGCTGGCGCTCGCGGCCATGTTCTGTGGCAGGGAGAAGATCCCCCCGCCGATCATCGAGCCGACGACCAGTGCGATGAGGGCGCTGAGCTTCAGTTTCTGGGTGGCCTGGGTCATTGTTAGCCTCGCCAATGAAGAGTGATTGTTTCAAGCGTCTGATCGGTCATGTCTGGTTCCGGGGAACTTGTCTGCTGAACTAGCCTTCAGCTTCATGTGCGGAGCACAGCCAAGGCAATCCACATGTTTATATAAGTGCATGATATGAAGGTTTATTCGTGCGCATCTTGAGCCACATCAATTTAAGCCAAGGTGACTTGGATAGTATGTTCGGCATTTACGCGTGGTTGCATGGAACATTTACGCTTTATAGCGACAGTGACGGCTGTGGGTATCGATCATTGGCTTCGCGCCCAAGGAAATGAAATATGAAAACACCCGCTGCCACACGGCATATCGATTCTTCGCCAGATAGCCAGCCCGTGGCTGCCCATGCCCGGCCGGTCGAAGAGGTCCTTGGATCCCTGGGGGCTTCGCCCGCCGGGCTGACGAAGGACGAGGCAACGAGGCGCCAGGCGAGCTACGGGCTCAATCAGTTGCCGGCGGTGGCCGGCCGCCATCCGCTGTTTCGCTTGCTTGCGCAGTTTCATAACGCGCTGATCTATTTCTTGCTGGCAGCGGCCGTCGCGGCATCGCTGCTGGGGCATTTCGTCGATGCGGCGGTCATCGTCACCGTAGTGGTGGTCAACGCCGTGGTCGGTTTCGTCCAGGAGGGCAAGGCGGAGAAGGCACTGAATGCGATCCGTGACCTGATTGCGCCGCACGCCCATCTGGTGAGAGAAGGCCGGCGCGTCAGCGTGGCGGTCGAGGAGATCGTCCCCGGCGACATCGTGGTGCTGGAGGCGGGGGATCGGGTGCCCGCTGACCTGCGTCTCATCCGGGCCAGCGCGTTACGCATCGAGGAAGCCATCCTGACCGGCGAGTCGGTGGCTGCGGAAAAGCGCGAGACGCCGGCACCGGAGGAGGCGGCGCTCGGCGATCGTCACTGCATGGCGTACTCGGGCACCTTGGTGGCCACCGGGCAGGCGACGGGGGTCGTCGTTGCCACGGGCAGCGATACCGAGATCGGGCGAATCAGTACCCTGCTGCGTGGGGTCCGGCCATTGACCACGCCCCTGCTGCGCCAGATCAATCGCTTCGGAACGCAGTTCACCTGGGTCACGCTGGCCGTGGCGGTCGCGCTGTTCGTCTTTGCGGTGCTGGTGCGCGGCTATGCCTGGCCGGAGGCACTGATTGCCGTGGTGGCCTTGGCGGTGGGGGCCATCCCGGAAGGCCTGCCGGCAGTCATTACCATCACGCTGGCCATCGGTGTACAGCGCATGGCGCGACGCAACGCCGCGATCCGGCAGTTGCCCGCCGTGGAAACGCTGGGCGCCACCTCGGTCATCTGCTCCGACAAGACCGGTACGCTGACTCGCAACGAGATGACGGCGCGGCGCCTGGATGTGCCTGGTGGCCGAATCATGGTGACCGGGTCGGGTTATGTCCCGGAAGGCCGGCTGGAAAGCGAGCCGGCGGATGGTTCCGCAGCGGACGAGCGGCTGGCGGATAGCGACAGGCTGATCCTGGCCGGGCTGCTGTGCAACGATGCGCAGTTGAGTCAGGCCGGCGAGGATTGGCAGGTCGTCGGCGATCCGATGGAGGGTGCGCTGGTGGCGCTGGCCATCAAGGCCGGGTTGGACCCCGAGCGCACACGCCACGAATGGTCACGCCTCGACGAGATCCCGTTCGATGCCAAGCATCGCTTCATGGCCACGCTCGACCGCAATGCAACGGGCGAGCGTCGGGTGTTCGTCAAGGGCGCGCCCGACGAACTACTTAAATCATGTACTGCCCAGGCTGATGGCAAGGGAACGGCGCCGCTGGATCGGGACGCCTGGACGGCACGGATCGCCGAAGCGGCCGCCCAGGGGGAGCGTGTGCTCGGCTTTGCCGTCAAGCCGACAGCCCCCGATGCCGACAGGGTGGACTTCGCCGATCTCGAGGATGGGCTGGTCTTCGTCGGTCTGGTGGGGTTCATCGATCCACCGCGCGAGGAGGCCGTGGCCGCCATCGCGGAATGTCACAGCGCCGGGATCGCGGTGAAGATGATTACCGGCGATCACGCGGCGACTGCTGCGGCCATCGCCCGGCAGCTGGGGCTCGGCGAGAACCCGCGGGTGCTCACCGGGCGTGAGCTCGACGACATTTCCGATGACGACCTGCCCGGCATCGTTGTCGAGACCAACGTCTTTGCCCGAACCAATCCGGAACACAAGCTGCGTATCGTCCGGGCGCTGCAATCGACCGGCGCGATCGTGGCGATGACCGGCGATGGCGTCAATGATGCACCGTCGTTGAAGCAGGCGGATGTCGGGGTCGGCATGGGCCACAAGGGCACCGACGCGGCGAAGGAAGCCTCGCAGATGGTCCTGCTCGATGACAACTTCGCCTCCATCGTGGCCGCCGTGCATGAGGGGCGGGTGGTCTACGACAATATCCGCAAGGTGGCGGCATGGACGCTGCCGACCAATGGCGGCGAGGTGCTGGCCGTCGTCGCCGCGATCCTGTTCAACTTCGCCATGCCGATGTCGGCGGTCCAGATCCTGTGGATCAATCTCGTCACGGCGGCCACGCTCGGCCTGGCCCTGGCATTCGAGCCCGCCGAGCCCAATGTCATGCGCCGCCGGCCCAGGCCGGCCCGGCAGGGGCTGCTCACCCCCTTTCTGGTCTGGCGAGTGGTGCTGGTTTCGTTCTTGTTCCTGGCCGCGGCGCTGGGCATGTTCTTCTACTCGCTGAGCCGTGGGGACGAACTGGCCATGGCGCGTACCCTGGTAGTCAACACGATCGTGGTGCTGGAAATCTTCTATCTCTTCAACGTGCGTTACCTGCACATGACGTCGTTCAACTGGCGGGGGGTGCTGGGAACTCCGGCTGTACTGATAGCCGTGACCGGTGTCGTCCTTGCCCAGTTCGCATTCACCTATCTGCCGGTCATGCAGGGCCTGTTCGACACCCGGTCGGTTGCCGTCGCGGATGGGCTGTTGATCATCGGCGTGGGCATCGTCCTCATGATCGTGCTGGAAGCCGAGAAGATCCTGATGCGGCGATTGGGCTGGGCAAGCCACTGACAGGGACCACGGAATGAAGTGAACACAGTGTCGGCTCAAGCGCTTGCTTCATACCCGCGCTTGCTCGCTTACCCGCCCGTCATGTTCATGAAACGCACCACCTGCACGTCGCCGTCGGTGGTGAAGTGGTGGCGCTCGGGCTTGAGTCGCATGGCATCGACGATCGCCGCCTTGAGCCGCTCGCCGTCGCCGGGGTGACGACGCATCACGCCGCGCAGATCCATGGAATGTTCGTTGCCCAGGCACAGCAACAGGCGACCCTCGGCGGTCACGCGCACGCGGTTGCAGGCACTGCAGAAGTTGTGGCTGTGCGGCGAGATGAAGCCGATGCGCGTATCGCTGTCGGCCATGCGGTAGTAGCGCGACGGGCCCAGGGTGCTTTCGGTGGAGGGCAACAGCGCATGATGGCGCTCGATTAGATCGCGAACGTCGTCACTGGAACAGAAGGTCGCGGCGCGATCGTGTTCGGTCACCTGACCCAGCGGCATCTCCTCGATGAAGCTGATGTCGAGTCGCTCGCGGCGGGCGAACTCGACCAGTTCGGGCACCTCGTCGTCGTTGCGGCCCTTGAGGATCACCGCGTTGAGCTTTATGCGCTCGAAGCCGGCCTCGCGGGCGGCGCGGATACCGTCGATGACCCGGCCGAGATCGCCGGTGCGGGTCAGTGCCCGGAAACGCGACGGGTCCAGGGTGTCGAGGCTGACGTTGAGCCGGTCGAGCCCGCCGCGACGCAACGCGCCGGCATGCCTGGTCAGCCCGCTGCCGTTGGTGGTCATGGCGAAGTCGCGCAGGCCCGGC
Source organism: Modicisalibacter radicis (assembly GCF_900961225.1). GTDB lineage: Bacteria > Pseudomonadota > Gammaproteobacteria > Pseudomonadales > Halomonadaceae > Modicisalibacter. The sequence continues at coordinate 45,603 of NZ_CAAHFN010000053.1, forward strand.
AGGCTGCCGATGGATTCGACCAGTTCGGCGATGCCGTGACGCACCAGCGGTTCGCCTCCGGTCAGGCGGATCTTCTCCACGCCCAGCTCGATGAAGGCGCGCGACAGCGCGGTGAGTTCCTCGAGCGTCAGCACCTGGGCGCGGGGCAGGAATGTCATGTCCTCGCCCATGCAGTACACGCAGCGGAAATCGCAGCGGTCCGTCACGGACAGGCGCAGGTAGCGGATACGACGGCCGAAGCCATCCACGAGCGTATTCATGACTCTCCTCGGCGGGTCGTTTCGGTCTGCAGTGACAGATGGGCAGGGACATGGCCCATGCCGGCGCAGGCCGAGCCGGCATGCAGCAGCGGACGGCGTGAAGAGGGCATAAGCGTCTCCTTTCGAGGGGAATGGCCAGGCTAGTCGTTCAGCGTGGATAGCTTGCTTCGGTCGAGGATGACTAGCTGATGACGCTCGACGAGAATCGCTCCGGCCCGGCTCATGCGGCTCAATAACCGGGAAAGGGTTTCGGGCGTCATGGCCAGTTGCGCGGCCAGCCAGCACTTGGGCACGCTCAGCCGAATGGCGTGCGGCAGCTTCGCACCCAGGGGAAGCTGGCGCAGCAGGAAGCTGGTCAGCCGCGCGCGGGCATCGGCCTGGGTCAGCAGGGCCATGTCCTCCAGGCGCTCGGTCAGTTCCTCCGTCAGGCGAGACATGAAGGCGCCACGGCACTCTTCGTGATTCAGACTTTCCTGACAACGGCTGACGCCGATCGCCAGTACGTGGGTGCGGCGCAGCGCCTCGGCGGAGTAAAGATACGTCGACTGCCGCTGTGAAATCAGACTCAACTCGCCCAGCGTGCCGCCACGCTCGACACAGCGGATCGTTGCCAGTCGGCCGTCGTCGGTGGCGCGTAACAGCCGCACGGCGCCACTGACGACCACGTAGATCCAGTGTGCCGGTGTCTGTTGCCGGAATAGCCACTCGCGCCCTTCGGCGACATGGACCCGGGCACCTTGCAGCAGATACTCGAGCTCTTGTTCGGGCAAGTGAGACAGCCACGGCACATTGCGCACCAGCTCGCGCAGATGACGGCGCTTGGTGACGGCGTCAGATGGCGAATTGTGCAATGGGCAGGAATGCATAGTCGTCCCCCTCCATCACCGGCGTGTCGCCGGGCACCATGAGATAACCGTCCGCCTGACAGGCTGCGCCGAGCATGGCCGATCCCTGGCCGCCGGCCAGCCGGGCCATGGGTTCGAGTTCGGCATGATCGAGAACGACGCGCAGCAACTCGCGGCGCCCGTGGGTGGCGCGACGGCTGAAACCCGCCTTGACGGAAAACCGCTGAAGCGGGCGTGGATGCCGGCCCTGGCAGGCCTGTACGAAGGCCTGTCCCAGCACCTGCCAGGTCACCAGTGCCGCGACCGGGTTGCCGGGCAGACCGAGCAGCGGCACGTCGCCGTCGGCCCCATGGAGACGGCCGAAGGCAAAGGGCTTGCCGGGCTTCATCGCCACGCCGTGAAAGATCGGCTCGCCGAGTTCGGCCAGCACCGGGCGAACGTGATCCTCCTCGCCGGCCGAGACGCCACCGGTACAGATCACCACATCGGCACTGTCGCGCGCCTGGCACAGCGCTTCGCGCAGGGCGGCGGCGGTATCGGCAACGATGCCCAGGTCGACGACGGTGCAGTCCTGCTGCCGGAGCAGGGCGTCGAGCATGACGCGGTTGCTGTTGTAGAGCTGGCCCGGGGCCAGGGGCGCGCCCGGCTCGACCAGCTCGTCGCCGGTGGAGACCAGCGCCACCCTGAGGCGGGTGAAGACTTCGACCTCGACGATGCCCTGGCTGGCCAGCAATGCCAGGCCGGGGGCGTCGAGGCGCTGGCCGGCGGGCAACAGCGGCGCGCCTTCGAGGAACTCCTCGCCGCGGCGGCGGATATTGGCACCGGGCAGCGCCTCGCCCTGGACATGCACGCGGCCCCGGTCATCGATGCGGCAACGTTCCTGCGGGACGACGCAGTCGGCGCCGGCCGGAATCGGCGCGCCGGTGAAGATGCGTGCGCAGCCGCCCTCGCCAAGCGGGGCTGGTGCGCAGCCCGCCGGAATGCGCTGGATCACCGGCAGACCGTCGTGAGGGGCTGCGAGCTCGGCAACGCGCAGCGCGTAGCCATCCATGGCGCTGTTGTCGGCGCCGGGCATGGCCAGGCGGGCACGGATCGGTGCGGCGAGGATGCGCCCCAGCGCGGCATCACGCGGGCAGCGTTCACGCGCTACCGGTGGATAAGCGGCAGCCAGCAGGCGTCGGCGGGCGTCTTCCAGATCGAGCAGGCCGGGAGTGAGGGTAGCGCAGCTGACGCAACTCATGCCTGTTTCTCCTCGACGCGCTCCGCGGCCACCGGCGTTGTGGCGGGTTGCCGACTGGCACAGGGCGCGGCATCGGGGCGCACCATGGCCACGAAATTGCAGGGCCGGGTGCGGGCGTCGAGCTGCGAGGCGAGGATGCCGTCCCAGGCGGTGGCGCAGGCCCCGGGCGAGCCCGGCAGGGCGAACACCAGGGTGCGGTTGGCCACCCCGCCGATGGCCCGGGACTGGATCGTCGAGGCGCCGATATCGCCATGGGATATCTGCCGGAACAGCTCGCCGAAGCCTTCGATGGCCTTGTCGAACAGCGGTGCCAGGGCCTCGGGGGTGGTGTCGCGTGGCGTGAAACCGGTGCCGCCGTTGACCAGCACGGCATGGATGCCGTCATGGGCGATCCACTCGGAAACTGCCGCACGGATGCGGTAGATGTCGTCGGCGACGATGCGCCGGTCGCCCAGCCAGTGGCCGGCATCGGTGAGGCGCGCGCAGAGCAGGTCGCCGCTGCCGTCGCGATCGAAGCCGCGGGTGTCGGAGACCGTCAGCACCGCGATGTTGAGCGGCACGAAAGGCGCGTCGGCAGAAACGTGGGCCATGGAATCCTCCTCGACCACCCGCGGGTGGCGGCAATGTGAAGTGACGCAACGCGTCTGTGAATGGCTTACTGCATCAGGGCACCGGCACTCTCGTCGTCCAGCGCCACGCCATTCACCCCCAGGCGCGCTTCCAGCGCCAGCAGGTAGTGGCGCAGGGCGCGTCGCGTGGCCTGTTCGCGCAGGGTGTGACGCACCCGGTCGGCGGCATCCGCATAGGGCAGGGCGTGCCCACCCTCGCGACAATCGATGCTCACCACATGCCAGCCGTAGCGCGAGGCCAGCGGTCGATCGTGCAGCCCTTCGGGCAGGTGCTGCAGGGCGCGGTCCAGCTCGGCCACGGTCTGCCCCGGCGTCAGCCAGCCCAGCTCGCCGCCGTCGTCCTTCGACGGGCAGGCGGAGTGGCGCTGGGCGAACTCGGTGAAGCGCTCGGGCACCGACTGCAACTCGGCGATGAGCGTCCGGCCCAGTCGGTACTGACGGTCGCGGGCCTCGGCATCATCCGGTGCGGCGGCCAGCAGGATATGGCGCACCGCCAGGCGCAACGGCTCGCAGAAGCGCTCGGCATTGGCCTCGAAGTAGCGTCGGCAGTGGGCCTCGTCGGGCTCGGGGACCTCCAGTTCCGCGTCCAGCAGGGCGGCCAGTGCCGCCTCCTCACTGTCCTCGACCTCCCAGCCCAGCTCATTGCAGCGCTGGCGCAGCAGCTCGCGGACCACCAGGGCGCGCGCGGCTTCGAGCTGGGCTTCTTCCACGGTATCGGCCTGGTGGTACTGCATTTCCCGGGCAATCTCTTCGGCGGGTATGTTCACGTCGCCGACCCATACCGGTGGAATGGCCATCGCCTGTGCATTGGCGGGCAGGGTTTCGAGTGGAATCAGTTGCATGGGATTGTCCTCACTCACGCCTTGCGACGCACGATTTGATAACGGCGGCCAACGTAGCCCAGCGGTGCGCTCCATACGTGCACCAGGCGGGTGAACGGGAACACCAGCACGATGGTCAGGCCCAGCAGGATGTGCAGCTTGTAGACCAGCCCGATATCGGCCAGGTGCTCGGCGGCGCCACCCTTGAAGAACACGATGGACTGCGCCCACTCGGCCAGTTCCAGCATCGCGCCGCCATCCAGATGCCCCATCGCCGGGATGATGGTCAACAGTCCCAGCGACACCTGGGCGACCAGCAGCGCCAGGATCACGATGTCGGCACGGCTGGAGGTGGCCCGCACGCGCGGGTTGGTCAGGCGGCGATGCAGCAGCATGGCGCCGCCGGTCAGGCACATCAGCCCGGCGATACCGCCGACGACGATGGCGATGATCTGCTTGCTGCCGGCGCTGATGAACGGGGCGTAGACCCAGTGCGGGGTGAGCAGGCCGACCAGGTGGCCGAAGAAGATCACCAGGATACCGACGTGGAACAGGTTGCTGGCCAGGCGCATCTGGCGCTTGGAGAGCATCTGGCTGGAGCCGGTCTTCCAGGTGTACTGGCCATGGTCGAAGCGCAGCAGGGCACCGGCCAGGAAAATGGTGCCCGCCACGTAGGGATACAGGCCGAACAGCAGTTCATTGATATAGTTCATGACGGCAGACTCCTGACTCAGTGACCTAAAGTGGCGTCGACGACGGGCGGTACGATGCGGATCGGCATCTCGGCCTGGGACCGGCGCTTGAGTTCCGCCTGGCGACGGCCGGTGGCGGACTGCAGGGCACAATCCTCGTCGGAGGCGGCGTTGAAGCGCACGGCTTCCTCTTCCCACACCGCGTCGAGGGCGGCGGGGGTGTCGTCGCGCGCTTCCTTGCTGACCGCCTCGGCGTGCTCGTCGATGGCGGTATCGGCGCCGACCATGGCCAGCAGTGCGGTGGGCACCAGTGCATGGTCGGACTCGCGCTCGCGCAGGCGCGCGGCGAGCAGCCCCAGGATGTGGGCGATATCGCTCAGTTGCTGGGCGATGTCGGCCTCGTCGCGGGTCGACAGGTACTCGAGGAACACCGGCAGGTAGTCCGGTAGTTCGCGAGCGCTGAGCTCGAAGCCGGCCTGGCGGTACTGTTCGAGCAGGTCGACCATGGCCTGGCCACGGTCGCGGGATTCGCCGTGGACGTGCTCGAACAGCAGCAGCGAGGTCGACCGGCCCTTGTCGAACAGCGCCACGTAGTCGGCCTGCAGGTCGAGCAGGTCGCTGGTCGCGATACGCCCGATCCAGCCATGCAGCGCGGCGCGCTGGGGGTGGCTCAGGTGGTCTTCGTCGGCGATGACGCTCTGCATCTCGGTGGCGGCCTGCTGCAATTCCTCGGTGGGGTAGTCGAGCAGACGGGCAAGGACGATCAAGCTACGCATTGGATTCTTCCTCCGGCGCGGGGCGTTTCGGGGCCGGTGTCGGGGTGTAGTGATTGACGGTATCGGACCCGGCCGGCGCCATGGGTTCGTCATCCGGGTGGGTCATCGGCTTGACCAGCGTGGCGTTTTGCTTGCGTGCACCGAACAGGCTGGCATCGCTGTCGCCACCGTGGCAGCCGTTGCCGAACGAGAACCCGCAGCCGCCGCGTTCGGGGAAAGCGTCGCGGGCCTGCTCGCGGTGGCTGGTGGGGATCACGAAGCGGTCCTCGTAATTGGCGATGGCCAGGTAGCGGTACATCTCCTCGACCTGCGCTTCGGTCAGGCCCACGGCGTCGAGCACGGCCTCGGCCTTGTGGCCATCGACCTGCTGGGCACGCTTGTACAGGCGCATCGCCATCAGTCGCTTGAGGGCGAGCACCACGGGTTCTTCCTCCCCGGCGGTGAGCAGGTTGGCGAGATAGCGTACCGGGATGCGCAGTGACTCGATGTCGGGCAGCACGCCGTCGCTTTCGATGTGTCCGGCCTCGGCGGCGGACTGGATCGGCGACAGCGGCGGCACGTACCACACCATCGGCAGGGTGCGGTACTCCGGATGCAGCGGCAGCGCCAGGCCCCAGTCCATGGCCAGCTTGTAGACCGGCGAGGCCTGGGCGGCCTTGATCACGTTCTCGGGAATGCCGTCACGCTTGGCCTGGGCGATCACCTCGGGGTCGTTCGGGTCGAGGAAGATCTCGCGCTGGCGGTGGTAGAGGTCGCGCTCGTCGGGGGACGACGCCACTTCCTGGATACGGTCGGCGTCGTACAGCAATACGCCGAGATAGCGGATGCGGCCCACGCAGGTCTCGGAGCAGACCGTCGGCATGCCGGACTCGATGCGCGGGTAGCAGAAGATGCACTTCTCGGACTTGCCGGTCTTCCAGTTGTAATAGATCTTCTTGTACGGGCAGCCCGAGATGCACATGCGCCAGCCGCGGCACTTGTCCTGGTCGATCAGCACGATGCCGTCTTCCTCGCGCTTGTAGATCGCGCCACTCGGGCACGACGCCACGCACGTCGGGTTGAGGCAGTGCTCGCACAGGCGCGGCAGGTACATCATGAAGGTGTTCTCGAACTGGCCGTAGATGTCGGCCTGGATCTGCTCGAAGTTCTTGTCCTTGCGGCGCTTGGAAAACTCGGTGCCGAGGATCTCTTCCCAGTTGGGTCCCCACTCGATCTTGTTCATGCGCTGCCCGGTGATGGCGCTGCGCGGGCGCGCCACCGGCTGGTGCTTGCCTTCGCCGGCCTGGTGCAGGTGCTGGTAGTCGAAGTCGAACGGCTCGTAGTAGTCGTCGATCTCGGGCAGGTCGGGGTTGGCGAACAGCTTGGCCAGTACCCGGTAGCGACCGCCGATGCGCGGCTGGATGGAGCCGTTCCTGTTGCGCAGCCAGCCGCCTTTCCACTTCTGCTGGTTCTCCCACTCCTTGGGGTAGCCGATGCCGGGTTTGGTCTCGACGTTGTTGAACCAGGCGTACTCGACCCCTTCGCGGCTGGTCCAGACGTTCTTGCAGGTCACCGAGCAGGTGTGGCAGCCGATACACTTGTCGAGGTTGAGGACCATGCCCACCTGTGAGCGAATTTTCATATCACGGTCTCCGCGGTAGTTGTGTCTTCAACCAGTCGGCAGCGTTGCATCGGGGTCGGGCGGGTTCGCCGGTTCAGCCCGCTGCACGATGTCTCCCTGGACCCGTTGAAGCGTCTTTTCGCAAGCCACTTTGGGGCTTTCGGCGAGGCGGGTTTTTGACTCCAATCAAGTCGCCGGGACCGCCGTTCGGCACCGGAGCGCTGCATACTCCCTTGGTGGTAGGTTTGTCATTCTATGCAACTTACTGTTTTTAAGAGTGTTTTGTATGAAATCTATGCCTTAGGGAGTAGCCCCCAAAGGGCGGAGGCTCTTTGGGGGTAGGGTGGCTCGGTGTCGGCATGGCGGCTTCATGGAGAGCGGACAGACAGCAAGCAGCAACGGCAAGAGCCGGCGAAGGCCGGCTCTCTTTTACGGTCGTGCGGTCAGGCAGCGATCAGCAGGGCGTTTCGGCATTCCTGCGGGTGTAATAGAACCAGGTCAGGCTCATGCACAGCGCGTAGAAGACGATGAAGCCGTAGAGTGCCGATTCCGCACCGCCGGTCAATGCGATGGAGCTGCCGAAGGTCTTGGGAATGAAGAAGGCACCGTAGGCGGCGATCGCCGAGGTGAAGCCGATGGTTGCCGCGGATTCCTTGTCGCCCTGCTGACGTTGTGCCGCGCTATCGAGGTTCGGCATCAGGCGCGCCACCTCCTGACGGAAGATCTCGGGAATCATCTGGAAGGTGCTGGCGTTGCCTACGCCGGTAAAGAAGAACAGCAGCAGGAACATGGCGAAGAAGCCCCAGAACGCGCCCGGCTGGTCCTTGATGCCGAGGAAGAACAGCACCCCGGCGACACAGGCTATCATCCCCGCGAACACCCACAGCGTGACCCGGGCACCGCCGAAGCGGTCCGAGACCCAGCCGGTGCCGGCACGCGACAGCGCCCCCACCAGCGGCCCCAGGAAGGCGAACTTGAGCACGTCGACCTCGGGGAACTGATTGGATGCCAGCAGCGGGAAGCCGGCGGAATAGCCGATGAAACTGCCGAATGTGCCGGTATAGAGTATGCACATCAGCCAGTTGTGCTTGCGTTTGAAGATGACCGACTGATCCTTGAACGAGGAGCGCGCGCTGGCGATGTCGTTCATGCCGAACCAGGCGGCCGCGGCGCCGAGGAGGATGAACGGTACCCAGATGAATCCGGCGTTCTGCAACCACAGACGCTGGCTATCCCCCAGCGCCTGCGGCTCGCCGCCCAGCGCCCCGAAGACCCCGGCGGTGATCACCAGCGGCACCACGAACTGCATGACGCTGACCCCCAGGTTGCCCAGTCCGGCATTGAGCGCCAGGGCATTGCCTTTCTCGCGCTTGGGGTAGAAAAACGAGATGTTGGCCATGCTGGAGGCGAAGTTGCCGCCGCCGAAGCCGCAAAGCAGTGCCACGATCAGCATCACCAGATAGGGGGTATCCGGGTTCTGCACCGCAAAGCCGATCCATAGCGCCGGCAGCGCCAGTGAAGCGGTCGACAGCGCGGTAAAGCGTCTGCCGCCGAAGATCGGCACCATGAAGCTGTAGAAAATGCGCAGCGTGGCGCCGGACAGGCCCGGCAGCGCGGCCAGCCAGAACAACTGGTTGGAGGTGTAGTCGAAACCCACCTGGGGCAGCTTGGCGACCACCACCGACCAGACCATCCATACGCAGAAGGCCAGCAGCAGACAGAAAATGGAGATCCACAGGTTGCGGGTGGCGATGGCCTTGCCGCCGCTCTCCCAGGATTCGGTATCCTCGGGGCGCCAGTCGGTGAGCACCCGCGGGTGCTCACCTTTGTGTAACGTGTTGTCCATGGACATGCTCGTTATCTCCTGATGGTTGCTTGTGGCGACCGGGGCCCTGCGCCCCGGTTGCACCGTTTTCGTGGTTAGGGTCGGGCATCCATCTCCCCGGTCTTGCGGCGGTTTCCGTCCGTCGAGTCCTGAACTTCCGGCAGGTACCGGTAGCGCTCCTCCGAGAGCTCGGGGATGTGCCGGCGCTCCATGCGTCGGATCGCCACGTGCATCCAGACCAGGGAAACGGCAACGAGCACGAACATCACCATGTAAGAGGTGGTCCAGACGCCGGTGAGGTCGAGCACGATTCCGAAGGTGATGGGCAGGAAAAAGCCGCCCAGGCCGCCGATCATGCCCACCAGGCCGCCGACGGAGCCGACGTTATTCGGGTAGTAGACAGGGATGTGCTTGTAGACGGCCGCCTTGCCCAGGGACATGAAGAAACCGAGCAGCACCGTCAGCACTACCACGCCCCACAGCGGCATCGCCAAGCTGAACTCGATCAGGCCTTCCTTGCCCTGAACAGCGTATCGAGTCTCCGGGTAGGCGAGCAGGAACAGGCATACCAGCGAGACGATGAAGGTCAGATACATGACCGCGCGGGCACCGAAACGGTCGGAGAGGTAGCCCCCAAAGGCCCGGAACACGCTTGCCGGCAGCGAATACAGTGCCGTGAGAGTGCCGGCGACCGCGATGCTCACATCGTAGGCGCCGACGTAGTAGCGCGGCAGGTAGGAAGCAAGGGCGACGAAGCCGCCAAACACGAAGAAGTAGTAGAGCGCGAAGCGCCATACCTGGGGATGACGCAAAGGCTCGAGTTGGGTAAGCGCGGAGGTGCCACGGGCGCCGGCGCGGCGACGGGCCATCGTCATCGGGTCTTCCTGGGTGAATACCCAGAAAACCACCGCCATGATCGCCAGAACCACGGCGTAGATCACTGCAGTGCGTTCCCAGCCGAGGGCGATCAGCAAGAACGGGGCGCAGAAGTTGGTGACCGCCGCCCCCACGTTGCCGGCGCCGAAGATTCCCAGCGCGGTGCCTTGGCGCTCTTCCTCGAACCAGTAGGAGGTGTAGGCAATCCCCACGATGAACGATCCGCCCGCCAGACCCACACCGAGGGCGGCGATCAGGAACATCCAGTAGGTCTCCACGTAGGAGAGCAGGAATACGCACACCGAGGTCACGAGCATGAGGATGCTGAATACCCGGCGGCCACCGAGTTGTTCAGTCCAGATGCCGAGGAAGATCCGGCTGATGGAGCCGGTCAGCACAGGGGTCGCGACCAGGATGCCGAACTCCGTCTCGCTGAGGCCGAGATCCTGCTTGATCCTCACGCCGATAATCGAAAAAATCGTCCATACCGCAAAGCACACGGTGAATGCCAGGGTGCTCAGCGTCAGTGCCCGGTACTGATCGGGCCTCGTTACGCCTTCCAGGTTCTTCATGATAGCTTTCCTGTCACGAGTGAAATGATCGGGCGGGAGTCAGGGTGAGCACGGATGATTTGCTGGTTTGCCATGGCGGCCCCTCCCGGTGGAACCTGAGGCAACCATAGGCATGGCGCGCGCGACCGTTATTGACTCGAATCAAGGGCGCTGGCGTGGCGAACGGAGTAGGCTAGCGCGGCTACTCCTTAGGAGGTAGGCGAGGAGGTTCTGGCAAGTCATTGTTTTATAAAATTCTTTTTGTGACTCGGGGCTGCCTCGGGGGCCGCTCCAGCGGCAGCGAGGCATAGGTGGTAGTCCTGTTCGGAGCGCGCATGTCCCAATCCCTTAATCGTTCGCTGATCTTCCGGGCCGGCCTCGCCATGGCGGGGATCGTCGTTCTCGCCCTGACCAGCATGCTCGGGTCGATCATGATCGCCGAGACCGCCAGTGGCGATGCCGCGGCCATCAACCAGGCCGGTACCCTGCGCATGCAGGCCTACCGTCTGCTGAGCACGCGCCTGCAGACCCCGGTGGATGGCGGGGTGCTGAGCCAGCGGATCGAGCGCTTCGATGCAGACCTGACCAGCCCGGTCATCACCGGATTGATTCCCGACGGCCTGCAGCATCCTCTGGCCCAGCGCTACGCCGGCGTGACCGAGATGTGGCGGGACATGCTGCGCCCGGCCCTGCTGGCTGCCGAGTCACGCTCATCCCGGGCTCTGGTGGGCCAGACCGCCGAGTTCGTCGACGAGGTGGATCGCCTGGTCGGCCAGTTGCAGCAGGAAGCCGAGTCACGGATCCGGATGCTGCATCTGCTTCAGGGCATCGTGCTGTTCCTGACCCTGATCCTGGTGCTGGGGACCATGTACAAGCTGGTCAATGATGTGATGCCGCCGCTGCGCGAGCTGTTCCACGTGGTCAATCGGGTGCGCCACGGCGACTTCACGGGTCGTGTGGCTTATGAGGGCAACGATGAACTGGGCCTGATCTCGCGTACCCTCAATCAGATGAACGAAAGCCTGTCGCGGATGTATGCGGAACTCGAGCAGCGGGTGGAAGCCAAGACGGCCGAACTCAAGCGCAGCAACGAGTCGTTGCGGCTGCTCTACGAGGCCGCACGGCAGCTCAACAGCTCGACCCCCGGCAGCGAGGATTTCCGCGATGTGCTCGATCACCTGGAACGGGTCACGGGGCTCGGCTCGATCACCCTGTGCTTGTCGCAGGGCGAGGCCGAACGTGCCTATCAGCGTATTTCCACCCAACTGGGCGATCGCCCCGATTTCTGCCGGGCGCCGGACTGCGGTCCCTGCCTGAGTGGCGAGCGGGTGCCGCCGCGGGTACGCCCGGTGGTGGTCAGCGAGTCCGACCGCCGCTATGGCGTGCTGTTGATTCAGCACCCGGCGGGGGCGTCTCCGCTGCGCTGGCAGATGGATCTGGTCGAGACCGTGGCGGGGCTGATCGCCACGGCGCTCTCGCTGGCTCAGAACAATGACGAGCAGCGTCGCCTGGCGTTGATGGACGAACGTGCGGTGATCGCCCGGGAGCTGCACGACTCGTTGGCCCAGTCGCTCTCGTATCTGAAGATCCAGGTGGCGCGCCTGCAGATGCTGATTCGTCAGCAGGGTACGTCAGCCGATCAGGATGCGGTCATCGACGAACTGCGCGAGGGACTGAACTCGGCCTACCGACAGCTGCGCGAGCTGCTCAACACCTTCCGCCTGAAGATGGCCGAGCCGGGGCTAGAGGCCGCGCTCAACGAGACGGTGAGTGAGTTCGCCCAGCGCACTGAGCTGAAAATCCTGCTCGAATACGAGCTGCGGCACTGTCCGCTGACCCCCAACGAGGAGATTCATGTGCTGCAGATCGTGCGCGAGGCGCTCTCCAACGTGGTTCATCACGCCAGGGCCGAAAACTGCGATATTCACTTGCAGACCACCGACTCGGGGCAGGTCAGGGTGTCTATCCGCGACGACGGGGTGGGCTTGCCCGAGCAGCACGCACGGCTCAACCACTATGGCACCACGATCATGGACGAGCGTGCCACCGGCCTGGGCGGCGCGCTCGAAATGCACAATCGCGCCGAGGGCGGAACGGAAGTGATACTGCGTTTTATCCCGCAGGTCACCGCCGGGAGCGAATCGGTCAATCTGCTGGGAGGGACACAATGAGCGAGACACGCATCCTGATCGTCGACGACCATCCGCTGTTCCGGCGCGGCGTGCGCCAGCTGGTCGAGATGGATCCGGACATGACCATCGCCGGCGAGGCATCCAACGGCGCCGAAGCCGTCGAGGCCGCCGGCACGCTCGAGCTTGACCTGATCCTGATGGATCTGAACATGGCCAGGATGGACGGGCTGGAGGCCCTGCGTCAGATTCGCAGCAACGGCATCGATACGCGCCTCGTGATGCTCACGGTGTCCGATGCCGACGACGATGTGGTCGCCGCGCTGCGCGCCGGTGCCGACGGTTACCTGCTCAAGGACATGGAGCCCGAGGACCTGCTGGCGCGTATCAAGGAGGCCGCCGAGGGCAAGCTGGTGATCAGTCCGCAGCTCGCTGCCATCCTGGCGGGCATCGTCGGCGGCGGCCGCGCCGCCCCCGCCGATGCGTTGTCGTCGCTCACCTCGCGCGAACTGGATATCCTGCGGACGCTGGCCCGCGGCATGAGCAACAAGATGATCGCGCGGCGGCTCGATATCACCGAGGGCACGGTGAAGGTTCACGTCAAGAACCTGCTCAAGAAACTCGGCCTGCGTTCGCGGGTAGAGGCGGCGGTGTGGGCGGTCAATCATGGGGTTTCGTAAGAAACCCTACTCGTCGATCTTGCTCAGTGCCGAGTCCTTGTGCATGGCGATGTGATCGGTCTTGTCGCTCTGTATCTCGTACTGCGGGTCATCCTCGCTGGCGCGGCGCCGGTGCCCCTTGTACTCGGTATCGCGGGTGTGAACGCGGATGATCCGTCCGCTGACATGGCCCGCTTCCGAGTTCCAGCGGACGTGATCGCCGACCTTGAAACGCTTGGCCATAGGGCCCTCCGTTGAATGGATTGATGAAACAGCCGTATCCCGCGTGGATCGCTGTTGGCCTACTGAATATCGACGCTATCGCCCTGGCGATCGAACGCCAGGAAGTTACCGATGCTGCCCATCTGCAGGGCTTCGACCATGCGCTGAAGGGGGCGTTCGGCCTCTTCGCTGGTCGGCGGGTTCGTTCCATCGCCGGCCAGGGCGGCGACGAAGACGATATCCCAGGTCACCCCGGTGCGTTGGGATTCCACGACCAGTGATTCCATGTCGCTCAATTCATCCAGCGTCTTGTCGACGCACAGGGCCGGTGTCAGCACGCCGCCTTCGCCCTGTTCGAAGCGTTCTTGCTGCTGCGCGTCGGGATTGTCGGGCAGTTCGGCCCTGGCGAAGACGAACAGCAGGCGCTGGGGCTCGGGCTGGCGGTGCGCTTCGCTGAGAAGCTCGGCGTAGTTGGCGATGGCCATGTAGCTTTCCTCGAGAGAATTTGGGGCTGGCAGCGCACCGGGAAAGTGCTCGAAGCCGCATTCTGGCGGGCACTGTGCAGCTTTCATGGAGATGAGGGATTGATTCGGGTCAACCGGCGGCCCGACGGGCGGCACGCGTAACCTCTTGGCACGCCCCGGCGGCGTTCATTGCGGCCAGGAGCGCGCATGAATCGCCTGGCTACGCCGGATCGGTGATGTCCTCGATCCAGGTCAGCGCTGCCACGGCCTGGGGGAAGCCCAGGGTGGGAATCGAGAGCAGGGCGACCTGCTTGAGCGCCTCGGGAGGCACCGACTCTTCCAATCCCCGGCGCGCATGAGAGTGCACGGCGCCTTCGGATCCCGCGCCAATGGCCAGGGCCAGCTTGACGAGCCGGGTCGTCGTCGCGTCAAGCGGGCCGGCCTCGGCACAGGCCTTGCCCAGTTCAGCGTAGGCCTTCCAGATCTGCGGGTGGCGCTTGGCCACGGCACCTGCTTCCGAGGGTAACTGCTGTTCATCCATGGTGTAGGCTCCCGGTCGTTTCCTGAATAGTGGCTAGTCGCATGGTTCGCGCCTACAGCATAGCGTTTACCGTTCGACACGCGAAACAGGCCCACATTGACCGGTCCGGCTCATGGCCTTGATGACTTCAATCAATGTCGGGTGAATATCCGACGTTACCGCGTAACAGAACACTGTTTTAGGAGTAAGATATGCAGCAATTCCCCGGCGCGACACTTGTGCGCGACAGGGGACACCAGGGCAACGTCGTCGAGCGCGGCTCTCTTGGGAAATTGCCAAAGAATTGCAGAGATGCCGCATGGCAGCCGATAGCTACTGGTGAAAACTTTCTTGGTAACCTATCCGGCCCCGCCAACACCATGGACATACTCAACCTCGTTTTTCTGCTCACCCTGGCCGTCGGCATCAGCCGAATACTGGCCAACATCATTCCCTTGCCCCTGCCTATCCTGCAGATCCTGATGGGCTGCCTGCTGGCTTCACCGCTTTTCGGGATGGAAGTCGAGCTGGACCCGGAAATCTTCATGATGCTGTTCATTCCGCCGTTGCTGTTCTACGACGGCTGGAAGATTCCCAAGAAGGAGTTCACCGAGCACGGCGGGCAGATCGCCGCCATGTCGCTGCTGCTGGTACTGGTCACGGTGGTGGCGGTGGGCTACTTCATCCACTGGCTGTTGCCTTCGATTCCGCTGGCGGCCAGCTTCGCGCTGGCCGCCATCCTGTCGCCCACCGATGCGCTGTCGGTGATCGCCATTGCCCAGGGACGCCTGCCGCGCCATATGTCGCACCAGCTGGAAGGCGAGGCGATGATGAACGACGCCACGGGGCTGGTCTCGTTCAAGATCGCCATCGCGGCCGCCATGACCGGCGGCTTCTCGTTGCTCTCCGTGTCCGGCGAGTTCCTGATGGTCGCGCTGGGCGGTCTGCTGATCGGCGGCACGCTGAGCTGGACGGTCGGCAAGATCAAGCAGTGGATGACCGCACGCAACCTCTACGATCCGGCCACCTACGTGGTCACGATCCTGCTGCTGCCGTTCGCGGCGTTCTACCTCGCCGAACATGCCGGCATGTCGGGTATTCTCTCGGCGGTGGCCGCGGGCATGGTGCAGAGTCGTGTCGACATGCTGCCGGTGAAGACCAGCACCCGCATCCTCAATCGCAGCATCTGGGAAATGCTCGACTTCACCTTCAACGGCGTGGTGTTCCTGCTGCTCGGGCTGCAGTTCCCCGGCATCGTCGAGCGTGTGTGGGCGGATTCCGCCACGCAGAGCTACGCGATGGGTACGCTGGTGCTCTACGCCGTCGTGCTCATGGCGCTGCTGCTGGCGATCCGCTTTGCCTTCATCTATGCCTATCACTGGATCGAGACCCGCCTGTTCAAGCCGCGAGCCAAGGGCGGAGAGAACCAGCCGCTGCTGTTGATCACCACCCTCAGCTCGGTGGCCGGCGTGCGTGGGGCGATTACCCTCGCCGGCGTGCTTTCGGTGCCGTTGTTCATCAATGGCGTGTCTTTTCCCGGGCGCGACCTGATGATCTTTCTGGCGGCCGCGGTGATTATCCTGTCGTTGCTGATCGGCGCGCTGGGCATTCCCTACTTTTTGAGATTCCTGTCGCTGAACGACCTCGAGGAGCACGAACGCGAGTTGCTGAAGGCGCGGCAGAGCGCCTCCCAGGCCGCCGTCGACTGGCTGGAAGAGTGGTCAAAGGCACAATCGAGCGACGAACTCGAACCGAAAGGCTCGGTGACGGCCCGGATCATCGATTCCTATCGTCAGGAAATGCAGGCGATGGCAATGGATCGTGACGATCGGGCCGACCAGGCGCGTCAGCTTCACCAACTGGAAACGGATTTGCGCATCCGAGCCATTCAGGCCCAGCGCCGGGAGTTGTATCGATTGCGCAAGCGGCGGCATATCGATGAACAGATGCTGCAGACCCTGATTCGCGAACTGGATTACGAAGAGGCTGCGCTTCAGTAGACATGAAAAAGCCAGTCGCCGTGGCGACTGGCTTTTGCATCAGGATCGGCGGCCGTGTGTCGATGGCCGGCGAGGGGAGGGTGGCTCAAGCCGCATGAAGCGGGCGTGACGGCCCGAAGTGCTCGTAGTGACGCCGCTCGGCGGGCACGCCGAGCTCTTGCAGCGCCTCGTCGACCGCGGTCATGAAGCCCTGTGGACCGACGAAATAGCATTCGGGTGAGCCGTCGGGCAGGTGGCGCTCCAGCAACTCGCGGTTGACGCGGCCGATGTGGTCGGCCCGGCCGTCCCCTTCACCCCGTTCGTAGAGGGTCACCGATGTCAATGTGCCGGGGTAGTCCTTCTTGGCCAGGGCATCCAGTTCATCGGCGAAGGCATGCTGTTCGCGCTCCTGGGCGGCATGCACATAAACGACCTGGCGCCCCTGCTCGAGCGCGCGGCACGCCATGGGCAACATGGGGGTCTGGCCGACACCGCCGCTGATCAGCATCACCGGGGAGGTGGTCTCGTCGAGGATCAGCTGTCCCGATGGCTGAAGAAGTTCCAGCTCGTCGCCGACATCCAGCGTGTCGTGGAAATGCTGGCTGACTTTGCCGCCGGGTTCGCGCTTTATCGAGAGGCGATAGCTTTCGCCGTTGGGAATGCCGGACAGGCTGTAGTGGCGATGAACCGTTTCGCCATCGATGGACAGCTTCAGGCCGATGAATTGCCCGGGCTGATAATCGGCGACCGGTCCGCCATCGACCGGTTTCAGCACGAACGAGCGAATCACCGCGCTTTCCTGGCGGGTCTCGGCAATACGGAATAGCCGGGTGCCGCGCCAACCGCCGGGGCGCTCGGCGAATTCCCGGTAGCTGGCGTCCTCCAGCTCGATCAGCAGTGTCGCCAGTTCCTGGTAAAGGGCGCCCCAGGCATCCGCCACCTCGGGCGTGACCGCATCGCCCAGGACTTCCCCTATGGCGACCATCAGGCACTCGCCGACTATGGGATATTGATCGGGCTGTATCCCCAGCGACACATGCTTGCTGACCACCGTGGCCATTGCCGTCCTGACCTTCTCGGGCTCCTTGCGCAGTTGCACGTAGGCCAGCACGGAGCTGGCGAGGGCCCTGGGCTGCCCGCCATCCGCCTGGTGAGTCTGATTGAAGAAGGGCGCTACCTCCGGGTAGCGTTCGAACATCAGCGGATAGAATTGCCGGGTGATGGTGTCGAGGTGTTCCGCCACGACCGGGGCCGTGGCATCGATGATGCGTTCCTGTTCAGCTGTCAACATAGGGTAATTCCTCTCAAGCTTCCGGGCGCCTGGCGATCATCGGCCGGCCAGGCTGATGGTTCGTTTTATTGGACGAAGGCAGTTGAAATGACCGTTGCTGTCAAGCGGTGCGCTTACATCGGCATCACGGTCGGGTGGTAAACCGTGGCGAACGGAATTGCCCCATTTCCATGGGGCAATTCGTTGGCGGGCGAGGAAGCTTCAGCCTTCCACTTTACTCTGCACGCTGTCGTTGCCTTCGCCGTCCAGCCAGTCGACATGGTGCATCTTGCGCACGATGACGAATTCGTCACGGTTGGAACCCACGGTGCCGTAGTAGTTGAAGCTGTAGGACAACTGGGCGTAGCCGCCGATCATGTGAGTCGGCTTGGGGCACACGCGGGTCACCGAGTTGTGGATGCCGCCGCGGGTGCCGGTCACTTCCGATCCGGGCACGTTCACGATGCGCTCCTGGGCGTGGTACATCATCGCCATGCCGTTCTTGACCCGCTGGCTGACCACCGCCCGGGCGGCGATCGCGCCGTTGGCGTTGTACAGCTCGATCCAGTCGTTGTCCTCCACGCCGATGGCGCGTGCGTCGTCTTCGGACAGCCAGACGATGGGGCCACCGCGCGACAGCGTCAGCATCAGCAGGTTGTCGCTGTAAGTGGAGTGAATGCCCCACTTCTGGTGCGGGGTGATCCAGTTCAGCGCGATCTCGGGGTTGCCGTTGCTCTTGTGCTCCGTGATGCCGGTCATCGCCTTGGTGTTGATCGGCGGGCGGTAGACCAGCAGGCTCTCGCCGAAGGCACGCATCCAGGGGTGATCCTGATAGAACTGCTGGCGGCCGGTCACGGTGCGCCACGGAATCAGTTCGTGGACATTGGTGTAACCCGCGTTGTACGACACGTGCTCGTCCTCGAGCCCCGACCAGGTGGGGCTGGAGATGATCTTGCGTGGCTGGGCGACGATGTCGCGAAAGCGGATCTTCTCCTCGTGCTTGGGCAGCGCCAGGTGGGCGTGCTCGCGGCCGGTGATCTTCGACA
The DNA here is from genome assembly GCF_900961225.1 of Modicisalibacter radicis. Lineage (GTDB taxonomy): Bacteria > Pseudomonadota > Gammaproteobacteria > Pseudomonadales > Halomonadaceae > Modicisalibacter. Next base: position 64,007 of record NZ_CAAHFN010000053.1, read on the forward strand.
GCGCATTCCAGGCCTTGACCGCCACGTTGCCGTTGGTCTCGGGAGCCAGCGTCAGGATCATCTCGGCGGCATCGATGGCCGTCTCGATCCTGGGTCGGCCTTCGGCCGGGCCCTCGCTCTTGCGCTGGTTGAGCTTGCCGAGCAGCTCGACTTCGGGCTGGGTCTGCCAACTGATGCCCTTGCCGCCGTTGCCCAGGGTGTCGAGCAGCGGGCCCACCGAGGTGAAGCGCTCATAGGTCGCCGGATAGTCACGCTGCACCGCGATCAGGTGCGGCAGGGTCTTGCCGGGAATCGGCTCGCATTCGCCTTTCTTCCAGTCCTTGACCTCGGCCTGGGCCAGTTCTGCCGGCGAGTCGTGCTGCATGGGCAGGGTGACGATGTCGGTCTCCTGGCCCAGGTGACCCTCGCAGACCCTGGAGAACGCCTTGGCGATGCCCTTGTAGATGTCCCAGTCGCTGCGCGCTTCCCAGGCCGGATCGGTGGCCGCGGTCAGCGGGTGGATGAACGGGTGCATGTCCGAGGTGTTGAGGTCGTCCTTCTCGTACCAGGTCGCCGTCGGCAGTACCACGTCGGAATAGAGACAGGTGGTGGACATGCGGAAGTCCAGGGTCACCAGCAGGTCGACCTTGCCCTCCGGCGCGTCCTCGTGCCAGGTGACTTCCTCGGGCAGCGTGCCGTCCGTGTCGCCCAGATCCTTGCCCTGCAGGCCATGCTTGGTACCCAGCAGGTACTTGAGCATGTACTCGTGGCCCTTGCCGGAGGAGCCGAGCAGGTTGGAGCGCCACACGAACAGGTTGCGCGGGAAGTTCTGCGGGCTGTCCGGGTCCTCGGCGGCGAAGCGCAGGTTGCCGCTCTTGAGCTGGGCGACCACATAGTCGGCCGGATCGACACCGGCGACGCGGGCGGCCTCGGCGAGCTGCAGCGGGTTGGTGTCGAGCTGCGGCGCGGAGGGCAGCCATCCCATGCGCTCGGCACGCACGTTGAAGTCGATCAGGCTGCCCGAGAAGTCCTCGCGACGCGCCATGGGCGAGAGCAGTTCGCTGATCTCGAGCTTCTCGTAGCGCCACTGGCTGGAGTGGTTGTAGAAGAACGAAGTGCCGTTCATGTGACGCGGCGGACGCTGCCAGTCGAGGCCGAAGGCCAGCGGGGTCCAGCCGGTCTGCGGGCGCAGCTTCTCCTGGCCCACGTAGTGCGCCCAGCCGCCGCCGCTCTGGCCGATGCAACCGCACAGGATCAGCATGTTGATCAGGCCGCGGTAGTTCATGTCCATGTGGTACCAGTGGTTCATCCCGGCACCGACGATGATCATGCTGCGGCCATGGGTCTTGTCGGCGGTGTCCGCGAACTCTCGCGCCAGACGGATGGCCTGCGCGGCGGGCACGCCGGTTATCCGCTCCTGCCAGGCGGGGGTGTACGGACGCACCTGGTCGTAGGCGGTGGCGCCGTCGTCCTCGCCCTCGGCGCCCAGGCCGCGGTCGATGCCGTAGTTGGCGACCATCAGGTCGAACACGGTCACCGCCAGCACCTCGCGACCGTCGGCCAGCGCCAGGCGCTTGGCCGGCAGGTTGTGATAGAGCACGTCGTTGCCGGCGACATGATCGAAGTGTTCGTGGGCGATGCCGCCGAAGTAGGGGAAGCCGACCCTGGCGACGCTGTCATGGCTCTCGGCCAGCGACAGCTGCAGGGAGACATCATTGCCCTCGGCGTCGAGCGGCTCGAGGTTCCAGCGGCCTTCGCCGCCTTCCTTCTCGCCCCAGCGGAAGCCGATGGAGCCGCGCGGTACCACCAGGCGATTGCCGGTCGCGTCCCAGGCCACGGTCTTCCAATCCGGGTTGTTGTCCTGGCCCAGGTTGGCGTCGAAGTCGCTGGCGCGCAGCTGCTTGCCGGGGGCGAAGCTGCCGTCCTCGCGCGCTTCCAGCTCGACCAGGAACGGCATGTCGGTATAGCGACGCACGTAGTCGGTGAAGTAGGCGCTGGGCCTGTCGAGGTGGAATTCCTTGAGGATCACGTGGCCCATGGCCATCGCCAGTGCCGCGTCGGTACCCTGCTTGGGGCTCAGCCACTCGTCGCACAGCTTGGCGACCTCGGCATAGTCCGGGGTGATGGCGACGGTCTTGGTGCCCTTGTAGCGCACCTCGGTGAAGAAGTGGGCATCGGGGGTGCGCGTCTGCGGGACGTTGGAGCCCCAGGCGATGATGTAGTTCGAGTTGTACCAGTCGGCGGACTCGGGCACGTCGGTCTGCTCGCCCCAGGTCATCGGCGAGGCCGGCGGCAGATCGCAGTACCAGTCGTAGAACGACAGGCACACCCCGCCGATCAGCGACAGGTAGCGCGCGCCGGCGGCATAGGAGACCATCGACATCGCCGGGATCGGCGAGAAGCCGATGATGCGGTCCGGGCCGTACTGCTTGGCGGTGTAGACGTTGGACGCCGCGATCAGGGTTTCCAGCTCGTCCCAGTCGGCCCTTACGAAGCCGCCCATGCCGCGAACCTTCTTGTACTGCGCGGTCTTCTCGGGGTTCTCGACGATGGAGGCCCAGGCCAGCACCGGATCGACGTGCTGGGCCAGCGCCTCGCGCCACAGCTTGATCAGGCGCTTGCGCACCAGCGGGTACTTGAGACGGTTGGCGCTGTAGAGGTACCAGGAATAGCTGGCGCCGCGCGGGCAGCCGCGCGGTTCGTGATTGGGCAGGTCGGGGCGGGTGCGCGGGTAGTCGGTCTGCTGGGTTTCCCAGGTGACCAGGCCGTTCTTGACATAGATCTTCCAGCTGCAGGAGCCGGTACAGTTCACCCCGTGGGTGGAGCGCACGACCTTGTCGTGCTGCCAGCGAGCGCGATAGCCGTCTTCCCAGTCGCGGGTTTCGTCGCGGGTCTCGCCATGGCCATTGGCAAATGCCTCACGGGGCTTGCCCAGATACTGCAGTCGGTCGAGAAAATGGCTCATTGTATCTTGCCCTCTATGGAGTCCGGTCAGGAGTCAGGGAGTCGTCTCGGTCACATCGCCGGGGCCAAGAGGTGTGGCTGCGCCAGCTGGCTTGCCATGGCGAACCTCCCATGCTTGAACTGCACCCACCATAAGGAGCCCGTGCGGGGTCGATTTTGATTTCAGTCAAGTTGCGCGGTGGGGTGCCATGGCGAGGGTAGCCTGGCTACTCCTTAGGAGGTAGTGAGGGGTAATGACCCAAGCTGCTGATTGATATGAATATTCGTGGCTCCTTTGCCGGTTCTGATCGACGGCTGCCCGGTTTCCGGCGCATTCGGGGTAGGTCATGTTCTCCACTGCTATCGGAGGCGTGCGGTGAACGGGGCAGGATGCCGGGCATCTGCTCGCTTACCTCGCAATATCACCCCGGCTACCTCCAAAGGGCTATCGGGGTCGGAGCGGGTATTAGGTAGCATCAGGGGCATGATGTTGCGGAACCCCCGCAGGAAGGAGAAACACGCCATGACCCGCATTGCCACGCTGAGCGAATCGCGCGATAGCTGCCACAACTGTCGCCTGCGCACGCTGTGCCTGCCCGACAACCTGCCGAAGGATGACATCGGCAAGCTGGAAGGGATCGTGCAGCGTCGCAAGCCGGTATCCCGGGGTGACTATCTGTTCCAGGCCGGGCAGCGGTTCAACTCGATCTACGCGGTGCGCACCGGGGCCGTGAAGACCTCGACCCTGATGGCCAATGGCGACGAACATATCTCGGGGTTTCATCTGCCGGGTGAAGTCATCGGCCTGGATGCCATCGTCTCGCGGGATCACCCGTCGAGCGCGATCGCCCTGGAAACGGCCAGCATCTGCGAGATTCCCTACGCCGAACTGGAAACCCTGAGCGATCGCACGCCGTCCCTGCAGCATCGGCTGATGCGCATCATGAGCCGCGAACTGCTCGCCGAGCAGAGCACCAATCATCTACTCTCGCGTCGTTCCGCCGAACAGCGCCTGGCCGTCGTGCTGCTCAAGTTCTCGGAGCGCTTCGCCGAACGGGGTCTCTCGGCGCTGCGCTTTCGCCTGCCGATGTCGCGCCTCGACCTGGGCAACTACCTGGGCCTGGTGCCCGAGACCATGAGTCGCACCTTCCGCCGCCTGGAGGAGCAGGGCCTGGTCGGCATCGCCGGAAAGGAGATCGAGATCGTCGATAGCGGCGCGATGCAGGCACTGGCCTTCGGCGCGGAAGGCTCGCAGGTGGCGCGGGCCTGAGCGCGAGCGGGATGCATCGCGTGACGGCGTGACTTCAGTCAACCTGGCCGCCCGCAGCGGGCGCTAGAGTGAGTCTGGATATACTCGCTCTGGTAATCGAAATGACCCGCTCCCTCGATCCCGTTCTCCTGGACAAGCATGATCGGCCGGCTCCGGACTACGGAATCTTTCCCGGCCTGGTCCGCTTTCCTGAAAAGCTCACGGTAGCCGATTACCGGCTGGCGGCGCATGGCAGCAACGAAGACCCCATCCCCAAGCCATTGACGGTCCATGTTCATGTGCCCGCCGGGTTGGGGCACGAGGCCGACGGGGCGACTCGTTACCTGGCTTGTCTCAAGCGTGAAATGGCAATTCAGGGAAGCCTGTTCGATGACGATCGTCGAATCGAGCGGCTTGTTCTGGCCGGGGGTGGAGTGAGGCGTCTTGACGACGACCAGTTGGCCGGTCTGCTTACCGAGCTGCATCGCCATTTCGGGCTGAAGCGCAGCCGCGACAGGGTCTTTGCGCTGCGCATCGGTCCGGACGGTCTGTCACCGCAGCGTCTGACCGATCTGATTGCCCTGGGCTTCAACCGGCTCGCTATCGATATGCGGGGCGCCGGGGCTTCGGCGGTGGATCGCTTGCTCGAGATCAAATCCACGGCTCGCCCCGCTTATCTTTACCCGCCCACTGTCGAGCTGGGGCTGCGACTGCCTGGGCGGACGTCAGCGGGTTTCTCGGCACTGCTCGAAGGCCTGGTATGCCTGCGCCCAGAGCGTATCAGTCTGTCTCGCGAAGCAGGCCGCTGCACAGTCGCCTGGCCAGGGTTTCCCGGCGCTTCGGCAGCGGGCGATCAGAGCGGCACGCCCATGCGCCATGCCACCCTGGGCCTCCTTGCACAGGGCGTGGAGCGACTGGCCCGGGAGGGGTACGAGCATGCAGGCACGGGGCGCTTTCTACTGGCAAACGACTCGTCGATCAGCGCGTGTCGCGATGAACTCGAGCATGAGACCGACTGTATCGGGCTCGGGGCCGGTGCGATCAGCCATGTCGCCGATGGGTACTACCAGAATGCACGGGAACTGTCGGACTATCACGCCCGCCTGGATGCCGGTGAGCTGGCCGTCTGCCGGGGCTATGAGCTGAACGCCGATGACCGGGTGAGGAACGATGTCATCCAGCACCTCATGGCAAGGGGCAGCGTACGTTATGCGACTATCGAGAAACGTCATCGCATCGTATTCCGCAACTATTTTGCGCCGGAGTTGCAGGCCCTGCAGGAGATGGCCGGCGATGGCCTGGTCGACATCCGACGCGATGGCATGGCGCTGACGCCATCGGGACGGTTGCTGACGAACCGTCTCGCCATGATCTTCGACGGCGCCTTCGGCGATCCGCGGCCCCGATACTTGCAGATGATCTGATCGGCGCCGATAAGTTGCTATGGTGCAGATTGTGCCGTCGTCCTGGAGAGGGATCTGCCGGCAGTCGATGATCGGCCCTCAATGCGCGAGATCGTGCGGGGCCTGGAAGATCTCGTCGTTGCTGTCGCCGTGCACCGTCAGAAAGCCCACGAGGCCTTTCTCGACCCGGGCCAGAGCGTGATCGACAAGCTTGTACCTGCCCGGGTAGTCGACCTTGAATTCGACCATGACGGCGCCGCCCGGGGCGACCGTCGTGGTCTGCACGTCGGTCAATGGCGGGCTGGTCAACGACCCCTGGCTGTAAACCCTGTCGAATGTCTCGCCGATCACATGAAAGCTCGATGTCGCGTTGGGGCCGCCGACGCCGAAGAAGATGCGCACGGTATCGCCGACCTGGGCTTGCAGCTCGTGGGTTTCGGTCAGGGCGCCCACCGCGCCGTTGAACGTGAAATACTCGGGACGCTCGTCGAGCAGCTTGTCGAGCGATAGCTCCTGTAGTCCTGGGCTGCCGTGGCGTTCGCGGGTGTAGAGCTCGCCCTGCATGACATAGAACTCCCTGTCCACCGGCGGCAGACCGTCTTCGGGCTCGACCAGGATCATGCCGTACATGCCGTTGGCGATATGCTGAGCGACCATCGGCGTGGCGCAGTGATAGACATAGAGCCCCGGTGCCAGGGCCTTGAAGGTAAAGTGCCGGGTTTGGCCCGGGGCAACCTGCGTGACCGCTGCGCCGCCACCGGGGCCGGTGGCGGCATGCAGGTCGATCGAATGAACATGTTCGCTGCGCTCGTCGTTGCTCAGGTTGACGGTCACCCGGTCGCCGACCCGCACACGCAGCAAGGGGCCGGGCACCTTGCCATCGAAGGTCCAGTAGCTGTAGCTGGAGCCATCGGCAAGCCGGCCGACGACCTCGCTGGTTTCCAGGTCAAGCGTGACATGCCGAGGCGCGCGCGTGCCGACCGGCTGGCCCACCGCCGTGGGGTCCTGCGCGATGGTGCCCGTGTCGTCAGCCAACGTTTCCCGTGCTTCGCCAACGACAAGGCGGCCGAGCATACCCATCGCCTTGTGGCCGGGCAGCGAGCAGTAGTACGTGAAGGTCCCGTTCCTGTCGGCCTTGAAGACGATCGTGGTGGCCGCCCCCCGGGTGCTGATCTTTCCCGAATCGGCACCGAACTCGGGTACCACGATATCGTGGATGACGCCGTCCCCATTGATCAGCTTGATCCGGACGATGGCGCCCTCGGGAGCGCTCAGGTCGGGATTGACCTGCCCCTTTATGGAGCCGGTGGCGCCGACGAATGCCAATCGGCCGTCAGTGAGCGCGGTACGCAGCGTGTAGCTCACGTCCGGCGTCGCATCGCCGGGAACCGGCTCGCCCTCGGGCGCCGCGAAGCCGGTTGCGCACGCCAGTCCGGTCAACAGCACAAGCATGCCAGCAATCAACCGACGGGGAACTCTATTCATGAGGTCTTATCCTTGCCCTGCTGGGACAATCTTGAAATACGCTCCACGTTAGCATCGCGAAGGGCGCCCATTATTGATTCGTCTCAAGGAGCCCGCTTCGAGGGTTCGACCGCGTGTTCGCGAGGGGCGCCGGCGTCGGCATGGCGACGAAGTCTCAGACACCTGCCAGCCAGGAAAGTGGATGGTGATTCATCGCCGCGCCGACGATGTACAGGAAGATGACGATGGCTACGAGTGACGCCACGGCACGAATGGTCGCTGTCCTGCCGCGCTTGATGGCCAGGGTGCCAACGACGATGTAGGCCACCAGGCCGATCAGCTTGGCCGCCAGCCACGGTTGCTGGGTCGGCCAGGCGCGCAGCATGATCATCAGCGCGACCCCCGCCGCCAGCAGCACGGTGTCGATCAGGTGTGGCAGCACCTTGACCCAGCGTCGCCGGAGTTGCGGCGACTGCCGAACCGACCACCAGGCGCGCAGGATGAACAGCGCCAGGCTGAGGCCGGCGGCAGTCATGTGGATGTGCTTGATCAGGAAATAGTCCACGCGGCCCTCCGCCAGGAAATGGCCGCCTTCCAGCCTGTCATGCCAGGTCAGGGGGAGGCGACTAGCAAAGAAGAATGATTGCAAGTGACATCGGTCGTCCGGGGCAGACGGATACCGGCCATTAGCGGCGCACCGTGACACGTTCGAAATGCGCCGCCAGTCGCGAGGCCAGCGAATCCACGGCGCGATCCGAAGGAGCGCCATCCGGCGACAGCGTATAGATGCACTGCTGCAGGACAAGATGGCGTACGCCGCAATCGGCCAGCGACATGGCCAGCCTCTCCAGGTCACGCAGCGAAAAGGCCCGCCAGTGCAGGGTGATGCGGCACTCCAGTTCGATATCGCTGTCCAGCAGCAACGCCAGGCTCTGCACGTTTCGGCGCCAGATGCTTCGTTGCCGACGGGTGAGCCCGGCGCTCATGCCCCAGCCCTTGATATCGAGCCTGACCCAATCCAGCCAGGGAAGTGCCTCTGCCAGGCGCCGCGGATAGAGCCCCGAGGTATGCAACCCGCTGGCGAAGCCGTGTGCCTTGATGTCGCGGAGTACCGCGTTGAGCCCGTGGTGGCGGGTCGGTTCGCCACCGCTGATCACCACTCCGTCCACCTGGTCGTGGCGGCGATCGAGAAGATCGCGGACAGCCGGCCATGCATGGAGCTCCCCGCGTCGCTGCGCGATCATCCACCGATAGTGGCCGTACCCGTGCCGCGAAGGAGGACCTTGCAGGAAGACCGTACAGGCTCGGCACCCGGGAAATTCCTGTAGGGTCGGGAGCGTCAGGCCGGCGATGGGCAGGGAGTTTTCCATGGGGCCATGCATCGTGTGACTGGGTTGCCGGATAGCCATCAGGCGCGAGCCTGCCCGGCTTTTGCCAAGGGGCTGGCGCGTGATCGAGTGGTTCATGGGGCCGTCGTTGCGCGACTGTTGTCCATGCCGGGCCGGGCATGCCAGTAGCCGTCGCAGATCTCGGCCTCGACCAGGGCCAACGGGTCCGGGGCGGACAGCTCACCGCGCCGCGCGGCGTCGAAGGCGGCAACCACTCCGGCCATGCCCTCGGCGCGCGGGCTGAGGCGCGCCACGCCAACGCCCATGCCGGCCATGTCGCTCACCTCGTGGCGCAGATCCTGGCAGGCCCCGGAGAGGGTCTGGATACCGTTCAGCGTGAAGACCTCCTTCGATTCCTGGGAACGCAGCGCCAGGCCCTCGGGATGTTGCCGGCAGACGAACTGGCAGCGGTCCTTGGGCTTGCGGTGGTGCCGGGCGGTGAAGCAGCGCGAGGACCAGGCCAGCGGCAGATGGCCATGGGCGAACACTTCGCAGGGCTGGTCGAGTCCCTCGCTGCGACAATCGGCGAGCAGTCGGGCCAGGTCGTTGCGCGACATCTCCACCGGGGCGTGCCAGCGCTGCATGCCGGCGCGGGCCATGACGGCGATCGTCGCGGGGTTGTAGAGGTTGAGCGCGGCGCCGGCGACGAAGGGCAGGCGGGCGGCGGACAGGCGCTGCAGGGCGCTCTGGTCGTTGGCCTCGATGCGAAACTCGCCGTTGTCGCACAACCGGCGCAGGTCGCGCAGATCGGCCTCGGATTCGATCAGCGTCTGGCTCGACAGCACCACCTGCTTGCCGCTCTGGGTCAGCTCGCGGCCCAGTCCCAGCCAGTCGTCGAGCTTCATGTCGCGGCGCCGCGAGCAGACCGACTCGCCCAGGTAGACGATCTCCACCGGCCAGTCGGCGGCCTCGCGATAGAAGTCGGCATAGCGCTCGCGGGTCCAGTAGAAGAGCACCGGCCCCAGCGACAGCTGCATGGTCTCGGGTAGGGACATGATTCTTTCCTTTCCTATTTCCAGCGGCGCTCGTAGGCGCCCAGGGTGGTGGTGGCGCCCTCGGAGACCTCGCCGAGGCCGGCCATCCAGGCGGGGTCGGGGTGGAAGCGCTCGGGGGACTTCGCCAGCCGGTCCAGGGCCTGGCGCCAGATGCCGGCGACCTTCGAAACGTAGGCGGGACTGCGCTGGCGGCCCTCGATCTTCACCGCGCTGATGCCCAGTTCGGCGAGCTCCGGCAGCAGTTCCAGGGTATTGAGGCTGGTGGGCTCCTCGATGGCATGGTAGGTCTCGCCGCCGACCTCGAAGCGCCCCTTGCACAGGGTCGGGTAACCGGCCCGCTCGCCCTCGCCGTAGCGGTCGATCAGCACGCCGTTCAAGCGCGACTCCAGGCCCTCGGCGGTTTCTTCCCAACGCACGTGGGCCGCCGGCGAGCAGACGCCGCGGGTGTTGGGCGACTCACCGGTGAGGTAGGAGGAGAGATAGCAGCGCCCCTCGGCCATGATGCACAGGCTGCCGAAGGCGAATACCTCGAGTTCCACCGGGCTCTGCCTGGCCAGGTCGCGCACCTGGGTGATGGAGAGCACCCGCGGCAGCACGGCGCGGGTGATGCCGAACTGGTCATGGTAGAAACGCAGCGCCTCATGGCTGGTGGCCGAGCCCTGCACCGAGAGGTGACGGGGCAGCGCCGAATGGCGCCGGGCGGCGTAGTCGAGCAGCCCCATGTCGGCCAGGATCAGCGCATCGACGCCGAGATCGGCGGCCTGGTCCACGGCGCGGGTCCACTGTGCCCAGCCGTCCGGCTGCGGGTAGGTGTTGATGGCGCAGAACACCCGCTTGCCGCGGGCATGGGCATAGTCGATCCCCTCGCGGGCGCGCCTGTCGGTGAAGTTGAGGCCGGCGAACTGGCGGGCGTTGGTGGCATTCTGGAAGCCGAAATAGACGGCATCGGCTCCCTCGTCCACGGCGCGCTTCAGGGCGGGCAGGTTGCCGGCCGGGCAGACGAGTTCCATGTCGCTCTCCTCGCGGTTTACAAACCCGACCATGCTAGTCGAGTATTCCACTTCGCCTTTTGATTCGGGTCATGGCGAAGCGCGGTCTGTGAATGATCGTTCAGCTGCGCAGTTCGAGCCGTTCGAAGGCGGGGCGCAGCGTTGCAAGCAGCGATGCCAGGGCCTCGCCGCCAGGCGGCCCCGGTGCCGGGGCGGCATAGTCGGGGTCCAGGCACTGTCCCGTGCGCGCCAGCTGGATGGCATAGCGCGCGACGCCGCGCTCGGCGAGGTCGAGCGCCAATCGCCGCAGGCTCGCCAGGTCGAAATCGCGCCAATGCACCGTGGTGCGGCACTCGAAGGCAATGCCGCTCTCCAGCAGCAAGGCCAGGCTGCGTGCATGGCCGGCCGCCATGCCGGGGCGACCGACGATGCGGTCGAAATCGGTGGCGGCTCCCTTGACGTCAAGCCCCACCCAGTCGAGCCAGGGCAGCAGTGCCTGCAAGCGCCGCGGGTAGATCCCGGCGGTATGCAGCCCGACCTTGAAGCCCAGGGCGTGGGCCCGCTCGGCGGCTTCGGCCAGGCCGGCATGCAGTGTGGGCTCGCCGCCGCTGAACACGACGGCTTCCAGCAGCCCCTGGCGGCGTTCGAGGAACGCCTCGATCCCGGCCCACTCCTCGGAGCCGGCCTTGCGCGGCTCGAGCATCTGCGGGTTGTGGCAGTAGCCGCAACGCAGCGGGCAGCCCTGCAGGAAGACCACGCAGGCCAGATGATCGGGGTAGTCCAGGGTGGTCATGGCAGTGAGGCCGGCCACGGGCAGTCGCGGTCGGCGGGTAGCGGTGTCAGTCATGGACCTGTCCCGGCCGGGCGCCCGTGGACGCCCGGCATGGTGGTGGATTCAGGAGGTGGCGGCGTGCTCGCTGAAGTGGCGCCGCTCGCGGTGCTCGGACTGCTTGCCGCGGTTGAACTGGCTGACCGGGCGGTGGTAGCCCATCACGCGGGTCCAGACCTCGCAGCGTTGACGCTGTTCGGCGGGCAGGTTCTCGACGGAGTGGTTCATGCAATGCTCCTTTTCAGGGTTGAGGGTGCCTCAGGCCGGGGTCGCGGCCTGGGCGGCGCGTCTTGCCAGAAGTGCGTCGTCGCACGTCGGGCAGAACTCGTGCTCACCGGCCAGGTAGCCGTGTACCGGGCAGATCGAGAAGGTCGGCGTCACGGTGAGGTAGGGCAGCCGGAAGCGCGACAGGGCGGTGTGTACCAGTTGCTTGCAGGCCCGTGCCGAGGAGAGTTTCTCGCGCATGTAGAGGTGCAGCACGGTGCCGCCGGTATAGCGGGTCTGCAGCGGGTCCTGATGGAGCAGCGCCTCGAAGGGGTCGTCGGTGTGGCCCACCGGCAACTGGCTGGAGTTGGTGTAGTAGGGGGCCTCTGGCGTGCCGGCCTGGAGAATGCCGGGAAAGTGCTTGCGGTCCTCCCTGGCGAAACGATGGGTGGTGCCTTCGGCCGGGGTCGCCTCCAGGTTGTAGAGATGGCCGGTGCTTTCCTGGAACTCGCGCATCCGCTCGCGGACGTGGTCCAGTAGCGCCAGGGCCAGCTGCTGTCCCTCGGGGGCGGCGATGTCGAGGCGGTCGTCGCTGAAGTTGCGCACCATCTCGTTGAGGCCGTTCACGCCCAGCGTCGAGAAGTGGTTGCGCAATGTGCCCAGATAGCGCTGGCTGTAGGGATAGAGGCCGTCGTCCATCCACCGCTGGATGCACTCGCGCTTGATCTCCAGGCTGTCGCGGCCGAGTTCGAGCAGGCGGTCCAGCTCATCGAACAGCCCCGCCCGGTCGCCGGCGAAACGGTGGCCCAGACGCGCGCAGTTGATCGTCACCACGCCCAGCGAGCCGGTCTGTTCGGCACTGCCGAACAGGCCGTTGCCGCGCTTGAGCAGCTCGGTTAGGTCGAGCTGCAGCCGGCAGCACATGGAACGCACCATGTGCGGTTCCAGGTCGGAATTGAGGAAGTTCTGGAAGTAGGGCAGGCCGTACTTGGCGGTCAGCGCGAAGAGCCGCTCGGCGTTGTCGCTCTGCCAGTCGAAGTCCGCGGTGATGTTGTAGGTGGGGATCGGGAAGGTGAACACCCGACCGCGGCAGTCGCCCTCTTCCATCACCTCCAGGTAGGCGCGGTTGAGCAGGTCCATCTCGGCCTGCAGTTCGCCGTAGCCGAAGGGCTGCTCCTCGCCGCCGATGATCGGTACCTGCTCGCGCAGATCCGCCGGGCAGGTCCAGTCGAAGGTGAGGTTGGTGAAGGGGGTCTGGCTGCCCCAGCGCGACGGCACGTTGAGGTTGTAGATGAACTCCTGCACCGCCTGCTTCACCGCCGGGTAGTCGAGCCGGTCCTTGCGCACGAAGGGCGCCAGATAGGTATCGAAGGAGCTGAACGCCTGGGCGCCGGCCCATTCGTTCTGCAGGGTGCCGAGGAAGTTGACCATCTGGCCCAGGGCGCTCGAGAGGTGCCGGGGCGGTGCGCTCTCCGCCCGCCCCGGCACGCCGTTGAAACCCTCGGCGAGCAGGGTACGCAGCGACCAGCCGGCACAGTAGCCGCTGAGCATGTCCAGGTCGTGGATGTGCAGGTCGCCCTGGCGGTGCGCCGAGCCCACCGCGGCGGGATAGACCTCGTTGAGCCAGTAGTTGGCGATCAGCTTGCCCGAGGCGTTGAGAATAAGCCCGCCCAGGGAGTAGCCCTGGTTGGCGTTGGCATTGATGCGCCAGTCGGCGCGCTGCAGGTACTCGTCGACGGTCGAGGCGACGTCGACGGTTTGATGGCGCTGCAAGGAAGGTTCTGCCACCGTCTTCTCCCATATGTGGTGTTTTAACTATCAATTGCTACTACATGATGTATTAGAGCGTAGGCGGCTCGGCGCTGAAAAGACATGACGTAAATCAGGAAAGGATCAATCGATGGGGCTGGCTCGGACGGCCTTCCGGTTACGGGTCCCGTCGAGAACCTGAAACCACCGCACGGAGCGAAGAAAGGATGACCGCCTGGGTCATCCCTTCCTCGAAGCGGCTCGGGCGACCTGACCGTGGGTCAGGCCGAAATGCTGCCCCGGGCCTCGCTGTCCGCGTTTTCGATCGACTGAGGCTGCGCACGGCCGAGCAGCGCGGAGACGACCTGCCAGGCCACGGCCAGGGCGCCGACGATGAACACCACGTCGCCGACGGTGCGGATCCAGCGCAGCGTCTCCAGCAGTGGCTGCTGCATGAAGGCTTCGCTGCGGGCGTACCACAGGCCCTCGCTGGCGCTGGCGATGAACTGGATCACGCCCACCGGCAGCAGGCTGGTGAACAGCATAAGTGCCAGACCGGCGTTGAGGCAGCAGAAGCCGACCTTCATCAGACGGTCGTTGAACATCAGCCCCGGCCTGATGTAACGCAGCACCAGCAGGGTGAAGCCCAGCGCCAGGAAGCCGTAGACGCCGAACAGGGCGGCATGGGCGTGGGTCGGCGTGGTGTTGAGTCCCTGGATGTAGTAGAGCGCGATCGGCGGATTGATCATGAAGCCGAGCACGCCGGCACCGAGCATGTTCCAGAACGCCACGCCGACGAAGAACAGCAGCGGCCACTTGACGTTCTCCATCCAGGAAGCACGCTGCTTGAGGCGCCAGTGCTCCCAGGCTTCGTAGCCGAGCACCACCAGCGGCACGACTTCCAGGGCGCTGAAGGTGGCACCGACCGCCATGACCGGCGTGGTGGTGCCGGCGAAGTACAGGTGGTGGAAGGTGCCGGGAATGCCGCCGAGCATGAACAGCGAGGCCGAGGCCAGGCTGGCGGTGGTGGCGATGCGGCGCGAGACCAGGCCCATGCTGCAGAAGATGAAGGCCAGCGCGGTGGTGGCGAACACTTCGAAGAAGCCTTCCACCCACAGGTGGACGATCCACCAGCGCCAGTACTCCATCACCGACAGGTTCGTGCGCTCGCCGTAGAAGAAGCCGGCGCCGTAGAACAGGCCGATGCAGGCCACCGAGGCGGTGAGCAGGGCCAGCAGATGCCTGTCGCCGGGCTGACGCAGGGCGGGCACGATGCCGCGCAGCATCAACACCAGCCAGAAGGCGATACCGGTGAACTTGCCGATCTGCCACAGGCGGCCCAGGTCGACGTACTCATAGCCCTGGTGGCCCAGCCAGAAGTTGAGGTCCGCGGGCATGATCTGGGCGATTGCCAGGTAGTTGCCGGTGAAGGAACCGGCGACCACGACGACCAGCGCCCAGAACAGGATGTCCACCCCCAGCTTCTGGAACCTGGGGTCCTTGCCGCCGTTGATGATCGGGGCGAGGAAAAGGCCGGCGGCGAGGAAACCGGTGGCGATCCAGAACAGCGCGCTCTGGATGTGCCAGGTGCGCAGCAGCGTGTAGGGGAACCAGCGGGACAGCTCGATACCGTAGAAGCTCTGGCCCTCGATGGTGTAGTGAGCGGTGGCGCCGCCCACGAACACCTGGAAGATGAACAGGCCGACCACCAGCAGCAGGTACTTGCCCAGCGCCTTCTGGGATGCGGTCAGGGCGACGCTGGTCAGCGGGTCCTTGAGGGGCGCTTCGGGCTCGGCTTCATCCTCCTTGCGCAGGAACGCCCAGGCCCAGATCAGCAGGCCGACACCGGCAATCAGCAGCACCACGCTGGCCAGCGACCAGAGGATGTTTTCCGCGGTCGGCACGTTGTCGATCAGCGGCTCGTGCGGCCAATTGTTGGTATAGGTCGCTTCGCTGCCCGGGCGCTCGGTGGCGGCGGCCCAGGCGGTCCAGAAGAAGAAGTCGGCCAGCTGCGCGCGACGCTCGGCGCTGGGCAGGGTGTCCTCCTTCATGGCGTAGCTTTCGCGGCTACCCTGCAGTGCGGGATCGTCGCTGAACAGGCGGCTGTAGTAGTCGGCGGTCCGGGCCATGGCCCGGGCGCGGCGCTCGGAAACCACGACCGTGTCGCTGGCGGCGTCCAGCGTATTGGTGCGGTACTCCTGCTCGAGTTCGAATTCGAGCCGGTTCTGCTCGCTGGGACTCAGCGAGGCGTAGGACTCTCCATAGGTGTCCTCGGCGGCCAGTTCCAGCCAGGCCATCAGCTCGCGATGCAGCCAGTCGGCGGTCCAGTCCGGCGCCTGGTAGGCGCCGTGACCCCAGATCGAGCCGAGCTGCATGCCGCCGACGGACTGCCAGGCGGTCTGGCCGTCGAGGATGCCCTTCTCGGTCATCAAGAGCTCGCCGCCCGTAGTCACTACCCGGTCGGGAATCGGCGGCGCCTGGCGGTAGACCTCCTTGCCGAAAAAGCCCAGCAGGGCGAAGGTGACGCCCAGGACCAGCAGCAGCAGCCCCCAGAGTTTGCGGTAATCAGCCATGGCGAACCTCCGGTGTCACGGCGCGCTCGAACAGCACGTTGTTTTCCAGGTGGATGTGTTGCATCAGGTCCTCGCGGAATTCACGCAGCCCGGCATACAGCGCGCGCCAGGTCGTGCAGGCGCCCCTGGGCGTCTGGATGTCGTGGGTGAGCGCCATCAGCCGGGCCAGGGCCTCGCCATGCGCGTCGTGTTCGAAACGCATCACCGCGATGGGCCCGTGCGCATCGTGGTCGAGGCCACGCTTGAGCATCGGGAACAGGATCCTCTCCTCCTTTTGCATGTGGCTTTCGAGTTCCTGGTGCATTCCCTCGAGGAGCTCGGCCAGCCCGCCGGGGCAGTCCTGGCGCTCGCCGTGGACGTGCTCGACACGCCTTGCCAGGCGGATGAGTTCGGGCATCTGCTGGCGATGCACGGCGTGGTAACGGGTCAGGATGTGATCGATCAGTTCGCCGGTGCCGGCCGTCTGCCAGTCTTGCTCGCCGGGCTGGCTGGCGGGGAGTGATTCCAGGGCGGCGACGAGGCGGGGCAGATCGTCGTCGCGGCCGGCCAGCGAGTCGCGCAGGGTCGCGCGGCCGCCGCAGCAGAAGTCGATCCCGTAATCGTGGAACACCCGGGTGGCGCCGGGCAGTTGGCGGGCCAGCTGGCCGACGGGCTGGTCGAGAAGGGTCATGGCGTGCTCCTGTGATAGGCATGTGCCTTTTCAGTGCAGGTGCCGTGCCAACTTTTAAGCCGTTGATTGCTCTTGGCTATTGTTGATTCTGGTCAATTGTACCCGGCGCGTGGGCGGTGATAATGACCCGGCTGTGGTGGTTTTTACCCGCCTCTTGTCCGCTGCGATCCGCCAGGAGCCTTGCCATGCTGGAAGACGTCGTGCTTGCCGACCTCACCGCCGAACTGCCCAGCGCGGTGCGGCTGCAGCGGCTGGTCAGGACATTGCGCGAATATTTTCGCTGCGGCGCGGTGGGATTGTTGCGCCTCGAAGACGATGCGCTGTGTCCGGTGGCGGTCGACGGGCTGACGCGCGAGGCGCTGGGGCGTCGCTTCGTGGTGGCCCAGCATCCACGCCTGACAGCGATTCTCGCCCGGCGCGAGACGGTGGCCTTCCCGCCCGATTCGACGTTGCCCGACCCTTACGACGGGCTGCTCGACAATCACATCGGCGATCCCTTGCCGGTGCACGACTGCATGGGCGTCAGCCTGCATGTCGAGGGCAGCCTGTGGGGGGCATTGACCCTGGACGCGCTCACGCCTGGCACTTTCGATGCTCAGGCCCGGGACGACCTGCAGCGCGTCACCCTGCTGGTCGAGGCCGCCGTGCGCATGACCCGCCTGGAGCAGGACGTGCGTCGCCTGCGCCTGTCGCGAAGCGATACCGCCAAGGAGATCGGTGAACCCCAGGAGGGGGAGATCATCGGGCAGAGCCCGGTCATTCGCCAACTGCTGGATGAGCTCGAAGTGGTGGCCGATTCCGAGTTGCCCGTGCTGATCACGGGCGAGACCGGGGTCGGCAAGGAGTTGTTCGTCCGCCATCTTCACCAGCGTTCGCGGCGTCGGCGCCGCCCGCTGATCCAGGTCAACTGCGCGGCGCTGCCCGAGTCGCTGGCCGAAAGCGAGCTGTTCGGTCATGTGAAGGGCGCCTTCTCGGGGG
>NZ_CAAHFN010000054.1 GCF_900961225.1 Modicisalibacter radicis
ATATAAATCGCTATATTGACGGCTTTTATAACACCCAACGGCTCCACAGCAGCCTTGGTTACAGGACGCCGCTGGAATTTGAGGGTTTGCACTAATGGCGCGTGTCCACTTTTTTGGGGGAATTCCATAAGCCAGAGTAGATATAACGCCCGGCTCACGCGCCGGTTTGGAGCCGCGAAGCGGCGGAAAATCGGTCGCCGTGCAGCCGATTGTTAGGAATTACTTGTGTGGTGGTGATGCGGTGCTACCTGCAAGGACTCCACCATCAACATTGAGCTCAATTCCGGTGACATACTTGGATTCGTCAGAAGCCAAATACAGAGCGGCATACGCAACATCACTAGGCTCACCCTCTCCAAGCATCACGTCCCATATCGGCGTATATATGGCACCCGGCTGAATAGAGTTACATCGAATAGAGTATTGCTTCTCAGCTCAGTAAAGCGCAGCAGATTTTGTATTGCTCCGAACAACGGCTTAACTAAATGCATATGCAGCCTCATACTAACTTAAAAAGTCTATAACAGATTTGTTAAAGATATGCGTTTGATCCATAAGTGGCAGATGGCCAGCATCCTTTATGCTTAAAAACTCAGCGTTAGGTATCTGCGCTGCCGAATTCTGTCCATATTCAATCGGAAATAGCCGATCATTCTCTCCCCAAATCACTAATGCTTTGTTTTGTATCTTGCGCAAAGATGCATGCGGAATTTCTACAACCGCCGAACCCCGGCCTTGCTTAAAAGCATTTTGTCCGCCTGCACGCTTTAACACATCAATCGAATAGCTTGCGTGATTCGGGTCTCTATTTTTAGGGTTAAACAATATATAGCGAGAAAAAAACCAATCAGTGACAGACGATGGAAAACTGTTCATCAAAATCATACTGAATAACGAGGCGAACGGCGGCTTAGCACCGAGTCCTCCAGCATCAACCAAAACGAGCTTATCAACCATTTGTGGCTCATTCAGCACAAACTGAAGGGCGATTGCACCACCCTGAGACAATCCCACAATATGCGCCTTGGGGATATCTAATGCTGACAAAAAGTCCTTTAGCCACTTGCAAAAATACGCTTTGTCATAGGCTGCGTTAGGCTTATCGGATTCTCCATAACCGACTATGTCCGGGGCAATGACACGAAAGTGTTTTGATAAAGCGGCAATGGACGGATACCAACTTACCGCCCCGGCTCCGCCTCCATGTAACAAGATCAGCGGTTGCCCGGAGCCTGACGACAAGTAGGCGGTATTGATTGAGCCCGCACTAACATGGCTTTCAGTAACAGACGCCTCAATTTTATTGATCAGAGCTTGCCGATAAGGATTTATAGTCATTTTGTAACAACCTTAATCAGATCTGATAATGTGCTTAACTGGTTTTTATCGAGAAATTCAAACAATGCAACAGATGAATACTCAAACGAAACTTTTGCCTCTTCAGTAATTTTCTTGCCGGTCTCTGAAAGTGCAACCAGGCTAACTCTGGCATCGCGGGGGCTATCCTGCTTTTCAATGAGGCCCATTTTTCCATGGGATTGAGCAGACGGGTAACGCCGGACGGGCTTAAGCCGACTTGCTCAGCAAGGTCGCTGCGTCGCATGTTCTGATTACTAGCTACATACAACTGGTTTAGAACAAGATACTCGGATAGACCAACACCATGCGCAGAAAGCGCGGCGCCAACCTTTTTTTGAATTTTATTTTGCAGGTTGCTGAAATTCCGCACCAACCCAGGTTCCAAATTTTCTGACACAGACATTCCTTGCTTAATGTTTGAGCTCGCAAATATAATTCCATATTGTTGCGATGTCAAACACTAATCAACAACCTGGGAGATAGAGATACATGCCTAACGCCTGATTTCACCGGCATTTTAAGCGACTTTTCGCCCAGTGATGCTGTAGACAATTAGAACATCGTTTCCCTTGTGGCTCAGATAGAAACGCCCCCATATGATATTTTTAAATACTTTCAAAGAATTTAAAGATGCTTTCCATATGCAGAATATTCCTTACGCTCGAGCTCATGGGATCGCTGTTCGGTTCCCATGCATCGACCGGTTATGTGATTTTCTCGCAAAATGGCTCATATTAGCCATTCAAATGAACGAGCCAAGAACTCATCTGTATTTTCTTTGACAATTTCACCGTGAGACATTACCAATATTTGAGACTTCCATGCCAACAAACGATTAAGGTGGCTACGAGCATCATCTCTGCCAAAAATGAAACTTAAACGCCAATCCAAAGGCATTTTTCCGTTGGGAGCCAAAATACCGACGCCTTTCGCAACAACCCTTTGCCAATAGTTAAAATTTTGACCAGAGAAATTTTCAATCAAGTCAGCAACAACAAGAGTGTTAGAGACCTTATGATAAAAAACGCACTCTTCCATTAATGGAGACCCCGAAAACAACTCTTGTTCAATCTCAGAGCTCCAAGCCCAGCTTTGCTGGTTATTCAAAGAGTCAGTGAATGAAATATCACTGCGTTTCTTAATAACTTCACTAGTGCCATATGTTTCAGCATTAGGATAAGCAGAGACCCATTCAGGCAAAAACAAGTGGTGCAGATGATTCGGTGCGATCAAGTATTTCACCTGACCTAAATTTTCTATTTTTTCACGGATTGTTTCGGACAGCTGTATCGGGCTATGAACCCAAAGTTCGCCATTAAGTAAACGAACAACTGTCATACGAGTCGAAAAAGGCAGCCCCAAGAACTTCACAGAGCTCCCATCGAACACCCATATTTCGTGAGCTAAATTTTCCATATTCCCCCTATCACATAACGCCCCAGCTCAAACCAAAGGGAGCTTATTATTACGCATTTTTTCCGATAATCTCATGACCATATGAATTGTCGACAGAACATAACCAGATGCCACCAACCGATTTATTGAATACATATGTGGCTTTACGTTCAGTGGCAGGAAAACCTGGGCCAGATACTACAGTATTTGCTAGAACAAGTGCTGTATTTCCTGACTCTAAGATTTCCAGACCATTTTGTTCAACTTGCAATCCATTTTTAAAATAAACCGCTATAGCCTCAAACGCTTTACGAATTTCATTTTTCCCTACTGAATCGCCACTACTGCATTTCGGCCCGGCTCTATAACTAAAACTGCATCATCAGTATAGATATCCATGAGTTCATCAAATTCCTCAGCAACGATAGCTTTGTCTGCCTTTTCGATTTGAAGATCTATGGGATGTCGTTTCACTTTCTTATTACTCCTTTATGCATAACGCCGCGCTCTGCGGAAAATTTGAAGCGTAGCGTAAAATTTGTCCGACAGCAGCGCCTTGTTATACGCGACTTTTCTGCCATTCAATCGCTTTCTCTCTGTCGATATACCCATTTCCATGACAGAGATGACATGTAGCTCTCTTACCTTTGCAATCTGGGCAATCAAAATGAATATATTCTGACTCATCTATGTTCACCAATTGGTCGGCATAGACGGAACCTAGACCTTTACAGACCGGACAAAAATCATTTGCGAGAACTCTCTCCCCAAGGCAAATGGGGCACTCGGCGTATTTTCTTGGTTTTCTATCCACCACCAAAAGAGTCTTTCTTTGGATGGTTTCAATTTCCTTTATTTTATGCTCAAAATATTTCTTGATGGATTTCTTTATGTTTTCTGGATCATTTTTCCAGGACTCTGGCGATATACGAATAGAAAAAATTCCACTCTGAGCCAAGATATTGGTATCTCGGTTATATGTGCTTTTAATTTTACTCTCTACATAATGTGCTGGATATCCATCATACTCAACACCGAGTGAGGCAATTTTTACAAACTCATCTCCAATTGGTCGCATCAACTCTAAAACAAGATCTATTGCCCACGGCTGATGATTTTTATTATACTTCGCAACTTTGTACTGCGGAAGTATTTTTACTTTATGTCTTTTAAAAGCCTTACCAATAAAAGCAATTTCTCTAGGCTTATCCTTAAAAGAAAATATCTTAATATCTGAAAACTGACTAATTATATTTGCAATTACTTCTATCTCCGCTTGTGAAGTTTTCTCAACCCCTTGCAAACTTATAAGAGCCACCGAAGAATCGTGACCAATAAGCTTTTCAATTCTATTTAGTAATTTTTTTTGATTATTACTAAACTTGCTTTTTATCTCATCTATATTCAACGATAAAACCTCAGAATCACTACCAGACCAATAGCGTATAACAGGTATTAGATAGCGCGATCGTTTATTGACTTGAACGAGCACGCTCGTTCAACAATGTTATCTAGCACACCATCCGCACCCCCAACCTATTGAAATTCCTAAGCATTAAATATAATTCGGCAACATAACACCAATAACCGTGCCTGCTGCATAACACCCTTGAACGCGCATGCGACCTTCCTCGGACCATCCGCTCTGGGTCGAAAGCAGACCTCATAGTTTCAATCTTTTTTTCGTTTGCTCACTCTCGACTTCCCCCAGCGTCGTTAATTTCATAAATCCAGCCACGCTACCGCTCGGGGATGACATCTTTTCCCTGCGACCTCCTGCGCATCGTTCTTTCTGCGCCTAACTATCGGCCATGTGCTCAGAGCCTTAACCAAAGTTAGCCTTGGCTTGGTAACGTTGTGCAACAAAAAAGCCTGCCGGTAAAGGCAGGCTTTCGTATGAGGCGGGCCTAGACAGCTCTCGCCTGCCCCTATTCGGTACTCACTCCCACTCAATCGTCGCGGGCGGCTTGCTGCTGACGTCGTACGTCACCCGCGATACACCGCTGATTTCGTTGATGATCCTATTGGAAACTTTTTCCAGCAGCTCATACGGCAGATGCGCCCATCTTGCGGTCATGAAGTCAATGGTTTCCACGGCGCGCAGGGCGATGACCCATTCATAGCGGCGGCCGTCGCCGACCACACCGACCGATCTCACCGGCAGGAACACCGCGAAGGCCTGGCTGGTCTTGTGGTACCAGTCGGCGTTGTGCAGTTCCTCGATGAAGATGGCGTCGGCCTCGCGCAGGATGTCGGCGTATTCCTTCTTCACTTCGCCGAGGATGCGCACGCCCAGGCCCGGCCCCGGGAAGGGGTGGCGGTAGACCATGTCGTAGGGCAGGCCGAGTTCCAGGCCGAGCTTGCGCACTTCGTCCTTGAACAGCTCGCGCAGCGGTTCGACCAGCTTGAGCTTCATGGTCTCGGGCAGGCCGCCGACGTTGTGGTGCGACTTGATCACATGGGCCTTGCCGGTCTTGCTGGCGGCGGATTCGATCACGTCCGGGTAGATGGTGCCCTGGGCGAGGAAGTCCACACCCTCGATCTTGGCGGCCTCGCGGTCGAACACGTCGATGAAGGTGTTGCCGATCGCCTTGCGCTTGGCCTCGGGGTCGTCCACGCCCTCGAGCTTGCCGAGGAACTCGTCCTCGGCGTCGACGCGGATCACCCGCACGCCCATGTGGCGGGCGAAGGTTTCCATCACCTGCTCGCCCTCGTCCTTGCGCAGCAGGCCGTTGTCGACGAACACGCAGGTCAGCTGATCGCCGATCGCCTTGTGCAGCAGCGCGGCGACCACCGAGGAGTCCACCCCGCCGGAGAGGCCGAGCAGCACGTGGCGGTCGCCGACCTGGTCGCGCACCCGGGCGGAAAGATCCTCGATGATCCGCGCCGGGGTCCACAGCTGCTCGGCGCCGCAGATGCCCAGCACGAAGCGCTCGAGCAGGCGCTGGCCCTGCAGGGTATGGGTCACTTCGGGGTGGAACTGCACGCCGTAGAAGCGCTTTTCCGGCCAGGTCATGGCGGCGATCGGGCAGCTCGGGGTACTGGCGGTAATGTTGAACGCCTCGGGCGCCTGGGCGACCTTGTCGCCGTGGCTCATCCACACGTCGAGCAGTGCGCTGCCGTCGTGGTCGACGTGGTCCTTGATGCCGCCGAGCAGGTCGTCATCGCCGTCGACCCTGACCTGGGCATAACCGAATTCATGCTTGTTGGAGCCCTCGACCCGGCCGCCCAGCTGTATGGCCATGGTCTGCATGCCGTAGCAGATGCCCAGCACCGGCAGGCCAAGTTCGAACACGCACTCGGGGGCGCGCGGCGAGTCATTGGCGACGGTGGATTCCGGCCCGCCGGAGAGGATGATGCCGTTGGGCGCGTACTCGCGGATCTCCTCCTCGGTGATGTCGAAGGCGCGCACTTCGGAATACACGCCGATCTCGCGCACGCGCCGCGCGATCAGCTGGGTGTACTGGGAACCGAAGTCGAGGATCAGGATCTTGTGGGCATGAATGTCGGTCATGAAGGGGGCCACCGCCGTAATGGATTCGAGTGCCCGGACGAAGGCACTGCCGGAAAAGAATGAAGAGGAAAGCGCGAAGAGGGAAGATCGTCTTCCTTCTTCCCCCTTCCCTCTTTCATCTTGCGCGGTTTACCCCGCGCGGTAGTTCGGGGCTTCTTTCGTAATCTGCACGTCATGCACGTGGGACTCGGCGAAGCCGGCGCCGGTGATCTGCACGAACTCCGGCTTGGTGCGCATCTCGTCGACGGTGCGGCAGCCGGTGTAGCCCATCGAGGCGCGCAGCCCGCCCATCAACTGGTGGACGATGGCGCTCATCATGCCCTTGTAGGGCACCCGGCCTTCGATGCCTTCCGGCACCAGCTTCTCGGCGCCTTCGGCCTTGTCCTGGAAGTAACGGTCGGCGGAGCCCTGGGTCTGCGACATCGCGCCCATCGAGCCCATGCCACGGTAGGCCTTGTAGGTACGGCCCTGGTAGAGCTCGACCTCGCCCGGGGCTTCCTCGGTGCCGGCCAGCAGGCCGCCGATCATCACCGTGCTGGCGCCGGCGGCGACGGCCTTGGCCAGGTCGCCGGAGAAGCGTACGCCGCCATCGGCGATCAGCGGGATGTCGTAGGGCTTGAGCGCCTCGGCGACGTTGGAGACGGCGGTGATCTGCGGCACGCCGACGCCGGCGACGATGCGCGTGGTGCAGATCGAACCCGGGCCGATGCCGACCTTGACGGCGTCCGCGCCGGCCTCGGCAAGATCTCGGGCGGCATCGGCAGTAGCGATGTTGCCGCCGATCACCTGCACGTCGGGGAAGTGCTCCTTGACCCAGCGCACCCGCTCGATGACCCCGCGCGAATGGCCGTGGGCGGTGTCGACCACGATGGCGTCGACGCCGGCCTCGGCCAGTGCGGCGATGCGCTCGGCGGTTTCCGCGCCGGTGCCCACCGCGGCGCCGACCAGCAGCCGGCCGTCGGCGTCCTTGGCGGCGTTGGGGTAGGTACGCGCCTTCTCGATGTCGCGCACCGTGACCAGCCCGCGCAGGCGGAAGGCGTCATCGACGATCAGGATCTTCTCGATGCGGTTTTCCTGCAGCTTGGCCTTGATGGCGTCCAGCGGCGTGCCCTCGGGCACCGTGACCAGCTTGTCGCGAGGCGTCATGATCGCCTCGACGTGGTCGCTGTGGTCGGGCTGGAAGCGCATGTCGCGGCCGGTGACGATGCCCACCAGCGTCTCGCCCTCGACCACCGGGAAGCCGGAATAGCCGTACTCGTCGGCCATCGTCAGCAGGTCCTGCAGCTTGGCCTGCGGGGCGACGGTCACCGGGTCCTTGACGATCACGCTCTCGTGCTTCTTGACCTTGCGCACTTCCGCGGCCTGGGCGGTGATCGACATGTTCTTGTGGATGATGCCGATGCCGCCCTCCTGGGCCATGGCGATGGCCAGCCGGGCTTCGGTCACGGTATCCATGGCGGAGGAGACGAGCGGGATGTTGAGCGTGAGGTTGCGGGTCAGGCGGGACTTGAGGCTGACGTCCTTGGGCAGGACATCCGAGTAGCCGGGAACGAGTAATACGTCGTCGAACGTAAGAGCTTCTTGCGCCATACGTAGCATATCGGAAACACCCAATGAGCAGATGGTGGGAGACGGGGCGTTGGAGAGTTAATCGACCATTATAAACCTCGTCCGTTTCGCACTCAACGTAGCCGTGCGCGATTGCATCCTCGTGTCCGTGGTAGGCGCGGCGGGAGGAAGGCATTCCCGGCAGCGGCGGCACGGCAGCCGGGCGGCCCATTCATCGCGAACAAGTTCGCTCCCACAGGTTCTCGCCGGTAGCCGGCCTTGTGGAGCTGGCATTACCACCAGGCCGGATAGCTCAACACAAAAATGCTCCGATCAGGATTTTTCCTCGAGCATCTTCTCGCGCTCGCGCCGTGCCTGCTCTTCCGCGTAGGTGGGGAAGTCCACGTAGCCGCGGGCATCGCCGCCGTAGAAGGTATTCGGATCGAAATCCGCCAGCGGCCAGCCGTTTTGCATGCGCTCCACCAGGTCCGGATTGGACGTGAACGGGCGGCCGAACACCGGCAGGTCGATGGTGCCCTCGTCGATCAGCTTTTGCGCCTCGGCCTGGTCCAGGTTGCCGGCAAGCAGCAGCGTGCCGTTGTAGGCGTCGCGGAACTGGCGCAGGTAATCGCGCGGCATCGGCGGCATGCCCTGGCCGCCCTGGTCGTGCAGGTGCACGTAGGCCAAGCCGCGCTTGTTGAATTCACGCGCCAGGTGGAGGTAGGTCTCGCCGTTGTCGTCGTACTCCGGCATGTCGAACAGCGTGCCGTGCGGCGAGAGACGCACCCCGACCCGGCGCGCGCCGATCATCTTGCTGACCTCGTCGACCACTTCCAGCAGCAGCCGGCAGCGGTTTTCCCGCGAGCCGCCGTATTCGTCGTCGCGGTCGTTGACGCCGGGATTCAAGAACTGCTCGAACAGGTAGCCGTTGGCGCCATGGATCTCGACGCCGTCGAAGCCCACCTCGCGTGAATTGACCGCCGCCTGGGCGAAATCGCGCACGATATCCTTGACTTCCCGGGTTTCGAGCCGGCGGGGCCGGCTGGCCTTCAGCATGTCCGGCTTGCCGTCCTCGTTGTAGCCAAAGGCCATGCCGCCGGGCTCGTCGCTGGGGCCGACCGGCGAGGCGCCGGCAACCTGCACGGTAGTGTGCGAGACGCGCCCGACATGCCAGATCTGGGCGAAGAAGACGCCGCCGCGCTCATGCACCGCGCGGGTCGCCTTGGCCCAGCCGGCAAGCTGGTCGGGGCCGAAGATACCCGGGTTGTAGAGATACCCCTGCCCCTGGCGCGAGATCGGCGTGCCTTCGGAGATGATCAGCCCGGCACTGGCGCGCTGGCGATAGTAGAGCGCGCCCAGTTCCGTGGGGATGTCCTCCGGAGCGCGGGAGCGGGTCATAGGCGCCATGACGATGCGGTTGTTCAGGCGGGTGCCGGCAAGATCGAACGGTTCGAATAACGAAGCCACGTCGTGAACTCCTTTTAGCGATGAGGTCAGGCCAAAACGAAAGCGAGCCATCGTGGCTCGCTGAGGTAGACCAAAGTCTAGGAAACGATTAGCCAGTTAACAATGAATCTTGCCAAATGTTGCGATGCAGGGAAGCTATGGCCAGGAAAGCGATGACCCGAGCACAACCAGGCCAGCACTACTGGGCTTGAGCTATTGTTCTGGACAACGACATCCTCTCGACAGGCCATTTCCGGTGACACGAATGACGCTCCTCAGAGATCAACGCCTGCGTATCTTCCATGCGGTGGCAACGTACAAGAGCTTTTCCAAGGCGGCGCAGCATCTCTGCTTGACGCAGCAGGCGGTCTCTTCCCAGGTCCGCTCGCTGGAGCAGGACGCCGGCTTGCGCTTGTTCACCCGCGGGCATCGAGTTACCGAGCTGACGACCGCCGGTCAGGCGCTCTTCGCGCACGCCGACAGAATCCTGGCCCTGTACGCGGAGGCCAACGAGTCACTCGGTGACATCGCGCGTACCGCCCAGTCGACGCTGCGCATCTCGGCCACCAACTCCATCGCCAAATACACCCTGCCCCGGGCAATCAGCGATTTCCGGTCGCTTCATCCCGCCGTCCGTGTGGTGCTGGAGGTCGGCAACAGCGCAAACGCTGTGGAGCGGCTCATGAAGGGGTCAGTGGACATGGCCATCACCAGCGAAGGGCCCCCGGGGTTGGCGCGTTTCCATACGACACCGTTTTTCCGGGACGAGGTCCTGTTCGTCGCCTCGAAGAATCATCCATGGGCGCTAAAAAAACAGGTCACGATGCAGGATCTTCTGGAAACGCCCTTGATAATGCGTGAGGAAGGCTCCGCGACCCGCGCCCTACTCCAACGTCACCTATCGTCCGTGGGGTTATCTCTGGACTCGCTGAAGGTAGAGCTGGTCGTCGGCAGCCCCGAAGCGGCCAAGGAAGCGGCCGAAATAGGTGTTGGCGTAGCCGTAATCTCCATGCTCTGTGCCCGTTCGACACTTCAGGCGGACAAGCTGGTTTCCAGGCAGATCGAGCAACTCCCTATCGTCAGGGATTTCTATATCGCACGGCATGAGCGTGGAACACCGTCGCCAATCGCGGCCGAGTTCATCGCAGCCGCCAGGCAATCGGCGGCCTGAGCGAGACCGGCCACAAGCGATTCTTGCATTATCGACACTATTTCTTGTTGGCGCTGCAGCGCCGGACGGGGCAGTCTCGGAGCGCGTCGGTTGCGGTTTTCCGAGTTGCCCGACGGCGTTGAACGGCGGATCGACCTTGGCACACCCTCTCTTTCTGACATCAGGCAATATCGGCATCGCACAGTATCTCGGCGTGGCGGCGATCGCCTTCGCGGCGTCGGTGCTCGGAGGTATAAGCGGCTACGGCACCGGGCTGCTGCTGCCACCGGTGCTCATCCCGCTGATCGGCGCCGAGGCCGTGGTCCCCGTCGTCAGCCTCTCGGCGCTGCTCACCAATGCCAGCCGGGTGTGGGCCTTTCGTGCCCGGTTCGACAGGGAGAAGGCGGTACTGGTCATCCTTTTTGCACTGCCCTTCTGCCTGCTGGGCGCCTACGGCTACACCCGGCTCTCCGGACCCAGCGTCAGTATCGTCCTGGGTTTGATGCTGATTCTGATCGTGCCGTTGAGACCGCTGCTGATCCGCAGGCGGGGTTATCTGGGCAGGCCGGGGCTCTCCTTGGGCGCGGCCGGCTACGGGCTGCTGATGGGCGGTACCTCGGGGTCCGGTGTCGTGCTGATATCCCTGCTGCTGTCGGTCGGGCTGGCCGGGGCCAGCGTCATCGCCACCGATGCCGGGATTTCCCTGGTGCTGGGTATCGCCAAGGTCGCTCTGTTTCAGGCGTCGGGCGCGCTTGCCCCCTCGCTCTGGGCGATGGCGTTGCTGATCGGTATATGCGCCATTCCGGGCACCTTCCTCGCCAAGCGGTTGACGCGACATCTGCCCGCGCGGTCGCACTCCCGGATTCTGGATGGCGTGGTGATCCTGGGCGGGGTGCTGTTGGTGATCGAGGGGCTCAGGGCGGTGCCATGAAGCCGTAGCTAGCCGTCGAATCCGTAGAACCGGCGTGGCGTCTCGCTCATGACCGTGGCCAGGTCGGCGGCGGGAATCCAGCGCTCGGCATCGTCCAGGGCCTTCTCGAAGCTGTAGAGATGCTCGTGCTCCGTCCAGGGCCAGTCGCTGCCCCACATCAGCCGGTGCGGCCCCAGTTCTTCAAGCAGTCTCTTGCTCACTTCGACGAGGCCGTCGCTGCGGCTGCGATAAGGCGCGGAGCACTTGACCCAGTAGCGCTTGTCATCGCCCCCGGCGCACAGGCGATCGATGACGGGGTCCCGCCAGGCGTTGGCCTGGGGGCGGCCGAAATGGTCGATCACCAGCGCCAGCTCGCGCGCGTCCAGTAGATCGAGTATCGCCAGCAGGCCTTCGCCCTCCGCCTGGATCTCCACGTGCCAGCCGCGCGACTCGAGCCGCGAGAACAGCGCGCTCCATTCCGGCGAGCGAAGCTCATCCACACTGCGCCCGATCCAGTTGAGGCGCGTCCCCCCGATCCCCAGCGACGTCATCGCCTCGAGGGTCGCATCCGTGACGCTGGGGTCGAGGACCGCCACGCCTCTCAGCCGCCCGGGCTGCTGCCGCAGGCAGTCCATGAGGTAGTCGTTGTGGGTACCGAGGAAGCTGGGCTGGACCAGCACGCCCTTTTCGACCCCGAAGCGGTCCAGCAAGCCGAGATAGCGCGCCAGTGGCGCCTCGTAGCTGGGGCGATGCCGCGGATTCCTTGCCACCCGGCACTGGTGGGTGAACACATGGGCATGGGTATCGACGATTCTAGACATTGGTCTAATCCGGGTTGTGCACGGGGATCAAGAGTGTCATACATATCTACACTTATATAAGACCATAAGTACATTAGAGCACATGCCAATGCAAGCCGACTCCCAGCAAGACGAGATGCGCAGCCCGCGCTATTACCGGATCTACCAGGCCCTGCTGAGCGAGATCCAGCAAGGCAGCCTCAAGCCGGGCGACTTACTGCCCTCCGAGATGAGCCTCTCGCAATCGCATGGCGTTGCGCCGGGCACGGCCCGCAAGGCGATCGACATGCTGGTCGATCGCGGCTGGGTGGAGCGCCAGCATGGCCGTGGCACTTTCGTGCGGCGGGCGGATTTCAGCCACTCGCTCGCCCGGTTCTTCCGCCTGACGGACCGCGAAGGCGTGCAACTGCACCCCCAGAGCGAGCTGCTCGGGATTCGCGAGCTGCCGGCGACGGCCGATATCGCGCGTCACCTCGAAGTGGCGGAGCACAGCCCGCTGATCGAGATCGAGCGGGTGCGGCGTGTCGACGCGCTGGCGCTGCTGCACGAGGTGATCTACCTGCCGGGTGCACGTTTTTCCCCTCTGCTGAGCCTGCCCACCGAGGAGTGGGGAGACCTGCTCTACCCCCTCTACGAGCGGGTCTGTGCCGAGGTCGTCTTTCGCGCCACCGACACCCTCTGCGCCGGCCCCGCCCCGGAGGGCCCGGCCCATCACCTGGGGCTGGAGCCCGGCACGCAGGTCATCGAGATCACGCGTCTGGCCAGAGGCTACGACGAAAAGCCGCTGGAGTGGCGGCTGAGCCGCGGCCGACTCGACTTGTTCCACTACAGCTTCGACATCCGCTAGGCGATGGCGTCATCGCCCTCTCCCCAACCGACTCCCCAAGGAGCCACATCATGATCAACAACAAGACCGTTTCGCTGTCCGGCCTCGCAGGCATGGGGCTGCTCGCCCTGAGCGTGCATGCCCAGGCCGCGCAGGAGGTCCGCATCGCCACCCACGTGTCGGCCGCATCGCCCCTGGCCAAGCAGGTGGAAATGTTCGCCGACCGCATCGAGGAGCGCCTCCCCGGGGAGTTCACCTTCGAGTTCTATCCCAACGGGCAGCTCGGCAAGGAATCGGCGCTCATCGACCAACTCCAGCTCGACACCATCGAGATGGCCAATGTCGCCTCCGGCGTATTGAAGGTGGACGACAAGCTCGGCTTCTTCGACCTTCCGTGGCTGTTCGAAGACCGCGAGAACGTCCAGCGCGCCATGGCCGCCGGGCTGGAGGAAGACCTGGTCGACACCGTCGAGGACAACATGAGCGCCAAGGTGGTCGGCGTCTACGAGAACGGCTTTCGCCACATCATCAACTCCAGCCACCCCATCGAGAAGCCCGCCGATCTGGATGGCATGAAGATCCGCATCTCGGGCGGCGACTTCCGCCAGCAGATCTTCGCCTCGCTGGGGGCCGTACCGGCCAAGATCTCCTGGGGCGAAACCTTCACCGCCATGCAGACGGGCGTGGTGGACGGCGCCGAAGCCGCGACCTACGGCTTCTATGGCCAGAAGATGTACGAGGTACAGGACTACCTGTCACTGACCCGTCACGTCTACACGCCGTCGTTCCTGCTGGCTTCCCCGGGATTCTGGGACTCGCTCACCGACGAGCAGCAGGCCGTCTTCAGCGAGGTCGCCGAGGAGATGCGCGACGATGCCTACGCCCAGGCCGCCGAGATCGAGCAGTCGTACCTCGATACCATGCGCGATTCCCTGGAAGTCAACGATGTCGACCCGGCGCCGTTCCGCGACAAGGTCGAAGCCGTCTACGAGAACTACGTGGACGAGTATGGCGATGACTGGCTCGAGCTCGTGCGCCAGACCGCTGAATCGACATAACCGCTGGAGTCGAAACGATGCTGAGATATCTGGATCGTTTGGTCGAGACCATCGTGGGGGCCCTGGTGGCCCTCACTACCATCGCTGTCTGCTTGAACGTCTTTTACCGCTATGTACTCGGCTCGGGCCTGGTATGGGCCGATGAAGTGCCGGGCTTTCTGCTGGTATGGATCGCCTTCCTGGGCGCCTATCTCGCGGCCAGGCAGGAGGGCCACATCGCCTTCGACATGCTGGTCGAGTCCTTTCCGCCGCTGCTTCGAGGGAGCATCCAGGTCATCGGCGAGCTGGCGGTCATCGGGTTCTTCGTGCTGCTCGGCCTGAAATCGTGGCAGATGATCGACCGTGTCGGCGGACGCTCCATAGAGACGCTGCCCATCGCGCAGGGCGTGTTCATGAGCGTGCTGCCCCTTGCCAGCGCCCTGATGGTGGTGGCCCTGGGCGCTCGACTCATTCAACGTTGGAGGAATGCCTGATGGCCTGGGGCGTAGTCGCAATACTGTTCGGCATTATCCTGCTGGGGGTTCCGGTGGGGTTTGCCCTGATGATTACCGCCGCGGTCTCGATGTGGATCGCGGACATCAACCTGCTGATGATTCCCGTGCAGATCTTCTCGGGGACCAACTCGCTGGTGCTGCTGGCGATCCCGCTATTCATCCTCATGGGCGAGCTGATGAGCGCGACCAGCATCGCCCAGCGCCTGATCGACCTGGCGGCATCCCTGGTGGGCTGGATGCGCGGTGGCCTGAGCCATATCAACGTCATGACCTCGATGTTCATGGCAGAGATGAGTGGCTCCGCGGTGGCCGATGCGGCCGTGATGTCGAAGATCTTCGTGCCCCAGATGGAGAAGCGCGGCTATCCCAAGGGGTTCGCCGCGTCCATTACCGCCGTCTCGGCGACGCTGGGCATCATCATTCCGCCGTCGATCCCCATGGTGCTGTACGGGGTGACCACCAACACCTCGATTCGCGATCTGTTCATCGCCGGTATCGTGCCGGGGCTGCTGCTGGCCGCCGCGTTCATGGTGACCTCATGGCTGTTCGCCCGCCGCGAACAACACCCCCGCGAGGGCAGCTTCGAGATCAAGGCCCTGGGTACCGCCTTCAAGCGGGCGCTGATCCCCCTGGCCATCCCGGTGATCGTCGTCGGCGGCCTGATCGCCGGCATCTATACCCCCACCGAGGCCGCCGGAATCGGGGTCATGATCGCCCTGCTGTTCGGCCTTTTCGTGACGCGCGACCTGGACTACCGGATCATCTGGTCGCTGATGGTGACCTCGGGTCGACAGACCGCCGTGGTGATGATGATCGTCGCGGGCTCCGCCATCCTGGGCCAGTATCTCGCCAACGAGCAGTTGCCCCAGCAGATCGCCAGCGCCCTGGGCGGCATCACCGACAGTTACATCCTCAACCTGCTGATCATCAACGTCTTCGTGTTGCTGCTGGGCATGTTCCTGCATGCCAGCGCGGCGATCATCGTGGTCGTGCCCTTGCTGCTCCCCATGGCGACCGACCTGGGGATCGACCCGGTGCACTTCGGGGTCATCGTCTGCCTCAACCTGGGTATCGGGCAACAGACGCCGCCCGTGGCCAGCGTGCTGCTTACCGTCTGCTCGACCACGGGCATGAAGATCGAGCAGGTCATGGGCTACTGCAAGTGGTTCCTGCTGGCGATGTTCGCCGTTCTATTGTTCGTCACCTTCACGCCGATGACGGCGCTGTGGTTCCGCTGAAGCCTCCCTACCAGGCCACCCTGACGCCTACGATGCTGACCGGGTGGCCCATTTATCGCGAATGAATTCGCTCCCCCAGATGCCCACCTGAAGGTGGCCTTGGCGGGAGCGGGTTCTTGTGAGAGGCGTATTGGGAGAAAGGCATTCC
Organism: Modicisalibacter radicis; assembly: GCF_900961225.1. Lineage (GTDB taxonomy): Bacteria > Pseudomonadota > Gammaproteobacteria > Pseudomonadales > Halomonadaceae > Modicisalibacter. Next base: position 15,887 of record NZ_CAAHFN010000054.1, read on the forward strand.
CGATGGCAGCGACGCCGTAGCCCGTAGCCCGTAGCCCGTAGCCCGTAGCCCGTAGCCCGTAGCCCGTAGCCCGTAGCCCGTAGCCCGTAGCCCGTAGCCAAGATGCTAGACTGCCCCTTCCCGACCCTGCCCGACCTGCGAGGCCCGCGATGGACGACACCGGCACCCCGACCCTTTCGGTCAGCGAGCTCAACCGCCAGGCGCGAATGCTGCTGGAGCGCGGCTTCGGCGACTGCTGGGTCGAGGGCGAGGTCTCGAGCGTGGCGCGGCCGGCCTCGGGGCACGTCTATTTCACCCTCAAGGATGATCGCGCCCAGCTGAAGTGCGCGCTGTTCCGCAACCGCGCGCGCTTCACCGCGCCGCTCAACAACGGCGACCAGGTGCGGCTGCGCGGCAAGGTATCGATCTTCGAGCCGCGCGGCGACTACCAGATGATCGTCGAGGCGGTGCAGCCCGCCGGTCAGGGCGCCCTGCTCGCCGCCTTCGAACGGCTCAACCGCCAGCTCGACGCCCAGGGGGTGTTCGCCAACCAGCGCCCGCTGCCCTACCCGCCGCGCCACCTGGCGGTGATCAGCTCGGCGAGCGGCGCGGCGATCCGCGACGTGCTGGCGGTGCTCGCGGCACGCTGGCCGCTGGTGCCGGTCACGCTGCTGCCGGTGCCGGTCCAGGGCAGGGAGGCGGTGCCGGCGATCATTCGTGCCATCGCCATCGCCAACCGGCTGGCCGAGGCGCCGAACGGCCCGGGTTTCGATGCGCTGCTGGTGACCCGTGGCGGCGGCAGCCTGGAGGATCTGTGGGCATTCAACGACGAGCACCTCGCGCGGGCGATCTTCCATTCGCGGCTGCCGGTAATGGCGGCGGTGGGCCACGAGGTGGACACCACCCTGGCTGATTTCGCCGCCGACGTGCGCGCCCCCACGCCCTCCGCCGCCGCCGAACAGCTGGTGCCCGACCGGCGCGATCTGCGCCGCCGCCTGCAGGTCGCCGAGAGCCGCCTGCTGCGCTGCCAGCGAGCACGCCTGGAGCGCGAGGCACAGAGTCTGGACCACCTGCGCGCGCGGCTGCGCCACCCCGGCGAGCGCCTGGCCCGGCAGCGCCAGCACCTCGCCCAGTTGGAAAGCCGCCTGGGCCGCGCCATGGACCAGCGCCTGCGCAGCGAGCGGCTGTGCGTCGAGCACCTGCAACGCCGGCTGGCCGGCTACGACCCCACGAGCCGCGTGGCCCGCGCCCGCGGCCAGCTCGACGGCCTGCAGCAGCGGCTGTACCAGGCCATGCCCCGCCAGCTCGAACAGCGCCGCCAGCGGCTCGGCGCCCTGGCCCGCGAGCTCCAGGCGGTCAGCCCGCTGGCGGTGCTCGGGCGCGGCTACGCGATCCTCGAGGACGACGACCGCCAGGTGGTGCGCAGCGCCGCCGACACCCAGCCGGGCCAGACGCTGACCGCGCGGCTCGGCGAGGGACGGCTGAAGCTCGAGGTCAAGCGCCGGCTGAAGAAATAGCGCCCCCGTTGCCGCCGGCCTGTGTTCAGCGAACTTCGTTGACCCACACGCGCATTTCCCCCTCGCCCCGGTTGGCCCAGGCGAAATAGGGAATGAAGGTCGCGGTGCAATCGCTCAGCGCGGGGGCGCGGTCGAAACGGTAGAGGCTGTCATCGTCCGACGCCTCGCGCCCCGCCTCGGCCCGAATCAGCGTCATTCCCGCCAGCGTATCGGCACCGTCCGTGGTGGTCAGTCGGCCATCGCGATACAGGGCGATGTCATGCAGGCGCTCGCCGTTGTCGGCCTGTTCCAGGCAGTAGACCAGTGGACCGCGCTGAAGCGCCACCCGCCCGGCGTTGTGGCGCACGCCGGGATGTGAATAGACGCGACGTATCGGCATTTCCAGCGACAGCGCGATACGATCGCCGTCGTGCCACTGCCTGTCGAGTTCGATATAGCCGTTGTCGGCCGCACTTACATCGCAACGCTCGCCGTTGATCTCGACAGCAAAGCCTGCCGCCCAGGCGGGAATGCGCAGCGCCAGGCTGGCCCTGACCGGGCTGTCGGCCTGCAGCGTCAGCTCGACGTCACCACGCCACGGCAGCGCACTCTCCTGGCGTAGCCTCAGGGTGCCGCCATCCAGCGGCAGCTCAAACTCGCCACCGACATAGAGATGAACGAAGGCCCTGTTTTTCATGCAGCCCACCACGTAGCGATCCAGCGAAGCGATCAGACGCGCCAGATTGGGCGGACAGCAGGCGCAGGTGAACCAGCGCTGGCGAACCGGCTTGACGTGGCTCAGGACGAGATTGTCACCCAGTATCTTGGGGTCGACCTCCAGTGGATTGACGTAGAAGAAGTGCTGACCGTCCAGCGCCATGCCCGCCAGCACGTTATTGTACAGGGCACGCTCCATAACATCGGCGTAACGCCGGTCGGCATCCATCATCAGCATCTGCCGCGCCAGGAACATCACCCCGATGGCAGCGCAGGTCTCGCCGTAGATGGCGTCGTTGGGCAGGTCGAAATCCGAGGTGAAGGACTCCCGCGGTGCCTGGGCACCGATGCCGCCGGTCACGTAGATCTGGCGGGCGGCCATGTTGTCCCACAACTGCCGACAGGTGGCTAGCAGTGCTTCATCACCGCTGTGACGGGCCAACTGCGCCATGCCGGTACAGAGATAGACGAAGCGCACCGCATGACCGACGGCGCGGTCCTGCTCGTAGACCGGCAGATGCGCCTGGCTGTAGCCCTTGTCATGCAGCATGAACGGCTGCACGCCGTCGCCCCCTTCACCGAAGTCATGATGGCTACCGCCACGTCGTTCCCACTCTCGGTCGTAAAAGTGCGGCTGCCGGCCGCGTTCATCGACGAAAAAGCGGCACAGCGCCAGATGCCGCTCGTTGCCGGTGACTTCATACAGCCGCATGAGGGCCAGCTCGATCTCCGGATGGCCGTCGTAACCGGCGATCTGTCCCGGCTCGTGGCCGAAGACCGAATCGATATGCTCGACGAAGCGGCACATGACATCGAGCAGTCGCCGCTTGCCGGTCGCCTCGTAGTAGGTCACCGCCGCCTCGATCATATGGCCGGCACAGTAGAGCTCGTGACACTCGCAGAGATTACTCCAGCGCTGTTCCGCTACGTTGCAGATAAAGTAGGTGTTGAGATAACCATCGGGCTGCTGGGCCCTGGCGATCAGCTCGATGGTGTCATCGGCCTGGCGCTCCAGCGTCTCGTCGCGCTGGCGCCGCAACAGCCAGGCGACCGCCTCCAGCCACTTGGCGACATCGCTGTCCTGAAACACCATGCCGTAGTAGTCGCCCTGCAGTTCGCCGGCGGCGATACGAAAATTGTCGATCGCGTGGCTGGGTGCGGCATCCGGCACTCGGTCGTTGAGCACTTCCCACTGGTAGGGCACCACCACATCCCTGACCAGATCGATATAGCGGGACCAGAAGCTGTCGGTGATCCGGCCACGGTGACCGGCTGTTTGATCTTGGCTCATATCGGTTCCTTGTGAAAATGGCTCGCCGCGGCCCGAGTATTGTCAGCTCGCCCCGTGCGCTTCGGCGTCCCGATGCCTCAGGTCATGCTTGATCGTTTCGAGAAAGGGTTCATTGACCTTGAAAAGGCAGGTGATCAGCGCCAGCAGAAAGTGAAAGATCCCCGGAACAATCGTAGCCAGCAGCACGATACCGTTCAGCGAGGTCTCGGTCTGGTTTTCCAGGCCGGGCTGATAGCTGACGAGAGAGAGCGTAAAGCTGACGATGGCGCCGCCCGTCGCCCAGGCCAGCTTGATGAAAAACAGGTTGAAGGCGAAAGTCATGCCCGACGTTCTTTTACCCGTTTTCCACTCGCCGTACTCGTCGGTGAATGCCATCATGGAAAAGCTTAATGGCAGCAGGAAGCCCAGAATCATACAACCGATCAGATTGAGCCCGACCCAGACGGTCTTGTACTCGCCGGGCACCACATAGGCGAGGCAAGAGCCCACCCCCAGTACAATATTGGTCAGAACAAAGAGTTTGACGGTTTCGATGCGGCGAGTCAGGTAATTGACCAGAATGCTGCCGGCAATACCTGACAGCGTCGCCACACCGAAAAAGAACGAAATGAAGGAAGATGACCCTTCAAGGTAATACTGGATAAAGTAGATCGCCGACCCGCCCTTTACGTTGAAGACGTTCATCAGGGTAAAGGTGATCAGAAACATCAATACCAATTGATCGTTCTTGACCGTATTGGTAATCAGGGTCTTCATGCTGTAGTTGTGATCACGCAGATCGGTGCGTTCTCTGACACTGGCAAAGCAGATCAGGAACATGACGACCGCCAGTGCAGCCAGAAGTGCCACCCCCGACTGATAGCCGAAGGCCATGTCCCCCTGCCCCAGCCAGTCGGCCAGCAGCGGCAGGCCCACCATGACGCAAAAGGCCGCCACGCCGCTCAGCGCAAAGCGATATGTCTGACAGGAGACCACTTCACGGGTGCTTCTGGTAATCACATTGATCAGCGCGCAGTAGGGCACGTTGATCGCGGTATAGCACAACGAGAGCAGGAAATAGGTGACCACGGCGTAGCCGATCAGCGCGCCTCCGCTCAGGTCGGGTGAAAAGAACGCCAGAAAGAGAATGCCCCCCATAGGCAGCGCAATCCAGAGCTGCCAGGGGCGATATTTACCCCAGCGGGTGCGCGTTCTGTCCGCCAGCATCCCCATCATGGGGTCGGTAAAGGCATCCAGGATACGCAGCACCATGAACAAAGTGCCCACTACCGCCGGAGCCAGCCCGAAGATATCCGTATAAAAGAACGTCAGGAAATTACCGATCAACGCGGTAACAATGGTGCCACCGGCATCGCCAAGTCCGTAGCCGATCTTTTCACGACGCCCCAATCTAGCATCGGTCTCGGTGTCGGCAATATCCCCAATATCTCCTGCAAGATCAGTCGCCATCGTGCGCTTCTCCTCGGAATAGGGGCCGCCAGCCATCCGCTGCATCGGAGGTGCTCGTATTCAAGACGGCCCGAGAGTGGCGAGGAGTTCAGGCTTGGCAAATTCATTGCCCCCTCCTCGCCCATCGAAGTAATTCGAAGCTATCCAATGATGGAAAATAAATAAAATAAGTTTTCTGCAATAAAGCAATATTCATTTCATTATCACCATTGAGCTGCAGCCTCTCTGACGGGGTGTTTGTCTCAAGATGACGTGGCAAAGACCGACGAAGGTCTACCTACCACGCTGGCGACCACTTCGTGACGACACCCCGCCGACCGACGCCGACGGGGCTTTCTTGGGCGCTTCACGTACGGATTTCGGCCCGGTTGGAAACCGTGACCTCGCCTCTAATGGGTGTGTTGCAGGACGCCACATACTGCTCCACCTCATTGCCCAGCGGATCGAGCCCCAGGCCCAGCTCCGCACGGCCGCTCAACTATTTACCGGCGCCGCCGATATCCTGCTTGAATAGCGCTGCGCCAGCGCTCAAGCAAGGAATGCCCATGAAGATCGGCTCGCCCCTTTACCCCGCGCCCCGTGCCACCGCCTTGGAGCGCACGGCCATCGCGTCACGTGCGGATGGCGCCGAGCGCGCCCCGGCGGCGTCACGGCCTGGCCGGGCCGAGGACACGCCACCCAACCCGGTCACCGAGCGCCTGCGGGAGCTTCAGGATGGGCTGCAGCGTCTTCAGGCGATGCCCCGCGAGGTCGACGAGAACAAGGCTGGCTTTCTCAAGCAGCGCCTGGAGATGCTCAAGGCGCTGATGATGTTCGCCTCGCCCAACAAGCTCGCGGCGATCGCCAAGGAGCTCAAGAGCATCGCCGGCGAGCTGAACGGCCTCGCCCGGAACCTGGGCGGCGGCACCGGGGCGGCCCCGATGGCCCTGCCTTCGCCGACCCTGGCCGCGGCACAGGCCGCGGCACAGGCCACCCCCGGTGTCGGCGAAGCGCTGACGGGCGCGCAGTCGGCCCTGGGTGTTGCGGCCACGTCGACACCCGGCGGCGGCGCGACCGCGTCCGGCGAGCCGCCGCCCGCGCCCGCGCCGTCAACCAACCTGGCGAGCGAACGGGCGGACGATACGACGCCCGGCTCGGCAGGCTCGCAGGAGGCGACGGACGACGAAAAGCCCTCCGGCAGCGCCGTCTCGCCCGGCGCCTCGGCGCTACCGGGCGGGCCACCCCCCGCGGCCGCCTCCGGGTCGGACGATGGCGCGCTGCTGGGCCTGCTCAAGGACGCCAAGAAATCCCTGAGCGAGGCGATCGCCCAGTTGCGCGCCGCCCTCGACGAGGAGAACCGCGACGGCAAGAAGGCCCTGCGCCAGGCCGAGAAGCAGCTCGCCGGCCTCGACCGGACGCTGGCCCGGTCGGTTCTCGACGGGCTCTACTCGGAGCTGGGCCGGCAACTCGGCGGCACGCTGCCCGGGCGGGCCCGGGTCGGCAGCATCGATATCGCGATCTGAGCGGTACGGTAGCGCCGATCACCCTCGGCGCAAATGTAAACAACTCTCATTGCGATTTTTCTCGGGTGGCGTATCATGAGGGCGTCTGAGCGATCTTCGCACCCGGCGCCTTGCCTCGCCGACTGCCGATCGTCCAGTGCTCGCTTTTCTGCGCCCGTCCCGGGCGCGCTTCTTTTGCGTGCGCCATGCCTGGCGCACCAATGAAAAAACCGCCGGCCGGGCTTCCGGCGGGCGGTCGTCATGCCTGTCACGAGGCAGCGGTCAGCTCTGCGAGCGGGCCGACTCGTCGCGCTTGATGCGTTTCAGCCAACGCTGCTTGGCATACTTGCGCAGGTTCTGCACGTTGTCGGTCTCGTCGACGATGTCCTGCCCCAGGATCGTCTCGATGACGTCTTCCAGGGTGATCAGGCCGACCCAGGTGCCGTGGTCGTCATAGACGACCCGCATGTGGTTGTGGTCCCTGAGCATCGAGGTGAAGACGTGCTCGACGTTGTCGGCTTCCTGGATGGCGTCGACGGGGTGCATCAGGGCCTTCATGGTCTGCGCGTCGTCGGCATGGTAGGTATCCGCCTTGTGCACGTAGCCCATCGCCTGTTCGCCGCCGTCCATGACGGGAAAGCGGGTGAACTGGGTCTTGCCGTAGCGCTGGTCGAACTCCCCCACCGTCAGCATCGGCGTCACCGTCTCGCACACGGTGCGCGGGGTCATCACGCTCTTCACGGTGATCTCGTGCAGGTTGAGGATATTGACGATGGTCCGCGTCTCGTCGCTGTCCAGCGCCTTCCCCTCCAGGCCAATGCGGGCCAGCGCCTTGATTTCGCCGCGCATGTCGACATCGTGTTCGGACTTGCCGATACGGTTGGTGATCAGCTCGGAAAGCCACAGGAACGGCGCCAGGACCACGATCATGACACGCAGCACCGGCGGCAGCAGCGGTGCCAGCCCCCGCCAGTAGGTGGCGCCGATGGTCTTGGGGATGATTTCCGAGAGCACCAGGATCAACAGCGTCATCAGCGCCGAGGCCACGGCGATGTAGGTTTCGCCGAACAGGATCGACACCTGGGCGCCGACGCCGGTCGCGCCCACGGTGTGGGCGATGGTGTTGAGCGTCAGGATGGCCGCCAGCGGCCGGTCGATGTTGGATTTCAGCCGCGAGAGCGCGTCGTGCAGCTTGGGGCGCGTCTCCTTCAACTGTGCGATGTAGCTCGGTGTCAGCGACAGCAGCGCCGCCTCGAGCACCGAGCAGAGAAAGGAGAAACCGATGGAGATCAGTACGAAAGCGGCCAGCAGGACCATGTAAGCTCGCAATGAGAAGTGGGTTGCTTGTATACCCAGGCAGGAATCGCCTGTCAATCGACCCATCGCACGGCGGCAACGTTCAACGCCCATCCGCGCCAACCCGCCCCGGCGACGCCCCGGGAATCAGGCCTGGCTGAGCTCCTCGGTGTCGGCGCCGGGCTTGAAGCTGCCGGGTTCCAGCGAGTGGCGCCCCAGCAGCTTGTAGAAGTCGGTGCGATTGCGCCCGGCGATGCGCGCCGCCTGGGTGACGTTGCCCTCGGTGATCTTGAGCACCTTGATCAGGTAGCTGCGCTCGAAGCCGGCCCGCGCGTCGTTGAACGAGGGCAGCGCGTTCTCCTCGGCGGCCAGTGCCTGGGAGACCAGCGCCTCGGGGATGATCGGCGAGCTGGTCAGCGCCACGCACTGCTCGACCACGTTGACCAGCTGCCGGACGTTGCCCGGCCAGGCGCTGGAGGCGAGCAGGTTGAGCGCCTCGGAGGAGAAGCCCTTGACGAACGGCTTGTGCCGCGCGGCGGCCTGGGTGACCAGGTGCTTGGCGAGCAGCGGCACGTCCTCGGCGCGCTCCTTGAGCGGCGGCAGGCGCAGGTTGACGACGTTGAGGCGGTAGTAGAGATCCTCGCGGAAGTCGCCCTCGGCCATCGCCTTGTCGAGATCGCGATGGGTCGCCGAGATGATGCGCACGTCGATGGGGATCGAGGTGGTCGAGCCCAGCGGGCGGACCTGATGATCCTGCAACACGCGCAGCAGCTTGACCTGCAGCGGCAGCGGCATGTCGCCGATCTCGTCGAGGAACAGCGTGCCGCCGTCGGCGGCCTGGAACAGCCCCTCGTGCTGGCTGATCGCGCCGGTGAAGGCGCCCTTGGCGTGGCCGAACAGTTCGCTTTCCAGCAGCTGTTCGGGCAGCGCGCCGCAGTTGATGGCGATGAACGGCTTGCCGGCCCGCGAGCTGGCCTGGTGGATGGCGCTGGCGAGCAGCTCCTTGCCCGAGCCGGAGGCGCCGGTGACCAGCACGCTGACGTCGGAGCCGGCGACCATCCGCGCCTGCTCGAGCACGCGCTCCATGTGCGGGCTGCGGGTGATGATCGCCGAGCGCCAGGCGTCGTCGGCCTCGACGCTGGGGCCGGGGGTCTGGGTCAGGGCGTCGTCGATCGCCGCGAACAGCTCGTCGCGGTCGACCGGCTTGGTCAGGAAGCTGAACACCCCCTGGCGGGTCGCGCTGACCGCATCGGGAATCGAACCGTGAGCGGTGAGGATGATCACCGGCAGGCCGGGAACGCGCTTCTGCAGCTGCTGGAACAGCGCCATGCCGTCCATCTCGTCCATGCGCAGGTCGGAGAGCACCAGGTCGGGACGCGTCTGCTCCAGGCTTTCCAGCGCCTGGCGGCCGTTGTCGGCGGTGGTCACCCGGTACCCCCGGCTTTCCAGGCGCATGCCCAGCAGCTTGAGCAGGCTGGGATCGTCGTCAACCAACAGGATGTGGGCTGCGTGCTTCACGGTGTCGCTCCTAAAAGGCCATGGCGCCAGCCCGCCCTCTGCGGGGCTCGGACTACTGCTGGCGCGAATTGATACTCTGTTCGATCGCCGTCAGCGCGTCGAGTTTCTCGGCCAGCGCGTCGCGCTCATGAACCGCCTTGTTGCGCGCGCTCTTGCTGGCGGCGATCTCGTCGAGCAGCGCGCGCCGGCCCTCGAGGCCGTTGAGCCACTGCCTCAGCAACGGCTGCAGCTGGCTGGGCGCGGCGGCCAGATCGGCCTTGTAGAGCTCCGAGGCGTCTTCCCAGCGCTCCCGGTCGCCCCACGACAGCACGACGGCCCGGGCCAGGCGCTGATCGGCGCTCTCGCCGTCGAGCTCGGCCAGAATCCCTTCACGCCACTCGGCGTCGCCACGCTGGGCGGCCAGGCCGAAATCGACCCACGACTCGAGCAGGCAGTCACTGACCTCGAGGCCGGGTATCTCGGACAGGCACCGGTTGTCCGCCATGTCGGCGGGCGCGTCGCCCTGGGGCATGAGCTGCTGGCAACCGGCGGCCAACAGAGAAACGGCCAGCAGGCTGGCCACGATTATCGAATGCTTCATTGATCAGTTCCTTGCGTCGTCGCTTATCGCTGTGAGCATGACTTGCGGCGTATTATTAGTCTCGTCGGCGTCCTCGGCGTTCCATGGCAATGTCAGCCGAAAACACACATCGAGCGGGTCGTCGTCGCTGAGCGTGAGCGTCCCGTTCTGGGCCTTGGCGCAATCGGCGGCCACCGACAGGCCGATACCCGAGCCCTTGAGCGCCCCCTTGCGTCGCGCCCGGCCCTGGTAGAAGGCGTCGAACAGCTGCTCGCGATCCTCGTCGGCGATCGGCTCGCCGCTGTTGGCAACCTCGATAGCCAGCGTGCGGCCGCGGCGCTGGGCGCGCAGCTCCAGGTCACCGCCATCCTCGCCGTAGGCGATGGCGTTGGATACCAGGTTGTCGAGAATGCGCATGGTGCGGCTGCGGTCGGCGCGCCATTCGAGCGGTTGCTGGTGGGCGCTCACCTGCATGCCCTTCTTCTCCAGCGCCAGCTGATGCTTGGCGAGCACTTCCTTGATCACCGTGGCGATGTCGAAACGTTCGTAGACCGCCTCCTGGCTGTGCTGGAGCAGGTTGTAGTCGAGCAGTTGTTCGATCAGGGTCTGCAACTCCTCGCCACTGGCGTCGATCAGCTCGACGATCTCGCGCTGGCGCGGCGTCAACGCACCGGCGACGTCGTCGCTGAGCAGCGAGGTACCCTCGCGCACGCTGGCCAGCGGGGTCTTGAGCTCATGGGACATGTGGCGCAGGAACTGCTGCTTCTGGGCCTCGAGTTCGTTGAGCCGGGCCGACAGCCAGTCGAGCCGTTCGCCCAGGCTGACCAGCTCGGCGGGCCCCTGGATATGGTGCGCCCGGGGCGGCTCCGCGCCGCTGCCCAGGCTGAGAATGCGCCGCTCGAGCTGACGGATCGGGCGGATGATCAGCCAGGTGCACAGCAGCATCAGCAACAGGCTCGCCGAGACCAGCCCGGCGGTCTGCAGCCACAGGCGTTGCTGGACCTGGCCGGCCTGGACGCTGATCGAGTCGATGCGATCGTCGATCTGGCGGTTGGTGGCCTCGAGCACGGCGCTGGTGTGCTCGGCGAAGCTGGCGAACTGGTCGAGCTGCTCGCGGACCTCTTCCGGGGGCATCTCGGGCAGCTCGGCGAGTACGTGGATCTGGTGGCGCAGCGCCATCAGGTCGAGGTTGCCGGGCAGCAGATGCTGGTGTTCGTCGAGCAGGTCGGTGAACTCGTCGGCCTTGTCGTTGAAGATCTCCATCAGGCCGGGCTGTTCGACCACCGCGTACTGGCGGGCGCTGCGCTCCATCTCCACGGCCAGGTTGGAAAGCGCGCGGGCCCGGCGCGTCTGGTCGACGGCCTGGCGTGCGCTGACATCGGCCAGCCTCGAGAGCTCCGATAATGCTTCGCCGGCCTGAAACATCAGGACGGCGATGGGCAGCATCACGACCAGAAAGGCCAGCAGGACGAGCTGCACTAATGAGCGGGGCCGCCAGCGGCGCGAGACCTGGGAGGTCATGGAAATAGTTCTATGCAGAAAGAGGGTCAGCGTCATTCGTTCTCTCCGCACAGCATAACAGAGTTACCGTTCGGGTAATCGGTGAGACGCCCGCGATACAAAAAAAGAGGGCCGGCAGAGCCGGCCCAAGGTACGCAGGGAACTGAAGGGTCAAGTGAGCACTCATGATGATCCGCCTGGCCCGATACTCATGAGGACTCGGAGTCGGCTCCCCGAGGGAGCCCGAAGCCGTGAAATCGCCTTGTGCCTGCCAGGGGCGGCTATTCACTTCTGGCGGCGAACCGCCTGGCTTCGTCCGGTTGGACACGCCGCCGTGGCGTCGCGTCGTCAATTGGGTCCCCCGTCAGGGGGAGTGGCATCCATGCCTGGGCATCCTTGCCCTACAGGTACATATCCTTGCCGTTCAGCCGTACCCGTCTCATCGCAACCTAAGTCACACATCGCGTGGAGCAGACGCTACCGAGCCGGTTGGCGGTCCTGGCACAGGGTCGTGGAAGACCGCCTGGAGCCCGGTCGGGGAGTGGATCGAGCCGTTGAACCACTTCCCGTTGCTCGCCCTATATAGTGCGAACGGCGTGCCAACGTTTGCAATATACGTTTATTTTCAAAGACTTAAAAAACAACCGGCGGACCGGAAGCGGCTCGACCCGCCCAGAACCGGAAAAAGCGCCCCTTCAACCGGCCATGAACGTCGCCAACGAGCGACGCGGTGGCGATTCAGCGTCCATCTTTCTTTTAATTCAATGAGTTGGCGCGTCTCGATTTGGCAACAGACGCGAACGGCGCCGTCGGAAGGCGGCCATTCAGGCAGGCCCCAAGCGCTGAATTGGCGCCGAAAACGGGCTCAATTCAGGCTTTTGACGAGGATCTTCGACTTGCGGGCGTGATTGTAGGCCTCGCGGCGTAGCGGCGGTAGCGACTCGATAGTCGTCAGCCGGAAGCCATGCTCGAAGAACCAGTGGGCGGTGTGGGTGGTCAGCGCGAACAGCGCCGCGATCCCGTCGCGCTTGGCGCGCCGCTCGATCTCGGCGAGCAGCAACGCGCCCCGCGCCCCGCCGCGATAGTCGTCGTGCACGGCGACACAGGCCAGTTCGGCCATGGCGGCGTCGTCGAACGCATGCAGCGCCGCGCAGCCGATGATCATGCCGTCGCGCTCGATGACCAGGTAGTCGTCGATCTCGTGCTCGAGGCGTTCACGCGAGCGCGCCACCAGCATGCCGCGCTCCTCGAGCGGGCGCAGCAGCTCGAGCAGCCCGGCGATGTCGTTGAGTCCCGCCGGGCGCAGTTGCTCGTAGCGATGCTGGGTGATCATCGTGCCCACCCCGTCGCGGGTGAACAGCTCGCCGAGCAGCGCATCATGGTCGTGCCAGGAGATCAGGTGGGTGCGCGCCACGCCATGCCGCGCCGCCTCGCAGGCCGCCGCCAGGTGGCGGGCCAGCTCGCTGCCGGCGGCCGCCGCCTGCACGAGCGGCTGGGCATCGCCGGGGGTCAGCTGGCGCTGCAGCGCCCCGCTGTCGTCGTGCAGGCCGTCGGCCTCGCCGAGCAGGATCAGCTTGTCGGCCTTGAGCGCCACGGCGGCCTGCTGGGCGACTTCGGCGGCATCGAGGTCGAATACCTCACCGGTGCTGGAGAACCCCAGCGGCGGCAGTACCACCAGCGTGCCCCGGTCCAGCAGCGACTCGATGGCCGCGGCGCGCACCCGCCGCACCTCGCCGCTGTGGTCGAAGTCGATGCCGTCGCGCACGCCGAGCGGCTTGGCCATCACCAGATTGCCCGACACCGCGGTCAGCTCGACGCCGTGCAGCGGCGTGTTGGGCAGGCCCAGCGACAGCCGGGCCTCGAGCCACAGCCGCTGTTCGGCGGCGACGCGCTCCACGCAGCGCATGATGGCGTGGTCGGCGACCCAGCGACCGGCGTGGCGCTCGGGAACGACGCCCGCCGCATCGAGCGCCTCGCCGACCTGCGGGCGGATGCCGTAGACCACCACCAGCCGCACGCCCAGCGTATGCAGCAGCGCCAGATCCTGGATCAGCTGCTCGCCGCGCCCGTTGGCCATCGCTTCGCCCTCGATGAGGATGACGAAGGTTCGGCCACGATGGGCGTTGATATAGGGCGAGGAATTGCGAAACCAGTCGACGAAGGGAAAGCGCGTGTTCAAGCCGAGCCCCCGGAGGCGGAAGGAAGAGAAACAGCCAAGGATGGCGGATAGACAGCGACTATATCAGAGGCGCGAAAACGGCGGCACCTTTCGGGGTGCCGCCGTTCGGGCTTCGAGCGCCAGGTTCGGGGCGCTGTAAAGAGCGGCTGCGGGCTTCAGCAGCAATATTGCTCGTGGCTCGCAGCTCGCAGCTCGTGGCTCGTTGCCCGCAGCTCGTCGCCCGCAGCCCGCAGCTCGTGGCTCGTAGCTCGTGGCTCGTAGCTCGTAGCTCGTCGCCCGCAGCTCGTAGCTCGTAGCTCGTAGCTCGTAGCTCGTCAGCCGAACATGCCCTTGAACATGAAGAAGAACAGGATCGCCAGGCCCGCCCCGGCGGGCAGGGTAATCAGCCACGACATGATGATGGTGCCCAGAACCCGCAGGTTGAGCGCCGCCATGCCGCGCGCCAGGCCCACGCCGAGCACCGCGCCGACCAGCGTGTGGGTGGTCGAGACCGGCAGGCCGGTGCCCGAGGCGAGTACCACGGTGGTGGCCGCCGCCAGCGTCGCGGCGAAACCCCGGCTCGGCGTCAGCTCGGTGATGCCGGTGCCCACGGTGGCGATCACCTTGTGGCCGTAGGTGACCAGGCCGACGACGATGCCGCCGCCGCCCAGTACCAGCACCCACCAGGGCAGCACCGCGGCGCCGCCGACATCGCCCTGGGACTCGACCACGCTGATCACCGCGGCCAGCGGACCGACCGCGTTGGCGACGTCGTTGGAGCCGTGGGCGAAGGCCATGGCGCAGGCGGTGAACATCATCAGCACGCCGAAGATCCGCTCGACGCTGGAAAAGCCGAAGCTGTCGCCACGGCGCTTCTTGTCGCGATTGACGCGGTTCTCGAGGAAGATCCCCAGCACCATGATCACGATGCCGATGGCGATCGAGATCAGCAGGCTCTCGCCGAAGCCCAGCTCGAGGCCGACATGCGACAGCCCCTTGACCAGCGTGACCATGGCGATGATGAAGCCGACCAGGAAGATATAGCCCGGCACGTAGCGCTTGGCCGCGGCGAACGGGTCACGGTTCTCGAAGATCAGGATCTGCACCGAACGGAACAGCACGAAGCCGATGGTACCGGCCAGCAGCGGCGAGACGACCCAGCTGGCGGCGATCTGCCCGACCTTGGGCCAGCCCACCGCGTCGACCCCCAGCCCGGCGATCGCGAAGCCGACGATCGCGCCGACGATCGAGTGGGTGGTCGATACCGGCCAGCCGCGCGCCGAGGCGATCATCAGCCATAGCCCGGCGGCCAGCAGCGAGGCCAGCATGCCGTAGACCAGCAGTTGCGGGTCCTCGGTCAGCAGGGCGGGATCGATGATCCCCTTGCGGATGGTTTCGGTGACCTGCCCGCCGGCCAGCCAGGCGCCGAGGAACTCGAAGATCACCGCGATCAGGATCGCCTGGCGAATGGTGATGGCCTTGGAGCCGACCGAGGTCCCCATGGCGTTGGCGACGTCGTTGGCGCCGACCCCCCAGGCCATGAAGAAACCGAAGATGCAGGCGAGAATGATGAATACGTCGCCGTACTGCGCAATGATGGACATAGGCACGTGTTCTTTTTGAGTGGCGTGAAGCGAAGCCGATGACGCGGAAGCGCCGCGGCCTCAGCGTGCGGTCAGGATCTGCAGACGGCTGCCGACGCGCTCGGCGCGGTCGGCGAGATCACCGATCCAGTCGATGATGTTGTAGAGAAACATCACGTCCACCGGCGGCAGCTGCGCTTCCAGCTCGAACAGCTGACGACGAATGGCGACTTCCTGGTTGTCGGCCTGGTGCTCGAGGTCGTGAAGCTCGCGGATCAGGTTGTGCATGACGTCGGAGACGTTGCGCCCGAAGCCCGATTCGAGCAGCTCCTCGAGCTCTTCCAGCGCCTTGCGCGCCTGCGCTACGGTAGCCACGGCGGTACGCAGGTAATCGCGCATCGGCTGGGCCATCTCGGTGGGTATCTTCATGCGACGACCGAGCATGATGCCGGTGATGTCCCGCGCCTTGTTGGCGATCTTGTCCTGTACGCTGATCAACTCCAGCAGGTCGGAGCGCGACACCGGCAGGAACAGGGTATTGGGCAGGTTGAGACGCAACTGGGTCTTGAGCACATCGGCATCGTGCTCGAGATTGGTGACCGCTTCGCGATACTTGGCGGCCTCTTCCCAGTCGCCGGCCTGAGAGGCGTCGAAGAAGGGCAACAGCTGATCGGCGCACTCACTGGTCTTGACGATGTGAGCCAGCAATGGCTGAAACGGTGATCGCCCGAACAACGACGAGAAGGGGTTGGAAGTCACCATGAGCATCATTCGTCGGTTGGAAATGGCGGCGTCAGTATAGTGATTGCAGCACGCAACGTCATGAAAAATTAACCGCTTGCACTTGCCAGGGAGCGTCAGGATGGCTAAGGAAATCGAACTCAAGCTGGCCCTGGGCCAGGGCGCTGCCCAGGAGCTCGCCGCCCACCCACGCCTCGCCGGATGCCACGCGAGGCACGAAACGCTGACCAACACCTACTACGACACGCCGGACGGCGATCTCGAGCGCCATCGCGTGGCGCTGCGCCTGCGACGCACCCCGCGGCATATCGTCCAGACGCTCAAGACCGCCGGCGAGGGCTCGGGCGGGCTCTCCTCGCGGGGCGAGTGGGAGTGGCCGGTGGCCGGGCATGCCCTCGACCTCGCCGGGCTCGAGGCACTGCCACCGATGCAGGCGCTGGGCCGCGAGGTCCTGCTCGCCCTCGAGCCGCGCTTCACCACCGACTTCGCGCGCACCAGCTGGCTGGTCGAGGATGCCGAGACGACGATCGAGGTCGCCCTCGACCAGGGCGGGATCCACGCCGGGCAGCAGCGCGTGGCCATCGACGAGCTGGAACTCGAGCTCAAGCAGGGCGCGCCGGAGGCCCTGTGGCGCTTCGCCGAGACCCTCGCCGCGTCCGTCGCGCTACGCCCGGCCAATGCCAGCAAGGCGGCCCGCGGCGCGGCACTGCGCGACGGCCGCTGGCCGACACCGGCCGGCGAGCCACGCGACGCGTCGCCACGCCAACGTGCCGACCGGGCGATCGCCGCCCTCGATGCGCTGGACGACAGTGGCGAGACGGCGTTCCTGGCGCGGGCCCGGGATGCCTTCCGCTCGCTGGCCGAGGACGTTCAGCTGGCCGCGTCGGTGCGCCGGCCGGCCGACCGGCTGGCCGCGGCGCTCGACGACCGCCGGTGGCTGACACCCGCGTTCGGCCAGCACAGCCTGGCCCTGCTCGCCGCGCTGGACGCGGCATGAGCCGCTCGTGGCGGTGCGCTCGGGAAGGCACCTGTGAGAGCATACTCGCCCAGGGATGGGCTGCGTCATGGCAAAGCGAGTGGTTTAGGATGAACTCATGAAGATCATTATTCTCGGTGCGGGGCCGATCGGCAGCAACCTGGCGGAATACCTGGGGCGCGAAGGCAACGAGATCACCGTCGTCGACAGCTCGGCGAAAAGGTTGAGCGATCTCACCGCGAGGCTGGACATCCTCACCGTGGAGGGCAAGGTCTCGCATCCGAGCGTGCTCAGGAAGGCCGGCTGCGACGATGCGGATCTGCTGATCGCCGTCACCGATTCCGACGAGTTCAACATGCTGGCCTGCGAGGTCACCAACACGCTTTTCAGCACGCCGACCAAGATACTGCGTGTCCATGACAACGACTATCTCGCGCATGAGGAACTGTTCTCGGAACAGGCGCTGGGCGTGGACCTGACCCTGTGCCCCGAGCAGCTCGTCACCGACAGCATCTATCGGATCTTCGAGTTCCCCGGCACCCTGCAGGTACTCGACTTCGCCAAGGGCAAGGTGCAGCTGGTAGCCGTGCAGGCCGTCCACGACGGGCCCCTGGTGGGCAAGCGACTGGCCACCCTGAGGGAACACCTGCCCGACGTGGACACCCGGGTGGCGGCCATCTATCGACGCGGCGAAGGGATCGCGCCCCATGGCGATACCGTCATCGAAACGGATGACGAGGTGTTCTTCATCGCCTCGCGCAAGGACATTCGCGCGGTCATGAAGGAACTCCGCAAGGCGGAGCAGGGCTACAGCCGCGTGATGATCGCCGGCGGGGGCAATATCGGCGAACGCCTCGCGGCCAGGCTGGAACACGACCATCAGGTCAAACTGATAGAAATCGACGAGGCGCGTTGCCAGGATCTGGCCGAGCGTCTTGGCGAGACGGTGGTGCTCAATGGCAGCGCGACGCACAAGAGCCTGCTCGTCGAGGAGAACGTCGACGATTGCGATATCTATTGCGCGCTGACCAACGATGACGAGGACAACATCATGTCGTCGCTGCTGGCCAAGCGGCTCGGCGCGAAAAAGGTGCTGACCCTGATCAACGCCCCCGCTTACGTCGAACTCATCCAGGGCGACAGGATCGACATCGCCATCTCCCCGCAGCAAGTGACCATCGGCAGCATATTGACCCATGTCCGCCGCGGCGATGTCGCCAAGGTCCACTCCCTGCGCCGGGGCACGGCCGAGGCCATGGAAGCCGTCGCCCATGGCGATGCCGATTCGTCGAAAGTGGTTGGCCGGACGGTCGGCGAAATCCCGCTTCCCGCCGAAACGATCATCGGCGCCATCGTCCGGGGCGACGAGGTCATCCTCGATCACGGCGAGGTCGTCATAGAAGCCGGTGACCACCTCATTCTCTTTCTCATCGACAAGCAGCGCATGCGAGAGGTCGAACGCCTCCTGCAGGTACGCGCGACCTACTTCTGACGACCCGATGAACCACCCACCCGGCCTTGCGACAAGGAGAGCCCTTTGCCCAGCCTGACCCGACGGCGCGCCTTGAAGGCGGCTTGCGACAGCGCTCCCGTCGCCAGGATACTGGCCGTGCTGTTGCTGGTGCTGGCGCTGTTCATGCTGGCGCCGCTGGTACTGCTGGCGCTCGAAGGCTCCCTGGAAGCCCGGCCCTTCGCGCTGTCGATGGGAGTCGTCCTGGCGATCGCGCTACCCGTGCTGGTCCTGACGCGTGGCGTGCCCATCGAGCTGCGCCCCCGCCAGATGTTCGTCCTCACCACCCTGAGCTGGGTGACGATCTCCAGCTTCGCGAGCCTGCCCTTCGTCCTCGGCACGCCCTCCCTGTCCTTCACCAATGCCGTGTTCGAGTCCGTTTCCGCCATCACCACCACGGGCTCGACCATCCTGGTCGGCATCGATGGACTGTCGGACGGGTTGAAGCTCTGGCGGGGGATGATGCAATGGCTGGGCGGCGTCGGGATCATCGTCATGGCGATCGCCATCCTGCCCTTCCTGAAGGTCGGCGGGATGCGCCTGTTCCAGACCGAATCCTCCGACTGGTCGGACAAGGTGCTGCCCCGCGCCGGCGGCATCGCCAAGGCCACGGGCGCCATCTACCTGGGATTCACCGGTATCGTGATGCTCTCCTACTGGCTGGCCGGCATGCTGCCCCTCGATGCGATCGTGCATGCCATGACCACGGTGGCCACGGGCGGCTTCGCCAATACCGACGATTCCTTCAGCGCCTACAGCCACCAGCCGCAAATACTCTGGCTGGCATCGCTGTTCATGTTCTGCGCCTCCCTGCCCTTCGTCATGTACATCAGGGCCTTTCGCGAGACCCGCAGCGCCCTGTGGCGGGATCAGCAGGTCAGGGGCCTCGGCTACCTGCTGCTGGTCGCCATCGCCATTCTCACCGGCTACCGGATCAGCCAGGGCACGGACCCTTTCACGGCGCTGACCCAGGTCGCCTTCAACGTGACCTCCATCGTCAGTACCACGGGTTACGCCTCGGCCGACTACACGACCTGGGGCGCGCTGTGCATCGTCGCGTTCTTCTACCTGACCTTCATCGGCGGCTGCAGCGGCTCGACCAGCGGCGGCATGAAGATATTCCGCTTCCAGATCGGCCAGGTCATGCTGACGAACCAGTTGCGCTTCCTGGTCCATACCAGCGGCACGTTTCCGCAACGCTACAACGGTCGGCGCCTGCCGGAAGAAGTGATCCGGGGGGTCATCGCGTTCTCGTTCTTCTTCTTTCTGACCATCGCCGGTCTCGCCCTCGGGCTGGCCCTGCTGGGGCTCGACATGGTGACCGCGCTTTCGGGGGCGGCCACGGCGGTCGCCAATGTCGGCCCCGGGCTCGGCGAGACGATCGGGCCGTCCGGCAACTTTGCCTCCCTGCCCGACGCGGCCAAATGGCTGCTGTGCCTGGGGATGCTCATGGGCCGCCTGGAGATCCTCACCGTGATCGTGCTGTTCACGCCCACCTTCTGGAAGAAGTAGCGGCCTTCCCCACGAGCGACCACTTATTTACAGGAGAGCGCCCTTGTCCTCTTTACGACCCGCCAAGGTAGGCCTGCGCACGAAGATATTCCAGGTCATCTTCGAGTCGGACAGCCGCCTGGCCAAGGGCTTCGATATCGGCCTGATCCTGATGATCCTGGCCAGTGTGGCCGTGGTCATGCTGGATAGCGTCGACAGCTATCACAGCGCGTTCGGCACGCTCTTCTACGAAGCGGAATGGGCCTTCACGCTGCTGTTCACGCTGGAGCTGGCGGCCCGCCTGTACTGCCTGGAGCGGCCCCTGAAGTACCTGACCTCGTTCTATGGCGTGATCGACCTGCTGTCGATCCTGCCCACCTGGCTGGCCCTGCTGTTCCCCTGGGGGCAGTCGCTGCTGGTGGTGAGGCTGCTGCGCGTGCTGCGCATCTTCCGCGTGCTGCGGCTGATGCAGTTCGTCGGCGAGGGGCAGTTGCTGATCGATGCGCTGAAGAACAGCTGGCACCAGATCCTGCTGTTCCTGTTCGGCGTGCTGATGATCGTGATCATCTTCAGCAGCGTGGTCTATCTGATCGAGCCCCCCGAAGCGGGCTTCACCAATATCCCCACGGCGGTCTACTGGGGCGTGGTCACCCTGACCACGGTGGGTTATGGCGACATCACGCCGGTCACCCCGCTGGGCCAGTTCATCTCGATGATGGTCATGCTGATCGGCTATTCGATCATCGCCGTGCCCACCGGGGTGTTCTCCGCCGAGGTGATTCGCTCGCTGCGCGAGCAGCGCTACTCCAACGAGGCCTGCCCCGGCTGCGGCCTCGACCGCCACGATCACGACGCCCGCTACTGCCGGCGCTGCGGCACCTGGCTCAACGAGGAGACCGAGGATCCGCGCCATGAACGCGACGCGGATCGTGCCGACGGGCAGGAATCATGATCAGGTGATGAACGGCGCCGTGTCGCCGCGCCCTTCGCGGACGATGGTGGGCGGCAGCTCGCGCAGGTCGACCACCGTGGTGGGCTCCAGATGGCAGGCGCCGCCATCGACGACCAGGTCGAGATGCGCGCCGAAGCGTTCGCGGATCGTTTCCGGGTCGGTCATCGGCAGTTCCTCGTCGACCGGGATCAGCGTCACGCTCATCAGCGGCTCGCCGAGCGCCTCGAGCAGCGCATGGGTAATGCGATGGTCGGGCACGCGCACCCCGATCGAGCGGCGCTTGGGATGCAGCAGCAGGCGCGGTACCTCGTTGGTGGCGTTGAGTATGAAGGTGTAGGGACCGGGGGTCTGGTTCTTGAGCAGGCGGAACACCGCGTTGTCGACCTTGGCGTAGGTGCCGATCTCCGACAGGTCGGAACACACCAGCGTGAAGTTGTGCTTGTCGTCCAGCGAGCGCAGCCACTTGATCTTCTCGATGGCCTTCTTGTCGCCCAGGTGGCAGCCCAGGGCGTAACCCGAATCGGTGGGGTAAGCGATCACTCCGCCATCCTTGATGATCTTGACGGCCTGGTCGATCAGCCGCTTCTGCGGGTTTTCCGGGTGAATCTGAAAGAATTGGGTCATGGCACCTCCCTGGAAAGGATCACGGACGGATAAGACATAGCGCGACGGCCGGTCACGGCGCAGCCGGCTACTGTCAGCCTAGCAGGCCGAGGGACGACTCCGCCTTCACGCGGCGAAGGCGGCCAGCCGCGGATGGCGCCAGAGCGGCGCGACCGGCGTGCGCGGCGCGGCGCTCATGCTGCCGGGAGCCAGCGGGCCGCCGGGGAAATGGAAGTCGCTGCCCAGCGAGGCGTACAGCTCGCGCTCGACGAGCTGGCGCGCCAGGTCGCGGGACAGGTCGGGGTTCTGGAAGCCGCTGATCAGCTCCACCGATTCGCCGCCGGCCGCGGCGAAGTCGTCGATCAGCAGGCCGCGCTTGCGCCGGGTCAGGCCGTAGCGCAGCGGATGGGCGAGCGACGCCACTCCGCCGGCGTCGCGCACCCATTCGATCGCCGCGCCGAGGTACGGCCAGTGCATCTTGACGTCGCCGCGCTTGCCGGCACCCAGGTAGCGCTTGAAGGCCGCGGCCATGTCGGGCACCAGGCCGGCTTCGACCAGCGCGCGGGCGAAATCGGGCCGCCCCAGTGGGCGCTCACTCGCGGCGCAGGCGCGTGCCCGGGCCAGTGCGTCGTCCAGGCCGACCGCCTCGAGCCGCTTGGCGATCTCGATGCCGCGCCGCTCGCGGGACTCGGCCTGGGCCGCCAGCCCCTCGACGAGCGAGCCCTGCACGCCGGCGGGCAGATAGCCCAGCACATGGATGGTCACGCCCCGCCACTGCACCGAGAGCTCGGTGCCCGCGAGCAGGCGCAGTCCCAGCCGATCGGCCGCCGCGGCGGCCTCGGCCATCCCGGCGACGGTATCGTGGTCGGTCAGCGCCACATGGCTCAGGCCGCGGCCATGGCACAGCGCCATCAGCTCGGCGGGCGGCAGCGCGCCATCGGAGGCGGTGGAGTGCATGTGCAGATCGACGCCGGTGACGGCCTCGAGCGAATCGGGGAGTGCGATCATGGGCATGACGCCGGCAGGCGTCTTTGTCAGAATAAGGCCGGTTATGGTGCGCGCCCCTTCGCAACGGGTCAACGCCAACTCGGCCTGCGCCACACGAGACTCCTGCCAATGAAGCTGTTTATCGACTTTCTGCCCATCGCGATCTTCTTCGCGGTCTATCATTTCTCCGGCGACATCGTGCTCGCCACCCTGGTACTGATCCCCGCCACGCTGGCCCAGGTCGGCTTCGTGCGCTGGCGCTACAAGCGCGTCGAGAAGATGCAGCTGGTGACCCTGGCGCTGGTGGTCGTGCTGGGCGGAGCGACGGTGATGTTCCACAATCCGGCGTTCATCCAGTGGAAACCGACCGTGGTCAACGCGCTGTT
The DNA here is from genome assembly GCF_900961225.1 of Modicisalibacter radicis. Taxonomy (GTDB): domain Bacteria; phylum Pseudomonadota; class Gammaproteobacteria; order Pseudomonadales; family Halomonadaceae; genus Modicisalibacter. Next base: position 38,560 of record NZ_CAAHFN010000054.1, read on the forward strand.
CGCGATGGCCTTCCTGACCGCGCCGCTGTTCGGCGGCAAGACGCTGATCGAGCGCATGATGGGCCACGCCATGAGCCTGCCGGGGGCGATCTGGAAGCGCCTCAACCTCGCCTGGGTGGTGTTCTTCGCCGCCATGGCGCTGCTCAACGTCTACGTCTTCAAGACCTTCGACGAGGCCACCTGGGTCAATTTCAAGCTGTTCGGCATGCTCGGCCTGACCCTGGCGTTCATCGTCGCCCAGGGCTTCTATCTGCGCCGCTACCTGGCCAGCCCGCAATGAAAGACAAGGAGACACCCATGCTTTATGCCATCCTCAGCGAAGACGTGAAGAACAGCCTGGACAAGCGCCAGTCGGCACGCCCCGACCACCTGGCACGGCTCGAGAAGCTGCGCGACCAGGGACGGCTGGTGCTGGCCGGCCCGCATCCCGCGGTCGATGCCGAGGCCCCCGGCGACGCCGGCTTCAGCGGCAGCCTGGTGGTCGCCGAGTTCGACAGCCTCGACGAGGCCCAGGCCTGGGCCGACGCCGACCCGTACGCCATCGCCGGCGTCTACGCCAGGGTCACCGTCAAGCCGTTCAAGAAGGTCCTGCCCTGATCCGGGCGGACGGTCGCCGGTCGGGGGATAAGACGCCTCGGTGGCCCCCGCCGCACGCGGCGCAGCCCCTCCCGTTCGCCGACATGGCCGAAGGGGCCGCCGCCAACGCCTTGCTTTTGCGCAGGAAAAGCCCGATGGCCGGGTTATCCACGACAGCGTTATCCACAGCCGCGTTTTGCACAGTCGCTGTGGAAAACCCTGTTAAGAGACGGCGGACACACCGCGCGTCGGCAATCACCACGCCGCCTCACCGAGATCGATCAAATAATGACCAACTGGTTTCAGGCCCATCCGCCGGAGGAGTGCGAGCGTGTCGCGAAGCGCCGATGACCCTGCCCGTCCGCTGTCGCCGCTCACCGCGCTGACCCCGGCCGAACTCACCTGGCAGGCGGACGACATCGGCGAGGCGCCGCACTCCAGCCGCTTCGGCGATGTGTACTTCTCGCGCCACGACGGTCGCGCCGAGGCCCGGCACGTGTTCCTCGAAGGCAACGATCTGCCCCGGCGCTTCGCCGCCTGGATCGAGTCGCGCCCGTTCGTGATCGGCGAGACCGGCTTCGGCACCGGGCTCAACCTGCTCTGCGCCTGGGCCTGCTTCGAGTCCCGTGCCCCGGCCGGGGCCCGTCTGCACCTGGTTTCCACCGAGCGTTTCCCGCTGGCCCGCGATGACCTGGCGCGCGCCCTGAGCGCCTGGCCGGACCTCGCGCCCAAGGCGCGCCGGCTGATCGCGCAATGGCCCGAGCCGGTCAGCGGCGTGCATCGGCTGTGGCTCGACGAGCGCGTGACCCTCGACCTGCATTTCGGCGACAGCGCCGAATGTCTGGCACAGCTGGACGGCCGCGTCGATGCCTGGTTCCTCGACGGCTTCGCGCCCAGCAAGAACCCCGAGATGTGGCGGCCGGAACTGTTCGCGGCCATGGCCCAGGCGAGCCGGCCGGCGGCGAGCGTGGCCACCTTTACCTGCGCCGGGGTGGTCAAGCGCGGGCTCGCCGCCGCCGGTTTCGCCTGGCGCAAGGCGCCGGGCTTCGGGCGCAAGCGCGAGATGCTGTGCGCCACGCTGGAAACCCCCGCCGAGGACGACCGGCGCCGCGAGACGCCCTGGTTCGTTCCGCCACCCCCCCGGCCGGCGCGCCACGTCGCGGTGATCGGCGCCGGACTGGCCGGCGGCTGTGTCGCCCAGGCCCTGGCGCGGCGCGGCATCGACGTTACCCTGCTCGACCGCGAGGCACCCGGCGCCGGGGCCTCGGGCAATCGCCAGGGGGCGCTCTACGTCAAGCTCGCCGCCGAGACCAACCGCCAGAGCCGCGTCTATCTGGCCGGGCTGCTCCACAGCCGTCGCTGGCTCGCCGAGATAGATCCGAGGCGCCGACTGTGGCGGGACTGCGGCGTGCTGCAACTGGCGACGGGGGAGCGCGAGACGCGCCGCCAGCGACGCTTTCTCGCCAATCACGCCCTGCCGGCGACGGTGGTCGAGGGGCTGACCTCGCTCCAGGCCAGCGAACGTGCCGGGCTGGGCGGCGAACGCTCGCTCGCTCACGGCGGGCTGGAGTATCCACAGGCCGGCTGGGTGCGCCCCGCCGAGCTGTGCCGGTCGCTGGCCGCCACCCCGGGCGTGACCTTCAGGCACGCCACGGTCGAGGCCCTGCTGGGTGATCAGGCGGGCTGGACATTGCAGCTGGCGAACGGCGAGACGCTGACCGCCGACCAGGTGGTGATCGCCACGGCGACCCAGGCCAACCGCTTTCCCCAGACCGCCGAACTGCCGCTGCAGCCGATCCGCGGCCAGCTCTCGAGCGTCGCGCTGCCGTCGGGCAGCCCCGGTCTCGAGCGGGTGGTCTGCGCCGGGGGCTACGTGGCGCCGGCCTGTGACGGCGTACTGAGCTTCGGCGCCAGCTTCGTCCCCAACGATGACGACGCCGGGCTGCGCGAGGCCGACCATGCAACGAACCTGGCCGAGCTCAGACGCACCTTGCCGGGCTTCGTGGACGCGCTGGAGAAGGCCGGCGCGCGGCTGAATCCGGACGAGCTCGCCGGGCGTGCCGCGGTGCGCGCGGCGAGTCCGGACAAGACGCCCTACGCCGGGCCGGTGCCCGATGCGACCCGCTGGCAAGCCGACTACGCGGCACTGGCCAAGGATGCCCGGCGCGTGCCGCAAGCGCCCGGCGCCCATCATGCGGGGCTGTGGATCAGCGCCGCGCATGGCTCGCGGGGGCTGGCCAGCGCACCGCTGTGCGCCGAGCTGATCGCCTCGCGGATCTGCGACGAGCCCTTGCCCGTGGCGCGCGAACTCGCCGATCACCTGCACCCCGGCCGGCGCCTGATCGCCGACCTGGTGCGTGGCAACGCCTCGCCCCGGGCGTGACCGGGGCGGCAGTGCCGGCTTACTGCATGAACCAGCCGTGGCTGACCACGATCGACTGGCCGGTCAGTGCGTTGGAGGGGAAGGTGGCGAGATACAGCGCGGTCTCGGCGACATCGGCGACGGTGGTGAACTGCTTGTCGACGGTGTCCTTGAGGAACACCTTCTCGACCACCTCCTCCTCGCTCATGCCGTGCTCGCGGGCCTGATCGGGGATCTGCTTCTCGACCAGCGGGGTCTTCACGTAACCCGGGCAGATGGTGTTGGCACGGATGCCGTAGGCCGCGCCCTCCTTGGCCATGGTCCGGCACAGCCCCAGCAGGCCGTGCTTGGCGGTGACGTAGGGCGACTTCATCGCCGAGGCCTCGTGGGAGTGCACCGAGCCCATGTAGAGCAGGCAGCCGCCGCTTTCCTGCTGCATCATCTGGCGGAAGGCGGCGCGGGTGGTCAGGAAGCTGCCGTCGAGCTGGATGTTGGTGACCTTCTTCCAGGCGTCGTAGGAGAGCTTGTGGATCGGCTCGACGTGCTGCGAACCGGCGTTGGCGATCATCACGTCGAGCCGCCCGTAGGTGTCGACGGTCTGCTTGAAGGCGGCCTCGACCTGAGCCTCGTCGGTCACGTCGGCGGCCACGCCGAGTGCCGTGCCGCCCTGCTCGGTGATCTCGCGAGCCGCGGCCTCGGCCGCCTCACGGTCGAGATCGAGGATCACCACCTTGGCACCCTGATTGACGAACAGCCTGGCGATCTCCTTGCCGATACCGCTGGCGGCGCCGGTGATCAGCGCCACCTGGTCCTGGATGCGGCCCTGTGCCGGATGCTGTGACATTGCGCTCTCTCCTTGGTCGATCCACCTGGCGGCCTTCTGCGGCCTGGCAAGCGGTAGGCGACGCCAGCGGCATCGCTTCATTGAATCTAGTAACTTAGCGCCAGCCAAAAGGACTTGGCAACGACTGCCGATCCCGGCTCAGACGTCGGCCGCGTCGGTCATCTCTTCCAACTCGCCGTCCTCCCGGCTGCGGTAACTGCAGACCTCGGCGCCGATGTCGTCGCTGACCGGGTCGCGCCGGCAGGGGCAGACCTGAAGCGCGCGGGTCATGTCCCGTTGGCCCATCCGCCAGCGCTCCATGATCGTGGCGTAGGAAAAGTCGATGTCCTTCTGGGCGGTTTCACTTTCGCGAACCGGTGCCAGCAGGCGCACGATGTTGACCGGCGAACGCTCCGCCTGCTCCAGCAATTGCTGGATCTCGGGGCGCTGGCGCGTCTGCTCGTCCAGGTGCCGGCCCAGCGTCCTGATCGCCTGGCGCTGGCTATTGAGCTGCTTGAGAAAGTGCAGGTTGTGGCCGGCGCGGGTCGAATACTGGATATCCTTCTCGCGGAGCATGGCCTCGGCGATGGTCTCGGGCACCGGCCCTTCGGGGCTCCACAGGTCGACGACATAGCAGTTGACCGCCATGTCGCTGCCCGGACGCTCGCTCTCGACCACATAGTCCATCGGCGTGTTGGAGCACAGGCCGCCGTCCCAGTAGGCCTCGCCGTCGATCCACACCGGCGGGAACCCGGGCGGCAGGGCGCCGCTGGCGAGAATGTGCTCGCTGCGCAGGGTGTCGTGCTGGCTGTCGAAGTAACGCATCGCGCCCTTGGCGACATTCACCGTGCCCACGCTCAGGCGCATGCCGTCGTGCAGGTCGCGGGTGCCCAGGCGCTCGAAGTCGATCAGCTGCTCGAGGGTCTCGCGCAGCGGTGCGGTGTCGTAGAAGCTCGGCGGCACGTCCCAGAGATTGTGGGTGTAGGGGATCAGCCACGGCGGGCGCGGCCGGAAGAACCCCGGCACGCCGGACGTCAGCGCCATGAGCTTGGCCGCGCGGGCCTCGTGATGCGCCAGGGCGACGCCCGAGCTGTAGCCGGGCTGGGCGATGCGCGTCCAGAACGCCCGCAGTTGGGCAAGGCTCTCCTCGCGGCGATTGCCGGCGATCAGCGCGGCGTTGATCGCGCCCACCGAGGTGCCCACCACCCAGTCCGGCTCGATGCCCGCCTGCTGCAGCGCTTCGAAGACACCGGCCTGATAGGCGCCGAGCGCCCCGCCGCCCTGCAACACCAGGATATTCATGGCTCGTGGCATGTTGCCCCCTGACGAGACGATGAGAAATCGACCCCGCCCTTGGCGATAAGTGCCGTCATTGCGACGGCTCGACCTCTCACTCTAGGAAAGAGAGTGCTGCATCGCAACATGCCATGAGTCCCATACCAGGCGATCATGGCTGGAAAGGACTGGCCTGCTGCTCTTCACTGAACCATCGAATAGTGAACGGGAACTTCCTTCGCTGTCTTTTTGTCCATACAATAAAACCAATGATCATCGAGTTCGACCCCGACAAGAACGCTCGAAACGAGCGAGAGCGCGGCCTTCCCTTCAAGGCAGTGGAGCGCTTTGATTGGGAAGCGGCAGTATTCTCGGAAGACAACCGTTTCGATTACCTGGAGCGCCGCTTCATCGCCCTGGGCAAAATCGGCCAACGCGTCCACGTGGTGTGCTTCACGCCGATCGCGGAGGGGATTCGAGTCATCAGTCTGAGGAAGGCCAACCCACGAGAGGTACGCCGTTATGAAAACGCGACTCACGGATAAGCATGGCGAGGTCCGCGAACTCACCGACGCCGACGTGAAGCGTATGCGCCCCATGCCGGAAGTCTTGCCCGCCGATCTGCAACGTACGATCGGCCAGCGGGGCAAGCAGCATGCACCGAGGAAGGTGAAGACCTCGATTCGCCTCTCCCGGGAGGTGATCGAGCATTTCAAGGGAGAGGGCGAGGGCTGGCAGCGCCGCATCGACCAGGCCCTGAAGCAGTATATTCGTGAGCATGGCCGCGGCTGACGGCGCCCTGGGCGCCGTCAAGGACGCCTCCCCCCGCCTGGCCAGGCCCGTCTAGCCCTCCTCGTCGTCGGCCAGGTCGCGGCCGAAGGCGCGCCACTGGGCCAGCGTCATCACCTCGGTGGTCTCGGTCTGCAGGTCGTGGGCGATCAGCAGTTCACCGCGTTCGAGCTGGCGCTTGAGTTCGGCCACCCAGCCGCGCATGCCCTCGCCGGTGTCGGTGGTGTCGTAGCCCTGGCGGGTGACGTAGGTCTCGAGCAGGGCGTCCAGGGTCTCGCCCGGCAGCATGCGATACGGAACGTCGATGAAGCGATCATTCATCAGGCTTGCTCCCATTCTTCGAGTCGCGCCAGGAAGGTTGCCTCGTCGAGGATCTCGACCCCCAGCTCCTCGGCGCGGGTCAGCTTGCTGCCGGCGGCCTCGCCGGCGACCACCGCGGCGGTCTTCTTCGAGACGCTGCCGACGACCTTGGCGCCCAGCGCCTGCAGGCGCGCCTTGCCTTCGTCGCGGGTCAGGCTCTCCAGGCTGCCGGTGAGCACCCAGCTCTGCCCGGCCAGCGGTTGCGCCCGCTCGGCGATTGCTTCTTCGTTCCAGATGACGCCGGCCTCACGCAGCTGGGCCACCGTCTCGCGGTTGTGCGTCTCGCGGAAGAAGGCGTGGATGTGCGCGGCGACGACCGGCCCGACATCCGCGACGGCCTCCAGCGCTTCCTGGCTGGCTTCCATCAGCGCCTGCAGGGTGCCGAAATGGCGCGCCAGGTTGTTGGCGGTGGCCTCGCCGACCTCGCGGATGCCCAGCGCGTAGATGAAGCGCGGCAAGGTGGTATGCCGGGCCTTTTCCAGGGCCCTGACCAGGTTGCCGGCGGATTTCTCGCCCATCCGCGGCAGCTCGCCGAGCCTGTCGGCCTGGAGTGCGAACAGATCCGCCGGCGTCTTCACCCACTCACGTTCGACCAGCGCGTCGATCAGCTTGTCGCCGAGACCGTCGATATCCAGCGCCCGGCGGCTGGCGAAATGCTTGAGCGCTTCCTTGCGCTGGGCCGCGCAGTACAGCCCCGCCGGGCAACGGATCGCCACTTCGCCCTCGATCCGCTCGACCTCGGAGCCGCATACCGGGCACCGGTCGGGAAAGGCGATCTCGCGGGCATCGTCGGGGCGCTCGTCGTCGAGCACCCGGACCACCTGGGGGATCACGTCGCCGGCGCGGCGGATCACCACGCGATCGCCGATCATCACCCCCAGCCGGGCGATCTCGTCGGCGTTGTGCAGCGAGGCGTTGGAGACCGTGACCCCGGCGACGGTGACCGGCTCGAGCCGCGCCACCGGGGTGATCGCGCCGGTGCGCCCGACCTGGAACTCGACGTCGTTGAGGCGGGTGGCCTGCTCCTGGGCGGGAAACTTGTAGGCGATGGCCCAGCGCGGCGCGCGGGCGACGAAGCCCAGTTCGCGCTGCGCTCGCAGGTCGTCGACCTTGAGCACCACCCCGTCGATGTCGTAATCGAGCCGTTCGCGCTTGTCGCCCAGCGCATGACAGTAGTCGAGCACTCCCTCGGCGCCTTCGACGACCGCCAGCTCCGGGCTGGTACGGAATCCCAGCTCGCGCAGACGGGCCATCAGCGCCGAGTGGCTACCGGCCGCCTGGCCCTCGTCGATACGTGCCGCCTGGTAGGCGCAGAACTCCAGCGGGCGCCGGGCGGTGATCCGCGGGTCGAGCTGACGCAGGCTGCCGGCGGCGGCGTTGCGCGGGTTGGCGAAGACCTTGCTGCCCTCCTCGCGGGCCCGCGCGTTGAGCGCCTCGAAGCCGGAATGGCTCATGTAGACCTCGCCGCGCACCTCGAGCAACTCGGGAATGGCCGTGCCGCGCAGCTTGAGCGGGATCGACTTCAGGGTCCGGAGGTTGGAGGTGATGCCCTCGCCGGTGCGCCCATCGCCCCGCGTGGCACCGCTGATCAGCCGCCCCCGCTCGTAGACCAGCGATACCGCCAGGCCGTCCAGCTTGGGCTCGCAGCAGAAGGCGAGGTCGTCGTCGCCGCGCTCCAGACGGTCGTTGATGCGCTTGACGAAAGCCTCGACCTCGCCCTCGTCGAAGGCGTTGTCCAGCGACAGCATGGGCACCGCGTGCTCGACCTCGGCGAAGCCCTCGGCCGGCGAGGCGCCGACCCGCTGGGTCGGCGAATCCGGCGTCACCAGTTCCGGGTGGGCCTGCTCGATCTCCTGCAGACGGCGCAGGCGCCGGTCGTAGTCGGCATCGGTGAGTTCCGGGTCGTCGAGGACGTAATAGCGGTAGTTGGCGTCGTCGAGTTCGCTGCGCAGGCGATTGATCTCGTCGAGCAGCCGGGGGGCGGTATGGCTCATGACAAACACGGTCTCGATGCGGCAATGATCAGAGTGTAAGTGGCCCGCGGCGTTACCGGCAAAGCCGGCCAGACAAACCACGACGCCAGCAGCGACACAAAAAAACGAGCCCCGTCAGGGGCTCGCAGAAGGGAGAGACAGTCTCTTCAGTTGGCGTGGGAGCGATGCAGCCGGTAGCGGCGCTCGAACTCCTGGACCCGCTGACGGGCGAACTCGACCGTCTGTGCGGTCATCACGCTGCGATTCTCGTCCTTCAGCTCGCCGCCCAGGTTGCGCACGATCACCATCGCGGTCTCGACCATCGCCTCGAAGGCGGCCGCCGAGTCCCGCGCGCCCGGCAAGGGCATCAGGAAGGTCACGCCCGGGGTGCTGAAGTCGTCCATGGTGTCGAGATCGAAGGTGCCCGGCTTGACCACATCGACCATCGCGAACTGCAGCTCGCTCTCGCCATCCTCGGTCTCGTAGCGCAGGAAGATGCCCATCTCGCTGTAGCGCAGGCCGCAGGCGAGCATCAGGTTGAGCAGGTCGGTGCCGGCGAACCCTTCCTCGTTGCGCGCCATGACGCTGATCACGACGATTTCGTCGGCGTGCGCCAGCGTCTCGCGGGCACGCTGCGCGCTGACATGATGCCGCTGGGCCTTCTCGACCACCGGGTGCGCCGTCACCACATCCTCACGTGGAGCTTCCTCGCGGGGCATGCTGCGGCGGGCGGCCTCGCGTTCGGTCTCGTAGGCGTCATCCTCGACGTCCGGCGCGGCCGCCGCGCCCACCGGTTCCAGACGCTGGTCGGCGAAACGCGGGAAGGTGAAGCCATCGGCCTCTTCGCGCGGCGCATCGCCACGCGACTCCTCGTATGACGCTTGCGACGGCCTCGACCCGTCGCGCGAGGCGCTCGTCGCATGCGCGCCCTCGCCGCCCAGGGTCGGCTCATGATGTTCGTCGTGCAGCGCGGGGGCGTCGTCGTGACGCTGCAGCGCCGAGGTCATGCGCTGCATCGACTGCGAGACACGCTGACCGCCGGAGCGCAGCGCGGCGGCCATGCCCGACTTGCCGCGCGCCTTGCCGGTGTCGGCCGGCGCTTCCCGCCGTGCCTGGAGTGCTTCACTCGGCGCTTCGCGGGCCGGCGCGTCATCGGCGGCGGCATCGTGGCGCGCCCGACGCGCCTCGGCGCTCGGCTCGCGACGTGTCGGTGCGCCCGCGTCCGCCGTATCGGCATGCGCGTTGGCACCCGCGCTGCGGGAGCGGTCGCGCACCGGATGCTCTTCCGCTTCGCCGGCACGGCTCATCCGCGCGAAGACCTTGGACGGCCCCGGGTGTTCCTGACGCTGCAGCTTGGGCTTCGGCTCGACCGAAGTCTGCGAAGCCGGCCTGACGACCCTTGCCCCTCCGTTGGGCAATTCCCAGTTCAGTTCGGCCCGGCGCGCCGCCTCTTCGGGGTCGAGCGCCTCGCCACTGTCCTCATCCGTTTCACTCGCACCGCTCGGCACCTCGTCGAGGCGAGGGACTTTACGCTGGCGTTGCAGGCGGCGCACACCGTCGACGACGATGATGGCCACCAATGCCAGCCCGAGGATGATCAACCACTCTCTTAGTTCCATGGGTCGTCTTGCCTGTTTGCTAAGGCGCCATGCCTGATGTCCAGTTCGTCACTAGCATAGCGCGATTGCTAAAAAAAAGGCCACTTTATTTAGAAAGTCAACTCTTTCCTCAGCCCAGTGCAACCGCCCTTCAATTCAGCCTGTTTATCGTTGGTCTTTTGCGTTGTTAATGCATTGCGGCATTGACTGCAAGTTTTTCATGCATCGGCAAGCTCTGCGGCCTCCTCGACGCCCACCGAAACCAGACGCGAGACACCCGGTTCCTGCATGGTCACCCCCATTAATCGCTCGGCGGCCTCCATGGCGATCTTGTTGTGGGTAATGTAGATGAATTGGACCGATTCCGACATGTCCTTAACCAGCTTGGCATAGCGCCCCACATTAGCATCGTCGAGTGGAGCGTCGACCTCGTCGAGCATGCAGAAAGGCGCCGGATTGAGCTGGAAGATGGCGAACACCAGCGACAAGGCGGTCAATGCCTTTTCCCCACCCGAGAGAAGATGAATGGTGCTGTTCTTCTTGCCCGGCGGGCGCGCCATGATGGCGACCCCGGTCTCCAGCATATCCTCGCCCGTCAGCGTCAGCCACGCCGTTCCACCACCGAAAACCCGGGGGAAAAGCTGCCCCAGCCCTTCATTGACCCGCTCGAAAGTCTCCTTGAAGCGGGTTCGGGTTTCCTGATCGATCTTGCGAATCGCCCGGTCGAGAGTCTCTAGCGCTTCACTCAACTCGGCATGTTGACCCTCGAGATAGTCCCTGCGTTCCGCTTGCTGGTCATATTCTTCGATCGCCGCCAGGTTGATCGCCCCCAGCCGGCGCACCTTGTCGGCGGCCTCCTCGAGGCGCGTCTGCCAGGCCGATTCGGTCGCGTCGGGGTCGAGCGTCTCGGCCAGGGTGTCCGCGGCGTGTCCCAGTTCGGCGAGGGTTTCGTCCTGGGCGTCGGCCTTGAGCTTGAGCGCCTGTACCTGCATGCGCCCCTCTTCCAGCTGGTGGCGGATGCCCTCGAGATTGCGCTCGTGCTGCTGGCGCGTCGCCTCGGTCTCGCGCAACCGCTCGCCGAGCTGCTGTGCCTCGTCGCGACAGGCGTTGAGCGCCAGCTCCTCGCGCCCACGGCGGTCGAGCAGTTCGTCGAGCTGTTCGCGCTCCTCGGCCTCGGGCTCGCGCAGGGTTTCGCGGCTCGCCTCGAGTTCGCTGCACTTTTCCTCGAGCCGGGCGCGCACCTCGGCGCTGCGTGTACGCTGCTCGGCCAGCCCGGCGCGCTCGGTGGTCAGCCGCTGGTGTTCCAGCGCCAGCTGCTGCGAGCGCTCCTGCAACGGCCGCAACCGGGCGCGCAGGGCGGCGAGCGATTCCTGGGCATCGCTGCGCTGACGCGCCAGGGTCTCGCGGCGCTGGCTGCTGTCCTCGAGTTCGCCCATCGCCGCCTGCCAGCGCTCGCGGGCCTCTTCGAGCTCGAGCGCCTGGGTCTCGCGCTGCTCCTGCAGGCCGGCGATGTCGTCGTCGAGCTCCCGGGCGCGGGCATCGACGTGTTCGAGCCGCGAGGCGAGGTTGCCTTCGGCGAGCGCCGCCTGCTGACGCCGCTGGGTCAGATCGCGCTCGGCGACGCGCGCCTCCTCGAGGCTCCTTTCGTGCTCGCTGTCGCGATCCTGAAGCGCGCCGAGCCGCTGTTCGCACTCGCCGAGCCGCGCTTCCAGCCGCTCCAGCTCGAGGCTCGCCGCATCGCGCCGGCGCTGCTGGGCGAGCACGCTGTCGGTGCCGTCGGCGAGGCCCAGGTAGCGCGCCCAGCCCTCGCCCAGCCACAGCCCGTCGGCGCTGAGCACGCTCTCGCCGGGCGCCAGCGCGTCACGCAGCGCCCAGGCCTCGCCGGCGTCCCCGGCACAGCGGATACGTGCCAGTATCGAGGCGGCGGCGCCGGCGCCCTCGACCTGCTCCGCCAGGGTCCCCGCCGCCGCCGGCCCGCTCGCGGTGCCTTCGATCAGCGCCAGCTCGCCGCTATCGGGGGCGCCATCCAGTGCCCGGCGCGGCAGTTCCGGCAGCAGCCGCGCATTGAGCCAGGATGCCAGCACCCAGGACACCGCGCGCTCCCAGCCGGGCGCGACGCTCAGCCCTTCGGCCAGCCGCGGGGCATCGTCCAGGCCGCGTTCGGCGAGCCAGCCATCCAGCGCGGCGTCCCGGTCGTCGAGGCTGGCGGCGATCAGCGCCTCCAGCGAGGCCAGCTCGCCCTGCAGCTGGCTGCGCCGCTGGCGGTCCTCCTCGCGGGCGGCCTCCAGCTCGCGCAGCGCGTCCCGGTCGCTGTCGCGAGCGAGCTGAATGGTGTCGCGACGGCTCTCCAGCGCCTCGAGTTCGAGGTCGATCTCGGCGAGCTGCTCGTTGAGCGTCTCGCGGCGTTCGCGCAGCTCCCGCTGATCGGGCAGTTCGTCGCGCTGCTGGCGACGGCGCTGGATGTCGCCGCCGAGGGTTTCCAGGGAGCGCTCCAGATTGCGCACCCGGTCCTGGGTGCGCTCGGCGTCGTGGGAAGCCTGACGGTCCGCCTCGGTGAAGGTCTCCCAGCGCTGCTGGGCGTCCTGATAGGCCGCCTCGGCCTCGTCGAGGGTCGCCTCGAGCTCGGCCAGCGACTCGGCGGTCTCCTCCTGCTCGGGGCCCAGGGTCTCCAGGCGCTCGTCGAGCCGCGCCAGGCGTTCGGCGTCGGCCTCGCCGAGCTCGTCGAGTTCACCGAGTTCGCGCCGCGAGGTCTCGAGCTCACGGGCCAGCTGCTGTTCCTGATGACGGGCGTGTTCGAGACGCTGCTCGAGCCGGGCGATCGCCGCGCCGGTCTCGTAGAAGCGCGCCTGGTGGGCCTCGAGCTGTTCGGCCAGGCGGTCGTGTTCCTGGCGCGACTCCTCGAGCCGGCTCTCGCACTGGCGCTGGCCGAGGATCTCGCGCTCGACCTGGATCTCCAGTTCGCGCACGCGATTTTCCTGCTCGCCCTGCTGGGCGCGCAGGGCGCGGGCGCGCAGCAGCGCCAGTTCGCCCTTGAGGCGGTGTTCCTGCTCCTTGAGGGTCTGGTAACGCCGCGCCGCCTCGGCCTGGCGCTTGAGGCGCTCGAGCTGCTTGTCGAGCTCCTCGCGGATGTCGTCGAGGCGCTCGAGGTTCTCCTGGGTGCGGCGCATGCGGTTTTCGGTCTCGCGGCGACGCTCCTTGTACTTGGAGATGCCGGCGGCCTCCTCCAGCGTCGAGCGCAGTTCCTCGGGGCGCGCCTCGATCAGCCGCGAGATCATGCCCTGGCCGATGATCGCGTAGGAGCGCGGCCCCAGCCCGGTGCCCATGAACAGATCGGCGATGTCGCGACGCCGGCACTTCTGGCCGTTGAAGAAGTAGCTCGACTGGCTGTCGCGGGTGACCACGCGCTTGACGCCGATCTCGGCGTACTGGGCATAGGGCCCGCCCATGCTGCCGTCGCGATTGTCGAACAGCAGCTCGATGGAGGCCTGGCCCACCGGCTTGCGCCCGGTGGAGCCGTTGAAGATCACGTCGGTCATCGACTCGCCGCGCAGGGTCTTGGCCGAGGATTCGCCCATCACCCAGCGCACCGCGTCGATGACGTTCGACTTGCCGCAGCCGTTGGGCCCGACGATCGCCGTCATGCTGCTGTCGAACGGCACGGTCACGGGGTCGACGAACGACTTGAAGCCGGCCAGCTTGATCGATTTGAGACGCATGCGGGTGTGGGGTTTCCTCGACGCCAACGGTCAACCGGGTGAGTCTACCGAACTGCCGGGCCGCGCCCAAGCGGTGATTCAACGCCCGCCGGCGGACGCCTCGTCGAGACGGGCGGCGGCTTCGAGCAACTGAACATGGCGCGCCAGCGCGGGCTCGGCGCCGAACTGGATATAGCCGAGCAGGCTCAACGCGGCCACGCCGCACAACAGCGCCACCACCAGGCGCCGGCCGGCACGCGCCGGGCGCAACGGCGTTTCCGGCGAGCCAGGAGGCGCTGCGCGATCGGCATCGAGCAATGCCCGTTCGAGTTCCAGACAGCCGGCGGCGTGAGCGGCGGCATCGATTTCGCCACGCGCCCGCACGCCGTCCAGCGCGGCGCGGCGCCGACGGTACTCCGCCAGGTGACGGTGCCGCGCCGCAGCATGCTCGGCCGCGAGCGCATCGCGCTCGGCGCCGGCATGGCGCAGCGGCACTACCAGCAGCCACAGTGCCGGCGCCAGCAACAGCGCCAGCCCCAGCCACAACAGCGCGCTCATCGGCGCACCTCGAGGCGGTCGCGGGTCGCCCCGGGCTCGTCACGGGACACCAGCTCGGCGAGTCGCTCGCGCTCGGTAGCGCTCAAGGGCACGACTCGCCGGGCCCGGCGGCGCACCAGCATCGCGAGCACCAGCGCGCCGATCGCCACCAGCGCCGCCGGGACGCCCCACAGCGGCCAGGTACGGGGCGCCGGGCGCGGGTCGTAGCGCACGTACTCGCCGAACCGGGCGACCAGGAAATCGCGTATCTCGGCGTCGCTGCGCCCGTCGCGCAGCAGGGCGGCGACCCGCTCGCGCATGTCGCCGGCGATCGGCGCATCGGAGTCGGCGATCGTCTGATTGGGGCATTGCGGGCAGCGCAGTTCCTCGGCCAGCGCGACATAGCGCTCGCCCAGCGCCGGATCGTCGAACGCGCGCACCTCGACCGCCGCCGGCGACGCTGTCGCGAGCAGCGTCAGGCACAACGCCAGCGCCCCGACGAGCGGCCGGCTCATGGTTGGCTTCGCCACTGTTTCACTCTGGCCAGAATCACCTGCAAGGCCTCCTCGGTGTCGAGCGCGCCGACATGGTGGTAGCGAATCACGCCTTGCGCGTCGACCAGGAACGTCTCCGGCGCGCCATAGACGCCCAGCTCGAACCCCAGCTTACCCGACGGATCGTGGATGGTGGCCTCGAAGGGATCGCCGAACTCGCCGAGGAACGCGTTCGCCGCAGCGCGCCCATCCTTGTAGTTGACACCGACCAGACGCACGCCGCGCGCGGCCAGGGCCGCGAGCTGCGGCATCTCCACCCGGCAGGCCGCGCACCACGAGGCCCAGACGTTGACCAGCGTGACCCGTCCGGTCAGCAGCGAGCGGTCGAGCGATCTCGCCGGGTCCGCCAGCGCGGGCAGCTCGAAGGCGGGGAACGCTTCGCCGAGCCGGGCCGAGTCGCGCCCGTCGGGCGCCGTCGCCAGACTCGACCAGAACAGCACCGCCAACGCCGCGAACAGCCCCAGCGGGATGAGCAGTACCAGCCGCCTGTTCATGACCGCACGTCCTCGCGCCCCGGCGCAGGCACGCCATGGCGTCGCTGGTGCCGGTCTTGGCGGTAGCGCCGATCGAGCACCGCCAGCGCGGCACCCAGCGCCATCATCAGCGCCCCCAGCCATAGCCAGCGCACCATCGGCTTGTACTGGATGCGCAGGGACCAGGCGTCGCGGCCCAGCGGCTCGCCCAGGGCGACGTAGAGATCGCGCAGCAATCCGGGGCGCAGGGCGACCTCGGTCATGGGCCTGGCGCGCGCGGTGTAGCGGCGCTTCTCGGGGTGCAGGGTGTAGAGCCGACGGCCGTCGCGCGCCACCGCCAGGGTCGCCCGGTCGGCGACGTAGTTGGCGCCGTGGCGCTCGTCGAGGGCCTCGAGGGTGAAGCCGTAGCCAGCCACCGCGACACGTTCGCCGAGCGCCAGGCGCACGTTGCGCTCGACGCTGTAATTCGACACCACCGTGACGCCGACGATGGTCACCGCCAGCCCCAGGTGTGCCAGCCACATGCCCCAGTAGCCGGGCGTCAGCCGCGACAGCCCGGCCCGCCAGGTGGCGCCCCGTCGCAGCTTGCCGAGCAGGTCGCGGGCCAGCGACAGCATCAGCCACAGGGCCAGGGTCAGGCCCAGCGACACGCCGAGATTCCAGCGACCGGCATAGACCAGCGGCAGCATCGCGCCGAGCGCCAGCGCGAGCAGGCCGGCACCGGCCAGCCGCCGCCACAGCTCGCGTGCCGGCATGCGCTTCCAGCGCGCCAGCGGGCCCAGCCCCATGAACAGGCACAGCAGCGCCACCAGCGGCACGAAGACGGTGTTGAAGTAGGGCGCGCCGACGCTGACCGTGCCCAGTCCCAGCGCCTCGAGAATCAGCGGGTAGAGCGTGCCCAGCAGCACGCTGACGGTCATCGTCACCAGCAGCAGGTTGTTGATCAGCAGCAGCGCATCGCGGGACAGCCAGTCGAAACCGGTGAAGTCGGCGCGTGGCGCGCGCAGCGCGAACAGCAACAGCGAGGCGCCCACCGTCAGCCCCAGCAGGGCCAGGATGAAGGCGCCGCGGGCCGGATCGGTGGCGAAGGCATGCACCGAGCCGAGTATCCCCGAGCGCACCAGGAAGGTGCCCAGCAGCGACAGCGAGAACGTGGCGACCGCCAGCAGCAGCGTCCAGCTCTTGAAACCGCCCCGCTTGTCGGTCACCGCCAGCGAGTGGATCAGCGCGGTGCCGGCCAGCCACGGCAGCAGCGAGGCGTTCTCCACCGGGTCCCAGAACCACCAGCCGCCCCAGCCCAGTTCGTAGTAGGCCCACCAGCTGCCCAGCGCGATGCCCAGGGTGAGAAACGCCCAGGCGAGATGGGTCCAGGGCCGCACCCAGCGCGTCCAGGCGCTGTCGAGGCGCCCCTCGAGCAGCGCGGCGATGGCGAAGGCGAAGACCACCGAAAAGCCCACATAGCCCATGTAGAGCAGCGGCGGATGGACGATCAGGCCGACGTCCTGGAGCAGCGGGTTGAGGTCGGCGCCCTCGGCCGGGATCGCCGGCAGCCGTCGCTCGAAAGGGTTCGACGTCAGCAGGATGAACAGCAGGAAGCCGCTGCCGACCAGGCCCATCACGCCGAGCACCCGGGCCAGCATGACACGCGGCAGGCCCCGCGCCAGGCGGCTGACGGCGAAGCCCCAGCCGGCCAGGATCAGGCTCCACAGCAGCATCGAGCCCTCGTGGCTGGCCCATGCCGCGGTGGCCTTGTAGTACCAGGGCAGCCGGGTGTTGGAGTTGTCGGCAACGTAGGCGACGCTGAAGTCGTCGAACAGGAAGCTCGCCGTCAGGCAGCCGAAGGCGACCAGCACGAACGCGAACTGGCCGGCGGCCATCGGCCGGGCGTAGGCCATCCACAACGGCCGGCTTGTCGCGGCGCCGGCCAGCGGCACGCCGGCCTGCACCAGCGCCAGCAGCAGCGCCAGGATCAGCGCGAACTGGCCGTATTCGGGGATCAGCCGGACCAGCAGGGTGGTGGCGTTCACGGCGGCCCGCCCGTCTCGGCCAGCGCCGCGGCGACCTCGGGCGGCATGTAGGTCTCGTCGTGCCTGGCAAGTACCCGGGCGGCATCGAAGCCGCCATCGCCGGCCAGTTCGCCGATCACCACCACCCCCTGCCCCTCGCGGAACAGGTCCGGCAGGATGCCGCGATAGTGCACGCGCAGCGACGCCGCCCGATCGGTGACGCTGAAGGCCACGGCCAGGCCCTGCGGCTCACGGACCACGCTGCCCGCCTCGACCAGCCCGCCGACGCGGATGCGGCGTTGCGATGGCGCCTCGCCGGCGGCGATCTGGCCGGGTGTGAAGAACAGGTCGATATTGCTGCGCAACGCATAGAGGGTCAGCCCCACGGCGCTGGCCGCCAGGACCAGCCCGGCCAGTACCAGGGCGAGACGCTGGCTACGCGGGGTCATGCGCATCCCGCTTGTCCTCCATGCCGCCGCGCCGCGCGGGGCGACGCAGCGCGTCCAGCACCCGGCGACGCTCGCGGCGGGCATGCAGCGCACAGCCGGCCAGCACCGCCAGGGCCAGCGCCCAGGCCGGCCACACGTAGCGCGCATCGCCGCCCATGGCCAGCCACGCCTGCAGCGCATCGAGGCTCATCGGGCCGCCTTTCCGGTCGTGCGCGCCACGCGCTCCCGGACCCAGCGCGTGCGCGACTCGCGGCGCAGGATCTCGCTGCGGGTGCGGGTCAGCGCCAGGGCCACGAAGAAGGCGTAGAAGCCCGCCACCATGACCAGCAGCGGCAGCCACATGCTGGCCGGCATGCTCGGCGGCCGGACCAGGCTGAACGTCGCCGCCTGATGCAGGGTCTGCCACCAGTCCACCGAGAACTTGATGATCGGCACGTTGACCACGCCGACCAGCGCCAGCAGCGCAGAGGCCCGCGCGCCGCTCTCCGCGGCCGTGTAGGCACCGCGCAGGGCGATCACCCCGAGATACAGGAACAGCTGGATCAGCATCGAAGTCAGGCGCGCATCCCACACCCACCAGGTGCCCCAGGTGGGCAGCCCCCACAGCGCGCCCGAGACCAGCGCCAGCAGGGTCATCAGCGCGCCGAAGGGCGCGATCGCCGCGGCCAGCATGTCGGCGAGCTTGATTCGCCAGACCAGGAAGACGCCGCCGGCCGCGGCGAGCAGCACGAAGACCGACTGCGCGAGCAGCGCCGTCGGCACGTGCACGTAGAGGATGCGCACGCTGTCGCCCTGCTGGTAGTCGGCGGGGGCCCAGACCAGCCCCCACAGGCTGCCGGCCAGCAACAAGGCGATGGCCAGCGCCCAGCACCACGGCTGCAGGCGACCGGCGACGGCGTAGAAGATAGCGGGGGAACCGAGTCTGTGAATCGCGCGCCACATGCGCTGCCCTCAACCGTTGATCGCGATACGAAGCGCCGCGGCGATCGCCCAGGGCGCCAGCAACAGCGCCAGCGCCAGCAGCGCCCCCAGCAGCGCCAGGTGAGCCCCGAACGCGCCGCCGACCAGCGCCGCCTGGGCCGCGCCGGCGCCGAAGATCAGTACCGGCACGAACAGCGGCAGCACCAGCACCGACAGCAGCAGCCCGCCACGCGCCAGCCCCACGGTGAGCGCCGCGCCGATCGCCCCGATCAGACTCAGGCTGGCGCTGCCCAGCGCCAGCGAGACGGCCAGCGGCAGATAACTGCCCGCCGGCAAGGCCAGCAACACGCCCAGCAGGGGCGCCAGCAACGCCAGCGGCAGGCCGCCGACCAGCCAGTGCGCCAGCACCTTGGCGAGCACCAGCGCGGCCAGCGGCTGGGGGGCGAGCAGCATCTGCTCCAGGCTGCCATCGGCATGATCGTCGCGAAACAGCGCCTCCAGCGACAGCAGCGTCGCCAGCAGCGCGGTGACCCACAACAGCCCCGGCGCGAGTCCCGCCAGCCGCTCGGGCTGCACCGTCAGGCCCAGCGGAAACAGCGCGATCACCAGCGCGAAGAAGGTCAGCGGGGCCAGTGTCTCGCCGCGCCGACGCCCGGCGCGACGCAGCTCGCGGCCCAGGGTCGCGGCCCAGGCGGTCGCCAGCCCCGTGTCGGCATCGCCGGCGCCCATTCAGACCGCGACCTCGTCCGGCCGCGGCGATTCGCCCAGGGCCAGCCGCGACATCGCCACGGTCAGCGCCGGGACATGGTGGCTGGCCAGCACAACAGCGCCCCCGGCGCGCACGTGCGCGCTCAGGCGCTCCTCGAGCAGGTTCGCCGCGTCACGATCGAGGGCCGTGAAGGGTTCGTCGAGCAGCCACAGCGGGGCACTCGTCAGCGTCAGCCGCGCCAGGGCGACGCGTCGCCGCTGGCCGGCCGACAGCTGCCCCGCCGGGATGCCCGCGCCCTCGCCCAGGCCCCAGTCCTCGAGCGCCGCCAGCCGCGCGTCATCATCGCCCCGTTCGCCGCGAAGGGCCTGGTACCAGGCGAGCGTCTCGAGGGGCGTCAGCGACGCCGCAACGCCCGGCGCATGGCCCATATAGAGCAGGTTGGCGCGCAGGGCCCGCGCGCCGTGGCGCAGTACCCGCCCGCACCAGGCGAGTTCACCGGCCTGCGGCGGCAACTGGCCGGCGAGCATCCTGAGCAGGGTGCTCTTGCCGCTGCCGTTGGGCCCGCTCACCAGCAGGCAATCGCCGTCCGCGACGGACAGCCCGAGGCCTGCGAACAGGCGCTGGCCGTCGCGTTCGCAGTCCAGACCGCGAGCCTCGAGGCGAAATGACACCGGCGTCTCCTGGCTGACAACTCCGTGGGCGACTTTACACGCTCGGCGTAAACGCGACCAGCAGCAGGCCTCGGGCGGGCTCCGCGACCGTCCGCCTTCAACGTTGGTCGCGGTTCATTTGCCCGCCTCGCCGGGCTTGCTATGATGCGGCATTGCCGTGGACGAGGGTTCCCCCTTCGCCCCGACGGCATCGCACTCGAGGGAGAGGGTCATGCAGCACGCCACACCGCACTTTCTGCAACGCCAGCCCAACCTGCCGCTCAACGACGGCGCCTGGGAGGCGGTCGACGCGACCGACCTGGTCGAGATTCCGCTGCTCGGCCAGGTCGCCGCCGGCCTGCCGATCGAGGCCTGCCCCGACACCAGCACGGTGTCGATCCCCTCGCGCATGGTGCGCCGCAATACCTACGCCCTGCGGGTGCGCGGCAATTCGATGATCGACTGCAACATCTTCGATGGCGACGTGATCATCATCGAGCGTCAGGAGAGTGCCGAGAACGGCGAGACCGCGGTGGTGATGATCAACGACCAGGAAGTCACCCTGAAGAAGCTCTACATCGACAAGTCCGGGGTACGCCTGCAACCGGCCAACGCCAGCATGCCGCCCATCTACCTGAAGAACGACGACGTGCAGGTACTGGGGCTGGTGATGGGCGTGATGCGCCAGCCTAGTATCGCGGCCTGATGCGCTACCCGGTGCCGCGTCTCGGCGAGGGCGAAATCCACCAGGCCGAGATCGAGATCGAGCGCAGCCGGTTCATCGCCTGGCTCTGCCACGCCCCCGATATCGCCGCGTTCGAGGCCCTGCTGGCCCGGGCGCACAGCCGCCATCCCGATGCCAGCCACCACTGCAGCGCCTTCGTCGCCGGTCCGCCCGGCGAGCAGACGGCGATCGGCTTCTCCGACGACGGCGAGCCCGGCGGTACCGCCGGGCGGCCGATGTTCCAGGTGCTCGACGGCAGCGGCCTGGGCCAGATCGGCTGCGTGGTGACGCGCTACTTCGGCGGCACCAAGCTGGGCACCGGCGGGCTGGTGCGCGCCTACTCGCAGGCCGTGCAGACGGCGCTTGCGAGCCTGCCACGGCGCGACTTCACCGAACGCCGCACCCGACGCCTCAAGGTCGACTTCGCCGGCGAGGCCGAGGCCCGCGCCTGGCTGACCAGCCACGACATCCCCGTCGAGGCCGCCGACTACGATGGCGACGGCGTCACCCTCGACGTCGGCTGGCCGAGCGATGCGCCGCTCGATCTGACGGCCCTCGAGTCCCGACTCAAGGGCCGCATCGCCCTGCTCGACTGATAAGACCGATTCTTGAACGGTCGTCACGAGCGATGACGAGGCAAGGCGAAACGCATCGAAAAAGCGCAGTTTACTTGGGGTGTAAATGAGCATTTTGATGATGCGTTTCAACACAGCCTCGTCGAGCGCAGTAGACCGTTAGCCCAGATACTTGATCATCACCCCCGCAGCCACCGCCGAGCCGATCACCCCGGCGACGTTGGGCCCCATGGCATGCATCAGCAGGAAGTTCTGGGGGTTGTAGTCGAGCCCCACCTTGTTCGACACCCGCGCCGCCATGGGAACCGCCGAGACCCCCGCCGAACCGATCAACGGGTTGATCGGCATCCTGCTCACGCCATTCATCAGCTTGGCCATCAGCACCCCGCAGGCGGTACCGATGCCGAAGGCGACCACCCCCAGGCCGAGGATGCCCAGCGTCTCCAGCGCCAGGAACTTGTCGGCCTGCAGCTTGGAACCCACCGACAGTCCCAGGAAGATGGTGGTGATGTTGATCAGCGCGTTCTGCGCGGTGTCGGAAAGGCGCTCGACCACCCCGCTCTCGCGCATCAGGTTGCCGAAGCAGAACATCCCCAGCAGCGGCGCGGCGTCGGGCAGGAACAGCACCACCAGCAGCAACAGCACCAGCGGAAAGAGGATCTTCTCGAGCCTGGACACCGGGCGCAGCTGGGTCATGACGATCCGGCGCTCCCTGGCGGTGGTCAGGGCGCGCATGATCGGCGGCTGGATCAGCGGCACCAGCGCCATGTAGGAGTACGACGCCACGGCGATCGCCCCCAGCAGCTCCGGCGCCAGCAGGCTCGAGACGTAGATCGAGGTGGGTCCGTCGGCGCCGCCGATGATGCCGATCGCCGCGGCCTGCTCGAGCGAGAAATCCATCCAGCCCAGCGTCGTCATGCCCACCGCGCCGAGCAGCGTGGCGAAGATGCCGAACTGCGCCGCCGCGCCCAGAAACAGCGTGCGCGGATTGGCCAGCAGCGGGCCGAAGTCGGTCATCGCGCCGACGCCCATGAAGATCACCAGCGGCGCGACCCCGGAGGCGATCGCCACGCTGTAGAAGCTGTAGAGCATGCCATCGTTGAAACCGGCGCCCACCGCCAGATCGTCGGCGGCGCGCAATGCCTGCGGTGCGCTGCCGGCGTGCAGCGCGTCGCCGAGCGCGTGGCGCCAGCTCTCGATGCCGGCCGCCGGGTCGAGGGTGACGCCCAGGACCTCGGCGAAACGCTCCAGCAGCGCCGCCGAGCCCAGGTGCACGGCCTGCTCGGCGGCCGACAGCGCCAGCCCTGCCTCGGGAATGTTGGCGAGGATGCCGCCGAAGCCGATCGGCACCAGCAGCAGCGGCTCGAACTTCTTGTTGATCGCCAGGAACAGCAGCAACAGGCCGACGCCGATCATCGCCGCCTGGCCCGGGCTCAGGTTGTAGAGCCCCGAGCCCTGCCAAAGGCTGAGTAGTCTATCCATGCGTGGTCGTCCTCAGAGTTCGATCAGCGTGTCGCCGGCGGCGACGCTGTCGCCCTCCTTGACCTTGACCGCCGAGACCGTGCCGGCCTCGGCGGCGCGCACCTCGGTCTCCATCTTCATCGCCTCGAGGATGATCACCACGTCGCCCTCGGCGACGCGATCGCCGGCCTGGACGTTGACCTTGAAGATGTTGCCCGACAGCGGCGCGTCGATGCTGGCCCCGCTGCCGGCGGACGGCGCGGCAGGCGGTGCGGCGCTTCCGGTGGCATCGTCACTCGCCTGAACGCGGTCGATCTCGCCGCCCTCGGCGACCTCGACCACGTACTGCTTGCCGTTGACGGTGAGGGTGTAGGTTTCGGGCTCGCCCGGCGACGCCACGCGGGGCCTGGAGTCGGCGTCTTGCGCGTCGTCCGCCGGTGAGGGCTGCGTGTCGGCAGCCTGCGGCGCCGGTTCGAACGCTTCGGGATCGTCGCGATTGCGC
This sequence comes from Modicisalibacter radicis, assembly GCF_900961225.1. Classification (GTDB taxonomy): domain Bacteria; phylum Pseudomonadota; class Gammaproteobacteria; order Pseudomonadales; family Halomonadaceae; genus Modicisalibacter. The sequence continues at coordinate 61,572 of NZ_CAAHFN010000054.1, forward strand.
AGAAACTTGAGGCCGATCTGCGGGAACAGCGCGTAGGTCAGCACGTCGTCGATCTCGCGCTCGCCCTCTTCCAGACGGATGCCCTCCTCCCTGGCCTTGGCGCGCAGCTCGTCGGTCAAGCGGTCCATCTCCGGTGCCAGGTTATCGGCCGGGCGGCAGGTGATCGGCTCGCCGCCATCGAGCACTCGCCGCTGCAGGGCCTCGTCGAAGGCCGCCGGGGCGCTGCCGTATTCGCCCTTGAGCAGCGCCTGGACCTCCTTGGAGATCGACTTGTATCGGCTGCCCATCATCACGTTCATCACCGCCTGGGTGCCGACGATCTGCGAGGTCGGCGTGACCAGCGGGATGTAGCCCAGGTCCTGGCGCACCCTGGGGATCTCGAGCAGCACCTCGTCGAGCTTGTCGGCGGCGTTCTGTTCCTTGAGCTGCCCCTCCATGTTGGTCAGCATGCCCCCCGGCACCTGGGCGACCAGGATCCGCGAGTCGATGCCCTTCAGCGAGCCCTCGAAGGCGGCGTACTTCTTGCGCACCTCGCGGAAGTAGCCGGCGATATCCTCGAGCAGTTCGAGATCGAGCCCGGTATCTCGCCCGGTTCCCTGGAGGATCGCCACCACCGATTCGGTGGGGCTGTGACCGTAGGTCATCGACATCGACGAGATCGCCGTGTCGACGTTGTCGATGCCCGCCTCGACCGCCTTGAGAATGGTCGCGGTGGACAGCCCGGTGGTGGCGTGACAATGCAGCTGGACGGGAATCGACAGCTGCGCCTTGAGCCGCGATACCAGCTCGAAGGCGGTATAGGGCGTCAACAGGCCGGCCATGTCCTTGACCGCGATGGAGTGAGCGCCCATTTCGGCGAGGCGCTCGGCGAGCTCCACCCAGCCCTCGAGGGTGTGCACCGGGCTGACCGTGTAGGACAGCGTGCCCTGGGCGTGGCCGCCATGATCGATCACCGACTTGAGCGGGCGCTCGAGGTTGCGCGGGTCGTTCATGGCGTCGAACACCCGGAACACGTCGACGCCGTTGGCCCGCGCGCGCGCCACGAAGCGATCCACCACGTCGTCGGCGTAGTGACGATAGCCCAGCAGGTTCTGGGCACGCAGCAGCATCTGCTGCGGGGTGTTGGGCATCGCTTCCTTGAGCGCCCGGATACGCGCCCAGGGATCCTCGCCGAGATAGCGGATGCAGGCGTCGAAGGTCGCCCCGCCCCAGGATTCCAGCGACCAGAAGCCCACCCGATCGAGCTTCTCGGCGATCGGCAGCATATCCTCCAGGCGCAGGCGGGTGGCGAACAGCGACTGGTGCGCGTCGCGCAGTACCACGTCGGTAATGCCCAGCGGGCGTCGTTCGTCGGTCATGAGTCGATCCCTTGTCATTGTCCGGAAAAGGCGCGGCGGGCCGTGCCGTGCATTCAGCGCCGATGCCGACGGCGATGACGATGCACGGCGGCGGCGATCACGGCCATCAGCTCGCCGTCGTCGTCCGCCGCCGGCGGGCGGCGCGAAGGCGCCTCGTCGGCCACCGGCGCCGGCGCCCAGCGTGTCACCGCACGCGACATCAGCGTGGTGGCGATCACCAGCAGCGTCAGGAAAACGAACACGAAGCCCATGCCGAAGCCCATCAGGCCGAGACCCTCGTTCAACAGTTGCTGATCGTCCATCCGTTGATCCTCTCGCTTATCCGGCGGCGTCGGCTGCGGTGCGCCGCATTCTGACTGATACAATAACCTGCCTGAACGTCAGGTCCATGCAATCACACCATGGTTGGGTTTACTTGTGGTTAATTTACTACATCCAGGACGTCTGGGCCTGGCGCCCATGGAGGGCGTCATCGATGCCGTCACCCGCGACCTGCTGACCCGGGAAGAGGGCCTCGACTGGACGGTGACCGAATTCGTGCGGGTGGTCGACACGCGACTGCCGCCGCGGGTGTTCTACAAGCATTGCCTCGAGCTGCACCCGGAGGCCCGTCGGGCAGGGGCTCAGGACGCGGTGACCACGCCCAGCGGCGTGCCGGTGCACCTGCAGTTGCTGGGCTCCGACCCCGCGGCGCTGGCCGCCAACGCCCGGCAGGCGCTGCGCCTGGGCGCCATCGGCCTGGACCTCAATTTCGGCTGCCCGGCCAAGACCGTCAACCGCCACGACGGCGGCGCTTCGCTGCTGCGCGACCCCCGGCGGGTCCAGCGTGTCGTGTCGGCGGTGAGCGAGGCGGTCGGCGATCAGATACCGGTGACCGCCAAGATTCGCCTGGGCTTCGCCGACCGGCGCCTTGCGCTGGCCTGCGCCCAGGCCGCCGAGGATGGCGGCGCCCGCCACCTGGTGGTCCATGCGCGCACCCGCAACGAGGGCTACCGGCCACCGGCGCACTGGGAGTGGATCGCGCGCATCCGTCACCACCTGACGATCCCGGTGATCGCCAACGGCGATATCTGGACGCTTGCCGATTACTGGAAGGCGCGCAGCCTGTCGGGCTGCGAGGACGTGATGCTGGGCCGCGCGGTGCTTGCCGATCCCGGCCTGCCGGCGCGCATTCGCCACTGGCAGCGCTGCGGCGAACAGTTGCCGGCGACGACCTGGCGCCACCGTGCGGCCATTCTCGACGCCTATGCCCATCGCCAGCGCGCCACGCTGCCCGACAAGGTGGTGGTGGCGCTGCTGAAGCAGTGGCTCAACCAGATGCGCGGCCGCGATGGCGAAGCCGCCCGGCGCTTCCAGGCACTGCGCCGCGAGACGCGCCTGACGCCGTTTCTCGCCGGCCTGCACGCCGAACCCGGCGGCCTGGCGCCCTCGACCGCGATCCCGGCGCTCGCCGACTGAGCCTTCGAGGCGGCACGCTGCTCCAGCCATCCGGAGCGGCCGTCCAGGGAAGGGAATGAACCGGTGGACTATAGGATAAAAAAAGAGGCGCACTGCCGGGCAGTGCGCCTCGAAACGACCGCTCGGGGCCGCCACCGATGTCGGCGGCGACCCTTGAAGCTGTCAAGGAAACCTCGAAAAGCGGGGGAGATCGTTCGTCGAGAAACCCCGGACAAAGAACATCCAACGAACGAAAATCCGCCCTCACCATGTATGGGAGGGCGGATCGGAATCTGGCGCGCCCGGGAGGATTCGAACCTCCGACCACCTGATTCGTAGTCAGGTACTCTATCCAGCTGAGCTACGGGCGCTGGTCAGTGCAACTTGCAACTTCATCGAACGGCGCCGCCTTCAAGGCGACTCGATGCCGAACGCGGGACAGACGCGCTCGAAGAACGTCTATCGGCGAAAAGATGGCGCGCCCGGGAGGATTCGAACCTCCGACCACCTGATTCGTAGTCAGGTACTCTATCCAGCTGAGCTACGGGCGCTTGTCGATACCGGCTATGCGGCCTCTTCACGCGTGTGTCGATGGTGCCTTCGAATGGCGGAGAGGGAGGGATTCGAACCCTCGATAGGGGTATAAGCCCTATACTCCCTTAGCAGGGGAGCGCCTTCAGCCACTCGGCCACCTCTCCCTCATCAACACGGCGCGTATGTTACCGTTTCTATTGAATCCTGTCCACCCTTGCCGGCGTTTTTTCGGCAAACGGCCTGCCTCGAACCGGATCAACAACGCTCCCAAACGTCCCGGAGCAGGCTTGGCAGACGAATGACGCGAGTCATGACAATCGGGCCAAGGATGCTCCCCGGATCATGCCTTGACCAACTATCGGGTCCCTGAATCGCTGTCGTCGCTACCGGTCTGTTCACGCTGGATGCGCTGGTAAATCTCTTCGCGATGGACGGCGACATCCTTGGGCGCATTGACGCCTATACGGACCTGATTACCTTTGACACCCAAAACGGTGACGGTAATCTCGTCACCGATCATGAGGGTCTCGCCGACTCGGCGGGTCAGGATGAGCATGACTGATCTCCTTTCAGACGTTCTTCCAACGGGATACGCGCGACTGTCACACGCCAAACGGAAAGGCGTGGCGCATGATTATGCGCCATACGCCCACCTGAGGCCAAATTCAGCGCAGCATGAAACCCTATAACCACGTTGAATGAAAGGCTCGTGCGGACCCGCTTGCGACTCCTTGCTCCCTACTAGCGTAGAACGCAAGCCGCGTTCCGCGTCGCTTCACTCGCTTTCGATGTCGTCCTTGTCGAGGCCGAACGCCTTGTGCAGGGCGCGTACCGCAAGTTCCATGTGCTTCTCGTCGATCACCACGGAGATCTTGATCTCGGACGTGGAGACCATGCGGATATTGATGTTCTCGTCGGACAGCACGCGGAACATCTTCGAGGCGACACCGGCATGGGAGCGCATGCCGACCCCGACCAGCGAGACCTTGGCGATGTTGTCGTCGGCGCGCAGCTCGCCCTCGCCCAGGGAGGGGATGACCTCGTCCTGGAGAATGCGCTGGGTCTGCTTGAAGTCGCCCTTGGCCACGGTGAAGGTGAAGTCGGTGTAATTGCCGGTGGGCGCCACGTTCTGGACGATCATGTCGACTTCGATGTTGGCGTCGGCGATCGGCCCCAGGATACGCGAGGCGACGCCCGGCACGTCCGGGGTGTTGAGCAGGGTCAGCTTGGCTTCGTTGGCGGTAAAGGCGATACCGGAAATCAGCGGCTCTTCCATGGAATCCTCTTCTTGATCTGAATCAGCGACGATCAGGGTGCCGGCGCCCTCCTCGAAACTCGAGAGCACGCGCAACGGCACGTTGTACTTGCCGGCGAACTCGACGGCGCGAATCTGCAATACCTTGGAGCCCAGGCTGGCCAGCTCGAGCATCTCCTCGACGGTGATCGACTCCAGGCGACGCGCCTTGGAGCAGACCCGCGGATCGGTGGTGTAGACGCCGTCGACGTCGGTATAGATCTGGCACTCGTCGGCACCCAGGGCAGCCGCCAGGGCGACGCCGGTGGTGTCCGAGCCACCCCGCCCCAGGGTGGTGATGTTGCCCTCTTCGTCGATCCCCTGGAAGCCGGCGACCACCACCACCTGGCCCTCGTCGAGGTCCTGGCGCAGCTCGTCGGTCTCGATGCGCTGGATGCGCGCCTTGGTATGCGCGCTGTCGGTCTGGATGCCGACCTGGCCGCCGGTGTAGGACGTCGCCGGCACGCCAAGCTTGTGCAGGGCCATGGCCAGCAGCGAGCTGGTGACCTGCTCGCCGGTGGACACCAGCATGTCCATCTCGCGCGGCGTCGGCTCGTCGTTGATCTGGCCGGCAAGCTCGATCAACCGGTTGGTTTCGCCACTCATCGCCGAGACCACGACCACCACCTGATGCCCGTCGTCACGGTAGCGTTTGACTTTATCGGCGACCGCCTTGATGCGCTCGACCGAGCCCACCGAGGTACCGCCGAATTTCTGTACGTATAGCGCCATGGTGTCTATCCGTGTCGTGAATGTGAGGTTCCCATCTCCAGGGCCGGCGCCCGAAAGGGCCGGGGCGAAGCACCGCATGGCCCTGGAGCGATTCTAGCCCAGCTGGCCTGCAAGCCAATCCGGAACGCTGGCCAGTGCCTGCGGCAGCGCCGCGGCATCGTTGCCGCCGGCCTGGGCCATGTCGGCGCGCCCGCCGCCCTTGCCGCCGACCTGGGCGGCGACATGGTTGACCAGCTCGCCGGCCCTGACGCGGCCGGTGAGGTCGTCGGTGACCCCGGCGATCAGGCTGACCTTGCCGCCATCGGCGGCGCCCAGCACCAGCACGCCCGAGCCCAGCTTGTTCTTGAGCTGGTCCATCAGGCCGCGCAGCTCCTTGCCGGAGACGCCTTCGACCTGCTTGGCCAGCACCCGCACGCCGGCGACTTCGCGCGCCTCGGCGAGCATGTCGCTGCTCGCCGCGCTGGCCAGCTTGGCCTTGAGCCGCTCGAGTTCCTTCTCCAGGGTGCGGTTGCGCTCGAGCAGCGTCTCGACGCGCTCCTCGAGCTGCTCCGGCTTGGCCTTGACGCGTTCGGCGAGGCGCATGACCCGGGCTTCCTGTTCGCGGAAGTAGGCCAGCGCGCCCTCGCCTGTCACCGCCTCGATGCGCCGCACGCCGGCGGCGATGCCGGTTTCGGCCAGCACGTGAAAAGCGCCGATGTCGCCGCTGCGGGCCACGTGGGTGCCGCCGCACAGCTCGATGGAGAAGTCGTCGGCGCCGATGGTCAGCACGCGCACGCTGTCGCTGTACTTGGCCTCGAACAACGCCGCCGCGCCCTTGGCCTTGGCCTCGTCGAGGGTCATCTGCTGGATGCGCGTGTCGGCGTTGGCCAGCACCTGGCGATTGACGATCGCCTCGACCTCGGCGAGCTGCTCGGCGGTCATCGCCTCGAAGTGGCTGAAGTCGAAGCGCAGCCGCTCGGCGGTGACCAGCGAGCCCTTCTGCTGGACGTGCTCGCCGAGCACCTGCTTGAGCGCCTTGTGCAGCAGGTGGGTCGCCGAGTGGTTGCGCATGATCGCCGCGCGCAGCGAGGCGTCGACCCGCGGCGCCACTGTCGCGCCCACCGCCAGGCGACCTTCGCGCAGCACACCGTGGTGCAGATGGTGGCCGGCCTGCTTCTGGGTGTCGTCGACCTCGAAGCGCAGGCCGTCGGCCTCGAGATAGCCGCTGTCGCCGACCTGGCCACCGGACTCGCCGTAGAACGGCGTGCGATCGAGCACCACCACCCCGCGCTGGCCCGCCTCGAGCGCGGCCAGGGCGTTGCCCGCCTCGTCGACCAGCGCAGTGACCCGCGCCTCGTCGTCGAGCCGCTCGTAGCCGGTGAAGGCGGTCTCGCCCTCGACCTCGATCGAGGCGCTGTAGTCGGCGCCGAACTGGCTGGCCGCCCGGGCGCGCTCGCGCTGCGCCTCGAGTTCGCGCTGGAAGCCGGCTTCGTCGAGGGTCACGCCGCGCTCGCGGCAGATGTCGGCGGTGAGGTCGAAGGGAAAGCCGTAGGTGTCGTAGAGCTTGAATACCGTCTCGCCGGCCAGCACTTCGCCGTCGAGTTCGCTCAAGGCGTCCTCGAGCAGGCCCATGCCATGGTCGAGCGTGCGGGCGAACTGCTCCTCTTCCTTGAGCAGGACCTTCTCGATCCGCCCACGTGCCTGGCGCAGTTCCGGATAGGCCTCGCCCATCTCGGCGTCCAGCGCGGCGACCAGCTTGTGGAAGAACGCTTCGCGGGCGCCCAGCTTGTGGCCATGGCGGATCGCCCGGCGGATGATCCGCCGCAGCACGTAGCCGCGGCCTTCGTTGGAGGGCAGCACGTCGTCGACGATCAGGAACGCGCAGGAGCGGATGTGATCGGCGATCACCCGCAGCGACGGCGCCTCGAGGTCGGCGTGGCCGATGATCTCGCCGGCGGCCTCGAGCAGGTTCTCGAACAGGTCGATCTGGTAGTTGGAGTGAACGCCCTGCAATACCGCGGCGACCCGCTCGAGGCCCATGCCGGTGTCGATCGAGGGCTTGGGCAGCGGATTAAGCGTGCCCCCGGCGTCGCGATCGAACTGCATGAACACCAGATTCCAGATCTCGATGTAGCGATCGCCGTCCTCCTCGGGGCTGCCCGGCGGGCCGCCCCAGACCTCGGGGCCGTGATCGAAGAAGATCTCCGAGGAGGGCCCGCAGGGGCCGGTGTCGCCCATCTGCCAGAAGTTGTCCTCGTCGAGCCTGGAGAAGCGCTCGGGGTCGATGCCGATCTCGTCCTTCCAGATCCTTTCGGCTTCGTCGTCGCTGACGTGGACGGTGACCCACAGCTTGTCGGCGGGCAGGCCCAGCCGCTCGGTCAGAAACGTCCAGGCGAAGCGGATGGCGTCGCGCTTGAAGTAGTCGCCGAAGCTGAAGTTGCCGAGCATCTCGAAGAAGGTGTGATGGCGCGCGGTATAGCCGACGTTGTCCAGGTCGTTGTGCTTGCCGCCGGCGCGCACGCAGCGCTGGGCCGAGGTCGCACGCACGTAGGGCCGCGGATCGCGGCCCAGGAAGACATCCTTGAACGGGACCATGCCGGCGTTGGTGAACAGCAGGGTGGGATCGTTGTCCGGCACCAGCGAGCTCGACGGCACGATGGTATGCCCCTGCTCTTCGAAGAAGGTCAGAAAGGCCTGTCTGATATCTGCGCTTTTCATGGCAAACCCGTGGCAATGTGATTGGAGCGCTGCGCTAACGACCGACCCACCCTGCGAATGGCTGGTTCAAGGGACGCGGTCTTCGCGAAACGTCGTGGCGCGTGTCGAAAATGGCGAAAAAATGACGTATCCAGCCGTCACATGCAGCCGTCGCAAGCGCACTAGTATAACGCGTTCAGCGTGGGACTAAAGGGAGGGGGCCCGAGGCGGCTCCGGCAGGGAGGGTCGCGAGGAACCCCGGAGGAAGGGCGTCGCGGCAGGCCATGGGAGCAAGGGCAAAGGACCGGCAGGTCGGCGCCGACGTCTCAGTCGGGCGCGTCCCAGGCATGCGCCAGCGCGTATTTCATCTGCTCGAAGTCGAAGCCGCGCCCGGCCAGGAAACGCTCGCGCCGGGCCCGCTCGCGCGGGGTGGCGCCCGGCCCGTCGAAGCGCTTGGCCAGTACCTCGCAGGCCAGCGCCGGCCAGTCCGTCCCGGCCTCGTCGAGCGCCGTGCGGGCCAGTTCGCGATCGATTCCCCGCTCGTTGAGCCCGGCGCGTACCTTCATCGGTCCCTGGCCGCGCGCCAGGCGCGAGCGCACGAAGCTTTCGGCGAAACGCGCATCGGACTGCAGCCCCTCGGCCTCGAGCGCGTCCAGCGTCTGCTGCACGCTTTCGGCATCGTGATGCCTGGCGGCTAGCCGCCCCGCCAGCTCGGCCCGCGAGTATTCGCGGCGCGCCAACAGGCGAATGGCGTCGTCTCGGGGGGTCGACTCGCTACCGGACATGACGGACATGCTCCGACGCGGCTGCTCGTCGCACGCTCACCGGCACTTTAAAGCAGTTCGTCCTGGTCTTCCTCGGCCGCCGCGGCCTGCGGCGCCTCGGGCTCTTCCTTGGCCTTGCCGTCGGTGACGTGGAGCAGCTGTTCGCGAATCTGGCTTTCGATCTCTTCCATGATCGCCGGGTTGTCCTCGAGATACTGCGCGGCGTTGGCCTTGCCCTGACCGATCTTGTTGCCCTTGTAGCTGTACCAGGCACCGGCCTTGTCGACCAGCTTGCACTGCACGCCCAGGTCGACCACCTCGCCGGCATGGTAGATGCCCTTGCCGTAGAGGATCTGGAACTCGGACTGGCGGAACGGCGGCGCGACCTTGTTCTTGACCACCTTGACGCGGGTCTCGTTGCCGGTCACCTCGTCGCCCTGCTTGACCGAGCCGGTGCGGCGAATGTCCAGGCGAACGCTGGAGTAGAACTTCAGCGCGTTACCGCCGGTGGTGGTCTCGGGGCTGCCGAACATCACGCCGATCTTCATGCGGATCTGGTTGATGAACACCACCATGCAGTTGGCGTTCTTGATGTTGCCGGTGATCTTGCGCAGCGCCTGGGACATCAGGCGCGCCTGCAGGCCGACGTGGGAGTCGCCCATCTCGCCCTCGATCTCGGCGCGCGGCGTCAGCGCCGCAACCGAGTCGATGACGATCACGTCGACCCCGCCGGAGCGCACCAGCATGTCGCAGATTTCCAGCGCCTGTTCGCCGTTGTCGGGCTGCGAGACCAGCAGGTCGTCGAGGTTGACGCCGAGCTTCTCGGCGTAGCTGGGGTCGAGCGCGTGCTCGGCATCGACGAACGCGCAGGTCTTGCCCTGCTTCTGCGCCTGGGCGATCACCGACAGGGTCAGCGTGGTCTTGCCCGAGGATTCGGGACCGAAGATCTCGACCACCCGCCCCAGCGGCAGACCGCCGATGCCCAGCGCGATATCCAGCCCCAGCGAGCCGGTGGATACCGACGGCATGGTGACCCGCGGCGTGTCGCCCAGGCGCATCACGGTACCCTTGCCGAATTGACGCTCGATCTGCGACAGCGCTGCGTTGAGCGCCTTGGAACGATTCTCGTCCTGTGCCATGAAGCCTCCTGAGTGAACGCGGGTAGCGGCCGGGCTGGATACCCGGCCGCCTACTGTATGGCTGAACAGTATTATGGCGAAAAAAACCTCTCCTGCCTATCCCTCGACGCGCGACGCGGCGTCGCCGTCGGCCGCCTCCAGGCGTTCGATCAACCCGGCCAGCGCCAGATGCACGGCCTGTTCGCGAATCGCCCGGCGGTCGCCGTCGAGCAGCCGACTCTCGCTGGCGCAGCCGCGCTCGTCGCCCCAGGCGAACCACACCAGCCCCACCGGCTTGTCGGGGGTTCCGCCCCCCGGCCCGGCGACGCCGCTGATCGCCACCCCGAGCGTGGCCCCGCTGTCCCGGCAGGCGCCGGCGACCATGGCCTCCACCGTCTCGCGGCTCACCGCGCCGTGACGTTCGATCAGCGCCGCCGGCACGCCCAGCAGGCGGGTCTTGGCGGCGTTGGAATAGGTCACGTAGCCGGTCTCGAAGTACGCCGAACTGCCGGCGACATCGGTGATGGCGCTGGCCACGCCGCCGCCGGTGCAGGATTCCGCCGCCGTGACGCTCGCCGTAGCGTGGCGGCATGCCTGCCCCAACCGCTCGGCCAACGTCTCGAGCGATTGTGCCTCAAGGCGGGGTAACGTCATGGCATCCTCCAGTCGATGGCCGGGCGCCGGCCCGTACGGAAGTCTAGGATAGTGACTTGTCCGGCGCTTTGCAGTCCCGCCCGCCGATCGGGCATGGCCAGCCTTCAGCGGAACACCGCACGCCCTCTTAAGCGTCGCGCGCCATTCGAACGTCCTCTTTCCACGCTTTTCCTGGCACTTCGGTAGGGGACAACGCGCTGACGCTAGCCGCTCAAATGCGTACAATAGCTCCTCGCGATCAGCCTGCAGCCCCGCCTGCGGCGCCCCTTCGGCTCGAAAAGGATTCGCATGAGTCAGGCAACTGCTCAAACACCCATGATGGCCCAGTACCTGAAGATCAAGCGTGAGCACCCCGACGTGCTGCTGTTCTATCGCATGGGCGACTTCTACGAGCTGTTCTTCGACGACGCCAGGCGTGCCGCGCAACTGCTCGACATCACGCTCACCGCGCGCGGCCAGTCGGGCGGCACGCCGATCCCCATGGCCGGGGTGCCCTACCACAGCGCCGAAGGCTATCTGGCGCGGCTGGTCAGATCCGGCGAGTCGGTGGCGATCTGCGAGCAGATGGGCGATCCGGCGACCAGCAAGGGGCCGGTGGATCGTCAGGTAGTGCGGATCGTCACCCCCGGGACGCTGCACGACGAGGCGCTGCTCGACGCCCGGCGCGACAACCTGCTGCTCGCCCTGCACTGCCAGGGCGAGCGCTGGGGGCTGGCCTGGCTGGAGCTTTCCAGCGGCCGCTTCAGCGTGCTCGAGGTGGATGGCGAAGCGGACATGCTGGCCGAGATCCAGCGCCTGCAGCCCGCCGAACTGCTGGTCGGCGACGCCCAGGACCTGCCGCCGGCGCTCGCCGAGCGCCCCGGACTCAAGCGCCAGAGCGCCTGGCTGTTCGACCTGGAATCGGCCAACCGCCTGCTGTGCGACCAGTTCGGCGTCGCCGACCTGCGCGGCTTCGGCTGCGCCCATCTGGAGTGCGCGCTGACCGCCGCCGGGGTGCTGGTCGACTACGCCCGCGACACCCAGCGCTCGCGGCTGCCCCACGTCACCCAGCTGGGCGTCGAGAATCGCGACGACGCGGTGGTGATCGACGCCGCCAGCCGCCGCAACCTGGAGATCGACGTGAACCTCGGCGGCGGCAGCGAGAACACCCTGGCCAGCGTGCTCGACACCACCGCCACGGCGATGGGCTCGCGGCTGCTCAAGCGCTGGCTCAACCGTCCGCTGCGCGACCGCGAGCAGGTCGCCGGGCGCCAGGGCGCGGTGCAGCTGCTGCTCCACGACGACCTTTTCGAGGCCCTGCGCGCCATCCTCAAGCCGATCGGCGACGTCGAGCGGATCCTCGCCCGCGTCGCCCTGCGCAGCGCCCGCCCCCGCGACCTGGCGCGCCTGCGCGATGCCCTGGCGGCGCTCCCCGAGCTGCAGGCGACGCTGGCCCCGCTGGACGAAGGTACCGCCCTCGACGCACTCAAGCGCCATATCCGCCCCTATCCCGACCTCGCCGACACCCTGACCCGGGCGCTGGTCGAAAGCCCGCCGGTGGTGATCCGCGACGGCGGGGTGATCGCCGACGGCTTCGATGCCGAGCTCGACGAGGTGCGCGGCCTGGCCGAGAACGCCGGCGACTACCTGGTCGATCTCGAGAAGCGCGAGCGCGAGCGCACCGGGCTGGCCGGGCTCAAGGTCGGCTACAACCGGGTGCATGGCTATTTCATCGAGATTCCCCGCGCCCAGGCCCGCGAGGCGCCCACCGACTACATCCGCCGCCAGACGCTCAAGAATGCCGAGCGCTTCATCATCCCCGAACTCAAGGAGTTCGAGGACAAGGCCCTGTCCGCCAAGTCGCGTGCCCTGGCCCGCGAGAAGCTGCTCTACGAGAGCCTGATCGACACCCTCAACGCCGAGCTCGACGCACTGCAGGCCAGCGCCCGCTCGCTCGCCGCGCTCGACGTGCTGACGGCCTTCGCCGAACGCGCGCTGGCACTCGAGCTGGTGCGCCCGCACCTCACCGACAGCCCGGGACTGGCGATCCATGGCGGGCGCCACCCGGTGGTGGAAAACGTCAGCGATGCGCCCTTCGTGCCCAACGACCTGCGACTCGACCCGAGCCGCCACATGCTGGTGATCACCGGCCCCAACATGGGCGGCAAGTCCACCTACATGCGCCAGGCGGCGCTGATCGCCCTGCTCGCCCACAGCGGCAGTTTCGTGCCCGCCGACCGCGCCGAGATCGGCCCGCTGGATCGCATCTTCACGCGCATCGGCTCCAGCGACGACCTCGCCGGCGGGCGCTCGACGTTCATGGTCGAGATGACCGAGACCGCCAACATCCTGCACAACGCCAGCGCCGAGAGCCTGGTATTGATGGACGAGATCGGCCGCGGCACCAGCACCTTCGACGGGCTGTCGCTGGCCTGGGCCAGCGCCGAACACCTGGCCGCCACCCGGGCCCTGACGCTGTTCGCCACGCACTACTTCGAGATGACCGCCCTCGCCGATCAGCTCGAGGGCGTCGCCAACGTTCACCTGACCGCGACCGAGCATCGCGAGGGTATCGTCTTCATGCACCGGGTCGAGGAGGGCCCGGCCAGCCAGAGCTACGGCCTGCAGGTCGCCCAGCTCGCCGGGGTGCCCACGGCGGTGGTGGCCCGCGCCCGCGACAAGCTGGCGAGTCTCGAGCAGCATGAAATCGACCAGGGGCAACGCAGCGTGTCGGCAGCCGGGGACGGCGCATCGAAGCCGGCACCTTCGCAGCCCGATCTGTTCGCCAGCACGCCGCATCCGCTGGTCGAGGAACTCGATGGTTTGGCGCTGGACGAACTCAGCCCGCGCCAGGCCCTCGATCTGCTGTACCGCTGGCGCGAGCGGCTGTGAGGACCGGCCTCTACAGCGAGCGGCCCAGGCGGGTATGATTCCATGACCAAACGTTCCTTGGCGCCGCTTGCCGGCGCCTATCGCCCAGCACTAGAATTAGCGCCCAATTAGAAGTGGGTCTTCTAACGACCCCGGCCGTTTATAACCAGCCAAAGCCAGCGTGCGCCCGCTTCTGTCGTGACGGCAGCCGACACACCCGCCGGAGATCGAGTGTACTGCGCCGCGGGCTACCATGACTCGAGGGAGTTTCCATGACATTCGTCGTCACCGAAAATTGCATTCGTTGCAAATACACCGACTGCGTCGAGGTCTGCCCCGTCGATTGCTTCTATGAAGGGCCGAACTTTCTGGTGATCGACCCCGACGAATGCATCGACTGCGCCCTGTGCGAGCCGGAATGTCCGGCCGAGGCGATCTATTCCGAGGATGAACTGCCGGACGACCAGAAGCAGTTTCTCGAGCTCAACGCCGAGCTCGCCGTGGTCTGGCCCAATATCACGGAGAAGAAGGACCCGCCGGCGGACGCCGAGGAGTGGGACGGCAAGAGCGGCAAGCTGGAGCAGCTCGAACGCTGAGACCGACCCGCGGCCGATGACCCGCACCCGATGACACGTGCCAGGCGAGCCTGGCACGCCGCCCCGCCGTGAACCCCGAAATGGCAGCCCCGAGGGGCGCGCATAAAAAAGGCGACCCGAAGGTCGCCGCTCTATACCCTGTTTTGCGGGCAGTGTCCCTTGCCCCCTCTCCTTCGGCCACTTCCTTGTCCGGCAACCGCGTCCTGCGCCGCCGGAAGGGCCGTGATGCTGCATCCCATGGCATCCTGCCTGTGGAGTCGAGCTAGACAAGTCGCTTCCCAAAAATCCCGGAGTCATTGTGCCCGATATCCACGAAGCGACAATGGGTCTCTCTTGGCAACGGGTCTCGCCCTGCCTGCGCACTGGCCATTTAATTGTTTAAAAACAATAAATTGAAAAACACGGCGCTATCGACGAGGACTGGCTTTGTAGGCAATTTCCTACATTAAATGTCGCTCTGGCTGACATCGAACGCGGCGGAGCGACGGCCCGGGCGGGAGGCAGGCAAGGTGGGGGTGATGAAAAGTCCAGGCGTCGCCGGGCGGTCCCGGCGACGCCTGGTTCGAGGCGTTACTCCAGGGCGGTCAGTGCTGGCCCTTGATGGCCTTGAGCCCCGGGTAGGCGGCCTTGTCACCGAGCTCCTGCTCGATCACCAGCAGGCGGTTGTACTTGGCGACGCGGTCCGAGCGGCTCAGCGAGCCGGTCTTGATCTGGCCGGCGCAGGTAGCCACGGCCAGGTCGGCGATGGTGGTGTCCTCGGTCTCGCCCGAGCGGTGCGAGATCACCGCGGTGAAGCCGGCGTCCTGGGCCATCCTGATCGCGTCCAGGGTCTCGGACAGCGAGCCGATCTGGTTGAACTTGATCAGGATCGAGTTTCCGATCTGCTCGTCGATGCCGCGCTTGAGGATCCGCGTGTTGGTCACGAACAGGTCGTCGCCGACCAGCTGGACCTTGTCGCCGAGCTTGTCGGTCAGCGCCTTCCAGCCGTCCCAGTCGGACTCGTCCATGCCGTCCTCGATCGACACGATCGGGTACTGATCGACCAGCTCGGCCAGGTAGTCGACGAAGCCGGCGGCATCGTAGGACTTGCCCTCGCCCGCCAGGTTGTACTGGCCATCCTGGTAGAACTCGCTGGAGGCGCAGTCGAGCGCCAGGGTGACGTCCTTGCCGAGCGTGTAGCCGGCGTCGGAGACCGCCTGCTTGATCGCCGCCAGGGCGTCCGCGTTGGAGGAGAGATCGGGGGCGAAGCCACCCTCGTCGCCCACCGAGGTGGACAGCCCGCGCCCGGCGAGCACCTTCTTCAGGGCATGGAAGATCTCGGCACCCACCCGCAGCGCTTCGCGGAAGTTCGGCGCGCCTACCGGCTGGACCATGAACTCCTGGATGTCGACGTTGTTGTCGGCATGCTCGCCGCCGTTGAGGATGTTCATCATCGGCACCGGCATCAGGTATTGGTCCGGCTGGCCGTAGAGTTCGGCGATATGCGCGTACAGCGGCACCTGCTTGCTGACCGCCGCCGCCTTGGCCGCCGCCAGCGACACGGCGAGGATCGCGTTGGCGCCGAGCTTGGCCTTGTTGTCGGTGCCGTCGAGTTCGAGCATGGCGTTGTCCAGGGCGCGCTGGTCGAGCGCATCCTGGCCCCTGAGCGCATCGCGAATCGGGCCGTTGACCGCCTCGACCGCCTTGAGCACGCCCTTGCCCAGATAGCGCGACTTGTCGCCGTCGCGCAGTTCCAGCGCCTCGCGGGAACCGGTCGAGGCGCCGCTCGGCGCACAGGCCACGCCCCTGGCGCCGTCGTCGAGGGTCACCTCGGCCTGTACGGTGGGGTTGCCGCGGGAATCGAGCACCTCGAGGGCGCGGATTTCGACAATCTTGCTCATCGTCAGTCGTCCTTTGTCAGCGTTGAGTGAAGGTTCACGGCTCCGCTCAGAGGGGGTTTACAAACGTTGCGAGCGACGGTCAGGCAAGGCGAAGTCAGCCGAAAAAGCGGAATTTACGAGTCTGTAAATGAGCATTTTGAGGCTGACTTCAACGCCGCCTGGGCTAGCGCAGTAGTTTGTAAACACCCTCATCAGGAAATCTCCAGCGCCGGAAACCCTTTTACCAGCTCGTCGAGCGCCTTGAGCTGGGCGAGGAAGGGTTCCAGCTTGTCCAGCGGCAGGGCGCAGGGCCCGTCGCACTTGGCATTGTCGGGGTCGGGATGAGACTCGAGGAACAGCCCGGCCAGGCCCACGCCGACCCCGGCGCGGGCCAGCTCGGCGACCTGCTGGCGGCGCCCGTCGGCGCTGTCGGCGCGCCCGCCCGGGCGCTGCAGCGAATGGGTGACGTCGAAGATCACCGGGTAGCCGGTCTGCTTCATGTCGCCGAAGCCGAGCATGTCGACCACCAGGTTGTTGTAGCCGAAGCTCGAGCCGCGCTCGCAGAGGATCAGCCGGTCGTTGCCGGCCTCCCGGCACTTGCTGATGATATGGCGCATCTCGTGCGGGGCGAGGAACTGCGGCTTCTTGATGTTGATCACCGCGCCGGTTTCGGCCATCGCCACCACCAGATCGGTCTGACGCGCCAGAAAAGCCGGCAACTGGATGATGTCGGCGACCTCGGCCACCGGCGCAGCCTGCCAGGGTTCGTGGACGTCGGTGATCACTGGCACGTCGAAGCGCGACTTGATCTCGGCCAGCCACTCGATGCCCTTGTCGACGCCCGGGCCGCGAAACGAGTGGATCGAGCTGCGGTTGGCCTTGTCGAAGCTGGCCTTGAAGACGTAGGGAATGCCCAGTCGGGCGCAGACCTCGACGTAGGTCTCGGCCACCTCTAGGGCCAGTTCGCGGGATTCCAGCACGTTCATGCCGCCGAACAGCATCAGCGGCAACGAATTGCCGGCCCGCAGGCCGGCAAACTCTATGGTTTTCTGTGACTCGGCCATGACGACTCCTCAGCCCGGGACCTGGGTACGCTGGCGGGCGGCCTTGTGCTCCAGCGCGGCATTGACGAAGCCGGTGAACAGCGGGTGACCGTCGCGCGGCGTGGAGGTGAATTCGGGATGGAACTGACAGGCCAGAAACCACGGGTGGTCGGGCAGTTCGATCATCTCCACCAGTGAATTGTCGACGCTCTTGCCGGCGACCACCAGTCCGGCGGCCTCGAGCGCCTCGACGAACTGGTTGTTGACCTCGAAGCGGTGGCGATGGCGCTCGGTGATGGCGTCCATGCCGTAGACCTCGCGCGCCCTCGAGCCCGCCTTGAGATGACACACCTGGCCGCCCAGACGCATGGTGCCACCCAGGTCGGAGGCCTCGTCACGCAGCTCGATCCGGCCTTCGGGACTGAGCCATTCGGTGATCAGGCCGACCACCGGGTGCTGGGTGTCGCGGGTGAACTCGGTGGAGTTGGCGTCGTCCCAGCCGGCGATGTGGCGGGCGAACTCGATCACCGCGACCTGCATCCCCAGGCAGATACCCAGATAGGGCACGTTATTCTCGCGGGCGTAGCGGGCGGTGGCGATCTTGCCCTCCACGCCGCGCTCGCCGAAGCCGCCCGGCACCAGAATGGCATCCTTGCCGGCGAGACGCTCGGTGCCGTGGCGTTCGATGTCCTCGGAGTCGATGTAGTCGATGTTGACCTTGACCCGGGTCTGGATGCCGGCGTGAATCAGCGCCTCGTTGAGCGACTTGTAGGCGTCGAGCAGCTCCATGTACTTGCCGACCATGGCGATGTTGATCGACTTGAGCGGGTTGAGCTTGGCGTCGAGCACGTGGATCCACTCGGCCAGGTCGGCGGGCGGCGCCTCGAGACGCAGCTTGTCGCAGACGATCTCGTCGAGGCCGTGCTCGTGGAGCATCAGCGGGATGCGGTAGATGGTGTCGGCGTCCTGCAGCGGAACGACGGCACGCTCCTCGACGTTGGTGAACAGCGCGATCTTGCGCCGCTCGCTCTCCTCGAGCTCGACCTCGCTGCGGCAGATCAGGATGTCCGGCTGGATGCCGATCGAGCGCAGTTCCTTGACGCTGTGCTGGGTCGGCTTGGTCTTGGTCTCGCCGGCGGTCTTGATGTAGGGCACCAGCGTCAGGTGCATGAAGATCGCCTGGCTGGCGCCCTTCTCGCTGCGGATCTGACGAATCGACTCGAGAAACGGCAGCGACTCGATGTCACCCACCGTACCGCCGATCTCCACCAGCGCGACGTCGCAGTCCTTGCCGCCCTCGTAGACGCGGCGCTTGATCTCGTCGGTGATATGCGGGATCACCTGCACGGTGCCGCCCAGGTAGTCGCCGCGGCGCTCGCGGCGCAGTACCTGCTCGTAGACGCGACCGGTGGTGAAGTTGTTGTCCTGGGTCATCTTGGTGCGGATGAAGCGCTCGTAGTGGCCCAGGTCGAGATCGGTCTCCGCGCCATCCTCGGTGACGAACACCTCGCCGTGCTGGAACGGGCTCATGGTGCCCGGATCGACGTTGATGTAGGGATCCAGCTTGAGGATGGTGACCTTGAGGCCCCGTGCCTCGAGGATTGCCGCCAGCGAGGCCGACGCGATGCCCTTGCCGAGAGAGGACACAACGCCGCCGGTCACGAAGATATATCGTGTCATGGAGAACCTGTCGAATCGTGGGTCAGAAGGCCTGGTGGGAGCGGCCCGGATGGGACGACAGAGTAGCAGAATACCGTCAGCGGCTCAATTTGGGCTACGGGCTACGGGCTACGGGCTACGGGCTACGGGCTACGGGCTACGGGCTACGGGCTACGGGCTACGGGCTACGGGCTACGGGCTACGGGCTACGGGCTACGGCAGGATGATGACTCCGCCCTGCTCGTAGCTCGCGGCTCATAGCTCGTGACTGACGCGAAGCGTCTTGCCCGTGGCTCGCGGCTCGTAGCCCGTGACTGACGCAAAGCGTCTTGCCCGTGGCTCGCGGCCCGCAGCTCGTGGCCCCTAGCGGGCGTCGTCAGACGCCCAGATAGTCGAGGATGCCCTCGCCGGCCTGGCGGCCTTCGTGGATCGCGGTGACCACCAGGTCGGAGCCGCGCACCATGTCGCCACCGGCGAAGATCTTCTCGTTGCTGGTCTGGAAGGCGAAGCTGCCGTGCTCCGGCGCGGTCACCCGGCCGCGCTCGTCGACGGCGATGTTCTGCGCCTCGAACCAGGCGATCTCGCTGGGCTGGAAGCCGAAGGCGATGACCACTGCGTCCGCCGCCAGTACCTCTTCGGAACCGGGCACCACCTCGGGGCTGCGCCGGCCCTTCTCGTCGGGCTCGCCGAGGCGCGTGCGCACCAGCTTGACGCCTTCGACCCGCTCCTCGCCGACGATCGCCACCGGCTGGCGGTTGAACAGGAACTCGACGCCCTCTTCGCGGGCGTTGGCCACCTCGCGCTTGGAACCGGGCATGTTCTCCTCGTCGCGCCGGTAGGCGCAGGTCACGCCCATCGCGCCCTGGCGGATCGCCGTGCGGTTGCAGTCCATCGCCGTGTCACCGCCGCCCAGAACCACCACGCGCCGGCCCTCCATCGACACGTAGTCGGCGGGGTCCTTCTCGAAGCCCAGGCAGTGGTTGACGTTGGCGATCAGGTAATCGAGCGCCTTGTACACCCCGGGCAGGTCCTCGCCGGGGAAGCCGCCCTGCATGTACTTGTAGGTGCCCATGCCCATGAACACCGCGTCGTACTCGTCGAGCAGCTCGTCGATGGTGACGTCGCGGCCGATCTCGACGTTCAGGCGGAACTCCATGCCCATCTCCTCGAACACCGCGCGACGCCGCTCCATGACGTTCTTCTCGAGCTTGAACTCGGGAATGCCGAAGGTCAGCAGGCCGCCGATCTCGGGGTGGCGGTCGAACACCACCGGCTTGACGCCGTTGCGCACCAGGATGTCGGCGCAGCCCAGCCCGGCCGGGCCGGCGCCGATCACCGCCACGCGCTTGTCGGTCCATTCGACCTTGGACATGTCGGGCCGCCAGCCCATGGCGAAGGCGGTATCGGTGATGTACTTCTCCACCGAGCCGATGGTCACCGCGCCGAAGCCGTCGTTGAGGGTGCAGTCGCCCTCGCACAAGCGATCCTGCGGGCACACCCGGCCGCACACCTCGGGCAGGGTGTTGGTGCGGTGCGACATTTCCGCCGCCTCGAGGATGTTGCCCTCGCTGACCAGCTTCAGCCAGTTGGGAATGTAGTTGTGAACCGGGCACTTCCATTCGCAGTACGGATTGCCGCAATGCAGGCAGCGGTGCGCCTGGCTGGCCGCCTCGCTGGGCTTGTACGGGTCGTAGATCTCGGTGAACTGCTTGGCCCGCTTGCGCGCGTCCTTCTTGCTCGGGTCCTGGCGGCCGACATCTATGAACTGGAAATCGTTGTCCAAACGGTTTGCCATGAGCGTATCTCCTCTGCTTACTCGGGCCGCCGGCGGGATTCGGCGAGCAGTCCGCCCAGGCTTGCCGCCTTGGGCTTGACCAGCCAGAAATGACGGATGAACTCGGAGAAGTCGTCGAGAATCTCGTGCCCCCGGGACGAGTCGGTCTCGGCGACGTACTCCTCGATCACCTCCCGCAGGTAGCGCCGGTAGGCTTCCATGACCTCGGTGTTGATGCGATGAATCTCCACCAGTTCATGGTTGTACTTGTCGACGAAGGTACGGTCCTCGTCGAGCACGAAGGCGAACCCCCCGGTCATGCCCGCGCCGAAGTTGACGCCGGTCTCGCCGAGCACCGCGACCAGGCCGCCGGTCATGTATTCGCAGCAGTGATCGCCGGCGCCCTCGACGACCGCGTGGACGCCGGAGTTGCGCACCGCGAAGCGCTCGCCGGCGGTGCCGGCGGCGAACAGCTTGCCGCCGGTGGCGCCGTACAGGCAGGTGTTGCCGACGATCGCCGTCTGGTGGGATTTGAAACGGCTGGCCCTGGGCGGCACGATCACCACCTTGCCGCCGTTCATGCCCTTGCCGACGTAGTCGTTGGCATCCCCCTCGAGGTAGAGGTGCAGGCCGCGGGCGTTCCACACCCCGAAGCTCTGCCCCGCCACGCCGGTGAAGCGGGCCACCACCGGGGTCTCTTCCAGCCCCTCCTCGCCGTAGCGCTTGGCGATCTCGCCCGAAGCCCGCGCGCCCACGCTGCGGTCGCAGTTGGTGATGCGGAACGCGAACTCGCCGCCCGAGCGGGCCTCGATCGCCGGCATCAGCGCGTCGAGCACTTCCTGGTTCTTGGCGCCCGGATCGTGCGGCACGTTGCGGCTGACCTGGCAGAACTGCGGCGCCTCGGCGGGCACGAAGTCGTTGGTCAGCAGCGGGCTCAGGTCGAGCTTGCGCTGGGAGGGCGTCTCGCCCTCGAGCACCGCGAGCAGGTCGGTACGCCCGATCAGCTCGGTGAGCTGACGCACGCCGAGCAGTGCCAGCAGCTCGCGCACCTCCTCGGCGATGAAGCGGAAGTAGTGCTTGACCATGTCGACGGTGCCGCGGAAATGCTCGTCGCGCAGGTACTGATGCTGGGTGGCGACGCCGGTGGCGCAGTTGTTGAGATGGCAGATGCGCAGGTACTTGCAGCCCAGCGCCACCATCGGCGCGGTGCCGAAGCCGAAGCTCTCGGCGCCGAGGATCGCCGCCTTGACCACGTCGAGTCCGGTCTTCAGGCCACCGTCGGTCTGCAGGCGGATCTTGTCGCGCAGGCCGTTGATGCGCAGCGCCTGATGGACCTCGGGCAGGCCCAGCTCCCAGGGGCTGCCGGCGTGCTTGATCGAGGTCAGCGGGCTGGCCGCGGTGCCGCCGTCATAGCCCGACACGGTGATCAGGTCGGCGTAGGCCTTGGCCACGCCGGTGGCGATGGTGCCGATGCCCGGCTCGGAGACCAGCTTGACCGACACCTGGGCGTCCGGATTGACCTGCTTGAGATCGAAGATCAGCTGGGCCAGATCCTCGATGGAATAGATGTCGTGGTGCGGCGGCGGCGAGATCAGCGTCACCCCGGGCACCGCGTAGCGCAGCCGCCCGATCATCTCGTTGACCTTGCTGCCCGGCAACTGGCCGCCCTCGCCGGGCTTGGCGCCCTGGGCGACCTTGATCTGCAGCACCTCGGCATTGACCAGGTAGGCCGGGGTGACGCCGAAGCGCCCGGAGGCGATCTGCTTGATCTTCGAGCTGCGGATGGTGCCGTAGCGCGCCGGATCCTCGCCGCCCTCGCCCGAGTTGGAGCGCCCGCCGGTCTCGTTCATGGCCTGGGCGAGCGCTTCGTGAGCCTCCGGCGACAGCGCGCCCAGCGACATCCCGGCACTGTCGAAGCGCGGCAGCAGCGTCTCGACCGGCTCGACCTCGTCGAGCGGCAGCGGCTCGGGGGCCGGCTTGAGCTCGAGCAGGTCGCGGATGGTCGCCACCGGGCGCTCGTTGACCAGGCGGGCGAACTTCTTCCACTTGGCGTAATCGCCCTGCTGCACCGCTTCCTGCAGGGACATGACGATATCGGGGTTGTAGGCGTGGTATTCGTGCTGGTGCACGTACTTGATCAGGCCGCCCTGGCGGATGGTCTTGCGCGGGATCCAGGCATCGCGGGCCAGCAGTTCCTGCTGCAGCTGGAGCTCGGCGAAACCGGTGCCCTCGATGCGCGACATCATGCCATCGAAGCACAGCTCCATGACCTCGGACGACAGCCCCACCGCCTCGAACAGCTGCGAGCCGCGGTAGGAAGCCAGTGTCGAGATGCCCATCTTCGAGAGGATCTTGAACAGCCCCTTCTGCAGGCCCTTGCGATAGTTCTCGCGGGTATCCGCCGGGTTGCCGGTGAGCTCGCCACGGCGATGCATGTCGGCCATCACCTGGTAGGCCAGGTACGGATAGACCGCGGTCGCGCCGACACCGAACAGCACCGCCATCTGGTGGGCGTCGCGGGCATAGCCGGTCTCGACCACGATGTTGATCCGCGGGCGCAGCGCCCGGCGGCCGAGGTGATGATGGATCGCACCGGTGGCCAGTGCCGCGTGGATCGGCAGCTTGCCCTTGTCGAGTTCGGCGTCGGAGAGGACCAGGATCACCGCCCCGTCGCGGGTGGCCTGCTCGGCCCGATCGCAGAGCGCCAGCAGCGCCTGCTTGAGCCCCGTCTGTTCGGGATCGTAGGCAAGCTGCAGGGTGTGGCTGCGAAACGCCGGATCGTCCTGGGTGACCAGCGCGGTGAACTTGCGCGGCGAGAGCACCGGGGTGGTCAGGATCAACCGGTGGGCATGCTCGGGGGTCGCCTCGAAGACGTTGAGCTCGGCCCCGCAGCAGGTCTCCAGCGACATCACGATCGCTTCGCGCAGCGGATCGATCGGCGGGTTGGTGACCTGGGCGAACTTCTGGCGGAAGTAGTCGGTCAGCAGCCGGCCCTGGCGCGACAGCACCGCCATCGGCGTATCGTCGCCCATCGAGCCGACCGCCTCCTGGCCGCTCTCGGCCAACGGGCGCAGCAACTGCTCGCGCTCCTCGTTGGTGATCTGAAACATCTTCTGGTAGATGCTCAGCGCGTCCGGCTCGAACGGCTGGAAGCGCGCCAGCTCGGTGAGCGCCGACTCCAGGTAGTGGGCGTGATCCTTGAGCCAGCGCTTGTACGGATAGGCCGACTTGAGGCGATTGTCGACGTCGGCGGTGTGCAGCACCTCGCCGGTCTCGGTATCGATACCCAGGATCTGGCCCGGCCCCACGCGCCCCTTGGCGACCACCTCCTCGGGCTGGTAGTCGTGCACGCCGATCTCCGAGGAGAGCGTGATGTAGCCGTTGTCGGTGATCACCCAGCGCGCCGGGCGCAGGCCGTTGCGGTCGAGCATGCACACCGCGTGGCGGCCGTCGGTCATCACCAGGCCGGCGGGGCCGTCCCACGGCTCCATGTGCATGGAATTGTATTCGTAGAAGGCACGCAGCTCGCCGTCCATGGTCTCGACGTTCTGCCAGGCCGGCGGGACCATCATGCGGATGGCGTTGTACAGATCCATGCCGCCGGTCATCAGCACCTCGAGCATGTTGTCCATGCTCGAGGAGTCGGAGCCGTGGGTGTTGACGATCTCGTCGAGCTCGGTGATGTCGGGCAGCAGCTCGTTGACGAAGTTTTCCTTGCGCGAGTTGGCCCAGCCGCGGTTGGCCTCGATGGTGTTGATCTCGCCATTGTGGGCGAGAAAGCGGAACGGCTGGGCGAGCGGCCAGCGCGGCGCGGTGTTGGTCGAGAAGCGCTGGTGGAACACGCAGATCGAGGTCTCGAGACGCTCGTCGCCCAGGTCGCGATAGAAGTTCGGCAGGTCGACGGGCATCATCAGGCCCTTGTAGGAAACGACCTTGGTCGACAGCGAGCAGACATAGAAGTCCTCGTCGTCGCGCAATTTCTCTTCGGCCTGGCGACGCGCCATGAACAGATCGACGTTGAACGCCTGGTCGAGGCGATCGTCGCTGGGCTCGACGAAGATCTGCCGGATGCGCGGCAGGCACTCGAGCGCCATCGGCCCGCAGACACTCGGGTCGACCGGCACGTCGCGCCAGCCGCGCACGCTGACCCCGCGGGCCGTCAGTTCGGCTTCGAGCACCTCGCGGGCACGTGCCTCGCGGGCGTCGTCGTCGGGCAGGAAGATGCAGCCCACGGCAAAGCGCGCGCCCAGTTCGACACCCAGCGAGTCGCGCGCCAGGGCCCGCATGAAGCCGATGGGCATGGTGAACAGCAGGCCGCAGCCGTCGCCGGTCTTGCCATCGGCGGCGATCCCGCCACGGTGAGTCATGCAGGTCAGCGACTCGATGGCGGTTTTCAGCAGGTCATGGCTGGCCTGGCCTTGCATATGGGCGATCAGGCCGAAGCCACAGTTATCGCGGAACTCGCCAGGCTGGTGGAGACCTCTCATCATGGGCGTGCCTCACAGAAATCCGGGGGACTTGTGTCCAGATTAAAATAGCGGTATATTTATTGGTTTTTTATAATTTTTAGGGCCTTTTTCAGGCCGTGTTCGGGTGCCAAAGGGCCGACCAGAATAGCCAGTCTCGCCTTCCGGCGCAATTCCCGCCCTCGCCGACCGGCCCCGAAAATTCCCCGAAAAAACGCGCGCTTACCGCCAATCTAGCGATAATTTCCAAGCCACTCAATGGCTTATCCATGGCCCCGGGCAAGCGCGCAGACCACCCTCCGGCGGCAGAAAAAGGCCGGCCAACCCCAGTATCGACCACGATGAGGTCCATGCCAATCCTGCATACGCCATGCGAATAGAGGCAATCGACTCACGGCGTCAGCCCGACACAAAAAACCCGCCGGGATTTTTCCAGGCGGGTTGCGACGCCGGCCTGTCCGGCCCCGGTCGGTGGATTCTTCAGGCGCGCGGATAACTCTCGATAAAGGCCCGCAGTTCGTCCGGCGGGGTCCGATCATGGATGCAGGCATCGCCGAGCTCACTCAACAGCACCAGACGGATCCGTTCGTCGAGGTTCTTCTTGTCCAGCCGCATGCGGGCGATGAAGTCGTCGCCGCTCATCGCCGCCGGCGCGGCGGTGGGCAGACCGGCGGCGTGCAGCAGCGTCTCGCTGCGCTCGACATCCGCGGCGCTCAGCCAGCCGAGCCGGCGCGACAGCGCGGCGGCCATGGCCATGCCAGTGGCCACGGCCTCGCCGTGCAGCCAGGCACCGTAGCCCTGGTGCGTTTCGATGGCATGGCCGAAGGTATGCCCCAGGTTGAGCAGCGCGCGCACCCCCTGCTCGGTCTCGTCCTCGACGACGATCGCCGCCTTGGTCGCGCAGCTGCGCAGGATCGCCTCGCTGAGCAGGGCGTCGTCCAGTCCGCGCAGCGCGGCCATGTGGGCTTCCAGCCAGGCCAGGAAGTCGATATCGCGAATCAGCCCGTACTTGATCACCTCGGCGAGCCCCGCCGACAGTTCGCGCGGCGGCAGGCTGTGCAGGGTGGCGGTGTCGACGAGCACCGCGCGGGGCTGCCAGAAGGCGCCGATCATGTTCTTGCCGCGCGGATGGTTGACGCCGGTCTTGCCCCCCACCGAGGAGTCGACCTGGGCGAGCAGCGTGGTCGGCACCTGGATGAAGGCCACGCCGCGCTGGTAACAGGCCGCGGCGTAGCCGGTCATGTCGCCGACCACCCCGCCGCCGAGCGCAATCAGCGTGCAGCGACGATTGAAGCCGGCCTCGAGCAGGGCGTCCCAGATACGCTCCACCGAGGCCAGCGTCTTGGTCTGCTCGCCGTCGGGCAGGATTACCTGACGCACCGTCAGGCCCTCGCCGAGCCCGCGCTCGAGCGCATCGAGATACAGCGGCGCGACGGCCTCGTTGGTGACGATCATCACCTGATTGCCGGCCAGGTAGGGGCGCAGGTGGGCGGGATTGCCGAGCAATCCGGGGCCGACGTGGATCGGGTAGCTGCGCTCGCCCAGTTCGACGGTCAGGGTACGGATGGCGGGAGCGGCGAGCACGGACATGGTATCTACACCTTGGCTTGCAGCGGGTCGACGAGGCGCTCGACACGCTTGAGGATATCGTTGACGACCGCCCGCGGGCCGCGTCGGTCGGTGCGCACCACCAGGTCGGCGGTGGCGCGGTACAGCGGATCGCGCAACTCGAACAGCCCGCGCAATACCGCCTCGGGATCCTTGTTGCGCAGCAAAGGGCGGTTGCGGTCCTTGGCGGTGCGGCGCAACTGCTGCTCGACCGTGGTGTAGAGGTAGACCACCGTGCCGCGTTCGCGCAACGCGCGGCGATTGACCTCGTTCATCACCGCCCCGCCGCCGGTCGCCAGCACCACGCCGGAGCGCCCGGTGAGTTCGTCGATCATCGCCACTTCGCGCTCGCGAAAGCCGGCCTCGCCCTCGATGTCGAAGATCCAGGGAATATCCGCACCACAACGCGCCTGGATCGCATGATCGCTATCCAGGAAATCGCGCTGCAACTCGGCCGCCAGGAGGCGGCCGATGGTGCTTTTGCCGGCCCCCATGGGGCCGACCAGGAATATGTTGGGAAAACCCTGCATCAGTGGATCGCCAGATTGTCCTCGATGATCTTCGGAGTAATGAAGACTAACAATTCTACCTTCTCATTGCTCTCCTCGGTATAGCGGAATAGATGTCCGAGGAAAGGCAGGTCGCCGAGGAAGGGCGTCTTGAACAGATTGCGCAGCTGTTCGGTGGTCAGGATACCGCCCAGCACCACCGTTTCGCCGTTGTTGACCAGTACCTGGGTCTGGATCTCGTTGGTGTCGATGGCCGGCGCGCCTTCGTACTGGGTGCTGGACACGTCGTCGTTGTTGATGGTCAGGTCCATGATGATGCGGTCGTCGGGAGTGATCTGCGGGGTGACCTCCAGCGACAGCACCGCCTCCTTGAACTCGACGTTGGTCGCGCCGCTCGAGGTGGCCTCCTGGTAGGGAATCTCCTGGCCCTGCTTGATGACCGCGGTCTGCTGGTTGGCGGTGATCACCTTGGGTTGCGAGATGGTCTGGCTCTTGCCCTCGCTTTCCAGCGCGCGCAGCTCGAGATCGAGCAGGATGTCGCCGGACAGGTAGCCGAAGCTGAACGCCGAGGCGGGGCTGACGTCGTTGCCCAGGTCGACCGCCAGCCCGCCGCCGTAGGAGGCCGGGTCGTTGCCGGTGGTGGGCACCGTCGACGCATCGCCGTCGGCGGCCCCGTCGAGATCGAAACGGCTGCCCTGCGGCGACGACAGCCCCCAGTTGACGCCCAGCTCCTGGGTCGCGCTGTCGCGGGCGATGACGATACGCGCCTCGATCTGCACCTGGCGCACCGGGATGTCGAGCTGATCCAGCGTCCGGCGGATCGCCTCGATCTGCTCGGGGGTCTCCTGCAGCAGCAGCGTATTGGTGCGCGCGTCGACGCTGACCCGGCCACGCTCGGAGAGCAGCCCCAGGCCATTCTCGCCACGCAGCAGGCTGGCCAGCTCGCCGGCCTTGGCGTAGCGCACCTGGATGTACTGGGTGGTCAGCGGCACGAGCTCCTGCTGCTGGGCCTGGGCCTCGAGTTCCTGGCGCTCCATCGCCGCCAGCTCGTCGGCCGGGGCGACCACCAGCACGTTGCCCGACTGGCGGCTGGCCAGGCCATGGCTCTTGAGCACCAGGTCGAGCGCCTGATCCCAGGGCACGTCCTGCAGGTTGAGGGTCACGCTGCCCTGCACGCTGTCGCTGGCCACCACGTTGAGCCCGGTGAACTCGCCGATGATCGACAGCACTTCGCGGACCTGGATGTCCTGGAAGTTGAGCGTGATGCGCTTGCCGGTGTAGGGGAAACGCTCGCGTTCGCGCTCGCGCTGTTCGGCACGGCTGACCGGCCTGGCCTCGACGACCAGCTGACGGCCGCTCTGGGTCGACAGCAGCGTGTACTCGCCCCGGGTGGTGATAGCCAGCGTGGTGTCCTCCGCGCCGCCCTGCGGCACGATACGCTGCATCGGCGTCCCGAAATCGCTGACGTCGAGCACCTGGTTCCACTCGGCCGGCAGTGCGACATCGTCGAGGGTCGCGACGATCCGCCCGCCGCGTTCGCTGACCCGGGCGTCGATGCCGTCGCGATCGAAGGTCACCACCAGCCGACTGGCGTCGTCGTCGCCGCGCCGGAAGTCGATATCGGTGATCCGCGGCTCCCGCGCGTTCGACACGCTTGCGGATGGCGCCGGGGATGCCGCGGAGTCGGCCTCGCCCGCACGCTGCGCATTCGGCATCGCAGCGTCGACGCCTTCTCCCAGCCGCAGCAACAGGGTATCGCCCTGCTCTCGGGTGGCGTAGGGCAGCGCCCGATCGAGCGTCAGCACCAGCCGGGTGCGGTCGCCCGCCGCCAGGGCCACGATGTTGTCAACCCCGGCGAGGCCCAGCTCGAAGCGCTGCTGGTCGAGTTCGTTGAGGGTATCCATCAGATCGATGGCCAGGCGCGGCGGCGAATCGATTCGGTAGCCGCGAACCTCGGGTACCCCATCCGCAAAGCGCAGCATGACTTCCAGCCCGCCGTCGCTGCGCTGCTCGAAATCCAAGGCCGTCAGCGTCGACGCGGCCAGCGCCGGCCCGGCCAGCGCACACAGCCCCAACGTCAGCAGCGTGCCAATCAATCCCCTCATGTCGTTCCCCTGTAACCGACTTGCCGGCGGGTCAATCCCGCTGCCGTGTCCCGGCCTTGTTAGCGAGCGAAAGCGTGCGGCGGCGCTCCACCCAGCCGCCCTGACCGTTGGAGACGATCTCCACCAGATGAATGTCGCGATCGGTGATCTTGGTGATGCGACCGAAGTCGGTGCCAAGGTGCATCCCCGCGTAGACGCGGTGGACCTTGCCTTCGGGGTCGCGAACCAGCGCCGAATGGCGCCCGTCGACCGCGAGCGTGCCGACCAGCGTCAGCGCGTCGAGCGCGAAGCGCTCGAGCGCCTCGCGGGGCCGGCTCCTATCCGGCGCAAGGTCGTTGCCGTTGGCGCCGGCATCGTCGGTGGCCGGCCGCTCCGGCTGGAACGGGCTGCGCGCACCCGCCTGATCGTAGGTGACCGGCCGATAGTCCGGCGTCTCGGGCAGCGCCGGGAGCTCGCCGCTGGGCTTGGCGCGCAGCGCCGCCAGGCGCTGGTCGAGCGCATCGAGCCGGGCATCGCCGCAACCGGCCAGCAGCGTCACCGCGAGCAGCGCGAGACAGCAGGGCCAGCGCGGTGGCGCCCAGCGCAGTGGCGACCAGCGCGTCATGGCGACTTCTCCTCGGCCGACGGTTCGCGATGGTTGTAGGTCTTGGCCAGCATCGACAGCCGCAGGGTGTCCTGGCCCTCGATCGGCACCAGGGTGAAGTCGTGCAGGGTGACGATGCGCGGCAACCCGGCGACCCCCGAGAGAAACGCGGCGATGCGGTGATAGTCGCCGCGCACCTGAATGTCGAACGGCTGCTCGATGTAGAACGCCTGGACCACCGGGCTGCGCAGGCGGATGAAATCGATGGACAACTGGTTTTGCAGCGCGGTATCGCTGATGTTGTCGAGCAGCGACGGCACCTCGGCGCCGGTCGGCAGCATCTCCAGCAGCTCGGCCATGCGCGACTCCAGGGTCGTCATCTGCCCGCGCATCGCCGGCAGGTTGGCGGTCTGGTAGGCCTTGCTCTCATATTGCTGAAGCAGCGTCCGCTCCTGCGCCCGCGCCTGCTCGAAACGCGCCATCTTGGGCGCGGCGATGAAATGATAAACACCCCAGAAGAGTACCGTCAGCGCCAGCGCGCAGCAGATCGCCTGCAGCGATACCGGCCAGCGCCCGGCCTCGCGCAGGTCGAGCTCGCGCCAGTCGACGCCGCGCAGGCGCTGCCACTCGGCCTTCAGCTTGACGCTCATGCTCATGGCCGCGCCTCCCGGGCCAGGGCCGGCTCGCCAGGCACCTCATCGACGGTCATGTCGAAGCGCCGTCGTCCGGCGTCGGTGGTCTCGACTTCCGCCAGCGTCGGCACCCCGAGCGCCTCGCGGGCGGCCAGCGCGCGCATCTGGTCGGAGACCTGACGGTTGGTCTCGGCCAGCCCGGCGAGCCGCAGTCGTTCGCCTTCCCGGGACAGGCGGGTGTAGTAGACGCCGTCCTCGAGGCTGGTCACCAGCTGGTTGAACACGCGCACCGTCTGCGGGCGACTGAACTGCAGCTCGCGAATCAGCTCGATCTGGGTCAGCATCCGCTCGCGGGTCTCGCGAAACTCGCGCAGCGTACTGATGTCCCGGTCGAGTTGCTGGCCCTGCGCCTCGATGTACTGGTTGCGCTGCTGCTGGACGTCGAGCTGATGCTGGTAGAAGGCCGATACCAGCCAGCCGGCACCGATGCCCACCAGCGCCGAGAGGCCGAGAACCCGCTGGAAGCGCTTGCTGCGCTGATCGCGGCGCGCCTCGCGCCAGGCCAGCAGGTTGATTTCGATGGTCATGAGCTCACCCTCATCGCCAGCCCGCAGGCGGTGAGCATCGCCGGGGCGTCGCTGGCCAGGGTATGGATATCGATGCGCGAGTTGATCGCCATGCGCAGGAAGGGATTGGCCACCTCGATCGCCAGGCCGCTGTCCTCGCTCAAGCGCTCCTTGAGCCCGGGAATCACGCTCGAGCCACCGGCCAGGATCAACTGGGTGACCTCGGGATTGCGACCCGCCGTGTAATACAGCTGCAGCGAGCGTCCGATCTGCTGGACCAGCGTATCGAGGAAGGGGGCGAGCACGTCGTCCTGGTAGTCCTCCGGCAGGCCGCCGCGCTTCTTGGCCAGACCGGCCTCCTCGAAGCTCAGCCCGTAGCGGCTGCGGATCTCCTCGGTCAGCTGACGGCCGCCGAACACCGTATCGCGGCTATAGATGATCCGCCCGCCGCGCAGCACGTGGAAGGCGTTCATGTTGGCGCCGATATCGACCAGTGCCACGCACTGATCGTCGCCGATGTGCGGGAACTGATGCCGCAGCTCGCCGAAGGCCCGCTCGGTGGCGAAGGTCTCGACATCCACCGCGGCCGGCTCCAGCCCCGCCTGCATCACCGCCTCGGTCAACTGGCTGACGTCCTGCTGGCGGCATGCCACCAGCAGGACGTCCTGCTGGTCGGCGAAGCGCGCATTCAACCCCAGGCGCTGAAAATCGAAGGCGACCTCGTTGAACGGAAAGGGAATGTGCTTGTCGGAGTCGAGTTGAATGCGTGCCTCGATCTCGTCGTCGCTCAGCGAGGCGGGCAGTGTCAGGGTCTTGGTGATCGCCGCGCTGGCGGGGACGGCGACGGCGACCTGTCTGGAGTGCGGACGCGCCTGATCGACGGCGCGACGGATGGCCTCGACGACTTCGCTCATCCGACGGATGCGGCGTTCGACGACCACCCCTTCGCGCAACGGTCGCACCGCATAGCTGTCGACCCGATAATCACGGCCGGCCCGCTTGAGCTCGATCAGCTTGACGGTGGCCGACGTGATATCGATGCCGATCAGTCCCTTGCCGGACTTCCCCAGACCCAACAATGGCATACCCCTGCGCAATCAGTTCGCATTACTGCGTTATCGTTATGTATCGGCCGAAAACGGCAAACGCTTCAGTCCCGAGGGGGTGAGGTTACCTGATGTATACCGCGTTTACACATGAGAGCCGGCGTTTTGTCGTCAACGCTGGTTACCGGCATCGCGGCTTCCTATAATGCGCAGTTCAATGGATAGCCTCGCTCCTCGCAGCCCGACCGCCAATCGAACACCACGGACACTGTCATTTCATGAAGCTTTTTAGACGCCTGCTGACTTCGGCCCTTTGGCTGCTGCTATCCCTGAGCGCTGCGGGAGTACTCGCCGTCATCGGCGCCGCGCTGTATTTCGCCCCCGGCCTGCCCGATGTCCGTCAACTCCAGGGCTACGAACTGCAGACCCCGTTGCGCATCTATACCCGGGACGACAAGCTGATCGGCGAATTCGGCGAGGAGCGCCGGGTGCCGGTCGACTTCGAAACGATCCCCCAGGACATGGTGCAGGCCTTCCTGGCCGCCGAGGATGCCAGCTTCTTCGAGCACCCCGGGGTCGACCCCAAGGGCCTGGCGCGGGCCGCGATCGAGCTGATCGCCAGCGGCGGCAACATCCAGTCCGGCGGCAGCACCATCACCATGCAGGTGGCGCGCAACTATCTGCTGACCCTGGACCGGACCTTCACCCGCAAGATCCGCGAGATCCTGCTGTCGCTGCAGATGGAGCAGATTCTCTCCAAGCAGGAGATCTTCGAGCTCTACGTCAACAAGATCTACCTGGGCAACCGCGCCTACGGGATCGCCGCCGCGGCCACCACCTACTACGACAAGCCGCTGGCCGAGCTGACCCTGGCCGAGAAGGCGATGATCGCCGGCCTGCCCAAGGCGCCTTCGGCGCTCAACCCGCTGGCCAATCCCGAGCGCTCGCTGATCCGCCGCAACTGGATTCTCTATCGCATGCGCGATCTCGGCTATATCGACCAGGCCACCTACGACCAGGCCGTCAAGCAGCCGCTCAGCGCCCGCCCGCACACGACCCAGGTCGAGGTCGAGGCCTCCTACGTTTCCGAGATGGCCCGCCAGTTCGCCGTCGAGCGCTTCGGCGACGATGCCTATACCGGCGGCTACCGGATCACCACCACGCTCGACAGCCAGCTGCAGACCGACGCCCGCCAGGCACTGATCCAGGGCCTGATCGACTACGACCTGCGCCACGGCTGGCGCGGCGCCGAACAGACCGACATCCCGCCGAGCCTGGTCGAGGCCCAGGACCAGACCCAGAAGGCGGGTCTTGAGGAGGAACTCGGCGAATCCCCCGAAGTGATCGAGACCGCGCGCCAGGCCGCCCAGAGCAGCCAGACCCAGGTCAGCGGTATCGACGGCGACGTCAGCAACTGGCTCAAGGTGCTCGAGCGCACCCCCGATCTCGGCCCGCTGCGGCCGGCCATCGTGGTCGCCACCGACGAGCACCGGATGCAGGTGCTGACCGACGATGGCGAACTGGTCACGCTCGACTGGGACGGCCTCAAGTGGGCGCGCGAGTACAAGAGCCCCAAATGGCGCGGCGAGGTACCCGCCAACGCCGCGGCGATCGCCGAGCGCGGCTCGCTGATCCGCATCCTCGAGACCGAGGACGGCTGGCGACTGTCGCAGAAGCCCGGCGCCGAGGGCGCGATCGTCGCCCTCGACCCGCAGACCGGCGCGATCCGCGCGCTACAGGGCGGCTTCAGCTTCGAGGCCAGCAGTTTCAACCGCGCCACCCAGGCCCAGCGCCAGGCCGGCTCGATCTTCAAGCCGTTCATCTATCTGGCGGCGCTGCAGGAGGGCAACATGACCGCCGCCACGGTGGTCAACGACGCGCCGGTGGTGATGAGCGACATGGGCGGCTCCTGGCGCCCCGAGAACGCCGAAGGCGAGTTCCGCGGTCCGACACGACTGCGCGTGGGGCTCTACCAGTCGCGCAACCTGGTGACGATCCGCGTGCTGCAGACGCTGGGGCTGGACAACGCGCTGCGCTTTCTCGAGAACTTCGGCTTCGCCGATGGCCGCCTGCCCCACGGCCTTTCGCTGGCACTGGGCAGCGCCTCGCTGAGCCCGCTGGAAATGGCCAATGCCTATGCGATCCTCGCCAATGGCGGCTTCAAGGTCGCGCCCTGGTACATCCAGCGCATCGACAAGACCGGCGAGCAGCAGCCGCTGCTCGAGTACACGCCCCGGGTCGCCTGCCGCGACTGCAGCACCGAGGTCGAGGAAACCCGTATCGACGGCAAGCGCTACCCGGTCGCCCCCCGCGTGGTCGACCCGCAGGCGCTGTACATCCTGCGCGACATCATGCGCGACGTCATCGAGCGCGGCACCGGCCGCGGCGCGCTGGATCTCGAGCGCAGCGACATCGTCGGCAAGACCGGCACCACCAACGATCAGCGCGACGCCTGGTTCTCGGGCTTCAACAACCAGCTGGTCGCCACCGTGTGGGTCGGCAAGGACAACAACGAGAGTACCGGTGAATACGGCTCGCAGGCGGCGCTGCCGATCTGGAAGCTGTTCATGCGCCCGGCCCTCGAGGGCACCCCGGAAGTCGCCCCCGAGCGCCCCGAGGGCATCGTCACGGCACGCATCGACCCGGACACCGGGCGGCGCCTGCACGACGACCAGGCGGGCGGCATCGAGGAGATATTCCGGGAGGGCAATCTCCCCGACTACGCGCCGCGACGCATCGACAGCGAGCTGGAGGACAGCAGCGGCTCGCAGGGAACCGGCACCTACGAAGCGATTTTCTAGGCACGCCCGCCTCTGCCGGCGACGCTCCGTCGTCGGCTCGTGCCCGCCGTCGCCCGCGTGCCGGCGGGCTTGGATACGACGTGACGAACCAGGAGCCCAACATGCCGCGGCTGATCGCCACAGCAACCCAGACGCCGGGCCTGAGCGCCGCAGTGGCCGTGCTGTGCCTGCTGTATACATCCCTGTCGCCCGCTCAGGACTCGCTGTTCTACGCGCCCCCGGCCCCCGAAGACGACGCGCCGGAATTCACCGGCCAGGCCGAGCTCGGCTACACCAGCCTGTCGGGCAATACCGATAGCTCGACGCTGCTCGCCAAGGGGCGCCTGACCTGGCTGACCGGACGCTGGACCCACACCCTGCGCGGCGAGACGCGCAAGGTCGAGGAAAACGACAACACCAGCGCCGAGCAGTACCTGCTCGGCGGGCGCGAACGCTACGAGCTCGAGGGGCCGCACTATCTGTTCGGCTTCACGCGCTGGGAAAAGGACCGCTTCAGCGGCTACGACTACCAGTTCACGACCATCGCCGGTTACGGCCGCCAGCTGCTCGCCGGGCCCGATCACGTGCTGTCGCTGGAGGCCGGACCGGGGTATCGCCATGACGAGCTGGAAAACGGCGAAGGCAACGACCTGGCGGTGGGTTACGGCGCGCTGGATTACCAGTGGGACTTCAGCGAAGGCTCCAACTTCCAGCAGGAGCTGTCGGTCGAGGGAACCCACCAGAACGTCACCACCCGCACCTTCTCGGCGGTAACCGCGCAGTTGAACGCCCATCTCGCGTTGCGCCTGTCCCACGAGATCAAGCACAACTCCCAGCCCCCCGACGGGGCCGAGGCCAACACCGACCGCACCACCGCGGCGTCGCTGCTCTACCGCTGGTAGCCCGCCGCAAACGCACTGCGCAGCGCAAGAAGCCGGCCCCGGGGCCGGCTTCTTTCAATCGGGCAGGCAGGACCCCGGCGATTCAGACACCGCCATAGACATCCTCGACACCGGCCAGCGGGTAGTGGGCCGGAAACGGCCGGCGCGCCACGCCGGAATCGACCGCCGCCCGCGCCACCGCCGAGGACACCCGATCGAGCAGTCGTGCATCCATCGGCGTGGGGATGATGTAGCCGCGACCATATTCCAGTGAATCCACTTCATAGGCGTCGAGCACCGCCTGCGGAACGGGCTCGCGGGCCAGATCCCGGAGCGCATGGACCGCGGCCAGCTTCATCGCCTCGTTGATGCGCGTGGCGCGCACGTCCAGCGCCCCGCGAAAGATGAACGGGAAGCCCAGCACGTTGTTGACCTGATTGGGGTAATCGGAACGACCGGTGGCCATGATCACGTCGTCGCGGGTCTCGTGGGCGAGCTCGGGATGAATTTCCGGGTCGGGGTTGGAACAGGCGAACACGATCGGGCTGGCGGCCATCCTGCCGAGCTGCTCGGCATTCAACAGATTGGGGCCGGACAGGCCGACGAAGACATCGGCGCCGTCGATCGCCTCGTCGAGGGTCCGCAGCGAGGTCTCGGTGGCGAACATCGCCTTGTACTCGTTGAGATCGCTGCGCCCGCTGTGGATCACCCCCTTGCGGTCGAGCATGTAGATGTTCTCGGTCCGCGCGCCGCAGGAGACCAGCAGCTGCATGCAGGCGATAGCCGCCGAGCCGGCCCCCAGGCAGACGATGCGCGCCTCGCCGATCGGCTTTCCGGCGATCTCCAGCGCATTGAGCATGCCGGCGGCGGTGACGATGGCGGTGCCGTGCTGGTCGTCGTGGAAGACCGGAATATCGCACCGCTCGACCAGCGTGCGCTCGATCTCGAAGCACTCGGGTGCCTTGATGTCCTCGAGATTGATGCCACCCCAGGTACTGGCGATGCGCGAGACGGTATCGATGAAGGCCTGCGGGCTCTCGGCGTCGACTTCGATATCCACCGAGTTGATACCGGCGAAGCGCTTGAACAGGACCCCCTTGCCCTCCATGACCGGCTTGCTGGCCAGCGGGCCGAGATTGCCCAGCCCGAGAATCGCGCTGCCGTCGGAGATCACCGCCACCAGGTTGCCCTTGCCGGTATACAGGTAGGCGTTCTCGGGGTCCCTGGCGATCTCGCGGCAGGGTTCGGCCACGCCCGGGCTGTAGGCCAGCGCCAGGTGCTTGGCAGACGAAGTCGGCTTGGTGATCTCGACGGACAGTTTCCCCGGAAAGGGCTGCGAATGGTAATCCAGGGCGGCCTGCTTCTTGACGTCTGTCATGCTCGTGGTCCGATCGGTCGGGAGATGTGCCGGCCAGAATATAGAAAAAACCTCAACCCAACAACTTGAGCCAAGTATTTGTCTTGGCAGGCTTTTAAGCGCTAGTTTGAAATTATTTCCAAGTATTGGCTGGGCGTTATGGCTGCTCATTCAGGCATAATGCCCAGCTTATCGGGAACAGTGTTCGAAAACGATTTTCTCCCATGGGCTGCTCCGACCGACACGCTGCAGGCCCGTTTACAGGCTGTCGTCGGTGCGCTGGCGATTGCCGCGCTCGAGCCGCTCGATCGCCGCATTGCCCTGACGCGAGAGTGCGTCGAGTCGCTCGATCTGCTCGTCGAGCCGCGGCAATGCCTCCTGACGATAGCGCGAGACGTCGTCCAGCGCCGCCATGACCTCTCCGAACGCCTCCTCGAGGGTTTCGCGGTCCAGCGTCGCCGAGGCCGCGCGGCTCTGGATCTCGACGCCCTGCTCGCGCAGCGCCCGGGCGGTGCCGGCGATCATCGACGAGGTCGACTGATTGAGCGCCTCGACGCGATCGAGTACCAGTCGCTGATTGGCCAGCGCCATGGCCACCGTCACCGCCACGGTGAGTGCCGAGACGGTGACGTTGATCGCCCGGTCGACGCCGCGCATCAGCTCGCGGTTGTTGCGGATCACCACTTCCAGCGCCAGCACCCCCTGCTGGCTGACGGCGAGCTGCTGCTGCAGGTCGACGATGCGCTGGCGCAACGGAAACAGCAGCTCCTCCTCGATGAAGGTACGCCGGTCGAGGGCCGGACGCTGGGGATCGTCGTCGGGGCGCGCCCCGGCGGCGGCGACCAGCCGCCGGTCGATCAACTGGCCCAGTTGCACCTGCCGCTGCAGTTGGCCGGCCATGTCGCGCAGCGCCTGCTGGTCGTCGCCCAGGGTGAGGTTGTCGCGGCGCAGCATCTCGCGCCCGGATTCCAGGTCGTGGATGATCGCATCGAGCGCCTGCTGAGCGTTCTCGAACTTCTGGAAATAGCGCTGCAGACGGCTGCCCACCCCCGGCAGACGCGCCAGCACGCGGTCGAGCCCGCCGCCGCCCAGTGCGTGCCGCTGCGGGTCGAGATCCTGCATCCGCGAACGCAGCTTGGCGAGCGACTCGGCGACCGGCCCGCCCTCGTCGCCGTGGCGCGCCAGACGGCGCAGCGGCGTCTGCAGCATCTCGCTCTGATGCGCGGCCTGGCGCTGCAGCTCGAGCCCCATCTCGTCGACCGCCTGGCGCGGCGCCTCGGCACCCCCCTCGCCCGGCCTCAGCAGACCGTCGACGAAGTCGTCGGCCAGCGACTCCAGCTCGTCATCGGTATCCCGGGTGTCCTCGGGCGTCAGTCCCGCGGCCAGCTCCTCCACCGCCGGCAACGCCAGGCGCCGTTTGTCGTCCTGTCCGTTTCGGCTCTCATGCTTGTCGTTCATCGCTCGACTCCTCGCGGTTGAGACACTCCGATGACGCCTACTGACTGCGGCTGTAGCGCGCCGCGCCCTCGGCGAAGCGACGCAGATCGACCAGTGCCTGCTCGGCGGCCACCGAGGCCTGCGGTCGCTGGGTCTCGACCCGCGCCAGCGCCACGGCGGTGTCGTCGAGCGCCGTGAGTGCCGCCTCGTTGCGCGCCGACAGGTCGCGCAGATGACGCTCGGTTTCGGCGACCAGCTCGAGACGACGCTTCAGCGCCAGGCGTTCGGCCACGCTCAAGGTCCCGCGCTCGCGGTCCAGCCGGCGCCGGACGAAGTCGCTGTCGACGCCGGCCACGCTGCGCGCCTGGGCGGCCATCCGGGTCAGATTGTCCACCGCGCCCAGGCACACCTCGTTGACCAGGCCGTGAGCGCGCTGGTAGGCCAGCTCGGCGCTGTCGAAACGCGCCGCGAGAACCGATTCGACGTGGCGATAGCGACTGTAGAGCCGGTCGGCCTGCACCGCCACGTCTTCCCGCGAGACCGCCAGCAGTTCGCCCTTGGCCGCGCACAGCGCGCGCACCACCTCGTCGGCGTCGGCGGGCGGATGCTCCGGGTCGAGGCTCAGCACGCCGCGCTCCTGCGCCTCGCGCTGGTGTTCGGCGCGCTGCCGCGAGTCCTCGGCCGCCCGGCGCCGGGCCCGACGCCGGTCCTGCCAGCGCTGCCACCAGTTGCGCGCCCGGCGCTCGATCGGCAGCTCGACGGCGATCGCCACCAGCCCCGCCAGCCAGCCGCCAAGCGACGGATCGAAACCGCCCCACAACGAGGTCAGCCAGAGCACGAAGGCGACGAACGGCACCAGCAGCCAGTAGCGCACGATGACCTGAAGGCGATTGGGGTCGCGTTCCGCCAACGCCAGTCGCGGGCTGGCCATGCCGATCAGAAACCACGGCAGGCAGGTGACGAACAGCCCGTAGGCCAAGCCTTGCAGAAATCCCAGCATACGATGCGGTTCCGCCAACCAGGGTAGGAAGAAACGATTGTAGGGAAGGCCCGCCTCGGGATAAAGCGACATCGAGGCCAGGCGATCGCCGTCAGGGGCTGATCCGGCAACAAGCAAGCGAGAAGACGCCGTGAATAGGCCCCTGTACGCTACCGAGGCCATCTGACCACCATGGATGGCGGAAATGCCGGAATGGAAAGGAGCGCTTTCCGGCCATGGCATCGGACCTTCTCTTTCGGCTTGTCCCCGGCGCCCCGTCAGATACAACCGCGATAACCGCGGGTCATCGTGGTCAAGCGCCGTTTCAGCGGCCATCGCCGGCGAGGTTCCACCAGGCGGGCAGCAACCGCGCCACCCGCGGCTCGCCGAAGCGGTCGTCGATCAAATGCACGCTGCCACGGTCCTCGGGGGAGCGGATCACCCGGCCGGCGGCCTGAACCACCTTCTGCAGGCCGGGAAACAGGTAGGCGTAATCGTAGCCGCGCCCGAATTGCGTCTCGAGGCGCCGGCGAAACTGCTCGGTGACCGGATTGACCTGCGGCAGTCCCAGCGTGGCGACGAAGGCGCCGACGAGCCGTTCGCCGGCCAGGTCGATGCCCTCGCCGAACGCCCCGCCGAGCACCGCGAAGCCGATCCCTCGTCCATCCGCGGCGAAACGCTCGAGAAACGCCTGGCGCTCGGCCTCGTCCATGCGCCGCGACTGCCGCCACAGCGGAATCGACGGAAACTCGGCGGCGAAACGCTCGGCGACCTGGTCGAGGTAGGCGTAGCTGCTGAAGAAGGCCAGGTAATTGCCCGGGTGGCGGCGGTACTGCTCGGCCATCAGGGCGGCGATCGGCATCAGCGACGCGGGCCGGTCGGCGTAGCGGGTGGAGATCGTGCGCACCCGATGCACGTCCAACTGCTCGGCCGAGAATGGCGAGGCCGACTCGAGCCAGGGCGTGGCGTCCGGCAGGCCCAGCAGGTTGCGGTAATAGTCGGCCGGGCCGAGGGTCGCCGAAAACAGCACCGCGCTGTGCGCGGCGGCGAAGCGCGGGGCGAGAAAGCCCGCCGGGACCACGTTGCGACAGCACAGCCGCGAGAGCCGCGCGCCGCGCCGCCCGTCCCTCAGCGTCGCGTCGAACAGCGAATGATCGTCGAACAGCTCGGCCAGCCGCGCCAGGTGCAGGGTATCCAGGTAGAAGCGCTGCAGGTCGCTGTCCAGCGCGAAGGGATGCTCGCTGTGGTAGTCGCCGATCGCCGCGGTCAGCCCTTGCAGGGCACCCAGCAGACGCTGCGGCGGGCCGTCGAGAACCTGGTAATCGTCGTCGCCGGCGGCATCGCCCGCCTCGCCGTTGAGCGCGCGCCACTGCCGTTCGACGCGTTCGAGCGGCTTCTTCAATGCCGCCGGGGCGCTGCGCTTGAGTGCCCGCAACGCGCCCTGATCGAGTTCGGCGGTGTACATGCCGCGCCCGCGCTCGACCAGGTTGTGGGCCTCGTCGACCAGCAGCGCGACGCGCCACTGGTTCTCGACCGTCAACGCGTAGAGCATGGCGTGCAGGTCGAAGTAGTAGTTGTAGTCGCCCACCACCACGTCGCACCAGCGCGCCAGCTCCTGGCCCAGGTAATAGGGACACACACCGTGCGCCAGCGCGATCTCGCGCAGCGCCGCACGTTCGAGCCGGCCGTGACGCACCGCCGCCGCCCGGGCCTCGGCCAGGCGGTCGTAGAAACCGCTGGCCAGCGGGCAGGAATCACCGTGACAGGCCTTGTCCGGGTGCTCGCAGGCCTTGTCGCGGGCGGTAAGCTCGAGGATGCGCAGCGGCGTCGGCGCGGCGTCTCCCCGGGCGGCATCGTCCTCCGCGGGCGCCAGCGTGGCCAGCGCGTCGAGCGCCAGCCGCCGGCCCGGGGTCTTGGCGGCCAGGAAGAACAGCCGGTCGAGACGCTGGCGCGGCATCGCCTTCAACGTCGGGAACAGCGTGCCCAGCGTCTTGCCGATGCCGGTGGGCGCCTGCAGCATCAGGCAGCGCCCGGTACCTGCCGCCTTGTAGACCGATTCGGCCAGTTCGCGCTGGGCGGGACGGAACCCGGCATGCGGGAAGCGCAGCGCCTCGAGCGCTTCGTCGCGGCGCTGCCGGTGGGCCAGCTCCTGCTCGGCCCAGGCCAGGAAGTGCCGGCACTGCTCCACGAAGAATGCCTCGAGCGTCGCGGCGTCGAAGGTCTCCTCGATCAACGTCTCGCGCTGGCTGACCACGTCGAGATAGACCAGCGCCAGGCGCACCTCGGCGAGTTCCCGCGCCCGGCACAGCAGGGCGCCGTAGACCTTGACCTGCGCCCAGTGCAGACGCCGGTGGTTGTCGGGCATCAGCGCCAGGTCGCCGCGAAAGGTCTTGATCTCCTCGAGCCGGTTGCGCGCCGCGTCATAGCCGTCGGCGCGCCCGCGCACCGCGAGTGCGGCGTACTCGCCGGCAAGCGCGATCTCGCGCTCGTAGCCGGCGCCGCGCCGCCCGGCGACCAGCGCGTGACCGGCGATCCCCTCCTGGGCGGTCGGCGATGGCGTGAAGCGCAGGTCGAGATCGCCGCCGCGTGAGGTGAATTCGCACAGCGCCCGCACCGCCACACAGTAGCTCAAGCGCGCGCCCCGCCCGGCGCCCAGCGCACATGACAGACGCCGACCGGCATGGCGTGGCGCTCGAAGAACGCAAGCCAGCGGCGCTGGTTGTCCTGCAGGCGATCGCCCGGGCCCTTGACCTCGATCATCCGGTAGCGGCGCTGGCCCGGCCACAGCTGGATCAGGTCCGGCAGTCCGGCGCGGTTGGCGGGGATGTCCGCCAGCAGCCGCTCGAAACACAGCCGCAGATGCGCGGCCGGCAGGCAGGCAAGCGCCTGTTCGAGCAGCGACTCGGGCAGGCATTCCCAACTGACGAAGGGCGACTGGATGCCCTGCTTCTCGACGTAGGTGCGGCGGATCAGCTCCTGGTAGGCGTCGCTCTCCAGGCTCGCCAGGCAGCCGTCGAACAGCTCGCGGCGGCGCGCGTGGAAGTCGCTCCGGGCGAGATCCGCCGGGCCACGCTGGAAGGGGTTGAAGAACGCCCCGGGCAGCGGCGCGAAGATCGCCTCCCAGCAGAGCAGCCCGAACAGGCCGCCGATCAGGGTGTTCTCGACATAGTGCACCGGCGCTTCAGGGACACCGAGGTGATGCTGTACCGTGCGCTCCACCGACAGGCCGGCGAACGGCAGCTCGAGATCGAACCGCTCGGTCTCGGGCGAGGCAGCCGCCGCCGGACGCGGCAGGCCCAGCCGCCGATGCAGGCGCGGCATCACCCGCACGAGCTGCTGACGCTCGGCGTCGCTTTCCGGCTCGCGCTCGGCCGCGCGCGCCAGCTCCAGCGCCTCGCCGAAGCGCTCGAGACGTTCGAGCATGCGCAGCCGCCGACCGCGAGCACCGGGATGCGTGGAGCGTGCGTAGAGGTCGTGGGCCGCGCCCAGCTCGCCCTGGCGTTCGCTGTGCTGGGCCAGCCGGTACAGCAGCTTGGCGCGGCGCGCCTCGAGCCAGGGGTTGGCATGGGCCTCGCGGGGCACGTCGGCATCGATCGCGCTCACCGGCTCGTCGTCGGCCAGGCGTTCACGGCAGCGGTGCAGATGCAGGTAACTTTCCAGCTCGTCACGCGAGGCGAAGGCCCGCGACCCGCTGGAGAAGGCGACACGCTCGTAGCGCGCCATGCCCAGGTCGGCGAGCACGAACTCGCTCCAGCCCTGGTGCAGGTTGCCGAAGAACATCAGCCGCAGGCGCTCGCACAGCGCGTCGACCCCAAGCGCCAGGATGGTCTCGTCGTCGCGGCCCCACTCGGCGAGGGTGCGCGGCGGCTCGTCGTCCTCGTCCAGCGCCGCCAGCCAGGCGCGCTTGCTGGCCTGGCGCAGGCCGAGCGCGGCCAGGCGCTCGCCGAACAGGCGCTGCACTTCGACCTTGGTGAGCAGTGCGAAGAGCGCCTCGAGGGTCAGCGTCGGCGCCGGGTCGACCCAGCCCCGGGCGATCAACGGCGCCAGCGCCGGGGCCAGCGGTTCACCCTCGCAGCGCTGCGCCGCGGGGATCTCCTCGGCGATTTCCGGGTACTGCAACTTGGAACGCCGAAACAGCGCGCCCTTGCGCATGATCATGCGCACCAGCAGCGCCTGCGAGGGACGCGGCAACTCGCCGAAGGCATCGATGAAGGCGCGCTCGTCGTCGCTCAGCAAGTCGCCGTAGCGCGCGTCCAGCCAGGCGAGCACGGTCTGGAAGTTGACGAGATAGTAGAAGGGATCGTCGAGGATCTGGCGGGCCATGCGCTACCACGGATAACTGGTTATTCATCCATGGTACAAGCCGGCCGCGCCAGCGACAATCCGGTTCGACCGGACCGGTTCGGCCAGATCGGTTCGGCCAGACCGGTTCGGCCGCCCCGGACAGCCTCAACGCAGGTCGGGGTTGAGCGTATAGGTACCGGTCACGGTGGCCTGGCCCAGGATATGCCCCTGCATGGCACCCAGCGCCTCGTCGCCAGTGAACTCGCCGCGCATGTCGAGCTTCTCGACATCGAGCGCGTAGACGGTGAAACGGTAGCGATGCGGCAGTTCGTCGTTCCACGGCGGGCAGGGGCCGTCGTAGCCGCCGTAGGTGCCACCCATGTCGGGATCGCCGGCGAGAAAGCCGGTAAAGGTGTTGATGCCCGCCAGGCCCAGCTCGCCCTGGCCGGGCTGCTTGCCCTTGGGCGTCACGCCATCCGAGGCCGCGCCCTCGTCTATGCGGTGGACGTCCGCGGGCACATTGACCAGTACCCAGTGGTAGAAATCGACGCGCGGCATGCTCACCGGCAGGCTCTTGCCCT
Organism: Modicisalibacter radicis; assembly: GCF_900961225.1. Lineage (GTDB taxonomy): Bacteria > Pseudomonadota > Gammaproteobacteria > Pseudomonadales > Halomonadaceae > Modicisalibacter. The sequence goes on from NZ_CAAHFN010000054.1 coordinate 105,734, forward strand.
GCTGGTTGACGTCCGAGGGATCGCCCGGCACGTCGGGGTCGCAGACGATCACCGCAAAACTGCGCGTGCCCTGCGGGATCTCGGTCCAGTGCAGCGCCGGGTTGCGATTCGGCCCCAGGGTCATCGGCTCGCCGTCGCCGGGTACGCCGAAGGCAAAGGTCTCGGGGATCGGCTGCTGGTCCTCGATGCCGTCAACGGTTAACTTCATGATCACCTCCATGGATCGCTGTGCATGATCCCACCAGCCTAGCCTAGCCCCCGGGGCTTCGGCCAGGCAGACCGACGACGAGCCACCACCCTTCTAGAGGACTTCCATGAGCACCCGGCAAGCCATCCCCTCCGCCACCGACGGCCGGCCCGCCACCCCCGCCGAGCTGGGCTTTTCGATGCCCGCCGAGTTCGCCGCGCACGATGCCTGCTGGATGCTCTGGCCGCAGCGCCCCGACAACTGGCGCTACGGCGCCAAGCCGGCCCAGGCGGCGTTCGTCGCCGTCGCCCGGGCGATCGCCGAGAGCGAGACGGTGTTCGTCGGCGTCAACGACGACCAGTACGAGAACGCCCGCAACCAGTTGCCGGCGCACATCCGCGTGGTCGAACTGTCGAGCAACGATGCCTGGATGCGCGACGTCGGGCCGACCTTCCTGACCCATCCGGACGGCCGGCTGGCGATGGTCGACTGGGAATTCAATGCCTGGGGCGGGCTCAACGGTGGGCTCTACTTTCCCTGGGACAAGGATCGTCGCATTCGTCTGAAGATAGCCGAGATGCTCGGCGCCGAGCGCTTCATCACCCCCCTGGTCGTGGAGGGCGGGGCGATCCATGTCGATGGTGAGGGCACGCTGATCACCACCGAGGAGTGCCTGCTCAACCCCAACCGCAACCCCGACCTGAGCAAGGCCGAGCTCGAGCGCCTGCTGGGCGACTACCTGGGGGTGACCCGGGTGATCTGGCTGCCGCGCGGCTGCCATCTCGACGAGACCGATGGCCACGTCGACAACCTGTGCTGCTTCGTCGCCCCCGGCGAGGTGGCGCTGACCTGGACCGACGATCCGAGCGACCCGCAGCACGCCATCTCCCGCGAGGCCCTGGCGGTCCTCGAGGCCGCCCGCGACACCAGGGGACGGCGGCTGACCGTGCACAAGCTGCCGATGCCCGGACCGCTGACCATCGCCGAGTCCGAGGCCAGCGGCGTCGACCGGCTGAGCAGTTCGCGCCCGCGCCAGCCCGGCGACCGCATGGCCGGTTCCTACGTCAACTTCTACATCGGCAACTCGGTGGTGGTGATGCCCAGGCTCGATCCCGACCACGACGAGGACGCCCGGGCCATCCTCGAAGGCCTGTTTCCAACCCGCCGGGTGGTCGGCGTCGACGCTCGCGAGATCCTGCTCGGCGGCGGCAACATCCACTGCATCACCCAGCAGCAGCCCGCCCGCCGCGTGCCGGGACGGGACGCGTAGCGGCGCCTGGCAGCAGTCTCGGCAAGTCTGGAGTCACTCTATGGCCCATACCCGAGTGGCTCACTCGGAGTCTGTTGTTTCAATAGACGATCTTGACGGGCTCCTTGCTTTCCAGTGCCTGCGCCGAGGCCGCCGCCTACCATACCGATACGGATCTTTCATGCTGACATTGCCGATCTCGTCATAGCGGATTCCGGTGCTCTTGTCGGATGCTCAGACCTCGACCCACCGCCCGCTGTTGGCAGACTCGTCCATGGCGGTGATGATGCGCTGGTTGGCGTGGCCGAAGGCGAAGTCAGGGTAGCAGCCGCGCGGCCCCGCTATACCTTGGATGAGGTCATGGATCTCGATCACCTTGACGTCGAAGAAGCCCAGACCGCCTCCGGCGAAATCGAAGCCGAAAAAGGCGCCGTACTGGGGCACTTGGGAGCCGGCCAGCAGGGTCTTGAAACCACGATCTCGCTTGTCGTCACTGAAGCGAAAGACCTGCAACTCGTTGAAGCGCTCGCCGTCCATGTACAGTGTGCCCTCGGTGCCCGAGACCTCCCAATAGATGCCGAAGACCCGCCCGGCGGCGAGCCGCGAACTCTCTATCACCCCGGCGGCGCCGGAGTCGAACTGGACCAACGCCTGGGTCTGGTCGTCGTTCTCGACACGGCGCATCTCGGCGCCCTTTTCGACCCGGCTGGCATAGCCGGCGTCGCTGGCGGGCACCGGGCGCTCGGTGATCTGGGTCTGCGCCTGGCAGTTGACCTGACGGAAGTCCCCCATCAGGAACTGGGCGACGCTGATTACGTGCGCACCCAGGTCGCCCAGGGCGCCGGTGCCAGCACCCTGACGGGAACAACGCCATGACCAGGCCAGGTCCGGATCGTTGAAGAAGCCCTGATCGAAGGTGCCGCGAAAACGAATCGGTCGGCCGATCTCGCCGGAGTCAATGAGCTGCTTGGCCAGTAGCGCCGCCGGCGTCTTGATATTGTTGAAGGCCACCATGGTCTTGACCCCGGCGCGCTCGGCCGCCTCCTGCATCTCGCGCGCCTGATCGTCGTTCATGGCGAGCGGCTTCTCACAGTAGACGTGCTTGCCGGCGTCGATGGCGGCCAGGGCCATTTCATAGTGCAGCGCATTGGGTGAGGTGATGTCCACCACATCCACCTCGGGATCGGCCACCAGTTCGCGCCAGTCACCATAGCCCCTGGTAAAACCGAAGCGATCCCGAGCGACCTCGGCCGCCTCCTCGCCCTGGTCGGCTATGGCGTAGAGCCGCGGGTTCAACGGCAGGTCGCGGTAGAGCATACGGGTACGATGGTAGGCATCGGCATGAGCCTGGCCCATGAAACCACTGCCGATCAGCCCAATGTTGAGCGTCGAGGTCATATCGAGTATTCCTGGAGCTGCCATTCGTTTGGACACTGAGAGTCAAGCGGGATCGGCTCAATAGCGATCAAGCAACGTGGAGATACACCGGTTGGCCGTGCTCACCATCTGCTTGGGCGGCACCAGGCCGGGTCCTCTCGGCCTCGCCGGTTCAACAAGCGGCGTCGCCCCACGAAGGAACGTTCGAACGTCAGGACAACTTGCGCCTGCGCTGACGGTATTGGTCGACGATGACGGCGGTCACGATGATCATTCCCTTGACGATATCCTGGTAATACGCGTCCACACCGAGGAACGTGAAGCCACTGAGCATGACCCCCAGGATCAGGGCACCGATGACCGTGCCGGTGACCCGCCCGACCCCGCCGGCCAGGCTGGTGCCCCCGATGACGGCGGCGGCGATGGCATCCAGCTCGTACATCAGGCCCATCCCTGCCTGGCCAGTGCCGGCGCGGGCGGAAGCGACGACCCCGGCAAGCCCGGCAAGCAGGCCGGCGATGGCGTAGACCTTGACCAGGTGACGCCGCACGTTGATGCCCGAAACGCGGGCCGCCTGGGGGTTGGCGCCTATGGCATAGGTGTACTTGCCGTAGCGGGTGTACTTCAGGGCAATGTGGAAGATGACGGCGACACCGAGGAAGATGATCACCGGATTGGCGCCGGAGCCGATCCAGGTGAACTCCTCGGTCAACAGGCTGACTGGCTGGCCATCGGTATAGGCACGCGCGAGCCCGCGAGCGGACACCATCATCCCCAGTGTCGCGATGAAGGGAGGTATCACCGCGAAGGCGACCAGCGAGCCGTTGATGATTCCCGCCAAGGCGCCCACCAGTAGCCCGGCCACCAGCGGTACGATCCAGGGCAGGTCGGTGAGCGCGGGATAGACCGCCCGGGCGTAATCGGAGGATTGGGCGAGACTGGCCGTGACCATGGCGGTCAATGCCAGCACCGACCCCGACGACAGGTCTATGCCCCCGGTGATGATGACCTGCGTGACGCCGATGGCGATGATGCCGATGATCGACATCTGCAGGATCATGATCAGCAAGCGCTGGGGGTTCATCAGGAACGAGTCGCCACGCACGACCCAGCCGATCACTTCGAAAAGCAGTCCGATACCGATGAGCACGGCGAGGATGCTGACTTCGGTCGGCACCTTTCTTTTCCGGCGTTGCTTGGAGGCGATCGGCGCCTGCTGGCTGTTGTCGGTTGCAGTAGTCATGTTGTTTATCCTTTTGTCGCTATGCATGGTCCTAGCCATGCGGACCTCAGGCATGTGTTGCCGGGGCGGAAGCTAGTTGCATGACGCTGACCTGATTGGCGTCGCCACGGTCGAGGAAACCGGTGACCTGGCCCTGGTGCATGACCATGATGCGATCGCTCATGCCGAGCACCTCGGGCAACTCGGAGGAGATCATGATCACGGCCACGCCTTCGCCGGCGAGCTCGGAAATCAGGCGATGGATCTCGGCCTTGGCGCCGACGTCGATGCCCCGCGTGGGTTCGTCCAGGATCAGGATGCGGGGCTTGGTCATCAGCCAGCGCCCGATCAGCACCTTCTGCTGATTGCCGCCTGAGAGATTGCCGATGCGCTCTTCCAGATCCGGAGTCCTGACATCCAGTACCTGCTTCATCCGCTCGCACTGCTGGTCAAGCCGGTGCTGGGCCACGAAGCTGCCATGGGTGTAGCCGTCGCGCAGCACGGCGATCTCCATGTTCTCCAGCACGGACAGGCTCAGAAACAGGCCGGTTTCCTTGCGGTCCTCGGTCAGCAGCGCCAGGCCATGCAGCATCGCCTGGTGCGGCGACTTGATCAGGATCTCCTGGCCATCGATGGCGACCGAGCCGGCCGTGGCCGGCGTCACGCCGAACAGCGTCTCGGCCACGTTGGTCCGCCCCGACCCCACCAGGCCGGCAATCCCCAGGATTTCCCCGGCGTGCACATCAAAGCTGACCCCCTCGAAGACTCCCTCCAGCCCCAGGTCCTTCACCGCCAGCACGACATCGCCGATCGGCACCGTTTCCTTGGGAAACAGCTGGGTCACCTCACGGCCCACCATCAAGCGGATGATCTCGTTGGCATCCAGCTCACTGGCCGGGGCCTCGTGGATGAACTGGCCATCGCGGAACACCGAGATGTCGTCGGCGATCTCGAAGACCTCGTCCATCTTGTGGGTGATGTAGATGATGCCCTTTCCCTGGTCACGCAGGTCGTTGATGATCCGGGACAGGTGTTCGACTTCGCGATCGGTCAGTGCCGAGGTCGGCTCGTCCATGATCAGCACTTCCGACTCGTACGAGACGGCCTTGGCGATCTCGACCATCTGCCGGCCGGCGATCGATAGGTGGCGCACTTCCAGCTCGGGATCCAGTTCGATCCCCAGTCGATCGAACAGGGCCTGGGTCCTGTCGGCCAACGCCGCGTGATCGACGAACCCCAGCGCGTTGAGCGGCTCGCGGCGAATCCAGATATTCTCGGCGATGGTCATGTACGGCATCAGGTTGAGCTCCTGATGAATCATGGCGATGCCGGCCTCGAGTGCGTCCAGGGGGCCAGTGAGTTGCAGAGGCCGCCCGTGCAGGCGCACCTCGCCATCGTCGGGCATGTAGACCCCGGCGATGATCTTCATCAGCGTCGACTTGCCGGCCCCGTTCTCGCCCATCAGGGCGTGCACCGTCCCGGCGCGGACGCGTAGCTGGACGTTGTCCAGGGCGACGACGCCGGGAAAGGTCTTGCGGGCATTGGCGACTTCGAGCAGGAATGGCGTGGAAGCCTGGATATGCGGTGCGGATGCAGTCGTTGCGACCATGGTCGGCGTCCTCTATTCGCTCTCTCCGGACTGGCGGATGCCCGCCAGCCCCATGCCATCAGTTGAGGAAATCGTCGAGGTTGTCCCTGGTAACCAGCTTGAAGGGCACCATCTTGATCTTTTCCACGGGCTTGCCCTCGATCATGTCGATAGCGGTCTCGACCGCTCCGCCGCCCTGTCCCTGGGCGTCCTGAAAGACCGTGACGTCGAGCTCGCCACGCTGCATGGCTTCCAGCGCATCGCGTGTCGCGTCGATCCCGCCGACCACGATGGAATCGTCGGGAATGCCGGATTGCCGCATGGCAATCAGCGCGCCAAGCGCCATCTCGTCGTTGTTGGCGGCAATAGCGTCTATGTCCTGACCGCCCACGATCCAGTTGTTCATCAGGTTGATGGCCTTGGTACGCTGATAGTCGGCCGGCTGCTCTTCGATGATCCGGATGTCGGGATACTTGGCCGCGACTTCCTTGACCCCTTCGGTGCGCTTGTGAGTGGCGCCTGAGGCTAGCTCGCCCAGCATAATGGCCACGTTGCCCTTGCCATCGAGCTGCCTGGCCAGTTCCTCCATCTGCAGCGTCCCGGCCAGCTTCTGATCGGAGCCCACGAAGGCGACATCCTCTCTTTCGAGATCCTTGCCTTCCGGCTGACGATTGACGTAGACCAGCGGGATCTCTGCCGTGATGGCCGCCGCCGTCATCATCTGCGTCGCCGCGGTATCGACCGGATTGACGATTATCGCGTCGACCCCTTGTGCCGCGAGGCTCTGGACCTGGCTCAGCTGGCGGCCGATATCGCCCTGGGCATCGAGGAACTGGATATCCTGGCCCTCCTCGTCGGCGGTGGCCTGCATGGCGTTACGCATCGTGGTGAGGAAATTGTCGTCGAAGTAGGCGACGGAGACGCCGATGTTTGCCGCCAGCGCGGAGGTCGAGCAGGCGGCGAACAGGGCGGCTCCCAGCAATAGGCGTTTCATGTGAGGTACTCCTTTAGACATCTTGTTCTGTTTGTTAGGCGTCGTGGCCATTGCGGCCCGTCTGTTGCAAGACGCGCCCTGGAACTTCGGGCGCAGCATTTAGAATTTAGATTCTATTTGAAATTTTTACAAAAAAATCATTCTATACTTTGGTATATGTGGAACGTGCATTCCAACAGCATCCAGATCTCGCCAACAAAAAACCCCGCCGAAGCGGGGAAGATGTGTCGTTCAACCAACTCTGCGGGCCTATCGAACTCTGCTATAAAAACACTTACTATCAACTAGTTAGAATCCACTCATGAGCGGGATCGTTGCGAAACTTCCATTCTCGCTTCGGCCCGGCCATCACGTTGAGATAGTAGAGCTCGTACCCATGTGGCACCCCGGCTGGATGATAGCCGCGTGGCACCATGACACAGTCGCCGTTCTCCACCGCCATGGCCTCATCCAGAGAGCGGTCGTCGGTGTAGACCCGCTGGAACGCGAAGCCCTGAGACGGGTTCAGGCGATGATAGTAGGTCTCTTCGAGAATCGACTCGTACGGCAGGTCATCGACGTCGTGCTTGTGAGGCGGATAGCTCGACCAGTTGCCGGACGGCGTATAGACCTCGACCACCAGCAGGCTGTCGGCAGGCTCGGTCTCGGGCAGGATGTCCTGGATGTGACGAGTGTTGCTGCCGCTCCCCCGTGTCGCCCGCTTGACGTCGTCGGGGCCGATCAGCCGCGCCTCGTGATTGCCATGCCCCGGGGCGCTGCAGACCGCCACTTCCAGGTCGGTCAATGCTTCGAGGCTGTAGCTCACTCCGTCGGGCAGGTAGACCGAATAGGGAGGAATCTTCTCGAACACGTCCATGCGCTCGCCGATGTCTTGCCAGTGCTGCTCGCCACTGGCGACATTGGCCCGCCCCGTGAGCAGGACCAGACAGTGTTCGCGAGAGCCGGTGTGGGATTCGAAACGTTGCCCTTTCTCGAGCCTGTGCACGCGAAAACCGACATGCTTCCAGCCAGCCGTTTCAGGCGTGACCTCGAGTACCTTGCCATGTTCATCGGGCTGCTGGGGGCGTACCAGAAGCGAAGTCATTAGCGCTGCCCTCCTCGTCTTCAGTCAGGTTCGTTCATTTGCATGATCCGTGAACGTCGGGGTTCACCGCTTGGCCTTCGCCTCATCCTGTGCAGACTCGCTGGCCTTGTCCTGGCGTACGCCCAGGGCAATCGCCAGCGTCTGTGCCAGACACAAGGAGGCTGTCAGGCCACGAAAACTCTTCACTTCCGCCTCGTGCACCACCAGGCTGACATCGGCCAGTCGTGCCAGCGGGCTCAGGCTGGAGTCGGTGATCACCACCATGGGAATGCCCCGCTCCCTGGCCTCGGTCGCGGCATCCTGGGTTTCCTGGGCGTAGGGCGAGTAACTCACCACGAGCATGGCATCCCGGCTACCGATGGCCTTCGTCTGCTCGCCATGCATGCCACCCAGGCCGTCGACCAGGAAAGCCCGCTTGTCGATGTGATGCAGGGCATACGAAAAGTAGCTGGCCACCACGAAGCTGCGCCGCGCACCCAAGACATGGACGATCTCGGCGCGCTCGAGCACGTCCAGCGCCCGCTCCAGGTCGTGCGGATCGATACGACTCGGCAGCGCCTCGAGCACTTCGCGGTTGGCCTCGGAAAACTCCCAGAGAAGCTGGGTGCTGTCGGGGGTCTCGCCGGTCGCGGTGCGCACCGCCCGAATGCGCTCGGCATAATTGGGCAGCTCGTCGACCAGCCGGGTCCGGAACAGCTGCTGCATTTCCGAGAAGCCCTTGAAGCCGAAGCTGTTGGCAAAGCGGATCAATGTCGAGGGCGTCACACCGGCGCGTTCGGCCAGCTTGGCGACGGTGGCGAAGGCCACTTCCTGGGGATGATCGAGCAGAAAGCGCGCCGTCTGCTGCAGACGCCGGCTCAGGGCCGCGTACTCGGCCGTGATACGAGCTTCGAGTTCGGCAAAATCCTGCGGTAATTGATTCATTGAGGCCTGATCTCCGAGTTCGCTGCGCCGATGTGGCCTGGATGAGTGACAGCCTAGGTGCAATGGAACAAAAATTCCACACATACCAAAGTATAGAACAAAAAATTTAAATGATACAGAAACGGCACCCGCGCGACATCAACGCGACCGTGCCCCCATTTCCGCCGCCTTCCCCTCGGCAGGAATGGCCACCGCGCTCTTACGTCTTTGGTCGCAGAAAACCGCTTCCCCGCGCATCTGTAGCCAGTCCATGACATCGAAAGCGACATATACCTGATTGTTTATTAAAAGATTTTACTGCCAGCTAGCGTAGAAAGCGCACATCGCGACGAAATTTTCCAAATATTGATTTGATAGAACGCTTGTTCTAGCCTCGTTTCATCGCAAGGGCCTGCCTCGGCATGGCCGATGCCGCGCCTCCGCTCGACGATCAAGAGAGAACGACCATGTCCCAGAAAGCCCCACGCTTCGCCTTGAACCACATGATCTGCCCACGCCTGAGCGTGAGAGAACTGATCGACGGCGCCGCCCGATTGGGTCTGAGCGCGGTCGAGTTGCGCAACGATGTCGGCGACAACAGCGTCCGGACGCTCGACCAGGCCCGTGAGGCCCGCCATCTGGCGCACGAGCGTGGAATCGAGATCCTCAGCATCAATGCGCTCTATCCGTTCAACATCTGGAATGACGAGCGTAAAGAGCAGGCCGAGAACCTGGCCCAGCTGGTCGAGGCCTGCGGCGGACGCGGCCTGGTGCTCTGCCCGCTGGTCGATGCCGATCACGGCGCATCCGAGTCCGAAAAACGTGCCGGACTCAAGGACGCGCTGGCGGCCCTGGCCCCCATTCTCGGACGCTACGATCTGCAGGGCTTCGTCGAGCCGCTGGGGTTCCCGACTTCATCGCTGCGTACCAAGCAGGTGGCCGTCGACGCGATCCGCGAACTCGACATGGCGCATCGTTTCAGCCTTGTCCACGACACCTTCCACCACGCCGGCGCCGGAGAACGGGGCCTGTTCCCCGAGTATACCGGCCTGGTGCATGTCTCGGGCCTCGAGGACGAGTCGGTCGACTTCGAGACCATGCTCGACGAACACCGTCTGCTGGTCGGCCCCGGCGACCGTCTGGACAGCATCGGTCAGGTGCGGCAGCTGCTCGCGGGGGGCTACGACCAGTACATTTCCTTCGAGCCCTTCGCACCGGCGGTCTGCAACCTGGATGACCCGTTCACGGCCATTCGGGGCAGCATGGACGAGATTCGCCGCGGGCTGGCCGCCTGAACCATGCCATCAACAAATAAACGCCGATCGTGAGGAGCCTCGCATGAAAATCGCCCTGGACCCGTTCATGCACCGCCATGTACCGCTCGACGACCTGCCGCGACTGGCCGCCAAACTGGGGTACGAGCATATCGAGCTGTCGCCGCGTGCCGATTTTCTCGACTGGTTCGTGCATCCGCGCGTCTACCCCCAGCGCCTGAACAGCTTCAAGAAGTCCCTCAGTGATCACGGTGTCCAGCTCTCCTCGCTGCTGCCCATGTACCGCTGGGCCAGTCCCCACGAGGACGAGCGTCAGGCCGCGGTGAAGTACTGGAAGAAAGCCATCGAGATCGCCGTGGAACTGGGCGTGGACACCATGAATTCCGAGATGGGGCGCGGCCCCCATCCCGAGCGCGGCAGCTGTTCGAGCTGCTGCCAGGGCGGCGCCACCACCGAGTCCAGCGAAGCGTCCTGGTGGCGCTCCATGGAGGAGCTGGTGCCAATCCTCGAGCGCGAAGGCATCCAGCTCAACATCGAGCCCCACCCCGACGACTTCGTCGAGACGCTGCACCCGGCCGTGGACATGATCCGCACGGTCGACTCGAGCAACGTCAAGTTCCTCTATTGCGCACCGCACACCTTCCATTTCGGCGACGACATGGAGCAGATGATTCGCGACTGTGCACCGGTGCTGGCCCATGTACATGTCGCCGATACCTTCAACCACAAGGCCTCCTCGGGGCTGCGCTACATCATCAACCCGCCGGGGTCCACCGCACGCGTTCACCAGCATCTCAATATCGGTGAAGGCGAGGTGGACTGGGACCTGTTCTTCAGGACGCTCGCCGATGTCGGCTTCGACGGCATCATGACCGCCTGCGTCTTCGCCTGGGAAGAACGCGCCGAGCAGTCCTCGCGCTTCATGCGCGAGGAGATCCAGCGCTACGTCGACAAATACTGGAAATAACGAGGAATCATCATGACTGTCAGAATCGGCATCATCGGTACCGGCATGATCGGCGAAGAGCATGCACGGCGCATCACCCACTACCTCACCGGCGGACGCATCGTCGCCGTCAGCGACGTCAATGCCGACCAGGCACGCGCGGTCGTCGACCGCCTCGGTCTGGATGCCAGGGTCTACGACAGCGGCCTGGCGCTGATCCAGGCCGACGATGTCGACGCCGTCATGGTGACTTCATGGGGCGGCACTCACGAAGAGTATGTGCTTGCCGCCATCCAGGCCGGCAAGTACGTGTTCTGCGAAAAGCCGCTGGCCGACACCGCTCAGGGTTGTCGCAACATCGTCGATGCCGAGATCGATGCCGGCAAGCGCCGGGTTCAGGTCGGCTTCATGCGTCGCTACGACAGCGGCTATCGGCTGATGAAAGAAGCCATCGGCGCCAACCGCCTCGGCGCGCCGTTGATGATCCATGCCGCGCACCGCAACCCGACGGTGCCGGAGCGCTACGTCACGCCCATGGCGATCCACGACACCCTGATCCACGAGCTGGATACCTTCCGCTGGCTGCTCGATGACGACTTTGCCACCGCTCAGGTGATCTTTCCGCGCAAGACACGCCACGCCCACGACAAGGTCGAGGATCCGCAGATCGTGCTGCTCGAGACCACCCAGGGCGTGCGCATCGACGTCGAGATTTTCGTCAACTGCCAGTACGGCTACGACATCCAGTGCGACGTGGTCGGCGAAGAGGGCATTGCCCGACTGCCCGAACCGCAGAGCCTGACTTTCCGCCAGGCCGGACAGCGCTCCAACGAGATCCTGCAGGACTGGAAGAAACGTTTCGGCGATGCCTTCGATGTCGAACTCCAGGCCTTCATCGATGGTGTCGCCAGCGGCAAGGTCGGCGGTCCGTCGTCCTGGGATGGCTACGCAGCGGCGATTGCCAGCGATGCCTGCGTCAAGGCGCAGGAGAGCGGAAAGATCGAAAACGTGAAGATGCCCGAGCGTCCCGCCTTCTACGCCTGAACCGGGCTGGGAGCCTAAAGGCCCGTCTTGCCAACCGAAGGCGGATCCACACGGGACAGCCATGCCCGAACGAGCAGGGCATGGCCCCCGCTCCTCCATCCGCGCAGTGCGCGAAAGTCGTTTTTGCCGGCTCGGGATGATGTTCGGAACGCAAAGGGAATTTATATTCTATATATTGAGATTTTGGAATTTTAATTCTATAGTTTTTCACACCCCCTTGACGTGACTACACCCTCAGTGGCCGGAAGTACCTGACACCAGGCTCAAGCAGGCATACGGCGAGGGCCCAACGCAGGAAAACGCTATGAACGATACCAAGTCATTGGACCTGATCTGCCTGGGCAGGGTCGCCGTCGACCTGTACTCCGATCAGATCGGCAGCCGTCTGGAAGACGTCTCCAGCTTCGCCAAGTACCTGGGCGGCAGTTCCGGCAACATGGCCTACGGCACCGCCCGCCTGGGGCTCAGGTCGGCCATGCTGTCCCGGGTCGGCAACGAGCAGATGGGCAACTTCGTGCGCGAGGAGCTCGGACGCGCCGGCGTGGATACCAGCGCCCTGCAGACCGACCCGGAACGCCATACCGGCCTGGTGCTCCTGGCGCTGAAGGATCGCGACAGCTTCCCCCTGCTGTTCTACCGCCGCGACTGCGCCGACATGGCTATCGACGCCGACGCCATCGACCCCGGGTTCATCGCCAGGGCCCGTGCCCTGGCCATCACCGGCACCCACCTGTCCACCGAGACCACGCAGAGGGCCTGTCGCAAGGCACTCGACGCCGCGGCCCGGCATGAGGTGAAGCGGGTGCTGGACATCGACTACCGGCCGGTGCTGTGGGGGCTCACCAATCCCGGCGACGGCGAGACCCGCTTCGTCGCCGACGCTCAGGTCACCCGGCACCTGCAGCGCTGGCTGGGCGATTTCGACCTGATCGTGGGCACGGAAGAGGAGTTCCATATTGCCGGCGGCAGCGTGGATACCCTCGAAGCCCTGCGCAACGTACGCAAGATCAGCGACGCCACCCTGGTCTGCAAGCTCGGCGCGCTGGGTTGCGTGGTGTTCGAGGGCGCGATTCCCGCACGCCTCGAGGAGGGCATCCTGGTCGAGGGCGTCGAGGTCGAGGTACTCAACGTGCTGGGCGCCGGCGACGCCTTTATGAGCGGCTTGCTCCGGGGCTGGCTCAAGGGCGAGAGCTGGCAGACCAGCGCCGGCTACGCCAACGCCTGCGGCGCGCTGGTGGTGTCGCGCCATGGCTGCGCCCCGGCGATGCCCACCGAGGAGGAGCTGTTCGACTACCTGAACCGCCGCCACGAGGTGTCGCGTCCCGACGAGGATATTCGCCTCAACCACCTGCACCGCGTCACCACCCGGGTACCGACCGAATGGCCCGAGGTGTGCGGGCTGGCCTTCGACCATCGTCGCCAGCTCATCGACATGGCCCGCGAGGCCAAGGCCGATCCGGCGCGCATTCCCGCACTCAAGCGGTTGCTGGTCAGGGCCGCCGAGGAGGGCGCCCGGCGCACCGGCCTGGTATCGCCGGCCATCCTGGTCGATGACGTGTTCGGTCAGGATGCCCTCAACGATGCCACCGGCAAGCACTGGTGGATCGGCCGCCCTGTCGAACTGCCCGGCTCGCGCCCGCTGCGCTTCCAGCATGGCGATGACCTGGGCAGCGAATTCCGCCACTGGCCGGCCGAGCACATCATCAAGTGCCTGGTGTTCTACCACCCGGACGACCCGCCGACCCTGCGTCTCGAGCAGGAAGCCCGCCTGCGCCAGCTGTATCAGGCCGCCTGCGCCAATCGCCTGGAACTGTTGGTCGAGGTGATTCCGCCCAATCAGGCCGAGGTCGACGACCGGACCCTGGCCCGCGCCCTCGCGCGCCTCTACCACCTGGGCATTCGTCCCGACTGGTGGAAACTGCCGACGCTGACCGACGCAGGCTGGGAGGCAGTGAGCCAGGCCATCGACGAGCAGGACCCCCACTGTCGCGGCGTGGTGCTGCTGGGGCTGGACGCGCCCATGGAGGAGATGAAGCGCGGCTTCGCCGCGGCGGCGCGCCACGGCCAATGCAAGGGCTTCACCGTGGGTCGCACCCTGTTCGCCGCCCCCAGCCGCGACTGGTTGGCGGGCACCCTCGACGACGACCAGCTCATCGATCGTGTCGCCGGCAACTATGCCGAGCTGATCCAGGAGTGGCAGCGGCTGCGTTCCACCCAGTCCGATGCCGAGAAAGCCCTGTCATGAAAGAGGATGCCCTGTCATGAAAACCGTACGCCTGACCATGGCCCAGGCCGTCATCCGCTACCTGACCGCCCAGAAGGTCGAGCTCGAGGGTGAAATAAAACCACTGTTTGCCGGCTGCTGGGCGATCTTCGGCCACGGCAACGTCGCCGGGCTGGGCGAGGCGCTCCACCATGTCCGCGACCAGCTGCCGACCTACCGCGCCCATAACGAGCAGGGCATGGCGCATGCCGCCATCGCCTATACCAAGACGCTGGACCGGCGCCAGATGATGGCCTGTACCGCCTCCGCCGGCCCCGGTTCGACCAACATGGTCACCGCCGCCGCGGTAGCGCATGTCAATCGTCTGCCGGTGCTGTTCCTGCCTGGGGATACCTTCGCCACGCGCCTGCCGGACCCGGTCCTGCAACAGATCGAGAACTTCCACGACCACACGCTGACCACCAACGACTGCTTCAAGCCGGTCAGCCGTTTCTTCGATCGCATCACCCGCCCCGAACAGCTGCTGACCTCGCTGCCCCAGGCAATCCGCGTGCTGACCGATCCCGTCGAATGCGGCCCGGTCACCCTGGCCATGCCCCAGGACGTGCAGACCATGGCCTTCGACTATCCGGTGCATTTCTTCGACGAGAAGATCCATCGGCCTCGTCGCCAGGCGGCCGACCGCGACGAACTCGCCCGCGCCATCGAACTGATCAAGCGGGCCAGCAGGCCCCTGGTCATCGCCGGCGGCGGCGTGCATTACGCCGATGCCCGCGAGGCGCTCGATGCAATGGTATCCGCCTATCACCTGCCGGTAGGTGAGACCCAGGCCGGCAAGGGTGCCCTGCCCTGGGATCACGAGCAGAACATGGGCACTGTCGGCGTCACCGGTGCGTCGTCCACCAACACCCTGGCCGCCGATGCCGACCTGATCATTGCCGTGGGAACCCGCCTGGGCGACTTCGCCTCCGGTTCGCGGGCGATGATCAATCCCCAGGCCAGGCTGCTGTGCCTCAATGTCGCCTCGTTCGACGCCATCAAGCACAAGGCCCAGCCGCTGGTCGGCGACGCCCGCCTGACCCTGCCCGAACTGACCGACGGCCTGACCGGCTGGCAACCCAGTAGCGAATGGATAGAGCAGGCCGCCAGGCTGCGCAGCGACTGGAACAAGGCCGTCGATATCGCCACCACTGACCGTGGCACCAACCTGCCCACCGATGCCGAGGTGGTGGGCGCCGTCAACCGCGCCGCCGGCGAACGCGACATCGTGGTGTGCGCCGCCGGCGGGCTGCCCGGCGAGCTGCAGAAGCTGTGGCGTACCCGCTATGCACGTGGTTACCACATGGAGTATGGCTATTCGTGCATGGGCTACGAACTGGCCGGTGGCCTGGGCACCAAGATGGCCAGGCCCGACTCGGAAGTATTCGTCATGGTCGGCGACGGCTCCTACCTGATGCTCAACTCGGAGATCGCCACCTCGGTGATGCTGGGCCACAAGATCATCGCCGTGGTGCTCGACAATCGTGGCTACGGCTGTATCCATCGCCTGCAGCAGGCTTGCGGCGGTCCCGGCTTCAACAATCTGCTAGACGACTGCCTGAGCGGCGAGGAAGGCGCGCCTAAGACCGATTTCGCCGCCCATGCCGCGGCGCTGGGCGCACGCGCCGAGCATGTCGGCAACATCCAGGCACTGGAGGCGGCCCTCGGGCGCGCCAAGGCGTCACCGGTCAGCTATGTCATCAGTCTGGACACCGATCCGCTGGTCGATACCGAGGACGGCGGCTCCTGGTGGGACGTGGCAGTGGCCGAGGTTTCAGAACGCTCCGAAGTCGAGGAAGCGCGCCGCCGCTATGAATCCTACAAGGCCCGCCAGTGGCAGAACATGTAACGGCTCTCTCAATGATCGAATCACCAACAACAGCCTTTTTCGGGAGTTCGCCATGAGCGTAAGACTGGGGATCAATCCCCTCACCTGGACCAACGACGACCTGCCCAGCCTGGGCGCCGACACCCCGTTGGAAACCTGCCTGGCCGAGGGCCGCGAAGCGGGCTTCAGCGGTTTCGAGCTGGGCAACAAGTTTCCGCGCACTCCCGAGGCCCTTTCGACGGTCCTCGGTGAACATGACCTGTCGCTGGTGTCCGGCTGGTACTCCAGCCAATTGCTGGCGCGCAGCCCAGAAGAGGAGATCGAGGCGGTCAAGGACCACCTGACGCTGCTCAAAGAGTGCGGTGCCGAGGTCATGGTGTTCTGCGAGGTGACCCACTGCGTGCATGGCGATCAGACCCATCCGCTGTCGCAGCGTCCTCACCTCGGCGATGCCGAATGGCAGCGCCTCACCGAGGGGCTCGACATCGTCGCCGACTATCTCAAGGAACAGGGCGTGCACATGGCCTACCACCACCATCTCGGCACGGTGGTGGAAAGCCAGGCCGATGTGGAGCGACTGATGGACAACACCCGCGACTCGGTGGGTCTGCTCCTCGACCTGGGCCACCTGGTGGGCGCCGGCGGCGACCCGTTGGCCATCGCCAAGCGTTACACCTCGCGCATCAAGCACGTGCACTGCAAGGACATCCGTTTCCCGGTCCTCGAGGACGTGCGAAATCGCGACAAGAGTTTTCTCGACGGGGTACTCGACGGCCTGTTCACTGTTCCCGGCGACGGCAATGTCGACTTCCTGTCCACGCTCCGTCACCTCAGCGAGGCAGGCTACGAGGGCTGGCTGGTCGTCGAGGCCGAGCAGGACCCGCAGGTCGCCCATCCGCTCACCTATGCCCGCATGGGACATGACAACCTGCGTTCGCTGGCCGGGCAGGCGGGCTTCACCATCGCGAAGTAACTGACGAGTCAAGGGGTTATCACATGAACCAGATTCACCACTATCTCAACGGCACGACCGTGGCCGGCCGCAGCGAACGCTTCGCCCCGGTCTACGA
Organism: Modicisalibacter radicis; assembly: GCF_900961225.1. Classification (GTDB taxonomy): domain Bacteria; phylum Pseudomonadota; class Gammaproteobacteria; order Pseudomonadales; family Halomonadaceae; genus Modicisalibacter. The sequence goes on from NZ_CAAHFN010000054.1 coordinate 122,763, forward strand.
CCCCGCCACCGGCGAGCAGAGCGCCCGAGTCGCCCTGGCCTGCGCCGACGAGACCCGCGAGGCCATCGCCAGCGCCGACCGGGCATTCGCCCAGTGGTCGAAGACGTCGCCGCTCAAGCGCGCGCGCATCCTGTTCAGGTTCAAGGAACTGATCGAGCGCAACGCCGACGAGATTGCACGGCTGATTTCCAGCGAGCACGGCAAGGTCTTCTCGGATGCCAAGGGCGAGCTGACCCGCGGCCTGGAAGTCGTCGAGTTCGCCTGCGGCATCCCGCACCTGCAGAAGGGCGAGCACTCCATGAACGTCGGCACCGGCGTCGACAGTTTCTCGCTGATGCAGCCGCTGGGCGTCTGCGCCGGCATCTCGCCGTTCAATTTCCCCGCCATGGTGCCGATGTGGATGTTTCCCATCGCCCTGGCCTGCGGCAACACCTTCGTCATGAAACCCTCGGAGAAGGACCCGTCCACACCGCTGCGCCTGGCCGAACTGCTGACCGAGGCCGGCCTGCCCGATGGCGTGTTCAACGTGGTCAACGGTGACAAGGAAGCGGTCGACGTGCTGCTCAGCGACGAGCGCGTGCAGGCGGTGAGCTTCGTCGGCTCCACCCCGATCGCCGAATACATTTATGCCACGGCCTCGAGCCACGGCAAGCGCGTTCAGGCCCTGGGCGGCGCCAAGAACCACATGGTGATCATGCCCGACGCCCACCTCGACCAGGCCGTGGATGCCCTGATGGGCGCGGCCTACGGGTCGGCGGGCGAACGCTGCATGGCGATCTCGGTGGCCGTGCCGGTGGGCGAGGAGACCGCCGATCGCCTGCGCGAGAAACTGATCGCCAAGCTCGCGACCCTGCGCGTCGGCCCCGGCCTGGTCGACGGCCCCGACAACGACATGGGCCCGCTGATCACCGGCGAGCACCTGGAGAAAGTCCGCGGCTACATTCAGACCGGCGTGGACGAAGGCGCCGAGCTGGTGGTGGACGGCCGCGACGCCGCGCTCGACACCGCCGGCAACGGTTACTTCATCGGCGGTACGCTGTTCGATCATGTCAGGCCGGGAATGCGCATCCATGCCGAGGAGATCTTTGGCCCGGTGCTGGCCATTGCCCGGGCGGGCAGCTTCGACGAAGCGGTGTCGATGATCAACGCCCACGAGTTCGGCAACGGCACGGCGATCTTCACCCGCGACGGCGATGCGGCGCGCCAGTTCTGCGAACAGATCCAGGTGGGCATGGTGGGGGTCAACGTGCCGATCCCGGTACCCATGGCCTTCCACAGCTTCGGCGGCTGGAAGCGCTCGCTGTTCGGCCCGTTGCACATGCACGGGCCCGACGGGGTGCGTTTCTACACGCGGATGAAGACGGTAACGCAGCGCTGGCCTAGCGGCATTCGGGAGGAGACCAATCACTTCACGATGCCTACCCACTAAAAAACACTGCCCAAATGCCTGAGCGGATAGGTCGTGGTGGCGCAAAGTGCGCCTGGCGACCTGCTCTGCTCGGCGATTAATGCAGCGCTAGTAATCAGGAGAATACGTCATGCCGCTCGTGACCATTTCCGTTCCCGATCACCGTCCGGTGCCGTGGCGCAAGAAAGTTGCCGATATCGTCAATGCGGCGGTGATCGAGACGCTGGATTTTCCGCCGGACGATCGCTACCAGCTGATCCAGACCCTACCGGCCGAGCAGATCGAACTGCAGGATCGCCATTGTGATGCGGTCGTGCTGCAACTGACCATGCGCGCCGGCCGGACCAGCCGCGCAAAGCAGGCCTTCTATCGCCGCGTCGTCGACGATCTGGCCAGGCAGGCCGACGTCGATCCCGCCAGCGTGATGATCGTGATCACCGAAAATGCCGATGCCGACTGGTCTTTCGGCCATGGCGAGGCACAGTTTCTCGCCACACAGCAGCACGTCGGCTGAAGCAAGGCCCCTCCAGCCTCCAGCGCCCATGCAGCCCTGTCCAATGGCGGCGATGCCTATTCCGGCAGGGTTGACCCGCATCGGAACAAAAATTCCTTTAAACCAAAGTATAGAACAAATGGTTTGAACGTTTATTCCTCGATCTATAGATTCAAACAACGCCTTCAAGACATCATCGTCCATCGCGGCCTGGCAGCGCCGGCCCGAGAGGAAAACGAAATGACTTCGACTTCAAGCACAAGGAAAGTTACCGAACCCGGTGATAGCGGCGAATTCGAGCGTCAGCGCGTTCCCGCCGACAAGCAACTGAGCGGCACCTACTTCCTCGGTGCCTATGCCGGCGAGCACGTTGCCGGCACCGAGTTCGTCATCGGCGCCTCGCTGGTCGCCCTGGGCGTCAGCACCAGTGACCTGATCTGGGGCCTGCTGATCGGCAATTTGTTCGCCGTACTGTCATGGGCCTGGGTCTGCAGCCCCATTGCCACCCGCTCGCGCATGACCATCTACTGGTATCTGGAAAGGCTGGCCGGCAAGCACTTCTCGACCGCCTACAACCTGCTCAATGGGCTGATCTTCGCGGTGGTTTCCGGTGCCATGGTCACGGTCTCGGCCTCGGCCTTCCGCGTGATGACCGACATCCCCCCTCAGACCGCCTGGTATCCCCAGAGCATCAGCTTCGTGGCACTGGCCCTGTTCGTCGGCGCCATCACCGTATGGATGACGGTCAAGGGCTTCAAGCTGATCGCCAATTTCTCGACGGTGTGCTCGCCCTGGATGGCCACGATGTTTTTAGCCAGTGGTGTGGTTTCGATTCCCGTGCTGCTGCACATGGGAGAGCTAAAGGGGATCTTCACCCTGGCGGGCGTCATAGATACTTTTGTGTGGACGGGCACGACCCCGGAGGGAACCTCCGGCATCTCGGTCTGGATAATCGCAGCCTGGGCATGGGGATGTAACATCCCCATGCACTTGGGCATGAGCGACATGAGCATCCTGCGCTTCGCTCGCAAGTCCAGCTATGGCTACTTCTCCGCTGCCGGCATGTACATCGGCCATTTCATGGCCTGGATCTGCGCCGGCCTGATGGGGGCGACCGCCGCCCTGCTGGCGAAATCCTCGCTCATCGAGATGGACCCGGGCGGTGTCGCGTTCCGTATCCTCGGCGCCATGGGGCTGATCGCCGTGGTGGTCGCCGGCTGGACGACATCCATCCCCAGCCTGTACCGCGCCGGTCTGGCCTTTCAGGCCGTGTTCGACCGCTTCTCGCGTGTCCAGGTCACCGTCACCACCGGCGCCGCGACGACGGTGATTGCCTGTTTTCCGTTCGTGTTCACCCAATGGCTGAACGTGCTGTCCTACTTCATCATGCTGATAGCCCCGGTGGGGGCGGTCATCGCTGCGGAGCACTTTTTACTCCCGCGGCTGGGCATCCGCCCCTTCTGGCGTGAGCAGCAAGGATGCGATACCAACCTGCCCGCCTTCGCCGCGTGGGGACTCGGTATCGCAGTGGGGATCGTGCTGCTGATGCTCGAGGCCATCCATCTGTTCGCACTGTTCATCCCCGTGTGGCTGGTCGGCTTCCTCGGCTATCCGCTGCTGTGCCGCCTTGCCGGTGCCGCCCGGGGCAACGACGCCAGCGATCCCTATGAAGCGGCCTACGGCCCGGTACTCGAACGCCGCTCCACGGAAACGCCTCCCGCCGGCTACCAGCCCGTCAATCGTCGCAGCCCCTGGTACGCCATCGCCGTGGCCTGCCTGGTGGCCATCCTCGGCCTGGCTGCCTGGGGCGGAATCACCAATAACGCCGTGGCCCACCTTGACACGTTCCAGAGCCTGATCGTCCTGCCCACACTGCTCTACTTCATCGCAGCCACCGCCTGGATGAAGGGCCGCCGCAGGCCGCGGCCCCGCGACGAGGAGCGCCCCATCTCCCTGGCCAGTGACGTCGACTGAGTCCGTGACGCCACCCGCCGATGTGGACAAGAGCAGCCCGCCCGCCGCGTACCGGGACCGCCCGGCAACGAGGTCTAGCGGCAGAAGCTCATGCCGCGCATGCCGAAATGAAAGTGATTGGCGTGGGCGGCGTTGTACTCCGGGCCGAGGACGGTGCCGAACAGCCCGCAGGCACCGGATTGCGCCTCGCGCAGGAAGTCGCCGGCGGCATCGTCGTCGCCCCAGTCGTCGAGCACGCTGATGCGCCGGCCGTCGGCCAGCCGGAAGGCGGCGACATCCAGCGCCTCGGCCGTGGCATGTTCGCTGCGCCGGGCGTTCTCGCGGTGGTAGATGTTGCGACAGGCGAAGCTGCCGTAATGCTGAACGGCGGCGACTCGCTCGCCCAAGTGCGCCTCGGCGGCGGGCTGCAGGCGGTGGCGCTCGAACAGCACCCAGGCCACCGCCAGTGGACAGCTGGCCACGAAGCTGGCGTTGAAGCCGACCTCGCCGCCACGTATGCGCACCACGTTTTCCAGCGGGCAGCCGGCGACCGGGGTGTAATCGGCCAGCGGCGTGTAGCTCAGGGTGCCTGGCGGTGCCGACGCGAGCACAGCCCGACAGGCCTCGCGGTCGCCCTTCAGGCGATCGAGCTTCCACTGGGTCACCGGGGTCAGCGGATCACTGACGGCCAGCGGCGCGAAGGGGTTCCATTCGCGGGGGATCGTCCAGACGCCCTTGTCGAAGGCGATGCCTATGACAATCAGCAACAGCGGTATGGCGATGCTCCAGAAGCCTTTCATCGACGCGTCCTTGTCGTGTTTGTCGATAAACAGATTACCGGCTCACCGGAGTCGACCCAAGCCGTGATAGCCGCCGTGCGGACTGATTGTTAGCCACTTATCAATTAGCCGTAATGACCTTGTGCATCACTGGGCGTAGAATTTTCCGCCTCATTCTTGCCCGGAAAGTCCATGCCCAGCGACACCCCGCCCCCTTCGAATCCATCCCGTTCGGGCCAGGCCACCATCGACTCGTCCGTCGACGCGGTCAGCGCAAGGGTCTATCGCCAGCCGGGGTTTCTGGCCTTTTTGTTCTCGCGCCTGGCCGCGGTGTTCGCCATGCAGATCCAGGCGGTGGTGGTCGCCTGGCAGGTCTACGACATCACCCGCGACCCGCTGTCGCTGGCCTATGTCGGCCTCGCCCAGTTCCTGCCCATGGTCGTGCTGCTGCTGCCCGCCGGGGACCTGGTCGATCGCTTCGATCGCAAGCGCATCCTGCAGGCCAGTTGGGCGCTCCAGGCGGTATGCAGCGGCTTGTTGCTATGGCTCTCGTATACCTCCTCGAGCGACGTGACCGGGTACTACGCCGTACTGGCGCTGTTCGGCTGTGCCCGCGCCTTCACCGGGCCGACCTTGCAGAGCCTGTTGCCGCAGATCGTGCCGCGCGCCCAGTTGGCCCAGGCGATCGCCCTGAACAGCGCGATCATGAAGATCGCGGTGATCGGCGGGCCGTTGCTCGGCGGGGTGCTCTACGCCTTCGGCGGCAGCCTGGCCTACGCCGTCTGCCTGGGCTGTTTCCTGCTGGCGCTGGTGCTGCTGTGGTACGTGCCGGTGCGCTACAAGCAGGAAGCTCGACCCATGGAGGCCACGGCCTGGAAGCGCTTCACCGCCGGCATCGGTTATATCCGCGCCAAGCCGATCATCCTCGGGGTGATCTCGCTGGACCTGTTCGCCGTGCTGTTGGGCGGGGTGATCGCCCTGCTGCCGATCTATGCCCAGGAAGTCCTGCATGTCGGCCCCGAAGGGCTGGGTGCGCTGCGCAGCGCGATCGCCGTGGGTGCACTGCTGATGGGCGTGTATCTCGGCGTGCGCGCGATTCGCCGGCATGTCGGCTGGGTGATGTTCGCCGCGGTGGCGGTGTTCGGGGTGGCCAACCTGGTGTTCGCGCTATCGGAGACGTTCTGGCTGTCGCTGGTGGCGCTGGTGATTGCCGGCGCCGCCGACATGATCAGCGTCAACATTCGCCTGACGCTGCTGCAACTGGCCACGCCGGACGACATGCGCGGCCGGGTCAATGCCGTCAACATGCTGTTCATCGGCTCGTCCAACGAGCTCGGCGAGTTCCGTGCCGGGACCAGTGCAGCATGGTTCGGCGTGGTACCCGCGGCGGTGATCGGCGGCGTCGGCACCCTCGCCGTGGTCGGTCTGTGGCTGTGGGGTTTCGCCCCGCTGCGCCGGGTCGATCGCTTCGAGGAGGTCGAGCCCGCCGGGCGCTAATCGAGCAGGCTCACCACCAGCGCTCCGAGCCCGACCGCCAGCGCGACGAGCACGGCGACGCTCACCAGCCCGTCGAGCAGCCGATCGATGTCCAGGGGCCGGCCGGCGGCGCGGGCCATGCGAGGTTTGCGGCGGGTCGCGCCGCGCCGGGGTGGCGGTTTCAATGTGTGGCTCATGGTGCATCCTGTGGCTGACCGCCCGTGCACTCTCAACATAAGCGCCGCCGGCGCTTTTAACCAGCCCCGCGAGGCGCTGCCCCGTCAACGCAAGACGCCCGGCCGACCGGGCGTCTTCGCGCTTGGGAACGGCGACGGCAATCAGCTGCCCTCGCGGGTATTGATACGCCGATTGACCACGCCGGGAGCGCGACGATAGCGATCCGCCTCGGCGAGCTCGTCGGCCTCGAAGGCGTCGGCCCCGACCGGGGTATCGCCATGGCGGCGATAGAGCGCGGTGAGCATCGCCTTGCGGTCGCTGCGCAGCTCCTTGAGCAGCACGAACACCATGCCATAGAGGATGAAGGTGAACGGCAGCGCCGCGAGCACCGCCGCCGACTGCAGCCCTTTCAAGCCGCCGGCGATCAGCAGCGTCAGGCAGATGGCGGCGATCAGCAGCCCCCAGGCGATGCGCTTGTAGAGCGGCGGATTGATCGAGCCGCCATCGGTCATCTGGGCGACGATATAGGTCGCCGAGTCGGCGGAGGTCACCAGGAAGATGAATATCAGCAGCAGGGCGACCAGCGACAGCACCTCGGTGAACGGCATCAGCTCGAACATCTGAAACAGCGCCGAGGTGATGTTCTCGTCGGTCGCCGCGGCCAGGCCGACATCACCGTTGAGCTCCATGTTGAGCGCCGCGCCGCCGAACACGCCGATCCACAGGCAGGCCAGCAGCGGCGGCATGACCAGCACGCCGAACACGTACTCCTTGATGGTGCGCCCGCGCGAGATCCGCGCGACGAAGGTGCCCACGAACGGCGACCAGGCGATCACCCACGCCCAGTAGAAGATGGTCCATTCATTGGCCCAGCTGCTGTTCTCGTAGGGGGAGGTGCGCAGGCTCATGCCGATGAAGTTCTGCAGGTAGTCGCCGATGCCCAGGGTGATGGTCTTGAGGATCGCCAGGGTCGGGCCGGTCACCAGGATGTACAGCATCAGCGCGAAGCACAGCACCAGGTTGATGTTGGACAAGCGCTTGATGCCCTTGTCCAGACCGCCCCAGGCCGAGGCCATGTAGCAGACGAACATCGCCCCCATGATCGCGAACTTCCAGAAGGCGCTTTCCTCGACCCCGAACACCGCCTTGAGGCCGCCGTTGATCTGCAGCACGGCCAGCCCGATCGAGGTGGCGACCCCCATGATGGTCGCCACCACGGCGAAGATGTCGAGCCCCGGCGCCCACTTGCGCAACTTGGGACGCTTGGCGGTGACCGATGACAGCACCGACGACACCAGGCCGGCCTGGCCCTTGCGGAACTGGAAGTAGGCGATGATCAGGCCGACGATCGAGAACGCCGCCCACTGGTGGATGCCCCAGTTGAAGAAGCTGTACTGGATCGCGTAACGTGCCGCCTCGGTTGTCTCAGGCTCGACGTCGCCGAACGGCGGATGCAGGTAGTGGGTCATCGGCTCGGCCATGCCGTAGAACACCAGGCCCACGCCGAAGCCGGCCGCCAGCAGCATGGCCACCCATGAAAAGAAGCTGTAGCTCGGCGTGCTGTCCTGGGGGCCGAGGCGGATCTTGCCGTACTTGCTCAGCGCCAGGCAGATCAGGAACAGCACGAAGCCGAACACCGAAAACAGATAGAACCAGCCGAAGTAGCGCCCGATCGTCGTCAGGGCGGCGTCGGCCGCCGCGCCGAACTGGTCGGGAAAGGCCGCGCCCACCGCCACCAGCGCAACGATGATCAATGCGGATATGGTGAAGACGCGTTGCCGTCCAAAGTTGGCCATTGAGAATTCCTCGTCCTGAGTAGCGCGGTGTTTGTCGCGTAAAGGGCAGCTTGCCATTACCCTTCCCGCACTAGCAATCAACCCAGCGTCGTCCATGATACACAGGACGTACCACGACCGCGGGCTCCCTCATGCCTTTACCCTCGTTCACTTCACTGGCTTCCGCCAGCGCCTGGCTCGATCGGCTGGCCGACTCCCGCCATGCCATGGTGCTGCTGTTCTTTGCCTCGATCATGGAGACCCTGATCGTCCCCATCCCCATCGAACTGATCCTGATCCCGTGGATGATCAGCCGGCCGAACGCCAAATGGCGCCTGGCCGCGGTGGCGCTGGCCGGCAATCTGACCGCCGCGCTGATCGGCTACGGACTGGGCGGCCTGGCCATGGCGCAGTGGGGGGACACGCTTATCTCGCTGTTCGGCGGCCAACAGGCCTACAGCGACTTCGAGAGCCAGTTCGACGCCAACGGCTTCCAGGCGATTCTCGCCGTGGGTATCGTGCCGGTTCCCTTCCAGATCGCCATGCTGGTGGCCGGCGCCAGCCACTATCCATTGCCGCTGTTCCTGCTGGCCGCGCTGATCGCCCGCGGCATCCGCTACTTCGGCCTGGCGCTGCTGGTCGCCCTGGTCGGCGACAGCGCGACCCGGATCTGGCAGCGCCATTCCAGGCCGGTGGGCGTAGCGGCGCTGCTGGCGTTCGCCGGCTGGGCGTATTTCCAGTTCATGGCATGAAGGCCTTCGCCGGTTCGGTGGCATCTTGAGCGGCCGGCTCTTGAGTTCATGGCTGCGCGCCCCCACAAGAGAATTGTTAAGGCGCTAACGATGGCGTCACATCCGGCTTCCGAGGTCACCATGTCCCGACTCGCCAACACCCCGTTTTCCGTGCTCGACCTGGCGCCGATCCGCCAGGGCGGCAGCATCGGCGAGACCTTCGCCGACAGCACCGCGCTGGCCCGTCAGGTCGACGAACTCGGCTTCAACCGCTACTGGCTGGCCGAGCATCACAACATCGACGGTATCGCCAGCGCGGCGACCTCGGTGCTGATCGGACATATCGCCGGCGCCACCCGGCGCATCCGCGTGGGCTCGGGGGGCATCATGCTGCCCAACCACCCCCCGCTGGTGATCGCCGAGCAGTTCGGCACCCTGGAGACCCTCTACCCCGGACGCATCGACCTGGGGCTGGGACGCGCCCCCGGCTCCGATGGCGTGACCATGGCGGCGATGCGCCGCGATCCCCGCGCCGGCGTCAGCGACTTTCCCGACCGGCTCGATGAACTGCGCCGTTACCTGGGCGATGCAGCGCCCGACCAGCGCGTGCGCGCGGTGCCCGGCCAGGGGACCCATGTGCCGATCTGGCTGCTCGGCTCGAGCGGCTACAGCGCCCAGCTCGCCGCGCGGCTCGGGTTGCCGTTCGCCTTCGCCGCGCAGTTCGCGCCGGGCTACCTGTTCGAGGCGCTGCGCCTGTACCGCGAGCAGTTCCGCCCCTCGGAGACGCTCGATGCGCCCTATGCGATGGTCGGCATGCCGCTGATCGCCGCCGACAACGACGCCCACGCCGATTACCTCGCCACCACCTCGCAGCAGAAGTTCCTCAACCTGATCCGCGGTCGCAGCACCCGTGCCCAGCCGCCGGTGGAGGACCTCGACTGGACGCCACAGGAGCGCGCCGCGGTCGCCCAGCACCTGGGTGCGGCGGTGGTCGGCGGCCCCGAGACCGTCAAGACGGGGCTGGAGCGCTTCCTGGAAGAAACCCGGGCCGACGAGCTGATGCTGGTCACCGACGTCTTTGATGCCGCCGACCGGCGGCGCTCGTTCGAGATCGTCGCCGATATCCGGCGCGGCTGAACGCATCGCCCGGCGGCGGCAACCGCCTGACGGAAGAAAGCCGGCTAGCGCCGGCTTTCTTCGTTAACGGAACATCGCTCGGTCTCAGCCACGCAGGCGATCGGCGAGCAGCTTCTCGAGCTTGTCCTGGTCGTCGGCGAAGCGCCGGATGCCCTCGGCCAGCTTGTCGTTGGCCATGGCATCCTTGTTGTGGCCCCAGCGGAATTCCGGCTCGGTCAGTGCCGGCAGCCGCTCGGAGGCGTCGCCCACGTCGGTGATCTTGCGCTCGACCTCGCCTTCGCTGGCGGCCAGTTCCTCGAGCAGTGCCGGCGAGATGGTCAGGCGGTTGCAGCCGGCCAGCGCCAGGATCTGCCCGGTGGTGCGAAAGCTCGCGCCCATCACCACGGTGTCGTAACCGAAATCGCTGGCGTAGCGGCACACACCCTGCACGAACTGCACGCCGGGGTCCTGCTCCGCGGTGTAGTCCTGGCCGGTTTCCTTCTTGTACCAGTCGGTGACCCGGCCGACGAACGGCGAGATCAGGTGCACCCCGGCGTCGAAGCAGGCGCGCGCCTGGGCGTCGCTGAACAGCAGCGTCAGGTTGCACTGGATGCCCTCGCGCTCGAGGGTCTCGGCGGCGCGGATACCCTCCCAGGTCGAGGCCAGCTTGATCAGGATGCGCTCGCGACCGACGCCATGGCGTTCGTAGAGGTCGATCAACTGGTGGGCCTTTGCGATGCTCGCCTCGCGATCGAACGACAAGCGTGCGGGGACCTCGGTGGACACGCGCCCCGGCACCAGTTGCGAAATCTCGCGGCCGATCGCCACCGAGAGCCGGTCCACCGCCTGCTCGACCTGCGATTCGGGATCGCTGACCTCGCGCTTGACGATGTCCAGCGTCTCGTCGATCAGCGCCTGGTGGCCGGGCAGATCGAACGCCTTGAGAATCAGCGAGGGGTTGGTGGTGGCATCGTGGGGCTGATAGCGGCGAATGGCTTCCAGGTCGCCGGTGTCGGCGACGACCAGGGAAAGCTTCTTGAGAGCGTCGAGTTGGCTCATGGGATCATCCTTGTCTGTCGATCGATGGGCTCGGCGCCGGGCTCAGGCCGGCACGCCGTAGCGTTCGGCCAGCGCCTGGCGATAGCGAAGGTAGAGTTCATCATAACGCGTGGCGGCCTCGTTGCGAGGCCGGGTACGGGTTTCGGCATCGAGACTCACCAGCCGTTCGCTGAGCGTGGCCAGCGATTCGCCGTCACCGCGGTGCCGGGCGTCGCACCACGCCGCCTGGATCGCCGCGCCCAGCGCCGCGGCTTCGGTGAAGCGCGGGCAGACCACTTCGACGCCCAGCACGTCGGCGACGATCTGTCGCCAGATCGGGCTCTTGGCGCCGCCACCCACCAGCCGGATCTCGTTGACCCGGTCGGCCAGCGGTCCGAGCAGCTCGAGACCGTAGCGCATGCCGAAGGTCGCGCCCTCGACCACCGCCCGACACAGGTTGTCGGCGCTGGTATTGAGGCTGGTCAGGCCGACGAAACTGGCGCTGGCATGGGGCAGCGGCGGCACCCGCTCGCCGTTGAAGAAGGGCAGCACCATCACCCCCTCGGCACCGATCGGCGCGGCGGCGACCCGCTCGCCGAAGGTCTCGACGTCGAAGCCGAACAACTCGCGCACCCGGGTGGTCGCCGAGGTCACGTTCATGGTGCACACCAGCGGTAGCCAGCCGCCGCTGCTGGCGCAGAAGTTGGCGACCATGCCCTGGGCGTCGATCACCGGCTCCTCGGCATAGGCGCATACCGTGCCCGAGGTGCCCAGGCTCATGGTCACCAGCCCCGGAGCGATGTTGCCGGTGCCGATCGCCGCCATCATGTTGTCGCCGCCGCCGCTGGCGACCAGCACGTCGTCGGCCAGGCCCAGCTCGCGGGCCACCTCGGCGCGTACCCGACCGACCGGCTCGGACGATTCGATCAGCCGCGGCAGCACCCGGTTCGGATCGAGCTCGGGGGCGACGGCCTGGAACACCTCGTGATGCCATGCGCGACGGCGGGTATCGAAGTAGCCGGTGCCCGAGGCGTCGCCGCATTCGGTGACCCGCTCCCCGGTCAGCCAGAAATTGAGATAGTCGTGGGGCAGCAGCAGGCTGTCGATGCGCCGATAGGCGTCGGGGTGGGTGTCGCGCAGCCAGGCGACCTTGGACGCGGTGTAGCCGGTCTGCAGCAGCAGGCCGAGCTTGTCGAGGCAGCCCTGGCGGCCGCCCAGCGTCTCGATCAGGTTCTCGTTGTGCAGCGCGGTCTCGGTGTCGCACCACAGCTTGGCCGGATAGACCGGCTCGCCCCGGGCATCCAGCGCGACCATGCCGTGCTGTTGACCCGACACGCCGATGGCGCGGATCGTGCGGGCGTCGATGCCCGCCTCGGCCAGCGCCTCGGCGAACGCGCCGCGCAGCGCGGCCAGCCAGTCGTCGACCGACTGCTCGCGCCGGCCGCCGTCGCCCTCGATCAGCTGATGCCCCCGGCTGCCTTCGCCGACGATCGTCGCGCGCTCCGCATCGACGATCACCACCTTGGTGCTCTGGGTGCCACAATCCACGCCTAGATACATTCCCCACTCCCATTCCGGTGCTGGCGCCAGTCAGTACAAGGGTAGCCGCCGACGCCTGCAATGAACATCAGCGCGGGCCCACCAGCGCCTCGACAGTGGCCCGCGCGCCGTCGCGATGCAGCCGCTCGAGGGCATCGAGATAGGCCGCACGGAAGCGTTCGTCCTCGGCCAGCTCGCCGAACAACTGACGGTTGCCGATGAACGCATGTGGATCCCGGCGGTTGTCGGCGGCCAGCGTCATCAATTCGTCCCTCAGGCGATCGACCACCTCGATGGGCTCGCCCTGCTCGTCGCGGCCCTCGGCGTAGCGCGCCCAGCTCGCCACCACCGCCGCGCTGCGCTTGATCTCGCCGCCGCGTTCGAGCTGCTCGCGGATCACCGGCAGCAGCCACTTGGGGATGCGGTCCGAACTCTCGGCGCACAGCCTCGCCAGGGTATCGCGGATCTCGGGGTTGGCGAAGCGCGCGATCAGCGTGCGCTTGTAGTCGTCGAGATCGACCCCCGGCACCGGCGACAGCGTCGGTGTGGCCTCGATGTCCATGTAGTCGAGCAGGAAATCGACGAACAGCGGATCCTGACAGACCTCATGGGCGTAACGGTAACCCGCCAGGTAGCCGAAATAGGTCAGCGCCTGGTGACTGGCGTTGAGCAGCCGCAGCTTCATCAGCTCGTAGGGAATCACGTCGTCGACCATCTGCACCCCGACCTCCTCGAAGGGCGGCCGCCCGAGCGGAAACTGGTCCTCGAGCACCCACTGGGTGAACGGCTCGCAGACCACCGGCCACTGGTCCTCGACGCCGAAGCGCTCGGCCAGCGCCGTGATGTCGGCCGGCGTGGTCACCGGGGTGATGCGATCGACCATGGCGTTGGGGAAGCTGACCTCGGCCTCGATCCAGGCACCCAGCTCGCCGTCCAGCGCCCGGGCGTGGGCGGTGAACATGCGCCGGGCAACCTCGCCGTTGCCCTGGATGTTGTCGCAGGACATCACCGTGAACGGCTCGATGTCCCGCGCGCGACGCCGCTTGAGCGCGGCGACCACCAGCCCGAAGGTGGTGCGCGGCGCGTCGGGTTCGGCGAGATCGTGGGCGACGTCGGGGTTGGTCAGGTCGTATTCGCCGGTCACGTGATGAAAGTTGTAGCCGCCCTCGGTGACGGTCAGCGAGACGATCCGCGTCGCCGGGTCGGCCATGCGCTCGATCACCGCCTCGCACTCGTCGGGCGCGTAAAGGTAGTCGACGATGGAGCCGATCACCCGCGGCTCGTAACGGCCGTCGGGATGCTTGACCACCAGCGTGTAGAGATGGTCCTGGGCGGCCAGCGCGGCCTGCATGCGCCGGTCGCCGGGCATCACGCCGACGCCGACGATGCCCCAGTCGAGCGCCTCGCCCCGGTTCATCAGCTCGTCGAGGTACATCGCCTGGTGCGCGCGATGAAAGCCGCCCACGCCGATGTGGACGATACCCGGCGTGACCCGCGAACGGTCGTAGCGCGGCGTGGCGACGGCGGCGCCGAATCCGGCCAGGGTGTCGTTGGTCAGTTCAGTCATCTAGGGACTCCTTGGGGCCGAGCGCGTGTCGAAGCCCGGCGTTGAAATGCCAGCGCCAGTGCGGCGCCACCGAGCGGTCGTTGACCAGCCGCGCGTTGAGCATGTCCTTGTCGTGGGTGCGCCGGTGGGCGCCCCGTTCGTCCTCGCCCATGCCTTGCCAGCGATCGAGCAGCCGCTCGACCAGCACGGCGTCGGGCACGTCGATGAACAGCGTCAGGTCGAACAGCGCATGCAGCTCGCGCCAGCCCGGCGCATCGAGCAACAGGTAATTGCCCTCGACCAGCACCAGGCGATGCCCGGGCAGGATCAGGCGGCCGCCGGCGCGCGCCAGGTCGAGCGGACGATCGAACACCGGCACCGCCACCGTGCCCGCGTCGCGTCGCAGGCGCCTCAGGTCGCCCGCCAGACCCTCGACATCGAAGGTCTCCGGCGCGCCCTTGATCATTAGCCGGCCCTGCGGCTCGAGCACCGCGTTGTCGTAGTGGTAGCCATCCATCGGCACGACCGAGGCAAATCCCGGGCGCAACGCGTCGAGCCGTTGGCGGAGCCGCTCGGCGAGGGTCGACTTGCCCGCCGCCGGCGGCCCGGCGATGGCCACCAGGGTGCGTCGCTCCGGCGCGGCGTTCGCCAGCAGCCGCTCGGCCATGACGTCCAGCGTCGGTGTCATGGGGAGATCGTCGTTCGCGTTGGGTGTCGTCGTTCGGGTCACGCGGTCACCTCGCCGTCAGCAGGCCGTGTAGCCGCCGTCCACCCGCAGGTCGGCGCCATTGATCATCGCCGCCGCATCCGAGGCCAGAAACAGGATGCTGTGGGCGATCTCGTCGGGGCTGGCGAAGCGTCGGGTGGGAATCAGCGCCTTCATGCGCTCGCCCTTCTCGCCCGCCCAGCCGTAACGACCCAGCTCGGTATCGACCACTGTCGGCGAGACCGCGTTGGTGGTGATGCCGTGCGGCCCCCACTCGAGCGCCAGGGTGCGGGTCAGTCCCAGCACGCCGGACTTGCTGGCGCAGTAGGCGAGGTGCCCTTCCAGGCCGACACTGGCCGCCTGCGAGGCGAGATTGACGATCCGCCCGTAGCCGCGCTCGAGCATCTGCCGGCCCACCGCGCGGCAACACAGGAACACACCGCGCAGGTTGACCGCCTGGGTCGCGTCCCACAACGCGGCGTCCATCGCCTCGGCCGCCGCCAGCGGGCCGATGCCGGCGTTGTTGACCAGCACGTCGATGCGCCCGAAGCGCTCGATGGCCCGCGCGACGAGCGCCTCGACCCCCGTTTCGTCGCTGACGTCGATCACCAGGGCCAGGTGCGCCTCGCCGAGCGTGTCGGCGACATCCTCGACCGCCTCGCTCCTGTCGGCCAGCACCAGTCGCGCGCCGCTTGCCGCGAAGCGCTCGGCGAGGCGCTTGCCGATGCCGTTGGCCGCACCGGTGATCAGCACCACGCTGTCGCTGAAATCGAATTGCAGTTGACTCATCGTTTTGCTCCCGTCGGCAGGCAGGCATAGGCGACCCGCGCGCCCATGCGCGCCGCCTGGGAGGCGAAGATCGCCGGCGCGCCGCCGGGAAACGGCCCCTGGAAGCGCCCCGGTGCATCGAAGCGCTGGCCGGGCCGTTCGGCGACGAATTCGGCGAGCATTTCACCGGCGGTGACGATATCGAACGCGAAGTCGCTCATGGTCAGCTCATCCAGTTGCCGCCGTCGACGTTCAGCGTCTGCGCCACCACGTAGTCGCTGTCATCGCTTGCCAGGAACACCGCCGCACCGACATGGTCCCCGGGGCGCCCCATGCGGCCATAGGGCACCGCCTCGCCGACCAGGCGCTTCTTCTCGCCCGCCGGACGCCCCTCGTAACGCGCGAAAAGCGCATCGACCTCGTCCCACATCGGCGTGTCGACCACCCCGGGGGCGATACCGTTGACGTTGATGCCCTGCTTGATCAGGCCGAGCCCGCACGACTGGGTGAGGCTGATCACCGCCGCCTTGGAGGCGCAGTACATGCTGACCAGCGGTTCGCCGCGGCGCCCGGCCTGGGAGGCCATGTTGATGATCTTGCCGCCGGCGCCGCGCGCGACCATGTGCGCGGCCACCGCCTGCAGGGTGAAGAAGGTGCCCTTGACGTTGATGCCGAACTGGCGATCGTAGCTGGCCTCGCTGACCTCGAGGATCGGGGCCATGTCGAACACCGCGGCGTTGTTGACCAGGATGTCGATGCCGCCGAAGCGCGCCTCGACGGCATCGATCATCGCCTGCCGCGAGGTGGAGTCGGCCACGTCGAGACGCACCGCCATCACCGGCGCATCGTTCGCAGCGGCCCGTATGTCGGCGACCGCCCGTTCGGCGGCAGCCGTGTCGATATCGGCGATCGCCACCCGCGCGCCCTCCTGCAGATAGCGTTTGACGATCGCCAGGCCGATGCCGCGAGCCCCGCCGGTGACTATCGCCGTGCGCTTGTCGAGTTTCATCGCTTTCATTCCTTGTCCGAGTGAAGTCTTGGGCGACCCGAGAGGAGACCGCTCAGCATCCGGCCTGGCGCTCGCCACGCCAGCGCTGCACCAGCGTGCCGAGCTCCGCCATGTTCTCGAGCACCTGCCAGACGCCGGCCTCGCGCAGCCGGTCGTCGTGCCCGGGTTCGATATGGCTGGCCCCGGTGAAACCGATCACCGTCATGCCCGCGGCACGCGCCGCGCTGGCCCCGGAAACGCTGTCCTCGACCACCAGACAGGCCCCGGGCGCGACCCCGAGGCTTTTCGCCGCCAGGAGATAGACATCCGGCGCCGGCTTGGGCCGGACCACCTGTTCGGCGGTGAACAGCGGCACATCGCCGAGCCGGGCATCGAGCCCGGTGTTGGCCAGCGAGGCGACGACCCGGCGGCGACTGCTGTTGGAGACGATCGCCAGAGGCAGGTCGAGCGCATCGAGCGCCGCCGCCACACCGACCATCGCCTCGAGTTCCGCGGCCAGGCGCGTCTCGATCGCCGCGTCGATGCGCGCCAGGGCATCGGCGGGCAAGGCGTGGCCGCTGCGTTCGGCGAGATGATCGAGAATCGCCTCGGTGGTCATGCCCAGCGCCCGGCGCAGTTCATCGTCGGCATGCAGGTCGGGCAGCCAGGCCGCCAGGCGCTCGCTCAGCACCGCCTCGGCGATCGCTTCGCTGTCGACCAGCACGCCATCGCAATCGAAGATCAGCACCTCCATGGGCGGCGCCATCAGCGGCCTTCCGAAGCGGAGGGCGCGCGGTTTTCCTTGCGGTCGATGTCGACCAGCGGATGACGGTGGCGGTGGACCAGCGCCGTGCCGTCGCCCTTGAACAGGTGTGCGCAGGCCGGGTCGAAGGAGAAGCGCACCTCGTCGTGCACGCGGTGGGCGACGTCGCCGTCGGCGACCAGGATCCATTCGCTGTCGCCGTGCTCGAGATACAGCGAGGTGACCCCGCCGAGGCGCTCGATGACCACGATCCGGCCGGTCAGCGGGCCCCGGTCGTCGAGCTTCAGGTGTTCGGGGCGGATGCCCAGGGTCAGCGTGTCGCCCGGTTTGGCGTCGCCGCCCTCGACCGGCACCCGGCAGTCGCCGCCGGGCAGCGCCACGTCGACCCCCTCGGCGTCGGCACCGCGCACCTCGATGTCGAGGAAGTTCATCTTCGGCGAGCCAATGAAGCCGGCCACGAAGCGGTTGCGCGGGTGGTGGTAGAGTTCCATCGGCGAGCCGATCTGCTCGACCACGCCGCCCTGCAGCACGACGATCTTGTCGGCCATGGTCATGGCCTCGATCTGGTCGTGGGTGACGTAGATCATCGTCGCGTCGAGCTCCTCGTGGAGCCGCGCCAGCTCGATGCGCATCTGCACGCGCAGCGCCGCGTCGAGGTTCGACAGCGGTTCGTCGAACAGGAAGATGCTCGGGTTGCGCACGATCGCCCGGCCGATCGCCACGCGCTGGCGCTGGCCGCCGGAGAGCGCGCGGGGCTTGCGGTCGAGCAGTTCCTCGAGCTGCAGGATGCGCGCGGCGGCGAGCACCTTCTCGCGGCGCTCGGCCCTGGGCACCTTGGCCAGGCGCAGGCTGAAGCCCATGTTGTCCTCGACGCTCATGTGCGGGTAGAGCGCGTAGCTCTGGAAGACCATCGCCAGGCCGCGGTCGGCGGGACCGACGTCGTTGATGCGCTGACCGTCGATGGAGATGTCGCCGCTGGTGGTGCTCTCGAGCCCGGCGATCATCCGCATCAGGGTCGACTTGCCGCAGCCCGAGGGGCCGACGAAGACCACGAATTCGCGGTCCTTGACCTCGAGGTCGACGCCCTTGATCACCTGGGTGCCGCCGAAGTCCTTGACGATGTTGTTGAGTTGGAGCGTTGCCATGGCGGATTCCTTATTTGACGGCGCCGAAGGTGAGACCGCGAACCATCTGTTTCTGGGTCATCCAGCCGAAGATCAGGATCGGCGCGATGGCCAGCGTCGAGGCGGCGGACAGCTTGGCCCAGAACAGCCCTTCAGGGCTCGAGAAGGAGGCGATGAAGGCGGTCAGCGGGGCGGCGTCGGAGGTCGTCAGGTTGAGACTCCAGAACGCCTCGTTCCAGCTCAGGATCACCGACAGCAGGCCGGTGGAGGCGATCCCCGGCAGGGTCAGCGGCAGCAGCAGGTAGAGCACTTCCTGCAGGGTGCCGGCACCGTCCATGCGTCCCGCCTCGAGGATGTCCTTGGGAATGTCCTTGAAGAAGGTGTAGAGCATCCACACCACGATCGGCAGGTTCATCAGCATGTAGACGACGATCAGCCCGAGCTGCGAGTCGAGCAGGCCCATGTCGCGGAACAGCAGGTAGACCGGCATCAGCACGCCCACCGGCGGCAGCATCTTGGTGGAGAGCATCCACAGCAGCGTGCCGCGGGTGCGCTTGGTCGGCAGGAAGGCCATCGAATAGGCCGCGGGAATCGCCACGAGCAACGCCAGCAGGGTCGAGCCGAACGAGATCACGATGCTGTTGAGGGCGAACTTCAAGTAGTCGGCGCGCGCCATGACGGTGTTGTAGCCCGCCAGGGTCGGCTCGAAGAACAGGCTGGGCGGCGTCGCCACCGCCTCGCCCTCGGTCTTGAAGCCGGTCAGCACCATCCAGAAGATCGGGAAGAACACGATCAGCGCGATGCCCCAGGCGAGCAGCGTGAGCAGCAGTTTCTTGGTCATCGAAGGGTTCATGCAGTGCGCCTCAGGTCTCGAGATTCTTGGCCACGGTGCGGACCAGGAAGATCGCCACGATGTTGGCCAGGATGATGGCGATGACCCCGCCGGCCGAGGCGCCGCCCACGTCGAAGTCCAGCAGCGCGCGGATGTAGATGAAGTAGGCCAGGTTGGTCGAGGCCAGCCCCGGACCACCCGAGGTGGTGACGAAGATCTCGGCGAACACGGTCAGCAGGAAGATCATCTCGATCATGATCACCACGCTGATCGCCCGCTTCAGGTGCGGCAGGGTGATGAACCAGAAGATCGCCAGGGGCCCGGCGCCGTCCATGCGCGCCGCCTCG
Organism: Modicisalibacter radicis; assembly: GCF_900961225.1. Classification (GTDB taxonomy): domain Bacteria; phylum Pseudomonadota; class Gammaproteobacteria; order Pseudomonadales; family Halomonadaceae; genus Modicisalibacter. The sequence goes on from NZ_CAAHFN010000054.1 coordinate 142,322, forward strand.
ACCTGGTCGTCGTCCAGCGACTGGATGGCGGTGAGCAGGATCAGCAGCGCGAACGGCATCCACTGCCAGGCGACGATGATGATGATCGAGGTCAGCGGCATCGCCGAGAACCAGTCGATCACCGGCAGGCCGAGCAGGTTGCTCAGCCAGGCGAACACCCCGTTGACGGGGTGCATCAGCATGTTCTTCCACACCAGCGCGCCGACGGTGGGCATGACGAAGAACGGCGCGATCACCAGCAGCCGGGCGATGCCGCGGCCGAAGAACTCCTGCTGGAAGAGCACCGCCAGCAGCGTGCCGCCGATCACGCTGATCGCCAGCACCCAGCCGACCAGCAGCAGGGTATTGCCCATCGCCGTCCACAGCGCCGGGTCGGTGAGCAGATAGGTGTAGTTGTCCCAGCCGGCGAAGCCGGAAATCATGGGATTGATCAGGTTGTAGCGTTGGAACGAGAACCACAGGGTCATGCCCAGCGGCACCAGCATCCACAGCAGCAACAGCGTGACCGCCGGGCCCTGCAGGAACAGGTTGCGGAAGCCCCCGACGGTTCGTCCGGACGTTCTTTCGCGCATGGGGGAGCCCATTCAAGATGAGGAGTCGGTAAAAGCGGCCGGATCATGACGATCCGGCCGAAGCGGGACACGCGTTACTGGTAGTAGCCGGCCTGGCGCATGGTGCGTTCGACCGAGCGCTGGGCCTGGTCGAGGGCGGCATCGACCGGCTGCTGGCCGGACAGGGCGGCACCGACCATCTGGCCGACCTGGGTCCCCACCGCCTGGAACTCGGGGATGTTGACGGTCTGCACGCCGATGTACGGGCTCGGCTTGAGCGTCGAATCGGTGGGGTCGGCGGTCTGGATGGCGTTGAGCACGAAGTCGGCGAACGGCGCGGCTTGTTGATACTCGGGATTCTCGTAGGTGGACTCGCGGGTGCCCGGCGGCACGCTGGTCCAGCCTTCGGTCTCGCCGACCAGTTCGATGTACTCCTGCGAGGTCGCCCAGGTGATGAAGGTCTTGGCGGCGTCCTTGGCATCCGACGAGGCGGGGATCGCCAGCGTCCACGACCACAGCCAGTTGGCGCCCTTCGGGGTCTTGGCGATCGGCGCCGGGGCGAAGCCCAGCTTGTCGGCCACCTGCGACTCGTCGGGATTGTAGAGTCGTCCGGCGGCGGACGTGGCGTCGACCCACATGCCGCACTTGCCGCTGGAGAACAGCGCCTGGTTCTCGTTGAAGCCGTTGGAGGTCGCCCCCGGCGGGCCGTAGTTGTTCATCAGGTCGACGTAGAAGCCGACCGCCTCCTTCCACTCCGGCGAGTTGATTTCGGGATGCCACTCCTCGTCGAACCAGCGGCCGCCGAAGGTATTGACCAGCGTGGTGACGAAGGCCATGTTCTCGCCCCAGCCCGGCTTGCCGCGCAGGCAGATGCCATAGACGCCGTTGTCGGGATCGTGGACCTGGCTCGCCCAGTCCCTGACCTGCTGCCAGGTCGGCTGTTCGGGCATCTCGATGCCGGCCTGCTCGAACAGGTCGGTACGGTAGTACATCATCGAGCTTTCGCCGTAGAACGGCAGCGCGTAGAGCGAACCGTCCTGGCTCAGGCCGTCGCGTATCGGCTTGAGCAGGTCCTGTTCATTGTAGCTCTCGGGCAGGTCGTCGAGCTCGACCAGCCAGTCCTGCTTGGCCCAGATCGGCACTTCGTAGGTGCCGATGGTCATGACGTCGAACTGGCCGCCGTCGGTGGCGATGTCGGTGGTCAGGCGCTGACGCAGGACGTTTTCCTCGAGCACCACCCATTCAAGGTCGATGTCCGGGTGCGCCTTTTCGAATTCGTCGGTCAGCCCCTGCATGATGATCATGTCGTTGTTGTTCACCGTGGCCACGGTGATGGTCTCGGCGTGGGCCGAGACGGAAGCGAGGGCGATGGCCCCCGCGAGCGGAATCTTGTGCTGTAACCGCATGGCATGCCCCTTGGCGGAGAGTGTTGGGTTCTTGTTGATCAATCTACTCAACAGCAATGCAAATGATCATTTAGGGCATCAAAAAAAGCAAATTTCCGCTTCTTATACTTTGGCCTAAGTGCCTTCATTATCAATGATATAGCGCGCCGCCTGCTCGTCGGTGACCAGCCCCTTGAGCCACCCGCCGCGCAACGCGGCCAGTATCGCCGGCCCCTTGTCGCGTCCGCCGGCGAGCCCCACCAGGGTCTGGGCGGCGAGTCGCTGCAACGCCAGGCTGGTGATGCGCTGGGTGATCGGGCACTCGATCAGCTCGCCGCGGGCGTTGAACGGCCAGCCCAGCAGCTCGCCCACCGCGCCGGCATCGAGCAGTTCGCTCAGCTCGGCCTCGCTGATGAAGTGATCCTGGAACAGCGTGGCCTGCGGGTCGATGCGGCCGATGCCGATGAACCCCGCCTCGGACTCCATGGCCACGTCGCTGACCGCGCGCACCAGCGGCTGGGCGAGCAGCGCGTGCTTCTCCGCCACCGAGCCGGCGACCACCGGGGCGGGCAGCAGGAAGCGTTCGGCGCCGGTCTTGTCGGCCAGCACCATCACCCCGTCGTAGCGGTTGGCCGAGCCGTCGCGGGCAATGTTGCCGACCAGCGAGACGAAGCGATGCTGGGGCCGCTCGATACGGCTCAACGCCTCGACGGTGGCGCGCACCGCGCGACCGGTACCCAGCGACAGGGTCAGCGGCTCGGCGCGATCGACGTAGCGCAGCAGCCGCTCGGCACCGGCCTGGGCGATGAAGTGCGAGGTGTTGTCGCGGGGGTCGCGATTGTCGGGGTCGGAGGGCACCACGTCGCAGAAGCTCAGCCCGAAGCGCGACACCAGCGCATCCGCCATCGCCATGCAGCTGGCCAGCGGATGGTCGATATGCACCTTGACCAGCCCCTCCTGGCGGGCCAGGGCCAGCAGGCGCTGGACGCCGGGCCGCGACACGCCCAGTTGGCCGGCGATCTCGTCCTGGGTGCGTCCGCCGACATAGGAGAGCCAGGCCGCACGGGCGGCCTGGTCGAGCTTGAGTTGATACTTGTCCACGCCATGACCTCCCGGGCAACGATGCGCCGAATCATCGCAGCCCGAACACGGCGGGACAATATGTGCGCGGTGACAAACGAGTCCGCGCGACGCCCGCAGCTAACCGCTGGAGCCCGCCACGCCGGGCAACCAGACATGGGCGGCGAGCCCGCCCAGCGCCGCGTCGTCGAGACTCAGCGTGCCGCCGTAGAGGGTCATCAGGTCCTCGACGATCGCCAGCCCCAGCCCCGAGCCGGAGCGCCGCTCGTCGAGTCGCGCGCCCCGCGCCAGCGCCGCCTCGCGCTGCTCGGCGCTCATTCCCGGGCCGTCGTCCTCGATACTCAGCCGCACCCCGCCGGCCTCGCCGGTCACGCGCAGGCTCACCCGCCGTCCGGCCCAGCGCAGCGCATTGTCGAGCAGGTTGCCGACCAGTTCCTGCAGGTCCTGCGGGTCCATGCGTACGGCGAGACTCGCATCGATGTCGCGCTCGAGTGCGATCCCGCGCCGTCCGGCCAGGCGAGCCAGGCCGTCGACCACCGGCGCGATCGCCTCGCCCAGGCGCACCCGACCGGCCAGTGTCGCGCCGCCGGCGGCCGAGGCCCGCGCCAGGTGATGGCGCACCGCCTCGTCGATGCGCCCCAGCTCGTCGCGCACCTGGCGCCGTTCACCCTCGGGCAGCCGGTCGGAAAGCGCCTGCAGCACGCTGACCGGGGTCTTCAGGGCATGGGCCAGGTTACCGGCGGCGCTGCGCCCGCGCTCGATCAGCCGACGGTCGCGCTCGAGCACCTCGTTCATCGCCGTGGCCAGCTCGCTCAGTTCGCCGGGCAGGCGGGTATCCAGGCGCTGGTCCTGGCCGGCCTCGATCCGCGTGAGATTGGCATGCAGCCGACGCAGCGGCGCCAGCCCCCAGCGGATCTGCACCGCCAGGCCACACAGCAACAGCGCGCCGAGGGTCAGCAGCGACAACCCCAGCAGCCATTCGAAACGCGCCACCTCGGCCTCGAGCTCCTCGCGCGAGGCGGCGACGCTGACATGCAGGCGCTGCGGATGGCCGGCCAGGCGCACGTCACGCTCGATGACCCGCAACGGCTCGCCACGCGGCCCGGTGATGTTGCGCAGGGTGACCCCGTCGGCCATCGACACCGGCAGGCGCTGATCCCACAGCGAGCGCGAGACCAGCGAGGTGCCGTGGTCGTCGCTGACCTGCCAGTACCAGCCCGAAAATACCCGCTCGAAGCGCGCGTCGCCCAGCGAGCGCGAGATCTGCAGGCGCTGCTCGGCGGGATTGTAATCGAGATCGGCAAGCACCACCTGAAGCAGCGAGCGTAGCCGCTGGTCGAACGAGGCGGTCACCGATTCGCGAAAGTTGTAGGCCAGTCCGGCCCCCGCCAGCGGCAGGATCGCCACCACCAGCGCCAGCGACGCCGCCAGCAGCCGGCGGCTCAGCGACCAGCCGGCGGGGCGCGTGGCCAGTGCCCGCAGACGCGCCTTGACCGCCCTCCATGGGTGCGTTGCCACGGCGCCGCTCAAGCCTCGCCGGCCTCGATCGCCAGCACCCGGTAGCCCTGGCCGCGCAGGGTCTCGATACGCTCGCTGCCGAGCTTGCGGCGCAGCCGGCTGATCTGCACGTCGATGACGTTGGAGTCGGGCTCGTGGTCGCGATCGTAGACGTGTTCGGCCAGCTCGCTGCGGCTGACGATGCGCGGCGCGGCATGCATCAGGTAGGCGAGCAGTCGCGACTCCTGGGCGGTCAGGGTCACCGGACGCCCGGCCAGGGTGACGCTGGCGGTATGGGTGTCGAAGGCCAGCTCGCCGAGCGTCAGCACCGGATGGGCGTGGCCATGGCTGCGCCGCACCAGCGCCCGCAGGCGAAACAGCACCTCGGCGGTCTCGAACGGCTTGGTGACGTAGTCGTCGGCGCCGGCGGAGAAGCCGGCGGCCTTGTCCGACCAGCGCTCGCGGGCGGTGAGCACCAGCACCGGCAGATCGATAGCGTCGTCGCGCCACTGCGCCAGCCAGCGAGTGCCATCCCCATCCGGCAGGCCCAGGTCGAGCACCACCGCGTCGTAGCGTTCGGTACGCACCAGGAAGTCGGCCTCGCCGCCGCTGTCCACGCTCTCGACCAGCACGCCGGCGTCGCGTAGCGACTCACCGAGCGCCGCGGCCAGGGCCCGGTCGTCCTCTACCAGCAATACTTTCATGGCAACCCGTTCATGGTCGTTTCATCGCCTCGACATTGACACCGTCGATCTCCAGCAGCTCACCGCTGGCGGCGTCGAACTCGAACTCTACCAGCTGACCCTGGGGACCGATCATCTCGATCTCGTACCGGGTCGCGTCGTCGTCGCGCTCGAGCTCCACCTCGAGCACCTGGCCGAGGTAATTGGCCTGCAGCCAGTCGAGCACGCTGGGCAGCGACACCAGCCGCCCCTGGCGGACCTCGTCGTGCAACTGGCGCCAGTCGTCATCGGCCGGCGCGGCAAGCGGCAGGCCCAGCAGCGCCACCAGCGACAGCGCCCGACAGACAGCGATCGCAGCTTGGGAGATAGTCATCTTCCCAGCTTGCCAAAAGCGCCATGAACGCGCCATGAACGTCGACGCCAGCCGGTCCGAAAATGAACGCCCCATGAACGACATCTTCAGATCGCAGCAAGGTCCTGCGGCGTAAAACGGGTCTCGACATCACACGGCAACCGCCGCAAAGGAGACGCGACATGAAGACACTGCGTATGCTGATGGTACCCGTGGCCTTTTCCGGTGGCCTTTCGAGCCAGGCACTGGCCGACGACGGCAGCGTGACCTTCGCCGAACTGGATTCGCTGCTCGCCTCGGCGGGCCAGCACGGTTTCGCCGCCTTCGAGGAGATCGCCGTCGAGGACGGCGGGCGCATCGAGATGGAGGGCTGGCGCGACGACGGCTGGCAACTCGATGTCGAGATGCTGCAGAGCGACGGCTCGCTGACCCGCGAAGCGCAGCAAGTTGGCGACATCCCCCAGTGGAGCCTTGCCGGTGGCGATGTCGAGCAGGCCCTGAACGTCGCACGCCAATCCGGCCTGCAACGATTCGAGTCACTCGATGTCGATGAATCGGGTCACCTCGAAATCGAAGGGTACGACAACCAGCACCGCGAGATCGATCTGCGCCTCGACGGCAGCGATTTCTCGGTCATCGGAGTGGACAATGACTGAACGCAACGACTCTCGCCAAGGCTTCGACGCGCGCACCGGCGCCGACCGGAACAACGCCGCCTGGCAGGCGGCCCGGAACTGGCAGGAACGCGCGCGACGTGCGCGGCCTTCCAGCTCGATGAGCGGCCCGCGGCTGTTCTTCACCTGGCTGATGTTCGGCGTGCTGATGCTCGTCGGGAGCGTGCTGGGGCTGTTCTTCCTGCTGGTCGGCTGGCTGATGCTGCCGCTGGTGCGTCATCGCATGAAGAAGCAGGCCGAGGCGTTTCGCGCCCGCCAGGCCCGGAACATCGGCGGCGCCCCCGATCACGACGCCCATCGGCCAGGCCGCCAGGACGTCCTGGAGGGCGATTACGAAGTGCGCGACGAATCCTCTCGCCAGGCGCGGGACCGCGACGGGTTTCGCTAGATCGTCCGGGCCGGGTTGATACCCGGCGCGCGAAAAAAACCCGCGTTGGGGTTACGCGGGTCGAGGTGGGTGGAGCTTAGATGCACTCGGATCATGCATAAGCCCGTCTGGTTGGCTTCCAGACACCGTCAGCCTAGGGGCTGGCCGACGATATCTCCAATGCATCGTCGCCATTGGAGCGATAAAGCGAATCAATCATTCCTTGCGCTCGCCCGAGTCGCCGCTCACGGGCGAGTCCACGCCGGGCGAATCCACGCCGGGCGAATCCACGCCGGGCGCCCGTCCTGCCTCGTCATCGCCGGTCGCCCTTTCTGCCTCGGCATCCCGCGAATGCCCATCCAGCTCCGGATGCAGCGTACCCAGCGTCTCGCGTAACGCGCGCACCTCTGCGTTCAACTGTGCCACCTGGTGACCGAGCTGGCGCACCATTTCCCTGTCCGCCTTGTGCTGGCGCGTTTCGCGCTCGCTCTGGTCGGCGATGAACAGTGAGCTGACATAGGCGGCGAAGCTGCCGAACAGCCCGACGCCGCAGATCATCAGCATTACCGCCACCACGCGCCCCTGGGTGGTGACCGGGTAGTAGTCGCCGTAGCCGACCGTGGTGACCGTGACGACGGCCCACCACAGCGCCTCTTCGGCGGTATCGATCGGGCTGTCGGGATTGGGGCTCTCGACCAGCAGCATGGTGGTCGCGCCGAAGGCCAGCAGCAGCACGGTCAATGCGGCCGCCGAGGCCAGCACGCCCTGCGCCTTGTTGCGGAACAGCAGCCGCCAGATCAACTCCAGCGACTTCAGCGCCCGCAGCAGGCGAATGAGCTGCACCACGCGAACCGCCTTGGCGCCCATCAGCCAGCCGGCGGGAATGCTCGCCAGCAGATCGATCCAGCCCCAGCGCATGTAGCGCCACTTGTTCTCGGCGGCACGCAGGCGCACGCAGAAGTCGGCGAAGAAGAACACGCAGACCACCAGGTCCATGTACTGGAGCAGGCGCGACACCTCGGGCGCCAGCGCGAAGAAGGTATCGGCGATCAGCGCGCCCAGCACGTAGAACGACAGCACCAGGATGAGCAGTTGAAACGGCGTTATGCGATCTTGCATGGGCAGCCAGGCCGTGCGGCGGATGAAGCCATCGAGGATAGCGCCGGCCGGTCGGCCTGGCGACCCCGACGCCCGCCGAGTGCGTACGCCAGGCAGGGATGAAAAGGCCCCGCCGGCACGGGACCAGGCGGGTCAAGGAGGGCAGGCCGGGGCGTCCAGCGGGCTCGCACCCCGGCGGTCGAAGGTTATTCGACGGTCTCGTAGGGCAAGCCGACGTAGTTCTCGGCAATGGTCGTCAGTCCCGCCCGGCTGGCGGTGTAGTAATCGAGCTCGGCCTGCTGGATACGGCGGGCGAAATCCTCCCGATCGGAAAACTTGTGCAGGTTGGCAGTCATCCACCACGAGAAGCGCACCGCCTTCCAGACCCGCCGCAGGCAGATCTCGGAATAGCGTTCGATCAGCTCGACGTTGCCCTCGTGGTAGACCTTGAGCATCACCCGATAGAGCGTGTTGACGTCGCTGGCCGCCAGGTTGAGCCCTTTGGCCCCGGTGGGCGGCACGATATGCGCGGCATCGCCGACCAGGAACAACCGCCCGTAGCGCATCGGCTCGGCGACGAAACTGCGCAGCGGCGCGATGCTCTTCTCGATGGAGGGACCGGTGACCAGCCTGGCCGCCACGTCGTCGGGCAGGCGGGCCTTGAGCTCGTCCCAGAAACGCGCGTCCGACCACGCCTCGACCTTCTCGCCCTCCGGTACCTGCACGTAGTAGCGACTGCGCGTCGCCGAACGCATGCTGCACAGTGCGAAGCCGCGCTCGTGGCTGGCATAGATCAGCTCGTCGGAAACCGGCGGGGTATCGGAAAGCACGCCCAGCCAGCCGAACGGGTAGGTCCGCTCGAAGGTCTTGAGCCGCTCGACGGGAATGGTCCGCCGCGACACGCCATGGTAGCCGTCGCAACCGGCGATGTAGTCGCACTCCAGCGTCTGGCGCTGGCCATCCTTGACGAAGGTGACATGGGGCGTGTCGCCGTCGACATCGTGCAGCTGCACGTCGTCGGCCTCGTAGATCGTCCTCGCCCCGGCCTCGCGGCGTGCCTCCATCAGGTCGCGGGTGACCTCGGTCTGGCCGTAGACCATGACCGTCCTGCCGCCGGTCAGTCCCGCGAGGTCGACATGCACGCGGCGGTTCTCGAAGGCCAGTTCGAAACCGCTGTGCGGCAGGCCCTCGGCGTCCATGCGGGCATCGACGCCGGCTTCGCGCAGCAGATCGACCATGCCCTGCTCGAGCACCCCCGCGCGGATACGGCTCAGCACGTACTCGCCGGAGCGGCGCTCCAGGATCACGTTGTCGATGCCCTGACGATGCAGCAGCTGGCCGAGCAGCAGCCCGGACGGACCGGCGCCGACGATCGCGACTTGGGTCTTCATGGTGGCTTGCCTCCTGACGCTGGCCGGAAAGGCGCGGATCGAACCGTGCATCGCACCCGGCGAGCGTCTCGCTAATCGATGAAGGGTATTTTTCATCGAATCGCGCCGGCGAATAAGGCAGAATCCGGACCAAGACCTGGACATTCACAAGATCGCCCCCTGACTTTGGTCTAGGGTCTGCGATGATCGCCGGGTGCCGGGCACACGCAGCGCAGGAGCAAGCACCATGGCCGACTGGCCGCACGACATCGTCCCGGTCTTTCAGCTGTACGGCGAGACCGGCCACTGGCCGACCCCCGATCTGCTGCACTGCGAATCGATCGCCGCGCGCAGCCGCCTGCACGACTGGCACATCAAGCCGCACCGCCACGCCGACCTGCTGCATCTGCTGTATATCCGTACGGGGCGGGTACGGCTGCATCTGGAGGGGCACGAACGCGACCTTGAGGGCCCGTTGTCGATCGTCGTACCGGCCGTGGCGATCCATGGCTTTCGTTTCTCGAGCGATATCGACGGCCATATCATCAGCCTGGCCAAGCCTCTCGCCGACCATCTGGATCGCCGCCTCGCGCCGCTCGGCGAGGTGCTTGCCCGGGCCGCGCACTACCCGCTCGCCGGCCAGCCCGAGCATGACGCCGTCGCCGAGCTGGTAGCGCGCATCGATGGCGAATACCGCCAGCCGGCCCCGGGTCGCGAGGCGCTGCTGCATGCACTGGTCCAGGCGCTTGCCGTGCAACTCGCGCGGCGTGCCGAGCGGCGCCGGCCGAGTCGCGCCCTGCCCCACGACCGGGGTCAGGTCCACGTGCAGCGTTTCCAGGCACTGATCGAGGCGCGTTACGCCGAGCAACCCACCATCGAGTCCCTGGCCGGCGAGCTTGGCCTGACCAGCGCCCATCTCAACACCCTGTGCCGGCGCCTGGCCGCGCGCAGCGCGCTGCAGCTCCTGCATGAACGATTGCTGCTAGAAGCCAAGCGCCAGCTCACCTACACCAACATGACCGTCGGCCAGATCGCCGACATGCTGGGGTTTTCCGAGCCCGGCTATTTCGCCCGCTTCTTCAAGCGCCACACCGGCCAGTCGCCCAAGGCGTTTCGCTCGAGCCGCTGAGAAGGCGTTCCAAAAGCGGATTGCCCTCGGCATTTGCTTGTCAGCTATTCTGCAGTACATGCCGATATCCACTCAGCGCCACAACAATGCCCCGCGCGAGGCGGGGCATTGTTGTGCATCGCGATACCGGCACGCATCAGATCAACTTGAGATACCTGGCGTGATAGCGCAGATGATCGTCGATGAAGCTGGCGATGAAGAAGTAGCTGTGGTCGTAGCCGGGCTGGCGGCGCAGCGTCAGCGGGTGGTTGTGCTTCTCGCACACCGTCTCGAGGCGTTCGGGCTTGAGCTGCTCGTCGAGGAAGCCGTCGGCCTCGCCCTGGTCGATGAACAACGGTTGCCGCGAGACGCCCTGGACCACCAGCTCGCAGGCGTCGTACTGGCGCCAGGCGCCACGCTCCTCGCCCAGGTAGTTCTTGAAGGCCTTCTGCCCCCACGGCGAATCCATCGGATTGACCACCGGGGCGAATGCCGATACCGAGGCGAAGCGCCCGGGCTGGCGCAGGGCCAGCACCAGCGCGCCATGGCCGCCCATCGAATGTCCGCTGATCGCCTCGCGACCGTTGAGCGGAAAGTGCTGGCGCGCCACCGACGGCAGTTCGTCGTTGACGTAATCGTACATGCGATAGTGACGCGACCAGGGTTCACGCTTGGCGTTGAGGTAGAAACCCGCCCCGGAGCCAAAGTCGTAGCTGTCATGCTCGCCGGGCAGGTCGAGGCCGCGCGGGCTGGTGTCGGGGCAGATGATCGCCATGCCCAGCTCGGCGGCGAGCCGCTGGGCGCCGGCCTTCTGCATGAAGTTCTCGTCGTTGCAGGTCAGCCCCGACAGCCACCACAGCACCGGCACCTTGTGCTCCTCGGCCTGGGGAGGCAGGTAGATCGCGAAGATCATCTCGCAGTCCAGGCTGCGGGCATGATGCTTGTAGCGCTTGATCCAGCCGCCGAACGACTTGGTCGCGGAAACCAGCTCCAGCGATTCGGACATGCTCATGCATCCTCCTTGTGTCATGCCGTGGCGGGCGCCGGTGCCGGCGCCCGCGTGTCGTTGTTCGCGCGGTGTCGGGCGCGTATCACCCGCGCGGTGTCGGGCGTATCAATAGTGCAGCACACTGCGGATGCTCTTGCCGGCGTGCAGCAGCTCGAAGGCCTCGTTGATCTGCTCGAAGGGCATGTCGTGGGTGACGAATTCATCGATCTTGATCTCGCCGTTCATGTAGCGCTCGACATAGCCGGGCAACTCGCTGCGGCCCTTGACGCCGCCGAACGCCGAGCCCTTCCAGACCCGCCCGGTGACCAGCTGGAACGGGCGCGTGGCGATCTCCTCGCCGGCCCCGGCGACGCCGATGATGATCGACTCCCCCCAGCCCTTGTGGCAGCACTCGAGTGCCGAGCGCATGACGTTGACGTTGCCGATGCACTCGAAGGAGTAGTCGACGCCGCCGTCGGTGAGATCGACGATCACCTGCTGGATGGGATCGTCGTAGTCCTTGGGATTGACGAACTCGGTGGCGCCGAACTGGCCGGCCAGTTCGAACTTGTCGGGGTTGACGTCGATGGCGATGATCCGCGAGGCCTTGGCCATCTGCGCGCCCTGGATCACCGCCAGGCCGATGGCGCCGAGGCCGAACACCGCAACGGTGGCACCGGGTTCGACCTTGGCGGTATTGAGCACCGCACCGATGCCGGTAGTGACTCCGCAGCCGAGCAGGCAGATCTTGTCCAGCGGTGCCGCCTTGGAAACCTTGGCCAGCGACACCTCGGGCAGCACGGTGTATTCCGAGAACGTCGAGCAGCCCATGTAGTGGTGGAGCGACTGGCTGCCCTGCGAGAAGCGCGAGGTGCCGTCAGGCATCAGCCCCTTGCCCTGGGTGGCGCGCACCGCGCTGCACAGGTTGGTCTTGCCCGACAGGCAGAACTTGCACTGGCCGCACTCGGCGGTATACAGCGGAATCACGTGATCCCCCGGGGCCAGGCCGGTGACGCCCTCGCCGACCTCCTCGACGATACCGGCGCCTTCGTGGCCCAGCACCGAGGGGAACAGCCCCTCCGGATCCGCACCCGACAGCGTGTAGGCATCGGTATGACAGACGCTGGTGGCGACGATGCGCACCAGCACTTCACCGGCCCTGGGGCCCTCGACGTCGATTTCGGCGAGTTCCAGTGGCTTGCCGGCTTCCCAGGCAATGGCGGCGCGTGATTTCATCAAAGACTCTCCTGATTCGGTCGGTTGGCGCGTCGTCGCACCGGATTCGTAGCGCGGCGCGTCGGCCTCCCCCCAGTCTAGGCACTCCGCGGTCGCCGATAAACGTCATCGTTGTCACAAGATTATTGCCGAGGAGCAACAATGCAGCGTTGGGATCGCATCGAAGCATTCGTCGAAGTGGTGCGTCAGGGCAGTTTTTCCGCCGCCGCCCGCGAGCTCAGGGTCTCCGCCTCGCATGTCAGCCGACTGATCGGCCAGCTCGAGAGCCGACTCGATACGCAGTTGCTCTATCGCACCACGCGGCGTATCGGGCTCACCGATGCCGGACGGCTCTATTACCAGCATTGCCAACCGCTGTTCGAGGGCTTCCGCGAAGCCGAGTCGGCGCTCGACGACTTTCAGGCCCGACCCAAGGGCACCCTGTCGCTGACCTGCGCCACGACCTTCGGCGAGCGCTATATCGCCCCACTGGTCAACGACTTTCAGTGCCGGCATCCCCAGCTCGAGGTACACATGCACTTCACCAACCGCCAGGTGGATTTGATCGACGAAGGCTTCGACGTGGCGATTCGCATGGGCGCGCTCAAGGATTCGAGCCTGATCGCCCGCCGGCTGTGCGGGCGACGCGAGTACGTGGTGGGCTCGCGGAACTATTTCGAACAGACAGCCCGCCCGCACAGCCTGGCCGAACTGGCCGCGCACAACTGCCTGGTGGGTTCGCGGGACAGCTGGCTGTTCAGCGTCGACGGCCAGCGTCGCGAAGTGCGTATCGGCGGCCGCTGGCAGGCCAATTCGGGGCCGGCGCTGCTCGACGCCGCACGCAAGGGGCTGGGGTTGGCGCAGCTTCCCGACTATTACGTGCTGGCGGATCTGCGAAGCGGCGAGCTGGTCTCGGTGCTCGACCAGTATCAGTTCACCGATACCGCGGTGTGGGCCGTCTATCCACGGCACCGTCATCTGTCCGCCAAGGTCCGTCAGTTCGTCGACTTTCTCGCCGAGCGCCTGACGATACCCACCTGACCACGCGCCGCCCGGCTCACTTGGGTACCGGCCCCTCATCCGCCGAATGGGCATTGGTCAGGCGCATGGCCGCCTCGGTGCCATCGAAGAAGATCGGCCGCACGCTGTCGTTGAGGTAGCAATCGTCGAATTCGGCGACCCGCGCCAGCGCTTCGGGGTCGGGCAGCTTGACGTGGTGACGCTCGCGCAACACCAGCCCCTGCTCGCGGAACGCGGAAAAGGTCCTGCTGACGTGCACGGCACTCAGGCCCAGCGTGTCGGCAAGCTGTTCCTGGGACAGCGGCAGGCGAAAATCGCCGTCGCTCAGCGCCCCGGTCTGCAGCAGCCGCAGGAACATCTCGTAGATGAAGTGAGCGAGCTTCTGATGCGCGGTCCGCCGCGCAAGGTTGATCAACCGTTCCGTGAGCAGCGCCTGCTGGCGGCTGGAGATCGCGAACAGGATCGCCGTCAGGGTGCTCGACTGATTGAAGATCTCGAGCAGGCGGCGATGCGGGAAATGACAGACCACGCCATCGTCGATCATCGCCACGCCTGCCAGACGCTGGGAGAAGGCGAATTCGCGCAGGCCGATGATGTCGCCGGGCAGGTAGATTTCCAGGATCTGACGGCTGCCGTCGCCGAGGTTGCGGTAGGAATAGGCCCAGCCGCGACTGAGGGTGCAGAATTCGCTGGCGCGATCCTCCTCCTGCCACAGCACGGTACCGGCTTTCACCTGCTCGGGACTCTCTTCGAGTCGCCGCAATAGCTTCTTGTCATCGTCCGACAAGCGGCAGAAATGACTGAAGTGGCGAATGATGCAACTGTCCTGAACGTTCATTCGACAAGGTCTCCGGTTGGCTCGCTTCAGCGTCTAGCATTATTTTTCTGGATGGCTACTCGTCTACCGCACTGCAGAGGCGTCTTGCACGGCACGGGAGCGCAAGGATGCCGTATTTTCCCATTTTTTTCCGATAACCCAGGTTAATCAAGCCTTTCAGTAACGGCGCCCCGGGCCAAGCAGACAGGGATTCGCGGGTAGCGATTGAGCATGCTACACAAAAAAGCGCCCCTCGGGGCGCTTTTGCACTTGGCAGGTTCAGCTGCGCGAGCCTCAGCACTCGATGGCGTTGACCGCCAGCCCGCCGCGCGAGGTTTCCTTGTACTTGTCCTGCATGTCGGCACCGGTGTCGCGCATGGTGCGAATCGCCTTGTCGAGCGAGACGAAGTGCTCGCCATCGCCGCGCAGCGCCATCTGCGCGGCGTTGATCGCCTTGACCGAGGCGATCGCGTTGCGCTCGATGCAGGGTACCTGGACCAGGCCGCCGATCGGGTCGCAGGTCAGTCCCAGGTTATGCTCGAGGCCGATCTCGGCGGCATTCTCGACCTGCTCCGGCGAGCCACCCATGAGCTCGGCGAGACCGGCCGCGGCCATCGCGCAGGCCGAGCCGACCTCGCCCTGACAGCCGACCTCGGCGCCCGAGATCGAGGCGTTCTTCTTGCAGAGGATGCCGACCGCCCCCGCGGTGAGCAGGAAATCGACCACGTCACGCTCGCAGGCATCGGGCTGGAACTTCATGTAGTAGTGAAGCACCGCAGGGATGATGCCCGCCGCACCGTTGGTAGGCGCTGTCACCATGCGCCCGCCGGCAGCGTTCTCCTCGTTGACCGCCAGGGCGAAGACGTTGACCCAGTCCATCGCCGAGAACGTCGAGGCAATCAGGCTGGGGCTTTCTTCGACGGCGATCAGCCGTTGGTGCAGGCGCTTGGCGCGGCGCCTGACGTCGAGCCCGCCGGGCAGCATGCCCTCCTGCTCGAAGCCCTTGTCGACGCAGGCACGCATCGCCTCCCAGATCCGCCACAGCCCATCGCGAATCGCCGGCTCGTCGCGCCACGCCTGCTCGTTGGCCAGCATCAGCTCGCTGATGCGCAACCCGTGCAGACGGCACAATGCCATGAGCTCCCCGGCCGAATTGAAATCGTAGGGCAGGCGGGTCGTGTCGCCATCCAGCTCGCCGGCCTGGGCCTGACGCTCGTCGATGACGAAGCCGCCCCCCACCGAGTAGTAGGTATTGCGATACAGCTCGTCGGCATGGCCGTGGGCGATCAGCCGCATGGCGTTGGGATGGTGCGGCAGGCTGTGCTCGTAAAGCTGCATGTCGCGTGCCCAGACGAAGGGAATCGCCAGCCGGCCGTCGAGCAGCAGGGCCTGCGCTTCGAGCAGTTCCTCGATACACGGCGAGATGATCGCCGGGTCGATGCGCTCGGGGCGTTCGCCCATCAGTCCCATGATCACCGCGCGATCGGTACCGTGGCCAATGCCGGTGGCCGACAGCGACCCGTACAGCTGCACTTCGATGCGCGCGACGCGCTCCAGCAGATCCTCGTCACGCAGGCTCTCGATGAAATCGCTGGCGGCATGCATCGGCCCGACGGTGTGCGAACTCGAGGGACCGATGCCGATCTTGAACAGGTCGAACACGCTGATGGCCACGTTGCCTCCCCCTGTCTGCGACAGGCTTAAGATCAAAAACACTAAAGCCAACTGGTTGGCATGGATGGTTTGACGCTAGCCTGAACCCCGCGTATAGGAGGTACAATCGAGAATAATTTGCCTACCTTTTAGAATAGCTAAACCATGAGCCGAACACTCAATGCCCAGACACATGCCTGGCTGAAGGTCTTCGCGGTCAGTGCGCGGCACCTGTCGTTCACCCGCGCCGCCGAGGAACTGCATGTCACCACCGGGGCGGTCAGCCAGCAGATCAAGCAGTTGGAAGAGCGCCTGGGCTTCAAGCTGTTTCGCCGCCTGCCGCGCCGCCTGGAGCTCACCGACGAGGGCCGGCGCCTGGCCGGCGTGGTCGACGATGCCTACCAGGCCGTGGGCCTGGAGGTCCACCGGCTGCGTTCGGGGCTGATGAGCGGCATCCTGCGCCTGCGCGCGCTGCCCTCGTTCCTGGCCAAATGGCTGATGCCGCGCCTGCCGCGGCTGCAGGCGCGCTTTCCCGATATCGAGCTGCACATTGCCGCCGAGGACAGCAGCCTGTCGTTGCGCGACGGCGACTTCGACCTGGCGATCGATCTCAACGACGGGCATTACCCCGGGCTCTCGATCACGCCGCTGATGGACGAGCTGATCTTCCCGGTCTGCGCCCCCGCGCTGATGCGCGGCCGACCGCCACTCTCGCGCCCCGACGACCTGGCCTACTACCCGCTGCTGCACGACATCACCGCCTGGCGCGGCAGCCACGACTACGCCGAGTGGGAGCACTACCTCACGGCGATCGAAGCCGGCCACGTCAATGTGCGGCGCGGCTACACCTTCAACCGCAACCAGTTGACCATGGAAGCCGCCATCGACGGCATGGGGGTCGCCATCGCCCGACGCACGCTGATCACCAGCGAACTCAAGACCGGGCAACTCGTGGCCCCGTTCACGCAGCGCGTGGCCACCGGCAAGCGCTATGGCATCGTCCACGCACCCGGCGCCCTGGACGACCGGCGGGTACGCGCGGTGCACGACTGGCTGGTGGAGGAAGCGCGCCGTCAACCCAACTGATCGGGGCGGAGCGTCCGGGCGACTCCCTGCCGCTGACGCATCTGGTATAATAAAGACTTAAGAAACACTGTTTCATAACAAGCGGGGAGATCGCATGGACGCACGGATTCCACCACCGGGACGCGGCATCGGCTTCAAGGCCGTCTGTTTTCGCGCTTCGCTCTACATCATGGGCGTCGCCGCGCTGATGCAGGCGGTCTACTACGAAGGCACCCAGCTGCAAGGCAGTCGCTTCACCGAGTCTGGCATCACCGAACTGGTCCAGTCGCTGCTGCTGGCGATCAGCGTCGGCCTGCTGGCGCTCCAGGCCCGCCGCTCGCGACCGCTGCGCCACGTGGCGCTTCTGCTGATGGCCTTTCTGCTCGCCTCGCTGATTCGCGAGCAGGACAGCATTCTCGACGAACACCTTTTCGATGGCGCCTGGCAGCTGCTGGTGACGCTGGTGGTCGTCCCGGCGCTGGGCTGGACGATCTACCGGCGGCGCCACTTCATCGCCGAGTTCGGCCGCTATGCCGACAGCTTCGCCTTCGGCCTGTTCGCCAGCGGCTTCCTCTGCACCTACGTATTCTCGCGCCTCTATGGCCGCAGCAGCTTCTGGGAAACGCTGATGCAGGCGCATTACCAGTATCTGTTCAAGAGCGCGGCCGAGGAGATCACCGAGCTGTTCGGCTATCAATTGATGCTGTTCGCGGTCATCGAGCTGACCCTGTTCGCCCGGCGCCTGGCCCGCGAGTCGGCCTGATCCGGGCCGCACGCATGAAAAAGCCCGCGAGCTTGGCTCGCGGGCTCCGTGCTGCCGGGAGGGCCCCGATCATTCGTCGAGAAACGAGCGCAACGGCTCCGAACGCGACGGATGGCGCAACTTGCGCAGCGCCTTGGCCTCGATCTGACGGATACGCTCGCGGGTGACATCGAACTGCTTGCCGACCTCCTCGAGGGTATGGTCGGTGTTCATGTCGATACCGAAGCGCATGCGCAGCACCTTGGCCTCGCGCGCCGTCAGGCCGCCCAGCACGTTGCGGGTGGCTTCGATCAGGCCCTCGCCGGTGGCCATGTCGATCGGCAGCAACATGGTGCCGTCCTCGATGAAGTCGCCGAGGTGCGAGTCGTCGTCGTCGCCGATCGGCGTCTCCATCGAGATCGGCTCCTTGGCGATCTTGAGCACCTTGCGAACCTTGTCCTCGGGCATCTCGAGACGCTCGCCGAGCTCTTCCGGGGTCGGCTCGCGGCCCATCTCCTGAAGCATCTGCCGCGACACGCGGTTGAGCTTGTTGATGGTCTCGATCATGTGCACCGGGATCCGGATGGTCCGCGCCTGGTCGGCGATCGAGCGGGTGATCGCCTGGCGAATCCACCAGGTGGCGTAGGTCGAGAACTTGTAGCCACGCCGGTACTCGAACTTGTCCACCGCCTTCATCAGGCCGATGTTGCCTTCCTGAATCAGGTCGAGGAACTGCAGGCCGCGATTGGTGTACTTCTTGGCGATCGAGATCACCAGACGCAGGTTGGCCTCGACCATTTCCTTCTTGGCCCGGCGCGCCTTGGCCTCGCCGATCGACAGCCGACGATTGACCTCCTTGATCTCGCCCACCGGCAACTGGATCAGCTCTTCCTCGAAGGCGATCTTGCGTTGAGCGCGCTGGATGTCGCCGCGGAACGCCTGAAGCTTGTCGGCGTACCTGGGATTGCCGCCCAGGAAATCGTCCAGCCACTGGCTGTTGGACTCGTTGCCCGGGAAGCTCTTGATGAAGGTCTTGCGCGGCACCTTGCCCTTCTTGACGCAGACCTGAAGAATCATCTTCTCCTGGTCGCGAATCTGCTCGACGCTGATCCGCACCTGGTTGACCAGACGCTCGAAATGCTTGGGCACCAGCTTGATCGGCGAGAAGAGTTCGGCGAGGCGTGCCTGTTCGGCGACCGTCTCGGCGGCACCGGAGCCGTGCTTGGCCAGTGCCGCCTTGGCGGCCGCGTTCTGCTCGCGAATCTGCTCGAAGCGTGCGCGTGCCTCCTCGGGATCCGGGCCACCGCTGCTCTCCTCCTCCTCGGCCTCGGTGTCATCGTCGTCGTCGCCATCGCTCTCGGCATCGTCGTCGCTGGGCACTTCTTCGGGCACTTCCGCCTCGGCAACACCGGGAATCCCCTCGTCGGGGTCGATGAAGCCGGAGAACAGATCGGAAAGCCGTCCGGGCTGCTCTTCGTCCTGGGTGGCATCGTAGGCCTCGAGGATCGATTCCACGGCACCGGGCAGATAGGCCAGCGCGGACATCACCTCGCGGGTGCCCTCCTCGATGCGCTTGGCGATCTCGATCTCGCCTTCGCGAGTCAACAGCCCGACGGTGCCCATCTCGCGCATGTACATGCGCACCGGATCCGTGGTCCGACCGACATCGCTCTCCACCGCGGCCAACGCGGCGACCGCCTCTTCGGCGGCCGATTCGTCGGTCGAATGATCGGACATCATCAGCGCGTCTTCATCGGGCGCCTCTTCAACGACGTTGATCCCCATGTCGT
The DNA here is from genome assembly GCF_900961225.1 of Modicisalibacter radicis. Lineage (GTDB taxonomy): Bacteria > Pseudomonadota > Gammaproteobacteria > Pseudomonadales > Halomonadaceae > Modicisalibacter. Next base: position 161,777 of record NZ_CAAHFN010000054.1, read on the forward strand.
TGATCATGCCGATGATGTCTTCCACTTGATCCGGGTCGGCGATATCCTCGGGAAGGTGGTCGTTGACCTCGGCATAGGTCAGGAAGCCCTGTTCCTTGCCGCGCGCGATCAACTCCTTCAGACGTGACTGCTGCGCATTTCCAGCCATAGATACCCTATATCGACGAAGAAGAATGAAGCACCTGAACGATGAGGCGGAGAAAAACTAAGTTAGCCCGCTAGTATAGCGGATCAGATCAATAATCCGCCAGTCTCTTCTATTTGCGCCGCAATTCAGGTGTGTTAGTTTGTCGGGTTACGCTCGTTTTCTACTTAGCCCTTTAGATAAGGGCGTCTCGCGTTATTTCAACCCCGCCACGATCCTGTTCGGGCGGCGGCTATCGCTTGACGATCTGGAACAGCTCCATGAGCCGCTGACGCTCCTCGCTCGATAGCCGCTCACCGTCACGCTGCCTGGCGAGCAGGTCGTTGATTTCCGTTTCCGGCGCCTCGACCGAGTTCCGGCGACGAAAGTGCTCGATCAGCCCATCGAGCTCGGCGGCCCTGGCCGCACGCGGGATCAACAGCTCGCGGCGCGCCAGGACCTGCAGCCGCTGGCCTTCGGCGGTGCCATGAAAATGCGCCAGCAGCACCTGCGGGCTGCGATAGCGCCCGGCCCGCAACAGCCGGACGACCTCGCGACACAGCACGCCGTCACTGTCATTATCGGCACACCAGTCGAGATCTGCAGGCAGACACTCGACCAGCGCCGGCTCGTGCACCAGCAACTGTAGCGTACGCGCCATCAGTCCCAGCGACCCCGTCGGCGCCGCGGCCCGCTCGCTCCGAGCCGAGCCGCCCCGGGCGGAGGTCTCCGTTTCCGCAGGCGCCTGCGGCTCGGCCCCACGCTCGCCGGGCTCGAGCAGCGCCTCGAAGCGCGACGAATCGATTCCGGTGCGTGTCGCCAGCTCGCTCAACAACAGCGACTTGAGCACCCCTTCGGGCAGACGCTTCAAGGCTTTGAGCACACCACTGGCAAAGCGTTCCCGATCCTCGATTCTTTGCAGGTCGCGCCCTTCGGCGGCCTGCTCGAAGAGGAACTCCGACAGCGGGCTGGCACATGTGATGCGATCGTTGAACGCCTCGGCACCCTCGCGCCGCACCAGCGTGTCCGGATCCTCGCCCTCGGGCAGGAACAGAAACCGCGCCTGGCGACCGTCGATCATCTGCGGCAGCACGTTGTCCAGCGCCCGCCGCGCCGCCTGCCGCCCGGCATTGTCGCCGTCGAAGCAGAACACCACCTCGCCGACCAGACGGAACAACCGCTGCAGGTGCTCCTCGCTGGTCGAGGTGCCCAGCGTCGCCACGGCGTTGCGAATGCCGAACTGGGCCAGCGCCACGACATCCATGTAACCCTCGACGATCACCAGCCGCTCGAGCTGGCGATTGGCCTGGCGCGCCTCGAACAGCCCATAGAGCTCGCGCCCCTTGTGGAACACCGGCGTTTCCGGGGAGTTCAGATACTTGGGCTTGGCGTCCCCCAGCACGCGTCCGCCGAAGCCGATGGTGCGGCCCTTCCAGTCGCGTATCGGGAACATCACCCGGTCGCGGAAACGATCGTAGCTGCGCCCCGAGTCCTCGCGGCTTACCAGCAGCCCGTACTCCACCTGCACCGCCTCGCCGACCCCGCGTTCGCTCAGGTGACGCTTGAGCGCCTCCCAGTTGTCGGGGGCATAGCCGATCGCGAAATCGCGCACCACCTCGGACGACAGGCCACGATTGTCGAGGTAGGCCCGCGCCGCCTTCCCTTCGCTCATCGCCAGGCGCTCGCGGAAGAAGCTCGCCGACAGCTCGAGCAGGTTGACGCCTTCCTGACGCTTTTTCTCGCGGGCCTTTGCATGCGGATCGTCGGCGCCTTCCCGCGGCACCTCGAGCCCCTGGCGCGCGGCCAGCTGCTCCACCGCCTCGGGGAAGCGCAGGTTGTCGTACTCCATCAGAAAGCGTAGCGCGTTGCCGTGGGCCCCGCAGCCGAAGCAGTGATAGAACTGCTTGTCCTGGCTGACGGTGAACGACGGCGACTTCTCCTGATGAAAGGGGCACAGCCCCGCATAGTTGCGCCCGGCTTTCTTGAGCGTCACGCGTTCGCCGACGACCTCGACCACGTCGGCGCGGGCGAGCAGGTCATCGATGAAACGCTGAGGAATCTGACCGGCCATGCGAGGACTCTCGATGAAGGCCGTCTAGTGAAGGCCATCGGCAATGAAGGCTGTCGCCGTCGGGCGCCACAAAAACAAACGGCCACCGGATGGCGGCCGCTTGGCGTCCCTCTGAGGCAGACGACGTCCGCCTCCAGTACGTATCAGTACAGCCGTTCGAAACGCTTGCGCTCACGCTGCAACTTCTTGGCGTGACGCTTCACGGCCGCCGCTGCCTTGCGCTTGCGTACTGCGGTCGGCTTTTCATAGCTCTCGCGACGACGCACTTCGGAGAGCACGCCGGCTTTTTCGCAGGACCGCTTGAAGCGACGCAGGGCGACGTCGAACGGCTCGTTATCACGTACTTTGACAGAAGGCATTAAGCACTCACCTACCTTGAAATCATGAGTTCGGTTTTGAACGTGCGCTCGATCCGACCGTCGCATCCCGCCGCTCACAGGGAAACGAACCATCCGGCGATCGGGGAAGACGTTCAGCTCGGGTATTGGGCGCACGACCCAGTCTTGCAGAGTCGGGTATTCTAGTCGCTGCCCACGAGCTTTGCAAACATCGCCGACGGCGCCCCTGCCGCCGATGGGGCAAAGCCGGTAGAATGGCCGTTTTCCTCCCGCCAGCGACGAGTCACACCATGCGCATCCTGGGGATCGAGACCTCCTGCGACGAGACCGGCGTCGCCCTCTACGACACCGAGCGCGGCCTGCTGGCCGACGCCCTCTACAGCCAGGTCGCCATGCACGCCGACTATGGCGGCGTGGTCCCCGAGCTGGCCTCGCGGGATCACACCCGCAAGCTGCTGCCGTTGATCCAGCAGGTGCTCGACAGCGCCGCGCTGGTGCGCGGCGACCTCGACGGCATCGCCTATACCGCCGGACCGGGGCTGGTCGGCGCACTGATGGTGGGTGCCAGTACCGCCCACGGCCTGGCCCGGGCGCTGGGCATCCCGGTACTCGGCGTGCACCACATGGAAGGCCATCTGCTCGCGCCGATGCTCGAGGACGAGGCCCCCGCCTTCCCGTTCGTCGCGCTACTGGTCTCCGGCGGCCATACCCAGCTGGTCGAAGTACGCGGCCTCGGGGAGTACCGGCTGCTCGGCGAGTCGGTCGACGACGCCGCCGGCGAAGCCTTCGACAAGGCCGCCAAGATGCTCGGGCTGCCCTACCCCGGCGGCCCGCAGGTGGCGAAGCTCGCCGAGGCGGGCGACCCGGCGCGCTTTCGCTTCCCCCGGCCGATGACCGACCGTCCGGGGCTCGATTTCAGTTTCTCGGGACTCAAGACCCATACCCTGACCACCGCCAATGCCTTGCGCGACGCCGGGGAACTCGACGACAGGGGGCGCGCCGACATAGCCCGGGCCTTCGAGGAGGCGGTGGTCGATACGCTGGTGATCAAGTGCCGCCGCGCGCTCGACCAGACCGGCCTGAAGCGGCTGGTGGTGGCCGGCGGGGTGAGCGCCAACCGGCGGCTGCGCGAACGCCTGGGCATCGAGGTCGGCAAGCGCCGGGCACACGCCTACTATCCGCGCGGGCGTTTCTGCACCGACAACGGCGCGATGATCGCCTATGTGGGAGCACAACGTCTGCTCGCCGGCGAGCGCGACGGCGAGGCCATGCGCGCGGTCCCCCGCTGGCCGTTGGCCGAATTGACGCCGCCCGTCGCCAGCGAGTGAAGCGTCCGGAATCGGTGCCGTCTACTCGCCGGGCGAATCGCCGGTAAGGCGCCGGATATGCCAGACGTGGCGCACCAGCACCAGCAGGGCGAAGGCGATCACCACCGCCACGTAATCCCGCGCCAGCCACACGCTCGCCAGCGGCGCCAGCAGCGCCGCACCCAACGAAGCCACGGCGGCGGTACGCACCCGCCAGGCGAGCAGGACCCAGCACGCGGCGCACAACAGCGCCACGTAGGGCGTCAGCACCAGCAACACCCCGAAGGCACTGGCCACCGCCCTGCCGCCGCGCAGCCGATGGCACAGCGGGTAACTGTGCCCCAGCAGCACGCCGAGCCCGACCATGCCCTGGGCCCAGGGCGGCAGGTCGCCGGCGCGAGCCAGCCACAGCACCGGCATGCCCTTGGCAGCGTCGACACTCAACGTCGCCAGCGCCAGGCGCGGCCCGTAGAGGCGCAACACGTTGGAGAAGCCGGGGTTGCGAGAGCCCCGCCAGCGCGGGTCGGCCACTCCGGCCAGGCGACAAATCCAGACCGCGCCCAGCAGGCCGCCGCACAGATAGCCGAGCGCGATCAGCGCGGCGAGTTCGACAGCATCGTTGGGGGGCATGGCGGCTTCCGTAAAATCGCTCGCGGCAATCCCGGGATTCTGCCACTTTGCTGACGTACAATCGAAGCCCGACTACCAGCGAAGGACTATTTGATCGTGGATCGCGTGTTGATCGAAGGCCTGGCCGTGGAGACGGTGATCGGCGTCTACGCCTGGGAGCGCAGCATTCGCCAGCGCCTGTCGCTCGACCTGGAACTGGCCACCGACATCCGTCCGGCGGCGGCCGGCGACGACCTGGGCCATACCCTGGACTATGCCGCCATCAGCGCGCGCATCGGCGAGTTCGCCGCGCACAGCCACTTCCAACTGGTGGAAACCTTCGCCGAGCATCTCGCCGCCTTGCTGCGCGAGGAGTTCGCCATCGCCTGGCTGCGCCTGACCGTGCGCAAGCCGGGCGCGGTGGCCGAGGCCAGCACGGTCGGCGTACGCATCGAGCGCGGGGAGGCGCCATGACCCGGGTGGTGGTCAGCATCGGCAGCAACATCGAGCGCGAACACCACGTGCGCCGCTGCCTCGATGCTCTCGACGCCGACTTCACGGCGCTGCGCATCTCGCGGGTCTTCGAGAGCGAACCGGTGGGCTTCGAGGATGGCCGCAACTTCTACAATCTGGTCGCCGCCTTCGACAGCCAGGCGTCGGTGGGCGAATTGCAGGCCTGGTGCAAACGCCTGGAGTTCGCCCATGGCCGCCGCGCCAACAGCCCCAAGTTCAGCCCGCGCCGGCTCGATATCGACCTGCTCACGATCGGCGAACTGACCGGGCGCATCGACGGCGTCGAGCTGCCGCGCGACGAGATCATCGCCAATGCCTTCGTGCTTCAGCCGCTCGCCGAGCTGCTGCCCGACGCGCGCCATCCGCTCGCCAAGCGGCGCTACGCCGACCTGTGGGCGGCCTTCGAGCCCGGCGCGCAGCGCCTGTGGCCGGTGAATTTCGTCTGGCGGGGGCGGCTGATCTCGCAGGCCGATTGAGGCCGGCAGCCGCTCAAGCCAGCGCCTCGCCGATCGCCGCCTGGCGGCGCCGGGCCAGTTCGGCCCCCAGCTCGCCACCGCGAAAACCCGCGTCGAGCAATTCTCGTGGTTCGATCCGTGCCGCCGCGCGCCAGCCGCGCTCCAGCCGATCGGCCAGCGCCGGCGACTCGCGCCCGATCAGCGCCAGCAGAGCCGGCACCCGATCGCTGCGCCGCCAGCCATCGATGGCGTTGAGCCAGTCCAGCGCACGTCGCGCGTCCAGCGGTGCGTCGGCAAGCCACAGCGTCCGGCTCAACGCCACCTGGCGGGCCAGGTCGCGATAGGCATTGGGTACCTTGAGCCGGTCGTGCAGCGCGTCGCGCACGGGCTCGTCGAGGTGCTCGACCAGCCGCGCCCAGCGCCACTGGGCCATTGTCCAGGGCGGCGCCTCGGGCACCTGGGCGAGGCGCTCCAGGGCCTCATGCAGACGCGTTGCGTCGCCGGCCAGCTCGGGCATCAGGACGGCGAGCGCCGCGCAGTCACGCAGACAGCCGAAATAGGCCTGCGGCCGGGGCTCGCCGAGGGCCTTCTCGGTCTCGACCCAGATGCGCTCGGCGACCAGGTGCCCCAGCTCGCCGCTCTCGGCCAGCCACCGCATGAGCCCCTGTGTCTCGTCGGCGACGGCGAACCCCAGGCCGCGGTAGCGCGCCAGGAAACGCGCGGTACGCAGCACCCGTAAAGGGTCCTCGACGAAGGCCGGCGAAACGTGGCGCAGAAGCCGCGCCTCGAGGTCGCGCTGACCGCCGAACGGATCGACCAGCGTACCGTCGGGGGCTTCGGCCATGGCATTGATGGTCAGGTCGCGGCGCTCGAGATCCTCCTCGAGGGTCACCTCGGGGCTGGCGTGGACGACGAATCCGGTATAGCCGTGCCCCGCCTTGCGCTCGGTGCGCGCCAGGGCATATTCCTCGTGGCTCTCGGGATGCAGAAAGACCGGGAAATCGCGCCCCACCGGCTTGAAACCGCGCTCGAGCATGGCCTCGGGGGTGGCGCCGACCACCACCCAGTCCTGATCGACCACCGGCCAGCCCAGCCGCGCGTCGCGCACCGCGCCGCCGACCCGGTAGACCGCCAACCCCGCGGTGTGACGATCGCCGCTCATCGCTCGACGCGGTGCGGATGCCTGGCCTGCCAGTCGACGAAGCCGCCGTCCAGGCTGTAGACCCGCGTGAAGCCCTGACCGACCAGCCATTCGGCAGCCTGCTGACTGGAATGGCCGTGATAGCAGACCACCACCATCGGCTGGTCGCTGGGCGCCTGGTCGACCAGATCGCCGACCGTGGCATTGTCGACATGGCGGCTGCCGGGGATGTGCCCGCGGGAGAAGCTCAGCGGATCGCGGATATCCACCAGCGTCAGCGGCTGGTCGCCGTCCAGCCAGCGCTCGAGGGTGGCGTGATCGAGATGATCGAAAGTGGTCTGGCTCATGCGCTCTCCATGGGCTTTCGCTGCAATAATTGACGCGTTCGCGGGCGTCTCGTCGCTCAATCGCGCGAGCGGCAGGGCTCGCTGATCCGCCGGCCGCTGTCGAGATCGAGCGCGGTCAGGCTGTTGCCCCACACGCAGCCGGTGTCCAGCGCTTCGGCCCGCAGTTCGGCGCCGGGCGTGCGGCCCTCGAGTGCCGCCCAGTGGCCGAACAGCACCCGCGGGTCGTCGTCGCGCGGGTAGCGGAACCACGGCTCGAAGCCTTCGGGGGCGCTGTCCAGGCCCTCCTTGGCGGCGAAGTCGAGGGTGCCGTCGGCGGCGATGAAACGCATCCGGGTGAACGCGTTGACGATCATGCGCAGCCGGTCGATGCCCTCGAGCGCGTCGTCCCAGCGCGCCGGTGCATTGCCGTACATTCGCTCGAGAAACGCCCCGGCCCGCTCGCCGGCCAGGCAGGCCTCGGCCTCGGCGGCAAGCGCCCGGGCCTGGTCCAGCGACCACTGGGGCAGCAGCCCGGCGTGCACCATCAGCGTACGCTCGGGGCTGGCGCTGCCATCGTCGACCAGCAGCGGCTGACACTGCAGCCAGTCGAGCAGCGCCTCGCGGTCGGGTGCGGCGAGGATCGCCTCGAGCGTGTCGGAACGCTTCAGGGAGCCACCGCCGCGCGCCACGCCGAGCAGATGCAGGTCGTGATTGCCCAGCACTACCCGGGCGGCATCGCCCAGCGCCTTGACCTCGCGCAGACAGGCCAGCGAGCCCGGGCCGCGATTGACCAGATCGCCGGCGAGCCACAGCCGGTCGCGGCGCGGATCGAACGCCAGACGCTCGAGCAGTGCCACGAATTCGGCGTGGCAACCCTGCAGATCTCCGATGGCGTAGGTAGTCATGGGCCTCCTGCTCGGCTCTGGCCATGGTAGCGATGGGTGAACGGCGCGACCCTGACGGGCCGCCAGGATGACGTCAATGCACCTGGTTGGGACCGGCCAGGCGGAACGGCGCTATGCTCACCTCGAAGGGGCGCTGCGCGGCGCTCTCGACACAGGTGTAGGCGCCCTCCATCACCCCGACCGGGCCATCGAGCACGGCACGGCTGGTATAGCGGAAACTCTGGCCGGGGCCGATCATCGGCTGCTTGCCGACCACGCCCTTGCCGCGCACCTCCTGCACCTTGCCGCTGCCCTGGGTGATCTTCCAGTAGCGGGCCAGCAGTTGCACCGCCTGCGGCGAATGGTTGTGCACGGTGATGGTGTAGCTGAACACGTAACGCTGTTCGGACGGCGACGACTCCTCGAGGCGATAGTGTGGCTCGACGTCGACGTGGATGGCCTCGCTCAGTTCATCGATCAAGGCGATTCTCCGGCCAGATGGTTGGCGATGGCGACCAGCTCGGCCACGCTCAGGGTCTGCGGACGCCGCGCCGGATCGATGCCCAGCGCTTCGAGCGCCTCGCCGGACAGCCGCGTCTTGAGGTTGTTGCGCAACGTCTTGCGGCGCTGGGCGAAGGCCTGCCGCACGACATCGGCGAACAGCGTCTCGTCGACGGCCGGCGAAGGCAACGCCTTGTGCGGCACCAGGCGGACGATCGCCGAGTCGACCTTGGGCCGCGGCACGAAGGCCTCCGGCGGCACCGTGAACAGCGCGTCGATGCGACAGTAGTACTGGGCCATCACCGATAGCCGCCCCCAGTCGGCGCCGCCCGGCTCGGCGGCGAGGCGCTCGACGACCTCCTTCTGCAGCATGAAGTGCATGTCGGCGATCGCTTCGCGGGCACCGAGCAGATGGAAGATCAGCGGCGTCGAGATATTGTAGGGCAGGTTGCCGACCACCCGCAGCGGCGCGCCCCCGCCCTTCAGCGCCGCGAAGTCGAGAGCCAGCGCATCGCCCTCGTGGATCACGAAACCGGGGTAGTTGAAGAATTGCACACGCAGCCCGGGAATCAAGTCGCGATCGAGCTCGACGACCTCCAGCGCGCCGTCGGCGGCCTCGAGCAGCGGCTCGGTCAGCGCGCCCTGCCCGGGGCCGATCTCGACCAGCCGCTCGCCGGAGCGCGGTGCGATGCTGCGCACGATGCGCATGATCACGCCCGGATCGCGCAGGAAGTTCTGACCGAAGCGCTTGCGCGCCCGGTGTTGCGGCGGCTCGGGACGCTGATCGCGGGTACCTGAAGACATGCGGCGGGGATTTCCTTGAATTGCGGTTCTCATCGGGCGGGCGGTTCGGCCAGCGCCATTTCGGCGGCGACCGTCAGCGCCACGCGCAAACTGCCGGCATCGATGCGCCCGCTGCCGGCCAGGTCCAGCGCCGTGCCGTGATCCACCGAGGTGCGCACGATCGGCAGCCCCAGGGTGATGTTGGCGGCCTGACCGAAGCCGGCGAACTTGAGTACCGGCAGGCCCTGGTCATGATACATCGCCAGTACCGCGTCGACGCCCTCGAGGCGATGCGGGGTGAACAGCGTATCGGCGGGCCACGGCCCCTCGACGTCGAGTCCCTCGCCACGCAGCCGTTCGAGGGTCGGGATGATGATGTCGAGCTCCTCGCGGCCCAGGTGCCCGTCCTCGCCGGCGTGCGGGTTCAGGCCGCACACCGCGATGCGCGGCCTGGCGATGCCGAAGTGACGACGCAGGTCGGCATCGAGGATGCCCAGCACCCGGCGCAGACCGCGCTCGCTGATGGCCTCGGCCACCGCCCTGAGCGGCAGGTGGGTGGTGGCCAGCGCGACCCGCAGCATCCCGCCGCCCAGGGCGCCGCCCAGCCGCGTGGCCAGCATCATCACCACCTCGTCGACGCCGCAGGCATCTCGCAGGTATTCGGTATGCCCGGTGAAACCCACGTGGCCGGCCTCGATGATCACGCCCTTGTGCAATGGCGCGGTGACCATCGCCTGGGCCCGGCCATCGCGACAGGCGGCGACCGCCCGGTCGAGCAGCTCGAGCACGTAATCGCCGTTGGCGGGATCCAGCACGCCGGGGGTGACCGGCGCGCGCAACGCGACCGGCCACACCGGCAATACGCCACGTCGCGGCGGCGGGACGCTGGCCTGGACCGCCAACGGCTCGACATCCACCGCCAGACCGAGCTGGCGGGCCCGCGAGGCGAGCAGCCCGGGGTCGCCGATCGCCACCAGCCGGCCGGCGGGAAGCCCGCCCTCGGCCGCCAGCATCAGCGCCAGATCGGGGCCGATGCCGGCCGGCTCGCCGGTGGTCAGGGCGAGCAGCGGCTCACTCATCGCCGGAGGGACTCAACCGTTCTTCGACGTAGGCTTCGGCACGGATCTGCTGCATCCAGGCTTCCAGCTCGTCATTGACCTTGCGCTGGAACAGCGTGTCGCGGATCTGGCTGCGCTGCGCCTCGCCGGTCACGTCGCGCTGGCGGCGCTCCTCGACCTGGATCAGGTGATAGCCATAACGCGTCTGCACCGGCTGGCTTATCTCGCCCACCGCCAGCTGGCCGGCGGCGTTCTCGAAGGCCGGCACCATCTGCCCGGGGCGCACCCACCCCAGGTCGCCGCCGTTGAGCGCGCTGCCGCGGTCGTCGCTGACCTGCTGGGCGACGCTGGCGAAGTCCTCGCCGTCGACGATGCGCTGACGGGTGCGCTCGGCGAGCGCGCGGGCCTGGTCGCCGTCGCGATTGGGATTGGTCTCGATCAGAATATGACGGATCTTCTGCTCCTCGACCACCGCCTGCTGTTGCTGGCCGGCACCCTGGCGATCGAGCAGCTTGACCAGGTGGAAACCGCTGGGACTGCGCAGCGGCTCGCTGACCTCGCCGACACCGAGCTGCGGCACCACATCGGCGAAGAGGCTGGGCAGCTCGGCACCGCTGCGCCAGCCCAGGTTGCCACCCTCGAGGGCATTGTTGCCATCGGACTCGGCCGCCGCCACGCTGGCGAAATCGGCGCCGTCCTGGAGCTGGCTCTGAATGGCCTGGACGCGCTGCTGGGCGCTGCGCACCTGCTCCGGCGAGGGCGACTGCGGCAACGCAACGAGGATGTGGCCGAGCTGGTAGCGCGCGTTACGATCGCCGCCCTGCTGGGCCAGGTAACGGTCGACTTCCTGGTCGGAGACATTGACCCGGCTGGCGACGCGACGCTGTTGCAGCTGGCGAATCAGCATCTCGCGGCGAATCTGCTCGCGCACCACCGCCAGCGACAGGCCCTGGCTTTCGAGGGTGTCGGCGAATTGCTCGAGACTCATGCCGTTGTTCTCGGCCACCGAACGCACCGCCCGGTTGAGTTCGGTATCGTCGACCGTGAGGTTGGCTTCCTCGGCCATCTGCAGCTGGATCTGCTCGCCGATCATGCGGTCGAGCACCTGCTGGCTAAGCGCCTGCTCGGAGGGCATGGAGATATTGCGGCTGGCCAGCTGGCTGCGGGCCTGGGCAACCCGGTCGCGCAATTCGCTGGCCATGATGGCGTCGTCGTTGACCACGGCGACGATACGGTCGAGCGGTTGCTCGGCGGCCGGCGCCAGCGCGGGAAAAGCCAGCACCAGCGCCAGGCTCAGCGATGCAAACAGACGTCTGCGCATGAAAACCTCTTCTTTCAGAACGGGGTCGGTTGATAGCCGGGGATAGACTCGGCGAAGACTTCGTCGGTTCCCTGACCGACGCCGCCCAGGCCCTTGAAGACGAAGCGCAGGAATAGCCCGCGATCGGTGTAGTCGTCATCGATGGTGTTGGCGGTGTCGTTGTCCTCGATCCACTCGCGCCAGGCGACCTGGACGCCATAGCAGCAGTCGTTCCACTGGATGCCGGCGAGCTTGTCGAGCGCCCGGTCGTTGGTGTTGTCGTAGGTGAAACGGCCGATCAGGTCCCAGCGGGCGCCGACCTTGTAGGCGAACGAAGCATCGAACTCCTCGCGGTTGTAGCCCAGCCGATCCTCCGCATCCCCGGAGGGGTCGAAGCCCTCGAGTTCCCAGCGATAGCCGAGATTGAGCGCGTGCCCCTCGGGGTGACGATAGCGCAGGTAGGTCGCGGTACGCTCGGTGACCTCGCGGTGTTCATCATAGAGCCACTCGTAACGCGTGCTCCAGCGATCGGTGATCTGCCAGTCGAGCTGGGTGGCGATCGGCGAGCGGTCGCGGGTGGCATCGTACCAGTCCTGGTAGTTGCTTTCGCGATCGGGCAGCGCCAGGTCGCCCTCCATGCCGATCACCCGATCCTCGAGATAGGCGCTCTGGCCGACCGCCAGCGAAAGCCGCTGACGGCCGCTGTCGTCCTCGAGAAAGCGCGTGCTGACGCCGTAGGAGATCTTGTTGACGTCGCCCACCCGGTCGCCGCCGGAGAAACGGTAAGGCGTCCACAGCTGGTCATAGGAAAACGCCCGCTCATCGGTGTCGAAGTCGGGGAAGTCGCTCTGGTCGCGTTCCGGCGCGTAGGCGTAATACAGCCGCGGCTCCAGCGTCTGGCGCCAGGCCTCGTCGAACAGCGACAGGTCGCGCTCGAAGATCAGCCCGCTGTCCACCGAGCCGACCGGCACGGTGCGCGACAGGCTCTCTTCGCGATCGGTGTCGCGGTTACCGTAGTCGAGCTGGTACTGGGTATGCAGCAGTTCGAAGCGCGGCTCGAGATAGCCCCAGCCCGGGTCGTAGCGCCAGCCGACGGCCGGCGCCAGGTGCACCCGCGAGCCGGTCGCCGATTCGCGCAGCGGCACCTCGGTTTCGTCGACATCGCGCCAGAAGTAGGTCGCGTTGGAGCGCCACTGCTGGTAGAGGCCATTGTCCTGCGACCAGCGGGCGTTGGCGGTCAGGCTGGGCAGCCGGTAGAACGGCTTGTCGCGATCTTCCAGCGGGTAGTCGAGCTTCTGGTAGCCCTGGGCCTTGGCCTCGAGCTGCCAGGTCTCGCCGCTGTAGTCGAGCTCGGCAAGGCGTGACAGGTAGTCGGTCTCGCTCTCGGCGAAGTCGCGGCCGAAGTCGTCGAAGTAGCGGCCATCGCTGGCGGCACCGTAGCGCAGGTTGTAGCGCAGCCGCGGGTCGAAGCGCCCCTGATGGCGGTAATCGACGTACCAGCGATCCTCGCCCTCGAAGGCGTCGTCCTCGTCGTTGGGATTGGCGCTTTCGCCGCCGCGATCGCTGTCCAGGTAGGCGCCCTCGATCTGGCCCAGGTCCTCGCCGAACAGGTAGCGAAACTCGCCCCCCAGCAGCAGGCCGTGATTGCTCAGCCAGCGCGGCGTCAGCGTGGCATCGTAGTTCGGGGCCAGGTTGAAGTAGTAGGGCTGGGCGTAGTCGATGCCGTCGCCGGACACGCCGATGGTCGGCCACAGGAAGCCCGACTGGCGGCGATCGTCGATGGGGAAGCGCACCCATGGCCAGTAGAACACCGGCACCCGGCCGACCTCGAGCCGCGCATGCCTGGCGGTGCCATAGCCGGCCTCGCGATCGATGATCACGTCGTTGCCGACCACCCGCCACAGGCGGCTGTCGGGGGCACAGGTGGTGAAGCTGGCCTCGCTCAGCCGATAGCGGCCGTCCTCGAGCCGGGCCAGGGCAATGGCGTCGCCGCGCAGGCGCTGGTCATGCATCACGTAGTGGGCGTCTTCGACCTGGGCGGCGTCGCTGTCCAGCGAGAGCCGACCGCCACCGCCACGCACCAGCAGGCCCTGGTCGCGCAGGGTCAGCGGGCCCTCGGCGAAGGCCGTGTCGCGAGCCGCGTTGACGCGTACCCGGGGCGCCTCGAGCTGGCTGCTGCCGCGCCGCAACAGCACCTCGCCGCGCAGGATGGTGGCCCCCGCGTCGCCGTAGTCGGCCTCGTCGGAGGCCGAGCGCACCTCGCGCGGCGTGTCGCCGGGCGCCAGTCGATACTCGGGCATCACGTAGCGCCCGCGGCATACGGCATCGGACGGGGCGTCGTCGCCCCACGGCTGCCAGTCGAGTTGCGACGCCGGCAGTGTCTGCGGCGGGGCCGCATGAGCGCCGCCGGTGACCAGGCCGGCGAGGGCAGTCCACAACAATCGCTTGCCCATGGGTCCTCTGTCCTTGGCGATTGGAATCGGTATTATACAGCCCCGGTGCCGCACGTCCTCCTTCGACACCAAGGCGCCGGATCGGTGAGGCCAACTCGATGGTGAGGGGCTGGGAGGACCTCAGCATGCGGCGGCGAACCGACCCCGTCAACCAAGGAGGCCGCATGGCCGACGCGCGACAAACCGACCGCCTCGCCGCCCTGCGCCGCTGGGCCGGCGAACGCCACGCCGTCCCGGGCGAAAGGCTGCGAATCGAACTGGCCGCCGGCGACGCCAGCTTCCGCCGCTATTATCGGCTGTGGCTGGACGACGCGCACACGCGGATCATCATGGACGCGCCGCCCGACAAGGAGGACAGCCGGCCCTTCGTGGCCGTCGCCGAGGCCTGGCGCGAAGCCGGCCTGCCAGTGCCCGCACTGCATCACGCCGATCTCGACAACGGTTTTCTCGAGCTCGAGGATCTCGGCGACAGCCCGCTGCACCTCTGCCTGGCCGACGATGCCGGCGACGACGCCTATCGCGAGGCGCTCTCACTGCTCGCCGCGCTGCAACGTCGCGCGCCGCGCACGGGACTGCCGGCCTACGACGCCGCGCTGCTCGGTCGCGAGCTGGACCTGTTCCCCGACTGGTGCCTCGAGGGGCTGCTGGGCATCGCCCCGCCGTCCTGCTGGGCGAGTGCCCGCGCCCGGCTGATCGAGAGCGCGCTGGACCAGCCGCGGGTCGCCGTGCACCGCGATTTCGACGCCATGAACCTGATGCGCCACGACGCCCGGCTGTGGTTGATCGATTTCCAGGATGCCGTCGACGGTCCGCTCGGCTACGACCTGGTCTCGCTGCTGCGCGGACGCTACCGGCGCTTCGCCGAGGCCGATTACGCCGCGCTCATCGAGGCGTTCCGCCGCGAGGCGATCACCGATGGGCGGCTCGCGGAGGGCGTCGGCGCCACGACGTTCCGCTACCAGGCCGATCTGATGGCGGCGCAACGCTCGCTCAAGGTGCTGGGGATCTTCTGCCGGCTGACCCTGCGCGACGCCAGGAGCGGCTATCTCGAGCGCCTGCCGCTGTTCCTCGCCCACCTGCAGGACAGCCTGGCGCCGTGGCCGGCCTTCGGCGAGCTGAGCGCCTGGCTGGAGAGCGATTTCGCCCCGGCGCTGCAGCGCGAGCTGGTGCGGCAGGGTTTTCCGGAAGGAGAGCTTGCGCAATGAAGGCGATGATTCTCGCCGCCGGGCTCGGCACGCGCATGCGCCCGCTGACCGACCATTGCCCCAAGCCGCTGCTCGACGTCGCCGGCAAGCCGTTGATCGCCCACCACCTCGAGCGCCTCGCGGCGCTGGGCATCGACGAGGTGGTGATCAACGTCAGCTATCGTGCCACGCAGATCGTCGAGGCCCTGGGCGACGGTCGCGACTACGGCCTGACGATCCATTACAGCCACGAGGCCGAGCCGCTGGAAACCGGCGGCGGCATCCGCCAGGCGCTTGCGTTACTCGGCGAGGCGCCCTTTCTGCTGGTCAACGGCGATGTCTGGTGTGCCCTGGAAAGCGACTGGCTGGCACCGCTGGGCGACGACCTGGCGCGCCTGGTACTGGTCGACAACCCCGGGCACCACGCCGCCGGCGACTTTCACCTCGACAGCGCCGGGCGCATGCACGAAAACGGCGAGCCGCGCCTGACCTACGCCGGTATCGGTCTGATCGACCCGGCGCTGGTCGCCGGCGAGCCACCCGGCGCCTTCAAGCTCGCCCCGCTGCTGCGCGAGGCGATGGCCGCCGGGCGTGTCGCCGGGTGCCACCATCGCGGCCACTGGGTCGATGTCGGCACACCGGCGCGGCTGGCCGAGCTGGACCGCTGGCTGCGCCAGGACGACGCGCGACGCTGAGCCCGCGCCGGCCAGCTGGTATGCTGTGCCGACTCACACCCAGTCATCCCCATAACGAGGACACGCCCATCATGAAAGCCAGCGTCAAATGGACCGACGGTCGCCAGTTCGTCGCCGAGTCGGGCAGCGGTCACAGCGTGGTCATCGACGGCCCGCCGGATCACGGCGGCCGCAACACCGGACCGCGCCCCATGGAGATGCTGCTGATGGGGCTCGGTGCCTGCACCTCGTTCGACGTGCTGGAGATCCTCGAGAAGTCCCGCGCGCCGGTCAGCGACTGTGTCGCCGCGGTCGACGCCGAGCGCGCCGATGGCGTGCCCAGCGTGTTCACCAGGATTCACGTGCACTTCACGGTGAGCGGTCGCGGGCTCAAGGAAAAGCAGGTCCAGCGCGCCATCGAGCTGTCGGCGGAAAAATACTGCAGCGCCTCGATCATGCTCGCCCAGGGTGGCGTCGACATGACCCACTCCTACGAGATCGTCGATACCGGGCACGTCTAGGGTTACAGGGGCGGTGCATCGACGTGGCGCCACATGTACAAGGCGAGGTAGGAGCGGTACGGGGCAAAACGCGCCGCGGTGCGTACGGTCTTGCGGCGCGGGCTGGTCAGGCGAGTCAGGGTCTTGCGGGCGGCGACATCGCCGTCGGGCCAGACATCCTCGTCGCCGAAGTAGAAGATCGAGATCATGTCCGCCGTCCACTGACCGACACCCCATAGCGCGGTGAGATGGCGCGCCCGCTCGGCATGAGCGAGCGGGCGCAGCGCCTCGGCCTCCAGTCCACCGGCGCGGGCCTCGGCGGCGATGGCGCAGATCGCTCGGGTCTTGGCCGACGACAGGCCGCAGGCGCGGATCGCCTCGGAGTTGACCGCGTGGAAGAACTCGTGCATCGGCAGGTCGCCACGCGCCGACTCGAGGCGCGCCCAGATCGAGCGCGCCGCCTTGACCGAGAGCTGCTGGCCGGCCACCGAGCGGCACAGTCGCTCGGCCAGTGGCGCACCGATATCACCGTGCAGCGGAGCGACCGGGCCGCCACGCGCCATGGCATCGTGGAGCGTGGGACTGAGCCCCTCGGCGATGGCCAGAAAGCGGGCGTGGATCGCTTCGCTCATCGCTGCAGGGCGCTCAGAACCGATAGACGCTGCGGGTCATCACCTTCGACATCAGCGACATGCCCCACTTCACCGGCGCCGGGAATCGCGTGCCGCCGGCTTCGAGCGCCCAGCGCGCATGATGGGCCTCATCCTCGCGCATCTGCTCGAGCACCTGGCGGGAACGCCGGTCGCCGCGCGGCAGGTTCTCGAGGTGCGCATCAAGGTGCTTGCCGACCTGCTCCTCGGTGGCGTTGACGAAGCCCAGGCTGAGCCGATCACCGACCGCGCCGGCCAGCGCGCCCATGCCGAACGAGGCGGCGTAGAACAGCGGGTTGAGATAGCTGGTGCGCCCGTCGAGCTCGACCAGCCGCGCATCGCACCAGGCCAGGTGATCGATCTCCTCCTGCGCCGCCTGCTCCATCTGCACGCGGGTGTCGGCGAGCTTGGCGGTCAGCCCCTGGCCCTGGTAGAGCGCCTGGGCGCATACCTCCCCGGTGTGATTGATGCGCATCAGCCCGGCGGCGTGGCGACGTTCGAGTTCATCGAGCGACTCGTCGCGGGTGTCACCGGCGGGCGACGGCCGCGAGGGCTGCGCGGCGTGCGGCACCAGGGTGCGCAGCACGGTATCGAACTGATGGATCAGCTGATCGCTGCGTGTCAGCTTGCGATGCATGGCGGTTTCCTTGATCGAGAAGCCAGATAAGGGCGGTGCGGCGTTTCCAACGAGACGGGCCGCACGCGACGTACGGTCGTGAGCGGCCCGGTATGCCCCGTTGGAGACGCGCGCTCTGGAAGATCGCGACTCGTGCGCCGATCGCCGGCTACCCAGCCGGCCAGGTAAAGCGACGGCCGCCCAGCAGGTGCATGTGTATATGATAGACCGACTGGCCGCCATCTTCATTGCAGTTCATCACCACGCGATACCCGTCTTCGGCGAAGCCGAACTCGCGGGCCAGACTGGCGGCGGTGTACTGCAGCCGACCGACCACCTCGAGATCGCCCTCCTCGATGTCGTTCAGGGTGGCGATGTGCTTCTTGGGCACGATCAGAACGTGGCGCGGCGCCTGGGGGTTGATGTCATTGAAGGCCAGTACCTGGTCGTCCTCGTGGACCACGTCGGGCTCGATCTCGCGATTGATCATCTTGCAGAACAGGCAGTCCATATTGGCTCCTTGCAGTGATAACAGCTCGTCAACGAAAACGTCGCTGGGCCAGCAGGTGGCGCACCAGCGGCCCGAGGATCAGCTCCATCGCCAGCGACAGCCGCGCGCCGGGCACCACCAGGGTGTGCGGACGACTCATGAAGGAATCCTGGATCATCGCCAGCAGGTAGGGAAAATCCACCGTCGAGGGGTCGCGAAAGCGGATCACCACGAACGACTCCGCGTCGGTGGGGATATCCTGGATCTCGAACGGGTTGGAAGTATCCACCGTGGGTACACGCTGGAAATTGATGTGGGTGCGCGAGAATTGTGGCTGGATGTAGCGCACGTAATCGTGCATGCGCCCCAGGATGGTGTCGATCACCGCCTCCTGGGTATAGCCGCGCAGCTTGGTGTCGCGGTCGATCTTCTGGATCCACTCGAGGTTCATGGTCGGCGCCACGCCGACCAGCAGATCGACATGCCGGGCGATGTCGCAGTCGCCGGTGACCAAACCGCCGTGCAGCCCCTCGTAGAACAGCAGGTCGGTGCCGCACGGCAGGTCCTGCCATTCGGTGAAGGTGCCGACCTTGTAGCCGGCCTCGATCATGCGCTTGTCTTCGGCATGGATGTAATGCCGGTAGGTGCCGGTGCCCTGTTCGCCGTACTCCTGGAACAGCGCCTCGAGCCGGTCGAGCAGGTTGGCGCCCACCGCGAAGTGCGAGAGCTCGTCGGTGCGCTCGGGCTCCTCGCGGAAGATCCGCGTCAGCTCTTCCTTGGTGTAGCGGTGGAAGGCATCGCCATCGACGAAGGCGGCGTGGACATCCTCACGGGTGAACATGCGCTCGAAGGTGCGTCGCACGGTGGTGGTGCCGGCGGCGGACGAACCGGTCACCGCGACGATCGGGTATTCGCGGGACATCTCAGTCCGCTCCCATGGGCTTGGCGGCGGCCAGGGCCGCGTTGAAGTCCGCCGGGACCTCGACGGGGCGGCCCTGCTCGGGGTCGAGCAGTACCAGGGCGACGCGCGCCACGGCCACGCTGCGGGCGTCCGCGGGGCGCTGGAGCCGCTGATACACGGCCAGCGCCTTGCCCTCGGCGGGCAGGATGGCGGTTTCCACCTCCAGTTCGTCGCCCCAGCGCGACCCGCCGAGATACTCGATCGCCAGCTCGGCGACCACGCTGGGATACCCCGCGACGTCCCATTCGTGATGACCCAGTGCCTCGAAGGCCCGCACGCGGGCTTCGTGAAGCAGGCCGACGATGGCGTCGTGACCCAGATGGCGGCCGTAGTTGAGATCGCCGATGCGCACCGTCAGGGCGTGCCGATGCAGGCACCGGGCTTGCGGAAACTCGAGTCCGAGTCGTTGCATGGTCACTCCCTGTCAATGTGAGGCGCCGTGGCCTGCCGGATACCGGGTGTCAGGACTCCCGGGTGATCGCCCGATGGGCAATGTCGCGACGATAGAAGGCTTCGTCCCAGTGAATCGCGGCGACGCCTTCGTAGGCGCGGTCGCGGGCCCGCGAGACCCGCTCGCCCAGGGCGGTTACGCATAGCACGCGCCCACCGCTGGTGACGATCCGACCTTGGTCGTTTTCCGCCGTGCCGGCATGAAAGACCTTGCAGCCGACGGCTTCGGCGGCTTCCAGCCCGGCGATCGCATCACCCTTGCGATAGCTGTCCGGATAGCCGCTGGCGGCCATCACCACGCCCACCGCGGCACGCGTATCCCAGTCGCAGGTCTCGCCGTCCAGCCGGCCCTCGGCACCGGCCAGGCACAGCCTTACCAGATCGCTCTTGAGGCGCAGCAGGATCGGCTGCGTCTCGGGATCGCCGAAGCGACAGTTGTATTCGATCACCTTGGGCGCGCCCTGGGCATCGATCATCAGCCCGGCGTACAGAAAGCCGGTATAGGGATGGCCTTCGGCGGCCATGCCGCGCACCGTCGGCAGGATCACCTCGTCGATGACGCGCTGGTACACCGCCCGGGTGACCACCGGCGCCGGCGAGTAGGCGCCCATGCCGCCGGTGTTGGGGCCGGTATCGCCGTCGCCGGCCCGCTTGTGGTCCTGGCTGGTGGCCATCGGCAGCACGTGCTCGCCATCGACCATGACGATGAAGCTGGCCTCCTCGCCGTCGAGGAACTCCTCGATGACGACGCGCGCACCGGCATCACCGAAGGCATTGGCCTCAAGCATGTCACGGATCGCCGCCTCGGCCTCGGCGTCGCTCATGGCCACGATCACGCCCTTGCCGGCGGCCAGGCCGTCGGCCTTGATGACGATCGGTGCACCGCGCTCGGCCAGATAGGCCAGCGCCGGCTCCACGGCGGTAAAGGTCGCGTACTCGGCACTGGGGATCGCATGGCGGGCCAGGAAGTCCTTGGTGAACGCCTTGGACCCCTCGAGCTGGGCCGCTGCCTGGGTCGGCCCGAAGATCGGCAGCCCGGCGGCGCGGAAGCGATCGACCACCCCGGCGACCAAGGGCGCCTCGGGGCCGACGATGGTCAGCCCGACCGACTGCTCGCGGGCGAAGGTCTCGAGTCCGTCCAGGTCGTCGGCGGCGATCGCCACGTTGGTCAGCTTGGACTCGCGCGCCGTACCGGCGTTGCCGGGTGCGACATAGACACTATCCACATAGGGGGACTGGGCGGCTTTCCAGGCCAGGGCGTGCTCGCGGCCGCCGCCGCCGATGATCAGAACCTTCATTGACTAACCTTGCTCGCGAGTGGGGGATCGATCCGCGGCATTATGTCAGAAAGCATGGCGTGCTGCCCGGCCGCGACGGGCTCACTCGTTCTCGTCGTCTTCGCGCTGATGCTGGGTGCGGTTCATCGTCTGCTGCCAGAAGCGCATGTTCTCCTCGGCCATCTCGCGCATCAGCTCCATCGGCGTATGCCGCATGGCCTGCTGCCACTGGTCCTTGAAGTGCTTCTGCTGCTCGAGCATCAACTGGGTGCCCTGCTCCAGGTAGCGCGCCAGCGGCAGCGGCTGCGACATGGCGTAGATGCGGATCATCTGGGTCAGCAGGTCGTTGGAGAATACCTCGGCACTGCTGTCGGCCTGCTCCTGCTCGATGATGATCGACAGCAGGATGGTCCGCGTCAGGTCCTCGCCGCTCTTGGCGTCCTCGACACGGAACGGCTCGTCGTCGAGAATCAGGCGCCGCAGATCCTCGAGCGTCACGTAACGACTCTGCTGGGTGTCGTAGAGTCGGCGGTTGGCATATTTACGTATCACTCGCACGGCGCTGTTCCTCACGTTGATCGGTATCGATGCATTGTGCACCGCACCCCTTTTCTTGCAAACCAAAGCTTGCAAACCACTGTCAGTCGCGGCGGCCTCGGCTATCATGGCCGTCCCGTGCCCGGAGCGCCCATGAACCTGATCCTGCTCGACCCCGCCGATCTGGATGCCGGCGGCCAGGCCCGCGTCGCCGACCCGCGCCGCCTGCGCCATCTGCGCGAAGTACACCGTGCCACCCCCGGCGACAGCCTGACGGTGGGTATCCGCGATGGCCGCTGGGGCACGGCGCGGCTGGCGACGCTGGACGATCGAGCCGCGCTGTTCACCGAGCTCGACCTCGATCAGCCGCCCCCGGCGCCGCTGCCGGTGCACCTGGTGCTCGCCCTGCCACGCCCGCGCATGCTGGCCAGGACGCTGGAACATGTCACCGCCCTGGGGGTCAAGCGGATCACCCTGCTGCACACGCGACGCGTCGAGAAGAGCTACTGGCAGTCCCCCGAGCTGGCACCGGCTAAGATCCACGATCATCTGGTGCTGGGGCTCGAACAGGCCCGCGACACGGTGCTGCCGACGGTCGCCTGCGAGACCCGCTTCAAGCCGTTCGTCGAGGACCGTCTACCGGGCCTGCTGGCCGGCAAGCAGGGGCTGCTCGCCCATCCGGGCATGGCCGAGGCCTGCCCGCGCGGCATCGATCGGCCCAGCGTGCTGCTGGTCGGCCCCGAAGGGGGGTTCGTCGCCTACGAGGTGGAGTGCCTGCTCGCCGCGGGCTGTCGTGGCATCCACCTCGGCGAGCGCATCCTGCGCGTCGAGACGGCGGTCACCGCCCTGCTGGCGCGGCTTTTCTAAACCGCTTCGAGCATTGCCGACCGGGCCGTTTCCGGGCTACTCCTTCTCGAAATTGGCCTGGTAGGCATCGACGAAGGCGTTGTGCAGCACCGAGACGAACGCCTGCCAGGCGCTGACGTCCTGCTGGTCGAGGTTGCCGCTGATCTCGATCCGCGAGGCCAGGCGATCCTCCGGATGGTTGCGGAACAGCCAGCCGACCCCGCCGACCATGGCTTCCCAGGCGGCGCTCAGCACGCCCTTCTTGGCGTCCTCCTCGAGATCGAGAATGTCGACGTTGTCGAGTAGCGGCTTGGCGAAACCCTGCAATTGCCCGTCGTTGGCTTCCAGTTCCATGACGAAATCCCCCGAACCGGACTCGAAGGTGAAACCGCCGTAGGCCTCGGTCAGTTCGTTGAGCCGGGTCAGCTCGATCCCGGTCACCCTCAGCTGCAGGGTGAAATCCTGCATGTCGCCGAGCGGATCGAGACTGGCGTGGAATTCGGTGGAGGCCTGATTGAGCATCAGCCCCGTGGCGTCGATGTCGGCCACCTGCGCGCCTTCGCGGCGGTCGGCATTGCTCAGGTTGGTGGCAGTGGCGTCGAGTTCGGAAATCTCCAGGTCCACCGGCGGCTGCGAGCCGAAGTTGCGAAAGTGCACCCGGCCGTCGCTCACCCGCAACAGGTTGAGGTCGATCGGCAGCAGCTCCTGCAGCGCCACTCGCCAGTCGGTGCCCTCGCCGGCTTGGCCGCCCCCCTCGCCGGGGGTGTCGACGAAATTCAGCTCGGGGCTCATGAACACCGCCTCGGCGACGATCGCGCCCTTCCACAGCGCGCTCCAGCTGACCGACAGATCGAGCGCATCGACGTGGAAGAACGGCACCTGGGTCTCTTCCTCGGCCTTGACGATCGTCAGGCCGTTGATCGTGTAGGCGCCGCGCCACAGGGCCAGGTCGACATCCTCGACATGCCCGCGATAGGCGCCCATGTCGGCCAGTTGATCGTTGAGGTAGTCGCGCACCAGCCCGGGCAGGGCCATGCGCAGCGCGACCAGGCCGACGACCAGCACGACGACGATGACCAGCGGCCAGCGATAGCGTCCCTTCATCCCCGTTCCCCCACGCCTTCCTTGTGAGACTTGAGTCTAGCGCCTTTTCGGCTCAGTCGGCTTCGAGCCGCTCGAGCAGCCCCACGGTGGCGAAGCCGTCCGGCGTTTGCCCCAGGCTACGCTGGTAGTCGCGCAGTCCGCGCCGGGTATTCGGCCCGATCACCCCGTCCGGTGCACCGACGTCGAAGCCGTGGGCGTTGAGCAACTGCTGAAGACGCTTGACCTGGCTGCGCGACAGCGCCGGCTCCTGGCGCGGCCAGTCGCCGACCAGCCCCGGTTCGCCGGCCAGCCGCTCGGACAGCAGGGCGACGGCCAGCGCATAGCTGGTCGAGGCGTTGTAGCGCATGATCACGCGGAAGTTGTGGCCCACCAGGAAGGCCGGGCCGTGGGCGCCGGCCGGCGCGATGATCGAGGCCTGATCGAGCGCCGGCAGCCCTCCTCCGCGCACTCCCTGAACGCCCTGCGCCCGCCATGCCTGGCTCGCACGACGCACGTCCAGTTCGGTCTGGGCGTAGTCGAAATCCGCAGGCAGGTGAACTTCCGCGCCCCAGGGCTCGCCCTGGCGCCAGCCGGCGTCGGCGAGGTAATTGGCGGTCGAGGCCATGACGTCATCGATGCTGCCCCAGATATCGCGCCGGCCGTCACCGTCGCCGTCGCGGGCGTGATCCTCGAAGCTCGACGGCAGGAACTGGGTGTGGCCCATGGCGCCGGCCCAGGAGCCGCGCATGTGCTCGCGGTCGATGTCGCCGCGCTGCAGGATGCGCAACGCCGCGAGCAACTCGCTGCGCGCGAAGTCGGGACGGCGGCCGTCGTAGCCCAGCGTGGCCAGGGCATCGATGGTCGAGAAACTGCCGAAGTTGCCGCCGTAGTTGCTCTCGATGCCCCAGATCGCCACCAGGATTTCCGCTGGCACGCCGTAGTGCCGGCTGGCGGCCCGGATCGCCTCACGGTGCTCGGCGAGTTGCGCGCGCCCCTGCCTGACGCGGGCCGGGGAGACCGCGGTATCGAGATAGTCCCAGACCTGACGGGTGAATTCGGGCTGGGCCCGGTCTAGCTCGATGATCCGCGGCAGGTAGCGGACGCCATCGAACGCCGCCGCCAGGGTGACCGCATTGATGCCCTCGGCCAGCGCCTGGCGACGAAAGTCGGCGACCCAGGCGGCGAAATCCTGGCGCACCGCGGGCTCAGCGGATCCGCCCGCCTCGCCATTCTTGCCGGTCGCCGCTGCCTGGCCGGCATCGGGTGCCAGCGTGGCGTCGCGGCCGGCTATATCGGTGGCATTGGCGTCGACCTGGCAACCCGCCAGGGGCAGCCACAATGTCAAAAGCAGTGAAACCGGTAGGCGACGATTCATGAAACTTCCTTGCCTGGCAGTGAGCGGGTGACGGTACGGAAAAACGCGCGCTCATCTTCTCGCACGAGAGGCCGTGCGACTAGCGCTGAAACCCGGTGAATGGCCGGCCGGGTGAAGCGAGCGTCGCCGGGATACGCTAGATCGGCGTCGGGGGCCGTGATAGAGTCGAGGACTGACTCCGCGAAGGCGTCAGCCAACCGGCATTTTATTCCAACAAAAACAGTAGACTAGCTTTCTCTAGGGACCAACGTTCTGCCATGCCGGGAAGCCACGAAGGGAGGAAGACACCATGACGGGCCACCCCCCGCGCGGATCTACCCGCGCGCGCCGCCACACCGGTGCCGATACTCTGACCACCATGCGTCCGGTCGACCGCACCCCCGCCTGGATGCTCGCGCCCCGTGCCGTGAGACGCCCGTTTCTTACCGACCCGCCCCACGATTTCGCTTGATGGTCGTTTCCGCAACGGCTGAACTGTGATCTATCGCAACCGCGCGCCTCGCGCCGGATCCGCCAGAACGCCAACGACGAGAGCGAGTCGTTCATGCCGCTGTTACTGATTGTGCTGCTGCCCCTGCTGGGCGGCCTGCTACCCATCATGAGTTCCAACGAGCGCCGTGGCGCCTGTGCCGCCGTGGCGGCCGCACCAGTACTCATCGCGCTGGCGGTCGCGCTCCATCATGCCGGGGCGGTGCTCGACGGCGAGGTGTTCCGCCAGGCCTACAGCTGGATCCCGGCGCTGGGCCTGGACCTCGCCATGCGCCTGGACGGCCTGTCTCTGCTGTTCGTTCTGCTGATCCTGGGGATCGGCCTGCTGATCATCGTCTACGCCCGCTACTACCTGCTGGCCAGCGACAACGCTCCGCGCTTCTATGCGTTCCTGCTGCTGTTCATGGCGGCGATGCTGGGCATCGTCATGGCCGACAACCTGCTGCTGCTGTGGTTCTTCTGGGAGCTCACCAGCCTGTCGTCGTTTCTGCTGATCGGCTACTGGTATCACCAGAGCGATGCCCGCAAGGGCGCCCGGATGGCGCTCACCGTGACCGGGGCGGGGGGCCTGGCGCTGCTTGCCGGCCTGTTGCTGCTGGGGCATATCGTCGGCAGCTACGACCTGCAGGTGGTACTCGACAGCCGCGACATGATCCAGGCCGACCCGCGCTACCTGCCGGCATTGCTGCTGGTACTGCTCGGGGCATTCACCAAGTCGGCCCAGTTTCCCTTCCAGTTCTGGCTGCCCCACGCGATGGCCGCGCCGACGCCGGTATCGGCCTTCCTGCATTCGGCGACCATGGTCAAGGCCGGCGTGTTCCTGCTGGCGCGCATGCATCCGGCGCTGGCCGGCAGTCCCGAGTGGCTCTACCTGGTCGGCCTGACCGGCCTGGTGACGCTGCTCTACGGCGCCTATTTCGCGCTGCTCAAGTATGACCTCAAGGGCGTGCTGGCCAATTCGACGATCAGTCACCTGGGTCTGATCACCCTGTTGCTGGGCCTCGACAACGACATGGCGACGGTCGCCGCGCTGTTCCACATTCTCAACCATGCGATCTTCAAGGCGGCGCTGTTCATGACCGCGGGGATCATCGATCACGAGACCGGGACCCGCGACATCCGCAAGCTGCAGGGGCTATGGCGGGTGATGCCACTGACTGCCGCCGTGGCGATCATCGCCGGGGCAGCGATGGCCGGGGTGCCCTACTTCAATGGCTTCCTGTCCAAGGAGATGCTGCTCGCCGAATCCCTCGACACGCAGTTGCTGGGCGGACTGGCCTGGCTGATCCCGGCGCTGGTCACGCTGGGCAGCCTGCTGTCGGCGGCCTATGCGGTGCGCCTGGTCTACAACGTGTTCTTCCATGGGCCGACGCCCGAGCTGCCCAAGACGCCGCATGCGCCGCCCAAGCTGATGATCGCCCCGGGGCTGTTGCTCGCCGCGCTGTGCCTGGTCATCGGCATCCTGCCGGCACCCAGCGTGACGGCATTGCTCACCGCGGCGAGCGATGCGGCGCTGACGGGGGGCGCGCCCGAGCTGCATCTGGCGGTCTGGCACGGCCTCAACCTGCCTCTGCTGATGAGCGCCGTTGCGCTGTTCGGCGGCGTGGCGCTGTACTGGCAGCGTCGGCACCTGTTCGCCTTTCAGCGCCAGTTCGGCGCCCGCGACGCGCGACTGCTGTTCGAGGCCTCGGTTCAGGGGCTGGTGCACGGCACCCAACGCGTCATCGACGCCCTGGAAAACGGCTCGCTGCAGCGCTACATGCTGTGGCTGGTGATCACCATCCTGTGCCTGGTCGGCGGCACCCTGCTCGGCGCCACCGAACTGCGCGGCCCATTGCCGCTGCAGCCGCTCGACGGGCTGCTCATCGCCGGCGCGGGCATCGCGATATTCGCCGGCCTGGCCACGGCGATCCTGCATCGCCGGCGGCTGATCTCGCTGCTGATGCTGTCGATCGTCGGGCTGATGACCTCGCTGGCCTTCGCCCGCTTCTCGGCACCCGACCTGGCGCTGACCCAGTTGGCGGTCGAGGTGGTGACCATGATCCTGCTGATGCTGGCGCTGTTCTTTCTGCCCCAGCGGACCCCCAAGGAGTCCGGCGCCCCGCGGATCCTGCGCGACGTGCTGATGGCCTCGGCGTTCGGCGGCATCGTCGCCAGCCTCAACTTTGCGGTGCTCACCCGGCCGCTGGAGTCGATCTCGCATTTCTTCATCGACAACAGCGTGCCGGGAGGCGGCGGGCACAACGTGGTCAATGTGATCCTCGTCGACTTTCGTGGCTTCGATACCCTGGGCGAGATCACCGTGCTGTGTATCGCCGCAGTGGGCATCTACAAGTTGCTCAACCGGCTGCGGCTGTTCATGCCGTCGAGCGACGCCGAGGGCCGGCCGTGGTCGCGCGATCGCCATCCGCTGATCCTGATCAGCGTGTCGCAGACCATCCTGCCGCTGGCGTTGCTGGTGTCGATCTTCATCTTCCTGCGCGGCCACAACGCGCCGGGCGGCGGTTTCATCGCCGGGCTGGTCACCGCGGTGGCCCTGATCCTCCTGTACATCGCCCACGGGGTCGACTGGTGTCAGCGACGCATGTCGTTCCAGTACCAGCCGATCGCCGTCGCCGGCGTCGGCGTGGCGACGCTCACCGGCCTGGGCAGCTGGGTGTTCGGCTACCCCTTCCTGACTTCGTCGTTCGGCCATTTTCATATCCCGTTGATCGGCGATATCGAACTGGCCACCGCGCTGCTGTTCGACCTCGGCGTCTATTTGACGGTGGTCGGCGCCACGCTGATGATCCTCGCCAATCTCGGCAAACTGACCACCGCGCACCGCCCCAGCAAGCAAAAGGAAAAGGAGAAGGCCTGATGGAAGCGCTGTTCTCGATGACCACCGGCGTGCTCGCCGCCTGCGGCCTGTTCCTGGCGCTGCGTGGCCGGACCTTCCCGGTGGTGGTGGGCCTGACCCTGCTCTCCTATGCCGTCAACCTGTTCCTGTTCTCGATGGGCGGGCTGACCACCGCCGGCGCCGTGGTGATCGAGGAGCACGGGGGCGACTACGCCGACCCGCTGCCCCAGGCGCTGGTGCTTACGGCCATCGTCATCGGCTTCGCCATGACCGCCTTCTCGGTGATTCTGGCAATGCGTGCGCGCGGTGACCTGGGGAGCGATCACGTCAACGGCAATCGTCTCGACGAGCCGCGGGAGGAGAGCAGTTGATGGATCACCTGATCGCTCTACCCGTCCTGCTACCGCTGATCGCCGGGCTGGGGCTGCTGCTCAACCGCGAGGGGCCGGCAACGCCGCGCCGGATCATCGGCCTCTCCGCCACGGCCCTGCTGGTGGCGGTGTGCGCGCTGCTGCTGGTCCAGAGCGCCGATGGCACGATCCGCTATTACGCGCTGGGCGACTGGCAGCCGCCGTTCGGCATCATCCTGGTACATGACCGGCTGTCGGCGCTGATGGTCACGCTGACCGCGCTGCTCGCCCTCGGCAGCCTGTTCTACGCCAGCGCCGGCAACGACGAGGAGGGCTCCAACTTCCACGGGCTGTTCCAGTTGCAGCTGATGGGCATCAACGGCGCCTTTTTGACCGGCGACCTGTTCAACCTGTTCGTGTTCTTCGAAGTGCTGCTGATCGCCTCGTACTCGCTGCTGATGCACGGCGGCGGCAAGGCTCGCATCCACTCGGGGTTCCACTACGTGGCGCTCAACCTGGCCGGCTCGGCACTCTTCCTGATCGGTCTGGGGGTGCTCTACGGCACCCTCGGCACCCTCAACATGGCCGACATGGCGGCGCGAGTGCCGGCACTCGACAGCAGCAGACTGGCGCTCGCCGAGGCCGGCGCCATGCTGTTGCTGGTGGTGTTCGGGCTGAAATCGGCGATCCTGCCGCTGTACTTCTGGCTGCCGCGTGCCTATGCCTCGGCGCCGGCACCGGTGGCGGCCCTGTTCGCGATCCTCACCAAGGTCGGCATCTACGCCATCCTGCGGGTCTTCACGCTGGTGTTCGGTGCCCAGGCCGGCACACTGGCCTATCTTGCCCAGCCCTGGGTCTGGTGGCTGTCGCTGGCGACCCTGGCCCTGGGCGGCCTGGGGGTCCTCTCGGCACGCGACCTGCGCACCCAGGTCGCTTACTTGATCATCATCTCGGTGGGCACCCTGCTTGCCGGGATCGGCATGAACAGCATCGAGGCCAACGCCGCCCTGCTCTACTACATGGTCCATACCACGCTGGTGACCGGCGGGCTGTTCCTGCTGGTCGACATCATCGCCCACCAGCGCGGCAAGGCCGGAGCGCGCATCGTCCGCGGTCGCGCCGTCAATCAGGTGGCACTGCTGGGTTCGCTGTTCTTCATCGGGGCACTGGCAGTGGCCGGGATCCCGCCTTTCTCGGGTGCGGTGGGCAAGGCACTGATTCTGGAAGCGGCCACGCCCGCCCAACAGCTGTGGCTTTGGCCTATCCTGCTGACCAGCAGCCTGGCGGCGATCGTCGCCCTGTCGCGCACCGGCTCGACGCTGTTCTGGCGGGTCTCCGGGGGCGAACGCCGCCGCGAGCGACACGAGAGCGGCGAACGCGACAAGGAGCACGAACGCGACAAGGACAGCGAGCGGGGGCAGCGTCGAGTCGGTACCATGCGCGCGATCGGCATTCTGCTGCTGCTGGGCGCCTCGCCCTTGCTGGTGATCTTCGGCGGACCGCTGACCGCCTTCACCGACGCCGCGGCCGACCAGCTGGCCGATCAGGAAGCGTACATAAGCTCGATCATCGAGCGTGAGGCGCCTGGCGATACCACAGGAGGCAAGCCATGATTCCGGTACAACCCTGGTTGCCGATGCCGCTCCTCTCGGTGCTGTTGCTGGCCATGTGGCTGATGCTGCAGCAGAGCCTGTCCCTGGGCCAGCTACTGCTGGGCGGTTTCCTGGCGCTGGTCATTCCCCTGGTTACCCAGCCCTTCTGGGAGAGCCAGCCAACCGTCAAGCGGCCGTGGCTACTGCTGCGCTACGTGCTGCGCGTGCTGGGCGATATCATCGTCGCCAACTACGAGGTCTCGAAGCTGATCCTCAACCCGCGCAGCCGAATGAGTCCGGTGTTCATCGAATACCCGCTGGAGCTCAAGGAGGCCTTCACGATCACCATCCTTGCCAGCACGATCACGCTGACACCGGGAACGGTCTCGGCCAACCTGCGTCGCGACCGCCGCACGCTGGTGATCCATGCGCTCAACGCCGACGACGTACAAGCCACCATCGACAAGATCCACCAGCGCTACGAGCGCCCGCTCAAGGAGATCTTCGAATGCTAGATATCGCCCTCTGGATCAGCCTGGCGCTATTCACCGCGGCGACGCTACTGACGCTGTATCGCGCGGCGATCGGCCCCGACCTGCCCGACCGCATCCTGGCGCTGGACACCATGTACGTGAACTCCATCGCGCTGATCGTGCTGTTCGGCATCTGGCTCAACGACAAGACCTATTTCGAGGCCGCTCTGCTGATCGCCATGCTGGGCTTCATCAGTACCGTGGCGGTCTGCAAGTACCTGCTGCGCGGCGACATCATCGAATGACATCGCGGCCAGCATTACATCGGACGCCACGCTCGGGAGGGGGGTGAGATGATCGAATTCTATACCGTGATGGAGGGGGTAATCGCCTTCTTCCTGGTGGCCGGCGGCGTGTTCGCCTTCATCGGTGCGCTGGGCCTGACCCATCTGCGCGACTTCTACATGCGCCTGCATGGCCCGACCAAGACCACCACGCTGGGCGTAGGCTGTGTACTGATCGCCTCGATGAGCTACTTCAGCCTGGTCGAAGGGGGCCTGAGCTATCAGGAGTTGCTGATCACCATCTTCCTGTTCGTCACCGCGCCGGTGTCGGCGCACCTGCTGGCCAAGAGCGCCCTGCACCAGAAGCTCGCCCGTTTCGAGAGTACGCGCGGCGATATCGCCGAATTCAGGGAGCAGGATGAAGACGACGAGGACGAGGACGCGCGCCGCCTGCCCTGAACGTCGTCAAGCACGCCGCTGCTACCAGCCGCGGCTGTGCTGTTCGACCAGCTGCGCCAGCAGGTCCATGTGGTCGTCACGGTCGTTGAGTGCCGCTATGTAGCGGTAGGTTCTGCCGCCGGCCGCGGCGAAGTTGTCGCGGTTCTCCACCTCGAGCTCCTCGAGCGTTTCCAGGCAATCAGCGGCGAACGCCGGACTGATGATATCGACGTGCTCGACGCCCTCGCGCCCCCAGGCCTCGAGCGTCATGTCGGTATACGGCTTGAGCCACTCCTCGCGGCCGAAGCGCGACTGGTAGCTCATCAACCACTCGTCATCGCCGAGCCCCAACTCTTCGGCGAGCAGCCGGCTGGTGGTTCCGCAATGCTGCGGGTAGGGATCGCCAGCCTCGGCATAGCGCCTGGGGATGCCGTGATAGGACATCATCAGCCGCCCGCGCTCGCCGTCATGGTTGCGCCAGTGCTCGCGCACGCTCGCCGCCAGCGCGCCGATATACGCCGGATGGTCGTGGTAATCGCGAACGAAGCGCAGCTCGGGCAGGTGCGGACAGGGCTTGAGGGCACGCGCCAGACGATCGAACACCGCGGCGGTGGTCGAGCGCGAGTACTGCGGATACAGCGGGAGCACCAGAATGCGCTGGGCTCCGGCATCGCGCAGCGCCTTGCCCGCCGCCTCCATGCTCGGCTGCCCGTAGGTCATGGCCAGCTCGACCGGAATCGTCTCGTTGAACCGCTCGGCGAGGAGCCTGGCCAGCGCACGCTGCTGGCGGCGACCGATCGCCAGCAACGGAGAGCCCTCGTCGGTCCATATCGCCGCGTAGCCCTTGGCGACCTTGCGCGGACGAAAGCGCAGGATCACGCCATTCAGGATCAACCACCATAGCGGCCGAGAGACATCGATCACCCGCTCATCCCAGAGGAACTCCCCCAGGTAACGACGCACCGCCTCGGGGGTCGGTGCATCCGGTGTGCCGAGATTGGCCAGTAGTACGCCGAAGCGGGCGTTGGGCATGATAGGTCTCCTTGCTGGGCTATCCCGGAAGATTGTACCAATGAGACAGGCCACCACGGGAATTGACTGATACTATCGGCGGCATTTGTACAGGGTTCGTACAACGAAGCGAGGTTGTCGGCAACCGCCTTAATGGACGCTATGCTGCCAGACAGCGGCACGCCGCCGCAGCCCGGATTGGCGTGGTCGTGCAACCGACGAAAAAGCGAGATCGACCGCGATGACACTATCCCGTGCCCCCGCACACGCCCGCGCGCCTTTGACGTTGCTCTACGATGGCGATTGCCCGATCTGCCAGCGCCAGGTCGCCTGGATTCGGCGTCGCCCCTATCGCGAACGCATCCGCTGCGTGGATATCCGTGCCGAGGGATTTTCCGCCGCCGCCTGGGGGCGTGACTGGGAGGAATTGCTGGGCCGCATGTTTGCCCGGGATGGCGAGGGGAACTGGTTTGCGGGAATGGATGCGGTACGCGCGATGCTCGCCCTGCTCGGCTACCGACGGCTGGTATGGCTGTCGCACCTGCCGGGATTCAGGTCACTGCTCGATCGGCTCTATCTGGCCGTTGCCCGGCATCGTTTTGCGCTGGGGCGCTGGTTGCCCCCGTTGCGCTGAATCTGCGCCAGCGGTGACGCCGACCGCTCAAAAGACCAGCGGCATGCGTGACGCCAGCGGTTCCTGATAATGGGCCTCGCGCCCGATCATTTCGTCATGGGCGACGAACTGCACCAGATAGGCGCGGTGAATCCCGGCGCGCTTGAGTTCCAGATAGACGTCGTCCAGGGCGCGGAACAGCATCGGCTTGCCGCGCTGGGTCAACAAGTGCCGCTCGCCTTCGATATCCTCGAGTTCGACCTGATAGCAGCGGCTACCAGCATGGCTGATGACGCGCACTTCGAAGTTGGCGTGATCGCGTACGTAGTGTTTGAGCGACTGGATGTCCATGGCTCCCTCCTCTGTGTGATGCATGTTCGGACGCTGGCTTCCCGCCAGGCTACCCGGGACGGATGACAGCGAGGTTGCGTCCGAGGTGTCCTGTCGCCGCCCGGGTAGCGGGCCATCGCGCACCTGACCGGCAGGGCAGGATGCCGGGAATCGGCAACGGAAAAGGTGAGTTGATCGATCGGTCAGACCAGCCAACGGGAGGGAAGTTCAGCGCTTCGGGGGCGCGCAAGGCCAAGCCTGGCCAGGCAGGAGCGGAACATGGGCCCGAGCCGTCGCCCCGGGCCGTTGGCTCAGTCGCGCTGGAAGGTGGCAGGATCGATGGCGATGCCCAGCGAATTGCGATCCACCCAGTTGCCGGCCTTGGTCTCCTTGTAGCGAAACACCACGTAGTCGCCCTCGCCGACCGGCAACTCGGCATCCTCGGTCTGGTAGCTGTAGGTCACGCCGTCGACCACCAGCGCGTAGCGGTAGAGATCCGGCATGCCCAGCCACTCCTTGAACGGCCCCTCGCGCGACACGCTCTCGAGCGTGCCACGCGCCTCGAGCTTCGGGGTCCGATTGCGATTGCCACGACGAAATCCACCCGCCATGCTTGTCTCCTTGTCGACTCTGTGGATGGAAGCGGTGCCGCCCACCAACCTATCACGGGGAGCGGCATTATACGGTCCCCTGCCATCGGCTCAACCCCGGCGACCTTGCGGGCCTGCCCGCCATCATTCGCCGAAGTGCTGGCCGTAGCTGTCCGGCGCCAGGTCTTCGAAACGCGTGTACTTGCCGATGAATGCCAGATGCACGGTGCCGATCGGGCCGTTACGCTGCTTGCCGATGATCACCTCGGCCAATCCCTTGTTGTCGGGGTTGTCCTGATTGTAGACCTCGTCGCGGTAGACGAAAGTGATCACGTCGGCGTCCTGCTCGATGGCCCCCGATTCGCGCAGGTCCGACATCACCGGGCGCTTGTTGGGGCGCTGCTCCAGCGAGCGGTTGAGCTGCGACAGCGCCACCACGGGGCAGTCGAACTCCTTGGCCAGCCCCTTCAGCGAGCGCGAGATCTCCGAGATCTCGCCGGTCCGGTTCTCGGAGAACCCGGGAATCTGCATCAACTGCAGATAGTCGATCATGATCAGTCCCATGTTGCCGTGCTCGCGGACCAGGCGGCGAACCCGCGAGCGCATCTCGTTGGGCGACAGCGCCGCGGTATCATCGATGAACAGTTGCTTGTCCTTGAGCAGGTTGACCGCCGAGGTCAGCCGCGGCCAGTCCTCGTCCTCGAGCTGACCGGTCCGCACCCGGGTCTGGTCGATGCGTCCCAGAGACGACAGCATGCGCAGCATCAGCGATTCGGCGGGCATCTCCATCGAGAACACCATCACCGGCTTGTCGCTGGAGATCACCGCATGCTCGACGATGTTCATCGCGAAGGTGGTCTTGCCCATCGACGGTCGCCCGGCCACGATCACCAGGTCCGAAGGCTGGAAGCCCGAGGTCATGTCGTCGAGATCGCGAAAGCCCGACGAAAGCCCGGTCATCTGGCCCTGCATGTTGAACAGCTCGTCGATGCGGTCGACCGCCTTGGAGAGCAGCTCGCTCATGCCGATCGGACCGCCCATCTTGGGCCGCGATTCGCTGATCTGGAAAACCAGTCGCTCGGCTTCGTTGACCAGTTCATCGGACGGTCGCCCCTGCGGCGCGAACGAGCTCTCGGCGATCTGGCTGGCGGCCTGGATCAGCTTGCGCAGCGTGGCCCGCTCGCGAACGATGTTGGCGTAGGCGCGGATATTGCTGGCCGAGGGCGTATTGCGCGCCAGGTCGGCCAGATAGCCCAGCCCGCCCACCGTGTCGAGCTGATCGCGCGACTCCAGGGCTTCGGAGAGGGTCACCACGTCGAGCGGGTGACCACCCTCGGCAAGCGGGATCATGGCATTGAACACCAGGCGGTGCTCGTAGCGGTAGAAGTCGTCGGCTACCAGCAGCTCGGACACGGTGTCCCAGGCCGAGTTGTCGAGCATCAGCCCGCCGAGCACCGATTGCTCGGCTTCCAGCGAATGCGGCGGCACCTTGAGGGCGGCGGTTTCCTGATCGAGTTCCAGGGCGTCACTCATGGACGAGGCTTCCAGCAGTGGAGGGAGCGCGGCGGGCAATGCCCGGACGACGCCATTCTACCCCAGGCCCCCCGGGGATCCAGCGGACACGGCGTCGGGCGCGAGGCATGCAGGGCGTCCACAAAATAAAAGCGCGACAGCCGAAGCTGCCGCGCTCGATCGTCGAGGCCCGATACAGCGACCTTGCGGCCGTTACTTACTCGGCGACGACCACGATGCGCACGGTGGCGTCGACTTCCGTATGCAGGTGCAACTGGATGTCGTACTCGCCGGTGGCACGCAACGGGCCTTCTGGCATGCGCACTTCGCTCTTGGCGACGTCGATGCCGGCCTGGGCCAGGGCATCGGCCAGGTCGCGCGGACCGATCGAACCGAAGAGCTTGCCCTCTTCGCCGGCCTTGGCGACCAGCGACAGCTCGATGTCGTTGAGCTGTTCGGCACGTGCCTCGGCTTCGCGCTTGCGCTCGACGGCCTGGGCTTCCAGCTCCGCACGCTGCGCCTCGAAGGCTTCCACGTTGTCCTTGGTAGCCGGCACGGCCAGGCCGTAGGGTACCAGGTAGTTGCGACCGTAGCCGGGCTTGACGGTGACCTTGTCACCCAGGGCGCCCAGCTTACCGATATTGTCGAGCAGAATGACTTCCATCTCGTTAACCTCTTGTCATTGGCTGCGGGCCAGGCGCGCGCGGAAGTCCGCGAACGTATCCAGACAACCCAACAGCAGCACAATCAGAATCATGGGCCAGGTGGTCAGCAGCAGTACATAGAATGCCACCAGCCATAGCCCGTTCATCCCCTTGAGACCCACCAGGCCGTGCACCAGCGCCACGCCGCTGACCAGCAGCGGTATCCAGCCGAGCATGGGCAATGCCGGCACCGCGAGCAGCGCGCCGATCACCGCCAGGACGACCAGCAGCAGCAACTCGCGGCCCTGCAGGCGCAGGGCGTGGAACTCGGTGCGAAAGCCGCCGGGGTTGTACAGCCCCGCCTGCCAGCTACGCGCCAGCGCCAGACAGACCACCGCGGCCAGTGTCACGATCAGCCCGGTGATGCCGCCGATCAGCAGTACCGCGAGCTGTTCGGTCGCCACGCCCTGGGCGCTCAACTGGTCGAGCATGCCGCTGACCTCGGTCGAGCTCTGGCGCAGCTGCTCGAGCAGCGGTCCGGCGCCCCCCGGCGGCAGAAACGTGCCGAACTGGACCAGCGCGGCGGCTACCAGCGTGCCGGCGATCAGCGCCTCGCTCCAGCGCATCCGCGCGCGCAGCACGACGGCCATCAGCGTCACCAGCAACAGGCTGGCCAGCGGGATGGTATCGCCCTGCACCCACCACCAGCCGGTGGGCAGCGCCGCGGCGACGATCACCGGCAGGGCCGGCGCCAGACCGCGACGCAGCGTCACCAGGGCAGCGACGGCGGCGCTGAACCAGAACAGCCACGGCACCAGGGCGGCAAGCGCCGCGGCGCCGGCGGCATGCGGCGTGCCTCGCATTACCCAGCGGGCCAGGGGCAACATCACTTGCAATCGCTTACTGGTGGCTGTCGGTGTACGGCAGCAGAGCCAGGTAGCGTGCGCGCTTGATCGCCGTGGACAACTGGCGCTGATAGCGTGCCCGCGTGCCAGTGATGCGGCTGGGGACGATCTTGCCGGTCTCGGTGATGTAGGCCTTGAGAGTATCGATGTCTTTGTAATCGATGTACTTCACGCCTTCGGCGGTGAAGCGGCAGAACTTGCGGCGACGGAAAAAGCGTGCCATGGATCAACTCCTCCTGGGTGGGCGTTTCAGTTGGCTTCTTCAGCGGTTTCGGAGCGCTCGGCGCGGGGCTTGTCGGACTTCTCGTCACGACGGCGGCCCTTGTCCTCGGTCGACTTCATCATCGGCGAGGCTTCCGTAACGGCTTCCTTGCAGCGCACAACCAGGCTACGAATGATGGCATCGTTGAAGCGGAAGATGTTCTCGATCTCGTCGAGCGTCTCGCCGCGGCATTCGATGTTCATCAGCACGTAGTGAGCCTTGTGGATCTTGTTGATCGGGTAGGCCAGATGACGGCGGCCCCAATCCTCGAGACGATGCACGGTACCGCCATTTTCGGTGACGAGGCTGGTGTAGCGCTCGACCATGGCCGGAACCTGCTCGCTCTGGTCCGGATGGACCATGAACACGATTTCGTAGTGACGCATGGTATCTCCTTACGGTTTGACAGCTTCCCAGTGGCGACAGACGGCGCTGGCCATGAGGAAGCAAGGAGTCAGTGATTAACTGGGTGAGGGTGTTCCAAGAACCGCATTATTGTAGTGATGGTACACGCCGCATGCAACTGCGGCCGGCTTTCAGCCGGCCAACGCCCGCCGGCGCTGACGGACCGCCTCGTAGAGACAGATGCCGGTGGCCACCGAGACGTTGAGGCTCGACACGCTGCCGGCCATGGGCAACGTGACCAGGCCGTCGCAGGCCTCGCGGGTCAGCCGTCGCAGACCCTTCCCCTCGGCACCCATGACCAGCGCACAAGGCCCGGTGAGGTCGATGTCGTAGAGGCTGGACTCGGCCTCGCCGGCGGTGCCGGTGATCCACACCCCCGCCTCCTTCAGCTTCGTCATGGCGCGCGCCAGGTTGGTGACGCGATAGACCGGCACGGCCTCGGCGGCCCCGCAGGCGACCTTGCGCACCGTAGCGTTGAGCGGCGCGGCCTTGTCCTTGGCGACGACGATGCCGTGGGCGCCGGCGGCGTCGGCACTGCGCAGGCAGGCGCCGAAGTTGTGCACATCGGTGACCCCATCGAGGATCAGCAGCAGGGGCGGTTCGGCGTGGGGCCAGCCGCCCAGCAGATGCCACAGCTCCTCTTCGCTGTGCGCCGCCAGCGGCGGACAGAAGGCGATAACCCCCTGGTGACTGCCGCCCTGGGCGAGAGCGTCGAGCGCCTCGCGCGGCTGCTCGACCAGACGCGTCCCCGCCTGCCGGGCGGCAGCGAGCAACTCGTTCAGTCGCTGCTCGGCGGCACCGGCCTGGAACCACAACTCGCGAGGCGCCTCGCCGCGTTCAAGCAACGCGGCCACCGCATGCACGCCGAACACACTGTCCAGCCCCGCGGGGGAGGGAGGCAAGGCGCCACGCCCGGCGCCCGCCTGCTGCGCATGACGCGAGCGAGCAGGCTTGTTGCGCGGGTTGCCGCCACGACTCATGAACGCTCCCGGGCAGGCTTGTCGGGGTTGTCGCCTCCCGAACCGCCACTCCGCTCCTGCTTGCCGGGGCGCGGCTTGCGCCGCCGCGACTTCTTGCGTGCCGGCTTGTCGGACTGGTTGCCGCCGGCGCTCTCCGCTCCCGGCTTGCGCGGTGGACGCTGACGGCGCGGTTTGTCGTCGACCAGCTCGAAATCGATCTTGCGATCGTCGAGGTCGACCCGCGCCACCTGCACGGTGACGCCATCGCCGAGCCGGTAGGCCATGCCGCTGCGTTCACCCTTGAGGCGATGCTTTTCGGCCTCGTAGTGATAGTAGTCGGAGGGCAGCGAGGTGACATGCACCAGCCCCTCGACATACACCGCGTCGAGACGCACGAAGATGCCGAACTGGGTCACCGAGGCAATGGTGCCGTCGAACACCTCGCCGACCTTGTCGGACATGAACTCGCACTTGAGCCAATCGGTGACGTCGCGGGTCGCGTCGTCGGCGCGCCGCTCGGTCATCGAGCAGTGCTCGCCCAGCTCGAGCATCTGCTCGAAGGTGTAGGGACTCCACTTGCTCGGCGGCTCGACCGGCGCCCCCTCGGCCCGCAACACGGTATTGGTCTGGCGCGGACCGCGGATCACCGAGCGAATGGCGCGATGCACCAGCAGGTCCGGATAGCGGCGGATCGGCGAGGTGAAGTGCGCGTAGGCCGGGTAGGCCAGACCGAAGTGGCCGTCGTTCTGCGGCGAGTAGACCGCCCGGCTCATCGAGCGCAGCATCACCGTCTGGATGACGTCGGCATCGGGGCGGCCCTTGATCGCCTCGGCCAGGTCGCGGTAGTCCTGGGGCGTCGGATCGTCGCCCCCGCCCAGCGACAGCCCCAGTTCGTTGAGGAACAGCCGCAACTTGTCGAGACGCTCCGGCGAGGGCTTCTCGTGAATGCGGTACAGTGCCGGCAGGTCGTGCTTGTCGAGGAAACGCGCGGTGGCGACGTTGGCGGCCAGCATGCACTCCTCGATGATCTTGTGGGCATCGTTGCGCGAACGCGGCACGATCGCCTCGATCTTGCGCTCGTCGTTGA
Source organism: Modicisalibacter radicis (assembly GCF_900961225.1). GTDB lineage: Bacteria > Pseudomonadota > Gammaproteobacteria > Pseudomonadales > Halomonadaceae > Modicisalibacter. The sequence goes on from NZ_CAAHFN010000054.1 coordinate 201,066, forward strand.
ACAGGATGGCCGTTTCGGTGGTCTCGAAATCGATCGCGCCGCGCTCCACCCGCGCCTCGCGCAGCAGCGTGTAGAGCGAGTGCAGGTTCTTCAGCGACGGCACCAGCTTGCTGTACTGCTCGCGCAGCGCGTCGGCCTCGGCATCGTCGCCGTCGAGGATCGCCGCGACCTTGTTGTAGGTCAGCCGCGCGTGGGAGCGAAACACCCCTTCATAGAAGCGATAGCGGCTGATCGCCCCGTTCTGCGAGATGTTCATTTCGCAGACCAGCGCCAGCCGGTCGACGTCGGGGTTCAGCGAACACAGGCCATTGGACAGCAGCTCGGGCAGCATCGGCACGACCTGTCCGGGGAAGTACACCGAGTTGCCCCGCGAGATCGCCTCCTGGTCCAGCGCGCTGCCGGGGCGCACGTAGTGCGAGACGTCGGCGATCGCCACCAGCAGCTTCCAGCTGCCGGACTTGGTCTTCCAGGCGCACACCGCGTCGTCGAAATCCTTGGCGGACTCGTCGTCGATGGTGACCAGCGGCACGTCGCGCAGGTCGACCCGGTGCTGCTTGTCGGCCTCGGCCACCTCGGCGGACATGCTGGCGATCTCGTCCTGGACATCCGGCGGAAACTCGGACGGGATCTCGTAGCTGCGGATGGCGATGTCGATCTCCATCCCCGGGTCCATGCGCTCGCCGAGCACCTCGACGATTTCACCGACCGGCTGGACGCGGGTCTCGGGCTGCTGGGTGATGCGCACCGATACCACCTGGCCGTCCCGGGCGCCGCCGGTGGCGCTGTTGGGGATGATCACCTCCTGGGCGATGCGGGTGTTCTCGGGAATCAGCACGCCGAACTCGCTGGAGCGTGCGCGATAGACGCCGACCAGCGTCTGGGTATTGCGCGCCAGCACCTCGACGATGGTCGCCTCGTCGCGCCCCCGGCGGTCGCGGCCGCTGACCCGCACCAGCACGTGGTCGCCATGGAAGACCCGGCGCATCTGGCGCGGCGGGATCACCAGATCGGGCTTCTTGCCGTCGTCGCGAAGCAAAAAGCCGATGCCGTCACGGTGACCCAGCACCTTGCCCTTGATCAGATCGAGCTTGTCGATCAGCGCATAGGCGCCGCGACGGTTGCGCAGGATCTGACCGTCGCGTTCCATGGCGGCCAGTCGCCGGCGCACCGCTTCCTGCTGGTTCTCGTCCTCGAGGCCCAGCATGCGGCTCATGTTTTCGTCGGTGATCGGCTTGCCGTACTCCTCGAGTCGGGCGAGCAGATATTCGCGGCTGGGGACCGGCTTGTCGTACTTGTCGGCCTCCCGCGCCGCTTGGGGATCGTCGCTTAACGTCCAGTGATTCATACGTGGAGCTTCCTTGAATTGAATTGTTCGGGCGGCAGCGAGCGCGGCAAGCGTGGCAAACGCGGAAAGACGAGTGAATATAGTATCATCCGCGCAGTATAGCGCTGCGCGGGATACGACCCAACCATTGCCGCTACGGCTGCCACCCAGACCGCTTTTTGCGCTTGCATTCGAACGCGGAATCGGTATGATTCGGGGCCACCTGCCCAGGTGGCGGAATTGGTAGACGCGCTAGCTTCAGGTGCTAGTGTCCTTATGGACGTGGAGGTTCAAGTCCTCTCCTGGGCACCAGAACGACGCCGCCCTGCTTAGTCGAGGCGACGCCGGGGTGAAAGTCCCCAGTTTGAGCAGTACCCCGATCGAAAGGCCGTGTATTCGCCCAGGTGGCGGAATTGGTAGACGCGCTAGCTTCAGGTGCTAGTGTCCTTATGGACGTGGAGGTTCAAGTCCTCTCCTGGGCACCACGCGAATACAGGCCGGCATGATACGCCCAGGTGGCGGAATTGGTAGACGCGCTAGCTTCAGGTGCTAGTGTCCTTATGGACGTGGAGGTTCAAGTCCTCTCCTGGGCACCACGCGTATCATGAGTCGATCGCTCCCCCGCTGTAGCCGCTGCCCAGATGGCGGAATTGGTAGACGCGCTAGCTTCAGGTGCTAGTGTCCTTACGGACGTGGAGGTTCAAGTCCTCTTCTGGGCACCATCGATTTCCCCTTGCCCCTCCGGGCCACCCCACTCGACGCCTGCCCATGAATCGCGCATTCGCCGGCGTATCCGCCTGGTTCAATAGCGTGCCGGCAACCGCGCCACCTCCTGCAGATGCCAGCCGGCGGTCTTCACCGACGATTCCAGGCGATGCTCGACCGGCCCCGGCAATTGCGGGAAAAAATCCAGCCCGGTACGGGCCTCTATTTCATCGATGCTCACCAGATAGCGATCGAGCGGTTCATTGCCGGCGACGTCCTGGGGCATGACGAAGGCCAGCGCCCGCGGCTCGCCGCCCGGCACCACGACGATCTTGTAGAACGCCTCGGGCACCTCGACGAACCCCACCCGGCGGAAGAAGCCGCCGATGCCTTCGCCGAAGATCGGCCCGGTTATCACCTGCAGGGTGCCGAAACGCGTCGCGAAACGGTCGATCACCACCTCCTCGAGGCGCTGCCACAACTGGCGGTTGAGATCGGGACGTTGCGGCGAGATGTTCGACATCAGGAAGGTCTGGCGCTGGGCCTCGCGACCATGGCTGGCCGCGATCGCGTAATTGGGCGCCATATGGCCGCGATCGTAGCCGCTGCCGAAGTAGCTGTCGGTGGCGATCGGCCACAGGGTCCGCCAGTCGCGGCGGAAGTCGGGCCGCTCGCCGATTCGCGCATCGTCCACCGCGCGAAGTTGATAACTGACCCACAACGGGTTGACGCGCAGGTCCGACCAGCCGACCAGCACGCCGTCGTTGCGCAGCACGCGGTTTATCGCCAGCGGGTCGTCGAGCGTCCAGTCCGGTATGCCCATCCACACCAGCCGCTCGCGGACGTCGCGCTCCTGCCAGTACCACAGGCCGCTGGCGACCACCACGAAGGCCAGCGAGACGCCCAGATTGCGTACCTGGCGGCGCACGAAGGGCAACGCACCGATCATCGCGCCCTCGCCATCCGGCAGCATCGCTCGGACGCCATCAGAAGCCTACGCTGAACATGGTTTCGAGATCGTGCCGGGAGTGTACCTGCATGGCGTTGAGCGTCTCGGTCTCGCGAATGCCCTCGACCTGGTTCAGGCGTTCGGTGACCAGCGTGGCGAGGCTCTCGAAATCGGGCGTGCGGGCGATGGCGACCAGATCGTAGCGGCCACAGGTCGAATACACTTCACTGATACCGGTGAGTTCGGCCAAGCGCTCGGCGACGCTGTTGATGCGACCTTTCTCGGCATTGATCAGGATCACGGCGTTCTGCATCGGTCTCTCCTTGCTACCGGCGCGAGCCGACGGCTCGCGATTGCGCAGGAGTATACCAGCCGCGTCGCTCAGGAGGCAGGCATCACGCCCCTGGACTCGCCCGATTCCATGGCGAGCAGCTGGCGCTTGAGCGACTCGCCGCCCGGATAGCGGCCCACCCCGTTGGCGGCGACGACGCGGTGACAGGGCACCAGCAGCGGCAGCGGGTTGGCGGCGACCGCGCTGGTCACGGTAATCACCGCCCAGGACTCGCCCAGGCGCCGGGCAAGCTCACCGTAGGTCCGGGTATGGCCGTAGGGAATGCGCATCAGCGCGGCCCATACCTCGCGCTGCGCCTCGCTGCCCTCGGGCGCGATATCCATGTTGAAACTGCGACGACGTCCGTCCAGGTAGGCGAGCACCTCGTCGCGCGCCTGGCCCAGCCCTTCGTCGTCACGCCGCCAGCCGGCTGTGAGCTCGTCGCCCGGCGAGGCGTCGCCCGGCGAGGCGTCGCCCGGCGAAGCGTCGCCCGACACGTCGGCAGCGAAATACAGGTGGCGCAGACCGGCCTCGTCACCCGCCAGCGTGAGCGCCCCGATCGGGCTTTCGAATGTGGTGAAGCGCATGACGTCTCCTTGAGCTGACGCGACCGATTGACGCACGACTCGCCGCAGCGCGCGCGTGTCCGATCGACTAGTATGGGCTCAGCCTTCAAACCCGACGATTTTCGATTAAGCTTGCCAGCGACACATCGGGCAACGTTCACCAGACAACGACACGCCCGAGGCGCAAGGCACCCTTTCGGCCCCGGCCGGCAGCCTGACATTGCCGCTCCCGATGGACCGACGACCCACAACCGGCCACCGAGCCATCGACCCGCCTGAACCAGGAGATACCATGGCCAACCACAGTCGCCGCGACTTCATACGCCACGGCCTGCTCGGCCTCGTTGCCCTGCCCTTCGGGGCCAGCGTGGCAGCCCGCCAGGCTCGCGCCCAGGAACTGCCGCCGCTGGACCCGAGCAATCCCCAGGCCAGGGCGCTCAACTACGTTACCGAGGCCAGCCAGGCCAGCGATCATCCCGCCTACTCACGGGGCGAACGCTGTGACAATTGCATATTCTACACCGAGGCCAACCAGGGCTGCCGGCTGTTTCCCCGGCACAGCGTAGCGCCCGCCGGCTGGTGTCAGTCCTGGGCCCGCGGCTGAGGCGCTTGCCCGGCGCGCGCGCCCACTGGCTAGGCCCGCTCCTCGAGGTCGGCGGGTAGCGGCCATTGATAGCGGCGCACGACTTCGTCGCCCTCGATGGAGTGCAGCTTGACCGGAAATCCCCATAGCTGGTGCAGGTAGCGCAACACCGGGTAGACGCTCTTGGACAGCGGCCGCCGCCGATCCTGTACATGGTGCAGGGTCAATGAACGGTCGCCACGGATATCGGCCTGCCAGACCTGGATGTTGGGTTCGCGTACCGAGAGTGCGTACTGGGCAGACAGCGCCTCGCGTACGCGCCGGTAGCCCCGGTCGTCATGAATCGCCGCGATGGTCAGCATCTCGTCCTGATCGTCGTCGACCAGCGCGAACAGCTTGAGGTCGCGAATCACCTTGGGCGACAGGAACTGCTGGATGAACGATTCATCCTTGAAGTTGCGCATCGCGAAATGCAGCGTCTCCAGCCAGTCGCTGCCGGCCATGTCGGGAAACCATTCGCGATCCTCCTCGGTGGGCTCCTCGCAGATGCGCTTGATGTCGCTGAACATCGCGAAGCCCAGCGCATAGGGGTTGATGCCGTTGAAGTAGGGGCTGTCGAAGCCCTGCTGGCTGACCACCGCGGTATGCGACTGCAGGAACTCGAGAATCAGCCCCTCGTTGACCAGCCCCTCGTCGTAGAGCCGGTTCATGATGGTGTAGTGCCAGAACGTCGCCCACCCCTCGTTCATCACCTGGGTCTGGCGCTGGGGATAGAAGTACTGCGCCAGCTTGCGCACGATGCGCACCAGCTCGCGCTGCCAGGGTTCCAGTAGCGGCGCGTTCTTCTCGATGAAGTAGAGCAGGTTTTCCTGCGGCTCGGCCGGGTAGCGACCGTGCTGGTGAAGACCGAGCGGATCCTCCGCGTCGCCGTGCGGGCCGCTGTCGGCGACGTTCTCGGGGATGGTTCGCCACAGCAGGTTGACCTGGGATTGCAGGTATTCGGCACGCTCCACCTGACGACGCGCCTCCTCCTCGGGCGAGATCGGCGAGGGGCGCTTGTAGCGATCGACGCCATGATTCTGCAGGGCGTGACAGGCGTCGAGCAGCTGCTCGACGGCGAACACGCCGTGGCGCTCCTCGCACTCGGCCACGTATCTGCGGGCGAACACCAGATAGTCGACGATCGCCGAGGCGTCGGTCCAGGTGCGGAACAGGTAATTGCCCTTGAAGAACGAGTTGTGGCCATAGCAGGCGTGCGCCATGACCAGCACCTGCATCATCAGGGTATTCTCCTCCATCAGGTAGGCGATGCAGGGGTCGGAGTTGATCACCAGTTCGTAGGCCAGCCCCATCTGCCCGCGACGGTAGGCCTGCTCGACCGACAGGAACTGCTTGCCGAACGACCAGTGGTGATAGCCGATCGGCATGCCCACGCTGGCGTAGGCATCCATCATCTGCTCCGAGGTGATGATCTCGATCTGGTTGGGGTAGGTATCGAGCCGGTATTCATCGGCCAGACGGGCGATCTCCCGCTCGTAGGCGGTCAAGGTGTCGAAGTCCCAGTCCGAGCCGGTGGCGATGGGGGTGCGTCGGGTCATACGGCCTCCTCTGCCCATGCGACCGATGGGCCAAAGCTCACTGCGTGGCGCGACGCCGGAAGAGTTCGCGGAAAACCGGATAGATGTCGCCGCCCTCGACGATCTGGCGCATGGCGAAGCGCTCCGGGAAGTCGGCCTGGACGCTCTCGTACTCCTCCCAGAGCGCTTGATGAGCGTGCGGGGTGATCTCAACGTAGGTGTAATACTGCAATCGCGGCATCAACGACTTGGCCAGCAGCTGACGACAGGTGGTGGAATCGTCGTCCCAGTTGTCGCCGTCCGAGGCCTGTGCCACGTAGAGATTCCACTGGCTTGCCGGGTAGCGCGCGCGGATGATCTCGTCGACCAGCGTCAGGGCACTGGAAACGATGGTGCCCCCGGTCTCGCGCGAATAGAAGAACTCCTCCTCGTCGACCTCCTTGGCGGCGGTATGGTGGCGCACGAAGACCAGCTCGACCTTTTCGTAACTGCGCTCCAGGAACAGGTAGAGCAGCAGGAAGAAGCGCTTGGCGATATCCTTGTGGGCCTGGGTCATCGAGCCCGAGACGTCCATCACGCAGAACATCACCGCCTTGTTGGAGGGCTGCGGCTGATCGACCAGGTTGTTGTAGCGCAGGTCGAAGGTATCGATGAACGGCACCGCCTCGATACGCTGCTCGAGGCGCTCGATGTCCGCCTTGAGTTCCTGGATGCGCGCCGGATTGCGCAATACCGGGTCCTTGCGCTCCTCGGCCTCGAGCGCCTCCTCGGCTTCGCGCAGCGCCCGCCGCAGCGGCGCCCGCATGGCGATGCGGCGAGCCTGCGCCTCGCGCATCGAGCGCACGATATTGATGCGCGCCGGCACCCCTTCGCGGGCCAGCCCGGCGCGTACCGGGCGCACCTCCTCGAGATCCTTGAGCTGCTTGCGCTCGAGGTGCGGCAACTCCAGGCCGTCGAAGACGAAGTCGAGGAACTCCTCGCGGCTCAGCGAGAAGGCGAATTCATCCATTCCCTCACCCTGGTTGGAAGCACCGCCTTCGCCGGCGCCGCCCCCACCACCCCCGCCACCGGGTCGTTTCAGCCGATCGCCCTCGACGAACTCCCGGTTGCCCGGACTGACCACCGTGCGACGGCCGCCCGGGCCATGCTGAAAGACCGGCTCGGAAATGTCGCGGGCGGGGATCGAAACCTTCTCGCCGCGCTCCATGTCGGTGATCGAACGGCGGTTGACGGCCTCCTCCACCGAGCGCTTGATGTGCGTTCGGTAGCGATCCAGAAAGCGCTGCCGATTGACCGCGCTCTTGTGCCGGGCATTGGGACGTCGATCGATGAAATAGCTCATGCGTGCCTCCCCTACGGGTTGCGACGCGGCATGCGGGGCACGAACGCCCCGCCTTTCCCGTCGCCTGGGCAACTACCGTCAGTGCGACTTGCGCACGCGCAGATACCATTCGGACAACAATCGCACCTGCTTCTCGGTATACCCCCGATCGACCATCCGCGCGACGAAATCCTCATGCTTGCGCTGATCGGCCGCCGAGGCCTTGGCATTGAAGGAGATCACCGGCAGCAGTTCCTCGGTGTTGGCGAACATCTTCTGCTCGATGACCCCCTTGAGCTTCTCGTAGGACTGCCAGCTCGGGTTCATGCCGTTGTTCTGGGCCCGCGCGCGCAGCACGAAGTTGACCACCTCGTGACGGAAATCCTTGGGGTTGGAGATGCCCGCCGGCTTCTCGATCTTCTCGAGTTCCTCGTTGAGTGCCTGGCGATTGAACAGCTCGCCGGTCTCGGGATCGCGGTACTCCTGGTCCTGAATCCAGAAGTCGGCATAGGTCACGTAACGATCGAAGATGTTCTGGCCATACTCGCTGTAGGACTCGAGGTAGGCGGTCTGGATCTCCTTGCCGATGAAGTCGACATAGCGCGGCGCCAGGTACTCCTTGATGAAGCGCAGGTAGCGCTCGTGGACCTCCTTGGGCAGTTGCTCGTGCTCGAGGCGCTGTTCGAGGACATACAGCAGGTGCACCGGGTTGGCGGCCACCTCGTGGGAATCGAAGTTGAAGACCTTGGACAGGATCTTGAAGGCGAAGCGCGTCGACAGCCCGTCCATGCCCTCCTCGACGCCCGCGCTGTCGCGATACTCCTGGATCGACTTGGCCTTGGGGTCGGTATCCTTGAGATTCTCGCCGTCGTAGACGCGCATCTTCGAATAGATGCTCGAGTTTTCCGGCTCCTTGAGACGCGAGAGTATCGAGAACTGCGCCAGCAGCCGCAGGGTATCCGGCGCGCAGGGCGCTTCGTTGAGCGACGAATGCTCGAGCAGCTTCTTGTAGATGTTGATCTCCTCGGAGACGCGCAGGCAGTACGGCACCTTGACGATGTAGACGCGGTCGAGGAACGCCTCGTTGTTGCGGTTGTTGCGGAAGGTCTGCCACTCGCTCTCGTTGGAGTGGGCGAGCACCACCCCATCGAAGGGAATCGCCCCCATGCCTTCGGTGGGGTTGTAGTTGCCCTCCTGGGTGGCCGTCAGCAACGGATGCAGCACCTTGATCGGCGCCTTGAACATCTCGACGAACTCCATGATCCCCTGGTTGGCCTTGCACAGGCCGCCGGAGAAGCTGTAGGCGTCGGGGTCGTCCTGGGAATACAGTTCGAGTTGGCGGATATCGACCTTGCCGACCAGCGAGGAGATGTCCTGGTTGTTCTCGTCGCCGGGCTCGGTCTTGGACACGGCGATCTGATTGAGCCGCGAGGGATACAGGCGCACCACCCGGAACTGCGAGATGTCGCCGCCATACTCCTTGAGCCGCTTGGCCGCCCACGGCGACATCACGCTCCTGAGATAGCGCTGCGGAATGTTGTATTCCTTCTCGAGCAGCTCGCCGTCCTCCTCCGGCGAGAACAGCCCCAGCGGCGACTCGAAGACCGGCGAGCCCTTGATGGCGTAGAACGGAATGCGCTCCATGAGCAGCTTGAGCCGCTCGGCCAGCGACGACTTGCCGCCCCCGACCGGGCCCAGCAAGTAGAGGATCTGCTTGCGCTCCTCGAGCCCCTGGGCGGCATGCCGGAAATAGGCGACGATCTGCTCGATCGCCTCCTCCATGCCGTAGAACTCCGAGAAGGCGGGGTAACGCCGGATGACCTTGTTGGTGAAGATACGCGACAGGCGGGAGTCCTTCGACGTATCGATGACCTGGGGTTCGCCAATGGCCTGCAACATGCGCTCCGAGGCGCTGGCGTAGACGCCAGGGTCCTTGCGGCACAGTTCCAGGTACTCCTGCAGACTCATCTCTTCCTGCCGAGCCTGCTCGTAACGGCTCTGGACATGATCAAAGATGCTCATTGAGGCCTCCTTGGATCGCGACGCCCGGTCGCTGAAGGCAGACAGCGTTGTCGGGCCGGCTATTGATCAGCGTAGACGGATTGAAGCGCTGACGAGGGAGAGCTTGGCATGAGGTCTTTCAACGCAACCGCATGGCGCCCCGCTTTTTCTACTAAGAGCTTAGGGCGCCCCGTTTGGTTCGACGACGATTACGCGAATCGGTCAACCGACACTGGAATGCCCCGCCTCCAGCGCAAGGCGGATATCGTGCAGCAGGCCATCGAGCAGTTCCTGCGTGGTATTCCAGGCGCACACGAAGCGAGCGCCACCGGCACCTATGAAGGTATAGAAGGTCCAGCCGAGTTCGCGCAACCGGGCCAGCACCGCCGGCGGCAGCTTGACGAACACGCTGTTGGCCTGTGCCGGGAACATGAGCTCGGTGCCGGGCAACGCCGCCAGCCCCTCGGCCAGGTAACCGGCCATGGCGTTGGCGTGACTGGCGTTGTCCAGCCAGGCGCCGGTTTCGATGAGCCCCAGCCAGGGCGCGGCGATGAAGCGCATCTTGGACGCCAGCTGACCGGCCTGCTTGCAGCGGTAGTCGAAATCCTCGGCCAGCTCGCGGTTGAAGAAGACCACCGCCTCGCCCATCGGCAGGCCGTTCTTGGTGCCCGAGAAGCACAGCACGTCGACGCCGGCCTGCCAGGTCAGCTCGGCCGGCGAGGCATCGAGCGAGGCGCAGGCATTGGCGAAACGTGCGCCATCCATGTGCAGCCGCAGGTCGTGCTTGTCGGCCATCGCGCGAATACCGAGCAACTCGTCGCGGGTATAGACCGTGCCCACTTCGGTGGCCTGGGTGATCGAGACCACCCGCGGCTTGGGGTAGTGGATGTCGCTGCGCCGGGTGACCAGCCGCTCGATGCCCTCGGGGGTGAGCTTACCGTTCTCGCCGCTGGCGGTGAGCAGCTTGGAGCCGTTGGAGAAGAATTCCGGACCGCCGCACTCGTCGGTTTCGATATGCGCCAGCTCATGACAGATCACGCTGTGATAGCTCTGTCCCATCGCCGCCAGCGACAGCGAGTTGGCGGCGGTGCCGTTGAAGACGAAGAACACCTCGCAGTCGTAGTCGAAGAAGCCGCGAAAGCGATCCGCGGCGCGCTGAGTCCAGCTGTCGTTGCCGTAGGCGAGGTCGTCACAGGCGTTGGCCTTGAGCAGGTACTCCAACGCTTCGGGGCAGATGCCGGAGGTATTGTCGCTGGCCACGAAGCGTGGAGAGCAATCGGCGGACATGTCGGGTTCCTTTGAGGACTGTTATTGTTGCGGGCCACGACAGGGTGCCATCGCGACCCGGCGTCGGCGCGGGTAGCACGCGACATTAGTCTATCACCGTGCGCGACGGGTGCGAGCCGCCGCGCACGCCGCGCCCCGATTGTCCTCCCCCGCTAGATGGCCGCCGCCACCCGGGTGCCCTGGTCGATGGCCCGCTTGGCGTCGAGCTCGGCGGCCTCATCGGCGCCGCCGACCACCCGCACTGCCACGCCGGCCGCCTGCAGCGGCGCGAGCAGCTCGGTCACCGATTCCTGGCCGGCGCAGACCACGATGCTGTCGACCGCCAGGCAGCGCCGTTCGCCGTCGACGCGCAGCGTCAGCCCCTCGTCGTCGATGCCCAGGTACTCGCACCCCGCCCAGCTCTGCACGCCACGATGGCGCAATGCGGCGCGATGCACCCAGCCGGTGGTGGTGCCCAGCCCCTTGCCCGGCTTCGAGGTCTTGCGCTGCAGCAGATGGATCCGGCGCGGCGTCGCCGGTGCCGCCGCGGGCTTGAGACCGCCAGGGCCAGTGACCGTCAGGTCGACGCCCCATTCGGCGCACCAGGCGGCGGGGTCGAGCGCTGGATGTCCAGCATGACTCAAGAGTTCGGCGACGTCGAAGCCGATGCCGCCGGCGCCGATGATCGCCACCCGCCGGCCGACCCGCTCGGGATGGCGGATCGCCGTCGGGTAATCGATAACGCTGGGGTGATCGGCGCCGGGCAGCTCGAGCGCACGCGGGCGCACGCCGCTGGCCAGGATCACCGCATCGAAGGCGCGCAGCGACTCCACATCCGCGGCGGTATCGAGACGCACCTCGACGCCGTGACGCACGAGCATCTCGCGGAAATAGCGCAGCGTCTCGGCGAACTCCTCCTTGCCGGGGATGCGCCGGGCGAAGTTGAACTGGCCGCCGATGTCGGCCTCGCGCTCGAACAGCACCACCCGGTGGCCGCGCTGGGCCGCGGTCACCGCGCTGGCCAGACCCGCCGGTCCGGCACCGACCACCGCCACCGCCCCGGGCCTCGCCGCCGGCGTGATCGTCAGCTCGGTCTCATGGCAGGCGCGAGGATTGACCAGGCACGAGGTCAGCTTGCCCTGGAAGGTATGATCCAGGCACGCCTGATTGCAGGCGATGCAGGTATTGATCGCCGCGCTGTCGCCGTCGCGCGCCTTGCTCACCCACTGCGGGTCGGCGAGAAACGGCCGCGCCATCGACACCATGTCGGCATGGCCGTCGGCCAGCACCCGTTCGGCGACCTCGGGCATGTTGATGCGGTTGGTGGTGATCAACGGCACGCCGAGTTCGGCCTTCATGCGCCGGGTCACTTCGCTGAACACCGCCCGTGGCACGCTGGTGACGATGGTCGGCACCCGCGCCTCGTGCCAGCCGATGCCGGTATTGATCAGGCTCGCCCCGGCGGCCTCGACGGCGCGCCCCAGTGCGACCACCTCCTGCCAGGTGCTGCCCTCCTCGACCAGGTCGATCATCGACAGCCGGAAGATGATCAGGAACTCGTCGCCCAACGCCGCGCGGATACGCTCGACGATCGCCACCGGGAAGCGCATGCGATTCTCGAACGCCCCGCCCCATTCGTCGTCGCGGTGATTGGTACGCGCGCAGATGAACTGGTTGATCAGATACCCCTCGGAGCCCATCACCTCGACGCCGTCGTAGCCGGCCGCCCGGGCCAGCCGGGCGCACTCGATGTAGTCGGCGATCACCCGCTCGATCTCGTCGCCGCCGAGCGCGCGCGGCGGGTAGGGGTTGATCGGTGCCTGGATCGCCGAGGGCGCCACCAGATCGGGGGAATAGGCGTAGCGCCCCGCGTGCAGGATCTGCAGGCAGATGTGTCCGCCCTCGGCGTGAACGGCTTCGGTCACCACCCGATGCCGTTCGGCCTCCGCGGTGTCGGTCAGCCTGGCCGCGCCGTGGAAGACCGCCCCCTCGGCGCTGGGCGCGATGCCGCCGGTGACGATCAGCCCCACACCGGCGCGCGTGCGCTCGGCATAGAACGCCGCCAGCCGCGCGAAGCCATCCGGCGCTTCCTCGAGGTTGGTATGCATGGAGCCCATCAGAACGCGATTCGACAGGGTGATCGACCCCAGCGTCAATGGCTGGAACAGGTGCGGATAAGCGCTCACGGCGGCCCCTCGGCAGATTCAAACAACTGTATGAACAGTGTAGCGAATCGCCGCATGGAAACAATCGCGACCAAGGCCAAAGACGGTAGACGGTAGACGGTAGACGGTAGACGGAAGCAAGACAGGCTGGATGCGAGCGGGCTGCTCGGCAACGCGGGATGCGAGATGGCGAATGGCACAGTACAGGAAATGGCGGACCGGACGGGACTCGAACCCGCGACCTCCGGCGTGACAGGCCGGCATTCTAACCGACTGAACTACCGGTCCGCATTGCAACCGCGTGGTGGGTGATACTGGACTCGAACCAGTGACCCCCAGCATGTGAAGCTGGTGCTCTAACCAACTGAGCTAATCACCCGTCTGACACGAGATAAACGACCAACAGGACTTCGACAGACATGGCGGACCGGACGGGACTCGAACCCGCGACCTCCGGCGTGACAGGCCGGCATTCTAACCGACTGAACTACCGGTCCGCATTCGCGCATCGCGCTGTCACCGCGTTGATACGTAGCTGCCTGGTCAATCCGAAATCGCCGGGCGAAATCGGCACGAAAAATGGCGGACCGGACGGGACTCGAACCCGCGACCTCCGGCGTGACAGGCCGGCATTCTAACCGACTGAACTACCGGTCCGCATGTTTTCGCGACGTGAATGGTGGGTGGTACTGGGTTCGAACCAGTGACCCCCAGCTTGTAAGGCTGGTGCTCTCCCGACTGAGCTAACCACCCGGTCACGTGGCGCTGCATTCTACCGGGCAACGCTGGAATGTCAACGCCTTTCGGCGCCGAGACGGGGCAGGCGACCCCCCATCACGCCGACGCCGCCATGTGACGAGCCGTCACCACGGCGGCCTCGTCGATCAGCTCTTGCTGGCTACGCCCCGAGACGCGGCGCGGGCGCCAGTCATGCTCGCCGTCGGCGAGGAAATGCACCCCGGCAGAGCTCGGCAGTGTATAGCCGGCGACCTCGTCCTGGCTACCGAACGGATCCCGCGTGCCCTGAAGGACCAGCGTCGGACAGCGCAACGCCGGCCAGTGCGCCAGCCGCGTCCGCTCGGGCTTTCCCGGCGGGTGGAAGGGATAGCTGCACAGAATCAGCCCGGGAGCGCCCGCCTCGGCGGCGAGCAGGCTGGCGACCCGTCCACCCAGCGACTTGCCGCCCAGCCAGGCCGGCTTCAGCCCTTCGACGGTGACGGCCTCGCGCCATCGACGAAGCTCCTCGACCAGCCGCTCGACGCGAGGCGGTGGCCGGCGCCGCCGTTCCTCGCGCATGCGCTGCATGTAGGCGAACTCCAGCGCCAGGGTCTGCACGCCTTCGTCCGCCAGGGCCCGGCGCAGCCGCAGCATGAATGCCGCGTCCTGGCCCGCACCCGCGCCGTGCGCCAGCAGCAGGCGGCCGTGGCACGCCTCGCCGAGTTTTTCCAGCGGCCCCAGGCCGTCGACATAAAGCCGGGCGTCATCCGCACCCGCCAGGGCATCGGCCAGGGCATCGGGCGAAATCCACCGATAGTTCCACTGTCTATAAACGTCCATTTCGCTCCTTCGACATGCTGGCGCCCGGCATCCCGCGCGTTTGACCCAGGTCAGACGCTGGCCTGGCCGAGCTTTGTATGATGGCGTCATTGCTTCAGGCACGAGAGTCCATCCATGTCCGCCACCGCTGCCGATCCCCCTGCGACCGCCGCCTCGTCGGAGGCCCAGGATACGGCACTGATTCGCCGCTACGGCCACAACGGGCCGCGCAACACCACCTACCCCTCGGCGCTGGATTTCACCGACGAATTCGGCGCCAGCGACTTCACCGAGGCGCTCGAGACCAGCAACCAGCAGGCTAGGCCGCTGTCGATCCATGTTCACATCCCGTTCTGCCGCAAGCGATGTTTCTATTGCGTCTGCAACAGGACAGACATCACCGGCAACCGCCGCGCCGAGCCCTATCTGAGCCGGTTGGATCGAGAGATGACGCTGGTCGGTCGCCATCTGAGACCTGCACGCCCGGTCGAGCAACTGCACTGGGGCGGCGGTATGCCGACATTCCTGAACTTGTCCCAGATGAGCGACCTGATCGACCGGCTGCATGCCCGTTTCGGCCTGTCGAACGCCACCGATCGCGACTACGCCATCGAGATCGATCCGCGCGCCGCCGACGTGTTCATGCTGCGTCACCTCCAGGCGCTGGGCTTCAACCGCCTTAGCCTCGGCGTTCAGGATTTCGATCCGCGGGTACAGCGCGCGATCAACAGGGTCCAGTCCCGGTCACTGACCGAAAGCCTGGTAGACGAGGCTCAGCGGCTGGGTTTCGCCTCGCTGAATCTCGACCTGACCATCGGCCTGCCCCACCAGACCCGTGAAAGCTTCGCGACGACGCTGGAACAGATCGTCGAGTTGGCGCCGGCACGACTCTCGCTTTTCAACTGCGCGCACCGACCTAGGCGTTTCAAGGCCCCGCGGCACATCGATGCCAGCGCCTTGCCCGACGCAGAGGAGACGCTGGCGATCCTCGAAACCAGCCATCAGCGGCTCGCCGCGGCAGGCTATGTGCACATCGGCCTGGAGCACTACGCGCGAGCCGACGACAGCCTGGCCGTCGCCCAGCACGAGGGGCGTCTGCAGCATAACTTCCACGGCTACACCACCCATGGGCATTGCGACCTGGTGGGGCTGGGCGTGTCCGCGATCAGCCAGCTCGACGACTGCTACGCCCGTAACGCGACGCGCATGAACGATTATGCGGCGTCACTCGACGCCGGACGCCTGGCCACCCGCCGCGGGTTGCGACTGTCGTTCGACGGCCGGATCCGGCGCTTCGTCATCCAGCGCCTCATATGCGATCTGCGACTCGATCTGGGCGAGGTCAGCGAACGCTTCGCGATCGACGCGCCCGACTACTTCGCCGAGGCGCTGGAAGCGCTCGAACCCGCCCGGCGCGATGGGCTGCTGCAGCGCGACGGCGCCACGCTGGACGTCACGGCCTCGGGGCATCTGCTGCTGCGCCATCTGGCCATGCCCTTCGGCGCCCGGCCATCGGCCGAACCGTCCCGCCATTCACGGATTCGACGAGGCCGCTCATGAGCAGAAATTCGCTTTATTCTGCCCGAAGGCTGCTCCATAGTGACATGGGATCAACCGATCGGGAGACAGTCATGATCGATCATGCCGTTCAGGGACGGCGTTCACGCATGCAGCAGGCGCGCTGCCAGACGTGCAGCCTGAGTTCGCTGTGCCTGCCGCTGGCCCTCGAGCTGGATGAGATGGACAGCTTCGATGCAATCATCCGACGCCGCGCACCGCTCAAGCGCGGCGAGGCGCTGCTGCGCCAGGACGATGCGTTCACCAGCGTGTTCGCGGTGCGCTCGGGCAGCCTCAAGCAGCTCTCCAGCGAGGGTGACGGCGAGGACCAGCTGACCAATTTCTATCTGCCCAGCGAACTGGTAGGGCTCGATGGCATCGACGAACAGCGCTATCCCGGCAGCATCATCGCACTGGAAACCACCACCGTCTGCGAGATTCCCTTCGATCACCTCGACCAGCTCTCGGAACGCATGCCCGAACTGCGCAACCAGCTCTATCGCAGCATGAGCAAGGAGCTCCGCGACGATCGCCGCATGTTGCGGCTGTTGTCGCGCAAGACCGCCGACGAGCGCCTGGCCAGCTTTCTCGTCAATCTGTCGACGCGCTTCCGCCGCCGCGGTTACTCGCCCTACAGCTTCCGCCTGTCGATGGCACGCGCCGACATCGGCAGCTACCTGGGAC
Source organism: Modicisalibacter radicis (assembly GCF_900961225.1). Lineage (GTDB taxonomy): Bacteria > Pseudomonadota > Gammaproteobacteria > Pseudomonadales > Halomonadaceae > Modicisalibacter. Next base: position 217,631 of record NZ_CAAHFN010000054.1, read on the forward strand.
TGGCGGTGGAAACGGTCAGCCGGATCATCGGCCGCTTTCAGCAGCAGGGGCTGGTCGAGATCCAGGGCCGCGAGGTCAACATCCTCGATTACCAGGCCCTGCAGGGCCTGGCCGAGGGCGAAGGCTGCCAGGCATAGCATTTCCAGGCACCGCGCCATCGCTTGGCATGGCACCCCGGGCGGTTCGGTCAGGTCGGGAGCCCGGCTTGCCGATCGCCTTCCAAGGACGACAACGGAACGCTTCATGGCAGCTTTGAACATTCTCGTCATCGGCGCCGGCATGGGCGGGCTGACCGCGGCACTGGCCCTGCAGCAGGCCGGACACCGAGTCAGCGTGGTCGACCGGGTCCACGAGCTACGTCCGGTGGGGGCGGCGATCTCGGTGTGGTCCAACGGCGTCAAGGTGCTAAGCCGGCTGGGTCTCGGCGAGGCCGTCGAACGTGTCAGCGGCGACATGCGCCACATGCGCTATGCGACCCAGTACGGCGAGCCGCTCACCGAATTCAGCCTCGCGCCGCTCTTTGAGGCGGTCGGCCAACGCGCCTGCCCGATCGCCCGCGCCGAATTGCAGCGACTGCTGCTCGACGCGGTGGGCGAGCGCCACGTGCGCCTGGGAGCCGCCTGCAGCGACTTCGACAGCGATGAGGAGGGTGTCACCGCCTATTTCGAGGATGGCAGCCGGCGGACCGCCGACCTGCTGGTGGTCGCCGACGGCACCCATTCGCGGCTGCGCGAGAAGGTGCTCGGCCAGGCCGTGGCGCGCCGCTACTGCGGTTACGTCAACTGGAACGTGCGGGTACCGGCAAGCGAAGACCTTGCCCCGCTCGACCACTGGGACCAGTACGTCGGCGATCATCAGCGGGTGTCGCTGATGCCGATGAGCGGTGACGCCGCCAACCCGGAGTTCTACTGCTTCTTCGACGTGCCGCTGCCGCCCGGAACCATCAGCGACCCGACACGCTACCGTGACGAGCTGCGCGAGCATTTCGCCGGCTGGGCCGAGCCGGTGCAGCGGCTGATCGAACGCTTCGACCCGGCGCAGATGGCCCGCGTCGAGATCCACGACATCGAGCCGTTGAGCCACCTGGTCGGCCAACGCGCAGCGATCCTTGGCGATGCCGCGCATGGCATGGCGCCCGATCTGGGCCAGGGCGGCTGCCAGGCGATGGAGGATGGCTGGGTGCTGGCCCGGGTGCTGGAGAATGCCGAGGGTGACGTTGCCGCCGCACTCAAGGCCTACGACGAGGCGCGCGTCGAGCGGGTCGGCGAGATCGTCAGCCGCGCCCGCAAGCGCGCCGAGACCACCCACGGCGCGGATCCAGCGGCGACCCGGGCCTGGTATGCCGAGCTCGCCGAGGAGGACGGCTCGAGCATCATGGGCGGCATCGAAAAGACCATCCGCGGCGGCCCGCTGGGCTGACTAGCCTTCGCAGCCCAGGCAAAACGGCCCGCCGGTAGACCGGCGGCCTCTGCTATTGTGTCTCGCGTTGTCTTTTGTGGCTTTGCTCAGAGGGCCAACAGGTCGAAGGCCTCGATGCGCCCCTCGTTCATGCGCCGCTGCTTGTCCTCGAGGCCCCGGAAATCGAACAGCTCACGATCGGCGAGCTGCGACGGCGCGACATTGGTGACCGCCTTGAACATCGTCTCCAGTCGTCCGGGGTGCTTGTGCTCCCAGTCGGCAAGCATCTCCTTGATCACCTGGCGCTGCAGGTTGGGCTGCGAGCCGCACAGATTGCAGGGAATGATCGGGAATTCCATCAGCCGCGCGAACTCGGCGATGTCCGCCTCGCGGCAGTAGGCCAACGGACGGATGACGATGTTCCTGCCGTCGTCGGAGAGCAGCTTGGGCGGCATCGACTTGAGCGAACCGCCATAGAACATGTTGAGAAACAGCGTCTCGAGGATGTCCTCGCGATGGTGCCCCAGCGCCACCTTGGTCGCACCGATCTCCTCGGCGTAGCCATACAGCGAACCGCGCCGCAGCCGCGAGCACAGCGAGCAGGTGGTCTTGCCCTCGGGCGTCTTCTCCTTGACCACCGAGTAGGTGTCGCGCTCGAGGATATGGTAGGGCACGCCGATGCCGTCCAGGTACTCGGGCAACACGTGCTCGGGGAAGCCGGGCTGCTTCTGATCGAGATTGACCGCCACCAGTTCGAAGTCGACCGGCGCGTTGCGCTGCAGATTGCGCAGGATCTCGAGCATGGTGTAGGAGTCCTTGCCCCCGGACAGGCAGACCATCACCTTGTCGCCGTCCCGGATCATCGCATAGTCGATGATCGCGTTGCCGACCTGGCGACGCAGGCGCTTCTGGAGCTTGTTGAACTCGCGTTTGGGGGTACTTTGGGAAGTCCCCTGGGGAGAACCGGTAGATGCTTGCATGGGTCGAACGACACGCAGGGATATGAAGGCGCGCCCATGCTACCACCGTGCCCGACGACTTGCGATGCTCCCGGGAGACTGGCCGGGGCCAGCGCAGCTGGCAATGGCGGCCCACGGAAAACGGGTTGCGACGCGCCTTCCTAACCCGCGGCCAGCGCGCCCTTCTTCAGGCGTACGTACATCAGCGCCGTGGTCACGGCATCGCCAAGCGCGGTATGACGCCCCATGACCGGCACCTTGAGCGCCTCGGCAACCGTCTCGAAACTCACCGTCGGCTCCAGTTGCGGCCGCGTTCGGCGCATCTCGCGCAGGTAGATCTGGGTCATGTCGAGGCACACGTTGGGCAGATCGAAGCCGAACAGCGGCCGCAGATGGCGATTGATCACCGCCAGGTCGTAATCGATGCACCAGCCCAGCAGCGGCCGGTTGCCGATGAAGTCGAGGAATTTCTCCAGTGCGTCGCTCAGCGACTCGCCATCGCTCAGATCGACTCCGCGCAGACGATGAATCTTGATTGAATCGCCGCTCAGGCTGGCGGGCCGCTGCAGCCGCAGATCCAGCGAGTCACTGGTCAGCACCCGCTCGCCCTTGATGCGCACCGCGGCGATCGAGACCAGTTCGGCGGTCTTGGTGTCGAGGCCGGTGGTCTCGCAGTCGATGGCCACCGTCTCCTCGCCGGTGTAGGGGTTGAACAGCCAGCCGTAGCGACCATCGGCTTGCCGGCGGCGGTCAGCCACACGGCGCAGGGAACGTATCATCGCAGCCTCGTCAGTATTCGAGATGGAAACGGTGGGTCAGGCGTTGCTGGAAATCCTTGACGATATGCAGCGCCTCGCGCAGCAGGTCGCGCTCCAGCGATGACAGGTTCTGGACCACCACCAGATTGGGTTCGTCGCTGTTCTGCCGGCCGTTGAGCTGGGCCAGCTGCTGCTTGAGGCGCAGCTCGGTGAACAGTGCCAGCGCCTCGCCGAGGTCCGCGGCGAAGTCCGCCTCCAGCCGCCCCTGTTCGGCCAGCAACTCCAGCCGGGCCAGGGTCGATGTCGCGGTGATGCGGCATTCCAGTGCCAGGGTGCGCACCCCGTGCACGATCGGAAAGATGCCTCCCTTCTTGATATCGATACCGTGGCGGGGTTTCTTGAGCGTGCCGAACAGGGTCAGCGGCGCGGCGAAATGCAGCGCAGCCCGGGCAAAGTGCGACAGCAGCAGTTCATCGCGGGAACAGCTTTCGAAGAGATGCCCGCGCAGGCGCTCCAGCAAGCGGATATCGCCGGCCACGCCATGGGCGTCGAGCATGATCGCCAGGTTCATCAGCGAGTCGCCGTCGCGGCGCTCGGCCCAGCCGGTGATCGTCCTTCGCCAGCCGCTTTCACTATTCACCCAGGCCGGATTCGAGACCATGATATTGCCCGGACAGGGCGGGTAGCCCAGCGTATAGAGCGTTTCGGTGAAACGCTGCATGGCGGCGGCGCAGTACGGCCAATCGCTGTCATCGGCGACGATCAGCGCATTGTCCTGATCGGTCTTGAGGATCTGCTCGCCACGCCCTTCACTGCCCATCACCAGCAGACAACTCTGGCTCCGGTAACTCGGCTCGACCAGAAACTGGAATGCCTTGTTGACGATGCGCCCGTTGAGCGCCGCCAGCAGGTCCATGGCGAACCTGAGCTTGACCCCCTGGGCCATCAGGGCCTGGACCAGCCCCGGCAGCCGCGCGCTGGCACGAGCCAGGGCCTCGAGGTCGTCGGCCTGTTCGAGCTCGAGGCTGACCACGTAGGAGCGGCTGGAGAAATAGCTGAGCACGTCGGTCAACTCGACCACGCCGACCGGCCGGCCGCGCTCGACCACCACCACTCGGGCGACCTCATGGCGAGTCATCTGCACCAGGGCTTCGAACAGGTACTGGTCGGGGCCGACGGAAACCAGCTCGAAGTGAGCGATACCCACCACCGGACGTTCCTGGGTCGCGCCCTCCACCACCAACGCATCGAGCAGGTCGGTCTTGGTCACCACGCCGAAGCGGTCGTCCCTGGCAACCAGCAGGCTGTCGGCATGGCTCTCGTTGAGCCGTGCCACCGCAGCGGCAATGCTGGTGGCCGCCTCGACGATCAGCGGTGCCCGCATGCACTCGCTGATGCGTGCGAGCATGAAGCCGGCCATGTTCACGCCGCTCTCGACACGCCGTTCGGCCAACAAGCGGGTCTTCTGCGCCAGCCCCCGGCGGAAGAACTCGGCGAAGGCCGGGTAGTCGTCGCACAGGCGCTCGAACAGCGCCTTGGGCATCAGGTAGCAGAGACTTTCCTGGTCGGCCTTGAAGCGATAGCGACTGGTGCCGTTGAGGATGCTGATGGCGCCGAACAGGTCGCCGGCCGTGTAATGACCGATGCGCGACTGGGAATCCGGCGCATGAGGATCGAACTCGGCGACTTCGCCCTTGTGGATGAGATACACGAACTCGCCGGGCTGGCCAGCCTCGAGGATGACCTCGTCGCTATCGAAATAGGCCAGGTCGACGCCACTGAGCACACGCTCGCGCCCGACCCCGTCGAGCAACGTGAAAGGTGGCTGTGAGAGGTCGATATCGACCATCATGCAGCCCTCGTCATGTCGGTCCCGCGCCATCGCGTGGCCTTGGCGGTCAGGCCGCCGTTCCCGGCAATGGTCTGCTCGTGCTGCCGCGTCGTTTCAATCACGTGGGTTTTCATCCTTGAGCAAGGCGCCATGCAGTCAACACATAGGCGAAAGTTCAATATCAATGACGTTTCGCTTACTCTTTCCCGACCTGTGTCATCATTGCGGTCATTCAACGAATGTCTTGTTCCGCGCATCGACACGACTTGGCGACAGTTACCTCATCGACTCAGGATAACAACTCACTGCTTTCCGACAAAAGATAGACTATCGATCTACACGCCCCCACCTAGACTATTGTCCCATGTATTCCTGCCTAGACCATCGTCCTATAGGTAGTGCCGCACAAGCCTGACAGACTTGCCCATATATAAACAAGACACTGTTTTTAAACAGGAATATTTAATCAGCATTTCCTCATGATACTAAGGTAGAGGATTTTACTTTTTGCTTTTGTTGCCCAATATTGCTGATGAGTCACACAGGGCAATCGCACGTCGATAATGCGCCTGGACAACGGATCATGACATGACGGGAAGACGACCTTAGTCGCGCAAGAATGAACGACCGGATAGCGCTCAACCGGTCAAACCATCTCCCGGCGCGACCTGCGTCAGCTACCCAAAGAGTTCATGATGAGCGTTGTTGTAGACGAGCGATTGCCCTGCTGGGTCAATATAACTTCATAGCCACTTCCCATCCCCAATACGCGGAGAGCAACAATATGGCAGATGACAAATCCAATGCTGCTGCCTACTGGAAGGCGAACCTTCGCCTGATAACCGGCTGCCTGATCGTCTGGGCACTGGTGTCCTATGGCTGCGCTATCCTGCTGCGCCCCCTGCTCATGGGCATCCCCGTCGGCGGTACGGACCTGGGGTTCTGGTTCGCACAACAGGGGTCCATCCTGACCTTCATCGGCTTGATCTTCTTCTATGCCTGGAAGATGAATCGGCTGGATAAGCAATTCGGCCTCGGGGAGTAAGCCGGCATGAGTCAATTCGCAATCAACGTCCTCTTCGTGGGCGCCTCCTTCGCCCTGTATATCGGCATCGCGATATGGGCCAAGGCCGGCTCGACCAAGGATTTCTACGTCGCTGGCGGCGGGGTCCACCCCATCACCAACGGCATGGCGATCGGTGCCGACTGGATGTCCGCGGCCTCGTTCATCTCCATGGCGGGCCTCATTGCCGCCGGCGGCTATTCCAACTCGACCTTTTTGATGGGCTGGACCGGGGGCTACGTGCTGCTGGCCATGCTGCTGGCCCCCTACCTGCGCAAGTTCGGCAAGTTCACCGTACCCGAGTTCATCGGCGACCGTTTCTACAGCAGGACGGCGCGCATGGTAGCGGTAATCTGCCTGATCGTGGCCTCGGTCACCTACGTCATCGGTCAGATGGCCGGCGCCGGCGTGGCCTTCTCGCGCTTCCTCGAAGTCGATGCGACCACCGGCCTGATCATCGCCGCCGTGGTGGTGTTCTTCTATTCGGTGCTGGGGGGCATGAAGGGGATCACCTATACCCAGGTGGCCCAGTACATCGTGCTGATCATCGCCTACACCATTCCGGCGGTGTTCATCTCGCTGGAGCTGACCGACAACCCGATACCGGCGCTGGGCCTGTTCTCCGACCATAACGCCTCCGGCGAGCCACTGCTGGCCAAGCTCAACGAAGTGGTCACTGCGCTGGGCTTCAACGAGTACACGGCGATGGTCGACAACAAGCTGAACATGGTGCTGTTCACCCTGTCGCTGATGATCGGTACCGCCGGCCTGCCCCACGTCATCATCCGCTTCTTCACCGTACCCAAGGTGGCCGACGCACGCTGGTCCGCCGGCTGGGCGCTGGTGTTCATCGGCCTGCTCTACCTGACCGCACCGGCCGTGGCCTCGATGGCACGCCTCAACCTGGCGACCACCATCTACCCCGACATGGCCGGCCAGGTCGAGAACTACGAGGACGCCGCCGCCAACCCCATCGCCTACGCGGACCGCCCCGAGTGGATCCGCACTTGGGAGGAGACCGGGCTGATCACCTTCGAGGACAAGAACAACGACGGCAACATCCAGATGTACAACGGCTCGGCCGACTTCTCCGGCCGCGGCTGGGAGGGCAACGAACTGGAGGTCAGCAACGACATACTGGTACTGGCCAACCCCGAAATCGCCAATCTGCCCGGCTGGGTGGTCGGCCTGATCGCCGCAGGCGGCCTGGCCGCAGCGCTGTCCACAGCGGCCGGGCTATTGCTGGCGATCTCCTCGGCGATCAGTCATGACCTGATCAAGGGGGCGATCAATCCCAGGATCACCGAGAAGGGCGAACTGCGGGCCGCGCGTATCTCGATGTCCGTGGCCATCGTCGTCGCCACCTATCTCGGCGCCAACCCGCCCGGGTTCGCCGCCCAGGTCGTGGCGCTGGCCTTCGGCATCGCCGCCGCCTCGCTGTTCCCGGCACTGATGATGGGGATCTTCTCCAAGCGGGTGAACAACAAGGGGGCGATCGCCGGGATGCTCTCCGGCCTGATCTTCACCCTGATCTACATCTTCGTCTACAAGGGCTGGTTCTTCATCCCCGGCACCAACAATCTGCCGGACGATGCCGCCAACTGGGTGCTGGGCATCTCGCCGCTGTCCATCGGCGCCGTGGGGGCCATCATCAACTTCGCCGTGGCCTTCCTGGTCGCCAACGCCACCGAGGAACCGCCGCAGGAAATTCAGGACCTGGTGGAGAGCGTGCGCTATCCCAAGGGGGCTGGTACCGCGGTCGACCACTGAGCGATAATGCAACCCTGACGAGTCAGCTCGCTGGCTCCAATCGAATCGGGCTTCCCAGTGGGAAGCCCGATTCTTTGAGCAAGGACCCACTATGATATGGCATTTGGTCGCGGCGGCCTTCGCTGGCCTGGGTGCGGCAGGCGTGGCCCTGCTGCTGCGCTTTCTCAGCGGCAAGCGCCTGCCGCGCTGGATCGTTCCGGTCTGTGCGGGGCTGGGCATGCTGGCCTACCAGATCAACTACGAATACGCCTGGTACGGTTATAAAAAGCAGCAGTTACCCGAATCGGCGCAGGTCATATCGACCGAAAAGAGTCGGATGCCGTGGCGCCCCTGGACCTATCTCTACCCGTTGACCACGGCGTTCAGCGTGGTCGATCGGGAGAACCTGGTCGCCTCGCGGACCGACGGCGAACGCCTGGTCGAATTCATCCTCTACCGGTTCGAAAGAGCGTATCGCGACCTGCTGACGCATCAGGCGTACCTGATGAATTGCACGACACGGGAGATGGTGCCGCTCGCCGGTGAAAGCCGCCAGCCCGACACCGCGCGCTTGCGACGCCTCGAGCGCGACGCCCCGCTGTTCCAGGCGCTATGCGCCGATGACTGACAAGGCGCACCGCCGGGCGTCCAGCCCTCGGACGACGACGTAACAGCCTGGCCCGCTACTGCCCTCGAGACCGGCATTGTCCTAGAATGGCCGCAGATCAAGGGAGAGTACTCATGTTTCCAGGCTGGCTGCTGATCGCCGTCTCGCTGTTTTACATCGCCATCCTGTTTTTCATCGCCTGGCGTGGCGACCGCAATGCGCGCCGCCATGGTCCGGCCAATCGACGCCCGGTCATCTACAGCCTGGCGCTGGCCATCTACTGCACCTCCTGGACCTACTACGGCGCCGTCGGCCAGGCCGCCACCTCGGGCTGGTCGTTCGCCAGCATCTTCGTCGGTCCGCTGCTGACCTTCCTGCTGTTCTGGCCGGCGCTGGCCAAGATGATCCGCGTCGCCAAGCGCCAGAACGTCACCTCGATCGCCGACTTCATCGCCTCGCGCTACGGCAAGACCCAGTCGCTGGCGGCCTTCGCCAGCCTGGTGGCGCTGATCGGCACCCTGCCCTACATCGCCCTGCAGTTGAAGGCCGTGTCCGCCGCCTTCACGGTGCTGACCGCCTCGACCGACATGACCCGCGCGCCGCTGTTCGCCGATACCGCCTTCTACGTCGCCGCGGTCATGGCGTTGTTCGCGATCCTGTTCGGCACCCGTCATACCGACGCCACCGAACACCACGAGGGGCTGATCCACGCCATCGCCTTCGAGTCGGTGATCAAGCTGGGCGCCTTCATGACCCTGGGCGCCTACGTCACCTGGGGCGTGTTCGACGGCATGGGCGACATGCTGACCCGCGCCGACGGCTTCCTGCAGCTTCAGCGCCAGCTCACCGAGCAGGACTTCGGCCAGAGCTTCTGGGCCCAGACCCTGCTGGCGATGCTGGCGATCTTCTGCCTGCCGCGGCAGTTCCACGTCACCGTGGTCGAGAACACCCATAGCGACGATGCCGCCCGGGCGCGCTGGCTGCTGCCCGTCTACCTGGTGGCCTTCGCCATCTTCGTGCTGCCGCTGGCCGCCGCCGGGCTGACACTGTTCCCCGATGGCAGCGTCGAGCCCGACACCTTCGTGCTGGCGTTGCCGATCGCCCTGGACAACCCGCTGTTGACACTGCTGACCTTCATCGGCGGCTTCTCGGCGGCCACCGGCATGGTCATCGTCGCCACCGTGGCGGTGTCGATCATGATCTCCAACGAGATCGTCATTCCGCTGTTGTTCCGGCTGCGCTGGTTCGACACCAAGGCCCGCGATTACGGGCGGCTGGTGCTGCGCGCGCGGCGCGTGACCATCGTGGTGATCCTCGCGCTGGCCTACGTCTTCTACCAGCTGATCGCCGAGTTCAGCTCGCTGGCCTCGACCGGCATGCTGTCGTTCGCCGCCGCGGCGCAGTTCGCTCCGGCGCTGCTCGGCGGGCTCTACTGGAAGCGCGGCAACCGTCTCGGGGTGATCGCCGGGATGAACGTGGGCTTCGCGATCTGGGCCTACACTCTGCTGCTGCCGGCGTTGATCAATGCCGGCGTGGTGCCCGGCGGCTGGCTCGCCAACGGCCCGCTGGGCATCGAATGGCTGGCTCCCGACCGGTTGTTCTCGCTCAACATCGGCAGTCCCTTCACCCACGGCGTGATGCTGTCGCTGGGTCTCAACCTGTTCTGCTACATCTTCGTCTCGCAGATCACCCCGCAGCGGGTAGTCGAGCGCATCCAGGCCTCGCTGTTCGTCGACAGCGTCGAGACCCGTCAGACCTCGATCAACCGGCCCTGGACCGGCGCCACCACGGTGGGCGATCTCAAGGTGCTGTGCGAACGCTTCCTGGGTGCCGGCCAGGTGGAGCGCGCCTTCGACGACTACGCGCTGCGCAACGGCCAGACTCTGGATCACAATACCCGCGCCTCGATCGACGTGATCCAGTTCACCGAACGTTTCCTGGCCTCGGTGCTCGGCGCCTCCTCGGCGCGCATCGTCGTCAACTCGGCCCTGCAGGGCCGCGGCATCGGCATCTCGGACGTCATCTCGATCGTCGACGAAGCCTCCCAAGTGCTCGAGTTCAACCGCGCGCTGCTGCAGGCGACCATCGAGAACATCAACCAGGGCATCAGCGTGGTCGACCAGAACCTGCGCCTTGTGGTCTGGAACCAGCGCTACCTGGAACTGTTCCGCTTTCCCGACCACCTGATACGGGTCGGCGCGCCGTTCGACAAGGTGCTGCGCTACAACGCCCTCAACGGCGAATACGGGCCCGGCGACCCCGAGGAGCACGTCGAGCTGTTGATGGACAATATCCGTCAGGGCCATCCGCACCGCTATATACGCTATCGCCAGGACGACAGCGTGCTCGAGGTGCAGGGCAACCCGATGCCCGGCGGCGGCTTCGTCTATACCTACCAGGACATCACCCAGCAGAAGCGCACCGAGGAAGCGCTGATCCGCTCCGAGAACAACATCCGCATCTACACCGACAACGTGCCGGCGCTGATCGCCTACTTCGACAAGGAATACCGCTACCTCTTCACCAACCGCGCCTACGAGCAGGTCTTCAACGTCGATCGCAACGCGGTGATCGGCGAGCGCGTCGACAACGTCATCCCGGCCGCCGTGGCCCGCGAACGCATGCCCTGGATGCATCGCGCGCTGGAGGGCGAGAGGGTCAACTTCGAGGTTTCGCTGGACGACGATGGCGGCACCCGCTACCTGCTGGTCACCTATACGCCACACTTCGGCGACAGCGGCGGGATACTCGGCTTCTTCGCGCTCTACCAGGACATCACCGAGCGGCGCCTGGCCGAGATCGCCCTCAAGGAGACCAACGAGAATCTCGAGGAGCGCGTGCGCGAGCGCACCCAGGCCTTGTCGGAAGCCAACGCCGCGCTGCGCCAGGAGAACCGCGTGCGCGCCGAGGCCGAGCAGGCGCTGCGCCAGGCCAAGCAGGTCGCCGAGGACGCCAACACCTCGAAGACCCGCTTCCTGGCCGCCGCCAGCCACGATCTGCTGCAGCCGCTCAATGCCGCGCGGCTGTTCACCTCGGCGCTGTCGCAGGAGGAGCTGTCCAGCGATCATTCGCGAACCCTGGGGCATATCGACAACTCGCTGCAGGCCGCCGAGGAACTGCTCAGCACCCTGCTCGATATCTCCAAGCTGGACGCCGGCGCGCTGACACCGCGTCGCAGCCACTTCGCGCTGGCCGACATCTTCCGCCCGCTGCGCGCCGAATTCGAGGTGATGGCCGACGAACGCGGCCTCGACCTGGTGGTGGTGCCCACCGACAAGTGGATCGACAGCGATGCACAGATGCTGCGCCGCATCGTGCAGAACTTCCTCTCCAACGCGCTGCGCTACACCCAGCACGGCCGCGTGCTGCTGGGCTGCCGGCGCCGTGCCGGGGGGCTGGCGATCGAGGTCTGGGATACCGGCCCGGGAATCCCCGACTCCAAGCAGGCCGAGATCTTCCAGGAGTTCCGGCGCCTCGATCAGGCCTCGCGTCACAAGGAGAGCGAGAAGGGCCTGGGCCTGGGGCTGTCGATCGCCGACCGCATGAGTCGGGTGCTCGAGCACCCGCTCAAGGTGCGCTCGTGGGAGGGCGTCGGCACGGTGTTCTCCGTCGAGGTGCCGCTGGTCAGCGCCCAACAGGCGGCCAGGGCCAGCGAGGAGCCACCCAAGAGCCGCGCCAGCAACAAGCTCAAGGGCACGCGCATCCTGTGCATCGACAACGAAACGCTGATCCTCGAGGGCATGAAGGCGATGCTGACCGGCTGGGGCTGCGAGGTGTTCACCGCCACCTCGATCGGCGGCGCCAAATCGGTGCTTCGCCACCTCGACGACGATCCCGATGCCATCCTCGCCGACTATCACCTCGACAACGAGGTCACCGGCCTGATGGCCCTCGAGGCCCTGCTCGAGCGCTGCCATGGACCGGTGCCGGGCATCGTGATCACCGCCGACCGCACCGAGGAGGTCGCCGAGGAGATCAAGCGCGGCGGCTATCAACTGTTGCTCAAGCCGGTGCGTCCCGCCGCGCTGCGCGCTCTGCTGACGCGGACCCTGCAGGCCAGTCGCGCCGCGCGTCAGGACACCTAGCCGCCGCAGGCCTTGTCGCGCCGAATCGATAGCTTTTGCCAATCGATTCTTTCCCGAACGCCTATTGGCCCTCGTGAAGACTTCCAATTAACCTATGGACTAGTTATTAACTGCGGTTAATCAACCCCCGACATCAGTCAGTCAAGAGTCTCACGATGCTGCAATCGATCTCCGACACGGCTATTCGCGACAAGGCGGCCCTTGCTCTGCGCGGCAAACGCCGGCGCTGGGGCTGGACACCGTTCTTCGGTCCGGCGCTGATCGCCGCCGTGGCCTATATCGACCCCGGCAACTTCGCCACCAATATCGAGGCCGGATCGCGTTACGGCTATGCGCTGTTGTGGGTCGTGCTGACCGCCAATCTGATGGCGATGCTGATCCAGACGCTGTCGGCGCGCCTGGGCCTGGCCACCGGCCGCAACCTGCCGCAGGTCATCCGCGCCCGCTATCCGCGCCCGCTGGTGTGGTTCTACTGGGTCCAGGCCGAGATCGTCGCCATCGCCACCGACCTCGCCGAGTTCCTGGGCGCGGCGCTGGCCTTCAACCTGCTGTTCGGCCTGTCGCTGATGGAGGGCGCGCTGCTGACAGGGGCGATCACCTATCTGGCCCTGCACCTGCACCGCCATGGCTTCCGGCTGATGGAAATTCTCATCGGCTCCATGATCATCGCCGTCGCGTCGGGCTTCCTGCTCGAGATGGTGCTCAGCCGACCGGCCGTCGAACCGCTGCTCAAGGGCCTGCTGGTGCCCGGCTTCCCGGATGGCTATTCGCTCTACCTGGCGGCGGGGATACTCGGGGCAACCATCATGCCGCATGTCATCTACCTGCATTCGGCGCTATCGCAGGACCGCATCAAGGTCACCGACGACGCCCAGCGCCTGCGGCTCATGAAGTATTACCGCCTCGATGTGATCATCGGCATGGCGATCGCCGGGCTGGTCAACCTGAGCATGCTGGCGATGGCCGCCGCGGTATTCCACGCCCAGGGGCGCGTCGACATCGCCACCATAAGCGATAGCTACAAGCTGCTCGCGCCGATGATGGGACAGGTGACCGCCAGCCACATCTTCGGCGTGGCGTTGCTGCTGGCCGGCCTGTCGTCGTCGATCGTCGGCACCCTGTCGGGCCAGGTGATCATGCAGGGATTCGTCAACTTCACGATCCCGATCTGGCTGCGGCGGCTGATCACCATGGTTCCGGCACTGGTGGTGATCATGCTCGGCGTCTCCGAACAGAAGGCACTGGTCGCCAGCCAGGTGATTCTCAGCTTCGGCATCCCGTTCGCCCTGCTACCTCTGCTATGCTTTACGGCCAACCGCAGGATCATGGGCAATCTGGTCAATCACAAGGCCGTGACCCTGATCGGCGGCGTCATCTGCACGTTGATCATTGTCCTCAATGCCTATGTGCTGTTTTTCACCCTCGCGGGTTAACCGAGCCAGGTCCTGAATGAACTCACTGCCCAAACATGAATATTTCAAGCGCGTGCGGCAGGACCATCAGACCGAGCTGGTCGAGGATTACGTGGAAGAGATCGCTCACCTGCATGCCAAGCTCGGCGAGGCGCGCGCCAGCGATCTCGCCGAGTGCTTCGGGGTCAGCGCGGCCGCCGTCTCCAAGGTGATCGCCAAGCTCAAGCGCGACGGTCTGGTGATCGCCCGCCCCTATCGCGGCATCTTTCTGACCGCCCAGGGCGAGGGGTTGGCCGAACGCGTCGCCCAGCGCCATCGCGTGGTACTCGATACCTTGCGTGCGCTGGGCGTCCCCGAGGAGGTGGCCCGGGCCGACTCCGAAGGCATCGAGCATCATTGCAGCGAGGAGACGGTGGCCGCCATGCGTGAGTTCCTCGAGCGCCAGCGCTGAGCGATGGCCCCAGCCACGCCGTGAAAAGGCCGCCCCCACTGAAAGCGGCGGCGGCCTTTCACGTTACCGGGCGAGTCGCGGCGGACCTATCGAGTCACCCGCTGACGCTCATGACTCGACCTTGGGCGGCTCGACCTCGAGCTTCTGCGCGGCGATCACCGCCTGGGTCCGCGAATGCACCCCCAGCTTGCGCAGAATCGCCGTGACGTGTGCCTTGATGGTCGCCTCGGAGACGCTGAGCTCGTAAGCGATCTGCTTGTTGAGCAACCCCTCGGTGAGCATGTTGAGCACACGGAACTGCTGCGGGGTCAGCGAGGCGATCGCTTCGGCGAAACGGGTGTCCTCCTCGTCGGACTCGCCGAGCACGCTGGCCAGCGATTCGGGCAGCCAGATCTCGCCACCGAGTATCTCACTGACCGCCGCGGCGATTTCGCTCAACGAGGACGATTTGGGAATGAATCCCGAGGCGCCGTAATCGATGGCACGACGCACCACATGCGGCTCGTCGCTACCCGAGATCACCGCCACCGGGATTTCCGGGGTCTGACCGCGCAACTGGATCAACCCCGAGAAACCGTGCGCGCCCGGCATGTGCAGGTCGAGTAGAATCAGGTCGGCATCGGGATGACGCGTCACCACCTCGGTCGTCGCATCCATGGTATCGGATTCGACGATCTCGGCCTGTGGCGCGACCTGTCGCAGCGCCTGGGTCAATGCCGCACGAAACAGCGGGTGATCATCGGCGACGATAAATTTCTGGGCAAAAGCCATTGAGTCTCCTCCGGATCCTCCTGCAGCGAGCCGTCGCGTCGGGAACTCTTCGCGGCCGGACCTGTCGCCTAGGGTGACTGGCATGTTACCCCATGCCCACGCCGATTCCCAAGCATAGCGAAGCCCCCTGTCAACGCTCGCGATCGGCCATGAAAAAGCCGGCCCCTGAAGGCCGGCGAGAGATGCCAGAAACCGTCGCCGAGCTGGCGTGCCCCCCACCCTTCAGACATCCGCCTGTTCGAGGAGCTGGCGACTCCGGGTGGACGACGGCACTGGCTGAACGGGACTCAGCGGTTGGCGCGATTCTCGATCAGATCCTCGACCACGCTGGGATCGGCCAGGGTACTGGTATCGCCCAGGCCATCGGTCTCGTTGGCGGCGATCTTGCGCAGGATGCGCCGCATGATCTTGCCCGAGCGGGTCTTCGGCAGGCTCGGCGCCCACTGGATCACGTCCGGCGAGGCGATCGGGCCGATATCCTTGCGCACCCACTGGGTCAGCTCCTTCTTGAGCTCGTCGCTGGGCTCGTACTCGTCACCCAGGGTGACGTAGATGTAGATACCCTGGCCCTTGATGTCGTGGGGGTAGCCGACCACCGCGGCCTCGGCCACCGCCTTGTGGGCGACCAGCGAGGATTCGATCTCGGCGGTGCCCATGCGGTGGCCCGAGACGTTGATCACGTCGTCGACGCGCCCGGTGATCCAGTAGTAGCCGTCCTCGTCGCGCCGGCAGCCGTCGCCGGTGAAGTACATGCCCGGGTAGGCCGAAAAGTAAGTCTGCACGAAGCGCTCGTGGTTCTGCCAGATCGAGCGCGCCTGGCCCGGCCAGGAATCGAGGAGCACCAGGTTGCCGCTGGTCGCGCCCTCGAGGATGTTGCCCTGGTTGTCGACCAGCGCCGGCAGCACGCCGAAGAACGGCCGCGTCGCCGAGCCCGGCTTGAGATCGATGGCGCCGGGCAGCGGCGCGATCATGATGCCGCCGGTCTCGGTCTGCCACCAGGTGTCGACGATCGGGCACTGGCCGTTGCCGATCACTCGATGGAACCACTCCCAGGCCTCGGGGTTGATCGGCTCGCCGACCGAGCCCAGCACGCGCAGGCTGGTGCGCTGGCTCGAGTCCATCACCGTGTCGCCGTGGGCCATCAGCGCGCGGATCGCGGTCGGCGAGGTATACAGGATCGAGACGTTGTGCTTGTCGATCACCTCGCCGATGCGTCCCGGCGTCGGGTAGCTGGGCACGCCCTCGAACATCAGGGTGGTCGCGCCATTGGCCAGCGGCCCGTAGACGATATAGCTGTGCCCGGTGATCCAGCCGACATCGGCGGCGCACCAGTAGACCTCGCCCTCCTGGTAGTCGAACACGTACTGATGGGTCAGCGCGGCGTGCAGCAGATAGCCGCCCGTGGTGTGCTTGAGCCCCTTGGGCTGGCCGGTGGAGCCCGAGGTATAGAGGATGAACAGGGGGTCCTCGGCGTTCATCGGCTCCACCGGGCAGTCGCTGGATTGCTCATCGACGAGTTCGTGGAACCACACGTCGCGACCGTCGTGCCAGTCGATCTCGCCACCGCTGCGCTTGACCACCAGCACCTTGTCGACCACATCGGTGCCGTCGCGGGTCATCGCCGCGTCGACGTTCTCCTTGAGCGGGACACGCTTGCCACCGCGTATCGACTCGTCGGCGGTGATCACCACCTTGGACTGCGCGTCGACCACCCGCTGGGCCAGCGCGTCCGGCGAGAAGCCGCCGAACACCACCGAATGGATCGCGCCGATGCGCGCGCAGGCCAGCATCGCCATGCTCGCCTCGGGCACCATCGGCATGTACAGGGTGACGACATCGCCCTTGCCGACGCCCATCGACTTCAGGGCGTTGGCCAGTTGACTGGTCCGCGCGTGCAGTTCGCGAAAGCTGTAGGTCCTGGAATCATTGGGGTCGTCGCCTTCCCAGATGATCGCCGGCTGATCGCCGCGACGCTCCAGGTGGCGATCCAGGCAGTTGTGGCAGGCGTTGAGCTCGCCATCCTCGAACCAGCGGATGTCCACGTCGTGGGCATCGAAGGTGGTGTGCTTGATCCGGGTCGGCGCCCTGGACCAGTCGAGGCGCTTGGCCTGCTCGGCCCAGAAGCCTTCAGGGTCGTCGACCGACTGCTGGTACATCGACAGGTACTTGTCCTTGTCGGCCCATGCGTTGGCGGCGAATTCCTCACTGACTGGATGGACTTTCTGCTGCTCGGTCATGTCGCGCCTCTATCCCTGGAAGTGGTGGCCTCGATCTCGTCGAGCCGGTCCGGCGCCGATCGGCCAGACCAACATTGCAATTGTAGACAGCTTATACCCAGCAGGGGCAAGCCCCCCAATTAGACATTGGTCGCAGCAATTTTCTCTTTTATATCATGCGATTACGAATGCGTCAGGTAGCCACGCAACCGGCATAGACCAGCGCACCGCGGCACTTGCGGCAAAAATAGTCCCGCCCGGAGCGCGCGCTGGCATGACGGCGACGGCTGAAGAAGTGCTCGCGACAGGCACAGCGGTAGCGATACGGCGCCGGGCTCGCCGTCCGGGTGTCGAAGCGATGCGTCGCGCGGGGCTCGAGCCCGTAGAGAGTACGCATCACGTGCTTCCATTCGCGTCCGTGGGGCCGCACTCGCGGGCCTTCGTCGAGATGATGGACCAGCCAGTGGGCCATTTCGTGGGGGATCACGTCGGTGAAGAACGCCAGCCGGTTCTCGGCGAGCAGCTGCGGATTGAAACGCAGCCCGCCACGACCGAAGTGCGCCTGGCCGGCGCCCTTGCCGCGCAGGTCGAGCCAGACCGTCGGACGCGGCAGATGCGGGTGCACTTCGCAGGCCAGTCGCCAGGCTTCGGCGGCGCGCGCATGCGCGGCGGCATGCAGGGCGTCGCGATCTAGAGCGGCCAGCCAGCCGGCATCGGGAGTCGGGAGCGTCGGTACTTGCATAGGAGTGCTAGAATGCCGACCAACGCGGCGTGCGGCAAGCGCGCCCAGCCTTCGTTCTTGAGGAATCCAGCCGATGTCAGAAACGCCCCCGCCGCAGCCGCTGCTCGACGACGATGCGCTGGCCCTGCTCGACGATTTTCTCGATTCCGAGCGCGCCGGCGCCGATGCCCTGGACATCATCGGCGCCCACGGTTTTCTGGTCGCGCTGGCCGTCGCCCCCCGCGAGGTGCCGGCGGCGACCTGGATCAGCGAACTCTTCCATGGCGAGCCGGCATTCGCCGACGACGACGAGCGCGAGACGATTCTCGGTCTGCTCGAACGCCTGCGCGGCAATGCCATCGTCGCGCTCGAACAGGGCCAGTTGCCCGAACTGCCGTTCGAGCTGACCCTCGGCGGCATCGCCCCCGAGGAAACCCCGATCGGCGACTGGTGTGCCGGCTTCATGGAGGGGGTGTTCCTCGACGAGGCGGCCTGGTTCGAGGACGACGAGGAAGCCGCGGCAACCTTGTTGCTGCCGTTCATGGCGCTATCGGGGCTGTTCGACGACGAACCCGACATGGCCGAGTTCATCGCCGAACCGCGCGAGGCCGAACGCCTGGTGGTTCAGCTCCCCGAACTGGTGCTCGACCTTTACTTGCACTATCGCGTGCCGCCGGAAAAACCCAAGCCGGCACCGCGCAAGAAGAAGCCTGCCGGGCGCGGCGGCAAAAGCCGCCGCTAAGCGACGAGCGACGAGCGACGAGCGACGAGCGACGAGCGACGAGCGACGAGCGACGAGCGACGAGCGACGAGCGACGAGCGACGAGCGACGAGCGACGAGCGACGAGCGACGAGCGACGAGCGACGAGCAGGATGACCGGCCCGGCCTGTCTCTGACAACCTTGCCGACACCGCAGCCCGGAAGACTACTTGAGCCGCGTCACCCAGGCATCCAGCGTGCCGTAGAGCCATTCGCGCAGGCGCTGGCCGAGCGGCCGCCGGTCCCACTGTTCGGCGAGGATTTCGCGACTCTGCGCGAAGTTGCCCTCGAACAGCGCCGCCACCTCCCTGGCGAAGCGCGGGTCGTGGATCTCCTGGTTGGCCTCAAGGTTCCACTGCAGGCTCCAGTGGTCGAAGTTGCACGAACCGATCGTCGCCCAGTCGTCGGCCAGCGAGAACTTGGCGTGGATGAAGCGCGGCTGATATTCGTAGATGCGCACGCCGGCACGCAGCAGACGCCGGTAGAAGCGCTGGCCGGCGTAGCGAATCCCCGGATGATCGTGTGCCTCGCCGGGCAGCAGCAGGCGGACGTCGACACCGCGCCTGGCCGCCCGTGCCAGGCGCCGGCGCAGGCTCAGCGTGGGCACGAAATAGGGCGTACAGAACCAGATGCGACGCTGGGCGCTACCGATCTGCTGATGCAACGACAGTCGAACCGCCTGGTAACGGTAACCCTGCCCCCAGACCACCCGGCCGCGCATGCCCTGATAGTCCTCGAGCGGGGCGATCGCCAGCTGCAGGCCCTGGACCAGCCGCGGGTCGCCCTCGCCGCGAGTCAGCGGCGAGTCCCACAACCGCGAGAAGAGCCGCATCCAGTCGGCGACCACCGGGCCCTCGATACGCACCGCGACTTCGAACCAGGCATCGAGGAAGGTGTCGCTGGCACCGAAGCCACCGGTGAAGGCGGTGCGGCCGTCGACCACCAGCAGCTTGCGATGGTCGCGGGTCAGGTTGTGGGCCAGCCGCCGCCAGGCCAGTGGATTGAAGAAGCGAAGCGCCACGCCACCGTCGGCCAGGCGGCGACGGTCGTCGGCCTGCAGGCCCATCGCCCCGTAGCCGTCGAGCAGCGCCAGTACCGGTACGCCGCGTGCCGCCGCGGCGATCAACGCATCGATCAGCTGGGTGGCCAGGCGCCCCGATTCCACCAGATAGAGTTCGAGTATGACCGACTGTCGAGCCGCCGCGATCGCCTCGGTCATCGCCGGCAGAAAGCATGTGCTTTCCGGCAGCAACGCGAACCGGTTGCCGTCTCGCCAAACCCCGCGCATCGCCTGCCCCCTGTTCCCAGTCGTTTCCACCGGCACCGACGCACGGCGGCGCCGACATTCGGGCGGGTCATGTCGCTATAATGCCTGAACATTCTCTGAATCGGCATTCGGATGGCTTTGCTTAACCCGCTGGACCCGTTGCGCACCGCGCTGCGTCGCCTGCTCGCCGGCTGGGCCGAACTGCGCCTGGTCGAACCCGCCCCCGAACGGCTCGCTATCGACCCGGATCGTCCCACGCTTTATGTACTGCCGCATCCGGCGCTCTCCGATCGCCTGCTGCTGGCCGATTTCTGCCGTCGCCACGGCCTGCCCGATCCGGATCGACGTTGGCAGCTGGGCACCCTGACGCTACGCGGAACCCTGGCGCTGCCGGTGCACAAGCGCCGACTGTGGCCACGTCGGCGGCCCCGACCATCGCCGCTGGCCGCGATCATCGACGCGCTCGCCGCATCGCCCGGCAACGACGTCCAACTGGTGCCGGTCAGCGTGTTCTGGGGCCGCGCCCCGGGCAAGGACTTCGGGTTCTGGAAGATGCTCGCCGCCGACAGCTGGCAGCTCACCGGGCGCCTGCGCCGCGCGCTGTCGGTGCTGGTCAACGGCCGTAACGTCGAACTGCACCTGGGTGAGCCGCTGTCGCTTCGCGCCCTGCTCGACGAGCGTCCCAGCGCACTGACCAGTCGCAAGGTCTCGCGGGTGCTGCGGGTGCATTTCCGACGCGTGCGCACCCGCGTCCTGGGTCCCGACCTGTCGCATCGCCGGACGTTGATTCACGGCCTGCTCGCCAGCCCCGAGATCCAGCGCACCATCGCCGAGACCAGCACCGCGCTGGGCCAGTCCCGTGCGCGCGGCGAACGACGCGCGCGGCGCTACGGTCGCGAGATCGCCTCCAACATGAGCTATCCGGTGCTGCGCTTTCTCGACCAGTTGCTGCACCGGCTGTGGAACCAGCTCTACGCCGGGGTACGCGTCAACGGCATGGACCGCGTCAAGGCGCTGGCCGGCGACCACACGCTGATCTACGTGCCCTGCCACCGTAGCCACATCGACTATCTGCTGCTCTCCTACGTGCTCTACCGCGAAGGCCTGACGCCGCCGCAGGTGGCCGCCGGGCGCAACCTGGACATGCCGCTGATCGGTCCGCTGCTGCGCCGCGGCGGGGCGTTCTTCCTGCGCCGCAGTTTCAAGGACAACCGGCTCTACGGCGCGGTGTTCAACGAATACCTGCACCGCCTGCTGTCCCGCGGCCACGCGGTGGAATACTTCATCGAGGGCGGTCGTTCGCGCAGCGGCCGGCTGCTTACCCCGCGTCCGGGCATGCTGGCGATGACCCTGCGCTCCTACCTGCGCGGCGCCCCCGACACGCGCCGCGACCTGGCCTTCGTGCCGGTCTACATCGGCTACGAGAAGGTGCTGGAGAGCGCCAGCTATCTCAAGGAGCTGCAGGGCGGACGCAAGAAGCAGGAATCGCCCTTCGACCTGCTGCGCGTGCTCGGTCAGCTGCGCCAGCCGTTCGGCCGGGTCCAGGTGAACATCGGCGACCCCCTCAAGCTGAGCGAGTTCCTCGACCGCGAGGCGCCCGACTGGCGACGTGCGCCCCGCGATACCCGACCGCCGTGGCTGACCCGGGCCGTGCCCCGCCTGGGGCGCGAACTGAGCCTGCGCATCAATGCCGCCGCGGCGCTGAACGCGGTCAACCTGTGCGCACTGGTACTGCTGGCGACGCCGCACCAGGCGATCGAGGCGGAACTGATCGAGCGTCAGCTGGCCCTGCTCGTCGCGCTGCAGCGCGACCTGCCCGGCGGCGGCCAACGCAGCCTGCCCGATGGCACACCGCGCGACTGGCTGGCCGAGGCCGCCTGGCTGGGCTTCATCGAGCGTCGCCCGCAGGCACTCGGCGAGCTGATCCTGGCCAACGGTCAGCAGGCCACGCTTCTGACCTGGTATCGCAACAACGTCCAGCACCTGTTCGCGCTGCCCGCGCTGGTGGCCTTCGCCTTTCGCAACAACCCGCGCTTCGACCTCGAAACGCTCAACCAGCGCCTCGCCCCGGCCTGGCCGCTGATCGCCCGGGAGCAGTTCGCCAGCCTGCCGGCGGCGGATTTCCGCCAGGCACTGAGCGCCACCCTCGACACCCTCGCCCGGCACGGCCTGCTCGAACGCCAGGACGCCACCTGGCAGCGCCCCGCCGGGCTCAGCGTCGAGGCCGAACAACTGCAACTGCTGGGCCGGCTGGCCCAACCGACCCTGGAGCGTGGCTATCTATTGCTGGCGGCCCTGCTGAGCCGGCCCAGTGCCAGCCTGACCCGCGAGGACCTCGAGGAGCACAGCCGGCAGCTCGCCGAACGGCTGACGCTGCTCTCGGGGCTCAATGCCCCGGAATTCTTCGACCGACGCCTGTTCAGCGGACTGCTGGACACCCTGGAAGGCGAAGGCTGGCTATGGCAGGAAAACGGCAAGCTGGCCTTCGACAGCCTGCTTCAGGAAGCGTTGTCACGCAGCCGCAGCCTGTTCGACCCGACCCTGCGTCACCGCCTTCTGCAACTCGCCCGGCAGCGCGAGGTGGCCGATCCGGAAATGCTCAGCGCCACCTCGCCGGAGGACGAGGCATGCACTCAGACGCGCAGCGAGCGGTGAACGTAGAGATCGTAGCGGCTGGTCCTGGCCTCGAGGGTATGGGCCGGCCGGGGGCCGGCGATCGGCGGCGCCTTGCGCGGGCGCTTGACCGCCACCCGATGGGTGGCGACGTCCAGCGCCGCTTCGAGAAGCCTTGGCGCATCGTCGTCGTCGCCGGCGAGTTCGCGGAACAGGCGCATCTCCTTCTTGACCAGCGCCGACTTGTCGCGGTGCGGAAACATCGGGTCGAGATGGATCACCTGCGGAGCGATGCGTGCCTCGCTCGCCGCCGCAAGCAATGCCCTGGAATCGCCGGCATCGATGCAACACAGCCGCATCCGCGCGGCGATCTCGGCCACCTCGATGTCGCGGCCTGCCCGCGCCAGGGCATCCTCGAGCAATGCGGCGATCGCCGGCACGCGCTCGAGCATCAGCACCTCGGCTCCCAGCCCGGCCAGCACGAAGGCATCGCGGCCCAGCCCGGCGGTGGCATCCACCACGCTCGGCGTCACCCCCTTGGCCAGCCCGCAGGCCTTGGCCACCAGCTGGCCTCGGCCACCGCCGAAGCGGCGCCGATGATCGGCCTTGCCGGCGACAAAGTCGGCCGACAGCGGCTTGCCATAGCAGGCCGGATCGCCGGCGATCGCCAGCCCCGAGGCGGTCTCGGTCAGCCACAGGCCACCGGCCGGCGGGTGCTCCGCCCAGGGCAACCCCAACCGCGCGGCGAGCGGGCGCAGCGACTCGCCGACCACCACGGGCAGCGCCGGCGTCATGCCAGCCACAAGCCCAGCAGCACGACGCCGAGCACCAGCCGGTAGACGACGAACGGCCACATGCCGATGCGATCCAGCGCCGCCAGGAACAGCTTGATGCACACCAGTGCGGCGATGAACGACAGTCCGGCACCCAGCAGCACATCGTGCAACGTCGCGTCGGTGCCGGCCTCGGCAAGCTCCAGGCCTTTCAGCGCACCCGCGGCGACGATCAGCGGAATCGACAGCAAGAAGGAGAAGCGCGCCGAGCTCTGGCGGTCGAAACCCAGCAACAGCGCCGCGGTGATGGTGATCCCCGAGCGCGAGGTGCCGGGAATCAGCGCCAGCGCCTGGAACAGGCCGATGATCAGCGCCGCCTTGAGGGTCAGGCTGGCCAGCTCGCGGCTGCGGCTGCCGCGCACGTCCGCCCACCACAGCAACAGCCCGAAGCCCAGCGTGGCCAGCGCGATCACCAGCGACGAGCGCAGCGAGGTCTCGATCAGGTCGTTGAACAAGCCCCCGACGATCACCGCCGGCAGCGTCGCCAGCAGCACCATCCAGCCCAGCCAGCTGGCGTCGGTCTGGCGCGTGGCCAGCGGCCCGCTGCCGGCGAACTGACCGAACCAGCCGGCGACGATGCTCGCCACCTCGCGGCGAAAGGCCATCACCACCGCCGCCAGCGTGCCGACATGCACGGCGACATCGAAGGCCAGCCCCTGGTCGGGCCAGCCGAGGATCTGAGAGGGCAGGATAAGGTGCGCCGACGAGGAGATGGGCAGGAACTCGGTGAGCCCCTGGATGAGCGACAGCGCAACCAGTTGGAACCAATCCATTGTCAGCAATCCTTGTGATCAGCGAAGTCCGCCGGAACGCCCGGCGACATGGCGCCGCGAAGAGACCCGGCGAGGATAAACCAGTCGTACCGAGGGCCGTTCAACGAGCGGCCATGGAACGGCCAACGGGTGCGTGCGGTCCAAGCTCGCTTCCGCCAAGAGTTCCCTTCACGCCTGTTCCTTTCACAACTCGATCGCTTTCCGGCGGCAAGCCTTCGCAAGGGCGCTGTAAACCCGCCCCTGGGCGCTACCTTTGCCCTCCATGGCAAAGACCCTTGCTTCGCCTTGCCGCCAGCGCCCGACATGCCGGGGGTTGGAAAATGCATGCTATGCCCGCTTCCAGGCCACCTCGTTGCGCAGATAGACCGGCGTGACCTCGTGCGCCGCCCGGCCTTCGCCGCGGGCATGCGCCCGGGCCGCCAGTCGAACCATCCACTCGGCGCTGGGCTGGCGCTCGGCCAGGCGCTGGGCCATGGCGTCCTGCACCCACACCGGCATCGCTTCCCACAGCGCCCAGCCGGAGCCCACGCCGCACCAGTCGACGTCGCGCCTCCCGGCGGGCAGCTCGAAACGTTCGGGCGGCATCACCGCCTCGTCGCTCAACGTGGCGAGTTCACCGTCGCGGCAATGATAGGCGGCGACGTAGATTTCGCCCATGCGTGCATCGAGCGCGGACACCACGTAGCGCACGTGCAACTGATGGTGGGCGGCCAGCGCCAGCGCCTCGAGCGTCGACACGCCGAGCAGCGGCCGCTCGAGGCCGAACGCCAGCCCCTGGGCGACACCGGCGGCAATCCGCAGCCCGGTGAATGAGCCCGGGCCGTGACCGTAGGCCAGCGCATCGAGATCGGCGGGGCGCAGCCCGGCCTCGGCGAGCAGGTCGTCGATCATCGGCATCAACCGCCGGGTGTGCTCGCGCGGGGTCAGCGCGAAGCGCGACAGCACCTCGCCGTCACGCCACAGGGCGCAGGAGCAGGCGCTCGAGGAGGCATCCAGGGCCAGCAATGTCGACATGGCAATTACGTCTGATGGAATGGCGCGGGCATTATACGGTCGGCGACGAGCCGGCAAAAGCCACATGCAGCGAGCCGCCCGGAAACGGACAGCCCGGCCACCGGGGCCGGGCTGACCGCTTCGCGAAAGGGCAACGTCGCGGCGTCAGCCTTCCAGCGCCTCGACCACCTGACGCTTGATGTCGTCGACCGTGCCGATGCCGACGATGCGATGGTAGGCCGGCGCCTCGCCGGGCGCCTGCTCGGCCCACTCGCGATAGTAGGCGACCAGCGGTTCGGTCTGCTCGTGATAGACGGCCAGCCGGTTGCGCACCGTGGACTCGCGATCGTCCTCGCGCTGGATCAGCGCCTCGCCGGTGACGTCGTCCTTGCCCTCTTCCCTGGGCGGGTTGTACTCGAGGTGGTAGACGCGCCCCGAACCGGGGTGCACCCGGCGGCCCGCCAGGCGCTTGACGATCTCCTCGTCGTCGACGGCGATCTCGACCACGTGATCGAGCCTGACGCCGGCCTCCTTCATCGCGTCGGCCTGCGGAATGGTGCGCGGAAAACCGTCGAACAGGAAGCCGTTGGCACAGTCGGGCTGGCCGATACGCTCCTTGACCAGGGCGATGATGATGTCGTCGGACACCAGCCCGCCGCTGTTCATGATCTCCTTGACCTTGAGACCCAGGTCACTGCCTTCCTTGACCGCGGTGCGCAGCATGTCGCCGGTGGAAATCTGCGGAATGCCGAAGCGCTCGCAAATGAACTGGGCTTGCGTACCTTTGCCGGCACCGGGGGCGCCCAAGAGGATCAAACGCATCTGTGCTGCTCCTTTAGATTTTTTCGCGGCCAATTGTTATTGACGCTGGCTAAGTGGATGTCGGAGGCGGCGCCGTCCGTGACCAGGAGAAAGACCCGTGACGATACCGGGGGCGTCGCGGCCAGACAAGCAGACAAACGACTGAACGCGACAGCCTGACGCACCCACCTTGTTACCCTAACTGTAGAAGCCGGCCGCGCGCTTTGCCTGCCGTCCCGCGCCGGCGGGCTCAGCCGAGCAGTCGCTGCCAGAGCAGCAGCCCCCAGGTCAGCCCGGCCATGAGCAGCGACAGCATCACCGCGGCGGAACCGATGTCCTTGGCGCGCCCCGAGAGCACGTGGTGCTCGGGGCCGATCCGGTCGACCACGGTTTCCACCGCGCTGTTGAGCAGTTCGACGATCAGCACCGCCACACAGCTGCCGATCAGCAACAGCCACTCGACCGGGGTCTCGCCGACCCACCAGGCCAGCGGCAGCAGCAAGGCACACAGCACCGCCTCCTGGCGAAAGGCCGCCTCGTTGCAGAACGCCGCCTTGAAGCCCTTGAGGGAGTAGCGGGTCGAGTGCATCAGGTGCCGCCAGCCGGTTTCGCGTGGTTTCATGCTGCCATTTCGCTCCTGTTTTGCGCCTGTTCACGCCTGTAGCGCCCACGTCACCGGGGCGGCAGCGTCCGCTTTCGGGCAGCGGCGCCGGACAATCCGTCGATGGTAGCAAAGGCCCCCGCCCTGGCAAGCACTCGCGCCGAAGCGCTATTGCCGCCCCCGGATACGGCGGCTAGTCTGGGATGACCGTGAGACGCCTAACCGTCAGGAGACAACCATGCCCCGCGTGCTGATGCTCAAGGATGAAGACCCGCGCGCCCGGGTCGAGACGATCGACGAGGACCGCCTCCCCGAGCGTGCCGTGACCGTCGACATCGACTATTCCGATCTCAACTACAAGGATGCCCTGGCGGTGACCGGCAAGGGCAAGATCGTCCGCGACTACCCGTTCGTGCCGGGCATCGACTTCGCCGGCACGGTGCGCAGTTGCGAGGGCGAGCGCTTCGCGCCGGGCGACAAGGTCATCCTCACCGGCTGGGGCGTCGGCGAACGCTACTGGGGCGGTTTCGCCGAGACCATGCGGGTCGACGAGGAGTGGCTGGTGCCCTGCCCCGAAGGGCTCTCCACCCGCGAGGCGATGCTGTTCGGCACCGCCGGGCTGAGCGCCATGTTCAGTGTGATGCGCCTGGAAGACGCCGGCCTGGCGCGCGGCGCGCGGGTGGTGGTCACCGGCGCCACCGGCGGCGTGGGCAGCTGGGCGGTGAAGATGCTCGCCCATTACGGTTACGAGGTGCATGCGGTCACCGGCAAACCCGATCAGGACTCATGGCTCAGGGAGCTTGGCGCGACCGAGGTACTCGGGCGCCACGAATTCGAGGGCGACCCGCGACCATTGGAGAAGAGCCGCTGGGCCGGCGCCATCGACACCGTCGGCGACAACGTCCTGGCCAACGTGCTGGCGCAGATGGAGTACCACGGACTGGTTGTCGCGGTGGGCCTGGCCGGCAGCAGCGACCTGCCCACCACGGTGATGCCGTTCATCCTGCGCGGGGTTTCGCTGCTCGGCGTCGACAGCGCGATGCAGCCCCTGGCCCGGCGTCGCGAGGCCTGGAAGCACATCGCCGACCTTCCCGAGGCGGTGCGCCAGGCCATGCATTACGAGGAGCTCGGCATGGAGACGATCGCCGAGCGCGCCGAGGCGATGACCAACGGCGACATCCACGGCCGGCTGCTGCTCAATCCGCACATCGACTGAACCGTTGGCCTGAGAGCCGGCCGGTTGGGGCGCTGCGCGCTTTGCGCTAGAATCGCCTTCCGTTCGTCACCCGCACCGAGCTCATCATGCCCCACCGCATCGCCATCAACGGTTACGGCCGCATCGGCCAGTGTGTGCTGCGCGCGCTGGTCGAGCGCCCCGAGCTC
Organism: Modicisalibacter radicis; assembly: GCF_900961225.1. Lineage (GTDB taxonomy): Bacteria > Pseudomonadota > Gammaproteobacteria > Pseudomonadales > Halomonadaceae > Modicisalibacter. The sequence continues at coordinate 245,676 of NZ_CAAHFN010000054.1, forward strand.
GGGCACGACGCGGGGCTCGAGGTGGTGGCGATCAACGAACTTTCCGACCCGGCGACCGTCGCCTACCTGACCCGCTACGACACCACCCACGGGCGCTTTCCCGGCGAGGTCGCCATCGACAGCGACCAGCTGTTGATCAATGGCCGGGCAATCACCCTGCTCCGCGAGCCCGACCCGCAACGCCTGCCCTGGAAGGAGCTGGGGATCGACCTGGTGGTCGAGTGCTCGGGCAGCTTCAAGGATCGCGCCACCGCCGAGCTTCACCTCGCCGCCGGGGCCCGGCGCCTGCTGTTCTCGCAACCCGCCGAGTCCGACGTCGACCTGACGGTGGTCGGCGGCATCAACGAGGCCGCGCTCGAGCCGGCGATGCGCATCGTCTCGGCGGCCTCGTGCACCACCAACTGTCTGATCCCGATCCTCACCGTGCTCGACGAGGCGCTGGGTATCGAGCACGGCGTGACCACCACCATCCACTCGGCGATGAACGACCAGCCGGTGATCGACGCCTACCACAAGTCCGACCTGCGCCTGACGCGTTCGGCGATGCAGTCGATCATTCCCGTCGACACCGGGCTGGCGCGCGGCATCGAGCGGCTGATGCCCAAGCTCGCCGGGCGCTTCGAATGCCTCCACGTGCGGGTACCGACGATCAATGTCTCGGCGATGGACATGGCGATCTCGGTGCACCGGGCGTGCGACGCCGCCACCGTCAACGCGCTGCTCGCCGAGGCCAGCCGCACGCGCCTGGCCGGACGACTCGGCTACACTGAAGAACCCATGGCCTCGGTCGACTTCAACCACGATCCGCGCTCGGGTATCGTGGACGCCACTCAGACCCGGGTCGCCGGCGGCCATCTGGTCAAGCTGCTCAGCTGGTTCGACAACGAATGGGGCTTCGCCAACCGCATGCTCGAGGTCGCCGCGCGGCTGGCCGAACTCGATGCGCGGCCCTAGCCATTGTCCGCCCGCACCCGAACGCGGCCAAACCGGATTCAACACTAGGAGCATCCGCCCATGAACGTGCGCAAGATGACCGACCTGGCACTCGCCGGCAAGCGCGTGCTGATTCGCGAAGACCTCAACGTCCCGGTCAAGCAGGGCAGCGTTACCTCCGACGCCCGCATCCGCGCCTGCCTGCCGACCATCGAGGCAGCGCGCGACGCCGGTGCCAAGGTGCTGCTGATGAGCCACCTGGGCCGGCCCAGCGAAGGCGAGCCCGCCGACGAGTTCTCGCTGGCCCCGGTCGCCGCCCACCTCGGCAAGCTGCTCGGCCAGCCGGTGCGGCTGGTCGACGACTACCTCGACAACCCGATCGAGGTCGCCGACGGTGAGGTCGTGCTGCTCGAGAACGTACGCTACAACCGCGGCGAGAAAAGCGACGACGAGGTGCTGGCCCGGGCCTACGCCAGACTCTGCGACATCTACGTCATGGACGCCTTCGGCACCGCGCACCGCGCCCAGGCCTCGACCCACGGCGTGGCGCGCTACGCCGACGACGCCTGTGCCGGACCGCTACTGGCCCGCGAGCTCGAGGCGCTGGAAAAGGCCCTGGCCACGCCGGCGCGCCCGATGGTCGCCATCGTCGGCGGCTCCAAGGTCTCGACCAAGCTCGATGTACTCACGGCACTGTCCGAGAAATGCGACCAGCTGATCGTCGGCGGCGGCATCGCCAACACCTTCATCGCCGCGGCGGGCCACAACGTCGGCAAGTCGCTTCACGAGGCCGACCTGATCGACCAGGCCAAGGCGTTGATGGCCAAGGTCGAGATCCCGCTGCCCAGCGACGTGGTGGTGGCCAACGAGTTCTCCGAATCGGCCGAGGCGGTGGTGCGCCCGGTCGATCAGGTCGGCGACGACGAGATGATCCTCGATATCGGCCCCGATACCGCCTCGCGCTTCGGCGCGCTGCTCAAGGACGCCGGCACCATCCTCTGGAACGGCCCGGTCGGGGTGTTCGAGATCGACCAGTTCGGCAAGGGCACCGAAGCGCTGTCCAAGGCGATCGCCGCGAGCAACGGCTTTTCCATCGCCGGCGGCGGCGATACCCTCGCGGCGATCGACAAGTACGCCATCGAGGACAAGGTCTCGTATATCTCCACCGGCGGCGGCGCCTTCCTCGAGTACGTCGAGGGCAAGCAACTGCCGGCGGTGGCGGCCCTGCAGGATGCGGCCAGGTAAGCCGAGCTGAAAACCCGACAAATCCAGCATCACCGACCCGGGGCGGCGCTCTGGCCGCCCATTTATGACCTTCAGGAAAAACGCACCCACATGGCCCTGATCAGCCTGCGCCAGCTCCTCGACCACGCCGCCGACTACGGCTACGGCGTGCCCGCCTTCAACGTCAACAACCTGGAACAGATGCGCGCCATCATGGAAGCCGCCGACGCCACCGATTCGCCGGTGATCGTCCAGGCCTCCGCCGGCGCCCGCCAGTACGCCGGGGCGCCCTTCCTGCGCCACCTGATCCTGGCCGCGATCGAGGAGTTTCCGCACATTCCGGTGGTCATGCACCAGGACCATGGCACCAGCCCCGCGATCTGCCAGCGCGCCATTCAGGCGGGCTTCTCGTCGGTGATGATGGACGGCTCGCTCGAGGAAGACGGCAAGACGCCAGCGGATTACGCCTACAACGTCGAGGTCACCCGCCGCACGGTCGAGATGGCGCACGCCTGCGGGGTCTCCGTCGAGGGCGAGCTGGGCTGCCTGGGCAGCCTGGAAACCGGCCAGGCCGGCGAGGAGGATGGCATCGGTGCCTCGGGCACGCTCTCCCACGAGCAGATGCTCACCGACCCCGAGGAAGCCGCCGCCTTCGTCGCCGCGACCCGCGTCGATGCCCTGGCGATCGCCATCGGCACCAGCCATGGCGCCTACAAGTTCACCCGGCCGCCCACCGGCGACACGCTGTCCATCGCGCGCATCCGGCATATTCACGAACGCATTCCCAACACGCACCTGGTGATGCACGGCTCCTCCTCGGTGCCCCAGGAGTGGCTCGCGGTCATCAACGAACACGGCGGCAAGATCCCCGAGACCTACGGCGTGCCGGTCGAGGAGATCGTCGAGGGCATCCGCCACGGCGTGCGCAAGGTCAATATCGACACCGACCTGCGGCTGGCCTCGACCGGTGCCATTCGCCGCTTCCTGGCCCACAACCCGGCCGAATTCGACCCGCGCAAGTACTTGAAGGAATCGGTAGCCGCCATGCGCGAGCTGTGCGTCCATCGCTTCGAGACCTTCGCCACAGCCGGCAATGCCAGCCGCATCAAGCCGCTCGGTCTGGAGGCGATGGCCCAGCGCTACGCCGCGAGCGAGCCGGCGGCGCTGGCCGGCTGAAGGCAACGTAACAACGCTCGCCGCCGACGCCGGCGGTGGCCTTGGCTACCGGAGACAAGCCATGCACAACCTGATCATCCCGCTCGTCACCTGCGTCATCGCCTTCGCCGCGATCTTCGGCTACCAGGCGTACACCGATAGCCAGCTCGACGAGCATATCGAGCGGGCCATCGCCACCTCGCTGGCTGGCGAACGCCCCGGCGAAATCGAGGTCGAGCTGACCGCCACCCACGCGGTCAACAAGGGCTATGGCGTCTGTGGAACGTATACGCTCGCCTCGCCGGAAGACGACAGCGACGCGTTCTTCTACAGCAAGGTCAGCGAACACGTGACACTCGGCGTCGACGCCCGAGACTACCGGGCGAACTGCGACGCGCGCTAATCGCCGCGTGCTGCGCTTTCTCGGGTGTTGTGGGCCCGAATCGCCTGTTCACCGCGACGCCGGTACCAGTGCGGCGCGGCGATACGGAAGAACCGCTCGGTCACCGCGGCCTCCACCGGCCGGGTGGCCAGCGACACCGCGACGAAGATCGGCAGGTTGGCCATCAGGCCCCAGAAACCGGCGTGAATGCCCAGCGGATGCTTCCACAGCGTGGTGAAGGCGGTGGTGACGACGAAGCCGACGACGATGCCGGCGATCACCCCGGCGCGGGAGGCGCGCGGCCACAGGAACATGCCGATGAACGCCGGCAACACCTGGGTGGCGAAGCCCAGCCCCACCAGCAGGATCATCACCAGGCTGCCCGGTTCGGCGATCGCCAGCGGAGCTACAATCAACGCCATCAGCGGCACGATCAACCAGCGGGTGAGCTGCGCGGTGGTGGCGTCCGAGAGCCCGCACAGCGGCTGGATGACGTCCTTGCCGTAGCTCAGCGCCACCGAGTGGATGAACGGCTCGCACGACGACATCGACGCCGCCAGCGTGCCGGCGCCGAGCAGCCCCACCAGGAGCGCCGGCAGGTGCTGCATGGCGTATTCCAGCACCACGGTGTCGCTGCGCGCCAGCTCCGGCAGGGTATAGATGCCGATGAAGCCCACCATCACCATGGGCAGGATCACCAGATAATAGCCGGGCAGCCAGGTGGCGCTGCGGCGGATGGTGGCGGCCGAGGCGGCGCTCATCCACTGCGTCCACACCGGCGGCATGAAGGAGAGCATCGAGACGATCACCGAGGTGGTCCAGAAGCGGAAGCTCATGTCGCCGCCGGCGCCGGGCAGGCTCAGCCAGGCGGCATGCTCGTCGCGCACCCGATCGAACACCGCGGCAAAGCGCCAGCCACCGGTGGCGGAGTGCACCGCCCACAGCCCCACCGCCCAGGCGACGACGAACATCAGCACGCCCTGAAAGGCATTGGTACGACCGATCGCCCGCTGGCCGCTGACGAACAGGTACAGCGCGATGCAGCTCAGCACGCCGATCACCCCCAGCCATACCGGAATCGCCCCGCCGCTCATCACCGTGAGGATGTAGGCGGAACCGACGGTCTGCAGCACCGCGTAGGCCAGCGACCCCACCGACATCACCAGCGCCGACAGGCCGCCCAGGAACGGACTCTGGTAGCGGTCGGCGATGGCACTGGCCTGGGTGACGTGCCCGAAGCGTTCGCCGAACGCCCACACCCGGGGCCCGCAATACCACGCCACCAGCGCCAGGTAGGCGAGATACACCACCACGTAGAACACCGGCACGCCCTTGGCGTAGGCCCACCCCGGCGCGCCCATGAAGGTGTAGGCGCTGACGCTGCCGGCGGCGATCAGCAGGTACAGTGTCACCGGCCCCATGCTGCGCCCGGCCACGCCCCACTCCTCGAGACTGTCCATGCGCCGTCCGCGCCGCGCGTGCAGGCCGACCGCCATGACCACAAGCACATAGCCCAGGGTGATCGTCAGCGGGAGCGAACTAGTCATCGCCAGACCCTGCGTCGTCGTCGACGAAGCGATTGGCGATCGCCATCACGGTGCAACTGGCAAACACGACCACGTAGCTCCAGACGACGATGGCAGGCATGCCCAGCCAGCCAGGCGCATGGTTGACCCAGCCGATGACCGGCCACAGCCCCAGCGCCAACACCGCCAAGAAGGCGATCAACAGCCCCCACCCAGGCAAGGTGGTGGGCAGGACGAAATAGCGATGCATGAAGCGACTCTCTTGTGCGGTGAATGACCCACGACATCGCCATGGCGTCGCGCTCGCCGGCACGCTCCATTGCGACTCGCTGGAAATTGGCAACACAGCCTACCCCAGTCACACCGCCAAGTGCAGCCATCGAGCTCATGACCTTGGGTCCTCTCGCCGGGTCGGCCATACTGTCAGGTTCAGTATTTCGCCCCGTTCAGGGGCCGACTCAAGGAGGAGTCCGTGACGGGCATTCCGTGGATCATCGCGGCGGCTGCCCTGTGGGGCGTGGCCGGTGGCTTGGCGGGCATTCTCATCGAGCACGGCTGGGAACCGCTCGTGGTCGCGTTCTATCAGGCCGCCATCGGTTTCCTCTGCCTGTGCGCCTGGCTGTGCCTGCAACCCGGGGAAGGCCTGCGCAGCAATCGCAACCAGCTATTCTGGGCGGTGCTGGCCGGGGTGGGCATCGCCGGCAACTTCGCGCTGTATTTCCTGAGCATCCGGCACGCCAACGTAGCGGTCGCGGCAACGCTGATGTACACCGCCCCGGTGTACGTTTACCTGGTGGCCTTCATCGCCGGCCTCGAGCGCAATTCGCTGATTACCTGGCTATGCCTGGCCCTGGTCCTCGTCGGTGTCGTGCTGTTGACCGGCGTGACCGGCGCCGGCGGCCTCACCGCATTCGGCATCGCCTGTGGCATCGGCGCGGGGCTGGCCTATGCGCTGTTCATCTTCGGCTTCAAGTACGCGTCGCTCCAGGGTCGCCCGCATCTTGTGCTGGTGGTCGCCTTCCTGACCGTGCTGGCCTGCCTGTTTCCCTTCATCGACCACGCCCAGGCCGTTGCCGCGCTGCGCTCGGCCGATATCGGCTGGTTCGTGCTGCTCGGTCTGTTCGGCGTTGGCTTGTCGTTCCTGCTGTATATCGTCGGATTACGCAGGACTTCGCCCACCGTGGCTTCGATCATCGCCATGGTGGAACCGGTCACCGCGTCGTGGTTCGGGATCGTGGTACTCGGCACCACCCTCGGCCCGGCCCAGGCCCTGGGCATGGCGATCATCCTGGTGACGGTGACCTATCTGAGCGTTCGCCAGCGCTGACGACGGTTATCGACTAGCCTGACAACGCGCTGTAGATAGTGCAGCGCAATATGCATTCATCAAGGAGGATAGGTATGCAGCTCAAGGGCCCGGCGCTGGTCATGCTGGCGGCATTTCTATGGGGCGTGTCCGGCGGGATCGGCGGGCTCTTGATGACCCACGGCTGGAGTCCGCTGGTCGTGACCTTCTATCGCGGTGCGGTCGGGCTGGCGTGCATCCTCCTCTGGTGGGCACTACATCGCCTAGCCGGCGGTTCGCAACGGGTGGGCGGCCGGCATCACTGGCCATGGTCGGTGCTGGCGGGGCTGGGGGTCGCCGGCAATCTGACCTTCTACGCGATTGCCATCGACCGCACCAGTGTCGCGGTCGCCGCCACGTTGATGTACACCGCGCCGATCTATGTGCTGCTGGCCGCCTTCCTGGCCGGCCGCGAGCGCGCCGACTGGGGAAAGGCAGCGGCCATCGCGCTGGTCCTGCTCGGCGTCGCTCTGCTCACCGGCCTCCTCGATGGCGGCGCATCAGACATAACCGCGGTCGGTGTGGCGGCGGGGATCGCCTCGGCGCTGTCGTACACCCTGTTCATCCTGGCCTTTCAGAATGCCGCCGCACGCGGCACCGTGCCTACCACGCTGGCCATCGCCTTTGCCACCTTTGTAATCGTGCTTGCACTGCTGGTGGATCGCACCCGGGTAATGGCCGCGCTGCACTCCGCCGACCTCGGCGGCTTTCTGCTGCTCGGGTTCTTCGGTGTCGGCCTGTCGTTTGCCGTCTACCTGCCCGGCCTGCGCCGCACCCCGGCCAGCCTGGCCTCGATGATCGCCATGGTGGAGCCGGTCACGGCATCGTTGTTCGGTCTGCTGGTGCTGGGCGAAACCCTCGGCCTCAGCCAGTGGCTGGGCATGGCGATGATCGTCATCACCGTCACGACATTGAGCGTTCGCCGGCATTGATTCAGCACTTCATCCCCGAACGACAGCCACGGCGTCCTGGCCGAGCCTCGTGGGCCGCTGGTTCGCCTGCTAAACTCGGCGCTTCCCCCGCACCCAGCCCCCTCGGAAAACGCCATGCCCGCCCTCCTGCTCCTGCGCTTACCGGTCCGAACCCTGATCGTCCTGGCAGGGCTGCTGGGGGTGGCGGGATTCCTGCTGGGCTGGCCTGCGGCCGATCCGCTGCTGCGCGTCACCAGCGTGATGGTGTTGTCGATCGCCTTGTGGGCAACCGGCTGGCTGGCACAGTGGCTGACCGCCCTGGTGTTCTTCACGCTGTGCACGGTGGCCGGCGTGGCGAGTGCCGACACGGTGTTCGCCGGCTTCTCGTCGGCGGCGACCTGGCTGGTGTTCTCGGGGCTGGTGATCGGCGCCGCCATCCACTACACCGGGCTGGGGAGCAACCTGGCCAGCCGCGCCGGGCCGCTGCTGTCGCCTTCCTATCGGCTGGCGGTAGGCGGGGTGGTGGCCCTGGGCCTGGCGATGGCCTTCGTCATGCCTTCGGGCATGGGACGCATCGTCCTGCTGACGCCGATCCTGATCACCCTGGCCGATCATCTCGGCTATACGGAAGGCCGGCGCGGACGCACCGGCGTGATTCTCGGCGGCATGATGGGCACATTCCTGCCCACCTACGCCATCCTGCCGGCCAACGTGCCCAACAACGTGCTGATGGGCGCCGCCGAGACGGTACTCGGCGCCCCGCCGAGCTACAGTGCCTACCTGCTGCTGCACTTCCCGGTGCTCGGGCTGCTCAAGGCGGTCATCCTGGTGTGGGTGATGCTGCGGCTCTTCCCGGATGGCGACCCGCGTCCCGAGGCGCGGCAAGCCGCCGACTCGCCCGCCTTGAGCGGGGCGCAGAAGGGGCTCGCCTGGCTGCTCGTCGCCGCCGTACTGCTGTGGCTGAGCGATGCCTGGCACGGCGTCTCGCCGGCCTGGATCGGCATGGCGATCGCGCTCGTCTGCCTGTTCCCGGGCAGCGGGCTGATGAAAGCCCAGCCGCTGCAGTCGCTCAACGTCGAGTCGTTGATCTATGTGGCGGGGATCGTCAGCCTCGGCGCACTGGCGCATGAAAGCGGGCTCGGCGCGTATCTGGCGCATTCACTGCTCGTCGCGCTGCCCCTGGGCGAGGCCGGCGATGCGGCGACCTTCGGTTTGCTGGGAGGGCTGGCGATGGCGCTGGGGTCGCTGATCACGCTGCCCGGCGTACCGGCGGTGCTGACCCCGCTGGCACCGGAAATGGCCACGATCACCGGCTGGTCGCCGGAAGCGATCGCCATGAGCCAGGTAGTGGGGTTTTCCACCGTGCTGCTGCCCTACCAGGCACCGCCGCTGGTGGTCGGCCTGATCAGCGCCCGACTGCCGCTGCGCGACGCCATGCGGATACTGCTGGTCATGGCGACCGTCAGCCTGATCGTGCTGTGGCCGCTGGACTATCTATGGTGGCAATTGCTGGGCTGGATCTGAAATCGATACGCCGAGGCGGGCCGTACGCAGGCGGCATTGCCGCCTGCTGGCCAGCGTGGCCGATGTCTCACTCGATGCCGTAGCGGCCTGCGCTCTGGGCCAGGAAGCCCCGATAGGCGCTCTCGGTCATGCTTTCGAGCAGGCGATAGGCTTTCGCGCCGACACGCTTCAACACGGATGCCTGGGCGACGTTGGAAAGGGATGAAGTCTGGGTAGTCATGGTCTCTTGCCCCTGCTGGTTACAAGTTAACGACCATTATGCCCCAGTCTTAGACTTTAGTCTAATCAATTGGTCTTTAGTCGCATGGCCGGCGCGTGCCGGCCATGAAGCCGATGAGCCGCGCTAGCCCAGCGGGCGGCGATCGTAATCGAGCAACCGTTGGCGCCGCAGACGGCGACGCTGGACGCGACGCACCGCCTCGCTGCCGGCGCGCCGGCCGATGATTCGCGACATGCCGACGATCATGCCGGTGCTCGCCCCCCATAGCAGCGCATGACGCCACTTCACATCCCGCTCGTAAGGATCGAGCGGGGGCTTGCCGATCTTGCGTTCGTAGGCCTTGCGCGCACCATTCCTGGCGGCCACGCCCGCGGCAATAGCTGCCCCGGTGCTGAGCAACGACCAAAGCATTTCATCTCTCATGAGCGTCTCCTGTTTGCGGCCCTTCCCTGATCGCCGTGCCGTCGGATGACGGCGAGGCGCCACGCATTTCAGCGTAGTCGAGACGGTTGCGGATGCCGATGTTGCAATGCAGCACGACAGCCGGTATCCCTGTAGTATGCATTGAAGACGATCGGTGCCCTTGCCGATAAACCCATATAGCCAAGCCCACCACGGTATTCGCCCATGCGTCAAACCTCCGCTCTCGACCCGCTGATGCCCTTCTCCCCGGCAGCCCTCAGCGGCATCTGGTCAGTCAGCCTGATGACCTACGAACTCTGGGCCTCGTCGCTGTCGACGATCGCCCTGCGCAACAACCTCTGGTGTACCCGAGTGCCCACCAGCCCGGCGATGCTCGACGAGAACCAGCGCATGGTCACCGAGAAGCTCGATGCCGGCATCGAGGTCGCCGCCCAGCTTCAGCAATCGCTGTTCAGCCTGTGCACCGGCAGCTGCGCGCCCTGGTGGGAAACCGGCCAACGCACGCTGGAACCCTATCACCGTCGCAGCACCGCCAATTCGCGCCGCCTGGCAGCACTTTGAACGCACGCCCGGGGCCGAACGGTAGACCCCACACGAGCGGCGCTCACCCGGGGCTCTGCGGATTCGACGCCTCGAGGGTCCGGCTGCCGTCATAGGCGATGCACCGGCCATACTCCTCCCAGGCGGGCTCCTTGTTGGGGCTGTCGACGAAGACATCGCCCCGCGAGACATTGGTCGGCGGCCCGCCGCGCTCCTGGCAGTTGGCGGCCTTGTCCACCGCGATGCGGAAGCCGTAGCGGTTGTGCTCGAAGCGATTGTTGCTGAACACGTTGTCGCGACTGAAGCTGTCGTCCCAGCACAGCACCGGATCGCGGTGACGGATCGAGCAGGTCAGGAAGACCCCGGCCAGCTGGTTGTTTCTGATCAGGTTGTTGCTGAAGCGGTTGTGTTCGGCGTCGGCCAGGTACAGACCATGCGAGCCGTTATCGGCGATGACGTTATCGACGACCTCGCTGCCCTGCAGGTATTCGACGGTGATGCCCGCCGCCACGTTGTCCTCGATGACGTTGCCGACGACCCGCGTCGGTCCGGCCCGGTTGAGCGACAAGCCATCCCACTCGGCCTGGCTCATGGTGTTGTTCTCGATCAGCACGTCGCTGCTGTGATACTCGGTCAGCAGACAGGCGCTGCGACAGTGGCGGATGTCCAGGTCGCGCAGCACGATGCCTTCACCGCGCCTGACGATCAGCCCGCTGTTGCTCAGATAAGGCAGCGCCGGCTTGAATTCACGCGCCGTACTGGCGTCGCCACGAATCGCCAGGCGCTCCACCGTGACCCGGCGAATGGGGCGTTGCGGCTCGCGATGGTAGGCATCGCCCAGCACCAGCACCGGGCTGGAAATGCCCTCCTGCATTCGCAGCAGCGTGGCCTCCTGCCCCTCGCTCGCCTGGCCGCGCAGCGTCAGGTTGCCGCGTTCTATCACCACCATTTCGTTGAGCTGATAAGTGCCCGCGTCCAGGCATACCGTCAGGTGCCGGTCGTTCTGCGGCAGGCCGTCGAGGGCATTCTGCAGATCCTCGCCCGGCCTGACGCGGCGGTCGCAATCCGCCTCGGGGTCGGCCGATGCCAGCCCCGCGGCAAGAGCCATGATCAGCACCAGCATTGAGCAGACGCGCCTTCCGATCTGTCTTGGGTCAGCTAACGGCTTCACGAACTCCTCCTCTATCAGGCCCTCGTCGTCGGACCACAGCCCGCTACTGTGAACGAAATCGGCCTGCCTAGCCATCGCGCGAATACGCCCCGGTGCACGACACGAACCGATGTCACGCCTTGAAGAAGCAGACCCTCGTCATCACTTCTACACTGTGAGCAGGCGAATGAACGAAGGGACGCACGCCCAAGCCATCAACGCCAAGGAGGATGTGATGAGCCGCAAGACGCTAACCGCCGTGAACCCCGCCAACGCCAAGGTGATCGGTGAACACGATATGCTCGACGAAGCGGCGATCAGGGCCAAGCTGGACGCTACCCGCCGCGGCTTCGACGAGTTGCGCACGCTGCCGGTCGCCGAACGCGCCAGGAAGCTGCACGCCGTGGCCGACCTGATCGAAAAGCGCCAGGCCGATATCGCCGAGGTGATCTGTCACGAGATGGGCAAGAAATTCGGCGACGTCATCGCCGAGACCCAGATCTCGGCGGCCATCGTGCGCTTCTACGCCGACAATGCCGAAGACTTCATGGCGCCCAAGCCCAAGCAGGTGGCCGGCGCGCAAAAGGCCGAGGTGGTCCGCGACCCGATGGGCGCGGTACTCGGCGTGATGCCGTGGAACTACCCGCTCTATCAGGTCGTGCGCTTCGCCGCACCCAACCTGGCCGGCGGCAACGCCTGCCTGCTCAAGCACGCCTCCAACGTGCCGGGCAGCGCCAAGCTGATCACCCAGCTGTTCCATGACGCCGGCTTCGAGGACGGCACCTTCACCTGGCTGCCGGTGTCCTCGAGCGAGATCGCCGACATCATGCGCGATCCGATCGTCTGCGGGGTGACGCTGACCGGCAGCGAGGAGGCCGGCAAGGCGGTGGCCGCCACCGCCGGCGAACTGGCCAAGCCCAGCGTGCTGGAACTCGGCGGCATCGATCCGCTGATCGTGCTCGACGACGCCGACGTCGACAAGGCGGTCGAGATCGCCATCGACGGGCGCTTCGACAACACCGGTCAGAGCTGCGCGGCCTCCAAGCGGCTGATCGTGGTCGAGCGGCTGGTCGAGCGCTTCACCGAGCGCCTCGTCGACCGGGTGCAGAAACTGCGCGTGGGCGACCCGATGGACGAAAGCACCAACATCGGCCCGATGTCGCGCAAGGACCTGCGCGACGACCTGCACGACCAGGTCAGGCGGGCCGTACAGAACGGCGCCCAGATCGAGACCGGCGGCGAGATCCTCGACAAGCCCGGCGCCTGGTACGCGCCGACCGTGCTGACCAACGTCGCGCCCGGCAATCCGGCCTTCGACGAGGAGCTGTTCGGCCCGGTGGCCTCGGTGGTGACCGCCGACGACACCGAGCATGCCATCGAGCTGGCCAACAACAGCCCCTACGGGCTGGGCGGCACCGTGGTCGGCCAGGACGTCAAGCGCGCCGAGCAGGTCGCGCGTCGTCTGGAGGTGGGCATGAGCTTCGTCAACCGCCCGACCACGCCGTTCGCCGAGCTGCCGTTCGGTGGCGTCAAGGGCAGCGGCTACGGACGCGAGCAGAGCGAATACGGCTTCGGCGAGTTCCTCAACGTGCGCACCGTCTACGTCGCGGCCTGATTGCACCCTGCTAGCCCCCTCGCCTTGCAACAGGCTTCATACGACAGGCAGGTCAATCGCATTTGAATCTGACGAGGGGCGCCGGGGACAAGCCGAAGAGGAGGTCCGACGCCATGGAAGGCGTCGGTAGCGTACATGGAGGTATTTACAGCGCCTCCTCGCAGACTTGTCGATGGATCAGCCCCGAGTGACAACGCTATCTGCGATCACCCTAATCCAACAGGCCTCACGCGTGAGGCTGCATGCACAAGGAAAGCACTGTGGACTATCGCAATCTCGGCCAGTCCGGCCTGCGCATCTCGTCGCTGACCCTGGGCACCATGACCTTCGGCGGCGTCGGCAAGATGGCCAGCGTCGGCGACACCGGCCTGGGCGACGCCCAGCGTCAGATCGACATGGCCATCGACCATGGCGTCAACTTCTTCGATACCGCCAACATGTACTCCGAGGGTCGCTCGGAGGAGATCCTCGGCGAGGCGCTCAAGGCCAAGCGCGACGACGTGCTGATCGCCAGCAAGGTGCGCTTCCCGATGGGCGAGGGACCCAACGACGGCGGGCTGTCGCGCCACCACATCCTGCGCCAGTGCGAGGCCAGCCTGAAACGGCTGCAGACCGAGCATCTCGACCTCTACCTGATGCACCAGTGGGACGGCCTGACGCCCTTGGAAGAAACGCTGGCGACCATGGATCAACTGGTGCGCGACGGCAAGATCCGCTATTACGGCGTCTCCAACTGGTCCGCCTGGCACGTCATGAAGGCGCTCAAGATCTGCGAACGCAACAACTTCATCGAGCCGGTCTGCCAACAGATCCACTATACCGCCCAGGCCCGCGACGCCGAGTTCGAACTGATGCCGGCGGCCGTCGACCAGGGACTCGGCACCATGGTCTGGAGCCCGCTCGCCGGTGGCCTGCTCTCCGGCAAGTATCGCCGCGGCCAGCGCAATCCCGACGGCACGCGCTTCAGCCATGGCTGGACCGAGCCGCCGATCCATGACGAGGAAAAGCTCTTCGATCTGATCGACACCCTGGTCGAGATCGCCGACGGCCACGGCGTTTCCGCCGCCCAGGTCGCGCTGGCCTGGACACTGACCCGCCCCGGCGTCTCCACCGCGGTGATCGGGGCGCGCAAGGACGCTCAGCTCAAGGACAATCTGGCCAGCGCCGAGCTTACCCTCAAGCCCGACGAGATCGCCGCCATCGAGAAAGTCAGCCGCCCGGCGCTGCTCTACCCCTACTGGCACCAGCACAATACCGCGGCCGACCGCTTCGGCCCCGCCGACCGGGTGCTGCACGCCAATCACCTGGGGGAGTGAAACCCTGCGCTTTTCCGGCTTCCATCGCGCCGCCCACCGGGCGGTGCTTTTCTTGGCACCGATCGACCCGCCGCCTCGAGCCCCTACCAAGACCTTTGTCTAGGCGCTTCTGCGTTGCCCGAGAGACCCGACAGCTCTACGATGGGAACGGTTCCATCAATCATCGCCGAAAGCTCTAGGCTCTAGGCTCTAGGCTCTAGGCTCTAGGCTCTAGGCTCTAGGCTCTAGGCTCTAGGCTCTAAGCTCTAAGCTCGTAGCTCTAAGCTCGTAGCTCGTAGCTCGTAGCTCGTAGCTCGTAGCTCGTAGCTCGTAGCTCGTAGCTCGTAGCTCGTAGCCCGACGCTGACATCAGCCCATGACGAACGACACCCATGAGTGACAGCAAGAACGCCGCCCGCTCGACCATCCTCGAGGTCGCCCGCGACGCCGGGGTTTCCAAGACCAGTGTGTCGCGCTACCTGGGCGGTGAGCGGGAGCGGCTCTCGGCGACGCTGCAGGGGCGTATCGGCCAGTCGATCGCGCGCCTGGGCTATCGCCCCAACCAGATGGCGCGCGGCCTCAAGGGTGGGCGTTCGCGATTGCTGGGCATGGTCGTGGCGGACATCCGCAACCCGTTCAGTGTCGACGTGCTCCACGGCGTGGAGCAAGCCTGCCGCGAGCGCGGCTTTTCACTGCTGGTGTGCAACACCGACAACGACCCGGCTCAGGAGCGCGAACATCTGGCGCTGCTCGCCGCCTATCGGGTCGAGGGGCTGGTGGTCAACGCCGCCGGCCGACCCAGCGACGAGCTCGTGGCGCTCGCCGAACAGGGCACCCCGCTGGTGCTTCTCGACCGCACTCTCGGCGCTTTCGAGGCCGACGTGGTGGGGCTCGACAATGCCCGTGTCATCGACACGGCGGTGGATCATCTGCTCGAGCGGGGCTACCGGCACCTGCTCTATGTCAGCGAGCCGCCGGAGGCGGCCAGCTCGCGCCAGGCTCGCCTGCTACGCTTTCACGAACGTCGGGCACAGGGCGATTTCGACGGCGAGGTGTACGTTCAGGACCCCCACGCCGGCGAGACCCGGGAAGCAACGCTGCGCAAGACGTTGGCGACCTTCGTGAACGGCGCGGACGAGCGCCCCCGGGCGCTGCTGTGCGCCAACGGCAACGTCACCCTGGCGGTGGCCCATGCCCTGCGTGCGCTCGATGTGACGCTCGGTGAAACCGGCCTGCTGGGCATCGACGAGCTCGACTGGTGCGCGCTGGCAGGCCCGGGGATCACCACCCTCGCCCAGCCCACCGAGGCGATCGGCCGGGCCGCCGTGGACAGCCTGCTGCGACGACTCGACGAGAATCCTCGCCACGCGCCGTCACGGCGCACCGACTTCGTGGCGCGGCTGATTCCGCGCGGCTCGACGCAGCGGCCACGACGCCGCGAACCCGCCGACGGATGCTCTCGATGACCCTCTCCCCTGGCCGGTGCGAGCCGGCCCCGTCGACGAGCCTGCCGAACAGCCACCCTCAATGAAACGCCACAGGAGCCTACCCATGAGCCGCGCAGACAATCCGGAAATCCTCGCCTTCGGCGAGGCGATGACACTGTTCGCCGCCGAGGCGCCCGGCGACCTGGCCGAGGTGGAGCGCTTCACCCGCGGCATCGCCGGAGCCGACACCAACGTCGCCATCGGCCTGGCCCGGCTGGGCTTTCACGTCGGCTGGCTGAGCCGGGTCGGCGACGACAGCTTCGGCCGCTTCATTCGCCGCATGCTGGAAAGCGAAGGGCTCGATTGCCGTCACCTGGTCCGCGACCCCGAACACGCCACCGGACTGGTCTTCAAGGCCCGCACCGAGGACGGTTCCGACCCCCACGTCGAGTACGTGCGCCGCGGCAGCGCCGCCAGCCACCTGAGCCCCGCCGATGCCGGCGCGGTGGACTTCGCGGCGGTTCGCCACCTGCATGCCACCGGTATTCCCCCGGCATTGTCGGACACCGCGCGGGCGCTCTCCGAGCACATGCTCGAGCGTGCCCGCAAGGCCGGCGCCAGCATCTCCTTCGATCCCAACCTGCGCCCCAGCCTGTGGCCCAGCGAACGCGAGATGTGCGATACCCTCAACGACCTGGCCGCGCGCGCCGACTGGGTGTTGCCCGGACTCGCCGAAGGCCGCCGGCTGACAGGGCTCGACTCGGCCCACGACATCGCGGGTTTCTATCTCGAGCGGGGCGCCAGGGCGGTGATCGTCAAGCTCGGCCCCGAGGGCAGTTATTACCGCAGCCACACGGAGAGTTTCACCGTGGAAGGCGTCAAGGTGGACAAGGTCGTCGATACCGTGGGCGCCGGAGACGGCTTCGCGGTGGGCGTGGTCAGCGCACTGCTCGACGGCCTGTCACCGCACGCCGCGCTGCGCCGCGGCAACCTGATCGGTGCCGAGGCGGTGCAGGTGCCCGGCGACATGGAGGGCCTGCCGCACCGAGGACGCCTGCAGCAGCTGGAAAGCGCGTTGCCCACGCTGGATTGAATCGGCAGCGACAACGCCGACGACCATGACAACAGGAGCCACCATGCAAAAACGTATCGTCGCCTTTCGGCGACTCGCCGATCAGCATCTGGAGCAGCTCAGCGAGCAGTTCCATGTCGACTACTTCCCCGATCTCGATTCGGCGGACGATCCGGCGTTCCGCGAGGCACTTGGCGAGGCCCACGGGCTGGTCGGGGCCAGCCTCGGGATTACCCCCGAACTGCTCGACGGAGCCCCGCACCTGGAAGCGATCGCCAGCATCTCGGTGGGCTACGACAACTACCCGGTCGATGAACTGACCCGCCGTGGCATCCTGCTTTGCAATACGCCGGACGTGCTCACCGAAACCACCGCCGATACCGGCTTCTCGCTAATCATGGCCACCGCGCGGCGGGTCGTGGAGCTGGCCGACTTCGTCAAGCGCGGCGACTGGAAGGAAGGCATCGGCGCGCCGCTGTACGGCACCGACGTGCACGGCAAGACCCTGGGCATGGTCGGACTGGGTCGTATCGGCGCCGCCGTGGCGCGGCGCGGCGCACTGGGCTTCGGCATGAACGTGCTCTACACCCACGCCTCGCCCAAGCCCTCGCTGGAAACCGAGCTCGGCGCCCGGCGCTGCGAGTTCGACGAGTTGCTCGAGAGCGCCGACTTCGTCTGCGTCACCGTGCCGCTGACCGCCGAGACAACCCACCTGTTCGGTGCCGCGCAGTTCGCGCGCATGCGCGCGAGCGCGATCTTCATCAACATCGCCCGCGGCAAGGTGGTCGACGAAGCCGCGTTGATCGCCGCGCTGAAAGCCGGCGATATCCGTGCCGCGGGGCTCGACGTCTTCGAGCGCGAACCGCTGCCCGCCGATTCACCGCTGCCGCAGATGGCCAACGTCGTGGCGCTGCCGCACATCGGCTCGGCGACCCACGAGACGCGCACCGCCATGGCCCAGCGCGCGGTCGACAATGTCACGCTCGCGCTCAACGGCGAACGCCCCCTCAGCCTGGTCAACGAAGCCGCCTGGGAACGTCGCCAACGCTGACCCCGCGCCGATCCGGCCCGACCAAGCGCCGCCCTCCCCGGGCGGCGTTTCTCGGCGCGCCTCACCCACAAGGGCACCTGGGAAGGTCCATTCGATGATGACTTGCCACTAAAGGGTAATTGGTGCCCCGGCAATGCTCTCCTACGATTTAGATCAATCCAAAAGCGTTCGAGTGGAGCCACGATGGCCCGGCAACCCACACACCCCAGCTCACCCCGCCCCGGCAGCGTGACCCTCGAGGACATCGCCGCGCACGCCGGCGTGTCGCGCTCGACGGTATCGCTGGTGTTGCGCGAGAGCCCGCTGGTCGCCGAGCGCACCCGGGACAACGTGCGGGCCTCGATCAAGACGCTGGGCTACGTCTACAACCGAGGCGCGGCGGCACTGCGCAGCAGCCGCACGCATACCCTGGGCGTGGTGGTCTACGACATCGCCAATCCGTTCTTCGGCGCCATGGTCGCGGGCATCGATGCTGCGCTGCACCGCGAGAACTACGTGTCCTTCCTGGCCAATAGCGAGGACTCGCCGCAGCGCCAGCTGCGTTTTCTCGAGCGCATGCGCGAGCACCGCGTCGACGGTATCCTGCTGTGCCCCTCCGAGGGGACCGACCCCGCGCTGATCGCGACCCTGAGCGACTGGAACCTACCCTGCGTGCAGGTCCTGCGGCATGTCGGCGAGCCCCCCTTCGACTACGCCGGCACCGACTTCGAGCAGGGCGTGCGGCTGGCCGTCGACCACCTGGTCGCGCGGGGCCACCGCCAGATCGCCTTCATCGGCGGCGAGGCCGAGCACTCGGCGACCCTGGCGCGCTGGCGCGGTTACTTCGCGGCCATCGCCGACCACGGCCTGGCCCCGCGACATCTGCGTACCGCGCTGACCCGGCGTGCCGGTTTCGAGGCGATCCAGACCCTGATGGCCGAACCGACGCCGCCCAGCGCGGTGGTCTGCCACAACGACCTGATGGCCTTCGGCGCCATGCTCGGCCTCAAGCGGCTGGGCCTGACACCCGGCGTCGACTGCGCGGTGGTGGGCACCGACGACGTCGAGGAAGCCGCGCTCAGCGACCCGCCGTTGACTAGTGTGGCCACCCACCCCTACGCCATCGGCGAAGAGGCGGCGCGTCTCGCCCTTCGCCGCATCGCCGACCCCGATGGGGCGCGGGAGCAAGTGATACTTTCGCCCCGACTCCAGGTGCGCGAATCGAGCGACGCGGCCGAACGCCATCAGGATCCGGCCACGACGTCGAAGGCCAGCGCACAGCACGCCAGACGGCTCACCACCCCCTGACCTGCCCGATGCAGGCGATAACAACGAGGTGACTCATGACTCATAGATGGATCGATCCAAAACCGTTCAGGAATACTGGACCAGGTCGCGGGCTGCTCGCCGGGGCGATGCTGGCCCTCTCGCTGGGTCTCGCCGGCGCCGCCCAGGCCGTGGAGCTGCGCTTCGGCCATGGCGGCGCCGAGGACACCGCCTATCAACTGGGCGCCGAGAAGTTCAAGGAACTCGTTGCCGAGAAGAGCGATGGCGACATCGGCGTGACCATCATGGGCAATTCGGTGCTCGGCCACGAGACCGAGATGTTCGAGCAGCAGATGGCGGGCGCGCTGGACCTGTCGATCATCAACCCCGGCCTGATCACCGATTTCTCGGACACCGCCAACGTGTTCTCGATTCCCTTCATGTACCGCGACGTCGCGCACTGGCGCACGGTGCTCGACGGCGAGGTGGGCCGCGAGATCGCCGACAGGATCGAGGACGAGACCGACGTCAAGGTGCTGGCCTTCTTCGGCGGCGGCAAGCGCCAGATCGTCAGTACGCACCCGCTCGAGAGCCTCGACGACCTCGAGGGCATGAAGCTGCGCACCAACCCCACCAAGCCGCTGATCACCGCCTGGCAGGCACTGGGCGCCGAACCCACGGTGATGGCCTGGAAGGAGATCTATACCGGCCTGCAACTGGGCGCGATCGACGGCCTGCTCAACGAGGCCGAGTGGATCGAGCGCATGCGCTTTCACGAGGTCGCGCCGCATATCGGCCTGTCCGAGCATGACATCACCGTGCGCCTGCTGACCCTGTCGCAGATGAGCTGGGAAGGGCTCGACGACAGTCAGCAGCAGGCGGTAATGGCCGCCGCCGAGGAAGCCGCCAGCTATGCGCGTGACGTCCAGCTCAAGCAGGATGCCGAAGCCCTCGAGACCCTCGAGCAGGAGGGCGCGACGCTCTACCCCATGGATCGCCAGCGCATGATGGAGATCGTCGCCGATCCGCTTGAGCAGGTGATCGACGAGATGGGCCTGAGCGAACTGCACCGGAAGATCGTCAACGCAGGCAAGTGACTCTGCAGCAGGGCACCGTGAGCGGTGCCCTGCCGGTCTTTTCATCTCATCAATCACGAGGACAATGCCATGGCCGCACTGCTGCATGGCCTGTCACGCCTCAACCGGGGGCTCGAGCGCCTGCTCAACGCGATCCTGCTGGCGTTGCTGCTGGGCTTCATCCTGCTGATCGTCTACCAGATCGTCAGCCGCAACCTGCCCCTGCTACCGCGACTCTACTGGACCGAGGAGTTCAGCCGCTTCGCCTTCCAGTGGCTGATCATGCTGGGCACGGCGATCGGCGTCTATCACGCCGACCATTTCGTGCTCGAGGCGTTTCCGCGCGGCACCCGGGCCGATCTGGCGACCCGCCTGATCCGCGATCTGTCCTGCTTCGCCGTGGGCGTGATCTTCATCGTCTACGGCAAGGACTTCGCCATCTCCGGCCTGCGGCGTAGCGCCACCGCGTCCGGCTTGCCGATGATCTACGTCTATTCGGCGTTCACTGTGAGCGGCGTGTTCATCGTGCTGTACAGCCTCGAGCGACTGCTGCATGCCGCGCTGCACGGCATGAACGCCATGGAAGCCGCCCTCAACACGCCCAATGAACTGGACGAGCTCGCCAGCGCCGACGACGCGACGCTTGCCGTCAGCGAACAACCGCGAGGGCCACGCTCATGATGCCAATGGAATGGGCCTTCATCCTGCCCTGGCTGCTGTTCGCCCTGCTCGGCGTGCTGATCGTCGCCGGCATCCCCATCGCCATGTCGCTGGTGCTGACCGCCTTCGGCATGATCCTGCTCGATCCGCGCCTGACCATGTGGGTGATGTTCCAGCGCATGTACAACGGCATGGACTCCTTCGTGCTGCTCGCCGTGCCGCTGTTCCTGCTCGCCGGCAACCTGATGAATTCGGCGCATATCACCGACCGTCTGATCACCCTGTGCATGCGCCTGGTCGGTCACTTCAAGGGCGCGCTGGCGCATGTCAACGTCATGGTCAGCATGCTGTTCGCCGGCGTTTCGGGGTCGTCGACCGCCGACAGCGCAGGCGTCGGCACGGTGCTGATCCCGGCGATGAAGCGCGAAGGCTACCCGACCCATTTCGCGGTGGCCGTCACCGCCGCCTCCTCGGTGATGGGCATCATCATTCCGCCGTCGATCAACATGATCGTGTGGGGCGCGCTGACCAACACATCGATCGCCGGGCTGTTCCTCGGCGGCATCCTGCCGGGGGTGATGATCGGCGTCGCCCAGCTGCTGCTCAACCTGCTCTACGTGCGCCGCTACGACGTGCCGGTGCGCCAGCGCGCGACGTTCTCCGAGCTGATGAGCTCGGGCAAGGACGGCCTGCTGGCGGCGGGGATCCCCATCGTCATCATCGGCGGCATCACCCTGGGCCTGGTCACCCCCACCGAGGCCGCGGTGATCGCCGTGCTCTATGCCCTGGCGCTGGGCTTCTTCGTCTACCGCGAGCTGACCTTCAGGCATGTGCTCGAAGCCTCGACCAGCACCGTGCGGCTGTGCTCGCTGTCGCTGTTCAGCCTGGTCGGCGCGGCGATCTTCGGCTACCTGATCAGCTTCTACCAGATTCCGCCCAAGCTGATGGCCGGGGTCACCATCGACGACCCGACCACGCTGCTGATCGTCATGGCGGTGGTGATGCTGATCCTCGGCACCTTCATGGACTCGCTGCCGGCGATGGCGATCCTGGCGCCGATCTTCCAGCCGCTGGCGATGCAGGCCGGCGTGCACCCGGTGCAGTTCGGGGTAATCGGCGTCATGGCCCTGGGCCTGGGACTGATCACCCCGCCCTACGGCCTGTGCCTGATGATCTCGGCGAAGATCGGCGGCATCCCGCTGCTCAAGGCACTGGGCACCACGCTGCTCTACCTGGCGGTGATGGTGGCGGTGATCGTGCTGCTGATCGTCTTTCCAGAGCTGGTGCTGACCATCCCGCGCTGGCTGACGCCGGACTTCGTCTAGGTTTTTGCAATGTCTCGCCCGGATCCCACGATCCGGGCGACAAATCCGCCAGGTTACGCTAGAGTGTTATAAAACAGTGTTCTTGAAACAAAGGCAATTCACCCTCAACCGCGTGCCGGCCTTGCCGATAACCAAGAGTATGAGCCCGCTGTATCGAGGCTAGCCGCAAGAGACGCGACCAATGTCCCAACCCCTCTGTCTGCTTTTCGACTGCGATGGCACCCTGGTGGACAGCGAACCGCTGCTGGCGGAAGTGATGGCCGATACGCTGAATCGCGTGGGCCTGCCCTTCGCCGCACGACAGTACATGGAAGAGTTCCGCGGCGTGCGTTTCATGACCATCGTCGCCGAGCTGGAACGCCGTCACGGCACCCTCGACGATGCGGTGCGCAGCGCCGCCGAGGCCGAGATGCGCAAGACCATGGCCCTGCGCATGGCCCGCGAGCTTCAGCCCATCCCGCACGTTCGCGAAGCCCTCGAGGCCCTGTCCGCCCACCCCCGCTGCGTGGCCTCCAACGGCCCCGAGCACAAGATCCGCAATGCGCTGGACAGTACCGGCCTGCGGGGCTATTTCGACGAACGCCTGTACAGCGGCTATACGCTGCAGTGCTGGAAGCCCGACCCGGGGTTGTTCCTGCATGCCGCGCGTGGCATGGGCTTCGCCCCCGGGCAGTGCGTGGTGATCGACGACGCCGCGGTGGGTGTCGCCGCCGGGCTCGCCGCCGGCATGCGCGTGGTGCACATCAACCGTTTCCCCGCCGAGGAAGAGACCCCCGATGGCGCCATTTCGATGACCGACATGGGCCAGCTGCCCGGCATCCTCGCCCATCTCGCCGGATCCGAGCGCCGCTCCGCGCCGATCGCCGCCGCCCGCTGACGCCGACCGGGGGCGGTCACATCATCCCGCCGGCCATCGTCGCCGGCGCCGTGCTGCGCTATCATCGACACTCCATGTGCCCTTCGACAGGAACCGCTTGATGGCCTCACTTCAGGACCAGCTCCGCGGGCTCGTCTACTCCACCGAGCATGGCGATACCTGCCCCGCCTGCCGCCAGCCGCTCGCCGATTGCCAGTGCGCCGATCAGGCCGAGGCCGAACGCATCGCCGCGCTCGATGGCGTGGTGCGCATCCGCCGCGAGACCAGCGGTCGCAAGGGCAAGGGCGTGACCACGCTGCACGGCGTGCCGCTCGTCCACGCAGAACTCAAGACACTGGCCAAGGCGCTCAAGAAGCGCTGCGGCACCGGCGGCGCGATCAAGGACGGGGTCATCGAGATCCAGGGCGATCATCGCCAGGTGCTCAAGGCCGAGCTCGAATCCCGGGGCTATACGGTCAAGCTGGCCGGCGGCTGAACGACGGCGTGTGCCGCGGTCGGTGCCCCTCAATGTCATTTCCTACTGCATCAGGAGTCGTCATGACCCGCCACCCCGGCCTGCAACAGCCCCTGCGACTGGCCTTGGCACTGTTCGTCCTGCTCGCCCTGGGCGCCTGTGCGCTGACGCCGCGCTTCGCCAATCTCGAGGCGCGCGTCAGCGCCGATGAATCGTTCGACCTGCCGCGCAACGCCGAACTCAACGTCACCCTGCGCGAAGGCTCGGCCAGTGGCGGGGTGATCGCCGAAGGCAATTACACACGCCTGGGGGCCGGGCCGATCCCCATCGTGCTGCGCTACGACGCCAACGCCGTCACGGCCGGTCGCGATTACGTGCTGCGCGCCGAGATCCGCGCCGACGGCCGGCTGCTCTACGCCTCGCCCGAACCGGTCGTGGTACTCGCCGACGACACCGCGGCAGGCCCGGTCGAGGTCACCGTCGAGCCGGCAGCCGCCAACCGACCCTGATCCGGCGGCTTGCCAAGGCCGACGGAACCTACCAGCCTTGTTGCACCTATCCACCACAACAGGGAGCGTTCCCATGGAAACCCTCGAGATCGGCGACACCGGCCTGTCCGCCTCGCGCATCGGCCTGGGCACCTGGGCGATCGGCGGCAGGATGTGGGGCGGCAGCGACGACGCCCAGGCGATCCGCACCATTCACGCCGCGCTGGAGCGGGGCGTGACGCTGATCGACACCGCCCCGGCCTACGGCTTCGGCCACTCCGAGGAGGTCGTCGGCAAGGCGCTCGCCGAGCATGGCCGCCGCGACGAACTGGTGATCGCCAGCAAGGCCGGCCTCGAGTGGGGCGAAGGCATCGCCGCGCTGGTACGCAACGCCACGGCAGCGCGCATCGAACGGGAAGTCGAGGACTCGTTGCGCCGGCTGGGTACCGGGACGATCGATCTGTACCAGATCCACTGGCCCGACCCCGAGGTGCCGATGGAGGAAACCGCCAGCGCCATGCAGCGGCTCTATCGCGACGGCAAGATCCGCGCCATCGGTGTCAGCAACTTCAGCGTCGAGCAGTGCCGGGCCTTCAGCGAGGTCGCGCCGCTGCACAGCGTGCAGCCGCCGCTCAACCTGTTCGAGCGCGACGCCGAACGCGACATCGTTCCCTACGCCGAGCGCGAAGGGCTGACCATGCTGACCTACGGCGCGCTGTGTCGCGGCCTGCTCAGCGGCAAGATGCAGCGCGACACGCAGTTCAAGGGCGACGACCTGCGCAACAAGGACCCCAAGTTCCAGGAGCCGCGCTACGGCCAGTACCTGGCCGCGGTGGACGCCCTCGAGCGCCTCGCCCGGGAGCGTCACGGCAAGCACGTCCTGGAACTCGCCGTGCGCTGGCTGCTCGACAGCCACGCCAACGGCATCGCGCTGTGGGGCGGCCGGCGCCCCGACCAGATGGCGCCGCTCGAGGCCATCGACGGCTGGAAGCTCGGCGCCGACGACCTGGCGGAGATCGACCGGCTCCTCGCCGAGCACGTCAGCGATCCGGTGGGTCCGGAATTCATGGCCCCGCCGACACGCTGAAACGCTGAAACACTGAAACGCGCGCATCATGCAAAAGCCCGGGCTCGTCGGCCCGGGCTTTGGCGTGTCGGCTGGCAAAGCGGCGCCGTCTTAGAAGGTATACTCGAGCCCCACCATCGCCACCGGATAGACGCCGAATTCGTCGACGTCGTCCTGCAGATCATCCTCCTCCTGCTGGACGTCGCTGGCCAGGCGCGGGTCGCTGGCCGCGCCGGTGGCGCGCAGATCGACCTCGGCATCGGTCAGGAAGACCCCGAGCCGGCCGAACACGCCCAGGCCCGGCTGATGACTGCCGCGCCAGCCCAGCCCCAGGTAGGGCTGCACGGAATCGCCCAGGCTGACGTTACCCTGGAGGGTGCCCACCTCGGCGGCCGTGTAGGTCTGACCGTTGAATTCGTAGGATCCCCCCGCCTTGGGCCGACCCACCACCTGCATGGCGATATCCGGGCGCACCACCCCCGCCGAGAGGTAGAAGCGCCCGGCGAACGGGAAGTAGTCGACGCTCAGGCCGTAGACGTCGAGATCGAAATCGCCGCGGTAGTCGACATCGTCGCTGTCGTAATCGATGTCGTCGTAGGCGAAGCCGCTGTAGCTACCGGTGAGCGCGACGTTGTCGTGAAAGCGGTAACTGACGCTGCCTTCGTAACCGGTGGTGCCGACGCCGGCCCCCAGCGACCACTGGCCCGCGGCCGCCGGAGCGGAAACGGCGGCCAGCGCCGCGGCGACGAGAATCTTGCTGACGAGTTGCATGACGTTCCCTTCCCTGCTTTATCGGGTAATCCAGCCGGCGTCGTTCGCCGGTCGAATAGCCGATAACGGCCGTCGCAGGGAAAACTTGATGCCGGCACGAGGCAGGCTTAGCTTAGCTCAGCGCCTCGGCCAGGGCCGTCAGCGTCTCGCCCACCGGCGCGTCGAGCTTGAGGGAATAGAGCGGATCGCCCCGGGTGTGGCCGCGGTTGATGCAGGCGATCGGCTTGCCGTCGCGCACCGCCTGACGGGCGAAACGGAACCCCGAATAGACCATCAGCGACGAACCGGCGACCAGCAGCGCATCGGCCTCGGCCAGGGCCGCGAAGGCGGCATCGACCCGCGTGCGCGGCACGTTGTCGCCGAAGAACACCACGTCGGGTTTCCAGATGCCGTCGCCGCAGCGGGTGCAATCGAGCACGCAGAAGCGCGAGAAATCCAGGCCGTCGAGATCCGCGTCACCGTCCGGGCCGACCGTCGCGTCCAGCCCGAGCCAGTCGGGGTTGCGGGCCGCCAGCTGCTGATGCAGCGCATGACGCATGCGGCTGGCGCCACAGCCCATGCAGCGCACGATCTCGGCGCGCCCGTGCAGATCGATGACGCGCCGGGAGCCGGCACGCTGGTGCAATCCGTCGACGTTCTGGGTAACCAGCGTGGCGACGCGCCCGAGCGCCTCGAGCCGCGCCAGGGCGTGGTGCGCCGGACCGGGGCGGGCGCCCTCGATGGCACGAAAGCCGATCAGGCTGCGCGCCCAGTAGCGCTGCCGGGTCGCCAAGCTGGCCATGAACGCCTGATGCTGGACCGGCGGCGAGCGCTTCCAGGCGCCCTTGGCATCACGGTAATCGGGGATGCCGCATTCGGTGCTGACCCCGGCGCCGGTGAGCACCATCAGCCGCGGGTGACGTTCGACGAACGCCAGCAGGGCCTCGAGCCGATCCTGCGACGCGGTGCCGTCAGCGCCACCCGGCGCTAGCCCGGGAGCCGACGCCGGGGGACTATCGTTGATCGTTGTCATGCCATTTTCCACTGGCCGCAAGTCGGGTTTTGCGTCAAGGTAAAACGTCTCACACACCCTGCCCGGGTGCCAGATCAGGACCGTAACGCCGCATGTCTGCCGACGCCTCCACACCCCGCCGCGATCCGCGCCTCGCCCTCTCCCGGCGCGCCTACCTGCCTCGCATTATCGGCCTGGGGCTGGGCTCGTTGTGCGTCGCGGCGACGCTTCATGAAAACGCCGCCGGGTGGCCGCTGTGGATGCTGCTGGCGATCAACGGCCTGGCCTGGCCGCACATTGCCCGCTGGTGGTCCACGCGCAGCGGCGACCCGCATACGCACGAACGCCGGCTGCTGCTGCTGGATACCCTGCTCGGCGGCATGTGGATCGCGGCGATGGGTTTCAGCGTACTACCCAGCGCGGTTTTCGCCACATTGCTGTGCTTCAACAACATCGCCGTCGGCGGGCTGCGCATGCTCGCCCACGGGCTCATCGCATTGACTGGCGGCGCGGCCGGCGGCTGGCTGATCCTCGATCCGCCGACCTTCGCACTGGTGCCCACGCCGCTGACGTTGCTCGCCAGCCTGCCGCTGCTGATCGTCTACCCGCTGACGATCGGCCAGATCGTCTACCGCCAGGCCAAGGCGCTGGTCGAACAGAAACGCCTGCTGACCCGGCTCAGCCGTACCGACGGCCTCACCGGACTGTACAACCGCCGTCATTGGGAAACCCTGGTCGAACGCCACTTCGCCGACGAACACCCTCCGGTCACCCTGGCCCTCATCGATCTCGACCATTTCAAGCAGATCAACGATACCTTCGGCCATGCCATGGGCGACCAGATCCTGCGTCGCGCCGCGACCTTCCTGCGCGAGGCGCTGGGCGAGCGGGCCTTGGTGGGCCGTTACGGCGGCGAGGAGTTCGGCGTGCTGCTGCCCGACACGCCCATCGACCAGGCGCTGGCACTGCTCGACGGGCTGCGCGAACGCTTTCCGCATCCCGATGTCCAGGGCGACACCCTGCTGCCCTGCACGCTGAGTATCGGACTGGCCGAGCCGGCCGACACCCTGAGCGACTATCACGACTGGCTGCGCCACGCCGACCAGGCGCTCTACAGCGCCAAGACCCAGGGCCGCAACCGGGTGGTCGCCTATACCCCCGTCACCCGCTCGGCCTGAACCGTGCCGGCGGATGCATGGTGAGCGACGGCGGGCTTGGCTAGAATGGGCGTTTCATTCGCCCCGTCGCGGCAAGGATGTATGAGATGGTCTGGCTGGAATACCTGTTACCGCTGATCTTCCTGGCACCGCTCGGCGCCACCGCCGGCATCGTGGTGGCGTTGCGCAACCTGCACGATGCCCGCGTGCATTCGCCGTTCGACGCCCGGCCGCTGCGCGAGCCCGGCCAGGCCTTGCGCGACCGGCTCGACCGCGCCTTCACCAGCCTGTTCCTCAACGGCGCGCTGGGGCCGATCGTGATCCTCGCGCCGCTGACCTTCGGCATGGGCCGCATGCTCTTCGCCGACGAACAGATCTGGTTCGAGTGGGCACTCTACGGGCTGCTCTGCTCGGCGCTGGTGCTGCTGTTCTGCTTTTTGCTGATGCGCGACTTCCAGCGCATCCGCCGGCTCAAGCTGGGCCTGGCCTGCGAGCTGGCGGTGGGCCAGGAACTCGAACGCCTGATTCGCCCCGAGGACCATCCTTACTTCGTGTTCCACGATATCCCCAGCGATACCTTCACCATCGACCACGTGGCGCTGACGCCCTTCGGAGTGTTCGTGATCGAGACCCGCGCGCGCACTCATCCGCTGGATGCCGCCGGCCAGCCCCGGGACAAGGTCACCGTGGAAAGCCAGCGACTGCGTTTCCCCGGCTGGAGCGAGCGCCAGCCGCTGCGCAAGACCCGCCAGGCGGCGGGCTGGATGCGCCACTGGCTGGCCCGCGAGTGCGGGCTCGACGTGCCGGTGCGTGGCGTGCTGGTGCTGCCCGGCTGGCGGATCGACAACGGCGAGGCACCCGACGACCTGCTGGTGGTCAGCGGCGAGGGGCTGGCCCGGCTGCTCGCCGAGGCGCGACTCGGCGAGTTCAGCGATGCCATGCACGACGACGTGGCCCGCGCGCTGACCCGGCGCGCCGCGCTGCTCGACGATCGCCGCCGCGAACGCGCGTCGGTCTAGCCCTCGCCGGCCCCGCGCAACCCGGCCAGCACCGCCGGCTTCAGCGCCACCAGCGCCTCGCCGGAAACGGCGCTGACCACGATCAGCCGACGCGTCGCCCGCCCCCCGCCATAGCCCAGCCACAACGGCAGCGTTACCGCATCGGGCGCGCGTTCCTGGAGCCGGGCGCTGCGCAGCCGCCGCGAGGCCAGCCGCTCCCAGAACCACAGCCGCGCCACACGCTCGGGCGGCACCGGCTCTCCCCCGGCCAGCGACACCTCGTCGGCGGCATCGCGCGTTTCGGGCAGTGGCCCCGGCCACAGCAAGGCCCGGCGTGCCTGGCGGTGGCACAGTAGCCAGGCGCTCGGCGAGGCGTCCGCCAGGCCCAACGGATAGGCCCACAGTCCCAGTCGCGCCGACTCGAAACGCCGCGCCCCCAGCCGGGCCAGGCGTGCCATGGCCGTGGCTTCGTCGATACGCCGCGGCAGCGCGTAATCAGCCATTGGCCCAGCTCTGGAACAGCGCGAGCGCCGTGAGTACCACGCAGAACCAGACCAGCAGCCCGATGCAGCGCCGACGCGTCAGCCGCGCTTCGGCGGTGACCTCGCTGGCCTTGCCGGCGCGCGTCGACAGCACCGCCTGCATGTCCGGCGCGGTCTCGTCGATCACCACGTCGGCGAGCTGCTCGCGGTTCGGCGCCGGCGACGTCAGGCTGACGCCATAACCCACCGCCAGCGACACCGCCACGCCGATGACGTTGTTGTAGAGCCAGGAGATGTCCTGCGTGCTCGACACCAGCCACACCGCCGCCATGCCGGCGATCAGCCCGGCCATCGCGCCGCGGGCATTGGTGCGATGGCTGAGCATCCCCAGCAGGAAGACCCCCAGCAGCGCACCGTAGAACCACGAGCCGATGCGGTTGACGGCCTCGATCACCGGCCCGAGGTTACCGGCGAAGAAGGCGAACAACGTGGCGTAGATGCCCCAGAACACCGTCGCCCAGCGCGACACCTTGAGGTAGTGCGCCTCGCTGGCGTCACGCTTGGCGTAGCGGCTGTAGAAGTCGCGCACGCTGACCGCCGACAGCGAATTGAGCGCCGAATCGAGGCTCGACATCGCCGCCGCGAACACCCCGGCGATCACCAGCCCGGCGAGCCCCGGGGGAAAGGCATTGACCACATAGCGGGGAAACAGCTCGTTGAGATTGTCCGGCGCCGTCAGGCCGTGCTGGTCGTAGTAGGTGGCAAGCATCACGCCGATGAACAGGAACAGCAGCATCTGCGGAATCAACAGATAGCCGCCTATCAACAGCGACCGCTGTCCCTCCTGGATGCTGGGGCTGGTCAACACCCGCTGGATCTGACTCTGGTCGGTGCCGAAATAGGCGATGTGCAGGAATACCCCGCCGATCAGTCCCGCCCATAGCGAGTAGGTCACGGTGGGATCGAGCGACAGGTCGATGGCATCGAACATGCCCTGGGCGGCACCGAAGGCGAGGACATCGCTCCAGCCGCCGGGCAGGCTGCCGATCAGCAGGAACATGCTGACGATGGCACCCATCCACAGCACGAACATCTGGATCACGTCGGTCCAGATCACCGCGCTGATCCCGCCGAGCACCGTATAGCTCACCGCCAGCACCGCCATGACCACGATCGTCAGGTTGACGTCCCAGCCGGTGACCACCGACAGCACCAGCGCCGGGGCATAGAGCACCACCCCGGTGGCCAGCCCGCGGGCGACCAGAAACAGCGCCGCGCTCAAGCTGCGCGTCGCCGGGCCGAAGCGGCGCTCGAGCAGTTCGTAGATGCTGTAGACTCCGGCGCGGTGGAAGACCGGTACCAGTAGAAAGATCAGCACCGCCATGGCGATCGGTACGTTGATGAAGGTGACCAGTCGTTCCAGGCCTCCGTCGAAGCCCCAGCCCGGCGCGCCGATGAAGGTGATCGCGCTGGCCTGGGTGGCCATCACCGACAGGCCGATCGCCCAGCCGGGGATCTTGCGACCGCCGAGAAAGTAATCCTGGGTATCGCTCTGGCCACGCCCGAAACGCGCGCCGATGAAGGCGATCGCCAGGATATAGATCACCAGAACCGTGCTATCCAGCCAAGTGAACTCGCTCACGTCCCTGCCCTTTTCAAAGACACATACGACTCTAAATTAGCAGGGTTTCACTGCATTGCCGGCTGGCCGAGTTCGAAATCGGCGATGCGCACCCTCGCGGCACAGCGCCCGCGACGCAGCGGCATCAGGCTCTCCGCGGCCGGGAACGTCGCCAGCGCGTCGGCATCGATACCGATGCGCACTTCGGTCAGCAGCCGGTTGCCGCGCCCGCCGCAAACCAGCTGCAGGGCGCGCCCGTCAGCGCCGCCGAGGGCCGCCCCGAAGGCCTCGATCAATGCGTTGCGCGCCACCGTGCCACCCTGGTTGAGCACCACGAAATCGGCGAAGGCACTGGCATTGACCGCCGCGACGAGGTCCACGGCGGTGTCGAAATAGGCCTCGGCAGGCAGGTTCAGGCAGGCGGCATGCTTGGCGTACTGATAACGATCGAGACAACTCGCGCGACCCGGCATGGCCTCGTCGAGCTCATCGGCCAGCGCCTCGGGCAGTTCGAACGGCGAGTGCGCGCGGCAAAAGCCGCCCCGGGGACGCGACCGCTCGGCGAAGCACCCCTCGGCCCACCAGCGCTGGCGCGTCATGCCCCGCGCGGCGAAGCGTTCGGGCAGCGAGGGCCACAGGCCATGCAGCACGAACCCCTCATCGGCGGCATCGCGCAGGCGCGGATCGCGGCATTCGCGAGGCGGCTGATTGCGTGTTTCGCAGAACCCGGGGTGCCAGGTCAGCGCCAGCGTGTAGTGAGCGAACCCCCCGGCGTCGAGGGCCGGCTGCGCCTGGGCCGATGCCGACACGGCAAGGCAGGCGCCCAGCAACAGCGCGGCGACGAATCCCCCGCCCGGGACGACCCCCTGGATGGCTCGCTTCATGGTGTCTTACCGCCTGTCGTTGATGTCGATGGCCTCGGGCCGGCGTGGACCTTGACGATCCGCACGGGACTGTGGCACATTGAACTCAGTAGGTTAGCAAGTTGCATATAGTCAGTTGTACTCGAGTCCTTCGGTAGCCTGGTATATCTCCTTTGTTTTACCCACTGCATCTCGGGGTATCACCCGGCAAATCGTAAAGAGCGCCTAGCGCGCAAGGATAGTCAAAATGGCAACTGGCACAGTCAAGTGGTTCAACGACAGCAAAGGCTTCGGCTTCATCTCTCCCGCCGACGGCGGTGACGACCTTTTCGCCCACTTCTCGGAAATTCAGGCCGAAGGCTTCAAGTCTCTGCAGGACGGTCAAGAGGTTTCCTTTGACGTGACTCAGGGCAAGAAAGGCCTGCAAGCCGCGAACATCAAGGCGCTCTAACTTCCGGTTGGATCGCTCTCGAACCGCAAGGCTTCGAGTGACCGGGCCCGCTCAGGCGGGCCCGGTTTTTTTGTGTCTGACGCTCGAGCCGCCCCTTCCAGACCCGCACTATTAGTCCCCCTTCAGGCGCCCGCCCATCTCCTGCGCCAGGTCCACGGCGTAGTGATCGGTCATCCCGCCGATGAAATCGAGCATCCGCCGATAGCTGTCGTACAGCGTCCAGGTCGGCCTGGGGGTGTTCTCGCCGATCAGCGCCAGCACGCGCTGATGCTTGAAGGTCGAGCTGCCGTGATGATGGAGTTCGTGGGCGGCGCCGATGAACGCCTCGAGCAGAATGCCCAGCGTGGTATAGGCGCCGATCTCCAGCTTGGCCTTGCGCTCGTTCTGGAAGATTCGCTCGCGCGCCAGCTGCTTGGCCGAGGTGACGCCCCAGCCCAGGTCCGGGTGGCAGAGCTCGAGCAGATCGTCCTGCAACGCGCCGTTGAGGAGCTCCTGTTCATGCTGGACGAACACCTCGCCGACATCGTTGACCGCACGCTCCATCGCCGCTCCGCGCAACGCGGCGATGCAGCGCCGCTGCGAGACGCCGGCGGCGCGCATATCGGGGTACTCGGCCGGCTCGCCCCCGGCGATCTGAGTCAGCACATCGGCGACTTCGTCGAAACGCAGAATGCCCATTTCCAGGCCATCCTCGAGATCGAGCAGTGCATAGCAGATATCGTCGGCGGCCTCGACCAGGTAGGCCAGGGGATGGCGGCACCAGGCCCAGTCGTCGCGTCGCTTGAGACCCAGGCGCTCGGCGACCTCGGCGAGCGTGACCCGTTCCGACTGGTAGGCGCCGAACTTGCCGGCGCGACCGCCATGCTCGACCGTCCACGGGTACTTGAGCATGGTGCCCAGCGTCGCCGCGGTCAGGCGCATGCCGCCGCGGAACTGGTTGTATTCGATCTGGGTGACGATACGAAAGCCCTGGGCGTTGCCCTCGTAGGTCAGCAGATCCTCGCGCTGGGTCTCCGTGAGCCCCTCGAGCAGGCCGCTGCCGTCGCTTCCGGCACGCTTGAACCAGTCGCGGATGGCGTACTCGCCGGCGTGGCCGAAGGGTGGATTGCCGATGTCGTGCCCCAGGCAGGCAGCCTGGATGATCACCCCCAGGTCGGCCGGAGTGATCCAGTCCGGCAGGCGGTGGGACAGTTTCTCGCCGACGATCATGCCCAGCGAACGCCCCACGCAGCCGACCTCCAGCGAATGGGTCAGGCGAGTATGGATATGGTCGTTGTCGGTCAACGGATGCACCTGCGTCTTGCGTCCCAGGCGCCGAAACGAGCCGGCGAAGACGATGCGATCGTGATCCTTGTGGAACGGGCTACGACCGACTTCGTCACGCGCGGCGCGCGGCTTGTCGTTGAGCCGATGCGGATCGAGCAGGCGTTCCCAGTGCATCTGCGTCATGGTGCTCCCTTGGTCGTGGCGACGGCGTGGTGATAGGGCCTGTCGTTATTCTACGTCACTAGCCGGGCCACGGGACCAACCCCGTGTTGCTCGAAGCGCCATCCCGGCGGCAGCTCAAGGCACCAGCATGGCTATCGTCGCTCGCGCGCACTCAGTAAGCTCGGATCATCGCCGCCAGGTCCTCGGACAGCGGGTCGAGGACCTGCGACCAGGACAGGTACGGGGTCTGCGAAGTACCGTTGACCAGCACGCTGAACGAGCCCCAGCGACCCTCCAGGGTGCGGAAGTAGCCGCCGATCGAGCGTACCGCATAGGGCTGGTTGAGAGTCCCGGTCTTGAGCATCACATGGCTCTGGAACAGCGGGTCGCCGCGGCGGATGAAGCGCATCGGGCCGTTTTCCGGCAGTTGCAGCCCGGCCACGAAGGTCGGGAACAGCGCCGGACGCCGGTACATCGCCTCGAGCAGGGCATTGACGCCCCGGGCCGAGGTGCGGTTCTCGGTGGTCAGGCCGCTGCCGCTGAGCAGGGTGACCGGCCCGTGGCCGGGCACGCCGTCGACGAACGCCTCGAGCGCCTCGCCGCCCTCGGCCAGGTTCGCCCGCGGGGTGTCGACCAGGTCCAGGCTCAGGGTGTCGGCCATGAAGTTGTTGGAATAATTCAGCGTGCGCAGCAGCAGCTCCTGCAGCGGCTTGCCATCCACCGCGGCAAGCTGCCGGGCACTGTCGGGCGGCCGGGTATCGCTGATCGCGCTGCCCCCGGTGACCGCTATTCCGGCCCGTGCGAGCATCGCCATCAGCGTCTGCGCGGCCTGGCCGGCCGGATCGGAACTGGCACGATAGACCGCCTGTGGATAGCTTTGCAGGGGGATCTGGCCACGGATCGCCAGCACGTCGCCCTGGGCGTCGGTGATGCGCTCGGCGCTAATACGCGTGTCGCCGCCGCGGGCCACGGTGGTCACGTGATTGTCGATGCGCGTGGTGGGCTCGACGGTATCGCAGCTCAGGATGCGTGCTTCGTCGCCCTGGCGGCCGCCGGGCAGCACGTTGAGACACCAGTTGCCGTAATTCACCGCCGCCGAGGAGAGCAGCGCACTGTAGGCGTTGTCGGTCCGCGTCCGGGTCCGACAGCGGTCGGTGGTCAGGCACGCCACCGGGCCGAAGCGCCACTGGCTGATCACCAGTTGGCCATCGATCGCGCTCACGCCCTGCAGGCGCAGGCGCTGGATCAGCCGCCACAGATCCTCGGAGGTCAGCGCCGGATCGCCGCCGCCCTCGAAGACCAGATCGCCATGCAGGACGCCTTGCGCATCGACCGATCCACTCGATACCAGACGCGTGGTGAAGCGGTGCTGCGGCCCCCAGCGATCCAGTGCCGCGGCGGCGATGTACAGCTTGGACACCGAGGCCGGCGAAAGCTGGCGCTGCGGGTCGATCTCGCCGAGCACCGCCCCGCTGTCGAGCAGTTGCGCCTTGGCGCTGATGCGAAAGCCGCTGTCGGCGAGCCGGGCGACGTAATCGAAACCGGCGGCCAGGCCGGGCGTGGCGGAACCCAGCAAGGTCAGCGAGATCAACACGGCAGCGAGCGGGCGAAGCATGGGAGATCCTCGGTTGGCGAAAGCTCCCTAGCCTAGCAGGCCGCCGGGACTAGCCGAAGACCGCGGGCCATGGATCAGTGCGATGAAACGCTCGAAAACAGCTGGATGACCGTCACGCCGCCGATGATCATCGCCAGGCCCGCGACCGCCGGCCAGTCGAGCTTCTCGCCGAACCACAGCACCCCGATCAGCGTCACCAGCACGATGCCCAGCCCCGCCCACACGGCATAGGCGATGCCCACCGGCAGCGTGCGCAGCACCAGCGTCAGCCAGTAGAACGCCAGGCCGTAGCCGACCACCACCCCGACGCTAGGCCACAGTCGGGTAAACTCCTGCGAGGCCTTGAGCGCGCTGGTGCCCAGCACTTCGGCGACGATCGCCAGGCACAGATAGACGTAGGCCATCAGGTATTCCTCCTTGCCAGGCGGCGCTGCACGACGAGATCGAAGGCGCTGTTGAAGATCAGTGCATAAAGCAGGAAGAACAGCATGAATCCCAGGTCGAGCCAGAACGCCTCGACCACGCCGATCCCCAGCCACCAGGCGACGCCGGGCAGGGTCATCACCAGCAGACCGAGCTCGAACCCCAGCGCCTGGGCGATGCGTTGCGCCAGGCTGCGACGGCGGGTCGGCACCCAGCGGTCGAACAGCCGGTTCCAGATCAGGTTCCAGAACATGGCGAAGGTCGCCAGGACCGCGGCCAGCAGGCCCATCTGGCCGATGCCGTGGCCGCTCAGCCAGCTCGCCAAGGGCGTGACCATCACCAGCCCGCCGGCCTCGAACAGCGTGGTATGCAGCAAGCGCTCCCGCCAGCTACGCATCGCCGCCTCCCTCGAACAATGGAATGGTCGCCAGGCATTCTAGGCAGTATCTTGATGGATACGAGTTAAAAGCCATCAGGAAATCAGATAGATCATGCAATGGAATCTCGATCAGCTCGTCTGCCTGCTGGCCGCCGCCGATAGCGGCTCTTTCTCGGCCGCCGCACGCCGCCTGGGCAAGGCGCAGTCGGCGGTCAGCACGGCGATCGCCCATCTCGAGCTCGACCTCGGCCTGACGCTGTTCGACCGTCGACGACACACGCCGGTCCTCACCGCCGAGGGCGAGGCGATGGTGCTCGAGGCACGCGAGATTCTGCGTCAGTGCGACCAGCTAGACGCGCGCGCGAACGCCCTGGCGAGCGGCGAGGAATCGCGTCTGACCCTGGCCGTCGACGAGGCGCTGCCCTACCCGCCGCTGATGGAGGCGCTGACGGTACTCGCCGAGCGCTGGCCGGCGCTGGAGCTGTCGCTGCTCAACGGCGCGCAGGACGACATTCCCAGCTGGGTCGCCGACGGCACCGCCGACCTGGGTGTGCTGTTCAGCCAGCCGACGCTGCCCGAGGCGCTCAGCGTGCGCCAGATCGCGCGCCTGTCGCAGACCGCGATCGTCGCCGCCGATCACCCCTTGGCCGGCGAGCGCGAGGTGCGCCTGTCGACCCTCAGCCGCCATCGCCAGCTGGTGGTCGCCTCGCCGTTGGGCGGCACTCCGTTGGGCGGCACTACACAGGGCGGTCATCGCCCGGCGCGGCTGTCGCCACGGGTCTGGCAGCTCAACAGCTACTATGCGATCGCCGAGCTGGTCAGCCAGGGCATCGGCTGGGCACTGGTGCCCGAGCACATCGCCGCCTACCCGATGTACCGCTCGCTGGTCAGCCGACTGTCGATCAGCGACCTGCCCGAGCCAGCCAGCGTCGACGTGGAGCTGGTGCGTCGTCGCGCCGCCGGACGGGGGCCGATCGCCCGCTGGCTGGAGAGCGAACTCAGCGCGCGACTGTCCCGCTAGCCCTACTGCGCGACGGGCATCAGCTCGGGGGCATGAGGCAGCGCGACGTCCAGCCGCCACACCGCCTGGTCGCTGGCCACGTACTTGCGCTCGAAGGGGGTGAGGAAGGCGCCCTGCGGGGCGTGCTCGACCACCGCGGGCCGCCGACCGCTGGCCTGATACGTGGCCAGGGCGAACTCGTCGAGATACAGCCGCCAGTTGGAGCGCACCTCGAGCCGCCCGCCCAGCGCGAGCAGCGCCGGAAACACCGGGTGGCCGTGCCAGCGCAGCTTGAGGTGCGCCGCCTTGGGGTAGGGATTGGGATACAGCAGGTAGTGGTGCGCCGGCCGCCAGCCGGCTGCCAGCGCCAGGCGCCAGAAATCGACCAGGTCGGCGCGCACCAGCAGCGCGTTGTCGGGCAGCGGGCCATGATCGCGCCCCAGCCGGTCGGCGCTGCGGTCGATGCCGATCACCGCATGATCGGCGTGGCGAATCGCCAGCTGGCGGGTCGACAGCCCCACGCCGCAGCCGGCATCGAGCACCAGCGGACTCGCCCGGCCCGCCAGCCAGCGCTCGGCCTCGGCGAAGGCCCGGCGGGTGTGCTCGGCGACCGGCTTGCGCAGCGGATGGCTCAGCGCACGCGTAACGCGCCTTGCCAGATCGTCGTGGGGCCCGGACTGGTTGCTGATGACGGGTCGGGAAGAAGCTTGCATGGCGGGACTGGGCGCTCGGCGGAACGAATCGAAGGCTGGCCAGTCTAGCAGACGACAGAAAACGGCGCGCCCGGCGGGCGCGCCAATACCAACTCCGACTCGTATGACTCAAACAGCCCTTCTAGAGTAAGCCGGAATGCAGCCTTTTTCAAACGCTTGTTTAACAACACCCCGCTTTCATCGCCCACCCCGTGGCGCCTCACTTGGGCCGGGCGGCATGACGGGGCTGCGAGGCAGGTGCTATCATCGCGCCCCAGACTCGATCATCAGGGCACCAGGTGCCCCGCCGTTCTGCCGGCCCGCCCTCGCCCACCGCGATACGCGCGGAGCCAGGCAGCAACAGGACTCGTAGACTCACAGCACAACGAGGGACGCGGCTTGTCACAGTTACCGGTGATTGTCGGCATGGGCGGTGTCAATGCCGCCGGCAGGACCTCCGGCCACCAGGCGTTTCGACGCACGGTGCTCGATGCCCTGCCCGTCGAGGAACAGGAGCGGACCCTGATCGGCCTGGCCGCCATGATGCAGCTGATCAGCCATCAGCAGGACGGCGGCTGGCAGGACATCCACGGCGAGCCGATCGCCACCGGCGAGCTGGCCAGCCAGGTGCGTCAGCGGGTGCTCGACCACACCCTGATCCGCCGCAACGAGGACGCCGCCTTCAACGCCGACGGCATCCCCGCCAACCGCCATACCCAGATGCACCTCGAGCGACCGCTGACCTTCCAGGCGCGGCGGCGTCAGTTGCCCGACCCGCTGCCCGAGACCTGGCAGGTCCGCGACATCGATGGTCGGCTGGTCGAGGTCAGCGTACCGGCCGGCGTGCTCGACGTGCTGCTGCCGGAACGCCGCCAGGCGCAAGTGCGCGCCGCCGGCCAGTTGCCGTGCGGCTTCGAGCCCGGTCGGCTGTATCGCAGCGTGCATCATCCGCGCGGGCTCTCGATGGCGGTGTTCGGGGCCAGCGATTGCCTGGGCCAGAGCGGGCTGGACTGGCAGGCGCTGCACGATCGCCTCGATCCCGGCCAGGTCGCCGTCTATGCCGGCAACTCCATCGGCCAGCTCGACGACCCGGGCTGGGGCGGGCTGCTCAAGAGTTTCGTTTCCGGCAATCGCGCCACCTCCAAGCAGATGCCGCTGGGCTACGGCCAGATGCCGGCGGACTTCCTCAACGCCTACGTACTGGGCAGCGTCGGCGCCACCGGAGCGATCCAGGGCGCCTGCGCGAGCTTCCTGTATAACCTGCGGCTGGGCATCGAGGATATCCGCAGCGGCGCGCGCCGGGTGGTCATGGTCGGTACCAGCGATGCGCCGGTGACTCCCGAGATCGTCGAGGGCTTTCGCAGCATGGGCGCGCTCGCCGACGACGACAGCCTCAAGGCGCTCGATGCGCTGAGTCTGCTCACCGACAGCGACTATCAGCGCGCCTGCCGGCCGTTCGCCCGCAACTGCGGCTTCACCATCGCCGAGTCGAGCCAGTTCGTGCTGCTGATGGACGACAGCCTGGCGCTCGAGACCGGCGCCCAGATCCTCGGTTCGGTCCCCGACGTGTTCGTCAACGCCGACGGCTGGAAGCGCTCGATCTCGGCGCCGGGCATCGGCAATTACATCACCCTGGGCAAGGCGGTGCGCCTGGCCGGCGAGATCCTCGGCGAACGCGCGGTACGCGAACGCAGCTTCGTCCATGCCCACGCCACCAGCACACCCAAGAACCGCACCACCGAGTCGCACGTTCTCGACACCGTGGCCCGCGCCAACGGCATCGGGGATTGGCCGGTGGCCGGGCTCAAGGCGTTCGTCGGCCACTCCCAGGGCAGCGCCGCGGGCGATCAGTTGACCAGTGCGCTGGGCAGTTTCGCCTATGGCCTGATCCCCGGAATCCCCACACTCGATGCCGTCGCCGACGACGTGCATGCCGAGCGATTGCGACTGTTCCGCGAACCGCTGGCCTTCCAGGCCGACGCCGCCTTCATCAACGCCAAGGGCTTCGGCGGCAACAATGCCACCGGCCTGCTGCTGTCGCCGGCGGTCACCGAGCGACTGCTGGTGCAGCGCCATGGCCAGGCCGCGATCGATGCCTGGAAGCAGCGCCGCGAAGCGACCCTCTCCGCCAGCGCCGACTACGATCAGCGCGCCGATGTCGGCGAGTTCTCGGTCATCTACCGCTTCGGCGAGGGCGTGCTGGAAGGCCCCGAACTCACGATCGAAGCCGACGGCATCCACATCCCCGGTTATGCCCGGCCGGTTTCCCTGGCCGTGGACAACCCCTACGGACGCCTCGACGGCGAGTGAGTGTCGCGCCTTTCCGCACACGCCCACAGGCGCCGGTGGGCGTTTGTCGCGCCACCGGGCATCGGCTACGCTAAGCGCCCGGACTCCTAGCCGCCGCGCCCGCGCCCGCGCCCGTTCTCGACAGGATTGCCCATGAACATCGTCGTCTATCCCGGCACTTTCGACCCCATCACCAACGGTCACTTCGATTTGATCGAGCGCGCCGCGCGGATCTTCGACAAGGTCATCATCGCCGTGGCGGCGAGCCCCGGCAAGCATCCGACGCTGGATCTCGACAGTCGCGTGGCGCTGGCCCGCGACGTTGTCGATGGCCTCGACAACGTCGACGTCGTCGGCTTCAGCTGCCTGCTCACCGAGCTGCTCGACCAGCAGGGTGCGCGTATCGTGCTGCGTGGGCTGCGCGCCGTGTCGGACTTCGAGTACGAGTTGCAACTGGCCAACATGAACCGCGCCCAGGCCCCGCATGTCGAAAGCCTGTTTTTGACCCCCGCGGTCGAAAATTCCTATATTTCTGCCACCATTGTGCGGGAGATCGCGCGCCTGGGCGGCGATATCAGCCGACTCGTGCATCCACGCGTCGCCGATGCGCTGCGCGAACACTTCCATTCCGACCAGGGCCCAAGCGCACGGCGCCCCGAACGGAATCCAGGCCAGTGATGAGCCCTCTTTACGCAGCGAGGACATGAACCATGGCCCTGATGATCACCGACGAATGCATCA
The DNA here is from genome assembly GCF_900961225.1 of Modicisalibacter radicis. Taxonomy (GTDB): domain Bacteria; phylum Pseudomonadota; class Gammaproteobacteria; order Pseudomonadales; family Halomonadaceae; genus Modicisalibacter. Next base: position 286,560 of record NZ_CAAHFN010000054.1, read on the forward strand.
ACTGCGACGTCTGCGAACCCGAGTGCCCCAACGGCGCCATCTCGGCCGGGGAAGAGATCTATGTCATCGACCCCGCTCTGTGCACCGAATGCGTCGGCCATTTCGACGAGCCGCAGTGCCAGCAGGTATGCCCGGTAGACTGCATCCCGCTTGACCCGACCCGCAGCGAGACCCGCGACCAGCTGATGAGAAAATACGAGCTGATCGTCGCCGCCTGACCCCAGCGCGTCGCTGGCGCGGCCCGCCCCGATTGCCCGTTGCAACCCACCGCTCCCCCGTGCATGACCCACGCGCTTCGCTGGCCGCCCATCGCCTGCCGGCTGCCAGACTGACCGCCCCCGCTGGCCGGCCCATTGCCGGCGTCGCGCCCGGCGAGCCGTCGGCGTATCCTGTCAGCGCATCGCTTCGGCGACTCGCCATCATGCCGACACCGACCAAGGAAGCCGCTTGCCTGCCGCACACCCTGTCACTAGCGCCACCACCCGCCGGGTCTGGACGCTGGCCTGGCCGATCATCCTGTCCAACATCACCGTACCGCTGCTCGGCCTGGTCGATACCGCGGTGGTCGGTCACCTGCCCGAATCGCGCTACCTCGCCGGGGTGACGCTGGGCGCGATGCTGTTCAGCTTTCTCTATTGGGGCTTCGGCTTCCTGCGCATGGGCACCACCGGGCTGACCTCGCAGGCGCAGGGCCGCGACGACGCCACCGCGGTGCGCAACCTGCTCGGCCAGGCGCTGGTGATGGCGATGGTCATCGGCGGCTCGCTGATCGTCTTCTCGCGGCCGTTGACCGCACTCGGCCTGTGGCTGCTCGACGGCAGCGCCGAGGCCACCGCGGTGGCCCACGACTACGCCGCCATCCGCTTTCTATCCGCCCCGGCGGTACTCGCCAATTATGCGATCCTCGGCTGGTTCCTGGGTCAGCAGAACAGTCGGGTGACGCTGGCGATCCTGGTGCTCACCAACAGCGTCAACATCGTCCTCGACCTGCTGTTCGTGGTCGGCCTGGGCATGACCAGCGACGGCGTCGCCTGGGCCACGGTAATCGCCGACTACACGGCGCTGACGCTGGGCCTGTGGCTGGTGCGACGCCAGCTCGCCGAGCTCGGCGGCACCTTCCATCGCGAGCGGCTATGGCGGCTGGCCGCCTATCGCGAGCTGCTCCAGGTCAACGGCCAGCTGTTTCTGCGCACCCTGGGGCTGCTGTTCGCGCTGGCCTTCTTCACCGCCCAGGGCGCCAGCCAGGGCGACGTGGTGGTCGCCGCCAATGCCGTGCTGCTGCAGTTCATCATGCTCACCTCGCACGGCCTCGACGGCTTCGCCCACGCCGCCGAGGCGTTGACCGGGCGCGCCATCGGGCGGCGCGACTGGGCCGAATTCACGGCGGCGGTCGCGGCGACGGCACGCTTCTCGCTTTTGACCACCGCCGCCGCCATGCTCTGCTTCGCCATCGGCGGCACGGCGCTCATCGCCCTGCTCACCGACCTGCCGGCGGTGCGCGAGGCGGCCGCCGACTACCTGCCGTGGATGGTCCTGATGCCGGCCCTGGCGGTGTGGAGCTACCTGCTCGACGGGGTGTTCATCGGTGCCACGGCGACCCGCGAGATGCGCAACAGCGTGTTCGCCGGGCTCATCGTCTACCTGCCCGCCTGGTGGCTGCTGACCGGTCCGCTGGGGCTCGGCAACCATGGCCTGTGGCTGGCCTTCCTGCTCTTCACGCTGGTGCGCTCGGTGACGCTGGGCGGTTACTACCTGCGCTATCGCCGCACGCGCTGGAGCCCCCGGGCCGTTGGCCGCAAATAGCGTTGACCGGAGACGACGCCGCGGGTTATCGGTTTACGCTAGGTTAGCGCTACGCTTTCCCAACGCGCCGCCAACAACAAAGCGAGATCCCGATGCTCAAGTACCTGTCACGACCGGCCGTGAAGCTGGTCGAACGCTACCTGCCGGCCCCCTTCATCTTCGTGTTGCTGCTGACGCTGATCGCCGCCGCCGCGGCGATCGGCGTCGAGCGCCAGACACCGCTGGCGGTGCTGCGCTTCTGGGGCGACGGCTTCTGGGACCTGCTGACCTTCTCGATGCAGATGCTGCTGGTGCTGGTGACCGGCTTCATGCTCGCCAGCTCGCCGCCGGTCAAGCGCCAGCTGTCACGCCTCGCCGGCAAGGCCGGCAGCCCGGCCCGGGCGATCGTGCTGGTCACGCTGGTCTCGCTCGCCGCAAGCTGGATCAACTGGGGATTCGGGCTGGTGGTGGGGGCGCTGTTCGCCAAGGAGCTGGCCCGCCAGATCCGCGTCGACTATCGACTGCTGGTCGCCAGCGCCTACTCCGGCTTCGTCGTCTGGCACGGTGGGCTGGCCGGTTCGATACCGCTGGTGATCGCCACCGAGGGCCACTTCACCGCCGACCGAATCGGCGTGATCGGCACCTCGGAGACGATCTTCTCGCTGTTCAATCTGGCGATCGTCGCCGCGCTGTTCATCGCGGTGCCGCTGGTCAATCGCTGGATGCTGCCCGACGACAAGGACAGCGTCTATGTCGAGGCCGCCATGCTGACCGACGAGAAGCCGCGCAACGGCCTGGCCACGCGCCCCGCCGAGCATCTCGAGAACAGCGTCAGCCTGGCCTGGCTGGTGGGCATTCCGGGGCTGCTGTTCCTGCTCGATCACTTCCTGCTGCGCGGCGGCGGCCTCAACCTGAACGTCGTCAACTTCCTGTTCCTGTTCCTGGCCATCGTTCTGCACAGGACGCCGCGCCGCCTGCTCGACAGCCTCAACGAGGCGATCAAGGGCGGCGCGGGGATCGTCATCCAGTTCCCCTTCTATGCCGGGATCATGGCGATCATGGTCCAGTCGGGGCTGGCCGAGACGCTGTCGCAGGGTTTCGTGTCGATCGCCGACGCCGACACCCTGCCCTTCTGGTCGTTCATCAGCGCCGGGGTGGTCAACCTGTTCGTGCCCTCCGGCGGCGGCCAGTGGGCGGTCCAGGCTCCGGTCATGCTGCCCGCGGCCCAGGCACTGGGCGCCGATGTCCCGCGCATCGCCATGGCGGTGGCCTGGGGCGACGCCTGGACCAACCTGCTCCAGCCGTTCTGGGCATTGCCGGTACTGGCCATCGCCGGCCTCAAGGCCAAGGACATCATGGGTTTCTGCCTGATCCAGCTGGTGGTCACCGGCGTCATCATCGGCCTGGGCCTGACCTATCTGCCTTGACCCGGCCCCTGGCCTGCCGGCCCTGAGCGGCCGTCGTCGTACCGCAGGCGAGCCGCTCGAGCCGGCTCACTCCTTCTCGGGGGTGAAGGCCGGCGGGTCGCTGGCCGGGAAAGACTCGCTGCTGGCCTCGTCGACGTGGGCTTCCTCCTCGCCCGGCGGCGGCGAGGTGAGCACCGCGCCGAGCCGACCGTCGGGGTCGTCGATCAGCGTCAGGCGATCGCGATCAGTGGCCGATAGCCGGGTGTAGGGCAGCCAGCGAAAGTTGCCCTCGGTGTCGACGATGCGCGCGTACTTGCCGCCCAGTGCATCGACGTCGCCCAGCGGTGTGCCATCCAGAGCCTGGACCGTGACACCGACATGAAAGGCTGCATCCATGGTAAGCCTCCTCATCCATTGGTCATCCTGCCAGTACAGCACAAATTGCATTCGATGCCCCAAACCCGCAGGCTCCCGTGCCGAGCGCCAAACATGGTACAACCGGGGACAGTGCCGCCCCGGGCATGAGCCTACCGAGAGCCACCGAGAGAACGCGCAACGTGACGAGCCAGACCATGACGCCCGACGACATGCCCCGCCAGCACACCCTGACCATGACCGTGCTGATGACTCCCGACCTGGCCAACTTCAGCGGCAAGGTCCATGGCGGGGCGATTCTCAAGAAGCTCGACGAGGTCGCCTATGCCTGCGCCAGTCGCTACGCCGGCAGCTACGTGGTGACCCTGTCGGTCGACCAGGTGCTGTTCAAGCAGCCGATCCACGTCGGCGAGCTGGTGACCTTCCTGGCCTCGGTCAACCATGTCGGCCGCTCGTCGATGGAGATCGGCATCAAGGTGGTCGCCGAATCGATCCAGGAGAAAGTCATCCGCCATACCAACAGCTGCTATCTGACGATGGTCGCCGTGGACGTGCAGGGGCACCCGGTCGAGGTGCCGCCGCTGCGCCTGGAAACGCCGTTGCAGCAGCGTCGCTTCGAGAAGGCCACGCTGCGCAAGCAACTGCGCAAGCAGGCCGAACAGGCCTCGCGGGAGCACGACAGCCAGTACACCGATTCGGCTTCCTGAGCCGGTTCATACGCAAGGAGGGCGCATGACAACGCCAAGTCCACACCGCCAGCCATCCTCGCTTCGCGAGCGGCTGGAGCTGGCCTGGGACGTGCTGGTGATCATCCTGGTGATCGCCAACCTGGCACTGCTGCTGTTCGACAGCCTGTACCTGCTGCCGCCGCTGCGCGAGGCCTTCGCCTCGCTCGCTCCCGAATGGCAGGCGGCCTACGAAGCGAACATCCACGCCCACTTCTTCGCCATCGACCTGGCGTTCGTCAGCATCTTCGTCATCGACGTGCTGCTCGGCTGGATCGTGGCGATCGCCGAGCGGCGCTATCACCGCTGGTTCTTCTACCCCTTCGTCCACTGGTACGACGTGCTCGGCTGCATTCCGCTGGCCGGGTTCCGCTGGCTGCGCGTGCTGCGCGTCGTCGCGCTGCTCTACCGCCTGCAGCGCCTGGGGCTGATCGAGATCCGCAACTGGTACCTGTTCGGCGTCATTCACAAGTATTACGAGATCCTCCTGGAAGAGCTCTCGGATCGCGTCGCGGTGCGCCTGATCGGCAGCGTTCAGGAGGAGATCCGGCACAGCAACGCGCTCTCGCAGCGCCTCTCGGACGAGGTGCTGGCACCCCGCAAGGAACAGCTGGTAGACGAGATCGCCCAACGCCTGGAAAGCGGCCTGAACGACATCTACGCCGACAATCGTGCCCTGATCGCCCGTTACGTCAGCGCCCTGGTCGGTCGTACGCTGCAGGAAAGCCCCGAGATCCAGCGCCTGCACCGGCTGCCGATGGGGCGCCAGTTGAGCACGGCGATGGACCAGACGCTCAGCGACCTGGCCAGCCGGCTGATCCACGAGGCGGTCGACGGCCTGCGCTCGCCGGAATTCTCGCAACTGCTGCGTCGCGCCACCGACAGCGGCATGGATATCCTGATGGTCGCCGACACCCGCAGCGAGCGGATCACCGAACAGGTACTGATCGAGACCCTCGAACTGCTCAAGGAGCAGATCGCCACCAAGCGCTGGCAGCAACGCTACGATTGAGGATCAGACGATTCGCAGGATCGTGTAGGGCGCCTCGTTGGCATGGCGCTCGTCGCGCGTATCGATCGAACCCAGCGCCAGGCTGCGGTCGTTGTCGTAGGCGACGAACAGTCGCGTCTCGTCGAGCACCGCCAGGCCCTCGGCCTTGTGCTCGAACTCGAGCGGCTCGCCGTGCTCGTCCTCGACCAGTTGCGGGGCGCGGCCGGCGTTGAAGTCGTCCAGGCTCGTCGACCACAGGTAGCCACCGATGTGCTCGACGCCGTCGGCCTCGGTCTCGAAGCTGGTCAGCAGATAGAGCCGCGCGTTGTACGGGTCGTACTCCAGACTCGACAGGCCACAGACATGGCGCACCCCGGGGAAGTCGCCCGGATCGAACCGGTAGAGGCTGCGCAACGCATCGATGAACTCCAGGTTACCTCGCGCGTTGACGCGATAGTGGGCGCCCACCACCCGGCACACGTAGTCGAAGTCGTCGTGCGAGTTGCCCTGCTCGCGAACGCCGAACATCAACAGCCCCTCGCCGCGCTCGCCGGGGATCGCCGCCAGCCCTTCGATCTTGTAGTAGGGCGTGCCGATCGCGCCGTCCAGCTTGTCGCGCAACTCCAGCGACCCCTCGACACCGTCGCGCGGGTCGGGATCGACCACCTGCACCCGCTCGGGCTGGCCCAGCGGCCAGATCAGCAGGTGGTTGTAGGCGTTCAGGGTATGGTCGTCCTCGGCGATGCGATCGAAACCGGTGGTCGCCAGCACGTGACGACCGTCGGCGGTCAGCGCGAAATCCTCGTACTTGGTGGCGTTCTTGATCGCCGGCTCGGTGAAGTAATCGAGGCTGGCATCGTCGGGAACGCCGTGCTCGTCGATAGCCACCGCGAAGACCGCCGAACGCGCCTCACCGGGGATCGGCTTGTCGCTGGCGAGAATCAGCCGCTGGCCATCGTAGACCACCGCCGAGACCTCGGCATTGACCGGCTTGTCATCGGCGTCGCGCAGGCCGACGGGGAAACAGTGCAACGTGCCGTGGGAAAGCACCTGGGCGCGATTCATGGGCGACTCCTAGCAAGGGATTGTCACTGACTAGTTGGAGGCGATGGACCGGCGATGCAAGCGTCGCCGTTCACAGCGTGCGCCAGGGGCTGGCCGGTGGCGCGGCCAGCGTCCCGGCGATGATATCCAGGGCACGCTCCAGCGCCTCGCGAGTGGCCGCTGCGCTGACGCACAGCCGGATCGCCTGTGGCGCCGGCTCGCTGCCGACGCAGAACGGCTCGGCACTGGTCACCCGCACGCCCTGGCGCTCGAGCTGTTCGATCAGGGCCGCGGCGCGCCAGCCGGCGGGTAGCGTCAGCCAGAGGTGAAAGCCGTGGGGCTGACCGCTCGGCGCGAAGGCCGCCAGCCGCTGCCGGGCCAGGCGCTGGCGAGCGGCGATCTCGTCGAGCTGCCAGTCGAGCAGCCGATCGGCGGCACCGCTGTCGATCAAGCGGCAGACCGCCTCGACCATCAGCGGCGGAACCATCCAGCTCTGCACGCGCAGGGCGCTGGCCAGGCGTTCATGCAGCGTCGCGGGGGCACGCAGGATGCCGATGCGCAACCCGCCGGCGATCACCTTGGAGGTGCTGAACAGGTACAGCGTCCGCTCGGGTGCCCGCAGGTAGAGCGGCCTGCCCCGTGCGGCGGACGGCAGGTACTGCACGCCGTCCTCGAGCAGCCAGAAATCGTAGCGCCGCGCCAGCTCGACCAGCCGCTCGCGACGCGCCTCGCTGAGCTGCGCACCGGTGGGGTTGTTCTGCTCGGGGGTGAGATAGACCAGCCGCGGCGGTTGCTGCTGGCAGAGTCGCGCCAGCGCCTCGACGTCCATCCCCTGACCGTCCAGGGGAATGCGCTGCAGCTTGAGGTGGCACTGCTGGGCGGCGGCGATCGCCCCCGGATAGGTGAGCGCCGCCGCGGCGATACGTTCGCCGGGCTGGGTCAGCGCCTGCAGCGCGAGAAAGATGCCGTGCTGGCCGCCCAGGGTGATCGTCAGCTCGTCGGCCGCCATGGGCAGCCCCAGCCGGGTCAGCCAGTCGGCCAGCGCGCGGCGATGCGCGGGCGTGCCGTGCTCGGACTGATAGTCCACCGCCGCCTGCAGCGCCGAGGGATCCTCGGCGAGCGCGGCCAGCACCTCGCCCAGCCCCGCCGGGCGCTGCGGATGAGGCGGCGGCAGGCTCAGGCTGAGATCGACCAGTCCCTCCGTCGACGCCTGGGCATCCGAGGGTACATGGCGAAAGCCGGGGGCGCTGGCGCGGCGATCCTTCACGTAAGTGCCGCTGCCCACGCGGGCCTCGAGCAGGCCGCGCCGTTCGGCCTCGTCGTAGCCGCGGGTGATCGTGCCCACGGTGACGCCCAGGGCATCGGCCAGGCGGCGCTGTGGCGGCAGCCGCTGGCCGGGCTCGAGCTCGCCGGAGGCGATGGCCGCGGCGATCGCATCGGCCAGCGCACGGTAGCGGGTTACACCGTCGGGGAGATGGGGCTTCCAGATTGTCATGGTGACAATAAATCCGTTGACGCCGTATTTGGCGCTATTATGCTGATCAATAGAGACAATTCAAATCAAAATCCGAACTTGTATGGGCACAAAAATGGATACACTTGCCACGCTCGGCCCGGCCGCGCTCTACATGATCTCGATGACGCTGACCCCCGGCCCCAACAACCTGATGCTCACCGCCTCGGGGGCCAACTACGGCTACTGGCGCACTCTTCCGCACATCCTCGGCATCGTGGCCGGGTGCTTCGTGCTGTTCTCGGCCATCGCCCTGGGGCTGGGCCTGCTGTTCGAGCGTTTTCCGCTGTTCCAGACGCTGCTCAAGGTCATCGGCAGCGCCTACCTGCTGTATCTGGCCTGGAAGATCGCCAGCGCCCCGCCGCCCGATTTGCGCCTGCGCGGCGAGGGCCGGCCGCTGACCTTCTGGCAGGCCGCCGCCTTCCAGTTCGCCAACCCCAAGGCGTGGGTGATGGGGCTGGCGCTGATGGCCGGCTTTCTGCCCGAACAGGGCAGCACCTGGGCCGACGCCCTGCTGCTGGCCGGCTTCGCCGAACTCATCGCCCTGCCGTGCATCTCGCTGTGGGCCGGCTTCGGCATGGCCGTGGGCCGCTACCTGCGGAGCGCACGGGCCTGGCGGGTCTTCAACGGCCTGATGGGCGCGATGACCGCCGGCTGCGTGGTGTTCATTCTCGGTTGAGGCGCGGCGAAACGCGCCACGCCGAAGCGCTAAAGATTTTTTGCAGCCTGTCGATAACCCAGGTTATCACCCCCTCTCATCGGTTCGCCCATGGGTGCATCAAGTACACCGGTCCCCACGACAGTCCTGTTCGCGCGTCAGCCGATCTACGATCGTCGGCGGGTCGTGGCGGGGTTCGAGCTGCTGTTCCGCGCCTGCACCGAGACCACCGGCGAGCCGTTCAACGACGACTACGCGACCCGCCAGGTGATGCTCAGCGCGTTCACCGAAACCAATATCCACGAAGTCTGCGAAGGCACACCGGCGTTCATCAACTTTCACACCAACACGCTGCAGGCGGCGCTGCCGTTCTCGCCGGACGAGATGATCATCGAGGTGCTGGAGAGCGTCGCGCCGACGCCGGCCGTCGAGAAGGCGCTCCGCTACTGCAAGGCCCAGGGCTACCGCATCGCCCTCGACGACTACACGCTGACCGACGCCAGCCACCCACTGCTGCCGCTGGCCGATATCGTCAAGCTCGACTGCCTGGTGTATTCCGCCGAGGCTTTCGCCACGGCGGTGGCCGCGCTCAGGCGCGCCCGGCCGTCGCTCCACCTGCTCGCCGAGAAGGTCGAGACGGCCGAGGAGTTCGAGCGCTGCCTGGCGCTCGGCTGCGACCTGTTCCAGGGCTACTTCCTGGCACGACCGGTGCCGGTGCACGGCAAGCGCCTGCCCAGCAGCCGGCTGTCGGTCCTGCAGCTCCTCGCCGAGCTCAATCGCCCCGACAACACCCTGGCCAAGCTCACCGCGACCATCCAGCGCGATCCCTTCATCAGCGTGCGGCTGATGAAAATGGCCAACAGCGCCTATTACAGCCGCAAGCACGACATCAAGTCGGTGCAGATGGCCGTCAACCTGCTCGGTCAGCGGCGCATACGCAGCCTGGCCAGCCTGCTGGCGCTGACCAAGCTCGACGACAAGCCGCACGCCCTGCAGAAGCTGTCCCTGGCCCGCGGCTACCTGTGCCAGGAGCTCGCCGATGCGCTGCTCGACGCCCCCGGCTCGGGCTTCACGGTGGGGCTGTTCTCGTGCCTGGACGCGCTGTTCGATTATCCGCTGGAAGCGACGCTCGCCGAGTTGCCGCTGCACGTCAGCCTCAAGGCGGCGATCCATAGCCACCAAGGCCCGCTGGGGTTGATCCTCGCCAGCGTGCTCAAGCTCGAGCGTGGCGAACTGGACGGTCTCGACTGGCCCGGCCTGAACGCACTCGGCCTGACCCCCAAGCGACTGAGCCGCCTTCAGCAGCGGGCCATCGCGCTGACCAACGGCCAGCTCTAGTCACGCTCCGGCATCAGCCGCACGAAAGCCGCTCGATCCGCTCGCGCGCGTCGAGATGCACGTTCAGCCGCTCGGGCCGGTAATCCATGGTATAGCCCTGGCCGGGACGAATGACTCGCATCCGCCCGGCGCCGCTATCGGTTGCCAACGTCTCGCGGCGATCGGCGTCGAGGCGCTCGCCGACATGCTCGCCCAGGTCATCGGCCCCGCACGCGGCATCGCCGCTGCCAGGCGCTTGCCCGGACGGCTCCTGCATGGGCGGAGGCTGGGGTGCCGTCGCCGGACGCGGTGCACCGCTACAGGCCGCGAGCAGTGCAATCAGCGGCAGACCGCTGCAAAACCATCGAGTCATGAACTCTCCTTGCCTGATGATCCCGGCATCCAGGGCGATGCCGCTGGACTCGTCACTCGACGTTTCGATAAGGTGCTGAAACGTGGAGCATCACGCGCATTGTAGCTAGGCTTTGATAATGCTGACGATGCATCGACAGTGCGACCGCTCACGGAACTCGGGCGCGTCGGTCTCAACACATCGCGTCAACAAGAGGATGGAAACATGGCCAGGATGGGCAAATCACTCGGTCTCGCGGTCGGCGTCGCCTTGACGCTGGGACAGGCCATGGCCGCCGACCCGTTGCGGGTCGCCTCGAAGATCGATACCGAGGGCGCGCTGCTCGGCAACATGCTGGTCGCACTGCTCGAGGATGCCGGCTACCCGGTCGAGAACAAGCTGCAGCTCGGCCCCACCAATATCGTGCGTACCGCCCTGCTCGAGGGCGAGATCGACCTCTACCCCGAATATACCGGCAACGGCGCCTACTTCAGCAACACCACCGACGACGACGCCTGGAAGGATGCCGAGGCGGGCTATCGCAAGGTCAGCGAGTGGGATCGCAAGGAGAACGGCATCGTCTGGCTCGAGCCGGCACCGGCCAACAACACCTGGGCGATCGCGGTGAAACAGTCGCTCGCCGAGGAACATGACCTTTCCAGCATGGCCGATTTCGGCGAGTGGGTGAATGACGACGGAGACGTCAAGCTGGCCGCTTCCGCCGAGTTCGTCGAAAGCCAGGCGGCCCTGCCGAGCTTCCAGGAGGCCTACGACTTCACGCTCTCGCAGGATCAGTTGCTGGTGCTCTCCGGCGGCAACACCGCGGCGACCATCCGCGCCGCCGCCGAGGGCACCAGCGGCACCAACGCGGCGATGGTCTACGGCACCGACGGCGCGATCAAGCCCGCCGGGCTCAAGGTGATGGACGACACCCAGGGCGTGCAGATGGTCTACGAGCCCGCGGTGGCGATGCGCGAGGCGGTCCTCGAAGCCCATCCCGAGTTGGCAGAGCTGTTCGAGCCGGTGTTCGCCTCGCTGGATCGCGAGACACTCCAGGAGCTGAATAGCAAGATCCAGGTCGATGGCCTGCCGGCCAAGCAGGTGGCCCGCGACTACCTCGAGGCCAACGGCTTCCTGGACTGAGCGGAGCGTGGCCGCCGACATGACCGCGTCCAGCGACCGGGCCGGGCGCCTGGTCGCCAACCGTGTGCTGCTGACACTATGGGTCGCCGCGCTGCTGGCGAGCGCACTGCTGCCTTTCGCCGCCATGGCGCCCAACCGGCTGGTGTCCGGCGAAGCGATCAAGCTGATCGTCGCGTTGACGACCTGGCAATCCGCGGGTCTCGCGCTGCTGGCCCTGCTGCTAGCGCTCGCCGCGCTGAGCCGTCCGCTGTCCGCCACGCAGGGCCTGCGCCTGACGCTGGTCGTCGCACCGCTGACGCTGCTGCTGACCCTTTACGCGCTCGGCGACTATGCCGGCCGCGCCCTCGCCGAGGCCTCGCCGGCCGCGCGGGTCTCGCAGGGCGCCGCCTTCTGGGTGCTGGTGTTCTGCACGTTGCTGATGATCGTCGACGCCTTCCAGCGCCTGCGTGCGCCGCTATGGGTCGGCGGCGCCTACGGTCTGGCCCTGGTGGCCGCGATAGCCGGGCTGTTCGCCAGTGGCCAGTTCAATGCCCTGTCGATCCTCAACGAATACTTCAACATCCAGGACGCCTTCGCCGACCAGCTGCTCACCCACCTGCGCCTGGTCGGCCTGGCGCTGGCGCCGGCCCTGGCCATCGGCCTGCCGCTGGGACTGCTGGCGCACCGCCGACCGGCGCTGCGCGGCAGCCTGTTCGGCACCCTCAACTTCTTCCAGACGATCCCCTCGATCGCGCTGTTCGCGCTGCTGGTGGCGCCACTCTCGGCACTCGGCGACAGCTTCCCGTTGCTGCGTGAACTGGGCGTCAAGGGCATCGGCGCCGCGCCGGCGATCATCGCGCTGATCATGTATTCGCTGCTGCCGGTGGTGCGCAACACCCATGCCGGTTTCGCCGGGGTCGCCCCGGCGACCCTCGAGGCGGCACGCGGCATGGGCATGACCCGGCGCCAGGTGCTGTGGCGGGTGGAAATACCGCTGGCACTGCCGGTGATCCTCTCCGGGCTGCGTATCGTCACCGTGCAGGCGATCGGCCTGACGGTGGTGGCGGCTCTGATCGGCGCCGGCGGACTGGGCGCGTTCGTCTTCCAGGGGCTCGGCCAGTACGCCATCGACCTGGTGCTGCTCGGTGCGGTGCCGACCATCGCCCTGGCGGTGGTCGCCGACTTCCTGCTGCAGATCCTGGTCGCCATCAGCCGCCCCGCGGGCGGGCGTTAGCGCTTCGAGCCATCAACGAGCCGAGACGATGATAGAACTGCAAGGCCTGACAAAGACCTACGCCGGCAAGAATGTGGTCGAGGACATTTCGCTGCGTGTCGAGAGCGGCGAGTTCGGCGTGCTGATCGGCCCCTCGGGCTGCGGCAAGTCGACCACCCTGCGCATGATCAACCAGCTGATACCGCTGAGCCGCGGGCGCATCCTGCTCGGCGACGAGGATGTCAGCCGGCTCAAGCCCGAGCAGCTTCGCCGACGCATGGGCTACGCCATCCAGTCGATCGGGCTGTTCCCGCACTGGACGGTGGCCGAGAACATCGCCGTGGTGCCCAACCTGCTCAAGTGGCCCAGGGCCCGCGTCGACGCACGTATCGACGAGCTGATGAACCTCTTCCACCTCGAGGCCGGGGAATACCGCGACAAGTATCCGCACCAGCTGTCGGGCGGCCAGGCCCAGCGCGTCGGCGTGGCCCGCGCGCTGGCCGCCGACCCCGAGGTGCTGCTGATGGACGAGCCGTTCGGCGCCGTCGACCCGCTGACCCGCGAGGTGCTGCAGAACGAGATGCTGCGGGTTCACGAACAGACCCGCAAGACCATCGTCTTCGTCACCCACGACATGGACGAGGCGCTCAAGCTGGCTTCCAAGGTGGCGATCCTCAACCAGGGCCGGCTGGTGCAGTACGACCGGCCCATCGAGTTGCTGGTCGATCCCGCCGATGGCTTCGTCAGCGACTTCATCGGCAAGGCCGACCTGGGGCTCAAGCTGCTCTCGCGGCGCTGGGTCGATCAGTATTGCCGGCCGCCGTGCCTGGAGCGTGACAGCGGCGCCGGCCGGCACAGCTGGGAGGTCGATGCCGACGGGCGTCCGCTGGCGCTGCATGGCGGCCGGCTCAGCGACGACGGCGAGGCGCGGACCGCGGTCAACGGCGAATGGATCGCCACCCCCGAGATGACCATGAAGGAAGCGCTGTCGCGCATGGTGTGGTTCCGGGTGATGGTATTGCCGGTGATCGACCAGGCCGGCAAGCTGATCGGCGAGGTGACCATGGAGGGCGTGATGGGACGCCAGCCATGAACCGCGCGAGTCTCTTCGTGCCCACCGCGCCGCGCGACTGGCTGTTGCCTGTCCTCGCCGCGCTGCTCGTCGCCCTGACGCTGTTCATGGCCAAGCTCGAGCCGCTGTTCGCAGCCGCCTTCCCGCACCTCGACGTGGTCGTCTACCAGCGCGAGAGCTTCCTGCAGCTGACCCTCGATCATCTCGGCCTGGTGCTGGTCTCGTCGCTGATCTCGATCGGCATCGGCGGCGCGGCAGGCCTGTTCGTGACCCGCGCGACGGGCCGCGAATTCGAGCCGATGGTGTCGTCGCTGGCAGCGATCGGCCAGACCTTTCCGCCAGCGGCGGTGCTGGCGATCGTGGTGCCGCTGGCCGGCTTCGGCTTCGTGCCGACCATCGTCGCGCTGTCGCTCTACGGGCTGCTGCCGGTGGTCCAGAACACCATCGCCGGGCTCGGCTCGGTGCCGCCCACCACGCTGGAAGCCGCGCGCGGCACCGGCATGAGCGCCGCGCAGATCCTGTGGCGGGTCGAACTGCCGCTGGCCATGCGGGTGATCATCGCCGGCGTGCGGGTCTCGGTGATCATCAACATCGGCACCGCGACCATCGGCTCGACGGTGGGCGCCCAGAGCCTCGGCACGCCGATCATCGCCGGACTGGTCGGCGACAACATCGCCTACGTGATTCAGGGAGCGGTGCTGGTGGGACTGCTGGCGATCGTCAGCGATCTGCTGTTCGAGCGCCTGGAACGGCGCTTCCGCTACGGAGCATGAGTGCTGCGACGTATTCGCTAGCCGCGTGGCGAGTATTGGTGGAAGCGGGAAAGTAAAACGGCTGGTGTGCGGCGGGATACGGCCGCCCGACGGAGCGGGCGGCGCGAGTGTCAATTAGCTGGCGGATTCCTGAATCTCTTCACCGCCCTGCTCGATATCTTCACCAGCCCCTTCCATGGTGTTGCAACCTGCCAGGGTACCGGCAGCCATCAGCATCAGGAACATCATCGCTGTCAGTTTCTTCATTGGGTCCTCCTTAACGAATGAAGTGGCCGCCTTGGCGGCCCGGGTGACAAAACGTCACATGCAAAGCCTAACAGGCAAGGGGCGATTACGCACATCACTCCCGGCGCCTGGATCAGCCGGCGGCCTCCTCGATCTCCGAGCCGACCTTCTCGACATCCTTGCCCAGCCCTTCCATGGTGTTGCAGCCGGCCAGCGCAATCAGCAGCAACAGTGCCACCACCATCAATGAGCCTTTCATCGCCTTCCCCTGAAACGTCGTATGGATAATTCAGTTATCCCCCATGTGCGGCGCCTCGGCAAGCGGCGATTCGCATGCCGCTGGCGGCGTGCCGAAAAGTCAGAAAAACACCAGGCGCAGGATGATCGCCATGATGACCGCCAGGGTCAGCCACTTCACCCACAGCGCGCCGCGCGGCCCCATGTTGACCTGCACCGCCAGCCAGGCGCCGCTCATGCTGCCCAGCGCCAGCAGCAGGCCATAGGCCCAGCGCACCTGGCCGTCGAGCACGAAGACCGCCAGTGCCGGCAGGGTATAGACCAGGATGATGAACACCTTGAAGACGTTGACCTGGGCCAGGTCGATCTTGAGCAGCCGATAGAGCACGGCGATGAACAGCACGCCGACACCGACCTGGATGAAGCCGCCGTACAGGCCGATGGCGAACATCGCCAAATGGACCGCCGGGGTGATCCGCGCGGGGGTCAACGCGCGGGTATCGAGGCGCGGCTGGGGCAGCAGCATCATCAGCGAGGCCAGCACCATCGCCGCGATCAGCACGCCCTGGAAGATGGCATCGGACACCTGCAGGGCCAGCCAGGCGCCGAGCAGCGCGCCGGCCACCGCCGGCACGGCCAGCCGCAGGCTGACACCCAGGTCGCCGGCGCCGGCACGCCGGAAGCTGCCCACCGCGCTGACGCTCTGCAACGCGATGCTCACCCGGTTGGTACCGTTGGCCACCTGCGGCGGCAACCCCAGCAGCATCAGCAGCGGCAGGGTCAGCATCGAGCCTCCCGCCGCCAGCACGTTGATGAAGCCGGCGACACCGCCGAACGCCACCAGCATCAGTCCATCAAGCCAGCCCATGGCCGCTCCCCGTCAGCGCCACCCATTCATCGCCGGCATCAGCCGTGAGCGGCCTCGGGCCGGGTCGGCGCGCGCCCCTGGCGGGCGCTCCACACCAGCACCGCGACGAAGATCGCCACCCCGATCAGGTCGATGCCGAGCATGCCGTGCGGCCACAGCATCAGCGCGCCGATCGGGAACATCAGCAGCCTCAGCCACCAGGCCAGCTCGTGCTCGAGATGCCCCTCCAGGCCGGCGATGATCGCATAGATGCCGAACAAGGCGAAGACGAACACCGTGGTCATCTCCAGCGGCGTACCGGTGATCAGCGGCGACCACACGAACAGCAGCGGCACGATGTACAGTCCCTTGGCGATCTTCCAGGCGGTGAAGCCGGTGCGCATCTGCGGCGTGCCGGCGATCGCCGCCGCGGCGAAGGCGGTCAGACAGACCGGCGGGGTGACGTTGGAATCCTGTGACAGCCAGAAGATCACCATGTGCGCGGCGACCAGCGACATGGTCAGGAAATGCGGCGACAGCGCCTGCTCGTAGAGCTGGCTCGAGAAGGTGTCGGGGACCTTTTCGAGCAGCGCCTGGGCATCGGCCATGCTCATCGGCCCCGACAGCGCCTGCATCTGGTCCGGCGCGGCGATCATGAACACCGCCTTGGCCTGCTCCGGCAGGTTGCCGGCGGCGAGCAGGTCGAGCAGTTGCGCATGTGCCATCAGGTTGTAGAGCGCCGGCGCCGAGAGCGTCGCCAGCACGATATACGACGCGGTGACCGGCAGGCCCATGCCCAGGATCAGCGAGGCGATGGCGATCAGCACGATGGTCACCAGCAGGCTGCCACCCGCCCAGTCGGTGATCATCAGCGAGAAGGTGTTGCCGATGCCGGTGGTCGAGACCACGTTGACGATCAACCCCACGGTGATCAGCAGGATCGCCGTGGTGATCATGTTGCGGGTGCCCAGCACCAGCGCCTCGACGACCATCTTCGGCCCCATCGGCTGTTTGGACAGCCAGGAGGCGACGATCACCGAGGCGATCGCGATGCCCGCGGCATAGGTGGGCGTGAAGCCGTAGATCAGCGCCCATACCAGGACGATCAGTGGCAGCAGGAAGTGCCAGCCCTTCTTGAGCACCTCGACGATTCCCGGGGCGTCCGGGTCCTCGAGATGCTGGGCGTTGCTGCGCTTGGCCTCGATGCGCACGAACATCGCCACCGACAGGAAGTAGAGCAGCGCCGGCAGCGCGGCGACGCCGATGATGGTCAGGTAGGAGACCTGGGTATAGGAAGCCATGATGAATGCCCCCGCGCCCATCACCGGCGGCATCAGCTGGCCGCCGGTCGATGCCGAGGCCTCGACCCCGGCGGCGAAGCGTGCCGGGAAGCCGGCCTTGCGCATCAAGGGAATGGTGATCACCCCGGTGGAGACGGTGTTGGCCACCGCCGAGCCGGACACCGAACCCATCAGCCCCGAGGAAAACACCGCCACGAAGCCCGGCCCGCCGACGAAGCGCCCGGCCGCGCAGCGCGCCAGATCGATGATGAAGTCGCCGGCGCCGGACTTGACCAGAAAGGCGCCGAACATGATGAACATGAACACGTACGACCAGGAGATGCGGGCGATCGAGCCCAGCATGCCCTCGCCGCCGAGGTAGCTGCGAAACAGCACGGTTTCCCAGCTCAACCCGGGGAAGTTGAAGATGCCGTCGACGTAGCGCCCCCACCAGGCGACGTAGGTCAGGGCGATGAGACACAGCACCGGTATGAACCAGCCGGTGGTGCGCCGGGCGAACTCCAGGATCAGCCCCACGGCGAGGATCGACACCACCCAGTCGGAGGCGATGAAGGTCACGCCGCGATCGTAGAGCGCGTCCTCGAAGGCCATCAGGTAGAGCGCGCAGCCGATCGCCGCCACCGCCAGCAGCACGTCGACGGCCAGGATCGCCCGTTTGGCGCCGGTGCCCTGCGGCCGGGCCAGCGGCACCGACAGCGCGCACAGTGCACCGAACAACCCGAAGTGCATGGCGCTGGTCCACAGCGTGGACAGGGTCGAGAAGGTATTGAAGTACAGGTGCGCCACGGCCGTGACGATGGCAAAGGCGAACAGCACTCGCCCCAGCCACGGATGCTGAAGACGCGCATCGTCCTCGCGGGCATCCTCGTCGCGGACACTGTCGATCGTCGGGTCGCTCACGGAACTCTCTCTCCTGAAAGCTTGGCCTGAAGCCTGGCTGAAAGCGGTGTCTCGGAAAGCGCCGCCGGGCATCGCCGTGGGCGTCGCTTCGAATGGGTCATCGATACGCCCCGCCCGAATGCACGGACGGGGCGCTCACCCGGGTCGCCCGGTCGAGCGCCCGGATCATGCCCGTGGCGTGTTATTCGGCGCGCAGACGCTCGGGAATCTCGAGCCCCTGCTCCTCGAAGAACTTCGCGGCCCCCGGATGCAGCGGCATCGGCAGGCCGGCGATCGCCTTCTCCAGCGCCATGGCCTTGGTCGCCGGATGGATGTTGTTCAGAAACGGCAGGTTTTCGTACATCGCCTTGGTGATCGCGTAGACGTCTTCCTCGGGCACGTCGGCGCGCACCGCCAGGATGTTCGGCTGAGCGATGGTGTTGATCGGCTCGGACTGGTTGGGGTAGGTGTCGGCCGGTATCTCGTAGGCCGACCACAGGTCGAATTCGCTGTTGACCTTGGCCAGTTGCTCCTCGGTGAAGTCCAGCGTGGTGATCGCTTCGCCGGCGTTGGCATAGGCGCGGGTCACCGCCGCCGCCGGAACCCCGGCCGGGATGTTCATGCCGTCGATGGTGCCGTTCTGCAGGGCGTCGGCGCTGGGGCCATAGCCCAGGTAGGCGATGTCCATCTGCTCCGGCTCGATGCCCAGCTGGCCGAGGATATAGCGCCCGGAACCCTCGGTGCCCGAGTTGCGCGCCCCGATCGAGAACGGCTCGCCGTAGAGGTTGGTCATGTCGTCAATGGTGCCGCTTTCGGCAATCTCGTCGCGGACCACGAAGTGCTCGACGTTCTGCCACAGCATCGACACACTGCGCAGGTTCTTGTAGGCCTTGGGCACCGGGCCGGTACCGTTCCAGGCATAGGCGCCGTACAGGCCCTGGAGGATGCCGAACTGGGCCTGGTCCTCGTCCATCAGCTTGAGGTTCTCGCCGGAACCGGCGGAGCTGATCGCCGACACCGAGATCCCGGTGCTGGGCTCGAGCTTGACCTTGACCAGCGTCGACAAGGCCACGCCCACCGGATAGTAGGTGCCGCCGGTGGTCGCGGTACCCATGATGTACTGGTGGGACTCGTCCTGCGCGAAGGCCGACGAGGCGGAAACGCTCAGTGCCGCAGCGCTGGCCAGGGCCAAGGCGGACTTGAGGAACTGACGCTTGTGCATGCCGTTTCTCCTGTGGAAATTGGCGATTGTTGTGTTGAGGCGTCATAAATAGTGCAAGGCACTTGCCAGTCTGCGAAAAGCGCACCGTTTCAAGGCACTATATCTCCGCGCGCCAGATAACGACCTTCCTGTCGGCAACAAGTCGCCGACCCGGACACCCGGCATCGGCCATTTCTTGCCGATGCGATGCCAACCCCAGCGAGGCCAGCCATGAGCGACTTCTCCCTTCACGAGCGGCTCATTGCCGATACCCATGTCATCGCCGACCTGGCGTTATGCCGGGCGCTGCTGATGAACGATGCACGCTTTGCCTGGCTGATCCTGGTGCCGCGCCGCGCCGGGGTCGTCGAGGTCGGCGATCTCGACGACCCCGACCAGGCCCGGCTGTGGCAGGAGGCAACGCAACTGGGCGGCGCGCTCAAGGCCGCGCTGGATGGCGACAAGCTCAACCTGGCGACGCTGGGCAACCAGGTGCCCCAGCTGCACATGCACGTCATCGTCCGTTACCGCGACGATGCCGCCTGGCCGGGACCGGTGTGGGGGGTGGGTACGCCCGAGCCCTATCAGGCCCGGGCGGTGGAGGAATGGCGAGCGCGGATCGAACGGCTTGCCGCGCCGCTGATGACGGAGTGAGCGTGTCTATGCCGTGGCGCGACTGGCCGTAGCACTCACCTCCAGCAGGGTCCCCTCTCCCAGGTCGGCGACACCGATCGTTGCCCGGGCGGGAAGATGTTCGGCGCCGAACCAGTCCGTCCACACCGCGTTCATCGCCGACTTCAGCGACAGGTCGGAAACGTAGACCGTCGTCGACACGACCTCGGCTCGCGACGCGCCGACCTCGCGCAAATAAGCGTCCAGCTTGTCCAGTACCTGACGCGTCTGGCCTGCCATGTCGAGCGACATGTCGTCGGCGGCGATACCGCCGAAGAAGACGAAGCCCTGGGCTTCGACGGCACGGTGCATAATGGGCGTCTTCAGGTAGCGTCGAATCATGATCGGTCTCTCTCGCTTGGGGAGAGAGGACAGTAGCAGGCGGGCTGGTTTGCCGAACAATACCGACTGACCGGCTTTCCATGCCGATATGTTATGGAGACACGGGTGCCAGCGTTTCCATGTGCTCCCGGAACAGGGCGATGAAGTCCTGGGTCAGCCGCGAGCGAGGCTGATCGCGCGGCGTGAGCAACGCGAAGTCTTCCCCGAGGGGATAGGCCAGGGGGCGAAATACCAGTCCTTCGTTGCCGAAGGCTTGCGCGCTGATCGGGTCGAGCACGGCGATGCCCACGCCACGGCGTACCAGTCGCGCGGCCTGCAGGGCCAGCGACACGACGAAGCGCTGACGGGGCTGCACGTCCGCTCGCGCGAAGTGCCGATCGAGTGTCAGGCGAAGCGGGTCGTGAGCTTCGAAGCAGATCAACGTGCGTTCGTGAAAGTCCTGCCACTCGATCACGTCCCGAGCCGCAAGCGGATCTCCCTGCGGAACGACGCACAGACTCTCGAGGCGGAAAGTTTCGCTGTGTACACGGTCATCGCCCTCGGCGACGATGGCAAATCCCAGGTCACAGCGCTGGGTGACGACCTCGTCTATCACCTGCGCCGAACGATAGGTACTCAGCTCCAGCTGTGCATCGCCATGCTCGACGGCGAAGTCGGCCAGTACATCGGGAATGAACGTCGCCCCCAGCAGCGGCATGGCGCTGATGCGCAACCCGCCGACTTCACGTTCGCGGATCCGGCGAGCCGTGTCCCGAAGATGCTCCATCCCGCTCCATACCCGCGCCACCTCGCGATAGAAGAGACGCGCCTCGGGGGTGGGTATCAGCCGCCCCCGGACCCGCTCGAACAAGACGAAACCGACGTCGTGCTCCAACTGCTTGAGAAGGCGCGTGACGCCGGGCTGGGCGGTGAACATGCGCTGGGCGGCGCCGGTGACGGTCCCGCTTTCCATGACATGCTTGAAAGCCTGGACCTGACGGTCCCGTAACTGAGGTAAATGCATAACATCCAGGCATGGCGTAACGAAAGGTTGGTATTGGAGCTTATAGCCTCGAACTGGGTATGGTCGAGTCAGGCTTCACGAAACGGATGACGGCATGGCGCAGGACTTTCTCATCGTCGGTGGCGGCGTCGTCGGCATGGCGGTCGCCTACGGGCTGGCGCAAGCCGGACAGAAGGTCACCGTACTCGACGAACGCGACGACGCCCTGCGCGCCTCGAGGGGCAACGCCGGGCTGACCTGGGTCCAGGGAAAGGGGCTCGGCATGCCGCGCTATGCCGAGCTGAGCCTCGATGCCGTCACCGCCTGGCCGGCCTTTGCCGACGAGCTGCAGTCGCTGACCGGGATCGACGTACAGCATGAGCAGCGCGGCGGCATCGATATCTGCTTCGACGCCGACGAGGCCGCCGCGCGCCAAGCCGAGTACCGTGCCCTGCAGCAGGCCTCGCCACGGATCGCCAGGGGCTTTCACTGGCGATACCTCGACCGCGATGCCCTGCTCCCCTACCTGCCAGGGTTGGGCGACAACATCCATGGCGGCACCTGGTCACCCCATGATGGACATTGCAACCCTCTGTATCTGTTACGTGCCCTGTATGCGGCAAGCCTCGAGCGTGGCGTCATCGTTCACCCCGCCTCCCCCGCCAGCCGGGTCGCTCGGGACGGCGGCGGATTCGTGGCCACCACGCCCCGCGGCGACTTCAGGGCGGAGCGCCTGATCCTAGCCGCGGGGCTCGGCGCAAGCGCCCTGGCCCCCATGCTGGGTCTGTCGGGCGCGGTCAGGCCGGTGCGCGGTCAGGTCGTGGTGACGGAACGCCTGCCTCGCATCGCTCAACTGCCCACCCCCCAGATCCGCCAGACCGCCAGCGGCGGCTACCTGATCGGCGACACCCAGGAAGACGCCGGCTTCGACAAGGGCACCACGCTGACGATGATCCAGGCGCTGGCCGCCAAGGCGACACGCATCTTCCCGCGGCTGGCGCAGGCACGCCTGGTCCGGGCCTGGGGCGCGCTACGCGTGATGACGCCGGACGGCAATCCGCTCTATGAGTCGTCCGAGGCCTGTCCGGGCGCCTACAACATCAACTGCCACAGCGGCATTACCCTGGCGGCCTTCCACGCGGGCGATCTGTCGCGAGCCATTCTCGACGATCGCCTGGCCCGCGATTATCCCCAGTTCTCGGGAGAGCGATTCGATGTTCCGGCGTAGCGAACGAGCCCGGCAGCCCGGGAGGTGCGTGGCCATACGGCTGGACGGTGAGGTCGTCAACGTACCCGACACATTGAGCGTGGCCGCCGCGGTGCTCCATGTTCATGGCTGGCGAGGTTATCGCCGTCACCTCGACGGCACGCCGCGGGCGCCATTATGCCTGATGGGGGTCTGCCAGGAATGCCTGATCACCATCGATGGGCTCCCCAACCGCCAGGGGTGCCTGGAACCGGTACGCGAGGGCATGGTCATCGAACGTCAGGGAGACGATCCCCATGGCTGAGCGTCGCCATACCGATATCGCCGTGATCGGTGCGGGACCAGCCGGCATGGCTGCGGCGCTCACCCTGAGCGAGGCGGGCCTTCGCCCCGTTGTGTTCGACATGAATGCCACCCCCGGCGGCCAGATCTATCGTCAACTCGCCGCCCCCCAGGTCGACGCGACCCTCATGGGCCAGGAGTATATCGCCGGTCGCTCGCTCGTCGACGCCTTCGTCACGGCCGATATCGACTACCGCCCGCTGAGTCGCGTCTGGTGGCTCGACAGGGACGGCGAGGGTTATGTCCTGGGCGTCCTGCAACAAGGACATTCGCAACAATGGCACGCCGACCGGCTGATCCTGGCCAGCGGTGCCATGGAGCGGGGCTGGCCGTTTCCCGGCTGGCAGCTACCCGGCGTCATGTACGCCGGCGCTGCGCAGATCCTGCTCAAGCAGGCAGCGCTGCTGCCGAGCGCAGCGCCGATTCTCGCGGGCAGCGGCCCCTTGCTCTACCTGCTGGCCTGGCAATATCTGCAAGCGGGTCGGCCCCCGGCACTGGTGCTGGACATGGCACCGGCGTCCCGTTATCGCACCCTGATGCGCCACCCCGTGCGCGCATGGCATGGGCGGTCCTACCTGCTCAAGGGCATGCGCCTGATTGCCGATCTCCGGCGCGCCGGCGTCGCCATCCGCCAGGGGGTGAGTGGCTTGCGGGCGAGCGGCAGCGACGCCCTCGAGCGAATCCACTATCGCCACGCGGGTACCTGGCGATCGCTTCCAGGAACGTTGCTCCTGACCCACTTCGGGGTGGTACCGGAACCCCAGCTCATGCGAAGCCTGCAACTGCGCCAGCATTGGCAGCATGAACAACAGTGCTTCGTGCCGGATCGGGATGCCACGTTGAGCGCTGGCACCAACCTGTGGATCGCCGGCGATGGCGGCGGCATCGGCGGGGCACGCAACGCCGAACGGGAAGGCCATCTCGCCGGCTTTGCGGCCATCGCGTCGCTGGGGCGCCAGCCCACGAAACGACGGTCCGCAACCACACGCAGGCTGCTGGCAGCACGTCGGCGGGACCTCGCGGCACGGCCGCTGCTGGATGCCCTGTTCCGGGTTCCCGAGGGCTGGTTGGCCGAGCAGCCGCCGGAAACCCTGGTCTGCCGCTGCGAGGCCGTCACCCGCGGCGAACTCGACGAGGCGATCGCTCAGGGCGGCAGCGGCCCCAATCAGCTGAAGGCCTTCACCCGCTGCGGGATGGGGCCCTGCCAGGGACGCCAATGCGGCGAGAGCGTCACGCGTCTGCTCGCCTCACGGACCCGCCGGTCTCCGGACGATATCGGCTATTACCACATCCGCCCGCCAGTGCACTCGATCACGCTCGGCGAACTGGCCGCCGACGATTTCGACAATACCAATAACTGACAAAAGCCAAGCCACGCTCACGAACCACAACAAAGACCGAGAGGACTCCCCATGAAAAAGCTCCTGTTGAGTGCCACCTTGACGCTGGCCGCGGCCGGAATCACGACCGTGCAGGCCGACGATGGCCCGCTGCGCATCGGGGTCGACGTACCCTACGCCCCCTACCAGTACAAGCTGCCCGACGGCACGATCACCGGCTTCGAGGTCGAACTGGTCGCTGCCGCCTGCCAGCAGATGCAGCGAGAATGCCGGTGGGTCGAACAATCGTGGGACGGCATCATTCCTGCGCTACTGGCGCGCAAGTTCGACCTGATCGCCTCGTCGATGAACATCACCGAGGATCGCGCCAAGCAGGTGCTGTTCTCCGATCCCTACTTCCAGGTTCCCTCCGTCTGGGTCGGCCAGGCCGGGCATGACTGGCAGCCGGGGGATGGCGATCTTGCCGACGCCGCCATCGGCGTCCAACAAGGGACGATTCAGGACGAATACGTCACGCGCTTCTATCCCAAGGCCGACATTCGCCGCTACGGTGATTCCGGCGCGGTGGTCAACGACATGCAGGCCAAACGGCTCGACCTGGTCTTCACCGCCTTTCCGCTGGCCCAGGAAACCCTGCTCGGCGACGAGGAATTCGCACGCGTGGGCAAGCTGGTCACCGGACCCGAGTCGATCTACGGGCCCGGTATCGGTGCCGCCTTCCGCAAGCGTGACGCGGCCTTGGCCGAGGACTTCAACGCAGCGATGGGCGAGATCAAGGCCGACGGCACCTTCCAGCGCCTCCACGAAAAGTATTTCGGCGAGTAGCCGGCCGCGACGGGGGCCATCTACGGCCCCGTCATCCGCCCTCTCAGGCCGCAACCCGCAGCTCGTGCTGGTCGAACACCGCCTCGATGACGTCTTCGGTTCATGCGTCCCGGCGAGGTCCCCCGAGTACAGGCACCCGTGGCAGGCCCCCAAACCGGTGCACTTCAGTCGCCGCCCGCGAGGTCGCGGAACGCCTCGCGACGCAGGCCGTGGCGGTGCATCTTCTGATTGAGGGTGCGCCGCGGCAGGTCCAGCTCGTCGAGCACCGCCTGGATATTGCCCTGGTGGCGCGCCAGGGCGGCGCGCAACAGCGCGGCCTCGAACGCCGCGACCTGATCGTTGAGCGAGCCGCCGCCGGCCTCGCGGGGGCCGTCGCCGGGCCGGGGCGTCAGTTGCGGGATGTCGAGCCCCAGGGTGTGGCGGGTGGCGGCGTTGCGCAGCTCGCGCAGGTTGCCCGGCCAGGCGTGGCGGCTGAGCGCGGCGAACAGCTCGCTGTCCATCTCGCGCGGCGGCCGTTGATGCACCTCGGCGGCCTGGCGGCAGAAGTGCGCGAACAGCAGCGGGATGTCCTCGCGGCGCTCGCGCAGCGCCGGGACCGTCAGCTCGGCGATCGCCAGCCGGTAGTAGAGATCCTCGCGGAACGCCCCCTCGCCGGCCAGCGCCAGCAGGTCGGCCTTGCTCGCCGCGACCACCCGCAGATCGAGCGCGATCACCCGATTGCTGCCCAGGCGGGTCACCTCGCCCTCCTGCAAAGCGCGCAACAGCTTGACCTGGGCGGCCAGCGGCATCGACTCGATCTCGTCGAGAAACAGGGTACCGCCGCTGGCGTGTTCGAGCTTGCCGACCCGGGTCTCCAGCGCGCCGGTGAAGGCGCCCTTTTCATGGCCGAACAGCTCCGACTCGAACAGCTCCGGGGCGATCGCCCCGCAATTCAGCGCCACGAACGGCGCCGCCGCGCCGGGGCCGAACTCGTGCAGGCTGCGCGCCACCACCTCCTTGCCGCTGCCGGTCTCGCCGCAGACCAGCACGTTGGCGCGGGTCGGCGCGAGGTTGGCGAGCTGATCGCGCAGCCGCCGCATGCCCGGCGCCTCGCCGATCAGCCGCGCGGCCAGCCCGCCCTGGCGCAGCGCCTGGCGCAAGCGGCGGTTTTCCTGACCCAGGCGGCGCCGCTCGAGGGCGCGCCGCACCTGCTCCTCGAGACGCTCGGGTTCATAGGGCTTCTCGATGAAGTCCCAGGCACCCTGGCGCATGGCATCCACCGCCATCGGCACGTCGCCATGGCCGGTGATCAACAGCACCGGCACCTCGTCGTCGAGCGTCTGAACTTCGCGCAGCAGACTCAGGCCGTCGAGGCCGGGCATCTTGACGTCAGAGATCAGCGCGCCGCAGGGCTCGCCCGCGCCGAGCGCGGCGAGCACCGCTTCGCCGCTGACGAAACTACGCACCGGCAAGTCACCGAGCTCGAACCACTGGCTCAGCGACTCGCGCACGCCGGGGTCGTCGTCGACCAGCCAGACCGGCAGCTCGCTCATGTCAGAGAGTCCTCCTGGTTGGGTTGGCGGCGGCGCGCCTCGAGGGCACGTGGCAGCTCGACGATGAAGGCCGCGCCGCCCGGCGCGCCGGTGCGGTTCTCGGCGCGGATACGCCCATCGAGATCCTGAACGATGCCGTAGGCGATGAACAGACCCAGCCCCAGCCCGTCACCGACCTCCTTGGTGGTGAAGAAAGGATCGAAGAGCTGCTCGATCACTGCCTCGTCGATCCCCGGGCCGTTGTCGCCGACCGTCAACACCACCCGCGTGTCGCTCATCGCCACACTGACCGTCAGCCGTGGCGCCTTTACCTCGCGCAGCGCGTCCAGGGCGTTGCGCAGCAGGTTGGTGAGCAGTTGCTCGATGCGCACGGTATCGCCGGCCACGTGGATCGGCCGCGCTCCCTCGGGCAGCGCGAGTTCGAGGTCGACCTGCTGGCGCGCGATGCGCTCGTCGAGCAGGTCGAGCACGAAGTCGAGCCGCGCCCGCAGGTCGATCGGCTCGCGGGCGCCACCCTTGCGGGCGAACAGCTTGAGCTGGCGAATCAACGTGGCGAGCCGTTCGGAAAGCGCCTGGATGCGCTGGAAGTTGTCCTGGGCCGAGTCGGGCCGGCCGCGCTCGAGCAACCGCGCGCCGCTCGCCGCGTAGGTGCGGATACCGGCCAGCGGCTGGTTGAGCTCGTGGGCGATGCCCGCCGCCATGGTGCCCAGCGCCGCCAGCTTGCCGGCCTGGACCAGTTCGGCCTGGGCCGATTCGAGCTCGCGGGTCCGCGCCTCGACACGGCTCTCCAGACGCTCGTTGGCGTCGCGCATCAGCCGCGCCTCGCGCTCGCGCAGCCACAGCCGCTGCTGACGCTCGCGCAGCCACAACCCCAGCAACAGCAAGGCCAGACACAGCGCGCCGGCGACCAGTACGGCATTGCGTGCACTGGCATACAGCGGGCGTACCGGCACCAGGTAATGCATCCGCCAGCCCAGGCCGCCTGCCCCGCTGGCCGCCATGGCGGTGAAGAATCGCTCGCCGACGCCATTGCCGTCGACCAGCAGCGAGCCATCGCCCAGCCGCTCGCCCAGGGGACGCAGATCGGTACCGTTGAACTGGCGCTGGGCACGGATCTCGCCCAGCGCCTCGGCGTCCATCCCGCCCAGATAGCGATAGCGCCAATCGGCGCGGCTGGAGAGAATCACCACGCCGTGGGCATCGCTCAACAGCACTTTCTCGCCGGCCTGACGCCAGTCGGCCTGCAGCGACTCCAGCGAGACCTTGACCGCGACCACCCCGAGCGGCGACGATGCGCGAGTTTCCCCGGCCGGTGGCGCGTCGCTCGCCGCCGGGGGCGAAGCGGCGCCGGCCGCCGCCGGGGCCGAGACATCACCGGCCGTCACCGCGGCCGAGACAAAGTACCCCGGACGGCCGGTGGTACTGCCTACGGCAAAGAACTCGCCCTGCCCGCCCTGCATGGCCTGCCGAAAATAGGGCCGGTAATCGTAGCGGTGGCCGACGAAGCTGTCCTCGCCGGCGGCATTGCTCGCCGCGACGGTCAGCCCCCGGGCGTTCATCAGGTAGATCGCCTCGGCGCCGGAGCGTGCGGCGACCCGCGCCAGATGCTCGTTGATCCGCCGTATCATCGCCGCGTTGAGGGTATCCTGCGGCTGGCGGCCCAGTGCCGAGCGGATCAGCGGCTGGCGCGCCAGCAGGTCGGGCAGGTAGGTGAAGCGCTCGAGCGCGCCGTCGAGGCTGCTGGTATACAACGCCAAGCGGGTGTCGGCGTGGCGTCGCGCCTCGCGCAGGGCATTGTCGAACTGCCAGTGCCATACCCACCACAGCAGCACGACGGTAACGAGGCCGCCGGCAAACGCCGCCAGGCGCCGCAAGCGGCGTCGGCGAACCGGACTCACGGCGCCTGGCTGCCCACCGCATCGACACCGGCGAGCCGGGCCTGGATGGCCGCAATCAACGAATCGAAGCGGGCCGGATCGAGCGGCTGGCCAGCCTGGCGCCCATGAATGGACAGCCGGGTACCGGACGCCGCCTCGCTGGTCTCGAGGGTCACCACATAGCCCGAGCGGGTCGCCAGCACCGCGTCGATACGGCCCAGCTCGGCGTCCGCCAGCCGGATCACGAACCCGCGCTCGACCAACTCGTCGATGGCACTGGCCAACGTCTGGCGCGGCGTGGCGTCCACCACCACCAGCCGCTCGCTCGGGGCAACCCGGGACGTGGCGCAACCAGTCACCGCCGCGGCCAGCATCAGCAGCAGTGTCGACAGCAAAGCCAGGCGTCTCATGGTGCCTCCGGGGTGTTCAGCAAACGCGACTCGATGGCCCCGCTGACCTCGCGGCAGAAGGCATCGCGATTGTAGCTGCGGGCATCGATCACGTAGCCATCGCCATCGACGACGCTCGAGTCGCGGGTCATCTTGACCGTCTCGTCGCCGATGACCAGCGATACCCGCTCGATCTGCACCGGGTCGTCGAAGCCACCGCCGACGCCGATACCCAGCCCGAACCCGGTTGCCGAGTGCCGGCGCGAACCGCCCCAGAAGGAGATACCGTCGTACCAGGGATGGTCGACGGCGCCCATTCCCGGCTGCCGGGTGCTGCGCTCGGCGCTCACCACGCCCAGCGACAGATCGGTGTTGCGGATGCTGAAATCGCGCGCCTCGAGCTCGGCGATCCCCGCCCGCACCCAGGCCTCCGTCGATGCCTGGGTACGTCGGGGCCAGCTGCAGGATGCCGGCAGCTGGGCCGATGCGCCCGCTTCCAATGGCCCGGGACCGGTCTGACAGCCGGCAATGGCTAGGCCGGCGATGACGGCCAACACGCGAAGCCCAATGGTCATGGCAAGCGCCTCCTCGGCGGCGGTAGTCGGTATTCTTCAAGCGTAGCGCGCCTGGTTGTCCGGCGTTCGCCGGCACGCACCCTACAGGACGAAAGCAGCATGACCGGGCGATGCTCGCCATGGCCAACCTCGCCCGTCATTCAACCACATTCGGGGCCGGATCGCCGATTCGGGCCACGCCGTGGGGCCAGCGACCGGCCTCGTTCGGCGTTTTCTTTGCCGTCCGATTGACGCATATTGGCGGTTGCCCGCGCGGCGGCGGACACGTTCCACGTTCACACGACGAAACGCAAGGGATACTGTCATCATGCTCTACCTCTCGATTCTGATCGCGCTCATCGCCTTCATCGTACTGGCCACCTCGCGCTGGAAGCTGCACCCCTTTCTGGTGTTGCTGGCCGGGGCGCTGATTGCGGGTTTCGCCTATGGCCTGCCGGCGGCCGAGATCGTCGCGACCATCGGCTCGGGCTTCGGCGGCATACTCGGCAGTATCGGCCTGGTGATCGCCCTGGGCACCATCATCGGGGTGATACTCGAGCGCAGCGGCGCGGCGCTGACCATGGCCGAGACGATCATCCGCCTGCTCGGCGAGCGATTCCCGACCCTGACCATGTCGCTGATCGGTTATCTGGTCTCGATCCCGGTGTTCTGTGATTCAGGCTACGTGATCCTGAATTCGCTGAAGAACGCCGTCGCCGCGCGCATGAAGGTCTCGGTCACCGCAATGAGCGTGGCACTGGCCACCGGGCTTTATGCCACCCATACCTTCGTGCCGCCCACCCCCGGGCCGATCGCCGCGGCTGGCAACCTGGGTCTGGGCAGCAACCTGGGCCTGCTGATCGCGCTCGGCGCGATCGTCGCGCTGATCACGGCGATGGCCGGCATGCTCTGGGCCAACCGCTTCATCGACCGCGACGATGCCAATGCCGGCCTGCTTACCGAAGAGGGCCAGGCGCTCGATACCGACGACCCCTTTGCCGCCTTCCGCGAAAAGCACGGCGCGCTGCCCAGTGCCAGCAAGGCCTTCGCACCGATCCTGCTGCCGATCGCGCTGATCTGCCTGGGCTCGGTGGCCAGTTTTCCCACCGCGCCGCTGGGCGAGGGTTGGCTACAGGCGACGCTGAACTTCCTGGGCAGCCCGTTGATCGCGCTGGCCATCGGGGTCGCCGCCGCCTGCACGCTGCTACCCGTCGGCCGCAAGATCGAGGCCCTGCACACGCAGGTCGGCGAGGGTATCACCGCCGCCGCGCCGATTCTGTTGATCACCGGCGCCGGCGGAGCCTTCGGCGCGGTTCTGAAGGCTACTCCGCTGGGCGATTTCCTGGGCGAGACACTCTCCTCGCTGGGCATCGGCCTGTTCATGCCGTTCCTGGTCGCCGCGGCACTCAAGACCGCCCAGGGCTCGTCGACCGTGGCGCTGGTGACCACCTCGGCGCTGATCGCGCCGATGCTCGGCAGCATCGGTCTGGACAGTGACACCGGGCGCACACTGGCGGTGCTGGCGATCGGCGCCGGAGCGATGACCGTATCGCATGCCAACGACAGCTTTTTCTGGGTGGTGTCCCAGTTCAGCCGCATGCCCGTCGCCCTGGCCTATCGAGCGCAGACCCTGGCCACCCTGATCCAGGGCGTGACCGGCATCCTGGTGGTCTGGCTGATGAGCCTGGTGCTGCTATGACAGCGAGGAACGCCATGAAAGTGCTGATTGCTCCCGACAGTTACAAGGACGCCCTGAGCGCCCGCGAGGCGGCGGCGGCGATCGCTCGAGGCCTGCGCCGGGCGCTGCCCGAGGCCGAGCTGGTCGAATGCCCGATGGGCGACGGCGGCGAGGGCACGCTCGATGCGCTGCTCGCCTCGACCGGGGCCGAGCGGCGTACCGCCGCCGTTCACGATGCGCTGGACCGTCCCGCCGAGGCGGCCTGGGGCTGGCACGCGGCCAGTCGCACGGCCTACGTCGAGCTCGCCGAGGCCAGCGGCCTGCAGGCCCTGGCGCGTGCCGAGCGCACCGCGCTGACCAGCACCACCCGCGGGGTCGGCGAGCTGATTCTCGCCGCCCTCGAGGCCGGCGCCGAACGGCTGGTCCTGACGCTGGGCGGCAGCGCCACCAACGATGCCGGGGCGGGCATGCTCGCGGCACTGGGTGCACGCCTGCTGGACCACGCCGGCCGGCCGTTGCCCCCCGGCGGCGCGGCGCTGGCCGGGCTGGCCCGCCTGGACCTGTCCGGGCTCGACCCCCGCCTCGCCGGGCTGCGGATCGAAACCGCCGTCGACGTCGACAATCCCCTGACCGGGCCGCGCGGGGCGAGTGCCGTGTTCGGCCCCCAGAAGGGCGCCAGCGAGGCCGACGTCGAGCGGCTCGACGCCGCCCTGGCCCACTTCGCCGACCGTGTCGCCGAGACCCTGGGCCGCGACGAGCGCGACCACCCCGGCGCGGGCGCCGCCGGGGGCATGGGCTTTGCCGCCGGCGCGCTGCTGAATGCCGAGCTGCGCCCGGGGATCGAGCTGGTCATGGACCAGGCCGGCTTCGACACAGCGCTCGCCGACAGCGACCTGGTGATCACCGGCGAGGGCCAGCTCGACGGCCAGAGCCTGGCCGGCAAGACGCCGATCGGCATCGCCCGGCGCGCCCGTGAGCGCGGCGTCCCCACGGTGGTGCTCGCCGGGCGGCTGGGCGATGGTTGGCAGGCCGCACACGACGAGGGCGTCAGCGCCGCACTGGCGCTGGCCGATGGTCCGATGGCGCTCGAAGAGGCGTTGGCCCGCTGCGCCGAACTGCTCGCCGAGCGTGCCGAGGCCGTGGCCCGGCTGTTTATGCTATCGCGTTCGCAGCCACGCGACCCCCACGACGGCGGCCGAACTTGACGGCGAGCGGCGCTGAACGCACCGGGCATCCCTTGAAAGTGGCCAGCATGCCCAGATCAATAGGATAGCGCTATATCGACGATGAACCGTGATGACTGTCCGCAGGCGCTGCAGGCAGCTATCATCCAGACAACTGCCCAAGGGGATACTCAATGAGCGATACCAACGCCATCGGCCTGCACAACAGCAGCGCCAACGAACTGGCCGACAAGCTCAACACGCTGTTGGCCAACTATCAGATTTTCTACATGAACGTTCGTGGCTACCACTGGAACGTCAAGGGCCACCAGTTCTTCGAGCTGCACACCAAGTTCGAGGAGCTCTACGACGATCTGCTGACCAAGGTCGACGAAGTCGCCGAACGGATCCTGACCCTGGGCCACCAGCCGGTTCATGCCTACAGCGACTACGTCAAGGTCGCCTCCATCCAGGAGGACAAGAACGTCCACCAGGGCGAGGAGTGCGTACGCGGCATCGTGCAGGGCTACCAGACGCTGATCGAACTGCAGCGCGAATTGCTCAGCCTGGCCTCCGATGCCGACGACGAAGGCACCGCCTCGCAGATCGGCGACTACATCCGCGAGCAGGAAAAGACCATCTGGATGCTCAACGCCTACCTCGGCTGAGCACTCGCAGGGTGCTTGTTCCACACGACACCGTCCCACGGGGCGGTGTCGCCGTTTTCACCCCCGGGCCGGCACCGGCGTTTGCTGTCGGCCCGCCATTGCCTATGCTGAATGAGGGTCGTCGGACGGCCCCTTGTGATCGTCGCCGACGATCCCAAGGTAATGATTTCAAGCACGGCCATCGCCGTGCCGCTCACTGTGCCGCAAGGAGGTAGCCATGAGCCAGAAGCTGAGTGGAAAACGCGTAGCGATTCTCGCCACCGACGGGTTCGAGGAATCGGAGCTGGCGGTACCCAAGAAGGAACTCGATTCACAGGGCGTCACCGTGCACGTCGTCGCTCCGGACAAGAAGGGAATCCGCGCCTGGGCGGAAACCGACTGGGGCGATACCTATGACGTCGACGTCGCGCTCGACGACGCCGATGTGGCGAGCTACCACGCCCTGGTGCTGCCGGGCGGCCTGTTCAACCCGGACAGCCTGCGCGTCAACGAGAAGGCCCAGGCCTTCGCCCGGCACTTCTTCGAAGCCGGCAAGCCGGTCGGCGCCATCTGCCATGGCCCCTGGCTGCTGATCAATGCCGGCGTCGTCGAGGGGCGTCGAATGACCTCGTTCCCGAGCGTCGCCCAGGACCTCAAGAACGCCGGCGCCGAGTGGGTCGACGAGAAAGTGGTCGTCGACAGCGCCCTGGTGACCAGCCGCAAGCCGGCGGATCTCGACGCGTTCTGCAGCAAGCTGATCGAGGAGATCGGCGAAGGGCGTCACAGCGAACAGCACGCCTGAGCCGTCTCGTCGCCTATACACGTCCGTCCCGCTTCGGCGGGGCGGACGTTTGCGTGTCGGCCCCATCCCTTTCCAGCCCAGGAGCTTGCATGGCCCACGGCCCTCGAACGCCCTATCAGGCATTGCGCAAACTGCTGCGCCTCGCCGCCCGGCCGATGAAGTCCGATCGCGGACGCGGCGGAATCGTGGTGCAGGCCTATCGCGGCTACGGTTCGACTCGCGAGGCCTACCTGATGGGGCGAGTCTTCCGCCAGCCCAGCCTGGGACCGCCGGCCCGCGAGGGGACCCTGCTGCGCGACCTGCTCGATGTGCTGCGGCGTAGCGTGCGCTGGGGCGTCAAGGCGGCCACGGTGGTGGTCGAGATCAACGGCAGCCGGCACACCGTGGAGACCGATCGCGACGGCTATTTCGACGTACACATGAAGCTGGAGCGGCCGGCGCCCGACGACCGCAGCTGGCACCAGGCGGTTCTCGACGTCTATCTCGACGACGAACACACCATCAGCGGCGAGACCGAGGTCTATGTCCCACCGCCGGCGGTCGACCTGGTGGTGATCAGCGACATCGACGACACCGTGATGTACACCGGCGTCGCCAACAAGCTCAAGATGTTCTACCGGCTGTTCTTCGAGAAGGCCGACCGGCGCACCGCCTTCGCCGGCGTCGCGCCCTTCTACCAGGCGCTGTTCGCCGGCGCCGACGGCCAGCGGCGCCGACCGCTGCTCTACGTCTCGCGCGGGCCGTGGAGCATCTACGAGATTCTCGAGGCGTTCTTCCAGCGCAACCGCATCCCGGTGGGCCCGATCCTGTTCCTGCGCGAGTGGGGGCTGAGCCTGCAACGCCCGCTGCCGCGCAAGGCGGCCGACCACAAGGCCAACATGATCGAGAAGATGCTCAATCTCTACGACACCCTGCCCTTCGTGCTGATCGGCGACAGCGGTCAGCACGACCCGGAGACCTACACCCGCATCGTGCGCGAATACCCGGGGCGCATTCGCGCCATCTACATTCGCAAGGTCGACCGCAGCACCTCGCGGGACGCCGCGATCGAAGCGCTCGCCGACGAGGTCGCGGCCGACGGTTGCATGCTGGTGTTGGCCAGCGACAGCGTGCGCATGGCCGAACACGCCCACCGCGAAGGGCTGATATCCAAAGCCGGCCTGGAAGCCGTGCGCCGCGCGCCGGACATCACCGAGCGCCACCCCCGGCGGGCCTGACCCGGCTGCCAGAACGTCAGGCGGCCCGACCCTCGGCCAGCTTCTCGATCAGGGCGCGCAGCAACTGCCAGAACTCCTCCACCGAATCGAGCTCGACCCGCTCGTCGGGCGAATGGGCGCCGCGGATCTGCGGACCGAACGAGATCATCTCGAGCGCCGGGTACTTGCCGCCGAGGATTCCGCACTCGAGCCCGGCGTGAATCACCTTGACCTCGGGATCGACGCCCAGCTGTTGCTGGTGCAGCTCTCGAAAGCGCGTCAGCAGCGGGCTGTCGGGCTCCGGCGTCCAGCCCGGATAGGCGTTCTCGAGGCGCGTCTCGGCGCCGATCAGTCCGAACAGCGCCCGGAAGCGATCGGCGATGTCGAGGCAGGCGCTGTCGCGCAGCGAACGCACCAGCGCACAGAGATGGAAGCGGCCGGCCTCGAGCGAGACCACGCCGAGATTGTTGGAGGTCTCGACCACCCCGGGCACCTCGACACTCATGCGCTCCACGCCGCAGGGCGCGACATGCAGCGCGGCGACCAGCATGCGGCTGGCGGTGGCGGTCAGCGCCTCCGAAGCGCTGACGGACCCGGCTTCCGGCGCCGCAGCAGGCGCGGCCTCGGGCGCCCTGGAGAGCGCTTCGAGGGCGAGCGTCACCCCCTCGTCCACGCCCGCCAGTTCGGCGACCAGTTCCGCCTGGAGTTCGGCGAGCCGTGCCTGCGCGACCTCGCCCTCGTCGGCGGCCAGCGCCAGCGTGGCGAACGCCTCCCGTGGCAGGGCGTTGCGCAAGGTGCCGCCGCGATAGTCGATCAGCCGAGCGCCGCATGGTTCCAGGGCGCGCAGCACGCGCACCAGCAGCCGGTTGGCGTTGCCACGGCCCTTGTCGATGTCGATACCCGAATGGCCACCGACCAGCCCGGTCAGCGAGAGCCGCCAGACCCGCTCGTCGTCGCGCAGTGCGCTGGTCGGCAGGTTGGCCTCGACCACCACATCGGCGCCGCCGGCGCAGCCGATGTAGACCTGGCCGCGATCCTCGGAGTCCAGGTTGAGCAGGATGTCGCCCTCGATCCAGCCCTCGGCGAGCTTCAGCGCGCCGCCCATCGACGACTCCTCCTCGACGGTGAACAGCGCCTCGAGCGGGCCGTGCGCGAGCGTGTCGTCCTCGAGGATCGCCAGCGCCGCCGCCACGCCCAGGCCGTTGTCGGCGCCCAGCGTGGTACCGCGGGCGTGCAGCCAGCCATCGGCGATATAGGTCTCGATGGGATCCGTCGTGAAATCGTGGGGGTGATCGGCATTGGCCTGGGCGACCATGTCCAGGTGACCCTGCAGCACGACGCCCGGCGCCTGCTCGTGGCCCGGCGAGGCCGGCTTGCGGACCAGCAGGTTGCCGGCGGCGTCAAAGTCGTGGCTCATGCCGCGTTCGCTCGCCCAGGCGACGATCGTGCGGGCGAGGCGGGCCTCGTGGCCGGAGGGGCGCGGCGTATTGCACAGCGTACGGAAATGCCGCCACAGCGGCGTCGGCGCCAGGCCGTCCAGATGTTCGTTCATGATAAATCCCGGGTTGGCGAATCAAGCGGCGCTCAGTGTCCGGGCAATAGTGTACTGCCGAATGGGCGACGGGCGAACCGTCGGCAGAACGCTGAGTCGCGGGGGGATTGCAACACGGCCCAGGGAGGCTGGCCGCCGAGGGTCGACGCGCTGAGGATGCCCCCTCCGGCCAGGCCGGAGGGGGGCATCGACGGTTCGTCATTCACACGACCGGCTAGTCGTGTTCCTCCTCGTAGCGGGCATCGATTATCGCCGTGCCAGCCGCGGCGATCAGCACGATCATCACCGTGCCCACGACCCAGGCAAAGTACCAGGCACCACGCTCACCGAGCACGATGGTCAGGGCGATGGCCACCATGGCGACGCATAACCAGAAGATGAAGAGCAGTATTTGTTTCATGGTCAGTCTCGCTTGCGACTCAATACGCGTGTTCGTCATGGGCGATCGATTCCGGGGTCACCTTGCCGCGCATGACCCAGAACGCCCAACTGGTGTAGATACAGATGATCGGCACGAAGACCAGCGTGAAGGCCAGCATCCAGGCCAGCGTGCCCTGGCTGGAAGAGGCGTCCCACACGGTCAGACTCTGGCTCGGCTCGCTGGACGACGGCATCATGAACGGGAACATGGCGATACCCACGGTGATGATGGTGCACGCCCAGGCCAGTGCTCCCGCCCACCAGGCGAACAGCGAGCGCCCGGCGCGTGCCGAGGCGATCCCCGCCAGCACGGCCAGGTAGACCAGTGCCGGCACCAGCCACAGCAACGGATGCGCGATGAAGTTGTTCAGCCAGGCCCCGGCGCTGGTCTCGACGACCTTGTTGAGCGGCAAGGCCGGGCCGGCCGGATCGCCGCCGGCGGTGATCTCGTAGCCATGCATCATCGCCACCCATACGCCGCAGATCGTGAACAGCGCCAGCGCGACCAGCCCGGAAAGCGTGAGCAGCCGGATCGCCCGTTCGCGGATCACCCCGGTGCCGCGATTCATCACCATCGCGCTGCCCTGGTAGAGCGCCAGCGCCAGCGACATCACCCCGCACAGCACGGCGAACGGATTGAACAGGCTGATGAAGCTGCCGGTATAGTAGGACACCATGTTCCAGGTGAAGTGGAAGGGCACGCCCTCGAGCATGTTGCCAATCGCCGCACCGAACACGATCATCGGCACCGCTCCGGAGACGAACAGCATCCAGTCCCAGGCCCCGCGCCAGCGATCCGAGGTCATCTTGCCGCGATATTCGAAGCCCAGCGGGCGCACGATCATCGACCACAGCAGTACCAGCATGACCACGTAGAGGCCGGAGAAGGCCGTGGCGTAGATGGTCGGCCAGGCGGCGAACACCGCCCCGCCACCGAGAATGAACCATACCTGGTTGCCATCCCAGTGCGGCGCGATCATGTTGATCACCGCGCGGCGCTCGCCGTCGGTGCGCCCGAAATAGCGCAGCGCGGCGCCGACGCCCATGTCCATGCCGACCATCACCGCCAGGCCGATCAACAACACACCCAGCAATACCCACCAGGTCACCTTGAGCAGTATGTAGATATCCATGGCTCAGATCTCGCTCCACTGGGATGAATGACGATGCGGGCCGGAGTCGGCGACCGGTGCCTTGGCCGGTTCACTGGGGCCCAGACGGATGAACTTCACCATCAGGAACATCTCGATGATGATGAACAGGGTGTAGAGCAGCACGAAGCCGGTCAGCGAGAAGATCATGTACTCGACGCTGTGGGTCGACGCGGACAGCCAGGTCGGCAGCTGTCCGTAGACGGTCCACGGCTGGCGACCCAGCTCGGCGACGATCCAGCCGGCCTCGTTGGCGATGAACGGCACCGGAATCATCCACGGCGCCACGCGCAGCAGCCAGCGCTTCTCCAGAAGGGTGTCGCGCAGCGAGTAGATCACCGAGACGATCAAGAACGCCATCATCAGGAAGGCGGTGCCGACCATCACCCGGAACGACCAGAACACCGTCGCCACCGGCGGAATGGTATCGGCCGCGGCCCTGGCGATCTGCGCGTCGGTGGCCTGAGAGACATCCTCGGCGTAGCGTTGCACCAGCAGCGCATAACCCAGGTTGTCCTGATGGGCCTCGAACTGCTCCAGGGCCTGAGCATCATCGGGGTTCTCGCGCAGCGTCCGGAGTGCCGTCAGCGCCGGTATGCCGTTGCGGATCTTGGTCTCGGCATCGGCCACCAGGTCCTTGACCCCGGGGATCGACTCCTCGAAGCCATGGGTGACCAGCGGCGTCAGCAGGTAGGGCACCTGCAGCTCGAAGTCATTGCGCTGTTCGTCCTGATTGGGCCAGGCGATCAGGTTGAAGCCGGCCGGTGCCTCGGCGGTCTCCCACAGCCCCTCCATCGCGGCCAGCTTGGTCGGCTGCGCGCTGCCGTTGATGAAACCCAGGGCGTCGCCCAGCGAGATCACCCCGACACTGGCGAACAGCCCGAACAGTGCGGCGACGCGGAACGAGCGCTTGGCCAGTTCCAGATGGCGACCGCGCAACATGTAGAACGCGCTGATGCCGAGCACGAAGAGCGCCGCCGTCAGGTAGCCGGCGATGCTGGTATGCACGAACTTGGCCTGCGCCTCGGGGCTGAAGATCAGGTCGGTGAAGCTGGTAAGCTCCATGCGCATGGTATCGGGGTTGAATGACGAGCCGATGGGCTTCTGCATGTAGCCGTTGGCGACCAGTATCCACAGCGCCGAGAGGTTCGAGCCCAGCGCCACCATGTAGGTCACCAGCAGGTGCTTGCCGCGTGACAGCTTGCCCCAGCCGAACAGCATCAGGCCGACGAAGGTCGATTCGAGGAAGAATGCCATCAAACCCTCGATGGCCAGCGGCGCCCCGAAGATGTCGCCGACGAAATGCGAGTAGGTCGACCAGTTGGTGCCGAACTCGAACTCCATGGTCAGCCCGGTGGCGACCCCGAGCGCGAAGTTGATGGCAAACAGCTTGGCCCAGAAGTGCGTCATCCGCCGGTAGATGTCGCGACCGGTGACGACGTAGATGGTTTCCATCGTCGCCAGCAGCACGGACAGGCCGAGCGTGAGTGGCACGAAGAGATAGTGGTAGAGCGCCGTGGCCGCGAACTGTGTTCGCGACAGCGCTATGACGGTATCGAGTTCTTGCATGGTGGGCTGCTCTCGTTGATCCCTGCGAGGCCGGGCCGCTAGCGACCCCGTGTCGCCGGCGGGTCCGGCTTATAAATCCCGCTCAGGGTAACTCGTTGCCCGGCCCGCCCTATTGACGTGCATCAAGGGAGTCAGACGGGAGCCGCCTGACGGGGCGAACGAGGTGCTCAATCCGCTGCGAGTCGCTCAATCCGCCACCGATCAGCCGCCGGTAGTCGGCACTGTCGCGCATCAGCGAGGCATGGGTACCGGTGGCGGCCAGGGCGCCGCGTTCGAGCAGCCAGATGCGGTCGACATGGCGCACCCAGGCGGGATGATGGGAAATCAACAGCAACGTCCTGTCGGCGAGGTAACGATCCAGGTTCGCCCAGAGCCGCGCCGCCGTGGCGTTGTCCAGCCCCTCGCAGGGCTCGTCGAGAATCACGATCGACGCCCCGCGCAACAGCGCACGGGCGATGCCCAGGCGCCGCACCTGGCCACCGGAGAGACGCAAACCCTCCTCGCCGACCAGGGTGTCGTAGCCCTCGGGCAACGCCAGGATCTCGTCGTGGATACAGGCCGTGCGTGCAGCCTCGAACATCGCCGCCTCGCTGGCCTCCGGATTGCCGACCAGCAGATTCTCGCGTACCGAGGCGTGGAACAGGTAGATCCGCTGCGGCACCACCGCCATGCGCGCACGCAGTTCCTCGCTGCGATACGCCTCGACCGGCCGACCGTCCCAGCGCAGCGTACCGGACTCCACCGCCATCAGGCGCAGCAACAGCTGCACCAGCGTGCTCTTACCGGCCCCGCTGGCACCGACCAGGGCAATCCTCTCGCCCGGTGCGATCCGCTCGCTGAAGTCCTTCAGGGCCCAGGGCCCGTGCTCGTCATAGCGGGCGCCGACCGCCTCGAAGCGCAGTTCATCGCGACTCGGCGCGGGAGCGGGGACGGCCGGATCGACGATGCTCGGCGTCAGCGACTCGAAGGCGCGCAAGCGTTGGGTGGCGGCACGCAGCTGACCCAGCGCCTGCCAGGCCGCCGGCATCTGGACGATTGCCTCGAAGGCTCCCATCACCAGCAGCACGGCCGGCGCGAAATCCACCACGGCCCGCCCCGGCTGCTGGACCAGGGGCACCATCAGCCAGGCCGTGGCCAGTACCGCCAGGTTGGTCAACAACAGCACTCCGGCGCTGGACGCTCCAGACAGGCGTGACAACCGGGACTGGGCGGCGACCCACTGCCGGCTTAGCCGGTCGATCTCGCGACGGCGCGCCTCGAGGGCACCGAATATCGTCAGTTCGCCCAAGCCCCCGACGGCATCCACCACCGCGGCCTTGAGCGACGCCGAGGCGGCCACCGAGTCCGCGCCGGGGCGTCGCCCCAGCCGTTCGACCAGTGCCGGCAGCGCCAGGCCGGCGGCCAGCATCAGGCCCAGGTTGACCAGCGCCACCGTCGCGCTGTAGGTGGCCAACACCAGTAACGCTCCCCCCAGGCACACCAGGGCGACCACCGCCGGGGTGATCAGGCGCAGGTAGACGCTATCCAGGGTGTCGATGTCGGCACGGATGCGCGCCAGCAGATCGCCGCTGCGCAGCCCCTGCAACTGCAACGGCGACAGCGGCTCCACCTGGCGGTAGAACCAGACGCGCAGCCCGGTGAGCAGGCGCAGCGTGGCGCTATGGCTGACCAGCCGCTCCAGGTAGCGCCCCCCGGTGCGGGCGATCGCCAGGCCGCGAATCATCGCCGCCGGGGTAAAGTAATTGAAGTCAGCCGCGGCCAGTCCGGCCATCGCCATGCTGGCGAGAAACCAGCCCGAAACCGCCAGCAGCGCCATGTTCGCCGCCACCGTGACCACGCTCAGCATGATCCCCAGCGCGAACCAGCCCAGATAGGGCCGGGCCAATGCCAGCCACCAGCGCAGATCGCTCATCACGCCACCTCCCCTTCGGCGCCAGCCACCAGCCGGGCATACAGCCCACCGGCGGCCAGCAGGTCGGCATGGCGACCCAGCTCGACGATACGCCCGCCATCCATCACGGCGATGCGATCGGCGTGGCGGACCGTGGCCAGACGGTGGGCGATGATCACCAGGCTGCGACCGTC
Source organism: Modicisalibacter radicis (assembly GCF_900961225.1). Lineage (GTDB taxonomy): Bacteria > Pseudomonadota > Gammaproteobacteria > Pseudomonadales > Halomonadaceae > Modicisalibacter. The sequence goes on from NZ_CAAHFN010000054.1 coordinate 327,918, forward strand.
GCCCAGGGCACGCAGCGCCGCGACCAGCGCGCGTTCGTTGTCGGCATCCAGGTGGGCGCTGATCTCGTCGGCCACCACCACGGGGGCGTCCTTGACCAGTGCCCGGGCAATCGCCAGACGCTGCGCTTCACCTCCGGACAGCCGCACGCCGCGCTCGCCCAGCGCGGTATCCAATCCCTGCGGCAGCGCGGCGACGAAATCGCCGGCCTGCGCCTGCTCCAGCGCCTGCCAAAGCATGGCATCGTCAGCGTCGGCCCGCCCCAGACATAGATTGTCGCGCACCGTGCCGAAGAACAACCGCGGCTGCTGGGGGACCCAAGCCAGTGCCTCGCGCCAGCAGTCGATGGCCTGGGCCTCGAGGGGCACGCCATTGACCGCCAGCGTGCCGCGATCCGCCTTCAACAGTCCCAGCAGCAGCAGCGCCAGGGTGCTCTTGCCCGCCCCCGACGGCCCTACCACGGCCAGCGTCTCGCCCGGTGCCAGCGTCAGGTCGATCCCTGCCAGCGCGGTATCGCCCGAAGGATAGGCATAATGCAGGTCACGCAGTTCCACACGGGGCACCTCGCCGGCAACCAGCACGTCGCGACGCGTGCCGGGCCAGCTCAGGGTGGGCGTCTCGAGCAGCTCGACGATACGCTCGGCGGCACCGATGGCTTCCATGCGCGCGTGATAGACGCCGCCCATGTTGCGCAGCGGCAGGTAGAATTCCGGCGCCAGCAGCAGCACCAGAAAGCCCGCTTCGAAGTCCAGCTCGCCCCACAGCAGCCGAAAGCCGATCAGCACCGCGACCAGGGCGATGCTCACGGTGGCCAGGAACTCGAGCACCAGCGACGACACGAACGCCAGACGCAGGACCTTCATGGTGCTGAGGCGATACTCCTCGGAGAGTCGCTCGATCAACCGCGCTTCGCGCCGCCCCAGGTTGAAGACCTTGAGCGTGGTCAGGCCCTGCAGCGCATCCAGAAAATGCCCCGACAGCCGCCCCATCCGCCGCCACTGGCGCTGATTGAGCGTCTCGGCCCCCTTGCCGATGAAGATCATGAAGACCGGGATCAGCGGCGCGGTCACCAGCAGGATCACCCCCGACACCCAGTCGATGGGCAGGATCACCGCCAGAATCGCCAGCGGGATCAGCGCCGCCAGGGCGGTCTGAGGCAGGTAGCGCCCGTAGTAGGCCTCGAGGCTCTCGACACCGTCGGTCACCGTGTTGACGAGATCTCCTGTCTGGGTCCCACGCTGCCAGACCAGTCCCAGTGCCTGCAGCTGACACATCAGCCGGTCGCGCACCGTCAGCTTCACGCGGCTTGCCGAGACGAAGGCAAAATGCTCGACCGCGTAAGCCAGCGCCGCGCGCACCAGCAGGATGCCCAGCATGCCGGCGAAGGCCGGCCAGAGCGCCGCGAGCGCCGTGCCGGCGAAGATCGCGCCATCGGCGACATGCGCCAGCAAGCTCGCTTGAACGATGAGCAGCAAGCCACTCGCCAGGCCCAGGCCGATGGCCCAGCTCACGGGCGTGCGCACGGGCCGGCTCAGGGCCTTGAGCCAGGCGGCGGGAGTCGTCGGGGAAGTCGGCATGATGGTGAAGGGGCAAGCCCCGCCTTGGGATCGGAAAGTGGACACGCTGCGTGTCGCGCAGTCTAACCAGCCAGACGAGGCACCGGCTTGACCTGGATCAACCCCCGACGAGGGTCATCCCAGCGCGGCCCTCAGGGTACCCACCAACGCGCGCCAATGCGCCAGGCGCGCCTTGCGCCCCGGCGTAGCGCCCGGTGACCGGCGATCGGCCGCAGGGAACGCGCGCCCCTGGAACAGCGGCGCGACCAGCGCCAGCCAGTCCGCCTCGGCCAGCGCCCCGGGCACGCCGATACGCCCCGCCAGCCAGGCCCGCGCCAGCCACGGCCGCACCAGCGCCAGTTCGCCGCCGCCGGCGGCGAACCACGCCAATCGCGCCAGCGTCTCGGCATCCACCGCCGGCGCCTCGCCGGTCTCGAGCAGCGCCATGGCCACCGCTGCATCGAGCTCGCCAAGCTCGGCGCTCAACAGGCTGGGCAGCAGCGTGGCGAAGCGTGTCCGCCATGCGTGCAGCGCGTCTTCCACGCCAGGACGTATCCCGCGCGCCATCATCAGCGCATGTTCGCCACTAGAGGCTTCACGCGACAGCCCCAGGCGCAGCGCGACCATCCCTTGTGCCCGCCAGAAGGCGATCAGCCCGGGCTCGGCGCCGAAACTGGCACCCAGATAGTCGTCGCCGGCCTCGGCGGCACTCGCCGCCAGCCGCTCGATCAGCGCCGAGCCGATGCCGAGGCGCCGCGCGGCGGGATGCACGGCGACACGCAGCACCCGGCACCAGCGCGCCTCGGCGGCGTCACGGAATCCGCCGTGGGCGGCCAGCGACTGGGCCAGCAGGTGGCCGCGCGGACGCCGCTGACCGTGATGGATCGCCTCGGCCAGTGCCGGTGGAAAGCCGCCCTCGCGCTGGCCGACACACACGCCCACGCAGTGCGCGCCGGCGTAGGCGGCGACCAGCGTCAGTTCAGGGCCGTCGAGCAGCTGGCGCAGATCGCCGGGGGTGGTGCGATAGTGGGCCTGGACCAGCAAGCCGAACAGCTCGCCGAGGCCCGCCTCGTCGTCGGCCAGCGCCTGGCGATCGAGCTCGCGATAGTCGAGCCCCCCGGCATCGAGTGCCGCACCGACGGCGGCATCGTCGGCGGGCTCGGCGTCGAGCAGCAGCAGCTCGCGGGTCAGCGTCTCGAGCGGATCGCCCTCGCCCCAGCGCACCGGTTGCTCCAGCCGGCAGGCGCGCCAGTCGGGCGTCTCGCTGTCCAGCCGCGCGCGAAAACGCAGGTCGAAGCCACGCCCGGTGCCCTCGTAGCCGTGCACGGTGGTGGCGAAGGCGATGCGCGGAAAGGCCGCCAGCCAGCGCCCCAGCAGCGGCGCGGGGATCGCCGCGGCCTCGTCGACGAACAGCGTCGGCGGCGAGCGGGGGTCGATGCCAGGGCCGTCGAGCGCCTCGCTCAGCGCATCCGGGGCCAGAAAGCGCACCGCCACCGGGCCGTGGGCGAGCTCGGCATGGAAGGCGTGGGCCTCGCGGCGCCCCCCGGGCAACGCTTCGCCGAGCCGAGCGAACACCGGTTCGATGGCGGCCGGCCGAGGCGCGGTCAGCCAGACTTCGCGCTCGCCGGCCTGCAGGCGGCGCGCCGCGGCGATGCCCAGCGCACTGCTCTTGCCGCGTCCGCGATCGGCACTCAGCACCAGCGGCCGGCGGCGGCGCAGCCGCGTCAGGCGGCGCACGGCGGCGGCCTGGTCGTGGCTCAGACAGTCATCGGTTGCGGCCGGTTGCGGTGCGGGAAGCGAGGCCTCGGGCAGGGTCAGCTCGGGGACGGGCGAGGCGGCCGGCCAGTGCAGGACCAGCGGCGAGGCGGCCAGCCGCCGGGCGATGCGCACCAGGTTGCGTGCGCTCAGTGCCTCGGGCGGGTGCGGCCAGGCGGCCAGGCGGGCGTAGTCGGCATCCGGGCGCGGTCGGCCGTCACGCCAGGCCTCGGGGGTGAGCAGTACCAGCAGCCCGCCGGCACGCACGGTGCCGGCCAGCGCGCCGAAGGCATCGGGGTCGAAACCGGCGCCCGGCGACAGGGCGTCGACGATCACCAGATCGTGCTCGCCGCCCAGCCGGGAGCGCGCCTGGCGGGTCGGCAGCGCCGACGAGCCGGCGGCGCGCGAGGCCTCGCCGTCCGGCCCCAGCCACAGCGGCGCGCTCCAGTCGGCGCCCTGCCACAGCGCCAGCGCGCGAGACAGCACGCTATCCAGCGGACCGTCGAGCCACAACAGGGCGCGATGACGACGCGCGCCAAGGGCCGCGCGCAGGCGGGCGAGCGCGTCGTCAAGAGAGTCTGAAGGGGATGAAGTCGAGTTCATGCCGCACAGGATGCGGCATGAACGTAGCGCGTGCCAGCCATCGATCGTCAGTCGACCAGCAGTTGCTCGATGGAGATCGGCAGGTCGCGAACGCGCTTGCCGGTGGCGTGGTGCACGGCGTTGGCGATTGCCGCGGCGATGCCGGTCAGGCCGATCTCGCCGACCCCGCGGGCGCCGAACTCGTTGAACGCATAGTCCGGGTTGTCGAGCAGCTCGACGTCGATATCGGGCATGTCGGCGTGGCTGGTGACGATGTAGTCGGCGTAGTTGTTGTTGATCAGCCGGCCGTCGCGGGGGTCGTAATCGAGCCGTTCCAGCAGTCCCATGCCCAGGCCCATGACGATGCTGCCCTCGACCTGGTTGCGCGCCGCGCTGGGGTTGACCGCCCGGCCGATGTCGTAGCTGCTGACCACCCGCGCCACGCGCAGCCGCGAGATACCCGGGTCCCAGCGAACCTCGACGAAGTGCGCGCCGAACGAGCGAAAGCTGTACTGCTGCTGTTCGTCGCCGGGGGCGGCCTGGCCGTCGCCGTTGACGCTGCCCAGCTTGAGCCCGGCGAGTATGTCGCCGAAGGCGGCCCGCCTGCCCTCGCCATCGACCAGCGCGCCCTCCTCGATGCGCAGTGCATCGCCGCTCGCCCCTTCGAAGGTCCCGCCCTCCCCGGTGGCGGCTTCCTTGAGGGCGTCGAGCGCCTGACGCACCGCGGCGGCGACCGCCGGCAGCGTGGAGGCGGTGGCCATCGAGCCGCCGGACAGCGGCCCGGCCGGCAGGCTGGACTCGCCGAGGCGCACCTCGATGTCGGCCAGCGCCACGCCGGTCAGCTCGGCGACGGTCTGGGCGACGACGGTGTAGGTGCCGGTGCCGATGTCCTGGGTGCCGCAGGCGGCCAGGATCGAGCCGGCGGCGCGCAGTTCGACCCGTGCGGCGCAGGGCTGGCGGCCGGCGAACCAGGTGCTGGTCGCCATGCCCCAGCCGAGGATATCGTCGCCCTGCGTCATCGCGCCGATGCGCGGGTCGCGCTCGGCCCAGCCGAAGCGCGCGGCGGCACTGGTGTAGCAGGTGTCCAGGTGCTTGCTCGACCACGGCAGGCCGCTGGCCGGATCGTTGTCGGCGTAGTTGCGCTGGCGCAGTTCCAGCGGGTCGATGCCCAGTTCCTCGGCCAGCTCGTCGAGCGCGCACTCCAGCGCGAAGATGCCCGACACCTCGCCCGGGCCGCGCATCGGACACGGCGTGCCGTGATTGACGGCGAGCAGGCGCTGGCTGGTCGCCACGTTGTCGCAGGCGTACAGACTGGGGGTTGCCGAGGTCAGCGAGTCGACATAGGTGTGCACCAGCGAGGTCTCGGTGGTGCAATCGTGACGCATCGAGACCAGCCGGCCGCGTTCGTCGGCGGCCAGCCGCAGGCGCTGGCGCGAGGCCGGGCGGTGGCCGCCGCTGGTCATGTCCTGCTGGCGCGACAGCACCGTCTTGACCGGGCGTCCGACCTCGCGGGCCGCCGCGGCAGTGGCCACGGCATGCGGCCACATGAACAGCTTGTTGCCGAAGCCCGAGCCGATGTAGTGCGAGACGACCTCGACATCCTCGTCGGCGAGATCGAAGATCCGCGCCATCGCCTTGTGCTGGTAGACCACGCCCTGGCTGGATTCGTGAACGATCAGCCGGCCGTCGCGCCACTGCGCCAGGGTGGCGTGCATCTCCATCGGCACGTGGCTCTCGGCGGCGATGCTGTAGCGGCGATCGATGCGCACCGCCGCCTGCTCGAAGGCGGCGTCCGGGTCGCCCCGGCGGCTGCCTTCCGACTCCAGCGGCCGGCCCTCGGCGCGGGTGTGCAGCAGGCTGGTGAGCGCGCCGTCCTCGCGGCGGTAACGCGCCTTTACCGCATGCGCGGCGGCCCGCGCCTCCTCGAAGGTCTCCGCCACCACCAGGGCCAGGTACTGGCCATCGTAGTGGATGCGCTCGTCCTCGAACGGCAGCCGCACCTCGCCGACCAGGTCCTGGTGGGTCATGCTGTTGGGCGAACGGTGCAGGCGCGGAAAGTTGCCGTGGTGAAAGATCGTCACCACCCCCGGCATCGCCAGCGCGCGGTCGGTCTCCAGCGAGACCAGCGTGCCGTGGGCGATGCTCGCCGGTACCGGGTAGCCGAACAGCATGTCCGGCAGCGCATGGTCGCCGGTGTAGTCGGCCCGGCCGGTCAGCTTGAACTCGCCGTCCACCCGTGGGGTGCGCTGGCCAATGAACTGTGTAGTCATCCTTGAACTCCCTGTCGCGCCTCGCTCGCCGCCGCGCAGGGCGCGCACGATCGCCTGGCGCGCCAGCGGAATCTTGAAGGCGTTGTGTTCGCGCGGCACCGCGTCCTGCAGCGCCGCCTCGGCCGCCAATTCGTAGGAGCTGAGCGTCGCCGGCTGGCCGTCGAGCGCCTGTTCGGCCTCCACCGCCCGCCATGGCTTGGTGGCCACGCCGCCCAGCGCCAGGCGCACGTCGCGAATCACCCCGTCCTCCACCGCGACCACCGCACCCGCCGAGGCCAGCGCGAACTCGTAGGAGGCGCGATCGCGCAGCTTGAGATACGCCGCGCCGCCACCGACCACCGGCGTGTCCAGAGTGACGTGGGTGATCAGCTCGCCGTCGGCGAGTTCGTGCTCGATCTCGGGGTGCTCGGCGGGCAGCCGGTGAAAGTCGTTGAAGGCGATCTCGCGGCTGCCGTTCGGGCCCTGCAGGGTCAGGCTCGCGCCTAGCGCAGCCAGCGCCACGCACATGTCCGAAGGGTGGGTGGCGATGCACGCCTCGCTGACCCCCAGCACCGCGTGCATGCGATTGACGCCGTGCAGCGCGTCGCAGCCCGAGCCCGGCTCGCGCCGGTTGCAGGCCGCCGCGGCGTCGCGGTAATAGGGGCAGCGGGTGCGCTGCATGACGTTGCCGCCGGTGGTCGCCAGGTTGCGGATCTGGGTCGAGGCGCCGGCGAGAATCGCCTGGGAGAGCAGCGGGTAGTGCTCGCGCACCAGCGGGTGGTGGGCGAGATCGCTGTTGGTGACCAGGGCCCCGATGCGCAGCCGGCCGTCGTCGAGCCGTTCGACCGCGTCCAGCGCCAGGCGGCTGATGTCGACCACCCGTTGCGGACGCAGCACGTCGAGCTTGATCAGGTCGATCAGGGTGGTACCGCCGGCGATGTACGACGCCTCGTCACGCGGGCCGTGGACGGCGATCGCCCGCTCGGGAGCGCTGGCGGACTCGAGGGCAAAGTTCCTCATGGCTGCTCGCCCCCCGAATCGGCCGGCCGCGAGTGCGGACGGGCATCCTGGATCGCGGCGAGGATGTTCTTGTAGGCGCCGCAGCGGCAGATGTTGCCGCTCATCGCCTCGCGTACCTCGGTATCCGAGCCGCCGATCCGCGAATCCTCGAGCAGCGCCGCCGCCGACATCATCTGTCCCGGCGTGCAGAAGCCGCACTGGTAGGCATCGCGGTCGAGAAACGCCCGCTGGACGGGGTGCAGCTGGCCGTCGCGGGCCAGCCCCTCGACGGTGGTGATGCGCTGGCCCTCGCACATCGCCGCCAGGCGCAGGCAGGAATTGATCACCTTGCCGTCGATCTGCACCGTGCAGGCTCCGCACTGGCCGTGGTCGCAGCCCTTCTTGGTGCCGGTCAGGCCGAGCCGGTCGCGCAGCGCATCGAGCAGTACCACGTTGGGCTTGAGCGCAAGCGGGCGAGACGCGCCGTTGACGGTCAGCGTCACGGTCAGCTCGCCCGCGTCCTGCGGGGGTGCTTCGGTATGGTCCATCATGCCGATCCTCATCGTGTCGGGCGCGCCTGAGGGCAACGACGGTGTCAGGCCGGCGCTGCGACGCGTCTTCTAACCCTAGGAAAGGAATCGGACGAGGACAAACCCGACGAGGGATGATTGGCTCAGGCGTCGATACGCTTGAGCAGGAACACCAGCGGCACGCTGGCCACGTAGATCAGCCCCAGCCACAGGAAGATGTCGTTGAAGGCCAGCACCTGGGCCTGCTGGGAGACCCGCTGGACCAGCATGGCGACGGCGGCGTGGTAGCTGTCCGCCACGTGGCCGGTGAGCATCGCCTGGTACTTGGCGATCTCCGCCACCACCACCTCGCGGCCAGTGTCGATGGCCGGGATCAGCTGGTTCCAGTGGAAATCCTCGCGAATGTCGCGCACCGTGTCGAGCAGCGCCAGGCCCACCGCGCCGCCGAGATTGCGCATCACGTTGAACAGTCCGCTGGCGTTGCCCACCTCCTGGGGCGGCAGGGTGCCCAGGGCGATCCGCGAGGCCGGGATGATGCACATGATCAGCCCCATGCCGCGCACGATCTGCGGCAGGAAGAACTGCCAGAAGCCCGACTCCACGGTGAGATTGGCGTTCATCATGGTGCCCGTGCCCACCAGCATCAGCCCGCAGAACAGCAGCACCCGGAGGTCGAGCCGGTTGGACAGCTGGCCGACGATCGGCGCGCAGAAGAACATCGTGACGCCGGTGACGAACATCACCTGGCCGATCTGCAGGCTCGAGTAACCACGTACGTAGCCGAAGAACAGCGGCATGATGTAGACCAGACCATAGAGCGCGATGCCGATGACGAAGCCCAGCCCGGCGCCCAGCGCGAAGTTGCGGTTGGCGAAGGCATGCAGGTCGACGATCGGGTGGTCGCTGCGCAACGTGCGGGTGAAGAACCACACCCCGGCCAGCACGCAGGCCGCGCTGAACAGCACGATGCGATCGCTGGCGAACCAGTCATCGCCCGGACCCTCCTCGAGGACGAATTCCAGCGAGCCGAGGAACACCGCGATCAGCACCAGGCCGATGATGTCCAGGCGCCTGGCCACGGCATGGTTGGGCTTGTCGATGTCGAGGAAGGTCCACGCCGCCCAGCACACCAGTACCCCGGGGATCACGTTGGCCAGGAACAGCCAGTGCCAGCTCAGCGCCTCGGTGATGTAGCCGCCCACAGTGGGGCCGACCGACGGCGCCATGGTCACCACCATGCCGATCACCGCCTGCACGCTGCCCATCACCCGGCGCGGGAAGATCGAGAAGCTTACCGCCTGGGTGATGGGGATCATCGCCCCGCCCATGAAGCCCTGGATGGCGCGCAGCACGATCAGCTGCTCGATCGAGGTGGCCAGCGCGCAGCCCAGGCTGGCCAGGGTGAAGCCGGCGCAGGACAGGGTGAACGCCACCCGCGTCGAGAGGATGCGCATCAGCATCCCCGACAGCGGGATCATCACGATCTCGGCGATCAGGTAGGCGGTCTGCACCCAGGAGATCTGATCCTCGCTGGCCGACAGCCCCGACTGGATCTCGTTGAGCGAGCTGGCGACGATCTGGATGTCGAGGATCGCCATGAACATGCCGAACACCGCGGCGATGAAGCCGATTCGCTGCGGCCAGGGCGGCATGTCGCTGACGCCCGCCGCCGGGCTGGCGACCGTCTCGCTCATGAGCCGGGTTGTGGCTGAGTGGCATCCTGCCCGGTCGCGTGGGCGAGCCGTGCCTCATCACGCGGCTCGAGGTCGCGGGTATCGACCTCGGGCACCACCGAAAGGCCGGCGCGCAGCCGTCCCAGCGCCTCCGCGGGGCCGGTGACGCGGATCTTGACCGGTACGCGCTGGACGATCTTGTTGAAGTTGCCGGTGGCGTTGTCCTGCGGCAGCAGGCTGAACTCGGTGCCGGTAGCCGGCGACAGGCTGTCGACCACGCCGTGATAGGTGACATCCGGGTAGGCATCGACGTGCAGATCGACCGGCTGGCCGATACGCATCCGCGTCAACTGGGTCTCCTTGTAGTTGGCGGCGACATAGGCCGACTCGATCGGCACCAGCTGCATCAGCGTCAGCGAGGGCTGCGCCAGGCTGCCGGCCTCGGCGGTGATGTTGCCGACCACGCCGTCGCGCGGGGCGACGATGCGGGTCTTGTCGAGCTGATGGCGAGCGTAGGCGAGATCGGCCGCCGCGGCGTCGCGATTGGCTCGGGCGCTCTCGACGTCGGACTCGGCCACCGCCAGCTGGCGCCTGGCCGAGACCACCGCCGCACGCCGCGCCGCCAGCGTCGCCTCGGCGACCCGCAGCGTGGCCTGGTCGTCCTCGTGCTGCTGGCGCGAAGCGTAGTTGCGCGAGGCCAGCTTTGACGAGCGGGACAGGTGCTGGCGGGCCTGTTCGACGTCGGATTCCGCGGCCCGCACCTGCGCCCGCGCCTGGTCGATGGAAGCCTTCTGCAGCTCGACCCGACGCGTCGCCTGGGTGACCGAGGCCATCGCGACCGCCTGCTGGGCCTCGGCCTGGGCGAGTCGGTCGCGGTAGCTGGCGTCGTCGAGCCGCACCAGCAGGTCGCCCTTGTGGACCCGCTGGTTGTCGTCCACCGCCACCTCGGCGACCCGCGCCGAGAGTTCGGCGCGCAGCGCGACGCTGTCGGTGCGCACGTAGGCGTTGTCGGTCTCCTCCATGAAGCGCCCGGTCTGCCACCAGCCCACGCCCCACCAGGCCAGCGCCACCAGCGCGACGACCGCCACCAGCACCGCAACGAGCGTCTTGCCGCTCAGTTTGCCGCCCGCCTTCATGTCTCTCTCCTTGAACTGTCGTCAGGCCCGGCGCTGCCGCTCTGGCGAGCTGGACAAGGCCAGGGCCTCGTAGTGTAATGAAGGCTACACTACATGACCAGCAAAGATCATTTTTGCGGTCGCACCCTCTACAATGGGGCCAATCGCGCAGCGAACGCCTGCCCCGTTCGAAGACCCAAGACGACCAAGGAGTGCCATGACCCGGCCAGTCCCGTCCGACAAGAGCGATACGGCGCTGACGCCACGCGGCGTCGCCCGTCGTGAACGGCTGCTCGATGCGGCCCGCGACGTGTTTCTCGAACAGGGCTACGCCGGCGCCAGCGTCAACGACGTGGTGACCCGCGCCGGTGGCTCGCTGGCCACGCTGTACAAGCAGTTCGGCAACAAGGAGGGGCTGTTCGTCGCCGCCATGGAGCGCCATATCGCCACCGCCTGGGCGGTGCTCGAGGAGGGCCGGCGCGAGGCCACGGCGCCCGAGCAGGTGCTCTACGAACTGGGGCGGCGGATGCTGAAGCTGATCTTCGATCCCGGCGTCATCCGTCTCAAGCGCGGGCTGGCCTTCGAGGCCGAGCGCGTGCCCGAACTCGGCGAGATGTTCCTGAAACGGGGCCCCGATCGCATCCGCCAGGAACTCGCCACCTACCTCGCCGAGCAGGTCGATCACGGGCGGCTGGCCATCGACGACCCGCGCGAGACGGCCGGCATGTTCATGGGCATGCTGCTTGGCGAGTGGCACATCGACGCCCTGCTCGGACGCAAGATCGCGCCCACCGCCGAGGAGTGCGACGAGCGGGCGCGCCACTGCGTGACGCTCTTCCTGCAGGGGGTGAGGGCGCCGGGTTAACGCGCTATCAGGGCGGCAGGGTCAGGGTCAGCACCTGACCGTTGAGCGCCCGCCCGGCGCCGCCGGCGAGAAAGCGCGCGCAATCGGCCACCGACGCGCTCGACGCGCCCCGGGGGCAGAGCAGGTTGATGCGGATGCCCGGCCCGCTGGCCTCGGCCAGCCGACGCACCAGCGCGCCCAGCGCCTCGCGCACCATGCTAGCCGCCTGGCTGTCGCCCTCCGGAGCGACCGCCACCAGGCGCCCGCCACCGCGACTGTGCATCCAGGCACGCGCCACCTGCAACAGGCTCGACGGCCCGACCACCTGTTCGCTGAGGCGCTGCGCCAGCGCCACGTTGCGTGGCAATACCGGCGGCGCGCAGACCAGCACGTCGAGCCGCTCGAGCCGGCCCAGTAGCGCATCCAGCGCGCCGTCGCCGGCGACTTTGCCGAAGCGGTCGTGGCGCTCGCCGCCCAGGCCGTCGAGCACATGCTCGAGGCTGGCGGCATCCGGCGTCAGCAGCGCGACGCTCGCGCCCTCCTCGAGAAACGCCCGGGCGAGCGCCTCGACCAGCTCGCCGCCGCCGGCGATCAATACCCGTTTACGCAAGGACCGGCCCTCTTACAGCAAGCCCGGCAGCCACAGCACCAGCGCCGGAAACACCATGCACAGAATCAACCCGGTCAGTTGCAGCAGCACGAAGGGGATGATCGAGCGGTAGATGGTGCCGATACCGATCCGGCCTTCGGTGATGCCCTTGAGGTAGAACAGCGCGTAGCCGAACGGCGGGGTCAGGAAACTGGTCTGCAGGTTGATCGCCACCAGGATGGCGAACCAGATCAGCAGCGCCTGGCCGGACAGCCCATAGCCGAAGTCGAGGACCTCGACCACCGGGGCCACCAGCGGCAGCACCACGAAACTGATCTCGATCCATTCGAGGAAGAACCCCAGCACGAAGATCAGCGCCATGATCAGCAACAGCAGGCCGTAGGGGCCGAAGCCGGTGCCGGTGATCAACTCCTCGATCATGTAATCGCCGCCCAGACGCTTGAAGACCACCGAGAAGCAGGTCGCGCCGATCACCACGAACAGGATCATCGCCGAGGTCCGCGACGTGTCGCGCAACGCCTCGCGCAGTGTCGCGAAATCCAGGCTGCGCATCACCAGCGCCAGCAGCAGGCTGCCGGCGGCACCGATCGCCGCGGCCTCGGTGGGCGTGGCGATGCCCGCCATGATCGAACCGAGCACCGCGACGATCAGCGCCACCGGCCCCAGCAGGTCACGCACCAGGGCGATCGGCAGCGGCGTGGTGTCGGCGTCGAAGGCATCGGGGTCGGCCAGCGGCGCCCACTCGGGCCTGAGCCGCGCGGTGATCAGCAGATAGCCGATGTACAGCGCGCCGAGCAGCAGCCCGGGCAGCAGCGCGGCCTTGAACAGCGCCCCTACCGAGACCTGCAGGATCGAGCCCATCAGCACCAGCATGATCGACGGCGGGATCAGGATACCCAGCGTGCCCGAGGCGGCGATCACTCCACAGGCCATCTCGGCGCGATAGCCCTGCTTGAGCATCACCGGCAGCGCCAGCAGGCCCAACATCACCACCGAGGCGCCGATGATCCCGGTACTCGCCGCCATCACCACGCCGAGCAGCGCCACCGACACCGCCAGCCCCCCGTGGGTGCGGCCGAACAGACGCTGCAGGGTCAGAAGCAGGCGCTTGGCGACCCCCGAGCGCTCGAGCATCAGTCCCATGAACACGAACAGCGGAATGGCGATCATCAGCCAGTTCTCGATCACCCCGCCGAAGATCCGCGAGCCCACCGTGCCCAGAAACGGCACCGGGATGCCGCCGATGAAGGCGAAGGCGATACCCAGCCCGCCGAGCAGGAAGGCCACCGGGTAGCCGCTGAAGATCCCCACCAGCAGGGTGACGATCATCGCCAGGGCCAGCGCGTATTCCGACAGGAACTCAGCCATGCAGCGCCTCCTTGGCATCGGCGGCGGGCGCCAGGCGGGCCGGATCGAACAGCCCGGCCAGGTTGTGCAGGACCTGGCCCAGCGCGCCGAGCGCCAGGAACACCAGGCCGATCGGCAGCATCGCCTTGATCAGGTAGCGGTCGGTTAGCCCGCCGTAGTTGGACTTCTCGCCGGAGACGTAGGACATCGACACGAAGTGCTGGGAGAGCCAGGCCACCAGCAGGCAGAACGGGATCAGCATGAACAGGTGGCCGAGAATATCGACGATCGCGCGGCCACGCGGCGAGAGCTTCTGGTAGACCAGATCGACGCGCACGTGGCTGTCGTGATGCAGCGCGTAGGTACCGCCGAGCAGGGTCAGGATGCCGAACAGGTGCCACTGCAGCTCGGTGACGCTGTTGATGGTCAGCGCGTTGCCGAACAGCAGCACGTCACCCTGCCAGGCGACGATCTCGTTGATGCCCAGCGCGTTGAGCGTCACGGTGGTGAGCACGGCCAGCATCACCAGCAACACCAGATAGCTGGAAATGCGCCCGACCCACAGCCCGAGCCCGACCAATGGCCGGGCCAGACCGTCACACACCGCACCGCCACGCTCGCGCCAGGGCGCAAGGGAGGCGTTCGGCATCAGCTGTCTCCTTCGCCGCTAGCCTGGATCGGCTTGGGCGCCGGCAACGCCTGCAGCTCGTACCACTCGTCGAACAGCGCGACATGCTTCATCAGCGATTCGTAGGCCTGCTTGAAGTCCGGGTTGTTGGCCATCTCCTCCTGACGCACCTCGACCCAGGCATCCTGCAGCGCACCGATCACTTCGTCGGGGAAGCGCTTGACCTGCACGCCCTTCTCCTCGAGCTGGTGAATGGTGCGCACCTGCTCGGGCGGCGCCACGGCCATCGACCACTGCAGGGTCGCGCGGCAGGCGGTCTCGAACTGCGCCTTGCGCTCGTCGCTGTATTCGTCCCAGGTGCTCTGATTGACCAGCAGCGAGAACCAGCTGGCGCTCTGGTGCCAACCCGGGAAGTAGTAATACTCGGCGACCTCGTCGAAGCCCATCGCCGCGTCGACCTGGGGCACCGAGAACTCGGTGGCGTCGACCCGTCCGCGCTCCAGCGCCAGGTAGATCTCGTTGCCCGGCACCAACTGGGTCGAGGCGCCGAGCTTGTTGAGCACCTTGGCGCCGAGCCCCGAGATGCGCATCGACAGGCCGTCGAAGTCGGCCGGGGTGTTGATCTCCTTGTTGTACCAGCCACCGGTTTCCTGCGGCGAGATGAAGCACGGCAGCACCTTCACGCCGTAGGGATCGTAGGCCTTCTGCAGCAGCTCGGTACCCTCGCCCGACCACATCCACGACATGAAGGCTTCCGGCGACGGACCGAACGGCAGCGCGCCGTAGAGGTTGGTGATGGGCACCGTGCCGGCCCAGTAGCCGATCCAGTCCCAGCCGGCCTGCACCGCCCCCGAGGACACCGAGTTGAAGACCTCGAAGGGCGGCACCAGGTCGCCCGGCTCGTGGACCCGCAGCGACACCTCGCCGCCGGTGGCGGTCTCGAGCTCCTGGGACAGGTGCTCGGCGCCGGCGCCGAGGAAGTTCTGGGTCGAGAAGGTGCTCGCCACGTCGAGCCGCTTGGGCCCCTCGGCCCGGGCCGGGGCGTTGAGGCTGGCGGCGATGGCCAGGCCGATCGCCGAGGCGAGCAGCGAACGAGAGAGAACAGCGCTTGGCATGATGAGTCTCCTTGACGTTTATTGTTGTCCCCGCGGGGCGGGGTTGACCTGACGCAGCAAATCAACGGCCAGCCCGGGTTCGGCCCTTCGATATCAAGGCGTTACAGGTTGACCCTAATGTCAACCGAAGAATCCGGGGGGCGGATGACGCCGGATCGGCGGGCAGGACGGCGACGATCGTCCGGAATTCCGGACGATCGTCG
This sequence comes from Modicisalibacter radicis, assembly GCF_900961225.1. Taxonomy (GTDB): domain Bacteria; phylum Pseudomonadota; class Gammaproteobacteria; order Pseudomonadales; family Halomonadaceae; genus Modicisalibacter. Next base: position 343,122 of record NZ_CAAHFN010000054.1, read on the forward strand.
GCCTCGACGATGAAAAGGCGCGTCGCCAGGGCGCTTTCAAGCCCTCCGGAAAAGCGGACGGCGTCCGGATTTCCGGATGCTCAGGAGGCCACCGAAGCACCACACAGACGGTGGCGGGTAAGCTTCTCGTAGAAGGAGGACTTGGCGATGCCCAACCGCTTGGCGGCCCGGGTGCGGTTGCCGCCGCTTTCGCTCAACGCGCGTTCCAGCGCCTCGCGCTCGGCGGCTTCCAGGGTGGCGCGCAACGAGCCATCACCGCCCGCCGCCGCGGACGGGGCACCGCGCAGCGCCTCCGGAAGGTCGTCCACCTCGAGCCGCGAGCCGCCCAGGTAGAACGCCGCCTCGAGGACGTTTTCCAATTCGCGGACATTGCCCGGCCAGCCGTGCCGGCACAGGCACGCCAGCGCCGCATCGGACAGCGTCGGGCAGCGCCGGCCGCGGCGCTCGGCCAGCCGCTTGAGCAGGTGCCGAGCCAGCCCCGGCACGTCCTCGCGGCGTTCGCGCAGCGCAGGTATCGTCAGCGGCACGACATTGACCCGGTAGAACAGGTCTTCGCGGAACTCGCCGCGCGTCACCAGGCTTTCGAGCGGCCGGTGCGTGGCGGCGATGACCCGCACGTCGACCGGCACCAGGCGGGTCGCACCGACCGCCTCGACCTCGCGGTCCTGCAACACCCGCAGCAGCTTGACCTGCATCGCCAGCGGCATGTCGCCGATCTCGTCGAGAAACAGCGTGCCGCCATGGGCGAGCTGGAACTTGCCCGGCTTGCCCCCCTTGCGCGCGCCGGTGAAAGCCCCCTCCTCGTAGCCGAACAGCTCGGCCTCGAACAACTGCTCGGGAATCGCCGCGCAGTTGAGCTTGATGAACGGCCCCGTGGCGCGCTCCGACAGGCGGTGCAGGGCATGCGCGTAAAGCTCCTTGCCGGTGCCCGACTCGCCGCGGATCAGCACCGAGGCATCGCCCGGGGCGATCTTGCGCACCTTGGCGTTGAGCGCACGCATCGACTCGCTCTCGCCGACCACGTCGGTCAACTGCCAGCGTGCCCCGGCGCGGGCATCGAGTGCCTGACGGTAATAGTCGACCTCGGCTTCCAGCGCCTCGACCTGGGCGTTCATCTGCCGCCACTCCCAGGTGTCGTGATAGATCACCGTGCCGATTGCCCCGACCACCCGGCCACCCACGCGGATCGGGTAGCGATGGGCGATCATGTGATGACCGCGCACCAGCTGCAACTGGGCGAGTTCGGCCTTGCCCGAGGCCAGCACCTCGGGCATGCGCGTGTTCTCGATGATCTCGCTCACCGGGCGGCCGATCGCCGCGACCGGGTCGACCTCGAGGAAATCGGCATAGGGGGCGTTGAGATAACTGATGCGGCCCTCGGCGTCGACCACCACCACCCATTCGGTCATGGCATCGAGGCCGTGCAGCAGCAGGGCGGCATCCCACTGCTCGGGCTGGTTCCCGGCGAGCGACTGGTTGGCCATGCGAGCCTCGGCGTTATCATTGATGTCGACTCAGCGTCGTCGTTGCCGGCCGGGGCAACAAGACGACCTTGGTGTAGCACGGATTGGCGCGATATGTCCCGCGGGACATAGTATGAAGCTGGACAGCCGCCTGCGAGCGGCCAAGCTACGGACACTGCGATGCTCGATATGGATGTTCGCGTGCTGTCGCGAGCCCTCGACTGGGCAAGCGATGGCCATACTCTCTGGCTGTGTACGGTCGTCTCGACCTACGGCTCCTCGCCGCGCGCGCCGGGCTCCATGCTGGTCGCCTGCGGCGACGGCGACTACCTGGGCTCGCTGTCCGGCGGCTGCGTCGAGGAAGCCTTCATCGACGAGCTGCGGGCAGGCGCCTTCCCCGCCCCCGTCGAGGTTCGCCGCTATGGCGATAGCGCCGAGGAGAGCGCACGGCTCGCCCTGCCCTGCGGCGGCGTGCTCGAGGTGCTGATCGAGCGGCGCGAGGCGACCGCCGAGTGGCGCACCCACCTGCAGGCGCTGCAGGAGGCCCTGCTCGGCCAGCGCAGGCAGGTTCGCCACGTCACGCCGGCGAGCGGCGACTATCACCTGGCTGACGACGAGACGACGGGCAGCGGCCATCGCGTTGCGCGGCGGGCCGATAGCGTGTCGATCCGCGTGGGGCCGGCGGTGCGGCTGATCCTCGCCGGCATCTCTCCAGTGGCCGAGGCGTGCGCCCAGTTCGCTCGCACGCTGGGGTACGAGGTGATCGTCTGCGACCCCCGCCGGGAGCTGTGCCGAACGTTCGCCGTCGAGGGCGTGCCCCTCGAGCCGACGCTACCGTCGCTGTATATCGCGTCGGGGGCCTGCCACGACGCCACCGCGGTCGTCGCGCTGACCCATGACCCGCGCATCGACGACCTGGCAATGATCGAGGCGGTACGCACGCCGGCCTTCTATATCGGCGTGATGGGCTCGCGCAAGACCTCGGACGACCGGGCGACACGGCTGATGCGTTCCGGCGGGCTGACCGAGGCCGACCTGGCCCGCATCCATATGCCGATCGGCCTCGACCTGGGCAGCAAGACCCCCGCCGAGATCGCCCTGGCGGTCGTCGCCGACATAATGAGGACACATAATGGCCGCGCTCGCGATGCCCTTTGAAACCATCACCGTCCTGGTACTGGCAGCCGGGCAGTCGCGGCGCTTCGGCAGCGACAAGCGACTCGCCGAACTGCCCGGCCGCGGCACACTGCTCGCCGCCACCCTGGCCACGCTGCGCCCGCACTTTCGCGACATCCGCGTGGTGATCGGCAGCGACGACGATGCCGCCACGCTGGGCATCCCCGCGGATATCGTCACGCTGGCCAATCCCGATGCGCAGCGCGGCATGGGCACCAGCCTGGCCGTCGGCATGCACGCCTTGAGCCAAGCCAGCCGGGCCCGCGCGGTGGCGATAATGCTCGGCGACATGCCATGGATTCGCGACGCCACCTTCATGGCGGTGGCCCAGCGAGCCGGCGAGGCGTTGATCGTACGCCCGACCTTTCAGGGCGAAGGCGGCCACCCGGTGGTCTTCGGCCGTCAATTCTGGCCGGCACTGTGCCGGCTGGACGGCGACGGCGGCGCGCGTCACCTGCTGCTCGACAATCCCGCGGCCTGCATCGAGATCGCCACCGCCGACCCGGGCGTGCTCAAGGATGTCGACGAGCCAGACGCGCTCGAGCCCACCTAGGCCACGCGGCGTGCTCCGGGGTCATTCGGCCAACCGCGCCGGGGTGGCGTCGGCGCCCATCGCCGTGGCCAGGTCGAACGCGGTCATCCCCCTGCTCTCGCGGGCGTGCCGGTCGGCGCCGTTGGCCAACAGGTAATCGACGATCTCGGCATGGTTGAACATCGCCGCGTACATCAGCGCGGTCTTGCCGTCCGGCGATGAGCCGTCGACCTCGGCACCGTTTTCCAGCAGCAGCCTGACCATCGCCAGGTTGCCCTTGAAGGCGGCACCCGCCAGCGGATTCTGGCCGTTGTCGTTGCGCAGTTCGGGATCGGCGCCCTGTTCGAGCAGCACGCGGGTGGTTTCGACGTGACCATGGTAGCTGGCCAGCATCAGCAGGCTATCGCCCTTCTGGTTGCGCATGTTGGGCGGCAGGCCCTGCTCGAGCCAGTGACGGAAGTTCTCGGTCTCGCCTTCCCGCGCGGCATTGAAGATCTGCGTGGCCAGGCGGATCGTCTCCTCGTCCGGGCCGTTGTCGTCAGGCGACGTCTGGGCTTGGTCGGCCATGGGGTTATCTCCGTTAAACGCATTCAGGGCTTCAGCATACGAGCATTGCGCGGGGCGGTTGAACTATGGCGGCGATGCAAAGACCCAATCGCCCGATGACACTAGCACGCGACGCACCCGCCAGCCGGAAGGCCGACATGGCCATGCCGGCCGGGCAGACGCCCCTTAGCGCTCCGCCGAGGCCGCCCACAGGTTGACGCCGCCTTCCACGGCGTAGCGATCGATCTCGGCCAGCTCGTCGTCGCTGAAGTCGAGGCGCTCGAGCGCGCCCACGCAATCGACGACCTGCTGCGGACGACTCGCGCCGATCAGCGCCGAGGCAACCTGGGGCTTGCGCAGCACCCAGGCCAGCGCCATCTGGGCCAGATTCTGCCCGCGCCGCTCGGCGATCGCGTTCAGCGCACGCACCCGCTCCAGGTTGTCCGCCGAAAGGTGCCCCTCGCGCAGCGCACCGCCCCGGGCCAGCCGGCTGTCGTCGGGCACGCCCTGGAGATACTTGCCGGTCAGGATGCCCTGAGCCAGCGGCGAAAAGGCGATCGCGCCCATGTCCAGCTCATCGAGGGTGGCGAGCAGGCCATCGTCCTCGACCCAGCGATTGATCATCGAATAGCTCGGCTGATGGATCAGGCACGGCGTTCCCAGCTCGCGCAGGATCGCCACCGCCTCGCGGGTGCGCCGGGCGTTGTAGGAGGAGATACCCACGTAGAGCGCCTTGCCCTGACGCACCGCGCTGTCCAGTGCGCCCATGGTCTCCTCGAGCGGCGTCTCGGGATCGAAACGGTGCGAATAGAAGATGTCGACATAGTCGACGCCCAGACGCGCGAGGCTCTGATCGAGGCTGGCCGTCAGGTACTTGCGACTTCCCCAGTCGCCGTAGGGTCCCGGCCACATGGTGTAGCCCGCCTTGGTGGAGATCAGCAGTTCGTCGCGATGGCCGGCGAAATCCCTCTTGAGGATGCGTCCGAACAGTTCCTCGGCGCTGCCCGGCGGCGGGCCGTAGTTGTTGGCCAGGTCGAAGTGGGTGATGCCGTGATCGAATGCGGTGCGACATATCTCGCGGGCGTTGTCGTCGTGGGCATTCTCGCCGAAGTTGTGCCACAGTCCCAGCGACAGCGCGGGCAGCTTCAGGCCGCTGCGCCCGCAGCGGTTGTAGATCATCCGTTCGTAACGGGAGTCCACAGGGGTGTAGCTCATGTATCTGTCCTCTTGTAAGTCATTCGATATTCACTGCGGCGCGTGCAGCGCCTTCCCGGCCAAGCGCCGACGCCGATTGCCTCGATGACAGGCTTTTTCGGCCGAGCGTAGAGCCCCCTACCGCCGCTCGGCGGCGTTCGGCATACGCTGCTTGACGATGCCGGTGAAGTCGTCGCCCCGGTGCCCCTCGACCTCGACCCTGACGCGAAAACCGCCATCCGCTAACCCTTCTGCCGGGAACGCTCGCGCGGTGGGTCGCCAGTGCCTCGCCGTTTCCTGGTCCGCCTTTCCAATTTCAGATAAACGATGCAAGCCACCGCCAAAGGCAGCAAGAAATAGATGGCGCGATAACCGATCAATGCCGCGAGCAGCTCGCTCGTGGCGATCTGATGTTGCAGAAAGGCGATGAACACTGCCTCGAGGACCCCCAGGCCCGCGGGGATATGCGTAACCACACCGGCAATGCTGCTGACCAGCAGGATGCCGAGAATGCTCGGGAAAGCAACGCCGTCAGGTAATAGAAGGTAGATCAGCATGGCCATCAACGACCAGTTCACGGCGCCCAGGATGGCCTGCATCAGCGCCAACCGAAGCGACGGAAGCAGGATTTCATGGCCTCGCCACGTCCAGGCGCGGCGTCTGGAAAAGCGACAGGCAGCCAGATAGAACAGTGAAGCGGCTGCAATCAACGGAGCATGATCGGAAAGGTGTGACCAGGGTTTTCGGTAAAGCGCCTGGGGCTCCCGCGCAGTGACATTGCGCGTGTAAATCCGGTCCAGGTGCAGCAAGGGCCAGCGCGCCGGGAAGCTTCTCGCCGGGCGACCATGACGGTCGGCGAAGGCTTCCCTGAGGCCACATTCGGCCAGCACCTTGTCGGCCTGCAACCGCCAGTCGTTGAAATCCCCCGCGACCATCACCGGTTCATTGGGGGGGATCGAATCGAGCAGGTCACATAACAGCTTCAGCTGCTTCAGGCGATGTGCTTCGCGCAATCCTAGGTGAACGCAGATGGCATGGACTTCCGGCTGACCGGGGATATCCAGGATGCAGTGCAGCATCCCCCGCTCTTCGGTACCCAGGATCGACACGTCTCTGTTTTCAAAGTGCCGGATCGGAAATTTCGACAACAGGGCATTGCCGTGATCACCATCGGGGTATACGGCGTTGCGCCCGTAGGCAACGTCCGACCACAGGGTTTCGGCCAGGTATTCGTACTGAGTCATGGCCGGCCAGTCGTGATAGCGCATGGCATGCTTCTTGTGCTCGCCGATCACTTCCTGAAGGAATACCACCTCGACGGACAAGGTATTAACGGCATCGCGCAACTCCGGCAAGATATGGCGGCGATTGAAAAGGGTAAACCCCTTGTGGACGTTCAGCGTCATGATGCGCAGTGTCCGCACGGTGGTCGCACGGTCTGTACCTTGCTGCATGGATCGGGCGATATCGCTGCACATCTGCCTGCCGCCTGCTTGGAAACTATGCGCCACCGCTCACGCTAACTCATTCATTTCTCAAGCATGGCACAGGAATATCCATGCGCAAGGCAGGTACCTTCCGATGAAACCAGACGCTTTTGAGGTGGCTCCTCAAGGTGCGTCATGCAAGCGACCCGCGCCCCCCGCCTTCGACAGCCGGGCGGGTTGCCGATGCGCCTCGCCCGGTTGGCGCCCGGCTTCGCGTCAGTGCCGGGCCCCCCGCGACCCGGGCTCGAGGATCTCTTGCGCCAGGGCGCGTCCCAGCGAAGTGAGATGGAGGCGCTCGCCGTCCTGCACGATATGTCCCTGAGCGCAGCTGCGCCGGGTCACCCGATGCGCCTTGGCGGCGTCCCAGAGGAGGTGTTCCTGCAATGCCCTGACGACATTCTCGGTGGCCTGCTCGGGGCTGCCCTCGTGATTGTAGAGGTGCACGGCGAGCGTGCGGCTTTCGTTGAAGCGTCGCTGGCCGAGGCGGCGCATGCGCTGCGCGATCAAGCCGTAGTGGGGCCCGGCGAGGAAGGCGACGAACAGGAATACGCCGGTCATTACCGCCATCATGCCTCCGATCGAGACGTTCCAGGCGATGGCCAGGTAGTAACCGCTGACGCTCGACAATACCGAGATCGCCATGCCGTAGACGAACATCAGCCACAGGCGGTCGGTGAGCAGATAGGCCGCCGCGGGCGGGACGATGACGAACGCCACGAACAGCACCGCGCCCACCGCGTCGAATGCCGCCACCGCGGTGCCGCTGGTCAGCAGCAGCAGCGCGTAGAACAGTATGCCTGGCGCGAAGCCCAGCGCCTTGGCCAGCGCGGCGTCGAAGGTGGCGAGCTTGAGCTCCTTGTAGAACAGCAGCACGAAGGCGGCGTTGACGAGCGTCATCGCGCCCACCGAGAGCAGCGACTGCGGAACCCGATAGCCGCCGACGTCGACGGTATCCAGCCACACGAAGCCGATCTCGCCGAGCAATACGGTATGGGTGTCGATGTGCACGTCGCTGGCATACAGGTTGAGCAGCAGCACCCCGATCGAGAACAGCACCGGAAAGACCAGGCCGATGGCCGCATCCTTCTTGACGCGCTGGGTGTTGACCAGCAGTTCGGTCAGGAACACCGTCAGAATCCCGGTGAGGGCGGCGCCGATGATCTGCAGCGGTCCGCTCTGCTGGTGGGTGAGCAGCCAGACGATGACGATGCCGAAGACGATCGAGTGACCGATGGCATCCGAAAGCATGCTGCTGCCACGCAGCACCAGGAAGGTACCGACCAGCGTCGAGGCGATGCCCACCAGCATGCCGACCAGCATGATCATCAACGGCACGTTATCCAGCAGCGCGTTCAGCATCGCCGTTCTCTCCATCCTCGCCCAGGGCGGACAGGATCCGCTCGGCTTCGGCGATGCCCGCCCGCGTGAGCACCCACTGTGCGGCGGCGCTCGGCTCGCCGTCCCTTGCCGCGTGACGCTCGACCATCCCGCGCCGTTCGAGCAGGTGCAAGGCCTTGCGTGACCCCACACCGTGATAGCTGTCCACCATGCCTTGCTCGGAACGATAGGCGGGGTCCTCGTGGTGGACGGCGAGCCGGTAGAGCGTGGTCAGCACCTGTTGATAGCGCAGTCGGCGACGCCCACGCCACAGCCTGATGAGTTCCCAGACGAAGCCGCGACCGGGGGCGAACAGCAGCGACACCAGAACGACCACCGAGACGCTGAGAATGATCAGCGGCCCGGTCGCCAGGCCACGCGCCAGCGCGCTCAGCAGGGCGCCGCCTATCCCGCCGCCGATGCCGATCGCCGCTGCCAGGGCGACCATGGTCTCCAGCCGGTTGCACCACTGACGGGCCGCCACCGCCGGGGCGATCACCATTGCCGCCATCAGTACCACCCCGACCATCTGCAGCCCGACCACCACGGCCAACGCGATCATCACCGTCAGCAGCGCCTCGAGCCATGCTACCGGCAGCCCCAGCGAGGCGGCGTAGCCGGGATCGAAGGCGATCAGCTTGAACTCCTTCCACAGCGCGCCGACCAGCGCCAGGGCCACGGCGGTGATGCCGGCCATGACCCACAGGTCGCTGCGCAGGGTGGCCGCCGCCTGGCCGAAAAGGAACGAATCGAGGCCGCCCTGGGCGGCGTTGCCGGTGCCCTGTATATAGGTCAGCAGCACCACGCCGAGGGCAAAGAAGGTGCTCAGGGTGATGCCCAGGGCGGCGTCTGTCTTGAGCCGGCTGTTGCGGGTCAGCAACAGCATGGTGAGGGCCGCCAGGGCGCCACTGACCAGCGCGCCCGCGAGCAGGCTGCCGAAATGCCGCCCACCGCTGATGATAAAGCCCAGACAGATGCCGGGCAGCGCCGCGTGCGAGAGGGTATCGCCAAGCAGGCTCTGCTTGCGCAGCACGGCGAAACTGCCCAGCACGCCGCTGATCAGGCCCAGCAGCGCGGCACCGGCCACCACGTTCTGAAGGGTATAGTCCTGCAGCCAGTCGACGAACGTCACCGTCGCGCTCCGGCCGGCTCGCCGGCCGACTCCCGGGTCAGCAAGGCGTGCTCGTCGAGCAGCGCGATCTGCCCGCCATAGGCCTTGCGCAGGTTGTCGGCGGTATACACCTCGCCCACCGCGCCCTGGGCGATCACTCGCACGTTGAGCAGCAGCAGCCAATCGAAGTAGTTGCGCACCGTCTGCAGGTCGTGGTGGACCACGATCACCGTCTTGCCGGCATCGCGCAGGCGATGGAGGATATCGACGATCGCGCGCTCGGTGGTGGCGTCGACCCCGGCCATCGGCTCATCGAGGAAATAGACGTCGGCCTGCTGGACCAGCGCCCGGGCCAGGAACACCCGCTGCTGCTGCCCCCCCGACAACTGGCTGATCTGGCGATCGGCGAAGGTCTCCATGCCTACGCGTTCGAGCGCCTCGAACGCCTCGCGCCGTTCGCTGCGGCCGGGGCGTCGCAACCACCCCAGGCGGCCGTACAGCCCCATGGTGACGACATCCAGGGCGGTGGTGGGAAAATCCCAGTCGACGCTGGAACGCTGCGGCACATAGCCGACCCGGCTTCGCTGGGCACGGTAGGTGCGGCCGTGCAGGGTGACGTGGCCGGCCACCTTGGGCACCAGTCCCAGGATGCTCTTGATCAGGGTGCTCTTGCCGGCGCCGTTGGGGCCGACGATCGCCGCCATCACGCCCGGCGGAACGTCGAAGTCGATGTCCCACAGCACCGGCTTGCTCTGGTAGCTGACCGTCAGGTCCTCGACGTGCAGCGCCAGATCGGGTTCGTGCAGGGCGGTCGTCATGGGTCTCTCCTCACGCCGCGTCTTCGTCGGGTCGCCAGCGCTCGGCCCAGTCGGCGAGCGCCTCGGGCAGGGGCGCCGGCTCGCCGCCCAGCGCCTCGACGATGTGGCGGGTGTTGGCGTGGAGCATGCCGATGTAGGTCCCTTCGGCGGTACCCGCCTCCCCCATGGCGTCGGCATAGAGCTGCGCACCGAGAGCGACGTCCTGGCCGCGCTGGCGAGCGGCATCGATCACCGCCTGCACGGTGCGCGGATTGATGGTGCTCTCGATGAACACCGCCGGCACCCGGCGCTCGACCACCACGTCGGTCATGTGGCGAATATCGGCGACGCCGGTCTCGGTCTCGGTGCTGATCCCCTGAACACCCGCCACCTCGATGGCGTAGGCACGGCCATAGTAGTTGAAGGCGTCGTGCGCGGTGACCAGGATGCGCTGATCCTCGGGAATACTGGCGATGCTCGCGGCGATCCAATCGTGCAGCGCGGCAAGCTGGGCCGCATAGCGCTCGGCGTTGTCATGCACGGCGCTCGCGCAGCCGGGGCGCTGCTCGCTCAACGCCTCGGCGACGGTGGGCACGGTCCGCGCCCAGAGATCGACCGCCATCCACACGTGGGGATCGATGCCGTAGACGTCCTGCACGGTGATCAAATCGCCGCTGTCGATCGATGCCGGCGCCAGGGCGACGGTCGGCCGGGTCTCGCCGAAGCGCTCCAGCACGTCGCCCAGCCGCCCTTCCAGCGAATAGCCCGAATAGAAAATCGCCTCGGCGCCCTGAAAGGTGCGCACGTCGCGGGCGCTGGCCTGATAGAGGTGCGGGTCGACGCCCGGGCCCATGAGCGTGGCGACGTCGACACACTCGCCACCGACATTCTCGACCACATCGGCGACCATGCCGGTGGTGGCCGTCACCTTCAACGGTGCCTCCTGCGCCAGCGTGACGCCACACCAGGCCAGCGTCAGTGCCGCCATGCCGATTCCCCGCCTGCCGTGCATCGGACGCCTCCTTCCTACGAACGTTAACTTGTATAGCATTTGCTATACCAATAAGCGAAAGTCCTCCCCGAGTCAAGATGGGAAGGGCCAGACTAGCGGAGGATGCCGGCTCAGCGATTGGCGTCTTCGTCGCGCTCCAGGAAGCGTTCGAAGGCATCCAGCGTCTCGGCGCTGACATGGTGCTCGATGCCTTCGGCATCGAGGCGTGCGGTATCGTCGGTGACCCCCAGACGACGCAGCAGCGCTTCGACGATCAGGTGTCGACGGCGACTGGCGCTGGCCAGGCGCTCCCCCGACTCGGTGAGGAACAGGCCCCGGTAGCGGCGCTTGACGATCAGCCCCTCATCGACCAGGCGGTTGAGCATCTTGGCGACCGTCGGCTGGGCCACGCCGAGATGGCGGGCGATATCGACCTGGCGGGCCTCGCCGCCGTCGCGCAGCAGATCGGAGATCAACTCGACGTAATCCTCGATCAACTCCGTGCGGCGCGCGTCGCGGGCCTTGCGAAACCCCTGCACCTGGCTCTCGGGCTCGGCCAGGGGGCGGCGGGAAGCGTGTGGAGAATTCATGGACGGTTCGCGGCTGTGGTCGTTCAAAGGAGTGAGGCATGATTGCCCATCGGGCGCGGGATTGCCAATCGCCCGGCTTGCTGGACGGGGCCGTTGCCCGGCCCCACGAATGCATGCAGTCCTCAATGCGCCTCGTCCCAGTTGGCGCCGGACTCGGCCTCGACGATCAGCGGCACCCTGAGCTCGGCGGCACTGCGCATGCGTTGCTTGACGACGCCGATGAAGTCGTCGACTTGGGACTCCTCGACCTCGAAGACCAGTTCGTCGTGGACCTGCATGACCATCCAGGCGTCGAAGGCGCTCTCGCCGTCGACCGGCGACAGCCAGCCGTCGACGTCGATCATCGCGCGCTTGATGATGTCGGCGGCGGTGCCCTGCATCGGCGCGTTGATGGCGGTGCGCTCGGCGGCCTGGCGACGCGCATGCTGGCGCGAGTTGATCTCGGGCAGGTAGAGCCGGCGGCCGAACACCGTCTCGACGAAGCCGTCGTCGGCGGCCTGGGCGCGGATGTCGTCCATGAAGCGCGCGACCCCGGGGTAGCGCTCGAAGTAGCGCTCGATGTACACCTTGGCCTGCTTGGCCTCGATGTGCAGCTGCTTGGAGAGCCCCCAGGCGCTCATGCCGTAGATAAGCCCGAAGTTGATCGCCTTGGCGCTGCGCCGCTGCTCGCCGCTGACCTTGTCCAGCGCCACGCCGAAGACCTCGGCGGCGGTGGCGGTATGAATGTCGCGCTCCTCGGCGAAGGCCTCGAGCAGCCCCTTGTCCTCGGAGAGGTGCGCCATGATGCGCAGCTCGATCTGCGAGTAGTCGGCGGCGACGATGCGATAGCCCGGCCGGGCGATGAACGCCTGGCGGATCTTGCGCCCCTCCTCGGTACGGATGGGAATGTTCTGCAGGTTGGGATCGGACGACGACAGTCGCCCGGTGGCGGTCACCGCCTGATGGTAGCTGGTATGGATGCGCCCGGTGGCCTTGTTGATCAGCTGCGGCAGCTTGTCGGTGTAGGTCGACTTGAGCTTGGTCAGCCCGCGATGCTGCATGATCACCTTGGGCAGCGGGTAGTCCAGCGCCAGCTCCTCGAGCACCGCCTCGGCGGTGGACGGGGCCCCCTTGGGGGTCTTCTTGCGCACCGGGATCTGCTGCTCGTCGAACAGAATCTCGCTGAGCTGCTTGGGCGAGCCAAGGTTGAATTCGCGACCGGCGATCTCGAAGGCATCCTTCTCGATCTCGCGGATACGCGTCTCGAGGGTCTGGCTCTGGGCGTGCAGCAGGTTCACGTCGAGCGCCACGCCGGTACGCTCCATGCGCGAGAGCACCGGGATCATCGGCCGCTCGAGGTCATCCAGCACCTCGGCGAGGCGCCCTTCGGCCTCGATGCGCGGGCGCAGCTCATGGTGCAGCCGCAGGGTGACGTCGACGTCCTCGCAGGCGTAGGGCACCGCCTGTTCGAGGGCGACCTGGTTGAAGGTCAGCTGCTTGGCGCCCTTGCCGGCGACCTCCTCGAAGCTGATGGTCTTTTCGCCCAGGTACTTGAGCGCCAGCGAGTCCATGTCGTGGCGTGTCGCGGTGGAGTTGAGCACGTAGGACTCGAGCATGGTGTCGGTCAGCGTGCCGGCCACGCGGATGCCGTAACGTGCCAGCACCGAGATGTCGTACTTGAGGTTCTGGCCGATCTTGCCCTTGGCGGGGTCTTCGAGCAGCGGCTTGAGCGCGGCGAGCACAGTGTCCCGGTCGAGCTGTGCGGGCGCGTCGATATAGTCGTGGCCGACCGGGATGTAGGCCGCCTCGCCGGGCTCGAGCGCCAGGCCGATGCCGACGATCTCGGCATCCATGTAGTTGAGGCTGTCGGTCTCGAGATCGAAGCAGAACGCCTCGACGGCGGCGAGACGCTCGAGCCAGGCGTCCAGATCGGCCCGCTCGAACAGCGTGTAATCCTCGCGGGCCGGCTTGGCCAGGGTGACATCCTCGTCGAGTTCGCTGCCGCCCGACGGAGCGCCGCCCGACGGAACGCCGCCCGCAACGTCGTCGACGCCCTCGTCGCGGCCTTCCAGCAATTCGCCGAGCCAGGCCTTGAACTCCAGCTCGCGATACAGCCGGGTCAGCGCCTCGCGGTCGGGGTGGGCGATGTCCAGATCGTCGAGACCCACCGGCAATTCGCAGTCGGTCTTGATGGTTGCCAGCTGGTACGACAGAAATGCCTGCTCGCGATTGGCCTCGAGCTTCTTGTCCAGCGTCTTGGCGCCGCGGAAGCTCAGCGTCCTGACCGCCTCGAGGTTGGCATAGACGCCGTCGAGACCACCCTCGATACCCTGCAGCAGGCCCAGCGCGGTCTTCTCGCCGACCCCGGGGACACCGGGGATGTTGTCGACCTTGTCGCCCATCAACGCCAGGAAGTCGATGATCCGCGCCGGCGGCAGGCCGAACTTGGCCTCGACGCCGGCAACGTCCAGTGTCTCGTTCTTCATGGTGTTGACCAGCGTGATGTGGGCGTTGACCAGCTGCGCCATGTCCTTGTCGCCGGTCGAGATCACCGCATCGCGGCCGGCCTCGGTGGCGTGGCGCGCCAGGGTGCCGATCACGTCGTCGGCCTCGACCCCCTCGATGCACAGCAGCGGCAGGCCGAGGGCGCGGATGCAGGCGTGCAGCGGCTCGACCTGGCTCTTCAGGTCGTCGGGCATCGGCGGGCGCTGCGCCTTGTACTGCTCGAACAGTTCGTCGCGGAAGGTCTTGCCCTTGGCGTCGAAGACTACCGCCATGGGGCTGTCCGGGTACTGCCGAACCAGGCTCTTGATCATGCTGATCACGCCCTTCACCGCGCCGGTCGGCTGGCCGATGGAGGTGGTCAGCGGCGGCAGCGCGTGAAAGGCGCGGTACAGGTAGGAGGAGCCGTCGACGAGGACGATGGGCGGCATGTCGGCCATGGGTGGGGCACCTCAGCGGAAAGCGATCGATGCGCCCATGATACGCAAGCCGCCCCGGGGCGTCAGGCATCCGGGTGGAATCGGGTGCGCGCCGGCCCGGGGCACCCCGCCAATGGACGCCGCAACCCTAAAGTCAGTGCATGCCGGGGGGCCTTGTGCATACACTAGGGGTATCGCTTAGAGGCGTTTCCCAAGCTTGGAGGTTGTCATGAAACTGTCCCGCCTGATCCCCGCCACACTGCTTGCGCTCGGCCTGCTGGCCGGCCTGGCGGCGTCGGCGCTGGCCCAGCAGAGCCCGGACGAATCGGTGTCGCCGGACATCACCGTGCGCGAGGAGGAGGACCGCACGATCCGCGAGTACCGCGTCAACGGCCAGCTCTACGCCATCGAGGTCCAGCCCGAGGCAGGGCCGTCCTATTACCTGGTCGACGACAACGGTGATGGCGACTTCCGGCGCAGCGACAACGAGCGGGTGGTACCGCCGCAGTGGGTACTGATCGCCTGGTAGACGCCTGCCGCGACAGGCCAGGCAGAGCCAGCGCCGCCGGTCGTTATCCGATGGTTGCCACTGCAAGATCGGCCATCGACTCGCTACAATAGCCCGCTTGGACACCAGGGCGAGAACACCATGGCCGTATTCACCCCGCTCGACGACGCCCAGGTCGCGAGCTTTCTCGAGCGCTTCGACGCCGGCCGGCTGATCGCCTGCGAGGGCGTCGCCAGCGGCACCGAGAATTCCACCTTCTTCGTCACCACCGACCGGCGCGAGCTGGTGCTGACGCTGTTCGAGCAGGGCGAGCACGACGAGTTGCCGTTCTTCGTCGATCTGCTCGACTACCTCGACGAGCACCGCCTGCCGGTCCCCGGGCCGCTGCACGACCGCCACGGCGTGGCGCTGCAGAGCCTCGCCGGCAAGCCGGCGCTGCTGTTCCCGCGGTTGCCCGGCCGGCACCCCGAGTCGCCCAACCTCGCCCAGTGCCGCGCGCTTGGCGATGCCCTGGGGCGCATGCACAAGGTCGGCCAGCACTTCGACGGCCACCGCCCCAACCCGCGCGACCTGAACTGGTTGCTGAGCAGTCATCATCAGGTGTACGGCTACATCACGCCGGAGGACCAGACACTGATGGGCGACGAGATCGACAGCTACCAGAGTGCCTTCGCGGATCCCGATGCGCTGCCCCGGGGCGCCATCCATGGCGATCTGTTCCGCGACAACACGCTGTTCGACGGCGACACCCTGGGCGGGATCATCGATTTCTACAACGGCTGCAGCGGCGAGTTGCTGTTCGACCTGGCGATCGTCGTCAACGACTGGGCCAGCGATGCCGATGGCAGCCTCAACCGTGATCGCCACGATGCCCTGCTCGGGGCCTACCTGGAGCGCCGTCCGCTGAGCGATGCGGAGCGCACGCTATGGCCGATGATGCTGCGCATGACCGCGCTTCGCTACTGGCTGTCGCGGCTGCTGGTGGTCTACGTCGATCCGCCGGCCCATGAACTGACGCCCCACGATCCGGAGCGCTTTCGGACCATCCTCAAGGCACGCATCGCCGCGGGCGCCTTGCCCCTGCCGTCGTGAGCGCTGCTATGCTCCACGGCACATCGTCGGACGCCCACTCGCCACGCTGACAGCCCCGCCCGGTATCGGCATAATGCGCCACCGCCGGGCCAGGCGCACCAGCGCCGCCTCTATCCACGGCGACCCGTTCAGGCTCTTCAGGGAGACCGCTACATGACCGCATCCGCCGCACAGGCACGCCGCACCTACAATATCGACCAGTGGGGCAGCGGCTATTTCGACGTCGATGACCATGGCCACGCCATGGTCCGGCCTCTGGGCAACGAGGTCGAAGGCCCAGCGCTGCCGCTCGACGCGCTGGTCGACCAACTGCGCGAGGCCGGCCTGCGCCTGCCGGTGCTGGTGCGCTTTACCGATATTCTCCACGACCGCGTGGAGCAGCTCTGCGCGGCCTTCGACACGGCGATGCGCGAGGAATCCTTCCAGGGCGGCTACACCGCGGTCTACCCGATCAAGGTCAACCAGCAGCGCCGGGTGGTCGAGGAGATCCTCGCCACCCAGGAACGCGGCCACGGTCGCGTCGGCCTCGAGGCCGGCAGCAAGCCCGAGCTTCTGGCGGTGCTGGCGCTGTCCACCGACAGCTCGTCGCTGATCGTCTGCAACGGCTACAAGGACCGCGAGTACGTGCGCCTGGCGCTGATGGGCGAGAAGCTCGGCCACCGGGTCTATCTGGTGGTGGAGAAATTCTCCGAACTCAACCTGATCCTCGAGGAGGCCGAGCGCCTCGGCGTGACCCCGCGCATCGGCCTGCGCGCGCGACTGGCCTCGGTGGGCAAGGGCAAGTGGCAGGACTCAGGCGGCGAGAAGTCCAAATTCGGCCTCACCGCAACGCAGATCCTCGGCGTGGTCGAGCGCCTGCGCGACGCCGATGCCCTGGCCAGCCTGCAACTGGTGCATTTCCACCTCGGTTCGCAGATCGCCAACATCCGCGATATCCAGCGCGGCCTGCGCGAGTGCGCGCGCTTCTACCAGAGCCTGCGCGAGATGGGCGCGCCGGTGGATACCGTCGATGTCGGCGGCGGCCTGGGGATCGATTACGAGGGCACCCGCTCGCGCAGCTTCTGTTCGATCAACTATTCGATGCGCGAGTACGCCAGCAACGTGGTGTGGGCGTTCCGCCAGGCCTGCGAGGCCGCCGAGCTGCCCCATCCGCACCTGATCTCGGAATCCGGCCGTGCACTGACGGCGCATCATGCGGTGCTGATCACCAACGTCATCGACGAGGAGCGCATCGGCGAGAGCGCGCCCGCCCGTCGCCGCGCCGAGGACGACCCGCAGGTCGACGAACTGTGGCGCGTCTACGACCGGCTCGCAGGCATGCGCGAGCCGCGCGGCCAGGTCGAGGCGTATCACGACCTGGTCCAGGCCATCGGCGAGTTGCAGGAGCGTTTCGTGATGGGCATGGCCGATCTCGACGCCCGCGCCGAGGGCGAGGCGGTGTATTTTGCCGCCTGCCAGCGCCTGCGCTCGCGCCTCGACACCCGCAACCGTGCCCACCGCGAGATCGCCGACGAACTGGGCGAAAAGCTCGCCGACAAGCTGTTCGTCAACTTCTCGCTGTTCCAGTCGCTGCCCGACGTATGGGGCATCAAGCAGGTCTTTCCGGTGCTGCCGCTGACCGGGCTCGACCGCGAGCCGACCCGCCGCGGAGTGATTCAGGACATCACCTGCGACAGCGACGGGCGCATCGATCGCTACGTCGATGGCCAGGGCCTGGAGAGCACCCTGCCGCTGCCCGAATGGGACGATCACGACGACAAGCTGCTGGGACTGTTCCTGGTCGGCGCCTACCAGGAGATCCTCGGCGATCTGCACAACCTGTTCGGCGACACCGACTCCGTCGATGCCGCGCTCGACGCCGACGGCCGGTGGCGGCTGTCGAGCCTGCAGCACGGCGACCGTGTCGCCGATGTGCTGCGCTACGTCAACTTCGATGCCGAGGTGCTGCGCGAGCGACTCGATGCCCAGCTCGCCGCCAGCCAACTCGACGCCGACGAACGGGCGCACTTCATGGACGATCTGGCCGCCGGACTCGAGGGCTATACCTATCTCGAGTAAGCGCCGAGAGAACGCGACCTCGACCCACCGCCTGGCCGGGAAGCGCTGAACGAATGGCCGAGCGGGATGACGCGGGCGTCGCCACGCCGCAAGGCGCCCGGAGCACAGGGGCCGCAACCTGTGGGGTCATAGACGAGGACGCCGACGATCTAACGCTTCGGCACCGCGCAACGCAGCGATTCGTCGGGGACGCCGAGTCCGCGCGGGCCTTCGTGCAATGTTTGCTAATCGGCGGTGCGGGTGATCGCCTCGACCGCGCCGTGGCTGGCACCGGCGGCCAGCACCAGGCTGATTTCGGCCCCCCGGGGCAGGACGCCCACGCCCGCCGGCGTGCCGGTGAGCACCACATCGCCGGGCATCAGCGTGAAGTGACGGCTCATTTCGGCCAGCAGTTCCGGGATCGCGAACAGCATGTCGGCGCTGTTGCCGGTCTGGCGCCGCTCGTCGTCGATGTCCAGCGTGAAGTGCAGCGCCTGCCAGTCGGGCTCGCCCTCGAGCGGGGCGAACGGCGTCAGCGGACAGGCACCGTCGAAGGCCTTGGCGATCTCCCAGGGGTGGCCCTTGTCCTTGAGCGTGGCCTGCACGTCGCGCAGGGTCAGATCCAGCGCCAGCCCCAGCCCGGCGACGGCCCGCTGCGCCGCCTGCGGCGTGGCACCGGTCAGCGGCATGCCGATCAGCAGCGCCAGCTCCGCCTCGAAGTGCACCTCGCCGCGCTCGAACTGCGCTTTTAGCGGCTCGTCGATATCCACGGCGCTACTCGCCGGCTTGATGAACAGAAGCGGCGCGCCGGGCACCGGGTTGTCGAGCTCGCGGGCATGTTCGGCGTAGTTGCGGCCGACGCAGACGATCTTGCCCAGCGCCTGGCTGAAGGCCTGGCCATTGGTGAAGCGGGGGACGAACGACATGGCGACTCCGTGAATTCGCTGAGGGAACGCCGAGTCTACCCCAGCCACGCCGGCACACTAAACAAGCGCCGACAGTCAGCCGGCCCCTGAATCAGGGGCCGTGCAGGCGAACGCAGCGTCCGCGAGGCCGCGCCTCAATCAGGAAGCCAATGCTCGCCCGGGCGATGGGCCAGGAATGCCGGGCGCGGACGACGCGCAGCGTACGGCTCGACACAGGCGTTGTCACGGCGGTTGTAGACGAAGAACGCGTTGCTGCGCGGATCGGGAGACATGTTGGCGTTGGAGCCGTGCAGGGTGTTGCAGTCGAACAGCAGCAGGCCGCCGGCCGCGCCGGTGGGCGCCTCGATGCCATTGGCCTCGACCAGCCGCTCGAGCGCGTCGTGACCGGGCACGCCGAACGCCTGACTCTTCAACGATTGCTTGTGATGGTCATCCGGGGTCTCGCCGAGACACGGCACGAACACCTTGTGCGAGCCGGGGATCAGCATCAGCGGGCCGTTGAAGTGATGGTTGTCGGTAAGCACCAGCGAGGCGCTTACCGCGTGCATCGCCGGCATGCCGTCCTCGGCGTGCCAAGTCTCGAAATCCGAATGCCAGTTGAAGCCCTTGCCGTGGAAGCCCGGCTTGTAGTTGATCCGAGACTGGTGGACGTAGGCGTCGCCGCCGAGGATCTGCCGCACGCAGCCGGTCAGGCGCTCGTCGTCGGCGAGCCGGGCGAAGCGTCGCGAGAGAAAGTGCACCGCGAACAGCGAGCGGATTTCCTGGCTGTCGGGTTCGGTGATGCTGAAGTCCTTGCCGCGGTAGGCATCGTTGTCGAGCAGTGCCTTGAGCTCTTCGCGCAGCTCGGCGACCTCGTCGGCGGCGATGAACCCCGGTAGGAAGACGAAGCCGTCACGCTCGAAACGCTCGAGCTGCGCCTCGCTCAGCGGGCCGTCGTCGGCGCGACCCTTGACCACCGCTTCCTGGCGCCGGATCCACGGTTCGGACGGCAGCGTGGCCAGCCGTGTGGGGTAGTTGTCGCGGGTAGACGCCGGGGCGGCGCTGGGTCGGGATGCGGTCTGTACTGACATCCAATCACCTCCAATACGTCCGTGATCAGGTTCAGGTCCAGTCCAGAGACATCATCGATGGGGGTGTCTCCTGGCTCCTTCGATGCAGCTAGGCGAGACGTATCCTAGAAGATTTAACATAACTTGCAACCACCTCGATCGCCGACCGTAACATGATCGACAGAAGCACCGACTAGGCTGGAAAGACGTCCGACCGGGGGAATAGCATGCCGCTTGCCATCTTTCTCGATTTCCTGAAGCTGGGCTGTGTCAGCTTCGGCGGGCCGATCGCCCACCTGGGGTATTTCCACCGCCGCCATGTCATCGAGCGCGCGACGCTCGACGAACGCGACTATGCCGAATTGCTGGCGCTGTGCCAGTTCCTGCCGGGCCCGGCCAGCTCGCAGATGAGCATGGCGATCGGCTATCGGCAGCACGGCGTGGCCGGCAGCCTGGCGGCCTTCGCCGGCTTCACCCTGCCCTCGGCGCTGTTGATGCTGGCCGCCGGGTTGTGGCTGACCGATGCACCGGACAACGCCATGCTGGCCAGCGCATTGCACGGGCTGAAGCTGCTCGCCGTGGCGGTGGTCGCCGAGGCCGTGCTGACCCTGCAGTCGCGCTGCTGCCCGGATACCGCGCGCCGGGTGCTGGCGCTGCTGGCGGCGATCGCCGTGTGGCTGATGCCGGGCACCGCGACCCAGGTCGTGGCGCTACTCGGTGCGGCGCTGCTGGGCGCCCTGTCGGCTGATGGCGGGCGGCGAACCGGCACGGCGCCGGCCGGCGACCAGCGCCATCACCGCTGGGCCTGGATCGCGTTTGCAGCGCTTTGGCTGGGAGTATGGCTGGCGCCCGGCATGGCGGTCTTCGACACCTTCTACCGGGTCGGCTCGCTGGTCTTCGGCGGCGGCCATGTGGTGCTGCCGCTGCTCGGCGCCGAACCGCTGATCCGCACGGGCATGGACGAAGCGACCTTCCTGGCCGGCTACAGCCTGGCGCAAGCGGTGCCGGGGCCGATGTTCAGCTTCGCCGGTTACCTGGGCAGCGCGCTCGATGGCTCGTTGCTCGATGGGCTGGTGGCCCTGGCGGCGATCTTTCTGCCCGGCTGGTTGCTGCTGCTGGCGGTATTGCCGCTGTGGTCACGCCTGCGCGACAGACCACGCCTGGCCAACGCCATGGCCTGGGTGACCGCGGCGACCGTCGGTTTGCTGCTGGCGGCACTCTACGACCCGGTATTCAGCTCCAGCGTCGCCGGCCCCGCCGACATGGCAGCCGTGGTGGCGCTGTGGGGCCTGCTGAAACTGACGCCATTGCCGGTATGGGCAGTCGTGCTGGTCGCCGGATCGGGCGGGGCATTATGGGGCTGAGCACTATTGACCGCCCCGGGCATAGGCATACGCCTTCTGGCACGATGCCTCATCCCGACCGACCCGGGCCCGACGGGTTGAGCTATTGGCATGTTGAGCTATACAGGGGGAAGGAACACGCCACAAGGAGGTAGCATGACCCATACCGCACGCGTAGAGCCCATCACCCGGCACCGGGAAGACGCCACGATGCTGGCCGGCTGGCGTGTCGTCGACGTTACCGACCCCGACGCCCCGGTCGAGGTATCGCGCCACGACAACGAGCCCGAGGCCATCGAGGCGGCACGCGACTTCGAGCGGCAAACGGCCCGCGAGCCCGGCTCTGCCAGGGATGACGACCAGGATTACGATGCCGGCGAGACGCCGACTCGCTAGCGATCAAGTGGCTTCAGGCGCCGATGTCCTCGTCACTGCGCTGCTCGTCATGGGCCTTGAAGGGGGCGTCGTCGCCACAGCCCGGCTGATGGATGAAGGTACGCGTAACGTCGAGCATGCCCAGGTGCTGGATGGTGCGTCGCCCCAGCAGCAGGGGATAGAGCATGTCGCTGCGGTCGTTGAGGCTGACTTGCTCCTCATGGATGGTATCGCCCAGGCATAGCTTCATCAGCACCACGGCACGACGCTCCTCGCCGCCGGCACCACGAACGATCAGGTTGCGGAACACCGGGCGCTCGATCTCGCGGGAAAACCGCTCGCCACTGTCCTCGCCCACCACGTCGAGGGTGAAGCGCACCCACTCTTCGCCATCCTGCTGATAGCGCTCGAGGTGCTCGGCGTGCATCGACGACGTCAGGGCCCCGCTATCCAGCTTGGCCTTGACTTCGACGCCCCAAGGCTCGATCTCGGCCTTTTCTACCCAGCCATAGACGCTTTCGGCCATCACCGGCCGGGCCCCCATCGCCACGCCTATCGCAGCGGCCACTCCGACCATTTTGCGGAACCGTCTCTGCATATCGCCCTCTCCTCGTGCAGCGTCGTCCCTGCCTGGATGAAGCTATTAAATGACGACATTCTGATAAAAATAAACCTACGTTATCGCACCATTCTACCAGCCATGGTTTCTTTGTCTTTTCAAGATCTTGCCGTTGGAGACATGCGTGCGGAACGCAACCAACCCCATGTTGAAGCGCTTGAGCGCCCTGGTTTCGCTGACCGATGTGGATGTCGAGTTGCTCGAAGGCCTGGCTTTCGAGATGCGCGAAGTCAGCGCTGGCGAGTGGCTGTGGCATGAAGGCGACAGCGCCGACTCGCTGCTGGTCGTCAGCGAGGGCTGGGGGTGCTCGGCACGCTATCTGAGCGACGGCAGCCGGCAGTTGCTGGCCACCTACCTGCCCGGCGACATTCTGGGCATCTTCGAACTGTTGAGTGGCGTCCGCCGCAACGACGTGTCGATGCTTACCGATGGCCGGGTCTGCGAGTATCCCCATTCGAGCGTATTCACCCTGCTGGCCGCTTCGAACCGCGTTAGGTCGGCGCTGTTCGTGATCGCCAACCAGCAGCAGGCGATACTCGCCGAGCGCCTGGTCAGCGTGGCACGCCGCAATGCCCGCGAGAGTCTGGCGCACTTTCTCTGCGAATGCCGCGAGCGCCTGCTGGAATTCCTTCCCGACGATGTCGACGGCTTTCAGTTGCCGCTCTCGCAACAGGACCTCGCCGATGCACTCGGCATGAGTACCGTGCACATCAGTCGCACCTTTTCGGCGCTGGCCTGCCAGGGGCTGGTGCGACGCCACCATTTCCACATGGTGATCCTCGATCCGCAGCGCCTGGCCGAGATGGCCGACTTCGACGACCACTACCTGAATTGCGACAAACGGATCCTGGCCACGAACAAGCCAGTCCCCTTCACCGAACCATCTGCCGCCGAATGGCTGCCTTCAACGGATTACGTGCCCAAAGGCCCCCACGTTGCAGAAGGCGACGAACCGACGGCCTCCAGCTAGCGCATTGCACGCCAGGCAAAGCCCCCGTTCTCAGGCCAGTTCACCAAACCAGTTCCGGATCCGGTGTTGATGCCAGCGCCGCGAAAAGCGGCCGGTATTCACACTGGCGGGTATCAACACGGCACTTTGTTGTCGTGGCACGATAGCGAAGCGCCGATACACGCCCAGCGGGTATTTCTCATTGCCGTAAATCGCCACGGCCCGGATTTCCACCGACTCGACGCTGCGCCAGCTATCGAATGAGTGACCGTGCTCCGCGAGGGTATGACGGATCAGCGCGTCAAAACCCGAGAACCGATAGAAGTGCCTCGGCGGGACCGGCCCCTGGAAACTGAAGTGGCTCTCCTCGTCGCCCTGTTGTTCGGGAGCGAGATCGGTGACTTCACTGGACAGCCACCGCCCGTCTTTCTCCAGCGCGCAGAACACCGCCGAGAGATAGACCGCCTCGTAGCTCATGTTGCTGATCAGACAGGGTGCCTCGATGTCGGCGCTGTAAGCCCGGTTGATGATCAACCGTGGCCGCCGCTGGCGGCGAAAGACCCGGAACGCCTGGACGCCCAGGAACAGCAGGACAACGTTGGTGGCCAATGCCGTGGCCATATTGAGGATCTCGATCATCATCTACCCCTGGATCGATCCGCCGCCCGATGGCGGCGAGTTGCGAGACTGAACCCATGACTGCGCCTGCGCTGGAAAAGTAAAAGCCCGGCCTGCAAAAGCAGGCCGGGCTTCAACCAGCGATGGGTATCCTTATCGCGCCAAGCGGATATCCTATCCGCACATCCATGGTACCCGCCGAGCTTTCCATGCTCGTTCTTCCTTGCAAGCGATCCTTGCTCTGCATCGACACCACAGTGTCACGTCTTGGCGGCGCAAAACTTAACGCACGTTATCGAACTGGGAATTTAGCAAACGAACGGCCCGCACTGCCGACGCTGAAAGGGCCGTGTCCGGGTAACGAGTAGCAGAGTCCGGAGCGTGGCCTGCCCGCTCTCGGGCAGCGCCTCGCGCTCGGGTTTCGAGGGCAGCATCGGCGTGGTCGCGCTGGACGACCTGGATGCACAAGCGGCCGCCAGCGCGGTGAAGGCATGCGCGCACCAACTCGCCGACCTGTTGGTATGAGCCGTCAGCGCCGCTGACGACGACCCACCGCGTCACGCTTGACGCCGTCATTGGCAAGCTCCTAGCATCACTATGAAGTTTCAAATGAAACTAAATGATGGCGTGGTCGTGTCTTGCCCGTGTCGATGACGAGGAATGCTCATGAACAACAAACCGGAATACTTAAGCGGGTTCCGCAACCATCATGCCAGCGAGGCCCTGCCCGGGGCGCTGCCGGAGGGCCAGAACTCGCCCCAGCGCTGCCCCTACGGGCTGTATGCCGAACAACTCACCGGCTCGGCGTTCACCGCACCGCGCAGTCACAACCTGCGCAGCTGGTTGTATCGCATCCGCCCCTCGGTGGCGCAGAGCGCCTATCGTCCGCTCGAGGCGGGTCAATGGGACACGGCACCACCGCGCGAGCCGGCCGCCGATCCCAACCAGATGCGCTGGGATCCACGCCCGTTGCCCGATGCGCCCACCGACTTCATCGACGGGCTGATGACGATCGCCGTCAATGGCGACGCCACGGCACAGGCCGGCTGCGGCGTGCACGTCTACGCCTTCAACCGCGACATGACCGAGCGCTTCTGCTACGACGCCGACGGCGAGCTGCTGATCGTGCCCCAGCAGGGCACCCTCTCCCTGCGGACCGAGCTGGGCGTGCTGGAGGTGGATTCGGGTGAGATCGCCGTCATCCCGCGCGGGATCAAGTTCCAGGTCCGGCTCGCCGGCGGTGCCGATGCGGCCCGCGGTTATGTCTGCGAGAACTACGCCAGCCCCTTCGAGCTGCCCGGCCTGGGGCCGATCGGCGCCAACGGGCTGGCCAACCCGCGTGACTTCCTGAGCCCGGTGGCCCGCTACGAGGACGTGACCGGCGAGTTCGAGCTCATCGCCAAGTTCTCGGGCCGGCTGTGGGCAACCCGGCTCGACCATTCGCCGCTGGACGTGGTGGCCTGGCACGGCAATTACGCGCCCTACAAGTACGACCTGGCGCGCTTCAACACCATCAACACGGTCAGCTTCGACCATCCCGATCCGTCGATCTTCACCGTGCTGACCTCGGCCTCCGACACGCCGGGAATGGCCAACATCGACTTCGTGATCTTCCCGCCGCGCTGGATGGTCGCCGAGCACACCTTCCGTCCGCCCTATTTCCATCGCAATTTGATGAGCGAGTTCATGGGCCTGATCCACGGCGAGTACGACGCCAAGGCGGAAGGCTTCCTGCCCGGCGGGGCCAGCCTGCACAACAGCATGTCGCCCCACGGCCCCGACGCGGAGACCTTCGAGAAGGCGACGACCGCCGAGCTGGCCCCGCAGCGCCTGAGCGACACCCTGGCCTTCATGTTCGAAAGCCGCTACGTGTACCAGCCGACCCCGGCCGCCCTGGACGCCGACTTCCGCCAGCGCGACTACGTCGATGTCTGGGCGGGGCTGCGCTCGCACTTCACCCCCGACCAGCGCTGATGACCGATCTTCCGATTACAACAAGGACGAATCAATGAAACTCGCCACACTCAACCAGGGTCGCGACGGCCAGCTGATCGTGGTCTCCCGCGACCTGACCCGCGCCGTGCGCGTGCCGCAGATCGCCGCCACCCTGCAGCAGGCCATCGAGGCATGGGAAACCCTCGCCCCGCGCCTCGAGACGGTCTATGCCGAACTCAACGACGGCCAGGCCACCGACGCCGTCGCCCTCGACATGGCGGCGCTGCACTCGCCGCTGCCGCGGACCTACCAATGGGCCGACGGTTCGGCCTACCTGAATCACGTCCAGCTGGTACGCCAGGCGCGCGGCGCCGAGATGCCCGAGACGTTCTGGAGCGACCCGCTGATGTACCAGGGCGGCGGCGACCGTTTCCTGGCGCCGACCGCGGATATCGAGGCGGTCAGCGAGGAGCACGGCATCGATCTGGAGGGTGAGCTCGCGGTGATCGTCGACGACGTGCCGATGGCGGTCTCGCCCGAGCGGGCCGCCGAGCACATCAAGCTCGTCATGCTGGTCAACGACGTCAGCCTGCGCGGGCTGATTCCCGGCGAGCTGGCCAAGGGCTTCGGCTTCTTCCAGTCCAAGCCGGCATCAAGCTTCTCGCCGATCGCCGTGACCCCCGACGAGCTGGGCGACGCCTGGCGCGACGGCCGGGTCCACCTGCCGCTGACCGTGCATCTCAACGGCGAGAAATTCGGCGAGCCCGAGGCCGGCCCCGACATGATCTTCGGCTTTCCGCAACTGGTCGCCCACGCCGCCAGGACGCGCCAGCTGGGCGCCGGGGCGATCATCGGCTCGGGCACCGTCTCCAATCCCGGCGCCGACGGCGGCCCCGGCAAGCCCGTCGCCGATGGCGGGGTCGGCTACAGCTGCCTGGCCGAGGTACGCATGGTCGAAAAGATCCTGCATGGTGAGATCAAGACGCCCTTCCTGCGCTTCGGCGACCGGGTGCGTATCGAGATGTTCGACCGCCAGGGCGACAGCATCTTCGGCGCCATCGACCAGCGGGTCGTCCAGCGCCCGGCGCAGTGAGCGGAGGGCCCGATGAAACTCTACGGTTACTTTCGCTCCTCGGCGGCCTACCGGGTACGCATCGCGCTCAATCTCAAGGGGCTCGACTACGCCCTGGTCGCGGTCAACCTGGTCGACGGCGAACAGCACGGCGGGGACAACCTCGCCCGCAACCCCCAGGGCCTGGTGCCGACGCTCGAGACCGATAATGGCACGCTGTTGGCCCAGTCGCTGGCGATCTGCGAGTACCTCGACGAGCATCACCCCGAGCCACCGCTGCTGCCCGCGGACACCGAGGCGCGCGCCCGGGTACGCGCACTGGCCCAGGCGATCGCCTGCGAGATCCACCCGCTCAACAACCTCAGGGTGCTCGAGTACCTGACCGGTGAGCTGGGTCTCGACGAGACCGCCAAGCATGGCTGGTACCGGCACTGGATTAGCGAGGGCTTCGAGGCGCTGGAGGCACTGCTCGCGGACTCCCCGGCCACCGGCGCGTTCTGCCACGGCGACACGCCAACCCTGGCCGATGCCTGCCTGGTGCCGCAGGTCTTCAACGCCCGGCGCTTCGAGTGCGACCTGAGCGCCTACCCCACGCTCCGGCGCATCGCCGCGCACTGCGACACGCTGGATGCCTTCCAGCGCGCCGCCCCCGCCGCCCAGCCGGATGCCAGTTGAGGTTACTGGCGGATCCTCGAAAAGGTGCTACAGGGACGCACTCGTCCGTGCAGGACGCCTCTGAATGACGACCCTCGGGCCTGGCTTACGAGAAGTGATTTCAGGGGGAAGGTCTAACTGGTGCCGGCGAGTGGATTCGAACCACCGACCTACGCATTACGAATTTTTTGTTCCGTAATTTTACACTAGCCCATGGGCTTTGCTAGAGGTCTATAACCGTCTATTATTTCAGGGATTTCCCGACTCTTGAGTTTGCTGGGCATCCACGCGAATAAATCGAATTTGCTGCCATTCCTATACCCGGCATATACCCAAGCGGAACCACTCACTCTTTCCCTGCCCCGGAGGCTCCGCCATGCCACGTATCAACTTCACGAAGAAGGCTATTGATAGCCTTCCTATTCCGCCCGATGGCAGGCGAGCAACCTACACCGACAACAAGGTCCAGGGGCTTGAGTTGCGGGTGACCTCCAAGGGCACCAAGACGTTCAGCTGCCAACGATGGATCAAGGCCACTGGTCGACCGGAGCGAGTGACCTTGGGTCGCTACCCCGGGATGACCATAGAGCAGGCACGAAAGCACGCCCTCCAGGTGAGCAGTGCTATCGCTGATGGAAATAATCCCGCCGAGGTACAACGGCAGCTCAGAGGGGAACCCACTTTCGAGGACTTGTTCGCCGACTACATGAAGCGACACTCGATACCCAGGAAGCGGACATGGAGAGAGGACCAACGCAACTATGACCGTCACCTGGCGCCTACTCTGGGTCGCCGGAAGCTATCCAGCCTGGCCCGGAAGGATTTTGCCCAAGTGCATAGCGCGATCAGCAAAACGGCCCCGGCGCATGCCAACAAGGTTCTCGCTCTATGTTCTGTCGTTTTCAGCTGGGCGATCGGCGCGGGGGTGTGGGACGGGCAGAATCCGGCAGCCAGTATCAAGAAAAACCAAGTGAGGAGCCGGGACCGGTTTCTTCAGCATCATGAACTCCCCCGGTTCTTCCAATCTCTGGCGGCCGAACCATCCGACACCGCGCGGGATTTCTTCTTGGCCTGTCTGCTGACCGGCGCCCGGCGCGCCAATGTGCTGGCCATGCGCTGGGACCAGCTCGACCTGGGCGAAGGAGTCTGGCGAATTCCTGACACAAAGAACGGAGAGCCTCAGCTGGTTACCCTGGCCAGCCAGTTGGTGAGCGTTCTCGAAGGGCGGTGGCAATCTGCCAGTAGCCCTTGGGTCTTCCCCGGTTCCGGCAAGACCGGGCACTACCAGGAACCTCGAAAAGGGTGGGAGCGCATCCTGGCAAGGGCACAGGCACTGGGAATCGTAAAGGCACTGGCTACCGCCGAAGCTTGGGAGGACAGCTTGGTCAATGAAGCGGCAGAACTAGCCTTGACCCGTCCCCACCATGTTCAGCAGCGCTACACCGTCGAGATCGAACGCCATGGCCTCGATCCTGAGTCATTCGCCCTTGCCAACCTGAGAATCCATGACCTCCGCCGCACACTGGGCAGTTGGCAAGCCAGGCATGGGGCGTCCCTGGCGATCATCGGGAAGTCGCTCAACCACAAGAGCGTCCAGTCCACAGCCATATACGCTCGTCTGGATATCGACCCAGTACGAGATAGCGTGACGAGAGCGGTGGATAATCTATTGGCAGCAGGTGGGCTTTCAGAGCTGGGCGAAGTGGTCCCCTTCGACCGTAGTAGATCGTGACTCGATGAGCTGTTTTCCGGGTCCCGTGCAAAACATCGTGTCCATTGTGTCTTGTGTCCTTAACATCCACAACCAACTGAATTTTATTAAAAAATCATCAGGACACAAAATTCAATAAGAGCTGACACAAATCGCCAAGACACAACTCGTGTCCGGCTCCACTGGGTTGATCGGCTCTCTCCGACGCGGTGGGATACCCAGCACAAGCCTACGAGTTGCCGCGCCCTGCCCCGCTGCCTTTGGTGACCTAGCAAGGGCCGGGGAGAACACCTACACTTGTTATCTGTTATCCAGTTATCTATTAAATGGGAGCCATGATGGGCACCATGATCGATATAGACCACAGGACTCTGGCACGGCTCGCTGACGAACAGTCCATGCAGAACACCATCATCATCGGGCAGCCTGGGGGCTGGTCCGTCGAAGTCGACTTGAACGGAACTCGTGGTCGTCTGGTATCGAAGCGCGGCAGCCCTCGAATATTCGGGCGATTCGAGACGCTGGCAGGGTATCTCAAGCGAGTCGGTATCGAGCATTTCAGTGTCGACACCGAACACTATGAGCCGGCCCCTGCCCGCAAACGTCCCGATGCTGCCAGCCGCATGGCCCGCACCCACGAAGCTGCCGAACATGACGCCTGGTTTCGCCAGCGGGTGGAAGAGGCGACCGGGGAAGCCGACCAGCCCGATGCCGAGTGGGTGGACAGCGCCACGGTTATGGAGCGAGTGCGTCAGCGGATAAGGAGCAACCACGGGCAGCGGGGCAAGAATGCGCGTTAGATGGCTGGCTCGCGCCCTACGAGATCTTGAGGCAATCGCCGACTACATCGCCGAGGATAATCCCGGTGCCGCGTTGCGCATGGTCGATCGAGTGGAGTCATGTACTGAGGGACTGGCGGACTCTCCCCATCGGGGACGGGCCGGCAGGGTCGATGGAACCCGAGAGCTGGTGGTAACCGGCACGCCCTACCTGGTGATCTATCGAGTCACGACCAGCACTGTGGACGT
The DNA here is from genome assembly GCF_900961225.1 of Modicisalibacter radicis. Classification (GTDB taxonomy): domain Bacteria; phylum Pseudomonadota; class Gammaproteobacteria; order Pseudomonadales; family Halomonadaceae; genus Modicisalibacter. Next base: position 373,202 of record NZ_CAAHFN010000054.1, read on the forward strand.
GCTACGTGTGCTTCACGGTGCGCAACAGTGGCCGCCTGTCGAATAAGAGAGTGGGCATTGCCCTGAAGTGACTATGACCTACCCAAGCTCGATGCGTATACATGGGACTCCCTTCTATCCTCTGACTCATGATTTAGAGGAGGTGCAGGACCACTTATCGGAATTCTTCCTTTATGAAGACTACGCCTACCTTGTCGATCAAGCGCTGTCTCTATTAGCAAGGATTCGGGATGAAGTGCTCCCGGAAACTCCTGTCAGTCCTCTCCAAGATCTGACAGGTATAAATAGACTCACTGTAAAAACGGAGGAACAAGGACTCACCCTAGAAACGACAAAGCAGAGTGACGCTGAGCTGGAAAAGCTGCTTTTCGCCATTCACAGAAATAGCCATATCCGTCTTTTGGTTGAAGCGCGTGGGTATGCAATTCACTCTGCCATACGAAGCCAGATCGGAGGCATTGACCATCTAGCTGATGACATTCTCGTCTATCTTTTCTCCGCGGTTAAGGCGTCACAGACGCTTATGGAGCTCGGAAATTGGATGCATGATGTAGAGGCGGATCTATTTGAAAGGCAGGGTGCCGGGACCCTAGAAGGCGCGGGTGAGCGATTAGCCGATACACGAGAAAATTACCGCGAAGTTTACTCCACTCTCATCAATGAACTCAGGAGTGAAAATTTACGCGGCGAGATTGATACTGCAATTCAATCATCAATATTCTTGAGCGAGGCAAATAATTCAAGGCTTCTCGCCTCCGTCTATCCTTCGCTCGATGAGGCACGGCGTCAGAAAGAGTCTTTTCAGTTACTCCAAGAGTCGAAGCGTGAAGCCTCCGCAAAAGGAGGAAAGAAGCTTCTCCGAGGGCACGAATGGGCATTCCACTTTTTAGCCGACAGCTTGAGCCATCTCGCTTACGATGAATGCGGCGTAAAACGTTCTAAGCGCAGCCTGGTAATCTTGCTGATTGAAGAGATCCTCCCCAAGGAGCTCGAAAAGCAACTGAAGCGACCGAATCCTAAAGGCGCTCCAACAATACCCGCTGAAAAGACACTCTCCGGCAATGGCGCCAAGAAGCCAGGATGGCTAAAGCAGCTCGGTTACGACGAGCTACCAGAAACCAAAGATGCCCGATCCTCATGACCCACCAAGTCACATGGTGGGTAACGTAAATTAGCGATTTCCGGCGAACCTCTAGGTGTCCCAAGGACATTTGGAGAGAACCGGAATGAACCTTACTAGCACTCAAGCACTCCCCTCCCTGGCTGATCTGCTGACCCCTGAAGAAGCGGCTCTGCAACTCGGGGTCTCCTCTCGCACACTCGCCACTTGGCGCAGCACCGGCCGACATGCCCTCCCTTACGTCAAGGTCGGTAGCCGTGTGCGCTATCGCCGCCAAGATCTTAATAGCTGGTTGTATTCACGCATGCACGAGCACACCGGGTGCCCGGTTGGGGGGCAATGATGGGCCTCTCGCCCGTGAGCGCCTTGGCGGGCCTGTTCGAGTCACTGGCTTCCAACGAGCCCTCTCCAGCCCTCGCGCTGGCCTGCCATGACGTGGATACCCTGCTGGAATTTCGAGACGCTCGGGATGCGTTGCGCCCCATCGTTAGCGGCGCCATCCATGCGCTCTGCCACCTGGTGGAGGACACCACCCCTCGCGGCGTTAGGGTACTAGAGCAAGACGCCGACTTACTCGGGCTGGTCTGGCAGGAGCTGACTGTTTTCGATGCGTGGTTGGAAGAACTACTGCGCCTTATGGCTGGCGATTATCGTCCAGAGCTTGGTGGATACCAGCGCCACCTCCTCCCAGTGGATCCCAGTGGCCCGCCCCACCTGCTGCGCCTGCTGAATAGCTTGGCAGCTGCTGATATTGCCGACTCTGGCCAACTGATCCTCCCCTCCGGGTCTGAATTGATCAGCGAAGCAGGCCATACCCGTTGGCGTGTATTGGCCCCCGCCAGCCACCTGATGGGTGCGCTGCTGGCCACGAACCGTATGCATACGACAACCACGCTCCAGCGACTACCCGCCGTCGCGACCTTCATCCGGGAGTGTCATGCCGGCATGGCCTGGTTGGATGCCCTACCCAGCCGAATCAGTAAGGGAGAACTGCATGCCGCAATCAGCGCTTAACTTGCTGGCGAGCCGTAACTGGCTAATCACCACCGATGGCCTCGACACCATAATGGCCGTAGCCGATCGCCAAGGCGACGTGAAGGCACTCGAAGCACGGTTGGGCCGCCCCTTGGACAATACGCGTAGCGTCAGCGTGCGAGACGGCGTGGCCGTGGTGCCGATTACCGGGCCGATCTTTCGCTACGCGAACCTGTTCACCGAGATCAGCGGTGCGGTCAGCACCGAGATGCTGGTCAAGGACATTCAAGCTGCGCTCGACGACCCGAGCATCTCGTCGATCGTGCTTAACATCGACAGCCCTGGCGGCGAAGCCACCGGCATCAATGAGCTGAGCGACCTGATCTATAACGCTCGCGGCCGTAAGCCCATCAAAGCCTATGTCGGTGGCCAGATGGCCAGCGCCCTGTACTGGATCGGTAGTGCCGCAGACGAGGTGATCGCCGACGACACCGCACAGCTGGGCAGCGTCGGAGTTGTGCTTAGCCTGCGCAAGCGCGATGACATGCCCGGCGAAAAGACCTTCGAGATTGTCTCCAGCAACGCGCCGAACAAGCGGCCCGATCCCGAGACCGAAGCCGGCCGCGCCCAGTTGCAGGCACGTACCGACGAACTGGCCAGCGTATTTCTCGACAAGGTGGCTCGCAATCGCGGCATTCCACGCGACCAGGTCAATGATCGGTTCCGCCAAGGCGGTATCGCCACCGGTGCGCTGGCAGTGAAAGCCGGCATGGCCGATCGCCTGGGCTCTTTGGAATCTCTCATTGCCGAACTAGCCGGCAATTCCTCATCAACAAACACTCAGCATAGGACTATTAGCATGACCACCGTTCGCACGACTGATGAGTTTCAAGCCGCCATTGCTGCTGGCGTCGACCCTCGAAAAATTAAGGTAGCTACACAAGTGGATGTGGATACCGAACGTGCCCAAGCCTACAGCCAGGCTAGCCAAGCCGCGGTCCTTCAAGAACGTCGACGCTGCCATGAAATCTGGAACTTGGCAGGAAAAGACCACCGTGACATTGCCATTCAGGCGATCGATAGCGGCATGAGCGTGGAAGCGCTCGGGCTCGAATTATTCCAGGCCCGGCAAGAGAAGGAACAGCGCGATAGCGCTGTCTGTGCCATCAGCGGGCGCTGGCAGAGTGAAGCCAGTCGCACCACCCAACACGACGCGAGTGAGTCACCCCGCCAACCCGCCACGGTGACTGCTATCACCGATCACTTCCGTCGCCGCTGATAGCGACTAATTGTTTCGATAACGAGGAGAGAGCCAACATGCTGGGATTTGGAAAGAGCAAGGCTGAAAAGGATTGGCAGGACTGGATAGCCAAACGCCAGAAGCAGCGAGAGGCGCTAACAGATGTCGTGGTGAAAAGGCAGGCTGCCAAACAGGATCTCGACAAGGCCAAAGGTCACGCCCACTGGGGAAAATTCCCGGTACTAAGGCTTACTGATTTTCCCGTCGACAGCACCCAGCCAACGGAAATCCCATCGCCGACAGCAACCATCGCCAGAGTCGAGCATGGCCTTCGCCAAAACGAGACCTTTCGCAGAGAGGGCCGTCGCTTCTCTTGGAATATTTCTGAGGTCCGGCGCGCTTTGGACGAGTTAAAGGTGCTCGTCAAGGACGTCGATGCTGCCAACGATCGATATACCAAGCTACTGGAACGGAAAGAGCAGCTTCAGGAAGCGCTGGACGAGCTGGAGCAGGCCCCACCCAAGGCTGGGCACGGTGCCCTAGAAGCCTTCGACGGAGAAATCCAAGCGCTTGAAACATCCCTAGAGCGTGTGGACCAAGCCTTGGAAACCATGGGCGACGAGTCGAGCCTTCTGGAGAGCGCCCGGACCGACGTTCAAAACGCACAGACACGAGTCGATGAGCTGGAAGCCGCCGCCGCGCTTGGCGATACGGACGACAATGAACAGGCGGCAGCTAGTACCGCACTGAAGAAAGCCCAAGCTCAGGTTGAAAAGGCCAAGGCACAAGCCGGCCGGCAGGAGGCCGCCCGAAGAGGGTTGCAGCGTAAGCGTGCTTCACTCGCCGAGCGCCTCGAAGAACTGGGTCAAATGCATGCCGACATCGCTCGGGAGGTGTTTTCCGCCGACTTGGAAAGCCAGGAACAGCGACTGGTGGCGATTCTAGCTAGCAGGGACATCCGAGAGTTGGTGGAAGCAATTAACTCGATACGCAAGCAGTACAACCAAGCCGTTCATTTCGGAGAAAGCCGACAGCCTGCCAACTCTCCTTTTGAGCCCTTAAGCATCACGATCGAGCTCAAGCACCTGTTGAAGCATCCCGAACACCGGGCACTGAGCCAGACCGGTATCAAGTATTAAGGCGCCTCTATTCAGAAACACAAAACCCCTTCGGCGGGGCAACGCCGAAGGGGTTTAGACAAACTTGCGCTAACTTCGGAATTTACCTTATGCCAACCCCCGCTCTCTCGCAAGTGCTGCCTCTTGCAGTCCGGCTGTTGGGCGGCTATCGTAGCTCTGCCGCTGCCAATTCAGCGGCCGGGATTGACAGCCCGAACTATCCGAGGCGCACAAGCGCCGCCATTCAGCACGGCGCTTTTTTCATGCCGTTATGGCGGCTGTGCGTGGGAGGCTTCGGCCTGCCGGGTTCCTTGGATACCGGTCTGTCAACCCGCGTACAGTCGCCCCCATTGATTGACAGCGATGCGGGCGACTCCAATATCCAAGGAGTCATACCCATGGCATCACTACGCCTGTTCCCTACCCGCGATCCGTCTGCTCGTGCCGCCGCTCATCGGGCCATGGCCCGTGCCGCGCTGTTCTCCAACTCAAGCACCGCCGTTCGTCTGAAGCGCTACAACGCCCATATGACCAAGGCTCGCCGCCTGGAAGCCCGCTGCAATGGGCAGGAGGTGGCGTCATGAACCACGCCGTTTCAGGTTTCGAGCTCCTTGGCCGCCACGTGCGGGAATCCTCCAACTCGATCGAGACAATCGCCAAGCTCGTGGAAGAGGACCTGTGGCGCCGCGATAGCGACGACGAAACACCCTTCCTCACCCCCGGCAGCACCTGCCAGTTGATGACAGCGATTCGCGAGCTGAGCGACCGCGTGTCCAGCCTGACCGATGAGATGGTGCAACTCGGCGAAGCTCGCCGTCCCTCAATGCGAACCGTACAGGCGGTACGCCCAGCCCAAGGGAGCGCCACATGAGTCGTAACGAACGCACCTATGCCGACCTCACCACTCGCTTCGAAGAGGGCAACCGTGCCGCGCTTGCCGCCATCGATCGGGTGTTGGCGCACTGGCTACCCGGCGGCAAGACACAAAAGCGCGAATATGTAGTCAAGAACCCCACCCGCCAGGACGCACATGCGGGATCATTCTCCGTGAACCTGGATCGCGGTGGCTGGTATGACTTCGCCACCGGCGATAAGGGTGGCGATCTGGTGGCTCTGATCGCTTACTTGGAGGGCTGCGAGCAGTTGGAAGCGTTGAAGCACCTGGAGAGCTTCCTAGGGATCGACCCCGAGCGTGCCGGCCCCGGTGCAGCGCACGTCGCCCCGCCACCGACTCGTTCCATCAAGCCAGCCAAAGTGGATAACTGGGCTCCAGTAACGCCGATCCCGGAGAATGCTCTGGCTGCAATGCCGGCGGCGCACCCCAAGCATGGCCAGCCCTGGAAGCGTTGGAACTATCGCGATGCCGATGGGCACCTGATGATGGCCGTGGAGCGCTACAACCTTCCCAAACAGCCGGGAGAAACAAAACAGCGCAAGGTGTTCTCACCGCTGACCTGGTGGCGTCATGCCGGCAGCGGCGATGGCAAATGGCAGCGCAAGGGGCTACCCGAGCCACGCCCCTTGCTGAACCTGGACAAGCTGGCCGCCGACCCTAAAGCGCCCGTAGTGGTCTGTGAAGGTGAGAAGAGCGCTGATGCTGCCGCCGAGTTGATGCCCGAGCATGTGGCTACCTGCTGGCCCAACGGCACCAACTCCGCCAGCAAAGCCGACTGGTCACCCCTTAAGGGACGCCATGTAGTGCTGTGGCCTGATAACGACGCGGCTGGCATTCAGTGCATGGAGAAGCTCGCCGGGGATCTGCACGCCCTTGGGGTGGCCTCCGTCCGTCTGGTGAATCTTTCGCCCTTCGACCGCGTGGCCGACTGGGATGGTGATAAGCCCGCCTTCCGCGAGGGTGGCGAGTGGCACGAGAAGGATGATGCCGCCGATCTTCTGGGGCGAGCCTGGACGCCACTGCACCTGACTGCCCTGGCCAGTGAGGGTGGGCTGTTTCGCGACCCACCGGCTCCACCAAAGGGAAAGGCTGATAAGGGCAGCAAGGCCGGGAAGCGACAGCCAGGCGCCCAGCACACACCCGGTTTCACGGTGAAGGACGGTGGCGTTTACGCCATTCCCGAAGATGGCGATCCGCGCCGGGTTTGCGATCGCCTCGATATCATCGCTCAGACTCGCGACGAACGCGGCCACAACTGGGGCCTGCTGTTGGAGTTCAAGGACCCTGATGGTGTGGCGAAGCGCTGGAACATTCCTGCCGAGACGCTGATCAGCGAGGGAGCCAAGGACGCCATTTCACCGTTGCTATCCATGGGGCTGAAGCTGGACCCCAAGCGCCCGGCCCGCAACACGAAAAACGACTTGATCAGCTACTTGCAGGGCTTCGCCGGAAAGGAACGCGCCCGCCTGGTGGATCGCCTTGGCTGGCACGGTGACGCCTATCTGCTGCCGGCCGGCGCGATCGGCAAGACTCCCGAGGTGCTGGAGTTCACCAACCATGGGGCGGAGCTGCCGAGCATCGAGGAAGCCGGCACCCTCAAGGACTGGCAAACTCATATCGGCGCCCTGTGCCCCGGCAATGATCGGCTCACGCTGTGTGTCTGCGTAGCCTTGGCCGGCCCGCTGCTCCAATTGCTGGGCTTGGAGTCGGGAGGCTTCCACCTGTATGGCGAGAGTTCCGGCGGCAAAACGACACACCTGCAAGCCGCTGTTTCGGTCTACGGCTCCCCCAAGCTCGTGCGTAGCTGGCGCTCGACGGACAATGCCCTGGAGTCCATCGCCGCCGCCCACTCGGACGGCCTGCTGGCACTAGACGAAATCGGCATGTGCAGTCCCCGCATCATCGGCGAAACCGTGTACATGCTGGGCAATGGCGCCGGCAAGGCCCGCGCCAACGACCGAGGCAACGGCAAGCCGGTTCGGCGCTGGCGCCTGCTGTTCGTTTCCACCGGTGAGAAGACGCTGGAGCAGCACATGGACGAGGCTGGCCAGATGCATCGCGCCGGCATGGATGTGCGCATGCTGGGAGTTCCAGCGGATGCCGGGGGAGGCATGGGATTGTTCCAGGAGCTTCATGGTTTCGCTGGCCCCGCCGACCTCTCCGATCATCTCAAGGCCAGTGTCGCCAAATACTACGGCACGCCCCTGGTCCACCTACTGGAACAGCTCACCCAACGCGACAACTTAGCGCGTCTGGTGAAGGGTTACCCGAGCGCCTTGGCCAACTTCGAGAAGGAGACCCTGCCACCCAACGCCAGCGGCCAGGCCCACCGGGCCGCCGCTCGCTTCACCCTGGTGGCCATGGCTGGCGAGATGGCGACGAGTTGGGGGGTCACCGGCTGGCAGCCCTATACCGCATGGAGCGCCGCTAAGGCCTGCTTCGTGGCATGGCTTTCCGAGCGTGGCGGTGCCGGCGACCAGGAAGAGAGCAAAGTACTCGAAGCGCTGAGCCATCTGATCGAAACACACGGAGAGGCACGCTTCACCCGGTTGAACGCGGACTACCAGTTTGACCAGCACGCGCCCCGCACCCTCAACAAGCTGGGTTACCGTCGCACGGAGACTTTCGGCAGCGGTGCGAGCCTCCGAGTCGTCACTACCTACTTCATCCCCCCTGCTACCTGGAGCAAAGAGGTCTGGGGGAAACCGGGTATGCCCTCAGTCCGTCAGGCCAACAAGGTACTCAAGGCTCGGGACGTGCTGAAGCTCGATCACGAGGGCAAGACGTCAATCAAGGTGCCCGGTATTAAGGGCGGGTCTGCCCGCTATTACGTGTTCACCGACGAATCGCTGTACCAAGCGCGGAACGCCGCCAACGACGAGCAGGAGGAAGCCGCATGAAACCCCAGAACGATGACCAGCTGATCATGTGCGAGTCCCTCGACAACGTCGAGCGCGCCACGCTCCTGTTGGAGCCCATCCGATACCGACAGACAACAGGTGGGCTGAGCCTGCATGAGCAGGCTCAGCTGGAGGCGGCGCACGATATCCTTATGCAGGTGGTTGAGAGGCTTGAGGAAGCCAGGGGCGGATGGCGACTCGATAATGCCGATGCTGGTTGACAGATACACGGATAAGCCATATTTTATGGTTGACAAATCCTCGTATCTGCCAGGAAGCCTCATGAAAACAAAGCATCCATCAGATTTTTTCTCAGAGCTTAGCGAAAAACGGTTGGCAACTGTTGCTGAGCTATTGCTTGACGTTCGCTTCAATACGATGCAAGAAATGAATTCCCCGCACGATGACTCATATACGCGGGAATGCACAGTATTTGGCCGGACAAGGAATGCTCTAGTTGAGCTCTGTCAAAGCGATAAGCATGACTGGCTAAAGTTAGCCTCTCCTGGGATGGATGTCACTTTCCGTATTGGCAATGTGCCCTGCCGTTTTTTCAGAGACGATCCTGAATCTCCCGAAAAGCGGGGCTTCTTTCGCAGGAACCAAGTCGATGACCTTTTTTCAGAAGAAGATAGCGAACCAGTCATGTGGAGGTTCGTTATTGAGAAAGCGATGACTGAAGAAGATGAGGATCGCGCTTTCTTTATAGGTCACAATGTCTACCAAGAGAAAGTTTGTCAGTGGTCATATGGTCCTTCTGGGCCCATCCTCCACTCTGTTGACAATGAAATTCCGCCTACTGCAGAACTACCGTCACCAGAAGTCGGAGTTCGAGAGGATGAGGAGCAGGAAGAGAACTTCCAAGATCGCGATTCTCCAAAGCTCAGCGATACTCAGAACGAGTGAACCAAAAATGGAATTCGTTTTCGATGGATCATCTATGAGGCTAGCCCGCGTATATAGCGGGCTTTCTCTCGAAGAAGTTTCAGCGCGAGTAGGAAAAACTCGCCAGTATTTACATAAGCTTGAATCGGGCCAGAGCAAGCCCACAGAGCAATTAATGGTTAATCTGGCCGACTCATTAAATGTGGAGGTAGAATTTTTTAAACCCAAAAGTGGCCGACTCAACGAAGATCAATTCCATTTTAGGAAGCTTTTTACCACAAAAGCTACCATAAGACAGGTTGCCATTGCTCGCGGCGAGATGGTTAACGCTTTAATCTGTCTGTTAGATAGAAAACTTAAGCTGCCAAGGGTCAATATACCAAGCATCTCCGACATCCAAAGCTATGACAGCATTGAACGTGTCGCTGAGGCCTGCCGGAAAGAATGGGGACTAGGATCTTCACCTATTGGTAACATGACTCGTCTCGCTGAGAGTCTCGGCACAGTTGTCACTAATTTCAATGGCATCTCAAAAGAGATCGACGCACTTTCTGTAGCTGTTGAAAGACCTTTCATCGTAAGAAACACAGCAAAAGAAAGTGTTTGCAGGCAACGGTTTGACATTGCCCACGAGCTTGGCCATTTGGTCATGCATGAAGGTGTTATAACTGGGGACCGTGTAACAGAAAGCCAAGCTAACCGGTTTGCAAGTGCACTACTGCTGCCAAGAACCATGATGGTCAAGCTATTCCCCAGACCAAACGGGGAAAGGCTGGATTGGAAAGGCATGAGAGAATTCAAGCAAACATGGAAGGTAAGCAAGGCGGCTATATTATACAGAGCCAAGCAGCTTGACCTTATTACAGAAGCACAATATAAAAGAGGCGTAATTACATTAAGGAAGCACGGAGAGGCTCACGGAGAAAAAGATGACTATCTTATCTCCAAAGAGCCTCCAGAGATCCTTGACAAATCTCTAAGTGTCCTTTTGGAATATAAAGGAATTGACCTCAACGGCATTGCTTCCGAGCTTTTTGTAAAGCCTAAATTTATCCAAGAATTAACCGGCTTCGAAATTCCGTCACCCCATAAAAAGCCGGACCTACGCTTAGTCCAATGAGCGCAACACTTACACATAACAAGCCCTGCATCGCTGCAGGGCTTTCTTTTCCGCAACAAATAACGCCAAATATTTACCCCTCAGTCAGCCTTAGAAATCAAGCCCAAACTTATGGCGTGTATCAATAGGTGTTCTTACGTACTCAGCCTCACTAGCACCCAGAATGGCTACAAGTAGACGACAAACCAGACCTTCCATCTGTAACTCCACATGAGGCGCATCAACCCCCCTATTATTTCCCCCATAGATTGAGAACCCCAGGGGCTCATCAAAAAACAGTCCTTCATGAAAAGTATTGTTTCTAACTTCAGCTAGCTCGGGATTAGAGCCATTATCATATTTAGCCCACTCAGGGGTCTCTATGCCAACCGTTTCACACATCCACTGCACACGACTAGCATGAGAACGAGCAGGATTTTTTGCCCCTTCGCTAATAAAAATTCTATAGCAAGTATCTAAGGCTATATAAAGATAATTAAATCTTTCAAAAGGGAGACTCCTCGGATATTGGGCTAAGAATAGCGCATGGATCACAGACGCCACTCTTTTAAGCGAGCGCGGATTACTACGCTTACGATCCAGATAAGCTAATGAAAGATCAATGGCTTTAGCTAAATCATGCTGAGTAAGCACAAAATCAACCATCGTTCCAGGCTTAACTGGAGTAGCATCTAAGTAGCCGGCTTCTGTAGTCGTCATCCTCATGCCTGAAAAGAACGAAAAACTCCAAACTGCAAACTCAATTGCACTTTTATCTTTATCACCAAAAACAGTCATCATGTGAGTTTTTGGTAGACCAAAAACCCGTGGCGCATAAGGAAGATCGCGAACACTCCCAGTTGCAATATCGAACTGTTGTTCAGCCTCCGGATAATACCATCCGTTATAAACATTTGAACTGTTAACGACTTGAGACACAACAGAAGCATGATCATCTAATGTTTCAATTTCAAACCTGTCACCCCTAACATCAAGTAGCCTTGGATAGAACCCGAAGTCACCACTTATAGCCTCACCCCTATCAAGCCTATCACTAGAAAACATCATGCCTCCCAAATAAAATAAACCGCTCTTTTAAGAATAGAAAACATTTTCCTGCCTATACCATATGCGACCTGGAGATGGCCAACTCCAAAGAGCTCTCGCCTAAGTGCCAAGCCTAAAAGCAAGTTACAGTATATAGTCAGGCTTGGGCGGTTTCCCTTGCCGCCCTGAAAATCGCCACAGAAGGCTGATTGCATACCAGTAATCTCTAGCAGTGATAGGGCTATATCGCTTCGCTTCTAGGAACTGGTAGACGTGACGCTTGCCAATCTGAGCTGGTGGGCAGCCGCACCACCGAACGAACTCTTCGATTCTGCGCAGCTGTCGCCGGCGATGGGTCTTCCCGCCTTTAGCGCTATGGAGATGGAGGGCATGGCGAATGTCCGGCGGAATCATCTAGCACCACCGATATAGTTCACAACGATGGCAATGCGGGAATGGCCCAGTTCCTGCGCCACGGCCAGCCGAGCAGCCCGATCGGCGGACCGCGAAGCGGCCCCGCCCATCATTGGGGGTAGGTGCCCGGTGATAGCTTGGTAACGCTCCATGGCATAAGCCGAGCGGAGTTCATGAATCCGGCTGATGCCATGCTCCTGGAGCATTTCCCTTGTCTGCCGTAAGCCGCCGTCCTCCCACTTCGCCCAGGTCTGCCCGGTCGGTACCAGACTGCGGGCACTGCCTTGGACGCGGCTCGCATAGGCAAGGGTCGCCAACTGACGCTCTGATGTGATGGGCAGTGTCCGGATTCTGCCGCCCTTGGTGCCGTGAGCGATCGTCACGCGCCCGGTATCGCGTGCCTCCTGGAGGGCCTTATGGGCATTGAGCAGGGAGGCTTCCTTTGCCCTGAGCCCCAGATCCCGGGCCAGTTCAACGATTGCCGCCCCGTTGGCCATCCCGGCACTGCGCAGATCATCACTCACCACGGTCACAGCCTGCCGGTCGAGCCCATCGGGGATGGCTGTCCGCACGTTTACCCGATGGGCGATGCCGGCATCCTTTGTCGGGCTCACGGACTGCCATTCCCCTCGCGTGGCGTGGCCCATGACGGTATTGATGGCACTGACCAGGTTCTGACCGTAAGCCGCGGACAGTTCCCCGGCGGCCACCCTGGTGGCGATCGCCTGGCCATAGCTGGCCACCAGCTGCGCCGTGACGTACTCCAGACGCTTGACGCCCTCTGCCTTGGCAAATGCTGCGAACGCCTGCCAGCGCTGCCCCACGGCTGCCGCCGTGGCATATCCCATCTGTCCCTCCCGGGCCACGGCGTTGACGGCGAACCTGCCTGCCTTGCCGAGATCCCGCGTGCGTAACCCGTAGTTGTTCGCCTTGGCCATGTTCTTTCCTCGATGTGTTGCTGGTGATCCCCCGTTGCCCCTGTCTTGGCGGTAAGTGATACGCGCATCTGAGGTGCGCGCAGACCTGGAGGAGGCGTTGTTTTATCGCAGACATTTCCCTACTGCGGACTGGATCGCTTGTGATGTGACGGTGACTCATGCGGGTGCTATGGCGTGGGGCTCACGCACGCCGGCAGCGATCGCTGCCAGCTCCGGCTTAGGCCAAGGCCCAGCCCTAGCGAGGGGCTGCCCGAGTCGCTGTCACGTATCGACGCCCAGGGCGTCGTTTCGAGGAGCGGCATTGCGCCGTGGTAGAGCATTCGTCGGTTTTCGTCCGACGATGGATGGCCAGAAATCCGCGTGGTTTAGCGGCTGGCTGGCCAGTGGGACCCCGCGTCTCCTCGGAACGAGGAGACGCGGGTGGGGGATGCCATCGCATGCACTGGGTGGCATGGACTGGACGCAACTGCGCCCGGCATTGGCGGTGATCTGACGGTGACGTGCCGGAAGCGCAAAAGCGCCCAGGCATGCGGAGGCAGTGCACGCAATGGCATCGGTTCATCGCCGTGAGGCGTGGAACTGGAGTATCCGCCCAGGGCGGAGGGGAGGAATGCACCGGGTTGTGGCCGCAGGTCGCGGGCAAACGTCGGACATAGTGCTGTCGCCTGCTCAAGGGCAGCAACGGCAGTCAGGTCATCCGCGATCCCTGAGAAGGGTGAGACGGAGCGGGCACGGGGGCCGTTGAATACTGTTTTGGTTTCGAGGCCAGTTACCTCGCCGCTAGGCGGAACTGCAAGGACCACGTTGGTAACGGGGCTGGTACCCCCGCCGCTTCTAGCGGGCTACGAGATCAAATTAGCATCTCGGACGATGGAAGGCCAGATACGAACCGCTGCTCAAGGAATAACCCCAGCGCCCAGCGATATAAAGCCGAGTCACAGCGTGAGGGCTGTAAAACACTGGTGCTCAATTTCGTGTCGTGTCGCGATTTTTCTCAATAGCTTGGCGTTCGATAGACCATGCCGTTTTCTCGGACACAACTTGTGTCTTCGTCAATCGTGTCAAGCGCGATAGCTTTTTGTGTCAAATATAAAATTACCAATAAATCAGTTGCTTACGATAACTAGGACACAAAGACACGAAGGACACGACGAAACCACAGCAACCCGACTTCACCTCGCCCAGGCCCTGAAGGTGGGCCACCCAAATCGCGCTGGGGCATGCTGCAATTCCACGAGCTACCGACAGAGGTTCAGCCGCTATGAGGCTCTCCAACGGTAATGGGTATATAGGGGCTGCTGATCGCTCAGTGTCGGCCTGCAGCTTCATGGAGATCCTGGCCGAGGATACGACTCTGCTGGCCAGACTAGACCATGCAACTCTCGACCACGGATTCGCTTGGGTCCTCCTGGCAGGCCCACCCGGAATACGGGGTCGCAGAACCGCGGAATTCGTGCAGCTGTGAAAACGCTATGGCTTCCTTACTTTTTGGTTGGGCCATTTCCTATACCCGGCATATACCCAGCGATTTACAGGCACAAAAAAGCCGCCCTCAATAGCGGCCTCTATCCCTTTCAAGATACTGATTATAAAGGATTTTATATTGGTGCCGGCGAGTGGATTCGAACCACCGACCTACGCATTACGAATGCGTTGCTCTGCCAACTGAGCTACGCCGGCTCATGGAAAATCTTACCCATTAGCCGATAGGCCAGGCAAGCTCCTCGGTTGATGCTTGTCAAGTCTGCCGCCAGCTTCTAAAGCTTTAGACATGCCATCCGAAACGACAAGGGAGCAAGACCATGTCAATGACGACAGCCCAACGGATCCGTCCTTTTCTGGCCGTACTGATGATCGGCCTGGCTGCACCGGCATTTGCTGAAGAAGAGGCCGCCCGGCAGGCGTCCGACGAAGCCGGCCAGAGCCCGGGCGAGGCCCGGCAGCATGCCTCCCAGGCCGAAGAGCAACAAAAGCGGCCCGAAGGCAAGGTCAAGCCGCAGGAGGCGCAGAAAGGCCAGGATTCTTCATTGAGCCACGATACCGACGAGGGGAGCCTCGACCAGGAGAGTGGCTCCGACGCCATGATGCAGCCCGATGGCTACAGCGGCGGTTGAGCCCGCTGACTGGCGTGACTGCGAGCCGGGCCAGGAAGATGCCTTGGCCCGGGTTTCACAATCGTTCTCGTAGCCGGCCGGGCGATTACTCGTTTTCCTGACGCAACTGCCTGGCAAGGTTACGCAGATAGTCGGCCGAGACACTCGACATCCCCGCTTCCTTCATGGCCTTGGCCAGACGGAGATAGGCCTCGGCATCATTGAGGGCGAGCCGCGCCTCCTCGGTTTCAAGCTCTGTCGTCACGCTTGCGGTCTCCTTGTGCGGCCCTGTCGAAAGTGCGCTGTTCGGCAACGCGCGTGCAAAAGATGCCATAATTTTGTCTCGCCTCAAATGGCCGACGGCGCGCTACATTAGCACGCCGATGATGCCCAAGTGTGGACGAACGACACTATAGCAGCGCGAGACGAGCCCCGCCGGGTGGTCACGAGCGTCATCTGCCTGTTACAGCTGGCCGCACTGAAATTAGCCACGCAACAGCGGATTGATCGCTTCACTGCAGTGCTCGGGGACGAAACCCGCCAGCGCCGAGAGTCGCTCGAAATCGAGTATCCGGATAGCGTTGCGCCGCTTGTGAATCAATCCATCCTCGGCCAGGTCGGTCAATGTACGGCTGACATGCACCTCGGTGAGCCCGAGCATCAGGCTGAACAGGCGTTGTGTCAGGGGGAGCGTGAAACTGCTCCCATCGGTCGCGTGGATACGCTCCAGCCGGTAATAGATCTCCAGCGCGAAGTGCGCAATGCGCGACTTGGCGTCGTGACTCAGCACATTGACCAGGCGCTCGGTGATGACCGCCTGCTGATGCGACGCCGAGGCGTGCATCGCCAGCCCCAGCGTGCTGGAGCGCTGGCACGCCTCGCGTAGACCTTGCGCGGGAAACGGACAGACGATGCCGTCCGTGAGCATCTCGACCCCGGTGTAATGGGCGTTGAACGTCACCTCACGAATGCCGACCAGGTCGCCGGGCAGGAATATTTCGAGAACCTGGCGGCCCCCTCCCTTGCTGCAGTGAAAGGAGTAGGCCCAGCCTCGTTTCAGGGTGTACAAGACCTCAGGTACATCGCCCGCCTTCCACAACTGACTGCGCCGGGCGACCTCCCTGGGCGCTTGCTCGAGCTCTTCCAGCAGTTGTAGATCGTCCTCGCCAAGCTCGATGTGCTGGCGAAGGTTTCTCTTGATGCAGCCCTCTTCCGTATCCATGGAAACATCCTTGTGTGAGCGTTCACACCATAGCTGCGAACCACATCGAGGGGCCTTCCTGGCCGCACTCTTGAGGTTGAAATATAGGTTTGCGGAAAGATACAGGTAACCTGCCGAGCCTCTCCAAAGCGGCTTTCACGCAATCGGCCACTCCACGCTTGGCGAGGAAATAGCGCGGCAGCGTCCTCGTCGGCTTTCCGCCCACGGCAGAGTTCCGAAAAGCGTAGTTCCACCAGCGCTCCAGAACAAATGCATATCGCCCCAGGATGACGGCTCGACCGTCGAGCCGGCTTCCCTCCTTCCTGCGTTCACAAAAAAAGCCCGACCGAGTGGTCGGGCTTTCCTAGCGCTGCATTTCCTTGCCGCTACAGCGAGCATCCTGCTCGCACATCCTTGGCACTTGAGCTATCCGTCGCTCGGCCTTCCCTGGTGCGAGCCTTCCTGGCTCGACGCCGCCTACGGTCTCAAAGAGGGCGGGACACGTATTTAACTCAGGTTATGAGAAATGAAAAAACGGCATTATCCAGGCAAAAAAGCGCCCCGTAGGGGGTACGGGGCAAACAAGCAGGGATGATCGTCAGACTCGGCAGCCGAAGCTACCTTCCGGCGATTCCCTGATCACGACATGCGGGTGCCATGCCCGGAGGGTCGATGCCAGATAGGTCTGTCCAGGCAGATCAGGCCGCCGAAAACGGAAGCGGCGACGAAAAGCGCCCCGCATGGAAGCGGGGCGCTGGAAGATATCGATCATCGGCTTGCGGCACTTTCGCGACAAAGCTTCGTCGCTCGCCATCCCTGCCGATCGGTGAGCCTCCATGGCCTTCAGCTTCCGTGCTGCGGAATCGTCCTGATCCCTGATCACGTTTTCAGCGTAGTCGCCGTAGGGCGCATTTCAAGCCGGCGTGCCTCGTCAGTGCTTGAGCAGCGTGCCGTCATCGTCGTAGAGCGGGTAACTGCCCTGCTCGTCGTGATCCTCGGGCCCCACCAAGGACGGGGTAAAGACGCACAGCACCGTCATGCCCTTCTCACTGCTCAGGATATGCTTCTGGTGCTTGTCCAGCGCATACAGAACACCCGGCTTGAGCTGCCACTTGCCGCCCTCGGTCAGGTCCTCGATCTCGCCTTCACCCTCGATGCAGATCACCGACTCCCGGTGGTTCTTGTACCACATGTGCAGCGACTGGCCGGGCTTGATGACGGTTTCGTGCACCGAGTGCCCCATGCCGTCGGCCCGCAGCGTGTACCGCCGGCTGATGAACTTCTCTTCATCGACCTGGCTGTTCTCGGCATCCTGGTGATCGCGAACAATCATACTGTGCTCCTTGCGTGGGTGACCGGGACGATGACGTTACGGTGGCACCCCGCGTCCCGGGAACGAGTGCGCCAACCCGCGATGAAGGGCTCAACTGTACTGAGCCGGATCGGGCACCGTCGGAAAGCGTGCCGGATACGCCTCCAGGAAAGCATGGCAGGCACGCAGTACGCGGATGTCATCGTACTTGCCTCCCGCCAGTTGGAAGCCCACGGGCAAGCCCGAATCGGTGAAGCCGCAGGGCACCGAAGCCGCCGGCTGCTGACTGAGATTGAATGGATAGGAAAACGGCGCCCACTCTTCCCAGTCCCTCATGCCACTGCCCGGCGGCACCTCATGGTTGATCTCGAAGGGCTCGATGGGCAGCGTCGGGGTCATCAGCAGATGGTAGCTCTGGTTGAAGTGCTCGAGGCGTTCGGCAAGACGCGCCCGGTCGGCCTGGGCGCGAAACAACGCCAGCGCACTCCAGTTCTCGGCATGACGCGCGTTGGCCACCAGCCCGGGGTCAAGCAACTGACGCTGACGCTCGTCACACTGCGACCAGACTTCCAGCGATGCGGTAAACCAGTGCTTCCGATAAGTGTCGATGGGCGAGGTGAAACCGGGATGGACCTCCTCGACCTCGGCACCCAGCGATTCCAGCTTTTGTGCCGCCTCGCGGACCCGTGCAGCAATCTCGGGGGCGACTTCGGCATAACCGAGATCCGGCGAGTAGGCGATGCGCAGCCCGCGCAGGTCGCAGTCCAGATCCACGGCCCAGTCCTCGGGCTGGCCGCGCACCGCATAAGGGTCTCGGTAATCGTAGCGACCGATCACGTTGAGCATGCTCGCCGCATCGCGGACCGTGCGCGTCAGCGGGCCGATATGCGACAACGTCGGCTCCTTGGCCGGCGGCCACTGCGGGGTCCAGCCGAAGGTCGGCTTGAAGCCGAAGACACCGCAGAACCCCGCCGGGATGCGGATCGACCCACCGGAATCGCCCCCCTGGTGCAGGACGCCCATATTGAGTGCCGCGGCCACCGCGGCGCCCCCGGACGAACCACCCGACGTCAGCCGGGTGTCCCATGGGTTGCAGGTGGCGCCGAAGACCCGGTTGTCGGTCACTCCCTTCCAGCCGAATTCCGGCGTATTGGTCTTGCCCAGTATTACGGCGCCCGCTTCACGCAGCATGCGCGCCGGCGGCGCGTCATCCTCGCACAGGGCCCCGGATGCGGTCAGCGAACCTTCGCGGGCCGGCATCCCGGCAACCTCGGTCAGATCCTTGAGCGAGACCGGCACCCCATCGATGGGGCTCAGCGGCTTGCCCTGCCCCCAGCGCCGAGCGGACGCGCGGGCCGCCTTCTCGGCGCCTTCGCGATCGACATACACATAGGCTTTGACGGTGTCGTTAAAGCGTTCGATACGTTCCAGCGCCGCGCGGGTCGCTTCTAGCGGCGATGCCTTCCCGGCTTCGTAGAGTTCGACAAGTTTGGCGGCATCCAAGGTGCCCAGATCGGTATCACTCACGTTTCCCTCCCTGAATCTCGTGATCGAATATGGCGATTTGGTATCGAGACTCAGGCTAGGCCGATTCGTTCCGGCTGTGCAAAAAAACAGGCAGCACCGCATCCAACGACATAGCGAAACGGGCTAATGCAGATCGTGGGCTTCGACACCAGGCTGGTTTAGATGGCACCGCTGGCGACTCACCGCGAGATTGGCCAGGCGATAGCGAAACGCCCCGATCCGGGTCGGGGCGTTTTGCGGTCGTTGCCTTGCTTTGTCGGAGGCCCCGACCGGCATCGCCCCCAGCGGAAGTGGTAGTCGCTGCGTCCCGGGGCGTAAGGCCGGCATTTCGGACTTCGGCGCGATTGAATCAGCCTTACCAGCGATAGCTAACCTTGGCCACGACTTCGCGGCCCTGGTTGTAGTAGTTCGCCGTGCCGGAACCGACCACGTGCTGCTCGTCGAGCAGGTTGCTGACGTTGACGGTCAGATCGGTGTTCTGGATGAACTGGTAGCTGAACGCCGCATCATAAATCGTGGTCGCGTCGCTCTTGGCCGAGTTCTCGGCATCGAAGTAATAGGAACCGGTATAGCGGGCGCCAAGACCCACGCTCATATCCATGTCCGGCAGGGTATAGTAGGTCCAGAGCGACGCCGTATGTTTCGGTGTTTCGGTGAATTCGTTGCCTTCGATTGAGGTTCCATCCCGAAGCGTGCCGCGTTCCACATCCGAATCCATGTAGGAATAGCCACCGATCAGGCTCAGGTTATCGGTCAGTTCGGCCTTGACTTCAAGGTCCAGGCCACGCACGCGGGATTCGCCGATGGTTTCCCGATCGATACCCGTCCCGTCATCCCGCGCGACCGCAATGGACACATTGTCCTTGGTCAGGTCATAGACCGCCGCGGAGAACAGCGCATTCATGCCGAAGGGCGCATATTTCACACCCAGTTCGTACTGCTCGCCGCGCTCGGGCTCAGTGCCGATCGATGGCGGTGCGATCGATTCCACATAGCTGACATAGGTGGAAACCTCGTCGGTGACCTTATAGGTCAGCGCGCCACGGACCGAGGTTTCCGAGAAGTCGTCGGAAGTATCGGTGTTTGCGAGGAGGTCTTTCTCGGAGAGATCCAGGTCATCGTTGCGCACACCCGCCGTGACGATAAAGCGGTCGTGGAACGACAAATTCTGCGTCACGAAGAGCGACCGGGTCTTGTAGTCCTGCTCGGTATCCTCGTAGGCAGCCAGGCTGCTCGGGGGACCGCTGTAAACGGGGTCCGAGACATCGATCGACTCTGCCGGCGCGTATACCGATGTACCTTCACTGGATGCATCGCGATATTCGACGCCCGCCAGTGTACTGCTGTCGATAGAGCCGAGACTGGCATCGTATTGCAGGATGGCGTTGCCGATCAGCTCACTCGCTTCATTGTCTCCGCCGATATAGCTACGGCCGACCTCCGTGCCGGTTCGTGCCACAGAGTCGGTGATGTAAACGTAACCGTAGTCGTCGGTCAGGTCGCTGTAGCGCAGGTTGCCCCGCAAGGTCAGTCCGTTATCGAAGTCATGGGTGAGTAGCCCGGTAACGCTGGTACGCTCGACATCCTGGTAGTTGAAATCAGGCTCGCCGAAGAAGTCGTCGCGGTCGTATTCCCGGTCGAAGGGATAGCCGCCGCTGTTGGGGGTGTTGTCATGGTTCAGGTAATCGAAGATCACCGTCGCCGAGGTATAGTCCGTCGGCTCCCAGGTCAGCCCGCCCATGATGAATTCATCATCATCCTTGGAATGATCGTATTCGCGATCGCTATCCTTGATCTTGCCGGTGAAGCGATAGGCCAGCGTCTCGCTGGCGTTCAGGGTGTCGCCCACGTCGAGCCCGACCTCTTTATGGTCGAATGAACCATAGCCCACGTAGCCTTCGCCAAACGACTCGAATCGGGGCCGCTTGCTCACGAAGTTGACCGAACCGCCCGGGTCCGCCGGGCCGAACAGGGTGGAGTTTGCACCCCGCAGCACCTCGACGCGTTCGAAAGCGTAGGGTTCCTCGCGCACACCACGCATCGAGCCCAGCGTCAGCCCGTCACGGTAGGTCGTGGCCTGGAAGCCGCGAATCTTGAAGTAGTCGTTACGGTCGTCGGTGGCGTAGTACTCGGTGACGACCCCGGGCGTGTATTGCAGGACTTCCTCGGTGGTATTGGCGTCGCGCTGCTCGATTTCCTTTTCGGTAATGACCGATACGGAGGCGGGTGTATCGAGGATGCTGGTCGCGACCTTGCCGCCCACCCACAGCTCCTGGGCGACCGTCGAGTTGGCATCGTCATCGGCGTAGGCCTGGGCGTTGACGATGATGGGGGCGAGGCGGTACGCCTCCTGATCGTCATTGCCGCCGCCTCCCTCCTGCGCG
Organism: Modicisalibacter radicis; assembly: GCF_900961225.1. GTDB lineage: Bacteria > Pseudomonadota > Gammaproteobacteria > Pseudomonadales > Halomonadaceae > Modicisalibacter. Next base: position 394,350 of record NZ_CAAHFN010000054.1, read on the forward strand.
CTCCCGATCGCGGGAACAGTCACCAGCGTCGTGCCGCATAGAAAGGCCGTGGTGGCCCGTTGCCGCCGTAGCCGATTTGCGCTGCGCCGGACGGCGCTATCGCTACCAGTCATGTTGAAGACCCCTTGTATTGAAGACCCCGAGTGATTAACCAGCGTCCCCTTATGATTTTCCGTTGAAGGCCTCGGGATTATCCGAGGGTGGCACCTCCCAGTCAATAATGATAATGTTTTTCATAATCATTTGGTTTTAAAGGCTGCATCTGCTGACATCACGCAATCGCCACCCGGCATGAACCCGAACGTTGCGCCCCCGCCACTCGGTGGGCCCATCACTATCGAACAATGAAGCTTTTGGAGGGGACGATGGCTGGATTCCGTAGGAGGGCATGGCTTCGTAAAGGCGGGGCTATCTGCATGGCGCTTCTGGCGGCGTGCAGCCTCGCTGTGGCGCAGGCCGGTGCACAACGGTATCCGATCGAGATCCACCACGCCCTGGGGACCACCGTGATTCCCGAAAAACCCGAGCGGGTGGCCAGCGTTGCCTGGGCGAACCACGAAGTGGCGCTCGCGCTCGGCATCGTGCCCGTCGGCTTTGCCGCCGCGAATTTTGGCGATGACGACGACGACGGCCTGCTCCCCTGGGTCGCGACACGACTCGAGGAGCTCGGCGCGGGATCGCCCAAGCTGTTCGACGAAGGGGATGGGATCGACTTCGAGGCGGTGGCGGCCAGCGCGCCGGACGTTATTCTCGCGGCCTATTCCGGTCTCAGCCGCTCGGACTACGATACCCTGAGCAAGATCGCCCCCGTCGTCGCCTATCCCCAAGCTCCCTGGGCGACCGGCTGGCGCGAGATGATTCGGCTCGACAGCGCGGGGATGGGGATGGCCAGGGAGGGCGAGGCGCTAATCACGCGGATCGACGAGCGGATTGCCGCAACGGCCGCCGCGCATCCCGCGCTTGCTGGCAAGACGGCGCTGTTCGTCACCCACCTCGACCCCACGAATCTCAGTCGTATCTCGTTCTACACCGACAATGACGCGAGGGTGCGATTCTTCCACGACCTCGGCCTGGCATCGCCCCGATTCGTGAAGGAAGTCTCGGCCGCAGGCAAGTTCTCGGGCGAGATCAGCTCCGAGCGAATCGACGAACTGGCGGATGTGGACATCCTCGTTACCTATGGCGGGCAGCCCCTGGTCGACCGACTGTCCGCCCATCCGCTCACCTCCCGATTGCCTGCGGTCGAGCACGGTTCGCTTGTCCTGCTTGACGATAGCCCGCTCGGCACCGCCGCCAATCCCACACCGATGTCGATACCCTGGGTGCTCGATGACTACGCCGATCTGCTCTCGGACGCCGCGCGCAAGTCGGAATGAGCGTGGCCGGACCCATGGTCCCGCCCATTCCATCGCACATTCCGGGGCGCGCAAGCGGCTCGTCGGAGGCGTGGCACTGATGCTCCTGCTCGTCGTGGCGGTAGTACTTTCCGCGACCTTTGGCGCACGCGATGTCGGGTGGCCGGAGATCGCCGCGGCGTTGGGCGGGCGGGCCGAGACCATCGGGGAGGCAGCCGTGACCAGCCGACTCCCGCGCACACTGCTGGCGGTTCTCGCGGGAGCGGCTCTCGGCCTGTCGGGAGGCGTGATGCAGGGCCTCACGCGAAACCCGCTCGCCGATCCGGGCCTGCTGGGCGTGAATGCCGGGGCGACACTCGCCGTTGTCGTCGGCCTGGCATGGTTCGGGATCGAAGATGCCAGCCTCTATATCTGGACTGCCATCCTGGGCGCCGGACTGAGCGCGGTCGCGGTCTACGCCATCGCGAGCCTTGGCCGAGGCGGAGCCTCACCGCTGCGCCTCGCGCTCGCGGGCGCGGTGACGACTGCCGCACTGAGCTCCCTGACCACAGCGGTCGTGTTGCCGCGCGGCGATATCGCCGGGCTCGTGCAATCCTGGATAGTCGGCGGGGTCGGCGGCGCCACCAGCGACCAGATCGTGCCGGTCCTGCCGTTTCTCATCACGGGCCTTGTCGTCACCCTCCTCTCGGCCCGCAAGCTCAACCTGCTCGCGCTTGGGGACGATACAGCGACCGGGCTTGGCGAGAACGTGGCATTGGCGCGGGCCATGGCAGCGGCCGGCGCCGTGCTGCTATGTGGCGCGACGACCGCCGTGTGCGGCCCCATCGGGTTCGTCGGGCTCGTCGTACCGCATGCCTGCCGGCTGCTCGTGGGTAGCGATTACCGCTGGCTCCTGCCCGCCTCCGCGCTTGGGGGCGCCGTGCTCCTGACGTTCGCGGATGTGTTCGGGCGGATCGTGGCGCGACCGGCAGAGCTGGAAGTCGGCATCGTCACCGCCTTTATCGGTGCTCCCGTCTTCATCTGGATCGTGCGCCGCCGGAAGGTAGGGGCGCTGTGACCGACCCGTCATCTTGCGTCATCGCCAGGCTCGCCCGGATCCGCCGGGAACGCGCGACACGGCGCTGGCGTGTTCTGGCTATCCTGCTGGCCTGCCTGCTGGCGGGGGCGGCGCTGACATTGATGCTGGGACAGTCGTCTACCGCCCTGGTGACGGTGCTCCGCGTGCTCGGCGGCGCGGATGTACCCGGGGCCGGATTCATCGTCCGTGAATTGCGCCTGCCGCGGGCGGTGATATCGATCCTCACGGGGGTTTGCTTCGGCCTCGGAGGCGTCGCCTTTCAAACGATGCTGCGCAATCCGCTCGCCAGCCCCGACATCATAGGCATCAGCACGGGGGCGAGCGCTGCCGCGGTCTTCGCCATCGTGGTGTTGGCGATGAGCGGTCCGGCCGTTTCCATCGTTGCGGTCGTCGCGGGGCTGAGCGTCGCGCTCTTGATCTATCTCCTCTCCTGGCGGCACGGTGTAACCGGCGCGCGGCTCATCCTCGTCGGGATCGGCCTTGCCGCGATGTTGCAGAGCTTCACCGCCTATCTGCTTACGCGTGCGCCGAGCTGGACCCTTCAGGAGGCGCTGCGCTGGATGACCGGCAGCGTGAACGGGGTCCAGCTCGAACAGGCACTGCCGTTATTCGTCGCCCTGCTGTTTTTTGGTGGACTGCTCTTCAGTCGCAGCCGCGATCTCGAAGCCCTGCGATTGGGTGACGACACGGCTGCCGGGCTTGGTGTTCGGCTGACGGCGACTCGCGTAAGCATCATCGTCTCCGCGGTCGGGCTCATCTCCTTCGCCACGGCGGTTGCGGGACCGATCGCTTTTGTAGCCTTCCTCGCCGGCCCGATCGCGGCGCGCCTGGCGGGCCGGAACGGATCGCTGCTCGCCCCCTCGGCCATCGTTGGAGCCCTGCTCGTCCTCCTGAGCGATTACGCGGGCCAGTTTCTGCTGCCCGCGCGCTACCCGGTAGGGATCGTCACCGGCGTGCTCGGCGCTCCCTATCTCGTTTACCTCCTCATTCGCGACAACAAGAGCGGAGATGCCCTGTGAGCGACCCCCTGCTTGTCATTCATGACCTCATGGCGGGCTACGGTGAAGGCACCGTACTGGAAGCGATCAATCTGACCATACCCCCGGGACGAAACACCGCTATCGTGGGGGCAAATGCCTGCGGTAAATCGACCCTGCTGCGTACGCTCTCGCGGCTTCTCGCACCCGAGCGCGGCAAGGTCTTGCTCGACGGCCACTCCATCCACCGGCTTCCCGCACGCCGCCTTGCGCAACAGTTGGGCCTTCTGCCGCAATCGCCCATCGCCCCCGAAGGGATCACCGTGCTTGATCTCGTCAGCCGAGGCCGCCATCCACACCAGGGACCATTCGCGCGCTGGAGTGCGGCCGACGAGGCCGCCGTAGCCGAGGCGCTGGAGGCTACAGCCACCACGGACCTCGCCGGGCGGACCGTGGAAGCGCTGTCGGGTGGACAGCGTCAACGCGTCTGGATCGCCATGGCGCTTGCACAGCAGACGAACATTCTGCTGCTCGACGAACCCACGACCTTTCTCGACATCAACCACCAGATCGAGGTGCTTGACCTTCTGACCGACCTCAATCGTGAACGTGGCACGACCATCGTGATGGTCCTGCACGACCTCAACCTGGCCGCACGCTACGCCGATGTGCTGGTAGCCATGGCCAAAGGGCGGGTCTACGGGCTTGGGGCCCCGGAAGAGGTGCTGACCGAACAGATGGTGCAAGAGGTCTTCGGCCTCGAGAGCCGAATCATGGAAGATCCAGTCACGGGCAAACCGATGATGATCCCGCTCGGGCGCCATGTGTGACCCTGTCATTCGAAAACGATGCCCTCGAACAGGGCGGCTCGGATCACCTGAAAGACGCGGTCGAATTGAACCCATTGGCAGGCGTGGACACAATGTTGATACCCTGGAATTCCCCCAAAAAAGTGGACACGCGCCATTAGTGCAAACCCTCAAATTCCAGCGGCGTCCTGTAACCAAGGCTGCTGTGGAGCCGTTGGGTGTTATAAAAGCCGTCAATATAGCGATTTATAT
>NZ_CAAHFN010000055.1 GCF_900961225.1 Modicisalibacter radicis
ACTCGACCGCCTTCACCTTGAACTCAGTGCTGTAACGTTGTGTCTTCTTCCCCGTGATGATTGCGGGCATCGGTTTTCTCCTCCGTGGGAGTTATCGATGCGTGTCCACTAAACCGGGGGAGGTCCATACCCACAAAAAAGCCGCCCTGTTAGGCGGCTTTCTAAATTCTGCAAACGCTTGATATTGCTGCGCTTAAAATGGTGCTGGCACCAGGAGTCGAACCCGGGACCTACTGATTACAAATCTAAAAAACCTTCCAATAATATCAATAACTTAATCGACAAAAACCTACGTAAACCAACATCCCAAAAAATGAAAAATCAATAGACTACGTTGATAGGCTACACAGCTTTTAAACAAAACCAGAGAAGCTCACAATGTTTCCCCCGATCTTAAGGCTAGGCTAGGAAATATTAAAAACCACCCTACCGCAGTGGGGGCAATTCACACTATGAACATTTACCATCCCTGCACCACCTGCCTGCGCATCGTCATCTGTACCAGAAACCCCCTGGCCTCGAAAAATATTCTTCATCCCACCTAATAAATACATCTCCTTCTCCAACCTCGAATAGGCGTTAAAGAACTTTTTACTCTCCCTCATGCTCTGTATACTTTCTTCTGCAAGCGCTTTATTTAACCGCTTCAGTTCTGAAGCAGCCCTTTCCAGCAATTCTTCCAACGCCTCTTCACTTTTCATGAACACACCTCAAATATTAATCACAAAAAACGCCACTATACCTATCATTCCTACCAGAAAACCGCCAATTGCGCTCGAGAGAACAACAATGCCTAACCCGGGATGAGTTTGAGCTGACAAGTCAGCTTCATTCAGGACGTCACTCGATAAAAGCACCATCACCAACCCTGAGGCAATCACTGATATCACTAAAGAAATGAGGGAAACTATTACAACCCATGGGTGACATGGGGCAATAAAGACATCCTTCATAAACGCAACTATCACTAGTATAGCGCTACTGCTTAATGTGGCAATACTCTTGAATGACTCAACCAACAACCTCTTTCCTTCGACTTGAGACATAACTCTCTCCGAAGCTAGAGGCAGCAAGTGCCTCAAGGCATACTTATAGAAATGTTAGTCAAACTCCACACTCCCTACCAACAAGAACCACCAAACCTCTAAAAAACAAACCTGAAAAAATTATCGCATTAAAGATAAATAGTGAAATAGTTTACCTCCAATAACACTTCATAACATTGCAGCCTTGGATAAGGCTTTTCACAAGCAAGGAAAGCGCTCAAAACTGCATCGATCCGCATAAAAATCCAACCCGTTAAAACCGCCGCGAGCCCTAGTAGTGGCGCGGCCTGGCGCCAGATGCAACGTTGCATCATTTCCGACCCATTTAGCCCGCAGGCGGGGCGGGGAGTCGACGGCGCGGCGGCGGTGCTGGCTAGGGCGAGCTGGCGTGAGCAATGACGGCCAGCCCTGAATAAAAAGGCCGCCCCACCGGGCGACTGCCTGAACTCAGAAATGCCTCTCGAACAGGACGAGGTGGCATCTCGCCGCGATGCATCCGTGGAACCAAAACGCCACGCCCAGCATCCCGAAGAGCCCCCACATGGCGAGCGCCATGAGAGTGATTCCCGCATCGTTTGTTGCCTGAATCAGATCACCAAGCACGGCTTTGATGATCAGTCCCCAGTACCCCGCGACGCAGAACGAGACGCTTCCCAACATGGCCAGTGCCCATGAAGACCATTGCGGCAACGGCGCCCGACGGGCCTCCACCCAGTCCCGAACCATCCGCAAGAAAATAGACATACCCACCCCTCCAGTTGTAAATGGTCCCGTCACCCTATCAGCGCGCCGTTGCCAGTGGTTCGGTGTAATTGCCGTTTCCGCGCAATTACAGCTACGCGACGACGACAGCGTCCGAGCACGAAAAGCCGCCTCGGTGGGCGGCTTGATCAATCGGGCCATTATCAGGCGAGCGGCGGCGACTCCTCCTTCGCGTTTCCCAGTTCATACGGGCGGAACCGGACCACCTCCTCCCCAACGATGTCATTGATCTCGAGGAACACCGCCTGGAGCGGTTCCAGCTCGTTGTTGACGAACACCCGCGCCGCTTTCTCGACGTCGCCGAAGCCGCCGACGTTGTCTGGCATCACGCCCATGAGCTGCGGTGGCACCCGGTGGCCGGCGAGCGCGTCGTCGCGGGTGGTCTTCTTGATGCCGGCGAACTCGTCCTTGGCGGCGACCTCGCTCAGCGGGATCACCTGGATGCCATCCTTCTTGCCGTCCGGCGAGTGCATGAACAGGTTGCGGAAGTTGCCCATGCCGCGCGAATCCTTGAGCGCCTCGCGCATGGCGTCGACGTCTTCCTGGTTCACGTTCGGGTCGCTCACGTACATGATGAACCCGGCATGCGATCCGTTGAGGTAGTAGCGGCGCCGGAACAGCGTGGCGTTCTCGTTGAGCAGGATCGACTGCAGCGCGCCGAGGTAGTCCGGCACGCCGTAGATCTCCTGGTTGATGTCCGGCTCGAGCAGGTGGATGACCGAGCCGCGCTCGAACTCCACCGGCTGCCGCCAGTCGTAGGTCCACCAGTATTGCCCCGCTTCCACGCCACGCCGCGTGTAGCGCGCCTGTGCCGGACGAATCTCGAGCAGTCGGCCCAGCCGGCCGAACACCTGCTCGGCGTAGGCATTGCCGAAGATCAGGTAATCGTTGACCAGCGACCGGAATGCCTGGCGGCTCAACAGCGGATGCGGAATGAACGACCGGCTCAGAATGTTGCGCTTCACCTGCAGCGACGAGCCGTGGTGCGCCGTCGCCCGGTACGTCTTGGCCAGCGCCGGGAGATCGATGGGCGGCTCGTACCAGCGCGAGCCCAGCATCCAGCAGCCGGTATACAGAAAGTCCTGCATGTCGATGACCGGCATCGGCTCGCCGAACGTGAAGGCCTGGGCCCGCGAAGTACAACGCGCGCTCGAGCAGGCCCAGCGCGACGCCACCGCGCGCGGCCGCTCGTCGATGTGGGACCGGGAGTGATCACGATTCACGGGCCGAGGATGAAACCGGCTGAGCTGGCTTATGAGTCAGAAAGGCGATCAACCAACTCGCCTTTCTATCCAGGCCAGGCTCCACGTGAAGAATCGCAAGAACACAAAACCACATTGTCAGGAAGGCGGACGAAAAGATGGCCAACAGACACCAGGCAATGAACTGCCCTTTGAAGTGGACCCCGAAATTCGGACCAGGCGCTAAGCTCTGATCATTCCGACAGGAGGACCTGATCATGAGCAGGAAACGCAGGCAATACAGCGCCGACTTCAAGGCCAAGGTGGCCCTCGCCGCCCTCAAGGGCGACGAGACCACTTCGGAAATCGCTGCCCGCTTCGAGATCCATCCGACTATGGTGAGCCAGTGGAAGCGCGAGTTGCTGGACAACGCCACCGGGATTTTCGAGGGCAAGGGCGACGGCAAGGCAGCCCAGAAGACCCAGGAGGAGATCGACACGCTCTACCGTGAGATCGGCAAGCTGACGGTGGAACGCGATTTTTATCACGCAGGCTCGATCGTTGAGCCGGGTCCAGCGCCTGGCACTGGTTGAGCCGCAGGCGCCCGACATGAGCCTCCGACGCCAGTGCCAGTTGCTCGGTATCAGTCGCTCCTCGGTGTACTACCGGCGCAAGGCCCTGGGGAGCTACGATCTGCAGCTGATGCGCCTGATCGACGAGGAACACCTGCGCACGCCGGTCTATGGTTCTCGGAGGATGACGGTCCATCTCAACCGCCTGGGCCACCCGGTGAACCGCAAGCGCGTCCAGCGACTGATGCGCCAGATGGGGCTACAAGCGGTGTATCCCAAGCCGTGCACCAGTCGCCCCCGGGAGGGGCATCGGATCTATCCTTACCTGCTGCGGGGGCGTGTCATCGACCGCCCCAATCAGGTGTGGGCGACCGATGTGACCTACATCCCACTGGCACGCGGGTTCATGTACCTGGTAGCCATCATGGACTGGTGCAGCCGTCGTGTGCTGGCCTGGCGAATATCGAACACCCTGGATGCGGACTTCTGCATCGACGCCCTGGAGGATGCCCTGGCGCGCCACGGACCGCCTGAGTTCTTCAACTCCGATCAAGGCTGCCAGTTCACCAGCCAGGCCTTCACCGAGGTGCTGGAGGCCCATGATGTTCGGATCAGCATGGACGGCAAGGGCTGTTATCAGGACAACATCTTCGTGGAGCGGCTCTGGCGCAGCGTGAAGTACGAGTGCGTCTACCTGAAGGCCTTCGAAGATGGCGCTCACCTGCGTGAGGAGCTGAAGCGTTACTTCACGTGGTTCAACAAGGAGCGGCCCCATCAGGGCCTGGACGATGCAACACCCGATGAGGTGTACTTCAATCAACCACTGATCCAGGCGGCCTGACGCCTGATGACAAGGTAGTCAGAGCTTAGCTCGCCTGTCAGGTGGTCCAGTGAATGGGGTCCACTTCACTTCGGCGGCGCTCAACTCGGCAGGTGCGATGTCCTGTGGCGTCAAACTGGACGCATACGAGGCCACGATGAGTGCGAAGCCAGAAACGACCGAGCCCGCTACCGATTTCATGGAATGCCCCTTGCTGGCGACGACCCCGACGACGGCACCGATCATGAGTAGATACCCCTCGATATCCACCTTATGGATCGCCTCTATCAACGCCCGGTCGGAGACCCCCATTGGTTGAGTCCACTCAATGAGCTGTTGGAATCCATACAGCGCCGACATGAGAGGAATCCCGTAAAAAAACACGGTGTAGAAACTTCGTAACAGGTTGAACTCAACCCAGTCCCAAACTTGCTTGAGAGATTTTCCCATGCTCATGGCCCTTGGCATGTTCGTCTTCGAAACCCGCTCGGTACCCTACCAGCAACTGCAACGCCGCACCGAGTGGCGCCACGCCTCCCAGTCGCGCGTCGGCGAGCGGCCGGCGTATCAGTTCGTCGGCGCCGGCACCGACACCATCACGCTCTCCGGCACCCTGCTGCTGGAATTCACCGGCGTGCGCGCCTACTGGAACGACCCGCGCGAGGCGAAACGCCAGGTCGTCATCGCCGGCGGTACCGAGAAACTCAAGGAGCTGCGCGCGGTCTCCGTCAGCGAGGCCGACGCCACGGATGCCGCGCGCTCCGAATGGCAGCGCATCCAGCGGCGCGCCGCCCTGTTCGAACTGACGCTGGCCCACGGTCGCGCCGATCTCGCCGCCGAGACGCCCGTGACCGTCGCCGGTTTCAAGCCCCCGATCGATGGCACCGACTGGCTGATCACCGACGTCGAGGACATCCTCGACGACAACGGCTACATCACCCGGATACGCTGTGAGGTGAAGGCGTAGATCTCCCGCCGTCAGCGCACGACCTGCCCAAAGCCATGCAGGGTTATTGGGGTTATGAAATACTTGCACAGCCATCAATGCAGGGTTACTATAACTCCATATTCAACGGCAAGGAGCAGGAGGTGGACAGCAGAGCACTGATCAAGGAACTGAAGCGGGACGGCTGGGAGCTGGTCAGAGTCAACGGCAGCCATCACCACTTCAGACACCCCACCAAGCCCGGCACCGTCACGGTGCCTCATCCCAAGAAGGATCTGAAAACGGCTTGGTCAAGGGAATCAGAAAAAGCGCCGGCCTCGCATGAGGCCGGACCCTGCTGCCCCAGTCACTGACGGAGATCGACCCATGTTATTTCCCATCGCGATCGAGCGTGGCGACGACGAACACGCCTATGGCGTTGCCGTGCCAGACCTACCCGGCTGCTTCTCGGCCGGCGACACGTTAGAAGAAGCGCTGGCCAACGTGCGCGAAGCCATCGAGGGCTGGCTCGAGGTCGCGGTCGAGCACGGCGATCCCATCCCCGAGGCGAAGACGGTCGAGAGCCACGTCGACAATCCCGACTACGCCGGCTGGATCTGGGCGGTGGTCGACATCGACGTGACCCCGTACCTGGGCAAGAGCCACAAGATCAACGTCACGCTGCCCGACCTCCTGGTCAAACAGATCGACGACTTCGTGGCCCATAACACGGGCGACAAGACGCGCTCCGGCTTTCTCGCCCGTGTCGCCATGCAAGAGCTGGCACGCGCCCGGACAAAAAACGCGGACTGAGGCAGAAAGGGTTTAGGTTTAAACGATGGCACGCCCTGCGAGGCTTCCCGCCGCTGATCACCACCCATACCGCCGCGCCTGACTCACCACCACGCCCCGCAACAGGCTCTGCCGCGCCCGGATCGCCCCGCTCCGGTCGCGCGGCGGAATCAGCAACAGGCTCCCGCCAAGCCGAAACGCCTGATACAACCGCTGCTCCTCGTCACAATCCACGATCACCAGGTCGTCGTGCTGGGCGGTGCGCGCCTCGTCGACCACCAGCACGTCGCCTTCGATCAGCGGCCCATCGACGCCGGCGTCCTCGCCAATCTCCACCAGGTAGCAGCTCGGCGCGAACTGGCTGACGTCGTATCCATGCAGTGCCGGGTGGTCGATGCCCGCGACCAGCGGACCCAGGTAATTCACGATTATGCGTCTACTCTGCAACCCCTTGTTTTTTCGGTTTTATCCGGCCGCGCGTTGAATGCCAAACCGGCCGGCGCATTACATTAGCATTTGCCTCTCGGCGCCGCTTCGCCGAACACTGTATATGCAAACAGCATTCGGCGTGAAGGCAATTGCCCTGCCACGGACTCGAATACCCGTAGCGCCGAGATGGCCGGCTGACTCTCGGCACGGCTTGCAACGCGCCGAGTCTTGCGCAAAAATACACAACATGAAGAGCGCAGACGTTATCAAGCGACTGGCAGCCGAAGGCTGGCAATGCGTCGGGGGCAAGGGCGACCACCAAAAGTTCAAGCATCCCGAGCGCCCGGGCCATGTCGTCGTCCCCCATCCCCGCAAGGACATCGCCACCGGCACGCTGCGCAACATCTATCGACAAGCCGGCTGGGCCTGGAGGTAACACATGCTCTACCCCGTATACGTTCACAAGGATGCCGACAGCGCCTACGGCATCACCTTTCCCGACTTTCCCGGCTGCTTTTCAGCCGCGGATGACATGGCCGACCTGCCGCGCATGGCTCAGGAGGCCGTGGAAGTGCATTTCGACGGCGAGGACCTGCCCATCCCCGTGCCGTCGGCGCCGGAAGACTGGCAAGATGACGAGCGGTTCCAGGGCGGCTACTGGATGCTGCTCGATATCGACCTGTCGCGGATCAGCACCCGCGCCGTGCGGGTCAATATCAGCCTGTCCGAATCGCTGGTCGCCCGGATCGACGATCACGCCAAGGCGCGTCACCTCAGCCGCTCCGCCTTCCTGGCCCTCGCCGCCCAGCACGAGATGACACAGTCGCAGTAGTCCCAGCGATCCCGGCACCCACGCAAAACGCCAGCCCAAAGGTTGGCGTTTTCATTTCGATACACCCCAGAGCGAGGCCGACCGTAAACGCAGCCAGAAACTGATGCCCACCATGGACGAACTCAATAAGACGACGGGGCGCGGCACGGTGCGGCTGGGCATGCCAACCGGCAGCGCGGCTTGGCACCTGCGCTATGCGAATCGAACGCCGAGATGGACCACAAGGTGGGAAGAATTGCCTCATGCCAAGGCCCGATAGAAGATACTTCTAATTTACAAAAGCCATTAGGGCGCATACAGGCGAGGATAGAATGGCGAGAAACAAACCATGGACCCGAGACGAGCTCATCCTGGCGCTGGCCAGGATGGCTATCGCGCATCGAGGATGCGGGATTGATTCGATCGATGTCCCGCAAAGGCTGCACGCCGGATAACGCTGCCTGTGAAGGCTTCTTTGGGCGTCTCAAGACTGAATTCTTCTATCCTCGAGATTGGCGTGGCACGACGCTTGAGCAATTCATGACGAAAGTTGATTCGTACATTTGCTGGTATAACGAGCATCGGATCAAGGTATCTTTAGGTGCTCTGAGCCCACGGGAATACCGAGAGAGCCTTGGGATCGCAGCATGAAAGAGTCCAAGAAAAGTGCCGCACCCCCTTTCGGACTTATAGCTCCGGCGTCGACACCGAGATCCAGCAGCTGCTTCAGCACTTCAAGTCGCTGCACAACCGAGATTGCTACTACATCACCCTGCTGTGTCTCACCACCGGCGCCCGCTGGTCCGAAGCCGAGACACTGCGCGCCGAGAACGTCGGCAAGGATCGCATCACCTTCGTGGCCACCAAATCCGGCAAGAATCGCACGATCCCGGTCGATCCCGACCTCGCCGGCCAGCTCCGCAAGCGCCGCCAGATAGGGCGCCTGTTCGTCACATCCTACAAGGTGTTCAAGGAAGGCATTCAGGCAACCGGCATCAGCCTACCGCCAGGACAGCTTACGCACGTCCTGCGGCATACCTTCGCCAGTCACTTCATGATGAACGGGGGCAACATCCTGGTCCTGCAACGCATTCTCGGCCATCAGTCACTGACCATGACCATGCGTTACGCGCACTTCGCGCCGGACCACTTGGAGGATGCGGTGAGATTCAATCCTCTCGCCGCTGTAGACACAATGTAGACACCCACAAAAAAGCCGCCCTGTTAGGCGGCCTTTTAAAATCTGCAAACGCTTGATATTGCTGCGTTTAAAATGGTGCTGGCACCAGGAGTCGAACCCGGGACCTACTGATTACAAGATTTAGCTAATGTTTTTCATTGCCTGTCTTTATCTGTAAAAACAATTACTTATAGAGACTTTGCTAGCCTGTAAGCTCCTTTATCGGCTAGTTGTGTGGACAAGATGTAGTCATCTTCTGGCGGCGGATATTGAAAGATTCCGATACCGGACTTTCTAGACTTAAGGACTTCAATAGCCCACTGGAGATAACATTATGTAGTCATGTCAAGCGTTTACCCGCATCTGCATATTATTATTCAGAATCACTTTTGCCCTCTTCAAAAATACCTTTTTTATGAATCCACCCCAAGTTGTTTTCAACTACAAGGTGCATCAAGGGCGAAAATATATTAAAAAACCCAATAACCAGACCGAGTTTATTAAATTCGGCCATTATGCCTAAAAAAACACTTGCGACATATAAATCTACAAACCTCCAATAAGCCCCCATCTCATTATCTATGAACTCGACATTATAATATAAAAGAAGATATGTGGCGCAGCAGTATAGAAGACTCAGCCCACCCAACAAAGTTTTATGTTGCGGCATGCCTTTGCTCAAAGGTGCGGCGGCAAAAAGCACAGCCAATGGTAAAAGTATTTCCTTTGCAAATAACAAATCAACTACTTTTTCCGTATCTTTATCGATTATCAGTGCTAGCGCCATAAGATCAAATACAACTAAAAAACATATCAGCAAACCGATAATTAACTTCAACACTCGCTTTAAGCACCCCAGCACCTTAAAAAGGAAATAGTACGCCCCTTTAACCCTCTGGTTATTATAGAAATCAAAGCTAAACATTATCGTGCCCCCAGCGCTATTTTTTTGTTGCCTTAACAACTTTTTCTACACTCTCTACTATTTTTGTAACTCCATCCGTAACTTCGGGATTATCGTGCCTATCCTTCTGATCGGCGAACATATAAATAAATTCTTCATAACGGGCAATTGAGGCATTAATATCGCCTTCACTTTCCTTAACAACTTCTAAATGGTCTCTTTGAAAGGAAGTGATTGCAGCTTTATATTCAATATCTTGCACTAAGCTTTCTACATCCCTTTCTTCTCTGATAACTATCCTAAGAAAATATACAAGGACTAAAATCAAGGATATTTTTATAATACCTAATTTTATATCAGTTACTGTTATGCCATGCCGAATGGAGTCGTAAACATCATTGCTGGCCTCTTGATACACATTCCCAACGGGGGCCCTGTAAACCGAAACAGTTTCAGCTAATTCTTTTTCATCATCACTAAACAAGCTTAGCTCAAAAAAATTCCATGCCAAAATACTTAGAATCGCCCCCATAAGAGCGTATCTAAGAATTTTTATAATCCGGAGCTTGTTTGCAAGCTTGGTCGAGTATTTGCTCAACCCTTTATAAGCAGTAACAAAACTAGTTTCTCCTTGCGCTGCACTTAACGTTTTTTCTGTGTCTTCTAGCCTCTTTTCTAAGACTGCCTCTTTTTCTTCTAGCTTTTTAAAATTACTACTTACTACATCACTAATTCGCTTATTTAACTGGCCGTCTTTCTGAAAAACCTCAATTTCAAACCTACCTCTTGTTATGTACGACTTGTAGATCACCTCCCCCCGGGTCATGGGGCTGCTATCTTTATTCGAAAGCATCACTTCCAAGCTACTAAGGCTTCTCCCAAGCGTGCTATTAAAGCTCGACAACTTGCGCGCTTCGGAGTAAATAACATATAGGGCTGCCCACATAGCAGTGGACTCCTTCCCTTTTAAAGCTTTCTCGGCAGAGAGAACCAGAATATTAATTGTTTTATCCCAAAAAGCGCACCCATCATTTTGCTCAAGCAGCTTGTAATAACTTATAATTTTCTTTAAGTCTTCAACTAATTTGTCAGCACTTAAATCCACCCCTATCGAATTTTCTTTAAAGCCATGCTTCTGCCCACCCAAATACTGTAATGTATCACTGACCTGGCGCAGCTTAGATTTATTTGTGCCATTTAAAGCCATATTTATAATTACCCTCCCCACCAATTACCCATGACCCGTTTGGCTACTCGGTATCCGTTCCCGTCGGCTTAAACGCTTTGCGCGCCTTTTCTATTTCCGGGCTCACCTGGCCGGCTTCTTCTAATACCTGGTCGTTAACAAGCCACATCGTGTACTTCGGAAAGACTGACAGCACTTGTTTCACTGTTTTCAGAGAACAAGCCATTCTCCCTTGCTCAGTGCTAATCAGAGTTTGTTTCTTTATGCCTGTGAGATCTGAGAACTCTTGCCGCCCCATATCCTCGGCTTCACGGATCGCACGAATTTTCTCGCCATCAGTCGTTGACACTGTGCCATGATCCTACTATATTGAGATCGTGATACAGCGACGCCCATCGCCGCTACTACGAAAAAGCCTACCACAGACAAACAAAGGCGGGTTACGACAATGGAAGAGAACCAAGCGCCCCAGGTCCCGGCCCACGTGCCACTGATGACCCAAGAGCGTTTCGCCGAACTCTCCGGCCTGACCGTCGATACGGTCTACGGCCACATCCGTCGCGGCTACATCCCCGCCGTCAAGGTCGGCAAGTACCGCATGATCAATCTGGCCCTGCTGCATACGCAGTGCCTCCAGGCGGAGGAATGGGCATGATCACCTTCCGCCACGTCACCGACTCCCTGGGCGAGTCTCTGTTCTTCCAGGTCGACGGCCGCGAAGCCGGCTTGGTCGCTCAGGACCTCGACGGCAGCTATTACGTCTACTTCGCCGACATCGCCGACGCGCCCCGTGGTGTCGCTATCGAGCGCGCTACCGATCCCTGCAGCAAGGGTGCCTTCGTCAACGGCTACGCCTCCGAGGACGACGCCCTCGCCCTGGTCTACCGCACCTACGGCGACGAGCCTGACGAGCCTGACGAGCCCGAATGCTGGCTCTGTGACGGCTGTGGCGAGGTTGAAACCTACAAAGCCGATGGCGCCCCCATCACTGTCGGCTGCCCCGCGTGCGTCCAGCGTGACCGCGATCACCTCATCGCCAAGCTGACCGTCGACAACATTCGTCTTCGTTACGCCTTCGCTCGCACCGCTTCCCGCGTTCCCAGCGCTTCGGCCCCCGTGGTTATCCACACCCCGTTCCCTGCGTCCACCGGGGCCGCTTTTTATTCCCAGGCGCTCTCGCGTCCACTCCTGGATGCGCAGCGCAATTCGACCACCCCCACGAGGAACACCCAATGACCACTGCCAACGGCAAGAAACAACCCGTTCGCGTGTTCCTGGAACAGGACGATCATTCGCGCTTCCTGGTCCAGGCCGGCACGCACCGACTCACCCCCTCGGCCCTGGGCGAACTGCTCATGCAGAACGGCCTTGAGCGTTTGGAGCGCGGCGACCTGTCACCGCTCGGCCTCGAAGCCACCGACGCCCCGCGACCCGGCTCGGGTTCCTAAAGATGTTGTTGCCTGCCCGTCACCCGTCGCCCCTCGGTCGCACGGCTCCCCGAG
Source organism: Modicisalibacter radicis (assembly GCF_900961225.1). Lineage (GTDB taxonomy): Bacteria > Pseudomonadota > Gammaproteobacteria > Pseudomonadales > Halomonadaceae > Modicisalibacter. The sequence continues at coordinate 12,111 of NZ_CAAHFN010000055.1, forward strand.
TCGGCAACGGCCCCGCCGTCACACCTCGCGCAGCGACGGTTGACGGCGGGGCCGGGGTCGACTGCCGTGCGGGCCGACCGAGGGGCACGGGTGCGGCGCAGGTAACCGCCTGCCCGGAACCCCGAGCCCTGAGGGAGCGGGCTGGCCGTTGCCTCCAGGGCCGCGACTACGGCCGTGCCGCGCTCCTCTACGCCCAGGCCGAACACCTAACCCGGATGATTCACGGCGAATCACCCGACACCGCAGAGCTAGCCGTGCTCGCTCACCACTGCCAAACCCGTGCAGCCCAGCACCCACGCTAAAAAGGAAACCACCATGATCAACACCATGATTGCCCGCGTTATCGGCGCCTCTCGTTACGAATTCGAAGGCCGCAAGGGCGGAAAACTCAGCATCATCGACGACGCCGACGCCAGTAACGACAACCAGGTCGGCCTCCTGCACTCCGAGATGTCCGCCGAGTACTCGGTCGTCGACCAGATCCGCGACAGCGGCGCCCAGCTGCCCTGCAACCTCGAGATCGACGTCGACTTCCGCACCGTGCGTTCCAGCAGCAACGCCACGCGCACCACCCTGCACGTCGTCGCCATTCGCGTGCCCAAGGCCTCCGGCCACCCCGGCGGCCAGTCCTCCAAACCCGACGCCAAAAGCGCGTCATAACCGGAACACGAGCCATGGACGCTGACCAGTTCACCAGTCTGTGGCTCCTGATTTATTGCATCGGGCTCGTCGCGGTATTCGGGCTCGGCGCAATAAAAGGGGGCCAACGATGATGACCGTCCCGGAAATCATCAGCTCCCTGCTAGGTGCCTACGTCCTCGGTTGGGCGTGGGGAACATCAATGCTTGCCTTCAAGCGCTTTATGGAAGTCTCGACATGACCGTTACACACATCGCCAAACAGCATCTCGACAAGACTCGCGCGCTGGCTGGACGCCTCAACGCCAAGGCCACCGCCGGCATCGCCGGTGCCAGCGCCCTGGTGGTGGCCGGCACCGCCTCCGCCTCCGAAACCAGCTCCGCCGCGCAACAAGCCTTCGACTCGTTGCAAAGCCAGGCCACCGACATGGCCTCCAGCGCCTGGCCGGTGGTGACCGCCATCGTCGGCTCGCTGCTCGCCATCGGCCTGTTCAAGAAGTTCGCCAACAAGTCCACCTGAGCGGTGGCCAACCAAGAGGGGGCCGCTTGGCCCCCTTTTTCATCCACCGGCATTGCCCACCCACCCGCACGAGAGAGACGCCGCCATGCTCAAACGCCTGCTGCTGATCGTCGCCCTGGTGCCGGTGGTGTTCGTCAGTATCGGCGTGGATACAGCCCATGCCGAATGGTCTCAACAGTGCGGAGCAACCGCGAGCAACTCCCGCCCCTCAAAATCCGCGACGCTTGCTGATGTCCGCTCTTGGGTGGATAGCTGCGTTAATCACTCACGCTGGGAGGGGTATTCCTGGTATGAGGATGTGAGCTTTATTGTCTACGGGACGGAAGATCCTTATTACAAGGCCATCCTTAAAGTCTATTTCTGGCAACCGAAAGCGAGTGACATTCCGTCCTCAGCTTTTCCGGATGCGCCGGTTTTTGACCATATCTACACCGACGAGCAGTGCCAGGCCCAGTACGGTCACGCCACTGTGCTCAAGGGCGAATTCGAAGCCCCGCCCTACGACCAGGGCGCGTGTTCTCTGACCCCCTCCGGCAAGGGCGTCGGTGTCTGCACCAAGACCAACGCCAACGGAGATACCGCCCCCGCCGGACAGTGCTACCTGACCGGCGACTTCGATGCCACCTCCACCGGCGAGGTCAACGACACCGACAGCAACGTCGAACCGAGCGACGACCTCCCCGACTACCTCACCGAGACCGACGACCCCGCCACCTGCTCCGGCGGCTACGTCGGTTCCGGCGGCTCCTATTACTGCTACGACGGCGGCGCCAATCTCAACGTCGGCGCCTTCGACGCCGAAGGCAACCCCATCACCCTCGGCGAGGAAGGCGCCTGGGACAGCGACGGCAACCCCATTGAGCTCACCGAGGGCGCTTTCGATGCCGACGGCAACCCCATCGAAACCGGCGGCGGTCTGTCCATCGGTGGCGGCAGCTGGGGAGATCCCGGCGGTGGCGACTCGGGGGGCGATTCCGGCGGCGGCTCCGGCTCGGGTGGTGGCATCGACTGGGGCGACGACGCCGACGAGCCCACCGGCTCCACCGATGAGAACGGCGATCCGTTGGGCCAGGGTGACGGGGAAGGCGATTCCACCCTGGGCGACGTGGTGGGGGCGATCAATAAGCTCAAGACCACCGTGCGCAACGGCTTCGATGGCATCGTCGACAAGTTCACCAGCACCGACGGCGCGCCCGACGAGTCCGACATTCGCGGCGACTTCGATGGCCAGGGCGTGGCCGATGACGTCATGGAGACCCTCGAGACCGACAACGAAGAGATCGACGGCGACCTCACCGAGCGCTACCAGGATCTGTTCGAGAGCGATTCGAGCATCGTCGGCCAGGCGGTCGGCTACGTCCGCGACAAGGCCACCGGCTGGCTGCCCGAACTGCCCTCGGGCGGCAACTGCTCGCCGCTGGAGTTCACCTTCCAGGGCCACACCCTCAGCATCGACTGCCGCGTGTTCGACCTGATCAAGGCGGCGCTCTCCTGGATCCTGTTCTTCTTCACCGCCTACCAGATCACCATGATCGCCCTTTCCTACCGCAACGGCTCGGAGGCCTAAGCCATGGGCGCCTTGCTGGCTCGCTTCGCACGTATTCTGCTGCCGCTCGCCGAAGAGTTCCTGCGCCACTTCGGCAAGCTGTTCCTGCGCTTCTTCCTCTGGCTGCGGGTCGCCCGCTTCGGCCTGTTCCTGATCAAGGTGGGCATCATCCTCGGCCTGGTCAGCGTCATGGCCGATGCCATCACGGCGGTCATCGATGGCCTCACCGTCAGCATGCCGCCGCTGCTCACCGACGGCTTCAACCGCATCATGCCCGACAACTTCGGGACCTGCGTGTCGGCCCTCGTCCTCGCCAAGCTCGCCGTCTGGACGTTCGCCATCAAGGACCGGCTGGTCAGCCTGGGGGGCCTGTAATGGCCGTCTATGTCGTCACCGGCAAGCTCGGCGCGGGCAAGACCCTGGTCGCGGTGGGCAAGATCCGCGACAAGCTCAACCGCGGCTGCAAGGTCGCCACCAACCTCGACATTCGCCTGAACAAGCTGGTCGGCGAGAAGCCCAGGAACACCCGTTTCTACCGCATCCCCGACAAGCCCACCCTGGTCGACCTGCAAGCCATCGGCCAGGGCACCGAGAGCTACGACGAGAGCAAGAACGGCCTATTGGTTCTGGACGAGTGCGGCACCTGGTTCAACGCCCGCTCCTGGAACGACAAGAGCCGCCAGGACGTCATCAACTGGTTTCTCCACGCCCGCAAATTGGGCTGGGACATCATCTTCCTGATCCAGGATCTCTCGATCATGGACAAGCAGGCCCGCGTCGCGCTGGCCGAGCACGTCGTCTACTGCCGTCGTCTGGATCGCCTGACGCTGCCCTTCGTCGGCGCGCTGTGGTCGATGACCGCCGGCGGCAAGGTGCCCATGCCCAAGCTCCACCTGGGGATCGTCAAGTACGGCGACAGCCCGACGTCGATCGTCGTCGAGCGCTGGACCTACACCGGCCGCTCGCTCTACGCCGCCTACGACACCAAGCAAGCCTTCTCCGATCACTACCCCCACGGCACCTACAGCCAGCTGCCGCCCTGGTTGACCCATGGGCGGCTGCGCGTGCCCCGCGATCTGAGGTTCGCCATGAAGATCACTCGCATCTACTGGAAGCGCTTCAACCGCCCCCTGCTGGCGATGGCCGGCTTCGTCCTGGGCATCGTCCTGACCACCTCGATCCTGGTCGTCGACGAGGTCAACGCCCGCTCGCCAGCGACCCAAGAAACCGCACTCCCTAAGCAGGATCTCGGCGCGTTCGCCGACTACCGCATCACCAGCTACGCCCGCCTGGGCGACACCACCACCTACCGCCTCCTGGACGGCGACAACCGGCCCACCACCAGCGACGACCTGGAGCGCCAAGGCCTCCACCTCGTCCCGATGGGCGCCTGTCTCCTCCGCCTCGAACAGGGAACCGACCATGTGGACCTACGCTGCTAGCCGCACCGCCATAGCGATTATCCTCGGCCTGGTGTCGGCAATCGCTTACGCCACGCCGATAGAGATGGATGACACCGATGTGCGAGATTTCGTACGTTGGTATGCGCAAAAGACTGACACGGCACTCGCCATCGACCCCGCCGTCGACGGCACCCTGACCGTCTACGCCCCGGACGTCAGCGATGAGGCGCTGCCCGACTTCTTTCGCGGCGTGCTCACCGCCCACGGTTACCGGATCGTCCCCGGCGATCCGCCCACGGTCACGCCCACGCGCCCCGGCGACTTCTCCCAGGCGCTGGACACCGGTCCCCGGGAACCCCAGGCGACCCGCGTGCTGGCCTTCGACCATCTGCGCGCCCAGGACGTCGCGCCGATGATCGACGCCTACCTCAACCGCGCCACGGGTCAAGCGGGAAGCGTGGGCCAACTCAGCCGCGCCTCCAGCCAGGTACTCGATGCCGGCAACGCCCTGCTGGTATCGGGCGATGCCCAGCGAATCACCGACCTGCAGACCCTCTTGCCGCAAATCGACGTCAGCCGCCCCCAGGTACTGATCCGCGCCATCCTGTTCGAGACCAACGACGGCGACACCTTCGACCTGGGCGTCGCGCTGGGTCGTGCAAGAAGTGGGGCCGGGCTCGCCGGCGGCGTGAACACCAACGCCCTCGGCACCACGCTGGCCACCCCCGGCGGCTCCTTCGGGATCTTCGACGGCAACGTCCTCGCCCTGGCCATCAACGCCCTGGAGCGCAATAGCCAGGCCAAGGTGCTCTCCACGCCACAGATCCTGACCCTGTCCGGCCAGTCCGGGCGCATCAGCGTCGGCCAGAACGTGCCGTTCGTCACCGGCCGCGTCACCGGCGAAGCGGCCAACATCGAAAACCCCTTCCAGACCATCGAGCGCCGCGACGTGGGCGTCTCCCTGGCCGTCACCCCGGTCGTCACCGGCGCCGGGCTGGTGATCATGGACGTCAAGACCCAGGCCGACAGCCTCACCGACTCCCTGGAAGCCTCGGACATCATCACCAACCAGCGCTCGATCATGACCACCGTGCAGATCCACTCCGGCCAGACCGTGCTCCTGGGCGGACTGGTCAGCGAGGAATCCAGCGAATCGGTCTCCAGCGTCCCCGGCCTGGGCTCGATCCCGCTGATCGGCCGGCTGTTCCGCAACACCTCGCGCAGCAGCGAACACCGCAAGCTCTACGTGCTGCTGCAAGCCACCGTCCTGCCCACCCTGGAGGCCGCGTCATGAGCCACGCCATCGATAGTTTTCGCCGCGACGATCGCCAGACATCTAATAGCGCCGCACTATTCAACGCCTGGGTGCCTCTCGCCCAGTGGCTCGCACTGGTCACCATGACCGTCGAGCACGCCTGCCGCTTCCTGCTGCCGGACGATTCGGCCGTCACGCCCTGGGCGATCACCCTCGGGCGCATCGCCTTCCCGCTGTTCGCCGGCATGATCGCCTGGCACGCCTGCCACAACACCCGCGACCCAATGCGCTATGGCTTGCGGATCCTGCTGATCGCGCTCGTCGCGCAGCTGCCCTACGCCCTGGTCGAGCACACCCTCCGGCTCAACGTCTGCTTCACCCTGGCCTGCGGTCTGTTCGGCATCGCCGTCATTCAGCGCTGGGAGGATCGCTCCCTGACCTATGCCAACGTCCTGTCTGTCACCGTCCTCTGGCTCCTGGTGGGCAATGCGGTGGAATACGGCCACCTGGGGCTGCTGCTGGTCCCCGCTTACTGGGCCGTCTTCCACTACCGGCGCCACCCGCTGCCCCTCGTGGCCCTGCTGGTCATCGTCGCCTTGCTCAATGCCGCCCCGCTGCACGCCCTGGTCAGCCTGGTTGCCGCCGGCGTGCTGATCGTCGTCACCCAGGTCCGGCCATGGGCGCCCCTGGACCGCCTGCCCGCCATGCCTCGGCGTCTATGGCTGTCCTGGTACCCGGCCCACTTCGCCGTGATTGCTGGCCTGGTGGTCGTGATTGAGGCGGCGAGACCCGCCCTGTAGCACGTCTCGCAGAGTGACAACGAATACCGCGCTTACCTGCCAATAATCGTCTTTATCGGATATAGATTTTATGAACCGTTGGGAACGCTACTCGCTCGAATCACTGCGACAGGGCCGACAGGATGATCGGGGTTCTCTGTTCATCAGTCCCAAGGGCCAACGCGAGCTTAACGGCATCCGGTTGCTCAATGCCGGCGTCGATACCGTGCGGCAGCTCTACCGGGGCCAGCCCTGCCTGTCTCAGTTCGACCAGATCATCGAGGCGTACCAGGAAGGTCGCGGAGCGACCATCGACCTGTTCGGTCACACCTGGAGCGTGGGCGCCGGCTCGTCCGGCTCAGGCTTCCGCTATCGGCTGCAGAACAACGAGCTTGGCGTGATCGTGTTCTTCCAGGCCCGCCACACCAAGGTCGAGAACCTCGGTACCCACCTGAAGATCGAGCTCTCGCCGCACTTCATCCAGGAACGCGATCCCCAGGCGTGCCAGGACTTCATGTACAACATCGCCGCGCACATGCTGGCCCACGTCGAGCCCGCCGGCTGCGCTATTCACCTCGCCCTGGACCTGCAAGGCTGGCAGCCACCCCGCGACTTCATGGACCGCTTCGTCACCCGCTCCAAGCGTGTCACCAAGCTCAACGGCGTCTCCGACTTCGAGATCACCACCGGCGAGATCGCCGCCCAGTACGCCTACGGGCAGAGCTACCTGTTCGGCACCGCCGGGGCCCTCCAATGCGCGCTCTACAACAAGACCCGCGAAGCCCATAGCCGCGACAAGCTGCACTTCTGGGAAGGCATCTGGAAGCAGGCCACCGGCGACGACCCGCTCGATGAGCCCTACGACCCCGACCAGGACGTCTGGCGCATCGAGATGCGCTTTCACCAGTCCGTGCTCCGCGAGTACGCCCAGGGCACGCCCTGCAACGTCGACACCGGCGAAGTCCTCGACATGGACCACGGCTTCGCCCGCTTCATCGACGTCGTGCCGCACCTCTCCGGGCTCTGGCGCACCGCGCTCAAGGCCTACCGCCTGGATTACGCGCGCAACCTGATCGACCCCGCCTGGCAACTGTTCCAGGAAGATGCCCGGTTCTACGCTCACGCCCCGCACTTCCTCTACAAGCGCGCCCGCAAGCAACCCGGCCTCGGCAACGAAAAGAACGTCTGCCTGGCCTTCGGCAACCTCCTCTCGATCTACGCCCGGCAAGGCTTCCGCACCCATGAGGCCATCCGCTACCTACAGAACTCCGGCATGTGGGACGACCTCGCCGACTACTACCGCCGGAGAGGGGTCGGCAAGGACGACTTCAGAAAGCTGGTGGAACAACGACTCGTCGAACGACGATTGCTGGGCAGGGCCGCGTAAACGATGGCTGTCCGGAAAACCGATAAAGGCTGGCTCGTCGACCTGCGCCCCAACGGCCGGGACGGCAAGCGCGTGCGTCGTACATTCAGAACCCAAAGCGAAGCCCGACGCTTCGAGAACAAGATCCTCGCCACTATCGCCGATGGCTCCCAGTATGCCCCCGCCAGGAAGGATCAACGCCGTCTGAACGACCTGATCGACCTCTGGCACCGCCACCACGGCAGTTCCCTCAAGGCCTCTCGGGAACGTGTCCGTTCGCTGCGCAAGGTAGCCGAGGCCATAGGCAACCCCATCGCACAAACCTTCACTGCCCAGGACTGGGCCGAATACCGCGCCAAGCGCCTTGAGGAAGTCGCCCCGATCACCGTCAATCACGAACACACTTACCTCAAAGCCGTGTTCTCAGAACTCGAACGCCTCGGCCTCTGGACGCACGGCAACCCCCTCGCCCGCATGCGCCTGCTGCGCGTCGAGGAAACCGAGATGGCCTATCTCACCGACGACGACATCTCACGACTACTCCAGCATCTCAAGGGCCTGCCCAATCGAGACTGCTACTACATCACCCTGCTGTGCCTCACCACCGGATCGCGCTGGTCCGAAGCCGAAACCCTCCGGGCAGAGAACGTCGGCAAGGATCGCGTCACCTACGTGGCCACCAAATCTGGCAAGAATCGCACCATACCCATCGCGCCACGCCTCGCTGGCCAGCTGCGGAAACGCCGCCGGATCGGCCGACTGTTCGTCACTTCGTACAAGGTATTTGGGCAGGCCATCAAGGACACCGGCATCGCATTACCGCCCGGACAATTGACACATGTCCTGCGGCACACCTTCGCCAGTCACTTCATGATGAACGGGGGTAATATCCTGGTCCTGCAACGCATCCTCGGCCACCAGTCGCTGACCATGACCATGCGGTACGCACACTTCGCACCGGATCACCTGGAAGACGCGGTCAAACTGAACCCGTTGGCAGGCGTGGACAAAATGTGGACACAACAAAAAAGCCGCCCTTGAGAGGCGGCTTTCTAAAATCTGCAAACGCTTGATATTGCTGCGTTTAAAATGGTGCTGGCACCAGGAGTCGAACCCGGGACCTACTGATTACAAGTCAGTTGCTCTACCAACTGAGCTATGCCAGCCCCAAGGGCGTTGGCGTGGCTGGGGTAGCAGGACTCGAACCTGCGAATGCTGATACCAAAAACCAGTGCCTTACCACTTGGCGATACCCCAGCATTTTGGTGGCCAGAGACGGAATCGAACCGCCGACACGAGGATTTTCAATCCACTGCTCTACCGACTGAGCTATCTGGCCGTTGCCAACGGGGACGCATTAAACCGTAAACCCCGTCGGCGGTCAACCCTGGCTTTTCAAAAAGATGCTGGTCGATTCGCCGGCCCTGCGCTCACTGCGCGGGCGGCACGTAGCCTTCGGCCTGGTCGCTTTCGCGGTTGTCCAGAAAGCGCTCCATCTGGTCCATCAGGTAGTCGCGGGTCTGCGGCTCGAGCATGTTGAGGTGCTTCTCGTTGATCAGACGCGTCTGCCGGGCCTGCCACTCCTCCCAGGCCTTCTTCGACACGGTGCGCTGGATTTCCTGGCCCTTCTCGCCCGGTAGCGGCGGAAAAGGCAGGGCCTCGAGCTCTTGCTGGTATTTGCGACAGAACACGGTCTGCGTCATCGCGAGCGCTCCTCGGCTTGCGTCGTTGAATGGGCCAGTCTATCCAGCAGCGTCTTGACCGGTGCGGCCAAGCCGATGCTTGCCGGCTCCCGGAGGTTATACCAGAGTCGACCCGGCTCGGTCACGGCAGTGGCGGCACGCGTCAGCCGTACCGGCTGCGGCACGATGTGCAGGCGAAAGTGACTGAAGGTATGGCTGATCGTCGGCCAGGCCCGCTCGCGCTGCGCGTCCGGGGCGTGCCTCGCCAGCCAGGCATCCAGCGCCGCGTCGTCGTCGAACTGGGGAAAGCCCCATAGCCCGCCCCACAGTCCGCTCGCGGGACGCTGTTCGAGCATGACCCGCCCCTCCCGGTCGCACAGCAACAGCATGCGGGTATGCCGCTCCGGCAATGTCTTGCGCGGCTTGGGCTCGGGAAAGCGGCTTTCCTCGCCGCGGGCATGGGCCTGGCAGGCGTCGTTGAACGGGCAAAGCAGACAGCTCGGCTTGCCGCGGGTGCATAGCGTCGCGCCCAGGTCCATCATCGCCTGGGTATAGTCGGCGAGCCGCGTATCGGGTGTGTAGTGCTCGGCGAGCCGCCACAGTTCGCGACTCACCGCGGTTTTGCCGGACCAGCCCTCGACGGCATGCAGGCGCGCCAGTACGCGCTTGACGTTACCGTCGAGAATCACCGCGCGGCGCCCGCTGGTAATCGCGATGATCGCCCCGGCGGTGGAGCGGCCGATGCCGGGCAACTCGGCCATGGCGTCGACGCTGTGCACCGGGAACTCGCCGCCGTGCGACTCGACGACGATCTGCGCGGCGCGATGCAGGTTGCGCGCACGGGCATAGTAGCCAAGCCCGGTCCACAGGTGCAGCACCTCGTCGGGGTCGGCATGCGCCAGGTCCTCGACACGCGGAAAACGCGCCATGAAACGTTGGTAATAGGGGATCACGGTGGCGACCTGGGTCTGCTGGAGCATGATCTCGGAGACCCAGACCCGGTAAGGCGTCTTGTCCTGCTGCCAGGGCAGGCTGGTCCGACCGTGGCGATCGTACCAGTCGAGCAGGCGCGCCTGGAAAGCCTGCGGTGTCAGTTCGATGATCAACGGTTGCGTCATGGTCAGGAGCGGCACACATAAAAAAGCGCCGACTCGTGAGTCGGCGCAGGACTGGCTTGCTATAACTTCAATTCAACAGACCGCGGATGGCATCGCGAAGTTCCTTCGAGGATTCCTCGCCGCCGAGTTTTTCCTGAATCTTCTCGCCGATCTTCTCGGCGGCCTTCTGCTTGACCTCGTCCTTGGCCAGCTCGGCCAGCGAGCGCTGGAAAGCCTGACGGTCGAAGCCACACCACTGCTGGGGGTCGCCGGAAAGCTGGCCCTCGCAATGCACCGGCAGAGGGATGCGCTCGAGCCGCGGATTGACGTTGCAGGCGGCATCGGCGGTATCCACGAAGCGCGCCCGAGCGTCGTAGGCGAAGCGCTGGCTGGCCAGATTGACATTGCCGTTGCCGGTCAGTTCGATGCCGGGAACGGTGATCAGCAGGTCGTCGTTGTTGAGCACGCCGTCGACTGCCCTGACGCTGCCCTGGAGCTGCTCGAAGCGCGTGTCCGGGCTCCACTCCCGCGAGGTGCTCTCGCCTTCCAGCGCCGCCACCGCGGTGCACAGCTCGCGGGAGACGTTGACGTTGAATATCGCGCCATCGTCGACATGGAAGTCGGCACGGCCGTTGAGATTGCGTAACAGGGTGTCCGGACTGTTGGTACGCGAGGTGAAGTCGCCGGCCACCGTCAGCCGGCCACGCAGCGGCGACGGCTCGCCGGTGTAGTCCTCGACCAGCGGCACCACCTGGACGCCTTCGAGGCGCTCGCGGAAGGCCCAGCGAATCGGTGTCTCACGCAGGTCGAGCTCGCCGCCGAGATGCGCGGTGCCGTCATACAATCGCGCGTCGAGACGCTCGAGCGCCAGCTGCCCGCCATCGCCGCTGACCACCAGTGCGGGGTCGATCAGCGTCAAGCCCTTGACGATCAGCGTCTCGAGCGCCAGCTGGCCATCAAGCTCAAGCCCGCGCAGGGCCTCGACCGGAACCAGTTCGGCGGAGGCCTCGGCGGCCGCCTGGGCAATGCCGATGCCGAGCGTCTCGAGCAGCGCCGTGGCTTCGTCGTCGGCCGGCGCTGCGTCGGGCGGCGGCAGATAGCTATCCAGGTCGAGCTGATCGCCCTGCAGGTCGAAGCTCAGCGAGTCGCCATCGAGCCCCACGGCGAGGCGACCGGTCAGCGTGGTATTGTCGACCAGCAACGTCAGGCTGGAAAGCGTCGCCCGCGCGGTATCGCCCTTGACCGGGCTGGTCAGGGCGACTTCCTCGAGCGCCGCCTCGTCGGCGGTATCCAGCGTCACCCCCAGGCGCTCCAGCCACGGACGCAGCGACAGCGGCGCCAGGTCGACCTTGCCGGTGTAGGTCGGCTCATCGAGCAGCGAGTTGACCGTCAGGTTGCCGGTGAGCTCGAGGCCGTCGTCGCCGGTCAGCTTGATGCCCTGCAACTGGGCGGTTTCATCGCGGGTGTTGGCCTCGGCGGCGAAGGCCAGGGTCAGCGGCAACGCTGACTCGCCCAGTGCCGGGTGGTCGAACTCGCCCTCGAGCCGGCCACCCTCGATGCGATAACGACCGTCCCGGACCTCGGCGATCAGTTGCTTGGCATCGAAGTCCAGCGTCTGCTGCCGCTCCTGCAGGGCGGCGAAGCGGGTCCGGGAATCCAGCGCCAGCCCGGTGAGCTCGTAGCGACCATCGTTGAGCCCCAGACGCACCTTGCTCTGCACGCTGACCTGGCTTTCCAGCGCCGGCGCGGCGCTGTCGACCGTGAAGCTGGCCTTGAGCGGAAAGGCATTGACCGGGTTGACGTCACTGCTGGTCAGCGCCAGGTCGCGCACCGTGACATCCAGGTCGCTGCGCCGGTCGGCATAGCGCACTTGACTGTTCTTGACCTCGACGTTGGCAATATCCAACGCCACGCTGGGGCCGCCGCCCTGCATCGAAGGCCCGGCCGAAGCCGGCGCCAGCGCCGACTCGGCGTCGTCGCCCTGCGCCTCGAGACGCTCGAGCAGCACTTCCCAGTTGCCGCGCCCCTGGGCATCGCGCACCAGGTCGAGGCGCATCCCATCCAGCGTCAGGCCGTCGATGGCGATCTCGCCCGACAGCAACGGCGCGAACGCCAGACTGACTTCGGCACGGTCGACGGCGGCGAAGGCGTCCTCCTGGTGGGGGTGTTCGGGCAGCCAGGCTTGCGCGTCCTCGACGCTGACCCCGATGCGCGGATAGAACGACCAGCTCAGCGGGCCCTCCAGCGCCAGCTCCAGGCCGCTCTGCTCCTTGACCGCCTCGACCAGACGCGGCTTGAGGTCGTTGGGGTCGAAGAAGGTGGTGACATAGATCACCGCAGCGACGACCAACAGCCCGAGTACGCCGACTGCCGCGAGCAGTATTCGCACCAACCTCTTCATTGGCTTCCTCCAGAAGCGGGGGTCATGAGTTCGAAATAGGCACCGTTCTCTTCGAGCCGGTAGCCCAGCCTCACCAGCAGTAGCTGGCTTTCAAGCGGTAACTGGTCGGCCTCGATGCGCAGCGCATTGTCGCCAGCCGCCGCGGCGACCAGCGCCATCAATCGCGAGCCGACACCGCGTCGCCGTGTCGACTCGCGGACGCAGAAATGCGACAGCCACCAGGCACCCGGCTCGTGATGCATGCCGACCGCCGCCAGCAAGCGCCCGTTGAAGCGTGCGCAGCAGAATTCGCCACCGCCCTCGAGGTGCTCGCGCACGAACGTCTCGGCGGGTGTCGGCAGCAGTCCCGGCGAGGCATCCTGATAGATGCGCGACAGGTCCGCGCCGGCCTGGGGGTCCGCACTCCAGCGGGCGTGGTCGAGTCGTTCCAGGGTGACTGGCATGCATCCTCTCCGTGGCCAGGGGCGCCGGCGTATCGCTCCCATCGTTGGCGCATTGTAGCGGATGGCCGCCGTGATTCTCTATAATGACAGGCTCGGTTGGCCCACGACGTGCCGGGGCGCTGCACCCGACGGCGCGCGACCCAGGCCCCGCCATCATCTATTGCCCGGCGCGCGAGCGCCCGGAAGGGAGAGCCGCACATGTCCGAGCGAATCGCCACGGTGTCACGCGACACTTCCGAAACCCAGATCACGGCGACGATCAATCTCGATGGCGAGGGACGTCTCCACGCCGAGACCGGGGTGGGGTTTCTCGAACACATGCTCGACCAGATCGCCCGCCACGGGTTGATCGACATCGAGCTCAACGCCCACGGCGACCTGCATATAGACGACCATCACACCGTCGAGGATATCGGCATCGCCCTCGGCCAGGCCTTCGACAAGGCGATCGGCGATAAGCGCGGCATCCGCCGCTACGGGCATGCCTACGTGCCGCTCGACGAAGCCCTCTCGAGGGTGGTGATCGACTTCTCCGGGCGTCCCGGCCTGTACATGGACGTCGAGTTCACCCGCGCCACCATCGGCACCCTGGACACCCAGTTGTTCCGGGAGTTCTTCCAGGGCTTCGTCAATCACGCCCGGGTCACCCTGCACATCGACAACCTCAAGGGCTTCAACGCCCATCACCAGGCCGAGACCATCTTCAAGGCCTTCGGCCGGGCGCTGCGCATGGCCGTGGAGAGGGACCCGCGCATGGCCGGACAGATGCCCTCGACCAAGGGCAGTCTCTGAACATCAATTGCGAGGAGCGAGCATGACGATCGCCGTCATCGACTATGGCATGGGCAACCTGCACTCCGTGGCCAAGGCCCTGGAGCATGTGACGCACGAGCACGTGACGATCACTCGCGACCCGCGCTCGATCCGCGGCGCGACCCGCGTGGTGCTGCCCGGCCAGGGCGCCATCCGCGACTGCATGGGCGAGTTGCAGCGCACCGAGCTCGAAGGCGTGGTCCTCGAATTGCTCGCCTCGCAGGCCAAGCCGCTGCTGGGCATCTGTGTCGGCCAGCAGATGCTGATGGACCGCAGCGAGGAGAACGGCGGCATCGATTGCCTGGGCTTTCTGCCCGGCCAGGTGCGCCGCTTCGGCCAGACGATGCGCGATGCCGACGAGCGCCGCCTCAAGGTGCCGCACATGGGCTGGAACCAGGTCGCCCAGCGCCACGATCACCCGCTGTGGGCGGGCATCGCCGACGGCGCACGTTTCTACTTCGTGCACGGCTACTACGTCGATGCCGAGCGCGACGCGGAGATCTTCGGCACCACCCGCTACGGCGATGCCACCGCCCATGTCGCCACCGGCCGCGAGGCGACCTTCGCGGTGCAGTTCCATCCCGAGAAGAGCGCCGACGCCGGCCTGCGGCTGCTGGAGAACTTCGTCAACTGGGCGCCCTGAACCGGGCCCGGTCACCCGACATCCGAGCGTGGCCCCGTCACGGCGCGCCGAACCCATCAAGCAACAGCGCCGCCGAAGCGGTCGCTCACGAGGACACGACATGCTGGTGATTCCCGCCATCGATCTCAAGGACGGCCACTGCGTCCGCCTCAAGCAGGGCCGCATGGACGACGCCACCAGCTACGGCGACGACCCCGTGGCGATGGCCGCCCGCTGGGTCGACGCCGGCGCGCGGCGTCTGCACCTGGTCGACCTCAATGGCGCCTTCGAGGGCAAGCCGGTCAACGGCGAGGCGGTCACCGCGATCGCCCGCGCCTACCCCGGGCTGCCGATCCAGATCGGCGGGGGCATCCGCAGCGCGGCGACCATCGAGCACTATCTCGACGCCGGGGTCGGCTACGTGATCATCGGTACCCAGGCGGTCAAGCAGCCCGAGTTCGTCGGCGAGATGTGCCGGCTGTTCCCGGGCCGGGTGATCGTCGGCCTCGACGCCCGCGACGGCTTCGTTGCCACCGACGGCTGGGCCGAGGTGTCGACGCTCAAGGCCACCGAGCTGGCCAAGCGCTTCGCCGATGACGGCGTATCGTCGATCGTCTACACCGACATCGCCCGCGACGGCATGATGCAGGGCGTCAACCTCGAGGCCACCGTCGACCTGGCCCGCGACGGCGGGCTGCCGGTGATCGCCTCGGGCGGGGTCACCAACCTCGACGACATCCGCGCGCTGGCCGGGGTCGCCGACCAGGGGATTCTCGGCGCCATCACCGGCCGCGCGATCTACGAGGGCAGCCTCGACGTCGCCGCGGCCCAGCGGCTGTGCGACCAGCTCGAGGGCGCAGCCGGCACCACCACCAGCGGGAGGAACTGACACATGGGTCTGGCCAAACGCATCATTCCCTGCCTCGACGTCGACGCCGGCCGGGTGGTCAAGGGCGTCAACTTCGTGGGCATCCGCGACGCGGGAGACCCGGTGGAGATCGCCAAGCGCTACAATCAGCAGGGCGCCGACGAGATCACCTTCCTCGACATCACCGCCAGCCATCAGGATCGCGACACCACCGTGGAGATGGTCGAGCGCATCGCCGGCGAAGTGTTCATCCCGCTGACAGTGGGCGGTGGTATCCGCAGTTGCGAGGACATCCGCACCATGCTCAACGCCGGTGCCGACAAGGTCTCGATCAACACCGCCGCGGTGACCAACCCGGACTTCGTGCGCGAGGCCGCCGAACGCTTCGGCAGTCAGTGTATCGTGGTGGCGATCGACGCCAAGCGCGTCTCCGCCGAGGGCGAGGCGCCGCGCTGGGAGATCTTCACCCACGGCGGGCGCAAGCCCACCGGGCTGGACGCCATCGACTGGGCGCGCAAGATGGTCAATTACGGTGCCGGCGAGCTGCTGTTGACCAGCATGGACCGCGACGGCACCAAGGCCGGCTTCGACCTGGAGGTGACCCGCGCGATCGCCGACGCCGTGGCGGTACCGGTGATCGCCTCCGGCGGGGTCGGCAACCTCGACCACCTGGTCGAGGGCGTGACCAGAGGCGGCGCCGACGCGGTGCTCGCGGCGAGTATCTTCCACTTCGGCGAATACACCATCCCCGACGCCAAGCGCTACTTGGCCGAGCACGGCATCGAGATGCGTCTGTAAGCGTCCGCCACGCTCTTGTCTGGCGAAAACTCCTTGCCGCCAACAGTCCGGTTCAGCTCTCCAGGCTCAGGCCCAGATTGCTGACGCCGTCGTTGCGCCCCAGCCGGCGCAGCGCTTTGAGCGCCTCGCGGTCGAGCTCGCCCTCGGCGGCCTCGAGCGCGGCCTCCTGGAAGTCGCGCTCGTCGTCCATCAGCGGATGAGCGTTCAGCCGTGCGGCAGCCTGCTCGGTATCGTCCTCTTCCGCTCCTTCGGTCATCTCGACATACGCCTGGACGCCGCTGGTCGACAGCCGGCTGACCTCCAGCGGCGCCCCGGGCAGCTCGCCCTGCAGGGCATCGAGCAGCGTCGACAGCGCGACGACCGTTTCCACCGCACGGCGAGCACCGAAGCTGTCATCGTCGCCGGGCGGTTCCAGCTCGGCGAGCTTCTCGGCCTGGCGGGCGAAGTCGATGCGCGCATCGCGCACCGTCAGCACCTCCCAGACCAGGTCGAGGACCACCCGCAGCGCGGCGCTGTCGCCCTGGCCGGTCATCTGCGCGTAAAGCGCGTAGTTGGGCATCAGCCGCTCGCAAAGCGCGGCCATGAAGGCCCACTGCTGACGGCGGCCCAGTTGTCGCAAGCGGGCCTTGAAGCCGCCTGGAGATGTCTGTTGCATAATCGTCTGCCCTATCTCTTACTGGCGAAGCTTCACTAAGAAGGCTGTTACTCGAAAGGCTCCGATTGGGAAGGTCGCTCCGAGGCGCGAACCAGGTTCATGGCCAGAGCAGCTCGGCATTGACTCGCCCCTTGGCATCGAAGGCGACACCCTCGGCGCGCAGTTTCTCGCGCTGGGTGATCGCTCCGCCATGCTCGGCGACGCGCCGCGAGGCGTTGATCACCCGGTGCCAGGGCAAACCGTGACCGGCGGGCAGATGGCGCATTGCGCTGCCGACCATGCGTGCCGTGGCACCATCGGTCATCTTCGCCACGCGACCGTAGGTGGTCACCCGCCCGGCGGGGATCTGCGCGACGATGGTGTAGATCTGCTCGAGTCGATCGCTACGGGTCATGCGCCTCTCCCTATCGGCTATCGCGGCGCTTGCCGCTGCCGAAAAGCTTATTCACCATGGGGCCATCATGCATATCTACTTCCTCCAGCACGCTGCCCACTACGGCCCTGCCCGCTTCGCCGACTGGCTGGTCGGCATGGGCCATAGCCACAATACCAGCCACCTGTACGCGGGCGAGATGCCGCCGCGCCTCGAGGACTGCGACGCACTGATCGTGCTCGACGGCCCGCAGGCACATGACGCCACGCAGGCGCATCCCTGGCTCAGGCGCGAGAACAAGCTGCTGATGCGCGCGCTGAAAAGCGGCAAGCCGGTGCTCGGCGTCGGACTCGGCGCACAGCTGATCGCCGTGCAATTGGGCGCCATCGTCTCGCGCGGCACCTATGCCGAGACCGGCTGGCATCCGGTCACCCTGGCCCCGGAGAGCCCTTTCGACCTGCCCGAGACCTTCGATGCCTTCCACTGGCACCGCACCATTTTCGGCCTGCCTGACGACGCCCTGCCGCTGGGTGCCAGCGCGGCGAGTCCGGTACAAGGCTTCGCCTGGGACGGCGGCCGGGTGGTCGGCCTGCAGTGCCATCTCCAAGCCACCCGCGACAGCGTCTCGGCCCTGCTCGACGCCCACGGCGATTCGCTCGATGGCGACGGGCCCTACGTGCAGGACGCCGAGACGATCCTCGCGGATCCCCGACGCTTCGACCGTCTCGCGGCGCTGCTCGACCGGGTGATGATGCGCTGGGTGGCCAGCACCAGCCGCTAGGAGCCTGTCGGACCCGAGGCTGCTCTACCGCGCCAGTCGCGGGCGAACGCCAGGCAGCTGTCCCAGTCGCCGACGTGCAGGAAGGTCTGCTGATGCTTCTCCAGCTGGTAGCGATACAGCGGATCGTAATACTCGGTGAGCAGCGGCGCCAGCCACGCCTCGTGGGCCTGGGGGTTGCCACGCGCATGCTCGGCGAAGGCCAGCGCCTGCAGGCGCTGCAGGCGCTCCAGGCGCGCCCCGCCGAGGCGCTTCTTGAGCCGCCCCAGAGCGCCGCTCAGTTGCTTGCGCATCAGCGTCCAGCCCAGCCATTCGCCGTACTGGCCGGCATAGACCGCCCACAGATCCTCGATGTAGTCCTTGTGGATGCGCGCCAGCCGCCAGTCCAGCGGCATCTCCACGCGGATGCGCGGCGCGCGCTCCATGCCCCGCCAGAAGCTCAGCGGAATGTTGACGCTGCCGATGTGCCGCGACTCGTCCTCGATGACATAGGGCGCGGCAAGCGTCAGCAGCTCGCGGCCGAGGGCGTGCTCGAAGTCGATCTGCGCCGGTGCAGGCAGCGGGTGGCGGCCGAACGCCGAGCCCTTGTGGCGCGCGCAGGCCTCGAGGTCCGGCCCACCGGCGCGCTGGACGAGCTCGGTCTTGGCGCAGCCGGTCAGGCCGCCGACGATCAGCATGGGGCGCTCGGCGGCGGCATCGATGCGCCGGCACAGCGCCTGGCGCATCGCCTTCCAGCCGCCCTGAATGCGTGGCCGCTCGATGCCGGCCTCGGCGAGCCATTGCTGGGCGATCTGCGAGCGCAGCCCACCGCGAAAGCAGTAGACCAGCGCATCGGGATGCGCATCGAGGCATTCGCGCCAGGCCTCGATGCGCCGCCGCTTGAGCGCACCATCGACCAGCCGCCGGCCGAGTTCGATCGCCGCGCCCTGGCCGGCCTCCTTGTAGCGGACGCCGACCCGGTGACGCTCCTCGTCGTCCATCAACGGCAGGTTGACGGCCCCCGGCAGCGCGCCCTGGGCGAACTCCACCGGCGCACGCACGTCGATCAGCGTACGCCCCGCGCGCAGCCACTCGAGATCGGGCTCGAGTGTCGGCAGGTTCATCGGCGGACCTCGATCAGCGCCTCGCCGCCGGCCTTGGTGAATTCGCCGAACGACTCGAGGCTCAGCCCGAACTTGCGGCCGACACGCTCGACGTCATCGGCATAAGAGGGATGCACCGCCAGCAGCAGCCCGCCGGAGGTCTGCGGGTCGCACAACCACTGCCAGTGGGCGGCATCCATCTCGGGCAGCCGCTTGCCCAGCGCGTTGCGATTGCGCTCGGTGCCGCCGGGCACCGCGCCCTGGCGACGATAGGCCTCGGCCTCGGCGAGCCGCGGCAGGCGCCGGAAGTCGATGCGCGCGGCCACCCCGCTGGCCTCGCACATCTCGCTCAGGTGGCCGGCCAGGCCGAAACCGGTGACGTCGGTCATCGCATGCACGCCCGAGATACGCGCCATCTCGACGCCGATGTCGTTGGGCTTGAGCATGGTCTCGCGGGCCAGCCCGTGATGGCCCTCCTTGAGCAGGCCGCGCTTCTCGGCGGTGGTCAGCAGGCCGACGCCGAGCGGCTTGGTCAGATAAAGCAGATCGCCCGGCTCGGCGCCCTTGTTGAGCTTGAGGGCGTCGAGATCGACCAGGCCGTTGACCGCCAGGCCGAAGATCGGCTCGGGGGCATCGATGGAGTGACCGCCGGCCAGCGCCAGCCCCAGCTCGCGGCATACCGCCTGGGCCCCGGCGACCACGTCGCCGGCGATGTCGGCCTCCAGCTTGTCGAGCGGCCAGCCGAGGATACCCAGCGCCATCACCGGCTTGCCGCCCATGGCGTAGACGTCGCTGATGGCGTTGATCGCGGCGATACGACCGAAGTCGAACGGGTCGTCGACGATCGGCGTGAAGAAATCGGTGGTGGCGATCATCCCGCGGCCGTCGCCGAGATCGTAGACCGCCGCGTCCTCGCGGCCCTGATTGCCGACGATCAATTTGCTATTGCTGGCCCCCGGCCCGGCCTTGGCGAGGATGCTATCGAGCACGTCGGGGGCGATCTTGCAGCCGCAACCGGCGCCGTGGCTGTACTGGGTCAGGCGAATGGCGCTCATGGTCATCTCCTTGCGCATGCGTGATTGCCACGCTCATGTTTCGAACTCGCTGCTTCAAGCATAGCCACCGGGCGCGGCTCAAAGCGCCTCGATGGCCTCGGCGAGCTTGTCGACGGCGACCACCGTCATCCCTTCGGGGTCACGCTTGGGCGCGTTGCCGCGCGGCACGATGGCGCGGGTGAAGCCGTGCTTGGCGGCCTCGACGATACGCTCCTGGCCGCTCGGCACCGGGCGGATCTCGCCCGACAGGCCAACCTCGCCGAACACCACCAGCTCGCGGGGCAGCGAGCGGTTCTGCAGGCTCGACACCACCGCCAGCAGCACCGCCAGGTCGGCGCTGGTCTCCAGAACCTTGACCCCGCCGACCACGTTGAGGAATACGTCCTGGTCGCCGGTGAACAGCCCGCCGTGCTTGTGCAGCACCGCCAGCAGCATCGCCAGGCGATTACTGTCGAGACCCACCGCGACGCGTCGCGGATTGCCCAGCGCCGAGTCGTCGAGCAGCGCCTGGACCTCGACGAGGATCGGCCGGGTGCCCTCCCAGACCACCATCACCAGGCTGCCCGGAGCCTGCTCCTCACCCCGCGAGAGGAAGATCGCGCTGGGATTCTTGACCTCCTTCATGCCCTGCTCGAGCATCGCGAACACGCCCAGCTCGTTGACCGCGCCAAAACGGTTCTTCTGGCCGCGCAGCGTGCGAAAGCGCGAATCGGCGCCGCCCTCGAGCAGCAGCGAGGCGTCGATCATGTGCTCGAGCACCTTGGGGCCGGCCAGGGTGCCATCCTTGGTCACATGGCCGACCAGCATCAAGACGGTGTTCGACTGCTTGGCGAAACGGGTCAGCGCCGCCGCCGACTCGCGGACCTGGGCCACCCCGCCCGGTGCCGAGCCGATGTCCTCGAGGTGCATGGTCTGGATGGAGTCGATGATCAGCACCTCGGGGCGCTCGCGCTCGGCGACGCCGAGGATCGTCTCGACGCTGGTCTCGGCGAGCATCTTGAGCCCCTGGGTGGGCAGTTGCAGGCGGTGGGCGCGCATCGCCACCTGCGACAGCGACTCCTCGCCGGTGACGTACAGCACGCGGCGCTGCTGGGCGAGCTTGCAGGCGGTCTGCAGCAGCAGGGTCGACTTTCCGGCGCCGGGATTACCGCCCAGCAGCACCGCCGACCCCGGCACCAGGCCACCGCCGAGCACGCGGTCGAACTCGCCGAAGGTCGACGAGAAGCGCGGCACTTCGGCCAGGTCGACGCTGGCCAGGTCGGTAACCTCTCGCGACAGGCTTCCGGCGTAGCCCGCGCGCGCCGTCGCCGGAGCGCCGCCGCCACCCGGGCGCGGCGCGGCCAGGCGCACCTCGCTCAAGGTGTTCCACTCGCGGCAACTGGAGCACTGGCCCTGCCACTTGCTGTATTCGGCACCGCATTCGGTGCACACGAAGGCGCTCTTCGCTTTCGCCATAGGCTTCCTGTCGGATGGTCCGACGCTAATAACGAGCGGTGGGATAACGCACAGGGGCGGCCGATGGCCGCCCCTGTTATTCACGCGTGACTACGACGCTATTGACTACTGGCTTACGGCTGTCTGCTGACGGTTCAGGCGCAGCGTCTCGCCGTTCTCGAAGCGGCGACGTTGCGGATCGACCAGCTCGAGCGTGTCGCTGTCGAGCCTGAGGAAGTAGTAGACCTGGCCTTCGCCGTCCGGAGTCAGTTCGTAGACCGTCGCCTCGGGATCGTTGGCGGTACCGCTGAGCACGTTCCACTGCCCCTCGTAGTGCTCGGTCGGGGGATTCTGCGGGTGCTCGCGATAGCTGGCATCGAGGGCGAAGTCGCGCGCTTCGTCGGCGGCCTGCTCGTCACCCTCGAGGGTCACGGTAAGGTCGATACCCGCGCAGTTACGGCACGGCAGGGTACCTTCGTAGGTTGCCGTCTGCGGCTCCGCCACCGGCTCCTGGGTGCCCGTACCCTGCTGGGTACCTGTCGCGCACCCGCCGAGTAGCGCGAGCATCGCGGAACCAGCCAGCAACGTCCTGATCTGCATATGAATCCTCCTGACCAATGAGCTTGGGCCGCCGTCCGTCCAGGCGGCTCGTGACTCACAGGATAGCGCCAAGCCAGGCCACTGGACAGCCCAGCGTGTCAGCCGAGTGCCGGATAGTCGGTATAACCCCGCGCCCCGCCGCCGTAGAAGGTGTCCGGATCCGGCTCGTTGAGCGGCGCCTGACGGCGAAAACGCTCGACCAGGTCAGGGTTGGCGATGTACGGCCGGCCGTAGACCACCGCGTCGGCTAGCCCCTTCTCGATCAGCATCTCGCCGCGTGCGGCGGTGTAATGACCGCAATACAACAGCGGTCCACGGAAGCGATCGCGCAGGTCGCGACGGAAATCGTCGGTCAACTGCACACCCTCGCCGGTCCAGTCGGGCTCGTTGATGTGCAGGTAGCCGATCTTGCGCAGCGACAGCTGCTCGGCCAGGTAGTGCATCATTGCCTCGGGCTCGTCGTCGCTGAGACCGAATATCTCGATGAACGGCGACAGCCGCACGCCGACGCGATCGGCGCCCAGCTCCGCGCTGACCGCATCGACCACCTCGAGCAGCAGCCGCGCGCGGTTGACCACGCTACCGCCATAGCGGTCCGTGCGCTTGTTGGAACCACTGGCCAGGAACTGCTGGAGCAGGTAGGCATTGGCGGCATGCACCTCGACCATGTCGAAGCCGGCCCGCTTGGCGCGTCGGGCGGCCTGACGGTAGTCCTCGATGAGCAGCGGGATCTCCTCGAGTTCGAGCGCCCGTGGCGTGCTCGCCGGGTGACGCCCCGCCGTGCCGTCGGCGAATTCGGCGAAGCACTGCGCGCCCTCGCCGCGAATCGCGCTGGGCGCCACCGGCTGCAGCCCGTTGGGCTGGACGATTTCATGCGAGACACGCCCCACGTGCCACAACTGCAACGCCATGCGCCCGCCGGCATCGTGGACCGCCTTGACCACCTTGCGCCAGCCCGCCTCCTGGGCATCGGTATAGATGCCCGGGGTGTACACATAACCGCGAGCGGTGGGCGAGATATTGGTCGCCTCGCTGATCACCAGGCCCGCGCCGGCGCGTTGCGCATAATAGGTGGCCTGCAGCTCGCCGGGGATGCTGTCGGGCGTGCGCGCCCGGGTCAGCGGCGCCATGATGACGCGGTTGGGCAGCGTCAGGCGGCCCAGCTCTAACGGGAACAGCAGATTCTCGTAGGCCATGGTCTCTCCTTTGCCTGGCATATCGGTCGGGAAACGCTGCCCCAGTAATGGCGTTCGTTAGGGCTCTAATCAATGCCTGCCCGATTGTTTCTCGCTATGACCCCGATGAGTAAGCTGCATGCTCGAGACAAATCAGGCGTGAAGCGGCCGGGACGGCCCGAAATGCTCGAAACGCCGCCGCTCGGCGGGCACGCCGAGGGCTTCGAGCTCGGCATCGACGCAGCGCATGAAGCCCTGGGGACCGACCAGATAGCACAGCGGCTCACTCGCCGGCAGCAGCGTCGCCAGCAGTTCGCGGTCGATGCGCCCATGATGGTCCGGTTGCGTATCGCCATCGGCTTCCTCGTAGCAGACCACACTGCGCAGCTGCTGCGGATAGCGCTCGGCCAACGCCGCGACCTCGTCGCCGAAGGCGTGCACATCGGCGTTACGCGCGGCGTGCACATAGGTGACCTGGCGACCCGCGGCCAGTGCCTGGTCGGCCAGCGAGAGCATCGGCGTCTGGCCGACCCCGGCGCTGAGCAGCACCACCGGCGAGGCGTCTTCCGCGAGGGTCAGCTCACCCGCCGGCGGCAGCAGCTCGAGGCGCGAGCCTTCGCTCATGCGGGCATGGAAATGCTCGCTGACCCGGCCGCCCGGCTCGCGCTTGATCGACAGCCGATAGGTGCGGCCGTTGGGCGCCGCGGAGAGGCTGTAGTGGCGGAACACCGGCTCGCCGTCGATCATGAGCTTGACGCCGATGAACTGCCCCGGCGCGAAGTCGGCGACCGGCTGGCCATCGTCGGGCGCCAGCACGAAGGAGCGGATCTCGGCGCTTTCCCGGCGGGTCTCGGCGACGTGGAAGGCGCGAGTGCCGCGCCAGCCGCCCGGCAGCGCCGCGAACTGCTCGTAGCGCGCGGCCTCGAGTTCGATCAGCAGACCGGCCAGCTCTTCGTAGACCGCCTGCCAGGCGTCGGCGACCTCGGCGGTCACCGCCTCGCCGAGCACCTCGCCGATCGCCGCCATCAGGCACTCGCCGACGATCGGGTAGTGATCGGGACGGATGTTCAGCGAGACGTGCTTGTCGACCACCAGCGCCAGCGACGCCTTGGCCTGCTCGCGATCGCCGCGTAGCTGCACGTAGTGCAGCACCGAGGCGGCCAGCGCCCGCGGCTGGCCGCCACTCGCCTGGTGAGCGGCATTGAACAGCGCCTTGACCTCGGGATAGCGATCGAACATCAGCGGGTAGAAACGCGCGGTAATCGTATCGAGGTGCTCGGCGACGACGGGGGCGGTAGCGGCGACGACCTGTTCCTGTTGCGGGGTCAGCATGTAGGGCTCCGGATAATCATAAAAAAGAGATGACACACTCTTCGGGGCAACCCCCGTGCCAGGCCCCGGTAGCCGCGACACCCTGCCGCAGGGCATGGCACCAGCCCAGGCACCATCCATGCTGGCGACGGCCCGGCACTCTTCGCCACCGTCCTCTCCCGCCACTCGACAGTTAAAATGACAATATCGGGGTTGTCTTTTTTACTGTCACCCGGACAATCACGGTCATCATGACACGCTTCTACGACATTCTCCGCGACCTGCTGACCCAGCTCGCCGACGGCCAGCCCGTCGAGGCGCTGCAGCCGTTGTGGTCGCGGCTGCTCGAGACCCTGGTCGGCGACTACCCGGCCGACGCCAGCACGCTGATGGTCAACGACGAGGCGGGACTCTTGCCGGTCGCCGTGCTCGGCCTGCCCGACGAAGTGCGCGGTCGACGCTTCCCGCTCGACGTCCATCCGCGGCTAGCGGTCATCGCCCGACACCCCGGCGTCTGCCGCTTCCCGCCGGACAGCCCGCTGCCCGACCCCTTCGACGGCCTGATCGACGAGGAACTCACCGCGGTCCACGACTGCCTGGGAGTGGCGCTGCGCGACGGCGAGCGGTTGATCGGCGTGCTCACCCTCGATGCGTTGGCCGCCGGCAGTCTGGCGCGCCTCGACGAGGACGAGCTGCTC
This sequence comes from Modicisalibacter radicis, assembly GCF_900961225.1. Classification (GTDB taxonomy): domain Bacteria; phylum Pseudomonadota; class Gammaproteobacteria; order Pseudomonadales; family Halomonadaceae; genus Modicisalibacter. The sequence continues at coordinate 37,503 of NZ_CAAHFN010000055.1, forward strand.
GCCAAGGCGCGCCTGCTGGCGACCTGCCTGCGCCTGGCCAGCCAGCTCAGCGCCACCCGCTCGCGGCTCAGCGAGGCACTCGACAGCGAGCCCCGGCCGGCCCTGCAGCGCCACTGGAACAGCCCGGCCATGCAACGCCTCGATGCCTCGCTGGACCTGGTCGCGCCGACCGACATGTGCGTGCTGCTGCAGGGCGAGACCGGGGTCGGCAAGGAGCGCGTGGTGCGCGCGCTGCACGCCCGCTCGACCCGCCACCAGGGGCCGCTGGTCCAGGTCAATTGCGCGAGCCTGCCCGAGCAGCTGATCGAGAGCGAGCTGTTCGGGCATCGTCGTGGGGCGTTCTCCGGGGCGATCCGCGACCACCGCGGGCACTTCGCGATGGCCGACGGCGGCACGCTGATGCTCGACGAGATCGGCGAGTTGCCGCTGGCCCTGCAGCCCAAGCTGCTGCGCGTCCTGCAGGAGGGCGAAATCCAGCCGCTGGGCAGCGAGCGAGCCCAGCGGGTGGACGTGCGCATCGTCGCCGTGACCAACCGCGACCTGGCCGCCGAAGTCGCGGCCGGGCGCTTTCGCGAGGATCTCTACCACCGCCTGAGCGCCTTTCCCCTGCAGGTCCCTCCGTTGCGCCAGCGGCGCGAGGACCTGCTGCTGCTCGCCGGCAGCTTCCTCGCCGACAACCGGGTGCGCCTGGGGGTCAACAACCTGCGCCTGTCGAGTGCGGCCGAGGCGGCCCTGCTGGCCTGGCAGTGGCCGGGCAACGTGCGCGAACTCGAACACACCCTGGGCCGGGCGGCGCTGCGCGCGCTGGGCGAGCGGCTCGACGATTCGCGCCGTGGCGGCTCAATCGACAGCCGCCGCCAGGCGGTGATCCGCATCGACAGCCGCCATCTCGATCTGCCGAGGGATGCGCCTCACGAGCCGTTCGGAGCCCTCGACACGCGCTCCGCAGGCGCCGCCGAGACGAGCTATTCCGCCGACGAGGACTGGTTGCCCCTGCGCCAGGCGATCGACGACTTCCAGCGCGACTACATCCGCCAGGCGCTGGCCGCCCACGACGGCAACTGGGCGGCCGCCGCGCGCACCCTGGGGCTCGACGCCGGCAACCTGCACCGCCTGGCCCGACGCCTGACGCTCAAGTGAGCGGTACGACAGGATCCGGCATGAATCGCACAGGATCGACCATGGCAGTGCCACGTGGTGTCTTCCACACTGTGCTACGTATCAATCACCGATGCGTCCACGTTGTCGCTTCGGCGCCCACTATTCAGCCAGGGAGGCAATCGAATGACACAAGCCATCCGCTTTCATGAAACCGGCGGACCCGAGGTACTGCGCTTCGAGGAGCACGAGCCCGGTGAGCCAGGTAGCCAGGAACTGCGCGTGCGCGTCGAGGCGATCGGCCTCAACCGCGCCGAGGCGATGTTCCGGTCCGGCAACTACCTGGAAGACCCGCAACTGCCGGCGGGCCTCGGTTACGAAGGCTCGGCGGTGGTCGAAGCCGTGGGCGACGGCGTCACGGGCTTCGCCGAGGACGACGCGGTGAGCGTGATCCCCGCCTTCTCGATGAACCGCTACAGCCTGTACGCCGAGCGCGCGATCGTGCCCGTCCATGCCGTGGCGCCGCGCCCGGAGGGGCTCGATGCGGTCCAGGCCGCGGCGATCTGGATGCCCTTTCTGACCGCCTACGGCGCGCTGATCGATATCGCCCGACTCTCTCGCGGCGAGGCGGTGATCATCCCCGCGGCGTCGAGCAGCGTGGGCCTGGCGGCGATCCAGATCGCCAACAGCGTGGGCGCAGTGTCGATCGCCGCGACCCGCAGCTCGGCCAAGGCCGACGACCTGCGCAAGGCCGGTGCGGCCCACGTCATCGCCACCCAGGAGCAGGATGTCGCCGCCGAGGTCATGCGCATCACCGACGATGCCGGTGCCCGCGTGGTGTTCGACCCGGTCGCCGGTTCCGGCGCGCAGACGCTGGTCGACGCCATGGCGCCGTACGGCACCTACTTCGTCTACGGCGCCCTGAGCGGCGAGCCGACGCCGTTCCCGATGATCGCCGGCATGAACAAGGCGCTGACCATGCGCGGCTACACGCTGCTCGAGATCATCGCCGACCCCGAACGCTTCGAAGCCGGCAAGCGCTTCATCTACGCCGGTATCGAGCGCGGCGATTTCAAGCCGATCGTCGCCCGCACGTTCGGCTTCGCGGAGATGGTCGACGCCCACCGCTACATGGAATCCAACCAGCAGTTCGGCAAGATCGTGGTCACCGTACCGTAACCCGGAGCGCCCCGCTCATCGGCAAGACAGTCAGGCAATACAAGGGCCGAACGTAAAAAAGCCCGCAGAATGCGGGCTTTGACTTTCCATGGCCAAGTGCGGGCCGCTCAGAACGGGATCTCGTCGTCGAAATCGTCGAAGCTGCCGGGCTGCGGGGCGCCGTAGTTGCCACCCTGCTGGCCGCCGCCCTGCTGACCACCCTGAGCCGGTGGCTGCTGGGGCGGACGCTGGGGCTGCTGCGGCGGCGCATTGTTGGCATGGCCGCCCTGCTGGCCGCCCTGGGGTGCGTAGCCACCCTGCTGGGGCTGCTGCTGGGGAAAGTCGCCACCGCCGCGCGAATCGAGCATCTGCATGTCGTTGGCGACGATCTCGGTGCTGTACTTGTCCTGGCCGTTCTGATCCTGCCACTTGCGCGTCTGCAGGCGACCTTCGATATACACCTTGCCGCCCTTCTTCAGATACTGCTGGGCGATCTCGGCGAGCTTGTTGAACAGCACCACGCGATGCCATTCGGTGCGCTCCTGACGCTGGCCGCTCTGACGGTCGGTCCAGGTATCGGTGGTCGCCAGGTTGAGGTTGGCCACCGCCGTTCCCGACGGCGTGAAGCGCACTTCGGGGTCCTGACCCAGATTGCCGATCAGGATGACCTTGTTTACACCACGGGCCATGTTTGACTCCTTGCTAGTGGGCGGGCGCTCACGCGCCCCTTGAATCGTGTCGGGTGCCGGCCACCCGGGCCAGCGCCTCGGCGTCCAGTCGCTGACGATCGACCTTGAGGTAGGCGACGCGCTCTTCGGGCACCACCAGTACGTCCTCGACCCCGGCTATGTCGGCGAAGCGCGCCATCAGCGCATCCAGGGCATCGCCGGGATGGTCGTCCAGCGTCACGATCTCGCTGGACAGGTGGCGCGGCGCAGGCATCCGCCAGATCACCGCCAACCACACGGCACCCAGCAAGGCGGCACCCAGGAACACCGCATCATACCCGAAATGCTGCGACAGGGCCCCGCCCAGCACCCCGCCCAGGAAAGCGCCGAGGAACTGGCTGGTCGAGTAGACGCCCATCGCGGTGCCCTTGGCACCCGCCGGGGCGAGCTTGCTGATCATCGACGGCAGGGTGGCCTCGAGCAGGTTGAAGGCGACGAAGAACGCCCACAGCAGGCCGATCAGCGTCCAGCGCTGGTGGCCGAGCTCGCCGAGCGCCAGCAGCACCAGGGTCATGCCCGCCACCGCGCCGAGGAAGGTCGCCTTCATGCGCCGGCGCTTCTCGGCGACGATCACCAGCGGCACCATGCCGACGAAGGCCAGCCCCATCACCGCCAGATAGACCCAGCCCTGGTCGGCGGCGGCGATGCCCACGTCGACCAGCCGGAACGGCACCGCAACGAAGGCGGCGGTCAGGATCAGATGCAGGGCAAAGATCGAGAAGTCCAGCCGCAGCAGGCTGGAGCTGGTAAGCGTGGTGCGCAACTGCTCACGATCGAGGCCGACGTCCTGGTGGCGCGCCACCCGCGGCGCCGCCGGCACCAGCCGCCAGAGCACCAGCAGGCTCGCCAGGGCGAGCAGCGCGGTCAGCCAGAATACGCTGGTCAGACCGAAATGCGCGGCCATCAGCGGGCCGACGACCATGGCGATGGCGAAGGCCACGCCGATCGACAAGCCGATGGTGGCCATCGCCGCGGTGCGGATCTCCTCGCGGGTCTGATCGGCAAGCAGCGCCATGATCGCCCCGGCCACCGCGCCGCTGCCCTGCAGGCAGCGGCCGACGATCACCGTGGCGATGGAGTCCGCCTCGGCGGCGATCACGCTGCCCAGCGCGAACAGCAGCAGGCCGCCGGCGATCACCACCTTGCGGCCGATACGATCGGAAAGCAGCCCGAAGGGAATCTGGAAGATGGCCTGGGTCAGGCCGTAGGCGCCCAGCGCCAGGCCCACCAGCAGCGGCGTGGCGCCGGCGAGGTCCTCGGCGTACAGCGCCAGCACCGGCAACACCATGAACAGGCCGAGCATGCGCGTGGCGTAAAGCCCGGCGAGCCCGGAGATGGCGCGGCGCTCAGAGGTCAACAGTCGAGCAGTCATGGCGGGTCGCAGTCTGGGTGAACGGGAAGGAAAACAGCTTGCGAATCGCGTCGGCCGGCAGCGGTCGCGCGCCTCGACTATTCTACCGGTTCGCCAGTCGCCGGGAAAAGCCGTGTGGCGCCTGGTCGGCGGAGTTTCGCCGGCACTCGCTTTGCCGGGCCTTCGCCCAACGCCGTATAATCGAACTTTTGCGCGCTCACGAGGTGGCAATGGACAAGATTCAGGTCCGTGGGGCCCGCACCCACAACCTCCAGAACATCGATGTCGAACTGCCGCGCGACCGGTTGATCGTGGTCACCGGGCTGTCCGGCTCGGGCAAGTCGTCGCTGGCCTTCGACACGCTCTATGCGGAGGGCCAGCGGCGTTACGTCGAATCGCTGTCCACCTACGCGCGCCAGTTCCTGTCGATGATGGAAAAGCCCGACATGGACCATATCGAGGGTCTGTCGCCGGCGATCTCGATCGAGCAGAAATCGACCTCGCACAACCCGCGATCGACGGTCGGCACCATCACCGAGATCTACGACTACCTGCGCCTGCTGTTCGCCCGTGCCGGGACACCGCGCTGCCCCGAACACGACATCGACCTCGAGGCGCAGACCGTCTCGCAGATGGTCGATCAGGTACTGACGCTGCCCGAGGCCAGCAAGCTGATGCTGCTGGCGCCGGTGATCAAGGGCCGCAAGGGCGAGCACCTGCAACTGCTCGCCGAACTGCGGGCCCAGGGCTACGTGCGCGCGCTGGTCGACGGACATGTCTACGAGTTCGACGAGATTCCACCGCTGGACAAGAACAAGAAGCACGACATCAGCGTGGTGGTCGACCGCATCAAGGTGCGCGAGGACCTTCAGCAGCGCCTCGCCGAGTCGTTCGAGACCGCGCTGAATCTCGCCGACGGCATCGCCATCGTGCATTTCATGGACGGCGAGCGCGACGACATCACCTTTTCGGCGCGCTTCGCCTGCCCGGTGTGCGGCTACTCGATCGCCGAGCTCGAGCCGCGGATGTTCTCGTTCAACAACCCGGCCGGCGCCTGCCCGACCTGCGACGGCCTGGGCAGCCAGCAGTACTTCGATGCCGACAAGCTGATCAGTCACCCCGATCTATCGCTGGCCGAGGGCGTGATCAAGGGCTGGGACCGGCGCAGCGTCTACTACTTCAACCAGTTGCAGGCGGTCGCCAAGCACTACCGCTTCAAGCCCGAGACGCCCTGGAACGAGCTGGCTCGCCACGAGCGCGACATCGTGCTGCATGGCAGCGGCGACGACGACATCGCCTTCAGCTACGTCAACGACCGCGGTCGCAAGGTGACCCGCGAGCATCCGTTCGAGGGCGTGCTGCCCAACATGCAGCGGCGCTATCGCGAGACCGAGTCGAGCATGGTGCGCGAGGACCTGGCCAAGTACCTGGCGATCCAGCCCTGCCCGACCTGCCACGGTAGCCGCCTGCGCCGCGAGTCGCGTCACGTGTTCATCGACGATCACACCCTGCCCGAGATCGTGCGCTTTCCGATCGGTGACGCCTGGCGCTACTTCAAGACGCTCGAGCTGCCCGGCCGCAAGGGGGAGATCGCCGCCAAGATCGTCCACGAGATCCATGCCCGGCTGGAGTTTCTGGTCAATGTCGGCCTCGACTATCTCAACCTCGAGCGCAGCGCCGAGACGCTCTCCGGCGGCGAGGCCCAGCGGATTCGCCTGGCCAGCCAGATCGGCGCCGGCCTGGTGGGGGTGATGTACATCCTCGACGAGCCGTCGATCGGCCTGCACCAGCGCGACAACGACCGCCTGCTCAAGACCCTCGAGCGGCTGCGCGACCTGGGCAACACGGTGATCGTCGTCGAGCACGACGAGGATGCCATCCGTGCCGCCGATCACGTGCTCGACATCGGCCCCGGCGCCGGCGTCCACGGCGGGCGCATCGTCGCCCAGGGCACCCCGGGCGACATCGAGCAGTGTCCACAGTCGCTGACCGGTCAGTATCTGGCTGGTACCCGGCGCATCGAGGTGCCGCCATACCGGATACCCGGCCACCCGGACAAGGTCCTGCGGCTGAGCGGCGCCCGCGGCAACAACCTGCAGAACGTCGACCTCGCGCTGCCGTTGGGGCTGTTCGTCTGCGTCACCGGGGTTTCCGGCTCGGGCAAGTCGACGCTGATCAACTCGACGCTGATGCCGATCGCCGCCCGCGAACTCAACAGGGCCACGACGCTGACACCGGCGGCCTACGATCAAATCGAGGGGCTCGATCAGCTCGACAAGGTCATCGATATCGACCAGAGCCCGATCGGGCGCACGCCGCGCTCCAATCCGGCGACCTACACCGGGATCTTCACGCCGATCCGCGAACTGTTCTCGGGCACTCAGGAAGCGCGCTCGCGGGGCTACAAGCCGGGGCGCTTCAGCTTCAACGTCAAGGGCGGTCGCTGCGAGGCGTGCCAGGGCGAGGGCATGATCAAGGTCGAGATGCACTTCCTGCCGGACATCTACGTGCCCTGCGACGTCTGCAAGGGCAAGCGCTACAATCGCGAGACCCTGGAGATCGCCTACAAGGGCAAGAACATCCACGAGGTCCTCGAGATGACCATCGAGGAAGCGCTGGAATTCTTCAGCCCGGTACCGGCGATAGCCCGGCGCCTGCAGACGCTGATGGACGTGGGCCTGTCCTACGTGCGCCTGGGCCAGAGTGCCACCACACTGTCGGGCGGCGAGGCGCAGCGCGTCAAGCTGGCCCGCGAACTGGCCAAGCGCGATACCGGGCAGACGCTCTACATCCTCGACGAGCCGACCACCGGGCTGCACTTCGAGGACATCCGCCAACTGCTCGGGGTGCTTCACCGGCTACGCGATCATGGCAATACCATCGTGGTGATCGAGCACAATCTCGACGTGATCAAGACCGCCGACTGGCTGATCGACCTCGGCCCCGAGGGCGGCTCCGGCGGTGGCCGGATCATCGCCGAGGGCACCCCGGAGCAGGTCGCCAGGCACGAGGGCTCGCATACCGGGCGTTTCCTCAAACCGATGCTGGAACGCGCCACGAGCGGCGAGCCACGAGTGACGAGCAGCGCAGAGACCTAATCCGGGCTAGTAGCTCGTAGCTCGTCTTCCCTGCTCCCAGGCGCGAAGCGCCGCTCTTCAGGCTTCAAACTAAAAAAGCCGGCTCCCGAGGGAGCCGGCTTTCGTATCGGCCTTGGACGGCACAGCGCGAGGATCAGTCCTCGGCGGCTTCCTCGATGACCGGACGGTCGACCAGTTCGACATAGGCCATCGGCGCGTTGTCGCCGGTGCGGTAACCGCACTTGAGGATGCGCACGTAACCGCCGGGGCGGTTGGTGTAGCGCGGGCCCAGCTCGTTGAAGAGCTTGCCGACCGTATCCTTGGAACGGGTACGGCTGAAGGCCAGGCGACGGTTGGCGACGCTGTCCTGCTTGGACAAGGTGATCAGCGGCTCGATGTGACGACGCAGTTCCTTGGCCTTGGGCAGGGTTGTCTTGATGACTTCATGCTCGACCAGCGAGACGCACATGTTCTTGAACATGGCGTGGCGGTGCGAGCTCGTACGATTGAGGTGACGACCACTCTTACGATGACGCATGGTTGTGATTCCTTAACTGGGGCTCGAGTCGACGCTCACGCGGAGGCCTTGTCGTCCTTGAGGCTCGCCGGCGGCCAGTTTTCCAGCCGCATGCCGAGGGACAGGCCGCGCGCTGCCAGGACGTCCTTGATCTCGTTCAAAGACTTCTTGCCGAGGTTGGGAGTCTTCAACAGCTCGACTTCGGTACGCTGAATGAGATCGCCGATGTAATAGATATTCTCGGCCTTGAGGCAGTTGGCGCTGCGGACGGTCAACTCGAGATCGTCTACGGGGCGCAGCAGGATAGGATCGATGTGATCCTGTTCCTCTTCAACTTCCTGTTCCTTGTCGGCTTCCAGGTCGACGAACGCACCCAACTGTTCCTGCAGAATGGTTGCGCTGCGACGGATCGCCTCTTCCGGATCCAGGGTGCCGTCGGTTTCCAGGTCGATGACCAGCTTGTCGAGGTCGGTGCGCTGTTCGACGCGCGCCGCTTCGACGGCATAGGAAACGCGGCGTACGGGGCTGAAGGTCGCATCCAGCTGCAGGCGACCGATGGTCCGCGATTCGTCATCCGCGTCGGCACGAGTATCCGCGGGCTCATAACCACGGCCACGAGCGACCTTGAGCTGCATCTTCAGCTCGGCGCCCTCGTTGACGTGAGCGATCACGTGCTCGGGATTGACGATATCGACATCATGGTCGACGGCGATGTCGCCGGCCGTGACGACACACGGGCCCTGCTTGTTCAGCGAGAGCACCGCTTCGTCGCGGCTGTGCATCTTGATCGCCACGTCCTTGAGGTTCAGGAGGATCTCGATGACATCTTCCTGGACCCCTTCGATCGCACTGTATTCGTGCTCAACACCGGCGATTTCCGCTTCCACCACGGCACAGCCGGGCATGGAAGACAGCAGGATGCGACGCAGAGCATTCCCCAGGGTGTGACCGAAACCGCGCTCGAACGGCTCGAGCACGATCTTCGCGTGGTGCGCGTTGATCTCTTCGACCTTGATATCGCGAGGACGGAGAAACTCTGTCACTGAACGCTGCATATGAACACCTTTCAGGCTGCCAAACGGATACTCGGTACTCGGAGCCGGGCACGCAGCGCGCGCCCGGCATCACGCGTGGGACGCTGATTACTTCGAGTACAGCTCGACGATCAGGTTTTCGTTGATGTCGGCAGACAGGTCGCCGCGTTCCGGGACAGCCTTGAAAGTGCCTTCCATCTTCTTCGAATCGACATCGATCCAGGTCACGTCGCCGCGCTGGCCGGACAACTGCAGGGCGTGTTGGATACGCGCCTGGTTCTTGGCCTTTTCACGCACGGTGACGACGTCGCCGGGACGGACCTGATAAGAAGCCACGTTGACGCTGCGCCCGTTGACGGCGATCGCCTTGTGGCTGACCAACTGACGCGCTTCGGCACGCGTGGAGCCGAAGCCCATGCGATAGACGACGTTGTCCAGTCGGGATTCGAGCAGTTGCAGCAACAACTCGCCGGTCGCGCCCTTCATGCGGGCCGCTTCCTTGTAGTAGTTGCGGAACTGGTTCTCGAGCACGCCGTAGATACGACGCACTTTCTGCTTCTCGCGAAGCTGCAAGCCGTAGTCGGAAAGACGCTGACGGCGCTGGCCGTGCACACCCGGAATCTGCTCGGATTTGCACTTCTTCTCGAAGGGAGTGACACCGCTCTTGAGAAAGAGGTCGGTCCCTTCACGACGAGACAGTTTGCACTTCGGTCCAATATAACGAGCCATGAGTCTGTCTCCTTAAACGCGGCGTTTCTTCGGCGGACGGCAGCCGTTGTGGGGAACGGGCGTCGCGTCGGTGATGCTCTGCACGCGGAAGCCGGCGGCATTCAATGCGCGCACGGCGGACTCACGGCCAGGACCGGGGCCCTTGACCAGCACGTCGACGTTTTTCACACCATACTCGGCTGCAGCAGTCGCTGCACGTTCGCTTGCCACTTGAGCAGCGAACGGGGTGCTCTTGCGAGAACCACGAAAACCCGAACCACCGGCAGTCGCCCATGAGAGCGCGTTGCCCTGGCGGTCTGTGATCGTCACGATCGTGTTGTTAAAAGAGGCATGGATGTGGGCTACCGCATCCACTACCTGCTTTTTAACCTTTTTACGGTTACTACGCGGGTTAGCCATGTTGATGTTTCTTCCTGTCTTAACGCCAGAACATGCGTTTTATTTGCGAATCGGTTTGCGCGGGCCCTTGCGGGTACGCGCATTGGTCTTCGTGCGCTGACCGCGCAGGGGAAGACCACGACGATGACGCAGACCACGGTAGCAACCCAAGTCCATCAGACGCTTGATATTCAGCGTCGTGTCGCGACGAAGGTCACCCTCAACGGTGTACTTGCCGACCTCGGTGCGCAGCGCATCTACCTGTTCGGCAGACAGCTCCTGCACCTTGGCGGTGGGTACGATGCCGACCGCGGCACAGATGTCCTGCGCGCGAGTACGGCCAATCCCGAAGATATAGGTCAGCGAGATCGCCGCATGCTTGTTGTCCGGGATATTGACGCCTGCAATACGGGCCATCAGCTTACTCCGAAATTTGAGCGGCTTGCTCGTTTGTTCATCTACAAAAGGCGCAACAGCTTACACCTTTGTCCCTCTCGAGACAAGGGTGCAAGCCGGCGCCCGCTTTCGGTCAACGTCAGGAACAGAATCAGCCCTGGCGCTGCTTGTGCCGCGGTTCGGTGCAGATGACGCGAACCGCGCCATTACGCCGAATGATCTTGCAGTTGCGGCACATTTTCTTGACGGAAGCTCGAACTTTCATCGTTCTCTCCATTACGCGGTCGGCGTGCGCTCAGCGCATCAGGCCGCCGCTTCCGTAGCCTTTCAGGTTGGACTTCTTCATCACCGATTCATACTGGTTCGACATCAGATGCGATTGAACCTGGGCCATGAAGTCCATGATGACCACCACCACGATCAGCAGGGAGGTTCCGCCGAAGAAGAACGGAACGTTCCAGGCAATGATCAGGAACTGCGGCATCAGGGAAACAGCGGTGATGTAGAGGGCACCGAACAACGTCAAGCGGGTCATGACCTTGTCGACGTAGCGAGCGGTCTGCTCGCCGGGGCGGATGCCCGGAAGAAACGCGCCTGACTTCTTGAGGTTGTCAGCCACATCCTTGGGGTTGAAGACCAGCGCCGTATAAAAGAAGCAGAAGAATACCACTGCCGCGGCGAAAAGCAATATGTACAGCGGCTGCCCCGGCCCAAGCGACTGCGATATCACCTGCAACCACTCGAAGCCTTCGGCGGAACCCATCCATTGCCCGATCGATGCCGGAAACAGCAGGATGCTCGAGGCGAAGATCGCCGGAATGACGCCGGCCATATTGACCTTGAGCGGCAGATAGCTGCTCTGCCCGGCATACATCTTGTTACCGACCTGACGCCGCGGATAATTCACCGTGATGCGACGCTGGCCGCGCTCGATGAATACCACGAAAGCCACGGTGGCGATCGCCAGCACCGAGAGTGCCAGCAGCGGCAGCACATTCCAGGCGCCATCGTTGCGCGCCAGTTCGAAGGACTGCCCGATCGCGCTCGGCAGCCCGGCGACGATGCCGGCGAAGATGATCAGCGAAATGCCGTTGCCGATCCCCTTCTCGGTGATCTGCTCGCCCAGCCACATCAAAAACACCGCACCGGCGACGAACGACACGATCGCCGTGAAGTAGAAGCTGAAGTCGCTGGTATAGGTCACGCCCTGTCCGACCAGACCGACTGCCATGCCGGTCGCCTGAATCAACGCCAGTAACACGGTCCCGTAACGGGTGTACTGACTGATCTTGCGCCGGCCGGCCTCACCTTCCTTCTTCAGCTGCTCAAGCTGGGGCGAGACCGCCGTCAGAAGCTGCATGATGATCGACGCGGAGATGTACGGCATGATCCCCAGCGCCAGAATGCTCATGCGCGACAGCGCACCCCCGGAGAACATGTTGAACATGCCCAGGATGGTGCCCTGGTTTTCCCTGAACAAGGCAGCGAGCTGGTCAGGATCGATACCGGGAACGGGAATATGGGCACCGATTCGGTACACCACGATGGCGATGAACACGAAGCGCAAGCGCGCCCAGAGTTCACTCAAGCCGCTTCCCCCCATTGCCGGCATGTTTCCTGACTTAGCCATTTATTCCTCGACCTTACCGCCAGCGGCTTCGATCGCGGCACGGGCACCCTTGGTGACCTTGAGTCCGCGCACGGTAACCGCCTTGTTCAGTTCGCCGGAAAGGATCACCTTCGCGAACCGCGTGGCGTCCTTGAGCACGTTGGCCTGCTTGAGCGTTTCCAGATCGACGACATCGCCACTGACCTTGGCCAGCTCGGCGAGACGCACTTCCTCGGAAACCAGCGACTTGGCCGACGTGAAGCCGAACTTGGGCAGACGACGCTGCAGCGGCATCTGACCGCCCTCGAAACCCGGCTTGACGCTACCGCCGGTACGAGACTTCTGGCCCTTGTGGCCACGACCGCCGGTCTTGCCCAGACCGGAGCCGATGCCACGACCGACACGCTTCTCGGCGTGCTTGGAACCCGGAGCCGGGCTCAGGCTATTGAGTTTCATGGATCACTCTCCCTCAACACGAACAAGGTAGTTAACCTTGTTGACCATACCGCGTACGGCCGGGGTGTCTTCCAACTCGACGGTGTGCCCGATGCGACGCAGCCCAAGACCCTTCATGGTGGCCTTGTGCTTGTTCAGAACGCCGATGGTGCTGCGCACCTGAGTAACCTTGATCAAAGCTGCCATGGTGCCTTACCCCGCGATCTCTTCGACGGACAGGCCGCGCTTGGCGGCGATGTCGTCCGGTGACTGCATGGCGGAGAGACCGTTGATGGTCGCGCGCACCACGTTGACCGGATTGGTGGAACCGTAGCACTTGGCCAGGACGTCATGGACACCGGCCAGCTCGAGCACGGAGCGCATGGCACCGCCAGCGATGATCCCGGTACCTTCGGAAGCCGGCTGCATGAATACCTTGGAGGCGCCGTGACGGGCCTTCACCGGGTACTGCAGCGTGCTGCCACGCAGGTTGACCTTGACCATGTTGCGGCGTGCCTGGTCCATCGCCTTCTGGATCGCGACCGGCACTTCGCGCGCCTTGCCGCGGCCGAAGCCGACCCGGCCGTTGCCGTCACCGACGACGGTCAGCGCGGTGAAACCGAAGATGCGGCCACCCTTGACCACTTTGGCGACACGGTTGACCTGCACCAGCTTCTCTTGCAGGTCGCCGCCTTTCTGTTCGATATTCGCCATCGTAAAACCCTTTAGAATTCCAGGCCGCCTTCGCGTGCGGCATCGGCCAGCGCCTTGACGCGGCCGTGATACTTGAACCCGGCACGATCGAAGGCGACCTGAGTGATGCCCGCCTGCTTGGCGCGCTCGGCAATCAAGGCGCCCACCTTGGCGGCAGCATCGGCGTTGCCGGTTCCGCCTTCACGCAGGGTGCTATCCAGCGTGGAGGCACTGGCCAGGACCTGGCCGCCGTCCGGCGAGATGATCTGCGCGTAGATGTGGCGCGGCGTACGATTGACGCTCAGGCGATACACGCCCAGCTCGCGGATCTTGGCGCGAGCGCGGCGGGCACGACGGAGACGAGATTCTTTCTTCGCGTTCATAACCCTGCCTTACTTCTTCTTGGCTTCTTTGCGGCGGACAACTTCGTCGCCGTACCGGATACCCTTGCCCTTGTAGGGCTCGGGCGGCCGGAAGGCACGAATTTCCGCTGCCACCTGGCCGAGTTGCTGCTTGCTCGCGCTCTTCAGCACGATGATGGTGTTCTTGGGCGTTTCCGCCGTGACACCTTCGGGCAGCGTGTACTCGACCGGGTGAGAGAAACCCAGTGTCAGGTTGAGCGTCTTGCCACTTGCCTGGGCACGGTAGCCGACGCCATTGATCTCGAGGGACTTGGTGAAGCCCTCGGTGACACCGGTGACCATATTCTGGACCAGTGCACGTGTGGTGCCGACCATTGCCCAGCTCTTGGCGGACTCGCTCGGAGCGAAGGTCAGCTGACCCTCTTCCTGACCGATCACCACGTCGGGGTGGACGGTCATGCTCTGGGAGCCCTGACCGCCCTTGACGGTCAGCTGGTCGGCGTCGAACTTGGCCTCGACGCCGCTCGGCAATTTAACCGGATACTTGGCTACGCGGGACATTCGTCACTCCTAGAATACGGTGCAGATGACTTCACCACCGACACCGGCGCTGCGCGCTGCGCGATCGGTCATCACCCCGTTGGAGGTGGAAACGATCGCGACACCCAGGCCATCCGCGACTTTCGGCAGCTCGCCCTTGCCCTTGTAGATGCGCAGGGACGGCTTGGAAACGCGCTGGATATGCTCGATGACCGGCCGGCCCTCGAAATACTTGAGGGTCACCGACAGCTGCGGCTTGGCGCCTTCGGCAACCGTGAAGTCGCCGATGTAGCCCTCGTCCTTCAATACACGGGCCACTTCGACCTTCAGCTTGGAGGACGGCATGGTGACCGTCTCCTTGGTAGCCATCTGCGCATTGCGGATACGGGTGAACATATCCGCCAGCGTATCTTGCATGCTCATTACGTTACGCTCCTGATTCTTCGTGGCGTTACCAGCTGGACTTCTTCAGCCCAGGGACGTCGCCACGCATGGCTGCTTCGCGCAGCTTGTTGCGGCCCAAGCCAAACTTGTTGTAGTAGCCGTGCGGCCGACCGGTGATACGGCAGCGATTGCGCTGACGAACCGGACTGGAGTCGCGCGGCAACGACTGCAGCTTGAGCTGGGCGTCGAAGCGCTCTTCATCAGAAGCGTTGACGTCGTAGATTACAGCCTTGAGCTCAGCGCGCTTGGCGGCGTATTTGGCCACCAGCTCCGCGCGCTTCTGCTCACGCTCAACCATGCTTTTCTTTGCCATGATCCCACCCTTATTTCTTGAACGGGAAGTTCAGCGCGCTCAGCAGCGCACGGCCTTCGTCATCGCTGTTGGCTGTGGTGGTGATGGTCACATCGAGACCACGAATCCGGTCGATCTTATCATACTCGAGCTCCGGAAAGATGATCTGCTCACGCACGCCCATTGAGTAGTTGCCACGGCCGTCGAAGGACTTCGGGTTGAGACCCCGGAAGTCGCGAACGCGCGGGATAGCGATGTTCACCAGGCGATCGAGGAAGTCCCACATGCGCTCGCTGCGCAGGGTCACCTTGATGCCGATCGGCCAGCCTTCGCGGACCTTGAAGCCCGCGATGGACTTGCGTGCCTTGGTGATCATCGGCTTCTGACCGGAGAGCTTCTCCAGGTCACCGATAGCGTTGTCGATCAGCTTCTTGTCGCTGGTCGCGTCACCGATACCCATGTTGAGGGTCACCTTGGTGATCCGGGGTACCTGCATGACGTTGGCGTAGCTGAACTGCTCGCGGAGTTGAGCCACCACCTCGTTCTGATAACGTTCTTTCAAGTTCGCCATTTTGCCATCCGACTCGCGTTAGGCGTCGATCTGCTTTTGCGTCGACTTGTAGATACGTACCTTGGTACCGTCTTCCGACATCTGGAAGCCGACGCGATCCGCTTTGCCGGTCTCCGCATTGAAGATGGCCACATTGGACGCGTGAATCGAAGCCTCGCGCTCGACGATACCCCCCTGGTTGCCCAGCATGGGGTTGGGCTTGGTGTGACGTTTGATCATGTTCACATCCGACACGACATAACGGTCGTTATCGAGAACGCGCTTGACCTTGCCACGCTTGCCCTTGTCCTTGCCGGCAATGACGATTACTTCGTCGTCACGTTTGATCTTTTGCATATCCGCCTCGCTCCTTACAGCACTTCAGGCGCTAAGGAAATGATCTTCATGAACTTCTCGGTACGAAGCTCACGAGTGACCGGCCCGAAGATACGGGTACCGACCGGCTGTTCGTTGGTGTTGTTCAACAGAACCGCCGCATTTCCATCGAAGCGGATCAGCGAACCGTCGTTCCGACGGACGCCACTACGGGTGCGGACCACGACCGCCTTCATGACCTGGCCTTTCTTGACCTTGCCACGCGGAATGGCCTCTTTCACCGTTACCTTGATGATGTCACCCACGCGGGCGTAGCGACGGTGCGAACCGCCCAACACCTTGATGCACTGCACCCGGCGCGCGCCGCTGTTGTCGGCGACATCCAGCATTGTCTGAGTCTGAATCATCGGTTTTCTCCAAACCTAATCTGACTGCACTGGTTCCGAAAGGCGCGAGCCGATCAGCCCTTGGCCTGCTCAACGACCTCAACCAGCGTCCAGGCCTTCTTCTTGGACAGCGGACGGCATTCCTCGATGGAAACCGTGTCGCCGGCCTTGGCCTGGTTCGCCTCGTCGTGGGCGTGCAGCTTGGTGGAGCGCTTCATGTACTTGCCGTAGATCGGATGGCGTTCGCGACGCTCGATCTTGACGACAATCGACTTGTCCATCTTGTCGCTCACCACCGTTCCGGTGAGCGTACGGGCTTTCTTCTCTTCGGCCATCTCAGTCACCTGCCTTCTCGTTGAGCACCGTCTTCACGCGGGCAATATCCCGGCGCACCTGCTTGAGCAGATGGGTCTGGCTCAACTGGCCGGTGGCCTTCTGCATGCGCAGGTTGAACTGCTCGCGGAGGAGTTCGAAAAGCTGCTCCTGCAGCGCTTCGACCGATTTTTCACGAATTTCCTGGGCTTTCATCACATCACCGTCCGTTTCACAAAGGTGGTCGAGACCGGGAATTTCTGAGCCGCCAGCGAGAAGGCTTCGCGCGCCAGCTCCTCCGGGACCCCTTCGATCTCGTAGAGCACCTTGCCGGGCTGGATCTGCGCGACCCAGTACTCGACGGAGCCCTTGCCCTTACCCATACGGACTTCCAGCGGCTTTTTGGTCACTGGCTTGTCCGGGAAGACACGGATCCAGATCTTGCCGCCACGCTTGACGTGGCGCGTGATCGCACGACGACCGGCTTCGATCTGGCGAGCGGTGACGCGACCGCGCCCCGTTGCCTTCAGGCCGTATTCGCCGAAACTCACCTTGCTTCCGCGATGGGCCAGGCCACGATTGCGGCCCTTCATCACCTTGCGGAATTTCGTACGCTTGGGTTGCAACATCGATTACATCTCCCCTTACTTGGAACCTTTCTTCTTGGGTGCAGCCTGAGCCTGTTGCTTCTGCTTGGCACGCACCTCTTCGATGCCCCCGAGGATTTCACCCTTGAAGATCCACACCTTGACGCCGATGACGCCGTAGGTGGTGTGGGCTTCGTAGGTCGCGTAATCGATGTCCGCACGCAGGGTGTGCAGCGGCACACGACCTTCGCGGTACCATTCGGTACGCGCGATTTCCGCACCACCAAGACGCCCTGACAGCTGGATCTTGATGCCGCCAGCGCCCAGGCGCATGGCGTTCTGTACGGCGCGCTTCATGGCGCGGCGGAACATCACCCGGCGCTCGAGCTGGCCGCAGACGTTCTGCGCGACCAACTGGGCGTCGAGTTCCGGCTTGCGGACTTCCTCGATGTTGACGTGCACCGGCACGCCCATCATCTCGGTGACGTCACGGCGCAGCCGGTCGACGTCTTCGCCCTTCTTGCCGATCACGATGCCCGGACGGGCGGTGTGAATGGTGATACGGGCGTTATTCGCGGGGCGCTCGATGGTGATACGGCTCACGGAGGCGTTCTTCAAACGCTTCTCCAGGAAGCTGCGCACTTCGAGGTCGCTGTTCAGCTTGTCGGCATAAGCACCGCGTTCGGCGTACCAGACCGAAGTATGGTCCTTGACGATACCCAGCCGAATACCTGTCGGATTTACTTTCTGACCCATCTGGTCGACTCCTACTTCTCGGCTACCTTGACGGTGATGTGGCATGTGCGCTTCAAAATGCGATCCGCACGGCCCTTGGCGCGCGGCTGGATGCGCTTGAGCGTCATGCCCTCATCGACACAGATGGTCGAGACACGCAGCTCGTCGATGTCCATGCCGTTGTTTTCTTCCGCGTTCGCGATGGCGGACTGAAGCACCTTCTTGACCAGCTTGGCAGCCTTCTTCGGTGAGAAGGTCAGCAGATCAATCGCTTCGGCGACCGGTTTACCGCGCACCTGGTCAGCCACCAAACGGGCCTTCTGGGCGGATAAACGAGCGCCACGCAGCTTAGCTGTGACTTCCATCTCTCAATCCTCTCTGGCTTACCGTTTGGCTTTCTTGTCCGCCGCATGGCCGCGGTAAGTGCGGGTGGCAGCGAATTCGCCCAGCTTGTGGCCAACCATTTCCTCGGAGACGTGCACCGGGACGTGTTGGCGACCGTTATGGACTGCAATGGTGAGCCCGACCATGTTGGGCAGGATCATCGAACGACGCGACCAGGTCTTGATCGGTTTGCGGTCGTTCTTTTCCACTGCAGTCTCAACCTTCTTCAACAGATGAAGGTCAATAAAGGGACCTTTCTTCAGTGAACGTGGCACAGCCGTTACCTCTTGATGTCTTGGCGTTGGATCTTATTTCCGGGCCTTGCGGCGACGGACGATCAGCTTGTCGGTGCGCTTGTTCTTGCGGGTCTTGTGGCCCTTGGTGGGAACACCCCACGGGCTGACCGGGTGACGACCGCCACTGCTGCGGCCTTCACCGCCGCCGTGCGGGTGGTCCACCGGGTTCATCGCGACACCGCGAACGGTCGGGCGCACACCGCGCCAGCGCTTGGCACCGGCCTTGCCGAGTTGACGGAGGCTGTGCTCAGAATTGCTCACCTCACCGAGCGTCGCGCGGCATTCCGCCAGCACCTTGCGCATCTCGCCGGAGCGCAGACGCAGGGTGGCGTAGTTGCTCTCGCGGGCGACCAGCTGGGCGCTGGCGCCGGCGCTGCGTGCCAGCTGCGCACCCTTGCCGGGCTTGAGCTCGATGCAATGAACGGTGGAACCCAGCGGAATGTTGCGCAGCGGCAGCGTGTTGCCACGCTTGATCGGCGCATTGACCCCGGATTCCAGCTGATCGCCAGCGCTCACGCCCTTGGGCGCGATCACGTAGCGACGCTCGCCGTCCAGATACTTCAGCAGTGCGATGTGGGCACTGCGATTGGGATCGTACTCCAGACGCTCGACGGTGGCGGGAACGCCATCCTTGATGCGCTTGAAGTCGATCTGGCGATAATGGTGACGATGGCCGCCGCCCACGTGACGCGTGGTAATGCGGCCATGGTTGTTACGTCCGCCGGACTTCGACTGCTTCTCGAGCAGCGGAGCGTACGGCCGGCCCTTGTAGAGCTCGTCGTTGACGACCTTTACCAGGTGGCGACGACCGGCGGATGTGGGTTTGGTCTTAACTACTGCCATGATCCGTACTCCTGCCCTTATTCGGCGCCAGAGAAGTCTTCGAGGGTCTCGCCCGCGGCCAGCGTTACGTAGGCCTTGCGGTAGCCCTTGCGCAGCCCGGTACCGTTCTGGGTGCGCTTGGTCTTGCCCTTCACGTTGAGGACCTGCACGCGCTCGACCTGCTTGCCGAAGAGTGCCTGGACGGCCTTCTTGATCTCCGGCTTGGTCGCGTCACTGGCCACCTTGAACACGTACTGGTTGTTCTCGGCAGCGAAGGCGGCCTTCTCGGTCACGTGCGGTCCGAGCAGAACCTTGAATACACGTTCCTGGTTCATGCCAGCTTCTCCTCGAATTTGCGCAGAGCGGAGACGGTGACCAGCACCTTGTCGAAGGCGACCAGGCTCACCGGATCGGCAGCGGGGACGTCGACCACATCCACGTTGGGAATGTTGCGAGCGGCCAGGTAGAGCTTCTCGTCGATCTCGTCGCTGACGATCAGCACCTTCTCGAGGCCCAGCTCGCCGAGCTTGGCCACCAACTGCTTGGTCTTGGGCGTCTCGACGGCGAACTCCTCGACCACCACCAGGCGCTCCTGACGGATCAGCTCGGAGAGGATCGAACGCATCGCCGCGCGGTACATCTTGCGGTTGACCTTCTGCGTGTAGTCCTGCGGACGCGCCGCAAAGGTCACACCGCCGCTACGCCACAGCGGCGAGCGGATGGTACCGGCACGCGCACGGCCGGTGCCCTTCTGACGCCACGGCTTCTTGCCGCCGCCACGCACGTCGGAACGGGTCTTCTGAGCGCGGGTGCCCTGACGACCAGCCGCCAGATAGGCGGTGACCACCTGGTGGACCAGCGCTTCGTTGAATTCTTTGCCAAAGGTTGCGTCGGCGACTTCGACGGTACCGGCGCTTGCACCTGCAAGATTCAGATTCATCGGTAGTTACCCCTCAGCGAGCTTTCACGGCTGTGCGAACGATCACGTCGCCGCCCGGCGCACCAGGAATGGCGCCCTTGATCAGCAGCAGGTTGCGTTCGGCATCGACGCGGACGATTTCCAGGCTTTGCACGGTAACGCGCTCGTTGCCCATCTGACCGGCCATCTTCTTGCCCTTGAAAACGCGCCCCGGGGTCTGGCACTGGCCGATTGAGCCGGGTGCCCGATGGGACAGGGAGTTGCCGTGGGTCATGTCCTGGGTGCGGAAGTTCCAGCGCTTGACGGCGCCCTGGAAGCCCTTGCCCTTGGAGGTGCCGGTCACATCGACCTTCTGACCAGCTTCAAAGAGGGATACGGTGATTTCGCCGCCCACTTCCGGAGCCTGCTCGCCTTCTGCAAGGCGGAACTCCATCAGAGAACGACCGGCCTCGATACCTGCCTTGGCGAACTGGCCTGCGGCCGCCTTGGTCAGATGCTTGGCCTTGCGGGAACCGGTTGTCACCTGCACCGCGCTGTAGCCGTCGCTTTCGACGGTCTTCACGCAGGTCACGCGGTTGGGCTCAACCTCGATAACGGTTACGGGCACGGATGCGCCAGCCTCGGTGAAGATGCGGGTCATACCGCTCTTCTTACCGACCAAACCGATAGTCATGTTCAGTCTCCTATAGTGTACGGGGCTATCACCCGCTATGGCTGCCCTTTCCAGAGCATTCCACTAGCACGTTGTATGACGCCATCCCGGCGTGGCGGCTGCTGCTGATACGTTCTGACCAGCGCTGGGCCGCAGTGACTAGTGTGGTATCAATCGAGCTTGATTTGGACGTCCACGCCAGCGGCGAGGTCGAGTTTCATCAGCGCATCGACGGTCTTTTCCGTCGGCTCGACGATGTCGAGCACGCGCTTGTGAGTGCGGATCTCGTACTGGTCGCGCGCGTCCTTGTTGACGTGCGGCGAGATCAGCACCGTGTAGCGCTCACGATTGGTCGGCAACGGAATCGGACCGTGCACCTGGGCCCCGGTCCGCTTCGCGGTATCCACGATCTCCTGGGCGGACTGGTCGATCAGGCGATGGTCGAATGCCTTCAGCCGAATGCGAATCTTCTGGTTCTGCATTAGCCCTAAACTCCAATGGATGTCGACGGCGCGAGCCGTCTACCCACGCATTTAAAGGATGCGCATTATAGGCATGCAAGATTCCCGAGTCAAACAGGAAAGCCAACATGCGCAGAAAAGGGGGCTCCTCGCGGAGCCCCCTTCGATCATCAGAAGTCCAAGACTTACTTAACGATCTTGGCGACGACACCGGCGCCGACGGTACGACCGCCTTCACGAACCGCGAAGCGCAGGCCGTCTTCCATGGCGATCGGCGCGATCAGGGTGACGGTCATCTGAACGTTGTCACCCGGCATGACCATCTCGACGCCTTCCGGCAGCTCGCAGGTACCGGTCACATCAGTGGTCCGGAAGTAGAACTGCGGACGATAGCCCTTGAAGAACGGCGTATGGCGACCGCCCTCTTCCTTGGACAGCACGTAGACTTCGGCTTCGAAGACGGTGTGCGGGTTGATGGTGCCCGGCTTGGCCAGAACCTGGCCACGCTCGACGTCGTCACGCTTGGTGCCGCGCAGCAGTGCACCGATGTTCTCGCCGGCACGACCTTCGTCGAGCAGCTTGCGGAACATCTCGACACCGGTGACGGTGGTCTTGACGGTGTCCTTGAGGCCGACGATCTCGACTTCCTCGCCGCTCTTGACGATACCGCGCTCGACACGACCGGTTACCACGGTGCCGCGACCCGAGATCGAGAACACGTCCTCGATCGGCATCAGGAACGGCTGGTCGATGGCACGCTCCGGCTCCGGGATGTACTCGTCGAGCGACTTGATCAGGTTGGCAACGGCGGTGGTGCCCATGCCGTTGTCGTCCTTGCCGTCGAGGGCCATCAGTGCAGAGCCGATGATGATCGGCGTGTCGTCGCCCGGGAAGTCGTACTCGCTCAGGAGTTCGCGGACTTCCATCTCGACCAGCTCGAGCAGCTCTTCGTCGTCGACCATGTCGGCCTTGTTCAGGAACACGACGATGTACGGAACGCCGACCTGACGCGACAGCAGGATGTGCTCGCGGGTTTGCGGCATCGGGCCGTCAGCGGCGCTGCAGACCAGGATTGCGCCATCCATCTGCGCGGCACCAGTGATCATGTTCTTGACGTAGTCGGCGTGCCCCGGGCAGTCGACGTGCGCGTAGTGACGCGTCTCGGACTGGTACTCGACGTGGGCGGTCGAAATGGTGATACCGCGCTCACGCTCTTCGGGAGCGTTGTCGATACTGTCGAAGGCGCGCCAGTCGCCACCGAACACCTCGGCGGAAACGCGAGTGAGAGCCGCAGTCAGCGTGGTCTTGCCGTGGTCGACGTGACCGATGGTGCCGACGTTGATATGCGGTTTGGAACGCTCAAATTTTTCCTTAGCCACTGCTATAACCTCTTTACGTTAGCTAACGGTTAACCGTTCTGGTTGATGACGGCTTCAACGACGCTGGACGGCGCCTCTTCGTAATCCGCAAACTCCATGGTGTAGCTTGCGCGGCCCTGGGTCTGAGAACGCAGATCGGTCGCGTAACCGAACATCTCAGCCAACGGAACCGTGGCGCGGATGACCTTGCCCATAGAGGAGTCATCCATGCCTTGTACAAGGCCACGACGGCGGTTCAGGTCGCCCATGACATCACCCATGAAATCCTCGGGGGTCACGACCTCGACCTTCATCACCGGCTCCAGCAGGACGGCCTTGGCCTTGCGAGCCCCTTCCTTGACCGCCATCGAAGAGGCGATCTTGAACGCGGTCTCGTTGGAGTCCACGTCATGGTAGGAACCATCGAACAGCGTAACCTTGACGTCTATCATCGGGTAACCCGCGATGACACCGTTCTGCAGCTGCTCATAGGCCCCTTTCTCGACGGCCGGCACGTATTCCTTGGGAACCACACCGCCGACGATCTCGGACGCGAACTTGAAGGACATATCCTCGTCCTCGCCCTTGTCTTCGGCCGTCAACGGCTCGATACGCAGATGCACGTGACCGTACTGACCGCGACCTCCCGACTGACGAACGAACTTGCCTTCCTGCTCGACCGACTGACGAATGGTCTCGCGATAGGCCACCTGCGGCTTGCCGATGTTGGCCTCGACCTTGAACTCGCGACGCATGCGGTCGACGAGGATGTCGAGATGCAACTCACCCATGCCGGAGATGATGGTCTGACCGGTTTCTTCGTCGGTCTGGACACGGAACGACGGGTCCTCCTGGGCCAGCTTGCCCAGCGCGACGCCCATCTTCTCCTGGTCGGCCTTGGACTTCGGCTCGACGGCCACCGAGATGACCGGGTCCGGGAACTCCATACGCTCGAGGATGATCTTGTCGTTCAGGTCGCACAGGGTATCACCGGTAGTGACGTCCTTGAGACCGATACACGCGGCGATATCACCGGCGTAGACTTCCTTGATCTCCTCGCGGGAGTTGGAGTGCATCTGCACGATACGGCCGACACGCTCCTTCTTCGACTTCACGGAGTTGAAGATGCTGTCGCCGGACTTCAGCACACCCGAGTAGACACGAATGAAGGTCAGCGTGCCGACGAACGGGTCAGTGGCGATCTTGAAGGCCAGGGCCGAAAACGGCGCATTGTCGTCCGCTTCACGCGTGGCGATGGTGCCGTCCTTGTCGTCCAGCTCACCCTCGATGGCCTTGACCTCGGTGGGTGACGGCATGTACTCGATGACGCCATCGAGAACCGCCTGAACGCCCTTGTTCTTGAACGCCGAACCACAGGTAACCAGGACGATTTCGTTATCCAGCGTGCGACGACGCAGCCCGGCCTTGATCTCGGCGATGGTCAGCTCTCCGCCTTCGAGGTACTTCTCGGTCAATTCCTCGGACGCCTCGGCAGCGGCCTCGACCATTTCCTCGCGATACTTCTCGGCGGTTTCCTGAAGATCGGCCGGGATGTCGACCAGCTCGTAGTTCATGCCGTGGTTGGCTTCGTCCCAGAGAATCGCCTTCATCTCGATCAGGTCGACGACGCCCTTGAATTCGTCTTCCGAGCCCCAGTTGATCTGGATCGGCACGGCGTTGGCGCCCAGGCGACTCTTCAACTGGTCGACGACCATGAAGAAGTCGGCACCGGCACGGTCCATCTTGTTGACGAACACCATGCGCGGAACTTCGTACTTGTTGGCCTGACGCCAGACGGTCTCGGTCTGCGGCTGAACACCGGAGCTGCCGCACAGCACGACGACGGCACCGTCGAGCACGCGCAGGGAACGTTCGACCTCAATGGTGAAGTCGACGTGTCCCGGGGTGTCGATGATGTTGATGCGATGCTCATCGAACTGCTTGCTCATGCCCTGCCAGAAACAGGTGGTCGCCGCAGAGGTGATCGTGATGCCACGCTCCTGCTCCTGCTCCATCCAGTCCATGGTGGCAGCGCCCTCATGGACCTCGCCAACCTTGTGAGAAAGGCCGGTATAGAACAGGACACGCTCGGTAGTGGTGGTCTTCCCGGCGTCGACGTGGGCCACGATACCGATATTGCGGTAACGCTTAAGTGGTGTCTTACGTGCCACGATGGGACTCCCGTTGATTTAGAAGCGGTAGTGAGAGAAGGCCTTGTTGGCTTCTGCCATGCGATGCACGTCTTCACGCTTCTTCACGGCAGAGCCCTTGCCTTCGGCGGCGTCCAGCATTTCACCGGCCAGACGCTGCACCATGGTCTTCTCACCACGGCTGCGGGCGGCGTCGACCAGCCAGCGCATGGCCAGCGCCTGACGCCGCGAGGGACGTACTTCCACGGGCACTTGATAAGTCGCACCACCGACGCGGCGCGACTTGACCTCGACCATCGGCTGGATCGCTTCCAGCGCCTTGTCGAAGATTTCCAGCGGCGCATCTTTACCGCGCTCGGCAACCCGGTCCAGCGCACCGTAGACGATACGCTCAGCTACAGATTTCTTGCCGCCGTACATCAAGTGGTTCATGAACTTGGCCAGGCGCTCGCTTCCGAATTTGGGATCCGGGAGAATCTCGCGCTTAGCGGCAACTCTTCTTCTAGGCATGATAAGCCCTCAATTGAAGGGTCCTTCAGGTAAACCCGAGACTCACGCTCCGGCCGGGTGGCCTCCGGCGTCGCTCGACCTTACTCTTATCTGACCGTTGTTACGCTTGAAATAGTTACGTTGACAGCCTGTCGCCCGCTACCGTCAGGTCTTGGGACGCTTGGTGCCGTACTTGGAACGGCCCTGCCGGCGATTCTGCACGCCCGAGGTATCGAGAGCGCCGCGCACGGTGTGATAACGCACACCCGGCAAGTCCTTCACACGGCCGCCACGGATCAGGACCACAGAGTGTTCCTGGAGATTGTGGCCTTCACCGCCGATATAGGAGGTGACTTCGTAGCCGTTGGTCAGGCGAACACGGCACACCTTACGCAGTGCTGAGTTCGGCTTCTTCGGCGTGGTGGTGTAGACGCGGGTGCAGACCCCGCGGCGCTGTGGGCAGGCCTCAAGCGCCGGCACGTCGCTCTTGGCGGCCTGGCGCTTGCGCGGCTTGCGCACGAGCTGGTTGATCGTTGCCATATCTGTAGCTGTCTCCAATGGTTGCCTTGCCCTAATAGCAAGCGCGGGCGTACCCACCCCACTATTAAAGGCTGGGCATTCTAAAGTCTCGCCACGAGCGGCGTCAAGGCCGACACCGCAAGGTGCCGGCCCCTCCCGCGCAATGCCTTAAAGATCGTCGTCATCGGCATCGAGCGCGGTGAGCTGGGCGCCCAGCTCCTGCTCGACGTCGTAGGCCGTCGGCTGATACGGATTGGCTGCCTCCTCGCGCCGGCGGCGACGCTCGGCGTGGTGCGTCAAGCCGGTACCCGCGGGGATCAAGCGGCCCACCACGACGTTTTCCTTCAGACCGCGCAGGTAGTCGCGCTTGCCGGTCACCGCCGCTTCGGTCAGCACCCGCGTGGTCTCCTGGAAGGAGGCCGCGGAGATGAACGACTCGGTGGCCAGCGAGGCCTTGGTGATACCCAGCAGCACGCGCTCGTACTTGGCCGGGAACTTGTCCTCGCCGGCCAGGCGGGCGTTCTCCTCGAGCACACGGACCAGCTCGACCTGATCGCCGGGGATGAAGTCGGCATCGCCGGCGTCGGTGATCTCCACCTTGCGCAGCATCTGACGCACGATCACCTCGATGTGCTTGTCGTTGATGCCCACGCCCTGGAGGCGATAGACCTCCTGGATCTCGGCGGTGATGTACTTGGCCAGCTCGGCGACACCCAGCAGCCGCAGGATATCGTGCGGATTGCTCGGCCCGTCGGAGATCACTTCACCCTTCTCAACGGTTTCGCCCTCGAAGACCGCGATCTGGCGCCATTTCGGGATCAGCATCTCGAACGGATCGCCGGATTCCGGGGTGATCGTCAGGCGACGCTTGCCCTTGGTCTCCTTGCCGAAGCTGACCACGCCGGTGATTTCGGCGAGGATCGACGGCTCCTTCGGCTTGCGCGCCTCGAACAGGTCGGCGACACGCGGCAGACCGCCGGTGATGTCCTTGTTGCCGGACGCCTCCACCGGGATACGCGCGATCACTTCGCCGACGCCGATGCGGGCACCGTTCTCCGCGGAGACGATCGCCTTGCCGGGCAGCAGGTACTGCACCGGGGTATTGGAACCCGGCAGCGTGACGTGCTCGCCGGCGGCGTCGAGCAGCATCAGCAACGGCCGCTTGTCGCGTCCCGCCGCCGGCCGCGAGGCCGCCTCGATCACCTCGATCGACGACAGACCGGTCATCTCGTCCACGCTACGGTGGATGGTGATGCCCTCGTCCATGTCGATGTACTGCGCCTGACCCTCGACCTCGGCGACGACCGGATGGGTGTGCGGATCCCACTTGGCGACCGTCTGGCCACCATCGACCTCGTCGCCGTCCTTGACCGACAACTCGGCGCCGTAGGGCAGCTTGTAGTACTCGCGCTCGCGACCATGGTCGTCGGCGACGGCCAGGGCGCTCGAACGCGACACCACGACCAGCTTGCCGTCGGCACGCTCGACGTGCTTGATGTTGTGCAGACGCACGCGACCGCCGTGCTTGACCTGGACGCTGTCCACCGCCGAGGCGCGTGACGCGGCACCGCCGATGTGGAAGGTACGCATGGTCAGCTGGGTACCCGGCTCGCCGATCGACTGGGCGGCGATGACGCCCACCGACTCGCCCTGGTTGACCTGATGGCCACGCGCCAGATCGCGCCCGTAGCAGGACGAGCAGACGCCATGCGGGGTCTCGCAGGTGATTGCGCTGCGCACCACGATCTCGTCGACGCCCATGGTGTCGAGATCCTCGCACCAGGCCTCGTCGAGCAGCGTGCCCTTGGGAATCAGCACCTCGTCGCTGGCCGGATCGACGACATCCTGCGCCACCACACGCCCCAGCACACGCTGGGCCAGCGAGACGATGATGTCGCCGCCCTCGATCACCGGGTGCAGCGTCAGGCCTTCCTCGGTGCCGCAATCGGTGTCGGTGACCACCAGGTCCTGGGCGACGTCGACCAGACGCCGCGTCAGGTAACCCGAGTTGGCGGTCTTCAGCGCCGTGTCGGCCAGACCCTTGCGCGCCCCGTGGGTCGAGATGAAGTACTGCAGGACGTTCAGGCCTTCACGGAAGTTGGCGACGATCGGCGTCTCGATGATCGAGCCGTCCGGCTTGGCCATCAGCCCGCGCATGCCCGCCAACTGGCGAATCTGCGCGGCGCTGCCACGCGCCCCGGAGTCGGCCATGATGAACACGCTGTTGAACGAGTCCTGCTCGACCTGGTTGCCTTCGCGATCGGTGACGGTCTCCTTGGAGATGCCGGTCATCATCGCCTTGGCGACCTTGTCGTTGGCCTTCGACCAGATGTCGATGACCTTGTTGTACTTCTCGCCGGCGGTGACCAGGCCCGAGGAGAACTGATCCTCGATCTCCTTCACCTCGTCCTCGGCGGCATCGACGATCTCGGCCTTGGCATCCGGGATGACGAAGTCGTTGACGCCGATGGAGGCACCGGACCAGGTCGCCAGGCGGAAGCCGGTGTACATCAGTTGGTCGGCGAAGATCACCGTTTCCTTGAGGCCGGCGCTGCGGTAGACCTCGTTGATCAACCGCGAGATCGACTTCTTCTTCATCGGCTGGTCGACCAGCGAGAACGGCGCGCCCTTGGGCAGGATGCGGAACAGCAGCGCACGGCCCACCGTGGTGTCGTACAGCGAGGTCTTCTCGACCAGTTCGCCATCCTCCACTTCGGGCAGATACTCGGTCAGGCGAACCTTGACGCGGGCATGCAGCGACACGCTCTGCGTGCCGAAGGCGCGCTCCACCTCGTTGAGGTTGGCGAACACCATCCCCTCGCCCTGGGCGTTGATCTTCTCGCGGGTCATGTAGTACAGACCCAGCACCACGTCCTGGGACGGCACGATGATCGGCTCGCCGTTGGCCGGCGACAGCACGTTGTTGGTCGACATCATCAGCGCGCGCGCTTCGAGCTGGGCTTCCAGCGTCAGCGGCACGTGGACGGCCATCTGGTCGCCGTCGAAGTCGGCGTTGTAGGCCGCACAGACCAGCGGGTGCAGCTGGATCGCCTTGCCTTCGATCAGCAGCGGCTCGAACGCCTGGATACCCAGGCGGTGCAGGGTCGGCGCACGGTTGAGCAGCACCGGATGCTCGCGGATGACGTCGGCGAGGATGTCCCACACTTCCGGCAGCTCGCGCTCGACCATCTTCTTGGCCGCCTTGATCGTCGAGGCATACCCCAGCGACTGCAGCTTGGAATAGATGAACGGCTTGAACAGCTCCAGCGCCATCTTCTTGGGCAGACCGCACTGGTGCAGGCGCAGGGTCGGGCCCACGGTGATCACCGAGCGGCCGGAGTAGTCGACGCGCTTGCCCAGCAGGTTCTGGCGGAAACGTCCCTGCTTGCCCTTGATCATGTCGGCCAGCGACTTGAGCGGACGCTTGTTGGAGCCGGTGATGGCGCGACCGCGACGACCGTTGTCGAGCAGCGCGTCGACCGATTCCTGCAGCATGCGCTTCTCGTTGCGCACGATGATGTCCGGCGCATTGAGATCGAGCAGACGCTTGAGACGGTTGTTGCGGTTGATCACGCGGCGATACAGATCGTTGAGATCCGAGGTCGCGAAACGGCCGCCGTCGAGCGGCACCAGCGGACGCAGGTCCGGCGGCAGCACCGGCAGCACTTCCATGACCATCCACGCCGGCGCGTTGCCGGACTTGTGGAAGGCCTCCAGCAGCTTGAGCCGCTTGGAGAGCTTCTTGATCTTGGTCTCGGAGTTGGTCTGCGGAATCTCCTCGCGCAGACGCTCGATCTCCTCGCCCAGATCGATGTCCTTGAGCAGCGCCTGGACCGCCTCGGCGCCCATGCGCGCGTCGAAGTCGTCGCCGAACTCCTCGAGGGCCTCGAAGTACTGCTCGTCGTTGAGCAGCTGACCACGCTCGAGGGTGGTCATGCCCGGGTCGATCACGACGAACGACTCGAAATAGAGCACCCGCTCGATGTCGCGCAGGGTCATGTCCAGGAACATGCCGATACGCGACGGCAGCGACTTGAGGAACCAGATGTGCGCGACCGGGCTGGCCAGCTCGATATGCGCCATGCGCTCACGCCGCACCACCGCCTTGGTCACCTCGACGCCGCACTTCTCGCAGATGATGCCGCGATGCTTCATGCGCTTGTACTTGCCGCACAAGCACTCGTAATCCTTCACCGGGCCGAAGATCTTGGCACAGAACAGACCGTCACGCTCGGGCTTGAACGTACGGTAGTTGATGGTCTCCGGCTTCTTGACTTCGCCATACGACCAGGAGCGAATCATGTCCGGCGACGCGAGCGATATCTTGATCGCGTCGAACTCGTCGGACTGTGACTGCGATTTGAGGACTTTCACCAAATCTTTCATGGGGTCGCTCCGTTGCGGAGTTGTCATGAGCGGGGCCCGACTCTAGCGGGGCCCCGCGGACCGTCATTGTTCAGCGTCGGGCGTTCAGCCTTCCAGCTCGATATCGATACCCAGCGAGCGGATCTCCTTCACCAGCACGTTGAAGGATTCCGGCATGCCCGCCTGCATGGCGTGGTCGCCGTCGACGATGTTCTTGTACATCTTGGTACGTCCCTCGACATCGTCGGATTTGACCGTGAGCATCTCCTGCAGGGTGTAGGCGGCGCCGTACGCCTCCAGTGCCCACACCTCCATCTCGCCGAAGCGCTGACCGCCGAACTGCGCCTTGCCGCCCAGCGGCTGCTGGGTGACCAGCGAGTAGGAACCGGTGGAACGCGCATGCATCTTGTCATCCACCAGGTGGTTGAGCTTGAGCATGTACATGTAACCCACGGTCACCGGACGGTCGAACTGTTCGCCGGTACGCCCGTCGTAGAGCGTCATCTGGCCCGAATCGGGCAGATCGGCGAGCTTGAGCAGGCCCTTGATCTCCTGCTCCTGGGCCCCGTCGAATACTGGCGAAGACATCGGCACACCACCGCGCAGGTTTCGAGCCAGCGCAATCACCTCGTCGTCGGACAGCGAATCGATGTCCTCGTGACGGGTGCCCTGGGTGTTGTAGACCTTGCCCAGGAACTCGCGGATCTCGGCGACCTGCTGCTCGCGGGCGTCGCGCAGCATGGCGTCGATCTTCACCCCGAGCCCGCGCGCGGCCATGCCCAGGTGGGTCTCGAGGATCTGCCCGACGTTCATCCGCGAGGGCACGCCCAGCGGGTTGAGCACCACGTCGACCGGCTCCCCCTGATCGTCGAACGGCATGTCCTCGATCGGCATGATCGCGGAGATGACACCCTTGTTACCGTGACGGCCGGCCATCTTGTCGCCCGGCTGGATGCGCCGCTTGACCGCCAGGTAGACCTTGACGATCTTGAGCACGCCCGGCGCCAGGTCGTCGCCCTGGGTCAGTTTGCGCTTCTTGTCCTCGAAACGCTCGTCCATCTCCTTGCGGCGGTTCTCGAGCTGTTCGTCGGCCTGGGCGAGCAGCTCGTTCAGGCTCTCGTCCTGCAGACGCAGCTTGAACCACTGCTGACGCGGCAGCTCGTCGAGGTACTCGTCGGACAGTACATCGCCCTTCTTGAGCTTGGGCCCGCCGTTGACGGCCTGGCCGGACAGCGCACGCTTCAGGCGCTCGAAGGTGGCCTCCTCGGCGATGCGGTAGGTCTCCTGGAGATCCTTGCGCACCTCGTCGAGCTGCATCTGCTCGATCGCCAGCGCCCGCGAGTCCTTCTCGACGCCGTCGCGGGTGAACACCTGGACGTCGATGACCGTCCCCTTCATGCCGGTGGGGGCGCGCAGCGAGGTATCCTTCACGTCGGATGCCTTCTCGCCGAAGATCGCCCGCAGCAGCTTCTCTTCCGGGGTCAGCTGGGTCTCGCCCTTGGGCGTGACCTTGCCGACCAGGATGTCGCCGGCGCCGACCTCGGCACCGATGTAGACGATCCCCGCCTCGTCGAGCTTGGACAGCGCCGACTCACCGACGTTGGGAATGTCCGAGGTGATTTCCTCGGCGCCCAGCTTGGTGTCGCGGGACACGCTGGTCAGCTCCTGGATGTGGATGCTGGTGAAGCGGTCTTCCTGCACCACCCGCTCCGAGACCAGGATCGAATCCTCGAAGTTGTAGCCGTTCCAGGGCATGAACGCCATGCGCATGTTCTGGCCCAGCGCCAGGTCGCCCATGTCCACGGACGGGCCGTCGGCGAGGATGTCGCCGCGCGCCACGGCATCACCCGGACGCACGATCGGACGCTGGTTCATGCAGGTGTTCTGGTTGGAACGGATGTACTTGGTCAGGTTGTAGATATCGACGCCGGCTTCGCCGCCGATGATCTCGTCCTCGTTGATCCGCACCACGATCCGACGGGCATCGACCGAATCGATCACCCCGCCGCGACGGGCCACGGCGCAGACGCCGGAGTCGCGGGCGACGAAGCGCTCCATGCCGGTACCCACCAGCGGCTTGTCGGCGCGCAGGGTCGGAACCGCCTGACGCTGCATGTTCGAGCCCATCAGGGCGCGGTTGGCGTCATCGTGCTCGAGGAACGGGATCAGCGCCGCGGCCACGGAAACGACCTGGCGCGGCGAGACGTCCATCAGGGTCACCTTGTCGGGTGCCATGAACGTGGTTTCGCCGCGATGACGCACCTGGACCAGGTCGTCGACCAGCTTGTTGCCCTCGTCGACGGTGGCCGAGGCCTGGGCGATGATGAAATCCCCCTCCTCGATCGCCGACAGGTGGACCATCTCGTCGGTGACCTGACGATCGACGACCTTGCGGTACGGCGTCTCGAGGAAGCCGTAGCTGTTGGCGCGACTGTAGGTGGCCAGCGAGTTGATCAGGCCGATGTTCGGGCCTTCCGGCGTCTCGATCGGACACAGCCGGCCATAGTGCGTGGCGTGGACGTCGCGCACCTCGAAGCCGGCACGCTCGCGGGTCAGACCGCCCGGCCCGAGGGCGGAGACGCGACGCTTGTGCGTGACCTCGGAAAGCGGGTTGTTCTGATCCATGAACTGGGACAGCTGAGAAGAGCCGAAGAACTCCTTGACCGCTGCCGCCACCGGCTTGGCATTGATCAGATCCTGCGGCATCAGGCCTTCGCTCTCCGCCATGGAGAGACGCTCCTTGACCGCGCGCTCGACGCGCACCAGGCCGACGCGGAACTGGTTTTCCGCCATCTCGCCGACGCAGCGGATGCGCCGGTTGCCCAGGTGGTCGATGTCGTCGACATCGCCGAAACCGTTACGGATGTTGATCAGTTCCCTGAGCACCGCAACGATGTCGTCGTTGTCGAGTACGCCTGGCCCGGTGTCGGACTCGCGGCGCAGGCGGCGATTGAACTTCATGCGACCGACGCCGGACAGGTCGTAACGGTCCTCGGTGAAGAACAGGTTATGGAACAGCGTCTCGGCGGCTTCCTTGGTGGGCGGCTCGCCGGGGCGCATCATGCGGTAGATCTCGACCAGCGCCTCGAGCGCGGAACGCGTGGTGTCCAGCTTGAGCGTGTCGGAGATGAACGAACCGCAATCCAGGTCGTTGGTGTAGAGCGTCTCGAGCTGGGTAATGCCCGCCTGGGCCAGCTTCTCGAGCAGCTCGGCAGTCAGCTCGCTGTTGCACTCGCAGATCAGCTCGCCGGTGTTGGGATCGACCTGATCCTTGGCCAGCGTCTTGCCGTACAGGTACTCCATCGGTACTTCGAGACGCTCGAGGCCCGACTTCTCCATCTGGCGGATGTGCTTCTGGGTGATGCGGCGCCCTTCCTCGACGATCACGCTGCCATCGCTATCCTTGATATCGAAGGTCGCGGTCTCGCCGCGCAGGCGCGACGGCACCAGCTCCACCGAGAAGCCGGACTTCTCGATGTGGAAGGTGCTGGTATCGAAGAAGATATCCAGGATTTCTTCGGCGCTCATGCCTAGCGCGCG
Organism: Modicisalibacter radicis; assembly: GCF_900961225.1. Classification (GTDB taxonomy): domain Bacteria; phylum Pseudomonadota; class Gammaproteobacteria; order Pseudomonadales; family Halomonadaceae; genus Modicisalibacter. The sequence goes on from NZ_CAAHFN010000055.1 coordinate 71,205, forward strand.
CAGCAGCACGGTCGCCGGCAACTTGCGGCGACGGTCGATGCGCACGAAGACGTTGTCCTTCGGGTCGAACTCGAAGTCCAGCCAGGAACCGCGATAGGGAATGACCCGCGCGGAGTACAGCAGCTTGCCGGACGAGTGGCTCTTGCCCTTGTCGTGATCGAAGAACACGCCCGGCGAGCGGTGGAGCTGAGAAACGATGACACGCTCGGTGCCGTTGACCACGAAGGTACCGTTCTCCGTCATCAGGGGGATCTCCCCCATGTAGACTTCCTGCTCCTTGATATCCTTGATCGCCTTGTTCGACGACTCTTTATCGTAGATGATCAGTCGAACCTTGACCCGCAGCGGTGCCGAGTAGGTAACGCCACGCAGCTGACACTCCTTGACGTCGAACGCCGGCGTGCCGAAACGATAGCTGACATATTCGAGCCCGGCGCTACCTGAAAAGCTCTCGATCGGGAACACGGACTTGAAGGCGGCATGCAAGCCGACCTCGAGACGCTCCTGAGGCGCCCGGTCCTGCTGGAGGAAGTCGTAGTAGGAATCAAGCTGGATGGCCAGCAGGTAAGGCACATCCATCACTTGGGGCAGTTTGCCGAAATCCTTGCGGATGCGTTTTTTCTCAGTGTATGAGTAAGCCATCTGTATTCCCCAGCTTGTTCACCATGGGTGACCGATGCGTGGTCGGCGCCGCCTGCCGGGGCGACCCCGTCAGGCGCTGACGGCAAGCCCCCGGAGGAGGCTCGCCGTCGGAATTCGCTTAGCGACTTATCGGCCGTTTTAGCTACACGATAGGACGCTAGTAACAACAGAAAAAGGCCGGCAGCGGGTGTCCCGCCACCAGCCAGGGAAGCTTACGCAGCGCGTAAAGCCTCGGAGCGCAAGGGTTACTTGAGCTCCACAGACGCGCCGGCTTCTTCCAGCTTCTTCTTGGCTTCTTCAGCGTCGTCCTTGGACATCGCTTCCTTGATGGTCGCCGGAGCGCCGTCGACGGCACCCTTGGCTTCCTTCAGGCCAAGACCGGTGATCTCGCGAACCACCTTGATGACGTTGACCTTCTTGTCGCCGGCCGCAGTCAGCACCAGGTCGAACTCGGTCTGCTCTTCTTCGGCGGCGGCTTCGCCACCACCACCCGGGCCAGCGACGACGGCTGCCGCGGCGGACACGCCGAACTTCTCTTCCATCGCCTCGATCAGCTCGGCGACTTCCATCACGGACATGTCGGCGACGGCGTTGATGATGTCTTCTTTGGTCAGTGCCATGTTTGCTTTCCTAAACTTTGCGGAGCGCCCCGTAACGGGTTCGGCGCTCGATAACGGGAACTACGATTCGAGCTGCGTGAAGCAGGCGCCTCAAGCGGCCTGTTCCTGCTTCTGGTCACGCAGCGCAGCGAGGGTACGCACGAGCTTGCCGGCAGAAGCTTCCTTCATGACGGACATCAGCTTGGCGATTGCCTCATCGCGTGTCGGCAGCGTTGCCAGACGGTCGAGATCGGCGGCCGGGATGAACTCACCCTCGTAGGCCAGCGCCTTGACTTCGAAGTCCGACTGATTCTTGGCAAACTCCTTGAACAGGCGGGCGGCGGCGCCCGGATGATCATAGGAGAAAGCCAGCATGGTCGGACCGACGAACGTCTCGTTCAGACACTCCCAGTGAGTGCCCGACAGCGCACGGCGTGCCAGCGTGTTGCGGACAACACGGATCTGCACGCCATTCTCGCGAGCCTGCTTGCGCAATACGGTCATTGCGCCCACATCGACGCCGCGAGAGTCGGCGACTACAACGGAGAGAGCGTCCTTCGCTGCCTCACTGACCTCAGCAACAATCGCTTTCTTGCCTTCGAGACCTAGTGGCACAGTGTTCACTCCTTCGTGCCGGGGCGCTTCCGAAAAAGCCTGCCCCGGTGGTTACCTTCTCGATCCGCCTTGACCAGGCGGATCGCGGAATGATGGTGCTCACCAGCGAACTGGCGGGTGCACCATCTGCGCAGGCGACCCTGAGGCCATTAAGTCACCCGACATCGGTGACGCCTGCGGTCTTTGACGGCGCCCCGCCAGCGCTGCGCTGACAGCGCACGGGGACCGCAAAGTTACTGCCTGGTACGACACGTCAGATATACGTTGAGTGATCGACGGTCAGACCCGGGCCCATGGTGGTGGACAGGGTCATTTTCTTGAAATAGACGCCTTTCGAGGTGCTCGGCTTGAGACGCTTGAGGTCGTTGACCAGCGCGTCGAGGTTGCCACGGATGGCGTCGGCCGAGAAATCCACCTTGCCCAGCGTGGAATGGATGATGCCGTTCTTGTCGGTACGGAAACGCACCTGACCGGCCTTGGCATTCTTGACCGCGGTCGCCACGTCGGGCGTCACGGTGCCCACCTTGGGGTTGGGCATCAGGCCTCGCGGACCGAGGATCTGGCCCAGCTGGCCGACCACGCGCATCGCATCGGGAGAGGCGATGACCACGTCGAAGTCCAGGTTGCCCTTCTTGACCTGCTCGGCAAGATCGTCCATGCCGACGATATCGGCACCGGCTTCCTTGGCCGCTTCCTCGTTGGCACCCTGGGTAAAGACGGCAACGCGCACGTCCTTGCCGGTACCATTGGGCATGACGGTCGCGCCACGCACCACCTGGTCGGATTTACGCGGATCGACGCCCAGATTGATGGCGACGTCGAGCGACTCCTTGAAGTTGACCTTGGACAGCTCGGAAAGCAGTGCCACGGCCTCGTCGACGGAGTAGACCTTGGAGGCATCGACCTTTTCGCGGAACAGCTGCGCGCGCTTGGACAGTTTAGCCATGATCAGAGACCCTCCACGTTGAGGCCCATGCTACGGGCGCTGCCGGCGATGGTGCGCACGGCGGCGTCGAGATCGCCGGCCGTCATGTCCGGCTCCTTGGTCTTGGCGATCTCCTCGAGCTGTTCACGAGTCACGGTGCCGACCTTGCTCTTGTTCGGCTCGCCCGACCCGGACTTGATGCCGGCCGCTTTCTTGAGCAGCACGGCAGCCGGCGGCGTCTTGGTGACGAACGTGAAGCTGCGGTCGGAGTAGACGGTGATCACGACCGGCGTCGGCAGACCCGGCTCGATATCCTGCGTCTCGGCGTTGAAGGCCTTGCAGAACTCCATGATGTTCACGCCGTGCTGACCCAGCGCGGGGCCCACGGGGGGACTCGGGTTGGCCTTGCCCGCTGCAACCTGCAGCTTGATGTAGGCCTGGACTTTCTTAGCCATGATGAACTCCAGTTGGGTAGTAGCGCCTTGCGGCTCCCCGGGTTAACGAGCCGCCGCGGCGGCCCGACGAAATAGTCTCCGGAAAGACGTCAGTCCTTCTCGACCTGAGCGAATTCGAGCTCCACCGGCGTCGAACGGCCGAAGATCAGCACGCTGACATGCAGGCGGCTCTTCTCGTAGTTGACTTCCTCGACCACCCCGTTGAAGTCGGCGAAGGGGCCATCGACGACACGCACCGCCTCGCCCGGCTCGAACAGCGTCTTGGGCCGCGGCTTGTCGGTACCATCCTGGACCCGACGCAGGATGCCGTCGGCTTCCTTCTGGGTGATCGGCGCCGGTTTTTCCGGCGTGCCGCCAATGAATCCCATCACCCGCGGGGTCTCATTGACCAGGTGCCAGGTCTGGTCGTTCATTTCCATCTCGACCAGCACGTAGCCGGGATAGAACTTGCGCTCGCTCTTGCGCCGCTTGCCGTCACGCATCTCGACGACTTCTTCGGTCGGCACCAGGATCTCGCCGAACTGATCCTCCATGCCATAAAGCTTCACGCGCTCGATGAGCGAGCGCATGACATGCTTCTCGAAACCGGAGTAGGCGTGTACGACGTACCAACGCTTGGACATGGAATCTCCTAACCGATGATGCCGGACATGGCCCAGCCCAACAGGGTGTCAATCAGCCACAGCATCAACCCCACCAGCAGCACGGCGACCAGCACGATGATGGTCGTCTGCACGGTCTCCTGGCGCGTGGGCCAGACGACACGCTGGATCTCCTTGCGCGAGCTGCGCGCCAATTCGATGAGATCCCGCCCCTTGGCGGTGGTCAGTGCCACGGCGGCGGCGGCGAGCCCCAGGGCCACCACGCCCAGCACGCGGTACAGCATGGCCTGATCGGCGAAGTAACTGTTGCCAACCACGGCCAGTGCGGCGAGGATGACGGCTGCCGTCCACTTGAGACCGTCGTGGCGCGACTTCTGCACCTCGGCGTTTTGCTTCATGACGATGGAACTCCTCAAGGCACAGCAAGCGAAAAGACGGAAGTATATGGAATAACGCCAGCCTGGGGAAGACTGGCAGGCCAGGAGGGAATCGAACCCCCAACCTGCGGTTTTGGAGACCGCTGCTCTGCCAATTGAGCTACTGGCCTGCATTCTGAACGCGTAATTGCCTATTGCAGGCAGTTACGCTACAGCGGGCAGAATGATACCCGACACATCCTGCCCTGACAACCCTTTCCACCCAATCGCGGCAGAAAGACAAAAAGGCGAGCTTGCGCTCGCCTTTTTGCAATGTGGAGCTCATGGACGGATTTGAACCGTCGACCTCACCCTTACCAAGGGTGTGCTCTACCCCTGAGCTACATGAGCAAACTGCTTCAACAATTGCTACACCAGCACAACAACTGGAGCGGGCAGCGGGGATCGAACCCGCATCATCAGCTTGGAAGGCTGAGGTTCTACCATTGAACTATGCCCGCCTGCCCACTCTGTGCTGTCGACACACCACCATGCATCGACATGAATACTGGTGGAGGGGGAAGGATTCGAACCTTCGAAGCTTTCGCGGCAGATTTACAGTCTGCTCCCTTTGGCCACTCGGGAACCCCTCCAGCGTGGCGGCTAATTTTACCGCCTGGGGCGCAGCTGTCAAGCCTCTGTTTTACAAAACTTTGTCCTGCAAAATTCTGTCTTTACAGCCACTTGAACCGCCGGCGGACCCTCAGGCCCTGCCCCCAGAACGCCGCGCATTGTGTCAAAGCAGCATCGACAATGCAAGGCTTGCACGCAGCTTTTCCAGCGCCGCCGGGCTCGGCACCCGCGGTGCACCGGATAATCGGCCGGCACGCTCGGCGGCGGTCAGCGGGAAACTCGCCTCGAGCCCGGCATAGACCATGTCGGGCCAGAGCGCATGGGGCACCCGCAAGCCCCGCGAAACGACCCGGGCGTCCCCGCCGGTCACCAACAGCGGCAGGGCCACGCCCTCCCGATCGCAGACCTCGCTGTAGATGCGATTCACGGCACTGACAGCGGCCATGAAGATGCCGTGATTGACTGCCGCCGCAGTGTTTCTCCCCGGCAGCAGCAGACTGTCGGCCTCGCTGTCGGGATCGATCGCCACGTTGCGCGTGCCCAACTTGAGGCTGTCCTTCATCAAGCGCAACCCGGGCACGATATAGCCCCCCAGGTGACGCCCTCCGGGCAGCACGAAGTCGATGGTGATCGCACTGCCGCAATCGACCGTGCAACAACCTCCGGTCAGATGATAGCCGGCCAGCGCCCCCATCCAGCGATCGACGCCCAGCCGCTCCGGCTCTTCATAGCCGCAGCTGACGCCCAGCGCCTCGCTGGTCGAGTGCGCCACGTGCACGACGCCGACCCGGCGCCGCAGCAGCTTCACGGTTTCCTCGAGCACCGCACGACGGGCGACACTGGAGATGCGTACGGTGCTCACCACATCGAGGTCGGGGATGTCGGCGCCCGGTCGCCACTCCTCGCGGGTCCAGACGCCCCCGCGGGAGCGGATCTCGCTGCTGGCGACATCCTTCAACCGCCACTTCGAAAGCGTGTTGCCGATATCCAGGTCGAGGATCATGAGTGGCTCCGCACGCTGATTTCGCCACCCGCCAGACGCTCCCGATGGCCCTCACGTAGCACACAGAGGTTCCCGGCGGCATCGACCCCCTCGGCAACGGCGGCATAGCGTGCCTGGCCATGGATCACGTCGACCGTCCGCCCGGCATGAGCATGACGCTGGTTCCAGGCCTCCTGCCAGGCGGCGAAGCCCTCCTGCTCGAAGTCGACCAGCATTCGCAGCAGGCCATCCAGCAACTCGGCGGCCAGGGCATTGCGGGTTATGCCCGACGCCTGGTCGGCGACTGCCGCGACCGGCTGGTCGAGGCGCTCGCGCACCGCATCCGGCAGAAACACGTTGAGACCGATGCCCACGACGACCTCGCAGGGGCCCTGGGCGTCGCCGCTGACTTCGAGCAGGATCCCCGCCAGCTTGTACAGCGCGCCATCCTGATCGAGCAGTACGTCATTGGGCCACTTGAGCGCCACATCCAGGCCGTGCCGCTCGAGCACCCGGGCCAGTACCACGCCGACCGCCAGGCTGAGACCCTCGAGCGCCGTCGCGCCGCCTTCGAATCGCCAGCCGATCGACAGCAGCAGACCACGACCCCAGGGGCTGGCCCAGGCACGCCCTCGCCGACCGCGCCCGGCGCTCTGGCTTTCCGCCAGGCAGACCTCGGCATGCCCGGCGCCCTGGAGAAACCGTTCGCGCAGGAACTGGTTGGTCGAGGGCAGCGCCTCCTCGATGAACAGGCGCACCAGGTGGCGTCGCGAGTCACGCGGCAGGTCGGCGATGATCGCTTGACCATCGAGCAGCTCGAGCGGGCGTGCCAGCCGGTAGCCGCGCCCCTTGACCGCTTCGAGCGGGATATCCAGCGCCTCCAGCTTCTTGAGCTGTTTCCAGATCGCGGTCCGCGACACCCCGAGCCGTAGGCCCAGCTGTTCGCCGGAGTGGTAATTTCCATCGCCCAGCAAGCGGATCAGATCACCGATGGTCATGCGCATCATCCGTCGGGAAAACCGCCATTTTAGCGGAAGGCACTCACCCGCGGGAACGGCAACGGCTAAAGTGGCAGATTCGGGGCGCAAAAAGGCGGTATCGGGGAGCCGATACCGCCGTCGTTGCTCGGCTGCCAGCGAGTTCGCTCAGTACTCGTGAGACCAGCTCAGCGTATAGGTCCGCCCGCGTCCCTGGTAATCGTAGAGGTATTCGGGACCGTACTGGGGCGAGTAGAACAACGCCGCACGCTGCCCCCAGACCGTGGAATACGCCTCGTCCAGCAGATTGCTCACGCCCAGGCTCAACGTGCCGAACCGTGTATCCTCGCTCGCCGTCAAATCCAGCGTGGTGTAGCCGTCAATCTGGCGGTCTTCGGCATCTTCGAGGTCCAGGTAATGGCTGGCCTGCAGGCGCGCCGAGGTATCGAAGTCTGACCAGCCGACGAAGGCCGTCGCCGATGACAGCGACGCGTAGCGTGCGTCACGCTTCTCCCAGTCGCCGTCGGCGTCCTGCTGCTCCGAGCGTACCAGATGCAGTGTGCCGCCGACCTGCCACTGCTGCCCCAGATAACGCGTCACGGCGGCCTCGATCCCGTAGTCACGCTTCTTCTCGTCGACCACGCTGACGCTCAGATCCCCGGCATTTTCCACCGCCTTGTCGGACCAGGCGTAATAAACGGAGGCCTGGGTCGACCAGTCACCGCCACGATACCGCCAGCCGAGCTCGACCTGATCGGTCTTGATGCCACTCAAGGGATTCTCGGAGACACTGATATCGGCGCTCTTGCCATAGTACTTGGCCGGGTCCGGCAGCTCGAAGCCTTCGCTGTAATTGCTCCAGACCTGATGGCCATTGTCGAAATCATAAAGAGCACCGGCATTGAACAGCGTTACTTCGTAGTCGTTACTGCCGCCCGGAACCCCCTGGAAATCCTCGACCTCGACGTCCATGTGCTGCCGGCGCACCCCACCCGACAGCTGCAGCCCCTCCGTCACCTGCCATTCGCTCTGGGCGAATGCCGAAACGCCATCGACCTGGTAACTCGGGTAGCGCGGCGTGACCGAGCTCTCGACCTGATCGAGGCCGCCACTGGCATCCGAGACGGCCTTGGAGAAGGTCATCTGGCTAGCATCGAACTTCTCCCTGTCCAGATCGACGCCATAACTGAGATCGACGCTCTCGGTCAGCTCAGCGTCGAACAAGGCCTTGATCCCGCTGAGGTCGGTATTCTGCTGCGAGGCACGGAATTCATACCCATCCGCGACCGGATAGGGAAAGGCCTGGAAATTGGCCTCCTCTTCGCGATGGAAGGCCTGCAGGTAGAAATCCTGGCCCAGCAGGTCAGCATGATGGTAGTTGACGTTGATTAGCTTGCGATCGGTGAGCGGCTCACGGTCCGAATCGAAGCCATCTCGAATCTGCGCATCGCTCAGGTCCGGGGAAGCGCTGCCTAGGTTGGGGAAGTAAACTCCGCGCTCACCCTCGTAACCCGATTCGTAGAGCTGCCCCATCACTTCCAGCGTCTGCTGCTCAGTCAACTGGAAACTGACATTGCCCATCACGTCGACGCTGCGGTTCTCCTGCAGGTCGGTCTGGGCAATGTCCGGAAAGATCTCTTCCCCGTTGCCATCGTAGAAGCGACCATTTTCCGTGTAGGCAACACCGAGCCGGCCATGCACCCTGTCGCTGCCGCCACTGACCGACTGAGCCACCTGGCGGTCGAAGTCGTCGCTGGCATCGAACCCGCTGGTCATGCCGATGCGAGTCTCGAAGGAGGGCGGCCCCGCCTGCCCCTTCTTGGTGATGATATTGATCAAGCCCCCCGTCGCGCCGCCGCCGTACAGGCTGCTGGCGCCCGACAGGACTTCCACCCGCTCGACGTTGAACGGGTCGATCGAGTCGAACTGTCGCGACAGTCCCCGCGAACTATTGAGCGATACGCCATCGATCAGCACCTGAGCGCTCCGGCCACGCATGTTCTGGCCGTAGTTGGTGCGCCCCTGAGGCGCGAAGTCCAGGCTCGGCACGAGCCTGCCCAGGGCGGTCTTGAGGTCGGCACCGCTATTGAGCTGCTGGCGCAGTTCCGCCCCCTCCACCACCCAAACCGTACCGGGGATCTGGCTGATCTGAGTGGGTGTACGCGAACCGACGACGACCATGGTCTCCTGCTCGTCGGCAGCCTGCAGTGCCATCGGCGCGGAGAACAACCCGGCGGTCATGGCAATGGATAGTTTACGGGGTCTCATTGTATTGTCCTTGGGTCCGGTGACTGCTGGATTCCTTGCTCGCAGCGCATGGTAAGGAATCGAGAATCGAACCTCAATGAGAACAATTACTCTTTATAACAATGACTATAGGCACCCCCGAGGCATGACAGGCCGAACCGCCTCTCGGTCAGGCACAAGAAAACCCGGGGAAGAGATGCGAAGGCCGGGGCACCCTTACGAATTCCGCGCATAAAAAAAGCCCCCGGGATGGCCGGGGGCTTTTTCGTGACGAGGCCTGACGAGGGTCGGGACGGCCACCCGTCGGGCGGCGCTCCGTCGGGCGGCGCTCCGTCGGGCGGCGCTCCGCGACGCTTCAGGGAAGCCCCGAAACGACAATACCCCCGACCACTGGCCGGGGGTGTCGAAATAAATGCCTGACGATGACCTACTCTCGCATGGGGAAGCCCCACACTACCATCGGCGCTGAGCGGTTTCACTGCTGAGTTCGGCATGGGGTCAGGTGG
>NZ_CAAHFN010000056.1 GCF_900961225.1 Modicisalibacter radicis
GAGCCACGAGCCCGACCCGCGCATCGAAGCCATCGTCGCCAGCTGGCCGGCTCGCTTCGAGACGCCGCGTGCCGATCGACTCGGCTTCACCGGCGACCGCGACTTCCGCGAGATCGTGCGCACCTTCATCGCCGAGCGGGAGGCGTCCTGAGGCCAGACTCACAATAAACACAATGACTCATCCGGCGGCAGCGCCGCCATACCACGAAGCGTAACGCGAACGAGGACACAACAATGACAGCACGCTTTGCACGCACCGCTCTGACCACCGCCATCGCCGGCATCACCCTGGCGTCCACCAGCCTCGGTGCCCTGGCGGCCCAGACCGTCACGGTCGGCCATACCACATCCGACAACTCCCACTACTCGGTGGGCGTCGATGCCTTCAAGAAGACCCTGGAAGAGCTCAGCGGCGGCGAGTTCACCGTCGAGGAGCATCCTTCCGGCGCCCTGGGTGGCGAGCGCGCCATGATCGAGGGGCTGCAGATCGGCACCATCGACACCGTCATCACGTCCACCGGGCCGCTCGGCAACTTCGTGCCCGAGACCTACGTGCTCGACCTGCCGTTCCTGTTCGCCGATTACGACCAGGCGCGCTGCGTGCTGGATGGCGAGATCGGCCAGGACCTGCTCGACCAGATCGGCGAAAACGATCTGGTCGGCCTGGCCTGGACCGAAAACGGTTTCCGTCACCTGACCAACAGCCTGCGTGACGTGGAGACACCCGAGGATGCGGCGGGCCTGAAGATCCGCACCATGGAAAACCAGATGCACATGGCCGCCTTCGAGGAGATGGACGTGCATCCCACACCGATGGCCTTCCCCGAGCTGTTCACGGCGCTGCAGCAGGGCACCGTCGACGGCCAGGAAAACCCCGTGTCGGTGATCCTGACCAGCAACCTGTGGGAGGTTCAGGACCACATGACGCTGACAGGCCATGTCTACTCGCCAGCCGTCATGCTCGCCTCGCCGGTGCTGTGGGATGGCCTCAGCGACGAGCAGAAGGGCTGGTTCACGCAGGCCGCCAGGGCCGGCGCCGAGGCGACCCGCGCCGAGGTCTCGCGCCTCGAGACCGAGGGGGTCGAGGCACTCAAGGACAAGGGCATGACGGTGGTCGAGAGCGTCGACAAGGCGCAGTTCCAGGAAGCCGTCGAACCCTCCTATTCGGTGTATACCGACCAGTACGGCAGCGAGATGCTCGACAAGATTCGCAACAGCGAATGTCTCGCCGGCAGCTAAGCACAGCGCTCTAGGAACCTCGCCACCCCCCGACTCGGGGGTGGCCGACGCAAGGTGACTGCCATGCTGGAACTCTTTCTGCGCCTCGAGCGCTTCACGTCGCGTATCGCGCTGATCGCAGCCGTCGTGATGCTGGTCGTCTCGGTGTCGCTGGGTTTCTACCAGGTGCTGACGCGCTTCGTGTTCGATGCCCCGTCGACCTGGTCCGAGGTGATGTCGCGCTCGGCGATGATCTGGTGTGTCTTTCTCGGTGCGGCGGCCTGCTTCCGCGGCGGCTACATGATGGCCGTCGAGGTCATCTACAAGCTGGTCCCGGCCCGGGCTCTGGTGTGGCTCGAGCTGCTGGTCGCGCTGTGCTGCCTCATCGTGCTGACGATTCTCGTCTACTTCGGAACCTTGATGGCGATGCGGGTCAGTGCGCAGACGCTATCGGGCATGGGAATTTCAATCGCCTGGGTCTACGCGGCGATTCCCATCGGCGCCGCCTTCTCGGTGCTGGCCGTGCTGGCGCGCATCGCCGCCCAGATAAGCCGGCGCGAACCGATCGGCCCCGCCGAGGCCGAAGCGTTGCCCGAACACCAGCATGACACGCCGATCGCGCCCACTGGCCAGGCGCGTAATGACACCATGCCCAGCACCGCGAAGACATCGGCCGTATCGGCCCCGACCGGACTCACCGGGAGGACCCGCTCATGAACCTGGCCATCGGACTCTCGCTGATCATCCTGTTCGGGCTGGGCGTGCCCATCGCCGTATCCATCCTGCTGGCCTCGATCATCGGCATCGAATTCTTTTCGCGGTTGCCGCTATTGATGGTGCCGCAGCAGATGTTCGTCGGCATCGACAATTTTCCGCTGATGGCGATCCCGTTCTTCATCCTGGCCGGCAACCTGATGGCTGCCGGCGGCATCTCGCAGCGCCTGGTCGATCTCGCCAAGTCGCTCGTCGGTGGCCTGCAGGGCGGGCTGGCGATGACCTGCGTGCTGACCTGCATGATGTTCGCCGCGGTGTCCGGGTCGAGCGTGGCCACGACGTTCGCCATCGGCTCGATCCTGATCCCGGCCATGGTGCGCCACGATTATCCGCGCCCGCTGGCGGCCTCGATCCAGGCCTCGTCCGCCGAACTGGGCGTACTGATCCCGCCGTCGATTCCGCTGATCCTGTATGGCGTCAGTACCGACACCTCGATCGGCCGGCTATTCATTGCCGGCATCGGCCCGGGGCTGTTGATCGGCGGTTCGCTGCTGCTGTTCCTCTACCTGTTCTGCAAGGTACGCGGTTACGGCCTGCGCGACCGCGAGGAGCGCCAGGCCTTTCCCACGGCGTTCCGGCGGGCCTGGGCGGCCATGCTGATGCCGGTGGTGGTCATCGGCGGTATCTACGGCGGGGTGTTCACGCCCACCGAGGCCTCGGCGGTGGCGGTGGTCTATGCGCTGATCGTCGGCGGGCTGGTCTACCGCGAACTGGGCTTCGACGACCTGTGGCCGATCTTCAAGCAGAGCGTGATCTCGACCACCACGATCATGCTGATCATTGCCGCCGCGACGCTGTTCAGCTTCCTGATCAGTCGCTCCGGGCTGCCCTCGGACGTGGCGGCCTGGGTAACCCAGGTCTTCGACAGCCCGATCACGTTCCTGCTTGCCGTCAACGTGATGCTGCTCATCGTCGGGATGTTCGTCGAGACCTCCGCCGCGATCCTGGTGCTGGCGCCGATCTTCACCCCCATCGCGGTGCAGTACGGCATCGATCCGGTGCACTTCGGCCTGATCGTCGTCGTCAACCTGGCGCTGGGCATGTTCACGCCGCCGCTGGGCGTCAACCTGTTCGCCGCCTGTGCGGTGGCCAAGCTGTCCATCGATCAATTGATCCCCTGGCTGCTGCGCTTCGTGCTGGTGGTGCTGGCCTGCCTGATGGCGATCACCTATCTGCCCTGGATATCGCTGGGGCTGGTCGATCTTCTCTACTGAGCGAGGAAAACAACAATGCATGAGTTACCCGAAATGCCACCTCGTGCGGCACTGATCGCCGGCGAGTGGGCGACCACACCCCACACGCTGCGCGTGGAGGCACCGGCCACCGGCGAGACTCTCAGCGAGATCGCCCGCAGCGAGGCGGAACACGTCGAGGAAGCCGTCAGGGCCGCGCGGCGCGCCTTCGACGGCAAGCTGGGCGAGTGGCATCGCTGGTCGGCCCGTCAGCGCGGCGAGTGGCTGTTTGCCTTCGCGGCGGCTATCGATGCCGATGCTGAGTCACTCGCCGCGCTGGAGTGCGCCGATACCGGCAAGCCGATGAGCCAGGCCAAGGGCGACATTGCCGTCTGTGCGCGCTACTTCCGCTTCTATGCCGGGGCTGCCGACAAGCTGCATGGCGAGACGATCCCTTTCGAGAACGACTTTGCGGTGATGACGCTGCGCGAGCCATTCGGCGTCTGCGCCCAGATCATTCCCTGGAACTATCCGTCGCAGATCTTCGGACGCTGCGTGGCTGCCGCGCTGGCCGCCGGCAATACGGTGGTGCTCAAGCCCGCCGAGGATGCCTGCCTGAGCGTGCTGCGCCTGGCCCAGATCGCCATGCGCTGTGGCCTGCCGCCCGGCGTGCTCAACGTGATTCCCGGCCTGGGCAGCGAGGCGGGCGCGGCATTGTCGGCTCACTCGCTGATCGATCATCTCTCATTCACCGGCTCGCCGGTCACCGGCACGCTGGTCACCCAGGCGGCCGCGGCCAATCACGTGCCCGTGACCATGGAACTGGGCGGCAAGTCCCCTCAGGTGGTATTCGCCGATGCCGATCTCGACACCGCGCTGGCGGCGGTAGTGCGCGGCATTATCCAGAACGCCGGCCAGACCTGCTCGGCGGGGAGTCGCCTGCTGGTCGAGTCGAGCTGCTACGACGCGGTGATGTCGCGTCTCGCCGAGCGCTTCTCGGCGCTGCGTTGCGATGCCGGCGAGAAGGATCCGGATTGTGGCCCGCTGATCAATGCCCGCCAGCGCGAAAAGCTCGAGACGCGGCTCGCCGAGGCGAAGGACGACGGTATCCGCGTTGCGGCTGCCGGCCAGCTGGCCGATGGTGCGCCTGGTGGCGGCCACTTCGTGGTGCCGCAGATGCTCGTCGATATTCCCGAGAATCACGATGTGGTGCGCGAGGAATTGTTCGGCCCGGTGCTGGCCGTGCAGCGCTTCGAGGACGAGGACGATGCCGTGCGCCTGGCCAATGCCACCGACTTCGGGTTGTGCGCCGGTATCTGGACCCGCGATGGCGGGCGCCAGTTGCGCCTGGCCAAGCGCATCCGCAGCGGCCAGGTGTTCATCAACAACTACGGCGCCGCCGGTGGCATCGAGCTGCCGTTCGGCGGGGTGGGACGTTCGGGTCACGGCCGCGAGAAGGGCTTCGAAGGGCTGAAGAGTTATACGCAAATCAAAACCGTCGCCATCAAGCACGGCTGAGGAAAACGACGATGACCTACAAGATTGCGGTATTACCGGGCGACGGGATCGGCCTCGAGGTCGTGCCGGAGGGGCTTCGTGTGCTGGAGGCGGCGGCGAAGCGTTTCGACCTGTCGCTGGAATTCGAGCAGTTCGACTTTGCCAGTTGCGCCTATTACATGGCACATGGCGACATGCTGCCGGACGACTGGTACGAGACGCTGACCCGCTTCGATGCCATCTTCTTCGGCGCGGTGGGCTGGCCGGACACCGTGCCCGATCACGTCTCGGCGTGGGGCTCGCTGCTCAAGTTCCGGCGCGCCTTCGACCAGTACGTCAACCTGCGCCCGTGCCGATTGATGCCGGGCATCGAAAGCCCGCTCAAGGGGCGCGGTCCGGGCGACATCGACTTCATGGTGGTGCGCGAGAACACCGAGGGCGAATACTCGCGCCTGGGCGGTCGCGTCTTCGAGGGCACCGACCGCGAGGTGGTGCTGCAGGAGACCATCATGACCCGCACCGGGGTCGACCGGGTACTCAAGTACGCCTTCGAGCTGGCAGCCACCCGCTCCCGTAAAAAGCTGACCTCGGCGACCAAGTCCAACGGTCTATCGATCTCGATGCCGTACTGGAACGAGCGGGTCAAGGCGATGAAGGCGAATTATCCGGACGTCAGCGTCGATCAGTTCCACATCGACATCCTCACCGCCAACTTCGTGTTGCATCCCGACTGGTTCGACGTGGTGGTGGCCAGCAACCTGTTCGGCGACATTCTTTCCGACCTGGGCCCGGCCTGTACCGGCACCATCGGCATTGCCCCCTCAGGCAACATCAATCCCACGCGCGAGTACCCCAGCCTGTTCGAGCCGGTTCACGGCAGTGCGCCGGATATCGCCGGCAAGGGCATCGCCAATCCCATCGGCCAGATCTGGTGCGGCGCGATGATGCTCGAGCACCTGGGCGAGGTCGAAGCCGGCAAGGCCATCGTCACTGCCATCGAGGCGGTCATGGCACGCAGCGACCCGAGCGTGATCACGCCGGACCTGAAGGGTAGCGGCACGACCGAGACGCTCGGCCGAGCCATCGCCGAGGCGTTGGCGGCAGGCGAGCAGACCCAATCAGCCATCGAGGAGCAACGGGCATGAGCAGACCCTATCGCGTCGGCATGGTGGGCATCGGCCTGATGGGCCACGGCATTGCCACCAGCCTGCTGCGTCACAATCATGAGCTGTGCTTTCTCGACCATCCCGGCAATCAGCCGGTCGACGACCTGCTCGGCAAGGGCGCGGTACTCAAGCGCAGCGCCCGCGAGGTCGCCGAAGCGTCCGAGGTGGTCATCCTGTGCGTGACCGGCACGCCCCAGGTGGAAAGCGTGCTGTTCGAGCCGGGTGGCGTCGTCGAGGGGCTGGGCAGCGGCACCATCGTCATCGACTGCTCCACGGCGATTCCCAGCTCCACGCTGACGATCGCCGAGCGGGTCGCCGCGGCCGGCGGACAGTTTCTGGATGCCGCCATGACGCGTACCCCCAGGGAGGCCGCCGAAGGTCGCCTGAACCTGATCGTCGGAGCCTCGGACGAGCTGTTCCGCGACGTGCTGTCGCTGTTGCAGGACTTTGCCGAGAACATCACCCATGGCGGCCCGGTGGGCTCGGGCCACAAGCTCAAGCTACTGCACAACTACGTGTCGCTGGGCTTCACCGCGGTGCTCGCCGAGGCCGCCTCGGCGGCACGCCATGCCGGGATCGCCGACGACGTGTTCCTCGAAGTGCTCGGCAATGGCGGGGGCGCCGGCGTGGTACTCGAGCGATTGCGTCCGTTCATTGCCGCCGATGACCCATCGGGGTTCCGTTTCAGTCTCGCCAACACCCTCAAGGACGTCGGCTACTACAACGCCATGGCCGAGGACGTGAAGGCGCCGCATCGCGTCGCTGAGGCCATCGAGGCGCTGTACCGAGAGGTCAACGATCAGGGCCATGGCGACCGCCTGGCGCCGGAGCTGATCCGTATCCTGGAAACGCGTTAACGTCGGACGCCACCGTCGCGGATGGTGGCGAAATAGCCGTCGCTGCCGATCTGGCCGCCCTTGAAGGCGATCTCCAGGCCGTCGAAGCGCGCGTCATCGCTGTAGGCCGTGCACAGCGGCGACCCCGGCGTCTCCGGCAGTGGCAGGCGTGCGGTCAGGGCATGAATGCCCAACTGCTGCAGGGCATGGCTCGAGGTGTCGCCGCCGGCGACCACCACGCGCGTCAGGCCTTCGGCAATGACCAGCTCGCGCAGGATCTCGCCCAGGCGTCGGCCGATGCCGTGTCGGGCCTGTTCGGTATTCAGCGCCGGATCGGCGGCATCGGGCCCCAGCGCGGTATGCAGGATCACGCTGTCGCCGGAGCGCAGGGCCGCCAGGCCGCGCCGCAGCGCCTCGTCGCGTGCCGCCTGGCCGCTTGCCGGGGCGGCCAGCCGGGCGGCGTCCACGGCGATGGTCTGAAAGCCGTGGTCTGCCGCCCAGCGTATCTGCCGGGCGGTGGTTTCCGAGCAACTGCCCGAGACCACGGCGATCCGCTCCACGCAGCCGGGGTCGGCAAAGCGCGGCGGCGGGCCGATCAGCCCTTGGCTGCGCCATTCGGGAATCAGCGCGTACTCGACACCGGAGGAGCCCACCACATAGCTGCCACCGGCCTGGCGCGTGCGCCACAACTGACGGCCGACACTGGCCTGGGTGGCTTCATCGATGACGTCGTAGAGCAGCGCCTGATGCTGGCGTTGCCAGTCATCGACACGCTGATCGATAGCCTCGGCGGTCAGCGAGGCCAGGTCCGCCAGGCCGATATCCAGTTTGGTCTGAGCGGCGAGGTGGCAACGCAGGTCGGCTTCGCGCATCGGCGTCACCGGATGGCGTGCCATCACCGGATGACGGTCGATGCGATACACGTCGCCCCGATAGGCCGCGAACAGATGGCCGAAGGCGGTATAGCGCTTCATCTGCGGGACGCCGACCACGATGGGCACGCAGGCCTGGCCGAACACCTCGCGCCCGATCTCCAGTGCACAGCCGATGCTGCCGGTGTCGGGCGCGCTGTCGAAGGTCGAACAGGTCTTGTAGTGGCACAGCCCGGCACGGCGTTCATGCAGCCAGCTCAGCGCCGGCGTGAGGTGCTCGCGCATCCAGGCCGACGACTCGCTGCGGCTGGTGCCGGCCAGGCCAATGGCACGGCACTCCGCGAAGCGGGCCAGTTGCGCAGCGTCGGGGATGGCCGTGAACAGCACCGTCGGTACGCCCCGACTGCTCAGGGCTTCCAGGGCATCGGTGGAGCCGGTGAGGTCATCGCCGTAATAGGCGATGAGTGTCTCGGTCGTGTTCACCGGAAGGCCTCCAGGGCCTGGGCGAGTTCGCGATGCTCGGTGGCATGGGCTTCCAGCGTCACGCCCTGCACGGCGGCATCCCAGGCCTGGCGCAGGCTCTTCACGCCACTGGCGATGCCGCCGGGGTGGGCCATGATGCCGCCGCCGGCACAGAAGATCAGGTCGGTGCTGCCCAGCGCCTGATGGGTATCCACCGCCTGGCGCGCCGTCTGGCCGGAAGAGAATACCGGCATCACCTCGCAGCCCGGCGCAGGCGGCGCGAACATCGGTGTCAGGCAGGACCGGGCGCTGGCGATGACGCTGTCATCGGCCTCGCTGAACTTGTTGGCCAGGCCGTTGACGTGGATATGATCGACCCCGGCCAGGCGCCACAGCTTCTGGTAGGCGATGAAACTCATGCCGATGTGCGGCGAGCGGCTGTACATGCCCCAGCCGGCGCGGTGGCCGTGCAGGGCCAGCCGGCAATGCCGGCGCAGGTGCGCCACCCCGGCCAGTCCCACGCTGTTGAGCGCGACCATGGCGCAGGTGCCGCCGGCG
The DNA here is from genome assembly GCF_900961225.1 of Modicisalibacter radicis. GTDB lineage: Bacteria > Pseudomonadota > Gammaproteobacteria > Pseudomonadales > Halomonadaceae > Modicisalibacter. Next base: position 8,556 of record NZ_CAAHFN010000056.1, read on the forward strand.
GCGGCCACATAGTCGTGGTGACGCAGCATGGCATCCAGGTCGTCGGTGATGTTGAAGGCGTACATCACCTTGCGCCCGGTGCGCTCGGCATGGGCGTCGATGATCGGCATGATCGCGTCGACCCGCGCTTCGAGCGGGTTGTGGGGTCCGTTGGCCTGCAGTTCGTCGTCCTTGATGAAATCGATGCCGCCCTCGACGAGCTGCTCCACGACCTCCGCCGTTTGCGCCGGCGACAGACCCACGCTGGGCTTGATGATGGTGCCGATCAGCGGGCGTCGTGCGATGCCGGTGAGTTCGCGCGTACCGGCAATGCCGTACTGCGGCCCCGGATAGGCCGCGGCGAAGCTTGCCGGCAGCGTCAGGTCGAGCAATTTGAGCGCCGAGAACTCCTTGAGCTCGAACAGGTTGCCGGCCACCGTCGAGAGCAGGTTGGGCAGCGACGGCCCCAGGTTGGCGATCGGCCAGGACAGCGTGACCCGCGCCCGCTGATAGCGCGGCATGTCGCTGCCCCTGGTCGGGCGCACCGGCAGCGACGGCGTCTCGACGCAGTCGAGTCGTTCGATGCGCTCGACGATGGCGCCATGGTCGGCGCGCAACGCGTCGGTCTCGTTGGCCAGTCGGGTAAAGGTGCCCGACGACTGTTCGCCGGCCATCACCTCGGCGGCCCGTTCGACGGGGTAGGGTGTCTCGATGAGGTAGGTGGCGTGGATCCGTTCGCTCATGGTGCGCCTCTTGTCAGATCCTGCGATCAGGTAATGCGGCGGATGCTTTCGGCGATCTCCTCGCGCTCGAAGACCTTCTTCCAGTCGTCGCGCATCAGCATCGGCTTGCCGTTCTCGATGGCCTTGTTGCAGGCGTCCGAGAAGGCCCCGGGCTGCTCGTCGAAGATGACGGCGGAGAGGATGTTCATGTGGCCGAGCAGGAAGTCGCGGGCGCATTGCTGGGAAACGCCGCGTGCCACGACCTCGTCCATGGCTTCGCGCATCACCGCCAGCAGGGTGGCGCAGACCGTCTCGGAAAGCCCCGGCTCGAGCAGGGCCATCTCATCGACGCTGACCCGATGCGAGCGGCCCACCGGGGCGTAGATGGTTCGGGCGATGCGCTCGCCGAGCTCGAAGCCGGCTTCCGGGCCCTGCATGAGCGCGCTGACGATGTGCTGAGTGGCCTTGAAGCCGCCGAAGTAATCCTTCTTGGCCTCCAGGTCCGTCTCGTCGTTGAAGATCGGCGGATGGCAGGGGTGGGTGACGAAATAGGTCAGATCGTCGCGCGCGGGCAGGTGACCGGCGAAGGGGGCGGCCGCATCGAGCGTGATGACCAGGGTGCCGCTTTGCATCATCGGCGAGAGCTGGTGGGATATCTTGCCGACCAGCGTGTCCGGCACGGCCAGGATCACTGCGTCGGCCTCGGGGACGGCGCGCTCGGCGTCGGTACAATCGATGCCCAGCTCCTGCTTCAGCCGAGTGCGGCCCGCCTCGCCGACCTCGACGTGGTCGACCGAGAATGCCGAGTCCTTCAGATTGCGCGACAGGCGAAAGCCCATCTTGCCGCCGGCGCCGATCAGTGCGATGCGTGTCATTGTCGTTGTCCTGCCTTTGCCGATTGGTAGGTAAGAAGCGAATTGCAACTGGTATGATGACATGACAAGTTGGTTGGGCTGTCAAACGCGACTTTGGTCGCGAGCCAGGTCGATACCGGCATGGCTGCAGTCGGCGCGACGATTGGATAAGCTGCCTTCCGTTATCGATCCAGAGAGATGCCATGAGCGATGCCTTGAAAATCTCCCGCCGCAAGCTATCCGACGACGTTTTCGAGCGGCTCTATGCGATGCTGCTCAACGGCGATTACCGGCCGGGAGACAGCCTGCCGTCGGAACGCCAGTTGATGGAGATGTTCGGGGTGGGGCGGCCGGCGGTACGCGAGGCGATGCAGTCCCTGGAGCGCGCCGGTCTGGTAAGCATCCACCATGGCCAGCGGCCCACGGTCACCATGCCGACGGCGTCGGGTGTGCTCTCGCAGATCGAACTGACGGCCATGCACATGCTGTCGAGTTCGCCGCAGTCGCTGGAGCAGCTCAAGGAGGCGAGGGCCTTCTTCGAACTCGGTATGGTCGCCCGGGCGGCCGAGAAAGCCACGCAAGCGGACATCGAGCGGCTGGAAACGCTACTCGAGGCGCAGCGCGCTCATCTGAACGGCGATGTCGGCGCGTTTATCAAGGCTGACATGTCCTTTCACGTCGCCATTGCCGAGATCACCGGCAATGCCATTTACATTGCCGTGAGCAACGCCATGCTCGACTGGCTTGCCAACTTCCACACCTCGGCGCTGCACTGGAAGGGCAACGAGAACGTCACCCTGGAGGAGCATGCGCGCATCCTCGATGCCGTACGCAGACACGATGCCGATTTGGCGATCAATGAAATGAGAGCGCACCTGGACCGGGCGGGAAAGCTCTATGTCTTGACGTGAAGCGGGCGCTTGGGCGAATCATTGCGGCGATATCGGAGTAAGTGCCCACCCACTCGGGCGGAGCGGGGAGGATCGCTGCCTGCGGGCAGCCGGGAGTACATCGATACGAATGATATCAGGTAGCATCGGTTACTTTCCGCTATGGTTGGGGTGAGCATCTCGTAACGGCCTGTTGCAGGGGTGTAGCATGCGCTAGGCTTCTAGAAATGTTCCCGACCGTGGCGGCCGATTGACGCCACTCCAGTCAACAGGATGGATGACAGCTTGGACAGCAGAGACAAGGACTTGGTACTGATCATCGAGGACGATGAGCGCTTGGCGAATCTGACTCGAGAATACCTCGAGGCCAATGGGTTCGAGGTGAGGATCGAGGCCGACGGTGCCCACGGGGTCGAGCGGATCGTCGAACTCGCGCCGGATCTCGTGATACTCGACCTGATGCTTCCGGGCGAGGACGGCCTGTCGATCTGCCGCCGCGTGCGCCCCCGCTATGCCGGGCCGATCCTGATGCTGACCGCCCGCACCGACGACATGGACCAGGTGCTCGGGCTCGAGATGGGCGCCGACGATTACGTGCCCAAGCCGGTGCAACCGCGGGTATTGCTGGCGCGCATGCGTGCCTTGATGCGCCGTAGCGACCCGGCGGAGAGTGGCAGCGGCGCGGTACGCCTGACCTTCGGCAACCTGTTGATCGACAGCGCCACGCGCGAGGCCTGGCTCGAGGACGAGCGCATCGACCTGACCAGCGCCGAATTCGACCTGCTGTGGCTGCTCGCCGACAACGCCGGCCGCGTACTGACCCGCGAGGAGATCTTCTCGGCATTGCGCGGCATCAAGTATGACGGTCAGGATCGCTCCATCGATGTGCGCGTTTCGCGGATCCGTCCCAAGATCGGCGATGACCCCAACCATCCGCACCGCATCAAGACGGTTCGCAGCAAAGGCTACCTGTTCGTCAAGGACGCATGATCGCCATGCGTCGTGCCCTGGCCGACAGCACCTTTCTGCGGGTCTATGCGGCATTGCTGCTGGCGCTGGTGCTGACCTTCGGCCTGGCGATGATGGGCTATCTGATCGTCGACCAGGTGCGCCGCGAGCATTATCGCGAGTCCATGGCCGAGGCGCCCATGGCATTGCTGGCGACCCTGGCCGCCGAGGTCGAGCCCGAAAAACGCGAGTCCTGGCTGGTCGACCAGAGCGAGCGCCTCGACATGGTGCTGACCCTGCACGACGTCGACGAAACCGATTTCAACTACTTTCAGCGGGCGCGGCTCGAGGAGTCCCGCCCGCTGGTCGCGCGCGACGGCGACGGTGATTGGCACTTGTGGCGGCGGCTGCCCGACGAACCGGTGCTGCTCGAAGCAAGTCTCAGGCACCTTTCCGAGCAGCAGCTGCGTGGTCTGGTCGGTAGCCTGAGGGTCTGGCTCGAAGGCAAGTACTCCCCCGAATCGCCGCTGCAGAGCCTGATCGATCGTCAGGCGTTGCCGGTTTCGCTGTCACGGTCGCCCCCCACGGTGCTCGACGACCAGCAGCTCGAGCGCCTCGAGGACGGCGACGTGGTGATGCACCTGCTGGCCGAGCAGGGCACGGTATCGGCCTTCGCGCGGCTCAAGCCGATGACCGAGCACGGCGGCACGCGCTGGATAAGGGTCGGGCCGCTGCACGCCTTCGACCCCATGCCGCTGGTGCTGACCCTGGGGCTGGTGCTGGTCGCGCTGATGCTGCTCGCCGGGGCGATCTACCTGATCGTGCGCAGCGTCGAGGCGCGCATGGCGCGGCTGGAAAAGGCCGCGACGCGCATCGCCGGCGGCTACCTGGACACCCGCGTCAAGGTCGACAGCAGCGACTTCATGGGCCGCCTGGGGATGGCCTTCAACGGCATGGCCGCCCAGGTGCAGTCGTTGATCCGCGCCCAGCAGGAGATGATCCGCGCCGTCTCCCACGAACTGCGCACGCCGGTGGCGCGGATCCGCTTCGCGGTGCAGATGGTCGACGACATGACCGAGCAGGAGGGCGTGCGCCGCCAGCTCAAGGGTATCGACAGCGACATCGAGGAGCTCGACCAGCTGATCGACGAGATCCTCACCTACGCCAAGCTGGGCAGCGACAACGCCAGCGGCGTGCGTCTGGAAGCCGAAACGGTCGAATGCCGCGACCTGGCCGCGCGGGTCGTCGAGGCGCTCGACTCGCTGCATCCGCACATCGAACTGGCGATCGCCCCCGGCGAGGAGATCGAGGTGGTCGCCGAGCCCCGTTACCTGCAGCGCGCGCTGCAGAATCTGGTCGCCAACGCCTGCCGGCACGCCGAATCGCGGGTGCTGATCAAGTTGTCCCACGACGCCCGGGCGGTCCGCCTGGACGTCGAGGACGACGGCCCCGGCGTGCCGGAACACGAGCGCATGGAGGTCTTCAAGCCCTTCGCCCGACTCGACGACAGCCGCGCCCGGCGCTCGGGGGGGTACGGCCTGGGCCTGTCGATCGTCCAGAAGATCATGCTATGGCATGGTGGCAGCGTCGTCGTCGACGACAGTCAGGCGCTGGGCGGCGCGCGTTTCAGCCTGCTGTTGCCGGGCAACGCATCGCCATCGCGCATCGACAACTGACCGTTCCTTCACGAGGACCACCATGGACGTTTCTCACTCGGCGACTCCCTCGCCCCACGACCTGGCCGGCCACTGGCGGCTGCTGCGTTTCGTCTACCGCTGGCCGGATGGCCGTGAGCTGGCGCCGCTGGGCGACGTTGACGGTCAGTTGTGCTACCTGCTCGGCGCCGACGAGGCGCCGGAGCGCATGGCGGTGCAGGTGGTGGCCCGCCAGCGCCCTCCCTTCGACATGACCAGCGAGGCCAGTCTGGCGGCGCATTTCAAGAGCGGTTTCGCCTATGGCGGCCGATGGACGCTGGAGGAAGACCGGATCCACCACGATATCGACATGGCCAGCCTGCCCTTCTGGGAGGGCTCGCGGCTGACCCGCACGGTGCGGCTGCAGGATGACCGGCTGACGCTGACCACCGACCAGCCCAGTCCGCAGCTGCCCGAGGGCGGGTATGTGACGGTCCTCGAGTGGCGGCGCTGATCAGGCCGGCTTGATACCCTCCAGCACCGCGAACGAGGTCTCGCGCGCGGTGCGCAGGAAATCCTCCATCCACGGCAGTTCGCGGCTCTCTTCGCGAATCGCCGCGAACAGCGTGCTCCACACGCCGTGCTCGCCGAGCGGCAGCGCCCGCACGTAACCGCGTTCGAGGTATTCGGTGAGCGCCCAGTTGGGCAGCGCGCAGACCCCGCGGCCGCTGGCCACCAGCTGCATCATCATGATCGTCAGTTCGGCGGTGCGTACCTCGCGCGGCGCCAGCCCGGCCGGGTCGAGAAACTGACTGAAGACGTCCAGCCGGGCGTGCTCGACCGGGTAGGTGATCAGCGTCTCGTCGGCGAGTTCCTGGGGAGTGACGAAGCCGTGCCCGGCCAGCCGGTGCTGCTTGGCCACCGCCAGCAGCCCCTCGTAGCGGAACAGCGGTTCATAATGCACGCCGGCCAGGGGTTGCGGGTCGGCGGTGATCACCAGATCGAGCTGTTCCCGGGTCAGTGCCGGCAACGGGTCGAAATTGTGGCCGCTGGGGATATCGACCTCCACTTCCTGCCAGTGGTTGCGGAAGCGGTCGATGGTCGGCATCAGCCACTGGAAGCAACTGTGGCACTCGATGGCCATGTGCAGCCGGCCCTGCTCGTCGCCGGCCAGGCGCGCCAGGTCGCGCTCGGCCACGCGTACCTGCGGCAGGATCTGGTCGGCCAGTGTCAGCAGACGCTCGCCGGCGCGGGTGAAGGTCACCGGCTTCGTCTTGCGCTGGAACAGCGGATTGCCCAGGCGCGCTTCGAGATCCTTGATCTGATGCGACAGCGCCGACTGGGTCAGATGAACGCGCTCGGCGGCTTCCACCAGAGAGCCGGCATCGCGCAGGGCGATGAGAGTGCGGAGATGGCGTAGCTCGAGCATGTCATGAAAGCCATTCACGTTGATGATTAGTTAATTTAGTTTGATTCACCTGGCGGTGCCAGCGAGACTTCTCGGCCAACGGCGACGGTCAAGCCGCCCCATCTTACCGGCTAATGCAACCGAGGACTCAACGATGACGCTGGCACATACCCTGGGCTATCCCCGCATCGGCGCGGGGCGCGAACTCAAGAAGGCCGTCGAGGCCTACTGGAAGGGCGAGAGCGATCAGGCGGCGCTTCACGCCACCGCCGCCGAACTGCGTGCCCGCCACTGGCAGGCGCAGCGGGACGCCGGGCTGGACTTCGTCACGGTCGGCGACTTCGCCTTCTACGATCAGGTACTCAACGTCTCGGCACTGCTCGGCGCGGTACCGCCGCGCTTCGGCCATGACGGCGGTATCGTCGATCTCGACACCACCTTCCGCATGGCCCGCGGGCGGGCGCCGACCGGCGAGCCGGCCCCCGCCTGCGAGATGACCAAGTATTTCGATACCAACTACCACTACCTGGTCCCCGAGCTGCACCCGGGCCAGCGCTTCCGCGTCGCCGGCGAGCAGCTGTTTCGCGAAGTCGACGAGGCCCACGGAGCCGGTCATCCGGTCAAGGTCGCGCTGACCGGGCCGCTGACCTGGCTGTGGCTGGGCAAGGAGAAAGCGGCGCAGGGCTTCGACCGTCTCGAGCTGCTCGATGGCCTGGTCGCCGCCTATGGCGAGATTCTCGCGCGGCTCGCCGGGCAGGGCGTGGAGTGGGTCCAGCTCGACGAGCCGGCGCTGGTCCAGGATCTGCCGCGCGCCTGGCAGCAAGCCTTCGAGACGGCCTACAACAAGCTGCAGTCGGCACCGGTCAAGCTCCTGGTGGCGAGCTATTTCGGTGATCTGGGCGACAACCTGAGCCTGGCCGCCGGGCTGCCGGTGGATGCCCTGCATATCGATTGCGTGCGCGCCCCGGAGCAGCTCGAGCGGGTGCTCGACCGGCTGCCGGCCTACAAGGTTCTCTCGGTGGGGGCGATCGACGGTCGCAACATCTGGCGCGCCGACCTGGCGGCGTTGCGCGAGAGCCTGGCCACCGCGCGGATGCGCCTCGGCGAACGGCTGTGGCTGGCGCCGAGCTGCTCGCTGCTGCACGTGCCGGTGGACCTTGACGCCGAGGCGCGTCTCGACCCCGAGCTCAAGCGCTGGCTGGCCTTCGCCCGCCAGAAGCTCGACGAGGTGGCGACCCTGGCGCGGCTGCTGGACGGCCGCGGCGATGCGGCCGATTCGCGCTATCTCGAGGCCGCCAGCGAAGCGCTGGAGTCGCGCCGCCAGTCGACGCGCATCCACAAGCCGGCCGTCGCCGAGCGGCTGGCGGCGGTGAATGCCGCGGACGCCCGGCGCGCGAGCGGCTATCCGCAGCGTGCCCGGGCGCAGCGCGAGCGGCTCGAACTGCCGCTGTTCCCGACCACCACCATCGGCTCTTTCCCGCAGACCGGCGAGATCCGTGCGGCCCGGCGCGCCTTCAAGCGCGGCGAGCTGGATGCGGTGGCCTACGAGGCGCGCATGCGCGAGGAGATCGCCTTCGCCGTCGAACGCCAGGAGGCGCTGGGCCTCGACATGCTGGTGCACGGCGAGCCGGAGCGTAACGACATGGTCGAGTACTTCGGCGAGCAGCTCGACGGTTTCGCCTTCACCGACAACGGCTGGGTGCAGAGCTACGGCTCGCGCTGCGTCAAACCGCCGGTGATCTACGGCGACGTCAGCCGGCCCGCGGCAATGACGGTGCGCTGGAGCGAGTACGCCCAGTCGCTGACCGCCAGGCCGATGAAGGGCATGCTGACCGGGCCGGTGACCATCCTGCAGTGGTCGTTCGTGCGCGACGATCAGCCGCGCGAGACTTCGTGCCGGCAGATCGCCCTGGCGCTGCGCGACGAGGTCGCCGATCTCGAGGCGGCCGGCATCCAGGCGATCCAGATCGACGAGCCGGCGTTGCGCGAAGGCTTGCCGCTGCGTCAGGCGCAGTGGCAGCGCTACCTCGACTGGGCGGTCGAGTGCTTTCAGCTATCGGCGGCCGTGGCGCGCGACGAGACGCAGATTCACACCCACATGTGCTATTCCGAGTTCAACGACATCATCGATGCCATCGCCGCGCTGGATGCCGACGTGATCACCATCGAGACCTCGCGCTCGGACATGGAACTGCTCGACGCCTTCCAGGACTTCGCTTATCCCAACGAGATCGGGCCGGGGGTCTACGACATCCACTCGCCGAACATCCCCGAGGTCGACTGGATGGTCCAGCTGATGGACAAGGCCGCCGAGAAGGTGCCCGCCGAGCGGTTGTGGGTCAACCCGGACTGCGGCCTCAAGACGCGTGGCTGGGCCGAGGTCGAGCCGGCCCTGGCCAACATGGTCGAGGCGGCAAGGACGTTGCGCAAGCGCCATGGCTGAGGGCGAGGTAGAGGGCTAGGACAGGCGCCATCCCGGGGGCGGCCCGCCCCTCCGGGGAAGAACCGCCGTGGCGTAGCTGCCATGGCGGTTCTTGCGTCTGCGCGGGCGCGTTGCGGCAACTGACGATTCAAGGCAGCCATCACCGGCGCCGATTGGTATCCTGACGACAAAGAATGAGCATCGTCATGCTCGGTCATGCAAGGAGTCCTCATGCGTATCGTTTCGTTGCTCGGTGCCGCCGTGCTGTTGGCCGGCTGTGCTGGCCCATCGACCTCGCCATCCACCGCACCGACGGTCGATGATCTCGCCGAGCGCCCGCCGGCCCAGGTGCCCGAACCGCAAGCGGACACGCCGCGGGATGAGCCGCGGTCGCCGCTGCTGCCCTCGGCGTTCTTTGCCGATGGTGCCGAAGCGTTCATCGCCTGGCGCTGCACCCCCGCCCAGGATCTGATCGCGGCATTCCCCGACGACCACCTGCGGCTGTGGTCGGGGCAGGGCCACTATCGGCTCGAGCGTGCCGTGGTGGCTTCCGGGACGCGTTACGTCAAGGACGACCTGACCTTCTGGAGCAAGGGCGAGCGGGCGATGGTGGAAAGCGACAACGGGCGCCTCGAATGCCAGCAGGATATCCGTCGCCAGACGCTGACGCGTGCCGACCATCCGCAGTCGATCTTCCATGCCCTGGGCAACGAGCCGGGCTGGATGCTGGATCTCGATCGCGACTCGCCGCGGATGACGCTGGTCACCGATTATGGCGACGAGCGCCGCACCCTGGATTATCGCCTGGTCGATCTCGAAAACGGACGCCAGGCCAGCGTGACCCTGCGCAGCGGCGATGCCGCCGAGCCGGTCACGGTGCATCTCGAGGCGCGTGCCTGTTTCGACGCCATGAGCGGCCAGCCCTATCCGGTGCGGGTGCGCGTCGAAACGCCCGAGCGCACCTTGCGCGGCTGCGGGCAGGGCATCGAGCGGCCGTAGCGATCGCTTTAATCGAATGGTTGGCGCGTTTTTTTGCGATTTTCATTGCAAAAAAACCATTTAATATGGTCGTCATCACCCCTGGCTGGAGGACCCCACCATGACGACCCCGACCAAGCTACTGCTGCTCAACAGTTCGATCCTCGGCGACAACGGTCAATCCCGTGGCCTTGCCGAGCATTTCAAGCGCCGGCTCGCCGCGCGTGGCGACGTGCAGGTCACCGAGCGCGACCTGGTCGCCGAGGCCCTGCCGCATCTGGACGGCACCGAACTCGCCAGCTGGATGGTCGCCGAGGATGAACGCGACGCCGAGCAGCGCGAGCTGGCGGCACGCTCCGAAGCGGCACTCGCCGAGCTGTTCGACCATGACGTACTGGTGCTGGCGGTGCCGCTCTACAACCTGGGCATTCCCACGCAGCTCAAGGCCTGGTTCGACCGCGTGCTGCGTGCCGGCAAGACCTTTCGTTACACCGAGAACGGGCCGCAGGGCCTGGTCGAGGGCAAGCGGGCCATCGTGCTGACGGCGCGCGGCGGTCAGTACGCGGGCACCGCGCTCGATTCGCAGACCCCGCACCTGACCCACATGCTGGGTCTGATGGGGATCACCGAGGTCGATTTCGTGTATGCCGAAGGGCTGGCGATGGGCGATCGACATCGCGAGGCCTCGATCGGCGAAGCCCGACAGGCGATCGACGGCCTGGTGGCGCGGCTCTAGCCGTCCATGCCCCTGGCGGGCTACCCGGCTGTACGAGCGCGGCGCCTTCGGGCGCCGCGCTCCGTTGTCGACAGGGGTGTCAGCGTTCGGGGCAATCGATCATGCCAACCGGGTCGGCGTTCGGCGACGTTTCCTGGCACAGCGGAATGCGCTCGGAAACGATACGCCGGGCGAGTTGCCGCAAGGCACCGGCGCCTGCCGAGGCGCCGGGAACCAGCCGCGAGTCGACCGCCTGCCAATCGCCTTCGACGCGTTCGGCGAGGGTGAAGCGAAACGGATGATAGCCCGGGAAGCCCAGCCGCAGGTCGGTGGCGATGAGCGTTTCGCGGCCATCGCGTGGGGCAATCTGGTAGGCGAGAAACGGCCCGGCGAACCAGTGCAGGCGCTGGCCCGCGGCGGTGGCCCGGGCCGCCGGTTCCAGCGCCGCGCCGCGTGGAAAGCGCGTCAGACGGGGCGCACGCTCGTCGAACAGGCCGACCAGGCTTTCGTGGTAATACCCGTCCTCGACGACCGTCACCCGCCACAGCAGGCTGTTGAACGGCGTTGGCTGGACCAGACGCGGCGCCTCGGCCAGGTCGCGTTCGGCCAGGGTCGGCGCAATGCGTTCGTCGACGATGAACTTGGCGCCCAGCGTGAACAGCAGGTATGCGCCGGACAGCGCCAGTCCCCAGCAGGGCGCCCGCGACGCACCGCCGCGGACCAGGCCGATGCCCAGTGCGACGATCAGCGGCAGGGTATAGAGCGGGTCGATGATGAACACGCTGGCCCAGGCGGTCGGCGGCGACGTCAAGGGCCACCATAGCTGGGTGCCGTAGGTGGTGAAGGCATCGAGCAGCGGGTGGCTCAGCAGGCAGGCACCCAGCGTCAGCCACCAGCGCCGCAGTGAGATTCCGTGGCGTCGGGCGAAACCCGCGCTCGCAAGGGCCAGTATCGTGGCCAGCGCGGCCAGAACCCACAGCGAGTGACTGAAGCCGCGATGGTAGGTGTAGTCGGCCACGGCATCGCCGTAGTCGATGACCACGTCGAGATCGGGGAGCGTGCCCAGCGCCGCGCCCAGCAGCAGCGCCTTGCGGCCCAGCGGGCGGCCCAGCAGGCTGGCGCCGACCGCGGCGCCCAGGCAGGCCTGGGTCAGCGAATCCATGGGCGGGCCGACGAGGCCATGACAGCCAGCGGTGTCAGGGGCATGGCATCTGCATCCAGGGCGGCCGGGAGGCGCGAATGCGCGCCTGTACCGGGCAATCGTCACGATGCGCGCCGGGCAGGTAGCCGGTGCTCATCAGGAACTCGTTGACGATCTCGGGGCCGGTAAAGCGGAAGGTGCGCTTGAACAGCCGCACCCAGTCGGCCAGCGGCTGGGGGTGATGGGCGTCCAGCCAGGCCTTGAAGCTGCCGTGGTCGGCCTGCAGGGTGCGGACCACGCCGGCATTGTGGATGGCGGCGTCGACCTTGAGGCGGTTGCGGATGATGCCGGCATCGTCGAGCAGCCGCTCGCGCTCGGCGGCGCCGTAGGCCGCCACCCGCTCGATACGGAATTCGTCGAACGCCGCCCGGAAGGCCGCGCGCTTCTTGAGCACGGTGAGCCACGAGAGGCCGGCCTGGTTGATCTCCAGGATGAGGCGCTCGAACAGTTCGTCGTCGCCGGCCACGGCAAAGCCGTATTCGCCATCGTGGTAGGGGCCGTGATAGGGGTGTTGCGGAGCGTGGTCGCAGTAGTCGGACATCGCGGATTCTCTCTGCTTGTACCGCACCATTCCCGATGTGACGGTGACGGTCTTCATCGGGCATGATGCCCCAGGTGACGACACCGGGGAAAGCCGGCGGAGTCAGTGAAGTCAACGCCATCCCAATCGATAGCGAGAGTGAGGAGAGACGATGCAGTATCTTCATACAATGGTTCGCGTCAGCGATCTCGAGGCTTCCCTGCATTTCTACTGCGAGCTGCTGGGGCTCGAGGAGATCAGCCGCAAGGAGAGCGAGAAGGGGCGCTTCACGCTGGTCTTCCTCGCCGCGCCGGACGACCGGCAGCGCGCCCGCGAGGAGCGCACCGCGATGCTCGAACTGACCTACAACTGGGACCCCGAGGAGTACACCGGCGGACGCAACTTCGGTCATCTGGCCTATCGCGTCGAGGACATCTACGCGTTGTGCGAACGCCTGCAGGCCAACGGCGTGACCATCAACCGCCCGCCGCGCGACGGTCACATGGCCTTCGTCCGCTCGCCCGACGGCATCTCCATCGAGTTGCTGCAGCAGGGCGACGACCTGCCGCCGCGGGAACCCTGGACATCGATGGAGAACACCGGCAACTGGTGAGCCTTGACGCGAGAGGGCGACGCAAGGAGAGCGAGCGGATGGCACTGGATGCGACTCTGCATGCCGCGCTGCGACGCGAGGCGCAGGCGCTGGAGGGCGTGGACGAGCAGGTCTATCGCGACTTCGAGCGCGACCCCTGCGAGCCGATCATCGGCCTGGGGCCGCGCGAGGCCCGCGTGGGTATCTTCGGTCGCGACCCGGGGCGGCTGGAGGTGAAGTGGGGCGAGCCGTTCATCGGTAGCGGCGGCCAGAAGGTCCGCGAGGGGCTGTACCGGGCCCTGCACGGCGAACCGATGCCCGATTTCGAGGCCTCGCGCGAGATCGGGCGGCATTTCTTCTGGGCCAATACCGTGCCCTACAAGCCGCGGGGCAACAAGGCGTGGTCGATGGCGGTCAAGAAGCGCTTCCAGCCGCTGATCGCCCAGCTTCTGGTCGAGGAGTGGCAGGGGCGCGAGCTGGTCACGCTGGGCCGCGAGGCCTTCCTGTGGTTCGCCATCAACCAGCCGCGCGAGGTGCGTCAGGCGCTGGAGGCCTTCTGGAAGCGCGACGATCGCTTCTCGGCCAGCCATGAGACGCTGCTGGTCGATGGCGAAGGCCACGAGGCGACGTTCAGGCTGCATCCACTGCCGCATCCTTCGCCGCTCAACCAGGCCTGGTTCAAGCGCTTTCCGGATCTTCTGGCGGCTCGTCTCGAATCGCTGGATATTCCCTGACGGCGGATGGCCCGCTAGTCGGGATGCAGCGCCAGGCGCCCGCTGCCCAGAAAGACGATGGCCAGCGCGCCGAACAGGAACAGTCCCTGCAGTTCTAGCGACCAGCCGCCGTTGCCGGCCAGGGTGAACAGCTCCCCGCTGTGCACCAGGACGATGGCCACCACCATGTTGGCCGCCATCAACAACCCGGCCAGGCGTGCCTGCCAGCCGAGGATCGCCATCAGCGGGGCGATCACTTCGCCGATCAGCACGCCGTAGGCGAGAAAGGTCGGCAGACCCTGGGCGGCGATCCGGTCGCCGATCCAGCTCAGCGTACCGGGCTCGATCAGCTTGGCGATGCCGTGAAGCAGGATCAGGCAGCCGACGCCGAGCCGCAGTACCAGTTTGCCAAGGGCCTCGTTGTGCAGGGCGTTGAGCATGAAGGGGTCAATCTCTTGTTGTGAGTCAAGGCGTTACTATCCCATGCCGGGGCCTTCGAGCACAGGGTTCAGGGACGTTGCGACTCGGTTGTCGAGGCGATCGGTTACGTGGCCGGGGTGGCGGGTCACGCGATAAACAGTCTATCCTGTGGCCAATACCCCCGGCTTGCAAAACCCGGCGTCACCGCGACGCCTGCAAGCGTTCACGACCCGCCAAGGAGTGGCGTGGTCTCATCGTGGCCGGTCCGAACGGCTCGATAAACTGGTGCCTCGTGCCAGAGTCGGTAACTACCAGAACCGAGCGATATCGCCAAGAAGGCGAATCGAAGACCGCCACCCACACGGGGGCGGAAGGAGAAAAGGATTTCCATGAACGGCAAGTTCCGTAACCTCGGACACTGGCGCGCGCTGTCACTACCCGCCTGCCCGCTGCCGGCGGACCGGCAGCGCTATTTCCATACGCTGTCGCGGCTCTATCTGATCGCGACCGTGGTCTATCTGTTCGACTTCATCCCGATGTTCTGGCTGCTGGCCGATACGCGGCTGTTCATTGTCAGCGTGGCTGGGCTGGGCATGACCCTGGTCGCCCGCGAGCTGCACCGGCGGGGCTATATGGGGGCCGGTGTGCTGTTGATGCTGGCCACGATGACGGCGCATATGCTGGTCGCCATCGGCACATACGGCAGCGGTCTGGGATTCGAGCTGTATTTCGCGCTGATCCTGCTGGTCACCTATATCAGCGCCTTGTCTCAGGTCGCCAAGCTCGGGGTCAGCCTCGTGGTGATGGGGCTGACGACCTATCAATTGATGGGCGTCCCGGAAACGACGGTCGTCGACAGGCTGGGAGGGTGGGCGCCACAGGCCCTGCTGATAGCCAACCTGGCGACCCTGGGGGTGTTGTTCGCGGTGATCCTGCGCCGGCTGGAGGGGGTGTCCCAGCGCCTCGAAATCAGCTATCGGCGTCAGGCCCACCACGACGCCCTGACGGGGGTGTTCAATCGTCGAGCCGTGCTGCGCGAGGTCGAACTCGCAATGGACAATGCGCGGCCGTTCGCACTGTTGATGATCGACATCGACCATTTCAAGCCGATCAACGACCGCTACGGCCACAAGCGGGGCGACCGCGCGTTGTGCCACCTGGTGGAGTGCCTGCGGGAAAGCCTGCGCGACGAGGACACCCTGGGTCGCTACGGGGGCGAAGAGTTCATCGCCGTGCTCCATGACAAGAGGCATGGCGAGGCGCTGTGTGCCGCCGAGCGTCTGGCGGCGACCGTGCGCGAAACACCCTATGCGCTGGATGGCGGCGATTTGCACATGACCGTCAGCATCGGCGTGGCGGCCAACGGCGAGGCCCTGGATATCGATGGCCTGATCGCTCTGGCCGACCGGCGGCTCTACCAGGCCAAGCGCGACGGCCGCGATCAGGTGTGCGGTGACGACGCGCCGTCGATGCAGGACGCGTCGCCGGTGGTGCTCGACAGGGCCGCCGAACAGATGCGCGCGGTCTTCGAGCAGCGGGCCAGCTAGCCCGCTGCCACCTGCGGAGGCTTGCGCTCGGCTTACAGCGCGGCGATCTTGTCGTGCTGTTCGGCGAGCACCGCGCGACTGGCCCTGGCCTCGGCCAGCTTGGCGCGCTCCTTGTCGACCACCGCGGCGGGGGCCTTGGCGATGAATCCTTCGTTGCCGAGCTTTTTCTCGATGCCGCCGATGAACTTGTCCTGCTTGTCGAGTTCCTTGGCCAGGCGCTCGAGTTCGGCGTCCTTGTCGATCAGGTCGGCCATCGGCACCAGCACTTCCATGTCGCCGACCAGTTGCGTCGCCGCCAACGGCGCCGCGGCGGGGTCGTCGAGCCAGTGGACGCTTTCCAGCTTGGCCAGCTTGGCGAGGAACACCCGGTTGGCGGCGAGGCGCTCGCGGTCGGCCGCGCTGCCCTTGGCCAGCAGCACGTCGAGCGGCTTGCCCGGCGCCAGGTTCATCTCGGCGCGAATGTTGCGCACCGCGACGATCACTCCCTTCAGCCAGTCGATATCGCGTTCGGCCTGGGCGTCGCGCTTGCCGTCATCGGCCTGCGGCCACGGCTGGTCCATCACCGACTGCGCGGCGTCGCCATGTGTCTTGCCGGCCAGCGGCGCCACGCGCTGCCAGATCTCCTCGCTGATGAACGGCATCATCGGTTGCGCCAGGCGCAGGATCGTCTCGAGCACGCGCACCAGGGTGCGCCGGGTGCCGCGCTTGGCGGCGGGACTGGCGGCTTCATCCCACAACACCGGCTTGGAAAGCTCCAGGTACCAGTCGCAGTACTCGTTCCAGACGAATTCGTAGAGTGCCTGCGAGGCCTGGTCGAAGCGGTACTCGTCGAGTGCCCGGGTGATCTGGGCCTCGGTGTGCTGCAGCCGCGAGACGATCCAGCGATCCGCCAGGGAGAGCTCGACGTCATCGCCCAGGTCCTCGCCTTCGGTGTTCATCAGCACATAGCGCGAGGCGTTCCACAGCTTGTTGCAGAAGTTGCGGAAACCGTCGAGCCGGCCCATGTCGAACTTGATGTCGCGCCCGGTGGTGGCCAGCGACAGGAAGGTGAAGCGCAGCGCATCGGTGCCGTGGGACTCGATGCCCGCGGGGAACTCGTCGCGGGTGGCCTTGTCGATGGCGCGCGCCTTCTGCGGCTGCATCATGTTGCCGGTGCGCTTGGCGACCAGCGCCTCTAGGTCGATGCCGTCGATCAGGTCGATGGGGTCGAGCACGTTGCCCTTGGACTTGGACATCTTCTGGCCCTGGGCGTCGCGTACCAGGCCATGCACGTAGACCTGCCTGAAGGGCACCTCGCCGGTGAACTTACACGTCATCATGATCATCCGCGCGACCCAGAAGAAGATGATGTCGAAGCCGGTGACCAGCACGCTGGTGGGGTGGAAGGTCGCCAGTTCCGGCGTCTTCTCGGGCCAGCCCAGGGTGGCGAAGGTCCACAGTCCGGAGCTGAACCAGGTGTCGAGCACGTCGTCGTCCTGGGTGAGGATCACGTCGGCGGCCAGGCCGTACTTCTCGCGCGCTTCGGCCTCGCTGCGCGCCACGTAGACGCCGCCCTCGGGGTCGTACCAGGCGGGGATGCGATGGCCCCACCACAGTTGGCGCGAGATGCACCAGTCCTGCAGGTCGCGCATCCAGGCGAAATACATGTTCTCGTAGTTTCTGGGCACGAACTCGATGTCGCCGTTCTCCACCGCCTCGATCGCCGGCTTGGCCAGGCTCTCGACGGCGACGAACCACTGGTCGGTGAGCAGCGGCTCGATGACGTCGCCGGAACGATCGCCATAGGGCAGGGTATTGGTGACGCTCTCGGTCTTCTCGAGCAGCCCCGCGGCCTGCATGTCGGCGACGATCGCCTCGCGGGCGGCGTAGCGGTCGAGCCCCTGGTAGGCTCCCGGCAGCCCGGGGTCGACGTCGGCGTTGGGCGTGCCGTCGAGGTTGAAGACCTCGGCGGCGTCGCGGATCTGGGCGTCGGGGGTGAACACGTTGATCAGCACGTGGCCCTGGCGCTTGCCCACCGCGTAGTCGTTGAAATCATGGGCGGGGGTGATCTTCACGCAGCCCGAGCCCTTGTCCATGTCGGCGTGCTCATCGGCGACGATGGGGATGCGCCGGCCGACCAGCGGCAGTTCGATGAACTTGCCGACCAGCGAGGCATAGCGCGGATCGTCCGGATTGACGGCCACGCCGGTATCGCCGAGCAGCGTCTCCGGGCGGGTGGTGGCGACCACCAGGTGATCCTTGCCGTCGTCGGTGGTCACGCCATCGGCCAGCGGGTAGCGGAAGTGCCAGAACTGGCCCTGCTGCTCGCGGTTCTCCACCTCGAGATCGGAGATCGCGGTGTGCAGCGTGGGGTCCCAGTTGACCAGCCGCTTGCCGCGGTAGATCAGGCCCTCGTCGAACAGCCGCACGAAGACCTCCTGCACCGCCTTGTAGAAGCCGTCGTCCATGGTGAAGCGCTCGCGGCTCCAGTCGACGCTGGCGCCCATCCGGCGCAGCTGGCGGGTGATATGCCCGCCGGACTCCTGCTTCCACTCCCAGACCTTGTCGATGAACGCCTCGCGGCCCAGATCGTGGCGGCTCTGGCCGCTCTCGGCGGCGATCTTGCGCTCGACCAGCATCTGGGTGGCGATCCCGGCGTGATCGGTGCCCACCTGCCACAGGGTGTTGCGGCCCTGCATGCGCTTGTAGCGGGTCAGCGTGTCCATGATGGTGTCCTGGAACGCATGGCCCATGTGCAGGCTGCCGGTGACGTTGGGTGGCGGGATCATGATCGAGAAGGGCTGGCCCTCGCCCGAGGGCGCGAAACGGTTGTCGGCTTCCCAGCGCTGGTACCAGCGGGCTTCGATCTGTTCGGGTTGGTAGGTTTTGTCCATGGAGCGCTCTGTCTGACGATGGCAGCGAACGACCTGGCGCCGGCGTCATTCAATCGATGGCGCGCCTGCGGTCGAGGGCGTAAGGAAAATGGGCTCGATTATAGCGCCCGAGGCGCTCAGCGTCATGAGCGTCCAGAAGGCTAGGCTTGTTTAAAAACTAAAGCTTGTGCGCCTTCACCGGGTAGCCGCGCTGCTTGTAGGTCTGCCAGCAGTCGCGCTTGGCGGTGAGGATGTCCTGGTGCTGGTTGATGATCTCGGCGACCCGCTCGAAGCGCGAGAACCACTCGGGGATCGCCAGATTCAGGTTGAGCATCGCCTCGATGCCCGGGGCGTCGAGCGCCGGCTCGGGCAATGCCTGCCAGCCGATGGTCACCGGCACGTCGTGGCCGCTGCCGCTCAATGCGTGCGGTACGTAACTGTCGTCGCGAAAGGTCCACAGCCGCTCGTCGAACGCCCGGGCCTGATCCTCGTCCTGGGTGTGCACGTGCAGCCGGTAACCCTTGCGCCAGATGGTCTCGGCCAGCTTGCAGGCGAAGTCGAGGCGCGCCTCGCGGGTGGTATCGGGCAGGATGTAGAAGTCGACTTGGGTCACGGCTGGGGCCTGATGATGGGCTATGGGCTATGGGCTATGGGCTACGGGCTACGGACTCGTGGTAGCGAATTCATTCGCGATGGCGGTGGGCACTGTACCTCCCCGGCCATACCGGGCGCCTGACGGCGCCAATCGGGAACAAGTTCCCTCCCACAAAGGCCCCTGACCATGCTCCTGAGCCACCTTCATCGGGAACAAGTTCCCTTCCACTCGACTGCGAGTCGGTGCTGTACTGCTCGCGACTCGCAGCCCGTCGCTCGATTTGATGACTTACGCCAGGCGGGTCAGCCAGCCATGGGTATCCTCGCAACGCCCGTACTGCAGGTCGAGCAGCTTGGTGCGCAGGCGCTTGCCGATCTCGCCGCCGTTGTCGGCGGCGAGGCGGATGCGCTCCTCCTCGCCGACCAGCTCGCCGATCGGCGTGACCACTGCCGCGGTGCCGCAGGCGAAGACTTCGCTGATCTCGCCGGAAGCGGCGCCGTCGCGCCATTCGTCGATGCTGATGTGGCGCTCTTCCGGGGTCAGGCCCTCGTCGCGGGCCAGCTGCATGATCGAGTCGCGGGTCACCCCCTCGAGGATGGTGCCGGTCAGCTTGGGCGTGACGATGCGCCCGTCGCGGTAGACGAAGAACAGGTTCATGCCGCCGAGCTCCTCGACCCACTTGTTTTCCACCGCGTCGAGGAAGGCGACCTGGTCGCAGCCATGCGCCTCGGCTTCCTTCTGCGCCGCCAGCGAGGCGGCGTAGTTGCCGCCGCACTTGGCGTAGCCGGTGCCGCCGGGGGCGGCGCGCTTGTAGTTCGACGACAGCCAGATCGACACCGGCTTGACGCCGCCCTTGAAGTAGGCGGCCGCCGGCGAGGCGATCACGTAGTAGTCGACCTCCTTCGATGGACGCACGCCGAGGAACTTCTCGCTGGCGATCATGAAGGGGCGCAGGTAGAGACTGGTTTCCTCGGCGGCGCTGGCCGGGGTGGGGACCCAGGCGTTGTCCTGGGCGACCAGCGCCTTCAGCGAGCCGATGAAGTCGTCGTCGCCGAGCTCGGGCAGCGCCAGGCGGCGTGCCGAGGCGCGAAAGCGCGCGGCGTTCTTCTCGGGGCGGAAGGTCCACACCGAGCCATCGGCGTGGCGGTAGGCCTTGATGCCCTCGAAGATCTCCTGGGCGTAGTGCAGCACGGCGGCGGCGGGGTCGAGGGTCAGCGGCCCATAGGGGCGCACTTCGTGGCCGTGCCAGCCGTCGTCCGCGGTCCAGCGGATGTGTGCCATGTGGTCGCTGAAATAGCGGCCGAAGCCGGAATTGCCGAGGATCTCGTCGCGGATAGCGGTATCCGTGGGGTGGGCGGTCGGCCGTACGTCGAAGCCAGAGGTGGTCACCGGGGGTCTCCGTTACAGAACTCTGCCCCGGCAGCCGACGAGTCGCCGGGCCGTGGGCCGTTGCGGTTGGGCGTCGTCACGCAGCGGCGTGGCGAACGATGACAGCGAGAATGACATAACCGACACGGGCCGGGAAAGCCCGGCCCGGATGGTGAACGCTTCGCAACTAAAATTAGCATGCGAACGATGCGTTGCGAAGCGCCGATCGGCTTGACCGCTACTCGACGTTCTCCGGGGTCTCGCCCAGCTCGACTTCGCGGTCCAGCAGATACTGGGTCAGCAGGCCCACGGGGCGGCCGCTGGCGCCTTTCTGCTTGCCGGATGCCCAGGCGGTGCCGGCGATGTCGAGATGCGCCCAGGGGTAAGTCTCGGTGAAACGCGACAGGAAGCACGCCGCGGTGATGGAGCCCGCCGGGCGCCCGCCGATATTGGCCAGGTCGGCGAAGTTGGAGTCGAGCTGGCTCTGGTAGTCGTCCCACAGCGGCATGTGCCAGGCGCGATCCCAGGCGGTTTCGCCGGCGTCGAGCAGGTCCAGCGCCAGGTCGTCGTCGTTGGCGAACAGGCCGGTGGCGTGATGGCCCAGGGCGATCACCGCCGCGCCGGTGAGGGTGGCGATATCGACCACGCTGGCCGGCTGATAGCGCTCGGCGTAGGTCAGCGCGTCGCACAGCACCAGGCGCCCCTCGGCGTCGGTGTTGAGTACCTCGACGGTCAGCCCCTTGAGAGTCTTGATGATGTCCCCGGGCTTGGTGGCGCGGCCGTCGGGCATATTCTCGGCGCTGGCGACGATCGCCACCACGTTGAGCTTCGGCTTGAGCGCGAGCAGCGACTTGACGGTGCCGAACACGCTGGCGGCGCCGCACATGTCGAATTTCATCTCGTCCATGTCGGCGCCCGGCTTGAGCGAGATGCCGCCGGTGTCGAAGGTGATGCCCTTGCCGATGAGCACGTGGGGCGCTTCGTCGGGGTCGTCGGCGCCCTGGTAGCGCATCACGATCAGCCGCGAGGGCTCCTCGCTGCCGCGACCCACCGAGAGCAGCGAATGCGCGCCGAGCAGCTCCAGCGCTTCCTCGTCGAGGATCTCGACGTCGAGCGCGCCGGCCGAGCCCTGGCCGAGCTGTTCGGCCTGGGCTGCCAGGTAGCTCGGCGTGCAGACATTGCCCGGCAGGTTGCCCAGGGTGCGCGCATAGTTGACGCCTTCGCCGACCGCGCGGCCGACCCGCGCCCCCTGTTCGCTGGCGGTGGCTTCGGTGGGATCGCTGACCAGCAGGCTGACCCGCGACAGGCGCGGGGCCGGAGCGGGATCGGACTTGAATTCGCTGAAGCGGTAGACGGCACGCTGGGCCGCCTCGGCGGTCACGCGGGCCTTCCAGTCGGCGGTGCGGTCGGGCACGGGAACATCGCTGAAGGCGACCACGACCTCGTCGAGCGGCAGCTTCGCCAGTGCCGGAAAGGTGGCGTCCAGGGCGGTGCGCAGGCTGGCCTCGTTGCATTTGGCGCGGGTGCCGAGGCCGACCAGCATCAGACGTTCGGCGGCCAGGCCCGGGGCGAAGGGAATCAACTGCACATTGCCGAGTCCGGCATCGAAATCGCCACGCTCGATCAGCTGGCCGATCAGGCGCTCGCTGGCGTCGTCGAGCTTGGCGGCTACCGGGAGCAAGTCACCATCGGTGAATACCGGAACCACGAGGCAGGCCGTTTCGACCTTGGCCGGGTTGACGGTTAGGACAGAAAATTCCATGACATCTCCACGACAGGATATTGTGCGCGACTGGCTTGCTGACGAGACAGGCGAGCCGGGATTCTGGATAATGCCGGCACTGACACATGGCCGGCTTAACTCCCCCAGTGTACGCAAAGCACTGTGCCATTGCATGGATCGTCATACCGCGTCAGGGAGACCGATTTGATCATCTTTCGTTATCTGACCCGCGAGATACTGGTCACCATGAGCGCCGTTGCCGGCGTGTTGTTGCTGGTGATCATGGGCAGTCGCTTCATCCGCTATTTCTCCAGCGCCGCCGAAGGCGAGATTCCGGTCAGCATGCTGGGCACGCTGATGCTCTATCACCTGCCGGGGTTCCTCGAGCTGATCCTGCCTCTGTCGTTCTTCCTGGGCATTCTGCTGGCTTATGGCCAGCTCTACCTGAACAGCGAAATCACCGTGCTGGTGGCCTGCGGCACCAGCCCCAACCGCTTGCTGCGGGTGACCATGCTGCCCGCCGCGCTGGTGACCATTCTGGTCGCGCTGTGCAGCCTGTGGCTCACTCCGGCGGGGGGGCGCTACAACGAGGTGCTGATCGAGGAGCAGCAGAGCCGGTTGGATTTCTCGGCGCTCACGCCGGGGCGTTTCCAGGACTTCGGCGACGGCCGTACCGCCTACACCCAAGCGTTCAACGACGATCAGACACGCATGCAGGAGGTCTTCATCAGCGAGCGTCAGCGGCGTGACGATGGCACCCCGGAAACCGTGGTGACGCGCGCCGAGGGGGGCTACCAGACTACCGACGAGGAAACCGGCAGTCGCTTTCTGGTGTTGACCGACGGCGAGCGCTACAGCGTCGAGCCGGGACGCAACGTCGCCGAGCGCCTCGAGTTCGGCACCTATGCGGTGCGGCTGTCGCGCGCCGCGGAGATGGCTCAGCTCGACGATGCCGAGTACGCCTCGACACCCGCGCTGATCGCCTCGGGGTCCGACGAGGCGCTGGCGCAGCTGCAATGGCGCCTGAGCATGCCGCTTATGATTCCCATCCTGACCCTGCTGGCGCTGCCGCTGTCGCGGGTCAACCCGCGTCAGGGGCGTTTCGCCAAGCTGCTGCCGGCGATCTTCCTGCATATCAGCTATCTCAGCCTGCTGCTGGCGGCACTCGATGCCATCGGTCGCGGTTCGCTGTCACCGGCCATCGGCATGTGGCCGATCCACGGCGTCTATCTATTGCTCGGGCTGGGCCTGCTGCGTCGTTCGCAACTGGGAGGCAATCGCTGATGCTGGCCGATCGTTTCGACCGCTACATCGCCCGTAACGTACTCGCGGCGATGCTGGTGGTGCAGCTGGTTCTGCTCGGGCTCGACCTGGTGATCAGCTTCATCAACGACCTCAACGACGTCGAAGGCGGCTACAGCGCTCTCGACGTGCTGCTCTACCTGGGGCTGCGCTTGCCCTGGCGGTTCTACCAGTACGCCCCGGTGGCGGTGCTGATCGGCGCGCTGATCGGGCTGGGCAGCATGGCCTCGAGCAACGAACTGACGGTGATACGTGCCGCCGGACGCTCGCTGGTGCGCATCCTCTGGGGGGTGATGAAGCCGGTGGGCCTGGTGGTGATCCTGCTGCTGGTGATCGCGGAGTTCGTGACGCCGCGCAGCGAGCAGTTCGCCGAGGCCTGGCGTCTCGAGCAACTGGAGGGCGCCGGCGCGGTGCTCAGCCATCGCGGTGGCTGGCAGCGCGAGGGCGACGACTTCTATCGCTTCGGCGCCATCCGCGCCGACGATACCGTGATCGACCTGACCCGTTACCGCTTCGAGGGGCAGCGGCTGGTCGAAGCCACCCATGCGCAGCGTGCCGTGTGGATGGACGATCGCTGGGTGCTCGAAAACGTCGACACCACTCGCTTCGCCGGCGATACCACCGAAACGCAGCATGCCAGCCGGCAAGCCTGGCAGACCGAGTTCTCGCCGACCCAGCTCAACCGCCTGCTGCGCGACATCGACAGTCAGGCGCCCAGCGAGCTGTGGGCCTATGCGCAGTATCTTCACTCCCAGGGGCTCGTCGCCACGCAGCCGCTGCTGTACTTCTGGCAGAAGCTGATCATGCCGTTGACCCTGGTGTCGCTGGTGCTGGTCGCGGCCTCGTTCGTGTTCGGCCCGTTGCGCAGCGTCGCCGCGGGGACGCGGGTGTTCTACGGGGTGATCGTCGGGCTGAGCTTCAAGTACCTGCAGGACCTGCTGGCGCCGGCCTCGACCCTGTTCGGTTTCTCGCCGATCTGGGCGGTGCTGGCGCCTACCCTGGGGTGTGCGGCGCTCGGCCTGTATCTCCTGCGCCGTAGCGGCTAGGACCGAGGAATCGCTGGAGGACGCCCGGGACAGGTTGGCGACCGGCAATTGCGACCATAGTTTTTCGCGATCATGGTTGCGGCTCATCATGCGAATCATTTACATTTAACTTCGCGATGCCAAGCGAGGTTCTTATGTACGTATGTCTTTGCAAGGGCGTTTCCGACAAGGCCATCCGCCAGGCGGTGGCGGACGGGGCGCGTAGTTGGCGCGACGTGCGCGAGCAGACCGGCTGCGCGACTCAGTGCGGCAAGTGCGCTTGCATGGGCAAGACGATCGCCCGCGACGCCATGGCGGACTGTGTCATGGAGCAAGGCGCCGCTGCGCAATCCGTCGCCCTGCGCCAGCCGTCGGTGCGCACCGACCTGGCTTATGCCATCTGACGCCGCGCCGTCGAAGCAGCGATCACAGTCGCCCTCGTTATGATCCGCCAACCCTTGTCATTTGCGAGTGGGTATACGTAACATATTGCTCTGATTGGACTTTTTTCTCCTCATGAACGATACTCCCAGCATCGACGATGCTGGGGCGTAGCCGTGTGCCCGGCGATGGCAGAACAATGCACGTGAGGAGATTTTCCATGAAAGGCGATAGCAAGGTCATCGAGCACCTCAACAAGGCACTGGGCAACGAGCTGGTGGCAATCAACCAGTACTTCCTGCATGCCAAGATGTACAAGGACTGGGGGCTGCTCGGCCTGGCCAAGTGGGAATACGATGAGTCGATCGAGGAAATGCGTCACGCCGACGCCTATATCGAACGCATCCTGTTCCTCGAGGGGCTTCCCAACCTGCAGGATCTGGGCAAGTTGCGGATCGGCGAGAACACCCGCGAGATGCTCGAAAGTGATCTGGCCATCGAGCACGAAGGGCGCAACGATCTGATCGAGGCGATCGCCTACTGCGAGCAGGTGCGCGATTATGTCAGCCGCGACCTGTTCCGCAAGATCCTCGACGACGAGGAAGAGCACATCGACATCATCGAGACCGAACTCGGTCTGATCGACAAGGTGGGGCTCGAGAACTACCTGCAGAAGAAGATGCACGAGTCCGACGAGGGCTGATCGATCGCAGGCGTGACCGGACGGCGGGAGTGACCCGACCGCAAGCCGCCATGAAGAAGGCGCCCCGTGGGGCGCCTTCTCGGTTTTTACAGGGCTCCGGTGTGCCCCGGATCAGCCGAGATCGTTGACCAGCAGCGCCTCGACGGCTTCGATACGCTCGTCGAGCTTGGCCTGGTCGGGGGCGAGCACGGTGATATGGCCGATCTTGCGCCCCGGTCGCGGTGTCTTGCCGTAGTCGTGCCAGCGCGTTCCCGGTACCGCGAGTACCGCGTCGCGTTCCGGCAGGGCACCGATCACGTTGAGCATCGCGCAGGGTGTCAGCCGCTCGGTGGCGCCCAGCGGCAGGCCGGCGACCGCCCGCAGGTGGTTCTCGAACTGGCTGGTGGTGGCGCCCTCGATGGTCCAGTGGCCGGAGTTGTGGACCCGCGGCGCGATCTCGTTGGCCAATAGCTCGTCGCCGGCGACGAAGAACTCGAAGGCCATCACGCCGACATAGTCGAGCCGCTCGAGCACCCGCTGGGCGTAGTCGTCGGCGAGGCGCTGCAGCGGATGGTCGGCCAGCGGAATCGAGCAGTGCAGCATGCCCTGGCGATGCTCGTTCCTGACCAGCGACCAGGCCCGCGTCTCGCCGAGGCGATCGCGCACCGCGATCAGCGAGACTTCGTGGTCGAAGTCGACGAAGCCCTCGAGAACCAGCGGTACCTCGCCCAGCTCGGCGAAGGCGCCGCCGACGTCGGTGTGCTCGCGCAATACCTTCTGGCCCTTGCCGTCGTAGCCCAGGGTGCGGGTCTTGAGTACCGCCGGCAGGCCGATCTCGGCGACCGCGCCGTCCAGCTCGGCCTGGCTGTCGATGCGCGCCACCGGCGGCAGCGGGATCTCCAGCTCGCGGAACAGGGTCTTTTCGGCCCAGCGATCGCGCGCGGTGGCCAGGGCCCGGGCGGGTGGATAGGCCGGGCGCTGCTCGGCAAGGCGGGCGACCACTTCAGGGTCGACGTTCTCGAATTCGAAGGTCAGCGCATCGCTTGCCTCGACCAGCGTGGCGAGCGCCTCGGCGTCGTCCCAGGCGGCGTGCAGGTGGCGGCCGTGCAGCGCCGCACAGGGCGCTTCGCCCGGGTCGAGAAAGGTGAAGCGGGCGTCGAAGCCGGCGCCGGCCTCGGCGAGCATGCGGCCCAGTTGGCCGCCGCCGACGATTCCGATACGCATGGTTCAGTTCCCTCCTGGCGATGACGGGTCCGGCGCGTCGAGCACGGCCCGGGTCTGCTCGGCGCGGTACTCCTCGAGCGCGGCGCGGATATCGGGGTACTTGTTGCCGAGCATCGCCGCCGCCAGCAGCGCGGCGTTGATCGCTCCGGCGCGGCCGATAGCCAAGGTTCCGGTGGGAATCCCGGCCGGCATCTGGACGATCGACAGCAGCGAATCGACGCCGCTGAGCATGCTCGACTGGACCGGCACGCCGAGTACCGGCAGTACCGTCTTGGCGGCGGCCATGCCCGGCAGGTGGGCGGCACCGCCGGCACCGGCGATGATCACCTCCAGGCCGCGTCCGGCGGCGCCATCGGCGTAGTCGAACAGCAGATCCGGCGTGCGGTGCGCGGACACCACCCGGACCTCGTGCTCGATGCCCAGCCGCTCGAGGGTCTCGGCGGTGTGACACAGCGTCGACCAGTCCGATTTCGATCCCATGATGACGCCTACCAGTGCGCTCATGCTGCCTCCGCTTGGTTCGAGGATGTATACAAAATGACTGCACTCGGCAATACGGCGTTAAAAATTGGCTCAATGTGCTCATTTACACCCACGTAAACTCCGCTATTTCGTCAATTTTTGCCTTGTCTTGCCTTCGTTCGCCTGTTTTGTAAACACCCTCTTAGCCCGATTGCTGTCGCGTGGTCGGCCCCGCTGTACCTGGAAACCGGTTCTGCCGACCCTGAAAACAAGCGCCGGAGTATAGCATCGCCGACGCGGCAGGGCATGCGACGCGCGCGTGGCGTCAGGGGAAGGCCGCGACGAGCGCGAAGCGCGTCACCGGCTCGCCCTGTACCTCGACGTTATCGTTGAACATCGCCAGCGGCCGCACCCAGAGTCCATGGTCGCCGTACAGCGCGCGGTAGACCACCATCGGCTCCTCGCTTTCGCTGTGATGGGCCAGGCCCAGGACCTCGTAGCTCTGGCCCTTGTAGTGGCGATAGATGCCCGGTACCGGGCGGGACGCTTCATGATGCATCGGAAGACTCCTCGGGAGGGGCGATGGCGGCTTCGCGGCGGGCGCGCTCGGCCAGGCGTGCCAGGGTCCGCGAGGCGGCGACGAAACCGAAGCTGCCGGTGACGAAGGTCGCCGCGCCGAAGCCGCTGGCGCAGTCGAGCCGGGTCGCCTCGCCGAGCCCGGGCTTTTGCAGGCAGACTTCGCCATCATCGCCCGGATAGACCAGCTGTTCGTCAGAATAGACGCATTCGACGCTGAAACGGCGCCGGGGATTGCGCGAAAAGCCGAAATCGCGGCGTAGCCGGGCGCGCACCTTGGCGAGCAGCGGGTCGTGTTCGGTGCGGGTCAGGTCGGCGGTGCGGATCCGCGTCGGGTCGGTCTGGCCGCCGGCGGCGCCGGTCACCGTCAGGCCCAGCTTGCGGCGCTTGCACCAGGCGATCAGCGCCGCCTTGGCGAGGACGCTGTCGATGGCGTCGATGACATGGTCGGCGTCCTCGGGAATGCGCGCCGCAAGATTGCCGGGGGTGACGAAGGCGCTGTCGGCGGTCACCTCGAGCTGCGGGTTGATCGCCCGGAAGCGCTCGGCGAGCACCTCGACCTTGGGCCGGCCGATGGTGCCATCGAGGGCGTGCAGCTGGCGATTGACGTTGGACACGCAGACGTCGTCGAGGTCGATCAGCGTCAGCCGGCCGATCCCCGAGCGGGCCAGCGCCTCGGCCGCCCAGCTGCCCACGCCGCCGAGGCCCACCACCACCACGTGAGCGCGCCGGAAGCTGGATGCCGCCCGGGCACCGTAAAGGCGGCGTATGCCGCCGAAGCGGAAATCGTAGTCATCGTTCATGACGGATCCTCGCAGGCATGAGTGGAGGCGAAATCGGTACCCGGGGTCGGCGCGTCGCTAAAGCGATGGGCATCGGTCGGAGCGTGACCGGCCCAGCCGAAATGCGCGAACAATTGCTGCATGTCGGGCTCCAGCGCGCCGCTCAGATGCAGCGTGGCCCGACGCCGCGGGTGCCACAGGCTGAGGCCCACTGCGGCCAGCAACAGGCGTTCGCAGCCGAGCCGGTCGCGGAAGAAGCGGTTGTGCAGTCCCTTGCCGTGCTTGGCGTCGCCGATGATCGGGTAGCCGCGCCGCGACAGATGGCGGCGGATCTGATGGCGGCGGCCTGTGAGCGGGCGCGCCTCGATCAACGAATAGCGCGCCTGCGGATAACGGTCGACCTGGACCGGCAGTTCGACGCTGTCGAGTCGGCGAATCTCGGTGCAGGCCGGCTGGGCGGGCATCTCGGCCTTGGGCCGGGCGCCGTCCTCCTCGCGCAGCGGATAATCGAGGCGCTCCTGCTCGGGGCCTACCCCGCGCACCACCGCCAGGTAGCGCTTGGCGACCTGGCGGGCGGTGAACGCCTCGCCCAGCTCGCGTGCCACCTCGGGATCGAGGGCGAACAGCAACAGTCCCGAGGTCGGCCGGTCGAGGCGATGCAGCGGGTAGACGCGCCGGCCCAGTTGATCGCGCAGCAGTTGCAGCGCGAAGCGGGTCTCGCCGCGGGCCAGGGCGCTGCGGTGAACCAGCAGCCCCGAGGGCTTGCGCACCGCGACCAGGATATCGTCCTGGTAGACGATCGGCAGGCGATCGCTGGCGGGCATCGTCAGTGAATTCATGGGCAGCCAAACGGAGACGAACAGGGGCGGCATTGTCGCCGCCCGGGGCCCGCGCTGTCACCCTCATCGCCGCGCCGTCGCCGGTTTGGAGGCGGCGTGCGGCGATGCTATGTTCGTGGCCTGCGACCAACGACCGAGCGAGCCATGACCGAGCAATCCAAGCCGCGCCTGGTGGTGCTCACCGGCGCCGGCATCAGCGCCGAAAGCGGCCTCCGGACCTTTCGCGACGGCAATGGCCTGTGGGAGAACCACGCCATCGAGGACGTCGCCACGCCCGAGGCCTGGCAGCGCGACCCGGAGCTGGTGCTGCGCTTCTATGACGAGCGCCGCGAGCAGGTCCGCCAGGCGCGTCCCAATCCCGCCCACCAGGCGCTGGCGCGCCTCGAGCGGATCTTTGACGTGCGCTTGGTCACCCAGAACATCGACGACCTGCACGAGCGTGCCGGTTCCCGCGATGTGCTGCACCTGCACGGCGAGATCCTCATGGCGCGCTCGAGCGTCGATCCGCGGCTGCGCTATCCGTTACCGCGCGGCGGCATCCGGCTCGGCGACCTGTGCGACAAGGGCAGCCAGCTGCGGCCACACGTGGTGTGGTTCGGCGAGTCGGTGCCCGCCTACCCCCAGGCCTGCGACATCGTCGCCGAGGCCGACCTGCTGCTGGTGGTGGGCACCTCCCTGGCGGTGATGCCGGCGGCGATGCTGCTCGACCAGGCGCCACTCGAATGCCCCTGCGTGCTGGTCGACCCCAACGCCAGCGAGGTCGCGCCGCGCTGGGTCACTACCCTCGACGAGCCCGCCAGCCAGGGTGTGCCGCGTCTGGCCGACCACTGGTTGAGCCTGGGACGATTGCAGTTGCCGGAGTGATGCACGTCCGTGTCCAAGGTCGACTTTCCGCCGCCGGGGCGTTGCGGCATGATAGCCGGCTAAGCAACGCCCTCTGTGCCACGGCGTTGCCCAACCAGAGCCGCGCGGGTCAGCCCGCCTAGCGGCCGTCGTCTATCAGGACCTTTCAACGCTCAGGACACGTCATGTCGATCTTCGAACGCATCAACCGTCTGTTCCCCGTATGGGCCGTGCTGCTCGCGGTCGTCGCCGCCCTGCTGCCCGAGCTGTTCAACGGCCTGGCCGGTTACATCAAGACGCTGCTGGTCATCATCATGTTCGCCATGGGGCTGACGCTCTCCAAGGACGACTTCGCCCGAGTGGTCAAGTCGCCCAAGCCGATCGCCGTGGGCGTGGTGCTGCAGTTCCTGATCATGCCGCTGGCGGCGCTGCTGGTCTCGCTGCTGCTGGGGCTGTCGCCGGAGCTGACCACCGGCATGGTACTGGTGGGGGCCACCGCCGGCGGTACCTCCTCTAACGTCATGACCTGGCTGGCCGGCGGCCACGTAGCGCTGTCGGTGTCGATGACCATGGTCTCGACGCTGGTCTCGGTGTTCGCCACGCCGTTGCTGACGCTGCTGCTGGTCGGCCAGAGCGTCGACGTGCCGGTGGCCGGGATGCTGACGAGCATCGCCCAGCTGGTGGTCGCGCCGATCGTGCTGGGGGTGGTGATCCATCATCTGCTCGGCACGCGCATCCAGCGCGTCGAACCGGCGCTGGCGACCCTGGCGATGGCCGCCATCGTGCTGATCATCGCCATCGTCGTCGCCCTCAATGCCGGCAACCTGGCCACCCTGGGGCCGATCGTCGCGCTGGCGGTGATCGCCCATAACGCCATCGGCCTGGGGGGTGGCTATGCGCTGGCCCGGGCGCTGCGCTTCGACGAGCGCACCGCGCGCACCATCGCCTTCGAGGTCGGGCTGCAGAATTCCGGCCTGGCGGTGACCCTGGCCAACCAGTTCTTCACCGCCACCGCGGCGTTGCCGGGCGCGCTGTTCTCTGTCTGGCACAACGTCTCCGGCTCGCTGCTGGCGGGCTACTGGAAACGCCGCCCGGTCGGCAACGAGGCCGAACCGGCGCTGGCTCCGCGCTGAGCGAAGCGCGGGCGGCGATCCGCCGCCAACGCTTGACGGATCGCTTGAGGGGAATCGGGGCCGGGCATGCTAGACTGCCCGGCCCTTTCATTTAGCTTCCTGTCGATCGAAGCAGGGTTGCCGGGTTCGGTGCGTGTGAGTCCATGGTGAATCGTCATAGCGAGTCTTGTCGTGAACAGGACGTCCAGCGCAGCGCAGAGGCGTCGGACGACGCTCCGCGGCGCAAGCCGTTCAACGCCCGGGGCAGCTTCGTGACGCGCTGCGAGGCGTGTCGGCTGCCCAGCCTCAACTGCCTGTGCCCCTACAAGGTGGCCGCCGCCAGCGAGACCCGCGTGTGGCTGCTGACGCACCCCTACGAGCACTACAAGCCGACCAACACCGGGCGGCTGATCGGCGATATCCTGGATACCACCGAGGTCTTCACCTGGTACCGCACGGAACCCGACCCGACCCTGCTGGCGCGCCTCGAAGACCCGCGCTTCGCGCCCTTCGTGGTATTCCCCGACGATCAGCCGGACTACGCCGAGCGCGTGGTCGGCCCCGATGCCGTGCGCTCCGCCAAACGCGAGGGACGCATTCCGGTGCTGATCCTGCTCGACGGCACCTGGCGCCAGGCGCGGCGGATGTTTCGCAAGAGCCCCTATCTCGAGCGACTGCCGGTGTTGCCGCTGCACAGCGAACGCACCACCCGCTACCGGCTGCGCAAGTCGGCCTCGAGTGCGCACCTGTGCACCGCCGAGGTCGCCGCCGAGCTTCTTCACCAGACCGGCGACGGCGAGGCGGCGGCGACCCTCGACGACTACTTCGATGCCTTCAACGACAGTTACGCGGCCAGTCGCCGACACGGCAAGCTCGAGGCCCCGACCGCGGCGATGAAGCGGCTGCTGGCAAGGCGCGGCTAGGTGTCGCGTCGTGCCCCCGCCGGCAGCTTCACGTCGGCTCGTTGAATTCCTGAAAACGCCCCTTGCCCTGCTGCTTGGCCTGGTAGAGCGCCTGGTCCGCCTGGGCCATCAGGCGCTCGAGACGCTCCCGGTCCGCGCCCCGCCAGTCATGGCAATGGACGAGACCGATGCTCAGCCCTATCCCCGGATAGGCGTGACCGAGGTCGGCGATGGCATCGACCAGTCGTTGCGCGATCATGCGAGTCGCCTCGGGGTCGGTACCCGGCAACAGGATCACGAATTCATCGCCGCCCCAGCGCGCGAGAAGGTCGTCATGGCGCAGGATCTCGCTCATGGCGGTGGCGACGCGGCGCAGAAGGTCATCGCCTGCCATGTGCCCGTAGGTGTCATTGATGCCCTTGAAGCCGTCGAGGTCCGTGAAGAGCAGGCTGACCGGGAGCGTGCCGCGCCCCGGCCCGCGAATCACCAGGGCCTCGCGGAACCAGCCTTCCCGGTTGAACCGCTCGGTCAGCGGGTCGAGGCTGGCCAGTCGCCGGCTGTGATACTCCCCGAGCAGGGCCTGGGTCGACATGTCGTAAAGGGAGTGGGTCATCATGCGCAGCGCCATCCAGAAGAAGGGGCCCTGCAGCACGAATACCCAGAACCAGAGCTCCGGCTGGAAGGGGACCGCGAGCTTGAGGGGCAGGTCCAGCAGCAGGACCTGCAACATGGCATAACGGGGAGTCCCGTGAGAGAAAGCGGCTGCGGCCGATGCCAATGCGATCATGGACGGGATGGCTAATACTTGCAGAACCGCGTCGCCGCTGAGCAGGCAAAGCGCGGTGCCCAGCCCGGTCGTGGCACTCCAGAGCAGATTGGCCAGATAGATCTGATCGGCGGGTGTGGCGATGTGCCGGCGCCATTGCCGCTTGACCTGATAATGGAGCCCGACGCGATAACCCGAGATCGCGAGCGTGGCCAGAAACCAGAGCCAGAATGGCGGTGCCGGATGACGGGAGAGGGCGATGAGCGTCAGCAGGAGTGTCGTGAGCGTCCCGGACCACATGACGGATGTCTGGGTGTTGGGGCCCAGCAGCAAGCGCTGTTGAATATGCAGGGGCAAGCGGCTGTCGCAGAGCAACCAGTACATGAAGCGCCAGTGCGGAATGGAGTAGGCGTTGTGGTGCATGTAAAGCTTGCTGGGCATTTGGGACTGGCCTTTGGGGAGCAACGACCTCGTCGTGCAGCGGTAGACTCGTCGACCGCTTTCTGCGGAAAGTAGCCGTCATCGTTATCGGGTCCTGGCTGCCTGTGTCGCGGCTTGAGGCTCTATCAATCTTATCGGCAAGACCAGACGCCCCTTAAGGAGGTTCTGGCAGTAACGTTATATCGTTGCAACATGGACTGGGCACATGGCATGTCCGCCGGATCGCGGTGACCGGCAGTGGCGAAACCTTTCTCGTCCACGCGCGGCGCTCGTTGCAGCTGCAACGCAAGGCGATCACGGCGCTGGGCCGCTCGCAGCCGTTATCGCCGGGGAATGCCCTGCATCACGGCCACGGCAATCAGGACCAGCAAGCCACAAGACAATAACGGGGCTTGAAACATTGGGCTCCTTGTTTTCGTCTGGCGTTCAACCCAACAACTGCCCGGCGATGCGCAACCCGGCGATCCAGGTGCCGGCCGCCGAGCCGACGGTGGCGAGCAAGAACACCAGCAGCGTGCGCGACACCCGGTTGCGCCACCAGCCCTTGAGCGAGGCGACGTCGTGGCGCAGCCGCGAGAAGTCGCGCACCTTGGGCCGGCGCATCGCCAGCTCGACGCCGGCGGCGACGAAGCCCGCGCCGATGGTCGGGTTGAGCGAGGTCAGCGGGGCGGCGAAGAAGGTCGCCAGAATCGTCAGTGGATGGGCCAGGGCGATCGTCGCGCCCAGTGCCGACAGCACCCCGTTGATCAAGAACCACTCGCCGATCAGCTGCCAGCCGAGCTGGGTATCGCGGGAAAAGCCGATCGCGAAGCCGATCAGCACCAGCGCGGTGATCAGCCAGGGAATCGCCTTCCACCAGCGTGCCCGCGGCTTGATGGCGTCGAGTGCGGCGCGTTCGCTGGCCGGTTCGGCGGGCGGCGGCGCCCTGAGATGCTCGGTCAGGCCCTTGAGATGGCCGGCGCCGACCACCACCAGCACCTCGCGATAGCGCGCCGGTGTATTGTCCTCGGCCAGGCGCAGCGCCATGTAGCGATCGCGCTCGCTGATCAGCGGGGTGTACAACGCCTCGGACTGCTGGGCGAACTCGGCGAAGGTCGACTCCAGCACGTCGCCCTGCTTGAGCCGCTCGATGTCCTCGCTGGAGATCTTCTGCCGCGAGACCAGGCTGCCGGCGAGCCCGCCGATCAGGCTGGCGCGTTGCCACCAGGGCACGTTGGCGTAGATGCGCTTGAGGGTCACGCCGATGTCGCGGTCGATCAGCAGCAGCGGCAGCTCGGCACGCCGGCAGGCCTTGACCGCCTCGCGCATCTCGGCGCCGGGCTCGATCCCCGACTGTTCGGCGACGCGCTGCTGGAAGGCGCCCAGCGCCAGGCTGGCGGCCACCATGCCGGCCTTGCCCTGGCGAAACACCTGGAACAGATCCTGATCGGCGAGGGTGTTGGGCTGGGTCAGGCTCTGATGGCGCGATTCGCAGAGCTCGATGGCCACCGCATCGAAGTCGCCGGACTCGATCAACTCGCGCACTTCGTCGGCGCTGGCCCGCGAGACGTGGGCGGTACCCAGCAGGGTGTAGCGGGTATCGCCGCTGACGACCACCTCGCGTGGGCCGCTGGCGGTATCCGGGGAGGCAATGTCCTGCGTATCGGTCATGGGGGCTCGCTGGCTGTAAGGCAGAAGCTCGATTATCCACATCGCGGGCGGGCAGACCAAACCCGGGTGTGGCCCGGCGGCTGCCGCCCGTGGCAGGCGAAGCCTAGCGGCGCCAGAAGGCCGGCGTGAACAGCACCAGCACGGTGAAGATCTCCAGCCGCCCGAGCACCATCGCCGCGACCAGGATCCACTTGGCCAGCGCGGGGATATCGCCGTAGTCGTTGGCGACCTCGCCGAGCCCCGGCCCCAGGTTGTTGAGTGCCGCGCCCACCGCCGACCAGGCGGTGACCTGATCGAGCCCGGTGGCGAGCAGGCCGACCAGCATCAGCAGGAACAGCATCACATAGACCGAAAAGAAGCCCCATACCGCCTGGGCCACATTGTCGGTGATCCGCGCCTTGCCGACCTTGATCGAGATCACCGCGTTGGGATGGATCAGTCGCAGCACCTCGCGCATGCCCTGCTTGAGAATCAGCAGGATGCGCACCACCTTGATGCCACCGCCGGCGGAGCCCGAACAGGCGCCGACGAAGGCGGCGACGAACAGCAGAAACGGCAGTGCACCGGGCCAGGCCGAGAAGTCGGCGACGCCGAAACCCGCGGTAGTGGCGACCGATACCGATTCGAAAAGCCCGTGACGCAGCGCGGTGAGGTCGTCGTTGGTGTTGCTGATCAACAGGGTGGCGATGCTGATCAGGCTGAGCAGCAGCAGAAAGAGGATAAAGAAACGGAACTCGGGATCGGCCAGATAATGTCTGATGCGCTTCTCGCGCCACACGGCGAAATGCAGGCCGAAGCTGATCGACGAGACGATCATGAAGAACACGCAGATCAGTTCAATGGTCGCGCTGTCGAAGTAGCCGATACTGGCGTCGTAGGTCGAGAAGCCGCCGATGGCCACGGTCGAGAAGCTGTGGCCGAGGGCGTCGAACCAGTTCATGCCGGCCACCCAGTAGGCCAGGAAACAGGCCAGTGTCAGCGCCGCATAGATATACCACAGGGCCTTGGCGGTCTCGGTGATGCGCGGGGTGAGCTTGGAATCCTTGAGCGGGCCGGGGATCTCGGTGCGGTAGAGCTGCATGCCGCCGATGCCCAGCGTCGGCAGGATCGCCACCGCCAGCACCACGATGCCCATGCCGCCGAGCCATTGCAGCTGCTGGCGGTAGTAGCGGATCGAGTCGGGCAGCAGGTCGATGCCGGTGATCACCGTGGCGCCGGTGGTGGTCAGCCCCGAGAACGATTCGAAGACGGCGTCGGTCCACGACAGCGCCGGGTCGCTGGCGAGCATCAGCGGCAGCGAGCCGAACAGCCCCAGCACGCTCCAGAACATCACCGTGATCACGAAGCCGTCGCGGGTGCGCAGCTCCTTGCGCGCGCGGCGGTTGGGCACGTAGAGCAGCGCGCCGGTGACCGCGGTGATGGCCAGGGCGATGGCGAAGGCCTCCCATACGCCGTCGGCGAACAGCCACGAGATCAGTATCGGCGGCAGCAGGGTCAGGCTGAACAGCATCAGCAGCAGCCCCAGGATGCGCAGGGTGACGCGGGGACTCAAGAGCGCACGCTCCTTGTCGAATGAGGCATCGTCACTGGCCAGTACCCGTGGTTCGAAGAGGCGGTCAGAAGAAGGTCAGGCCGACCTGGAACAGCCGTTCCACGTCGCGGATGCGCCGCTTGTCGACCACGAACAGGATGACATGATCGCCGGATTCGACGACCACGTCGTCGTGGGCGATCAGCACTTCCTTGCCGCGCACCACCGCGCCGATGGTGGTGCCGGCGGGCAGGTCGATCTCGTCGATCGCCCGGCCGACCACCTTGGACGAGCGCGAGTCGCCGTGGGCGATCGCCTCGATCGCCTCGGCGGCGCCGCGGCGCAGCGAATGGACATTGACGATGTCGCCGCGCCGCACGTGGGTCAGCAGGCCGCCGATGGTCGCCTGCTGGGGCGAGATGGCGATGTCGATCTCGCCGCCCTGGACCAGGTCGACGTAGGCGGCGTTGTTGATCAGCGTCAGCACCTTCTTGGCGCCCAGGCGCTTGGCCAGCATCGACGACATGATGTTGACCTCGTCGTCGTTGGTCAGCGCGCAGAAGATGTCGCAGTCCTCGATGTTCTCCTCGATCAGCAGCCGCTTGCTGGTCGCGCTGCCATGCAGCACCACGGTGCGGTCGAGGCGCTCGGAGAGCATCGTGCAGCGCTCCAGGTCGTGCTCGATGATCTTGACCTGATGGCTGTGCTCGAGGTGCTCGGCGAGGCGCTGGCCGATGTTGCCGCCGCCGGCGATCAGCACCCGGCGGAAGTCTCGCTCGACCTTGCGCAGCTCGCTCATCACCGCGCGGATGTCCTTGCGCGCGGCGATGAAGAATACCTCGTCGTCGGCCTCGATGACCGTGTCGCCGCGCGGGATGATTGCCCGGTTGCGGCGATAGATCGCCGCCACGCGGGTATCGACGTTGGGCATGTGGCGGCGCAAGAAGCCCAGCTCCTGGCCGACCAGCGGGCCGCCGTAGTAGGCCTTGACCGC
Source organism: Modicisalibacter radicis (assembly GCF_900961225.1). GTDB lineage: Bacteria > Pseudomonadota > Gammaproteobacteria > Pseudomonadales > Halomonadaceae > Modicisalibacter. The sequence continues at coordinate 46,149 of NZ_CAAHFN010000056.1, forward strand.
CACCAGCTGGACCTGGCCGCCGGCGAATTCGAGCACCTGCAGCGCGCCCGGATAGACGATCAGCCGACGGATGTGGTCGGTGACCACCTGCTCGGGGCTGATCAGCACGTCGACCGGCACCGCGTCGTTGGCGAACAGCCCCTTTCGGGTCAGGTAGGCGGCGGCGCGCACCCGGGCGATCTTGGTCGGGGTGCGGAACAGCGTATGCGCCACCTGACAGGCGACCATGTTGACTTCGTCGGAGTTGGTCACCGCGATCAGCATGTCGGCGTCTTCGCCGCCGGCCTGGCGCAGCACCATCGGATAGGAGGCGGGCCCGGTCACGGTGCGGATGTCCAGGCGGTTGTGCAATTCGCGCAGCCGCTCGGCGCTGGTATCGACCACCGTGATGTCGTTTTCCTCGTGAGCGAGGTGTTCGGCCAGCGTGCCACCCACCTGGCCGGCGCCCAGAATGATAATTTTCATCGTTGTCGGGTCCGCGTGCGCAAGGTCCGGGATTGGAGAAGAGCGCTCAACCGGATTCGCTCTAAAACGCGAGCAAGCATAAACCAGTCGGGCGGGGCGGGGACAGGGCCCGGTGGACCGGACCCGTTATTTCCACGCGAGCCTCACGGGCGCGTCACTCGGGCTCTGCAAGCGTGAAGCCGACCTTGACGGTGACCTGCCAGTGCATGATGCGGCCATGCTCGATGTGGCCACGGGTGTCGGTGACCTCGAACCAGCGCATGTCGTGAAGGCTCTCGTTGGCCCGGGCGATGGCCTGCTCCACGGCGTCCTCGATTCCCTTGGGCGAGGAGCCGGTGAGCTCGATGTGCTTGTAGACGTGGGTGGACATGGGCAACTCCTATGCCGGAATGTGAGCGAGTCCGCCTGCGTCGAGACGCGTGCGGACTCATCGCCAGTATAGAGGCTAGCCACGGGGGCCTGTCGACTCCTTGGCCAGCCGGGCGTAGAAGAAGCCGTCATGGCCGCCGGCCTGGGGCAACAGCTGGCGTCCGGCGCCGGCCGCGCGCCCCCAGTCGGTGTCGATCGGCGTCGCCCGGGCGTCCGCGGTGCGCGCCAGGAAGGCGTCGATCTGCGCGCTGTTCTCCTCGGGCAGCACCGAGCAGGTGGCGTAGAGCAGCGTGCCGCCCGGCGCGAGCGTCTTCCACAGGGCGTCGAGAAGGCGCGCCTGCTGGCCGGCGAGCGTGCGGATATCGCTGGGCCTGCGCAGGCGCTTGATGTCGGGGTGGCGGCGGATCACGCCGCTGCCCGAGCAGGGCGCGTCGAGCAGGATGGCGTCGAACGGCACGCCATCCCACCACGCGAGGTCGGCGGCATCGGCGTGGGCCAGCGTCGCCGTCAGGCCCAGGCGGGCGAGGGTGGCCTCGACGCGCGACAGCCGCTGGGCGTCGCTGTCGAGCGCGGTGAGTGCGATGTCGAAGGCCTCGAGCAGGTGGGCGCTCTTGCCGCCCGGCGCCGCGCAGGCGTCGAGCACCCGTGCGCCGGGGTGCGTATCGAGCTGCGGGGCAAGCAGCTCGGCGGTGAACTGGGCGGCCTCGTCCTGCACGCTGACATCGCCCTCAGCGAAGCCCGGCAATGCCTGGACATCGCAGGCCTCGTCGAGGGTCAGCGCCTGCCCGGCATGGGGGGCGGCATGGGCCGTGAATCCGGCCTCGGCGAGTCGCCCCCGGTAGGCCTCGCGGGCGGTGCGGCGACGGTTGACCCGCAGGGTCATCGGCCCCGGCTGATTGTTGGCCTCGGCGATCGCCCGCCAGTCGTCGGGCCAGGCCTGGCGCAGGGTCTTGAGGAGCCACGGCGGGTGCAGCAGCGCGACGCTCGGATCGCGATCGACCTTGGCCTGGAGCGCCTGGCTCTCGCGCTGGAAGCGCCGCAGGCAGCCGTTGAGCACGCGGGTCGCCCAGTCCTTGCCCAGCGACCGTGCGGCGCCGGTGGTTTCGCCGACCGCGGCGTGCGGCGGCACCCGCATGTAGAGCAGTTGATAGAGCCCCATCAGCAGCAGCGCCTGGACGTCCAGGTCGCGCCGCTTGAAGGGCTGGCGCAACAGCTCGCCGGACAGCGCCTCGAGGCGCGGTAGGGCGCGGCACACGCCGTAGCACAATGCCTTGGCGAAGCCGCGGTCGCGACTGGCGATACCCGCCGCGGCGAGGCCGCCGTCGAGATGGCCGAGCGAACCCTGGCCGTCGAGTACCGGTACCAGCAGGCGCGCGGCGGTGGCGCGAACATCGGGCTGGCTCATGCGTTGGGTCCCTCCCGGGTCAGCCGCTTGCCGGGCGTGAACCGCTCGCCGCGGGCGTTGAGCAGGTCGCGCACGTCAAGCGGTTTGCCGCCCGGCAACTGGGCACGGGTCACCCGCAACACCTCGCGGCCTTCGCCGCCGCAGGCGATGCGCAGTGCGTCGCCATCGGACTCGAGCAGGGTGCCGGGCGTGGCGGTGGCGCGTTGCTCGCCGGCCTCGGATTCGGCGAACCACAGCCGCAGCGGGGCATCGTCGAGCGTCGTCCAGGCCACCGGCCAGGGGTTGAAGGCGCGAATCCTGGCGGCCAGTTCCACGGCCGGGCGGGCGAAGTCCAGCGCCGCCTCGGACTTGGACAGTTTGGCGGCGTAGGTCGCCCCGGTGCCGGGTTGCGGCGTGGCGGTCAGCCCCGGTCCGGCCAGCGCGTCGAGGGCGCTGACGATCGATTCGCCGCCCAGCGCCGCCAGTCGGTCGTGAAGTGCGCCGCCGGTGGTGGTGGCGTCGATCGCTGTCTCGCGGGTCATCAGCATGTCGCCGGTGTCGAGTCCGGCATCCATCTGCATGATGGTCACGCCAGTCAGCGCGTCGCCGGCCTCGATGGCGCGCTGGATCGGCGCCGCGCCGCGCCAGCGCGGCAGCAGCGAGGCGTGGACGTTGAGGCAGCCGAGCCGCGGGGCGTCGAGCACCGCCTGCGGCAACAGCAGGCCGTAGGCGACCACCACCATCACATCCGCCTGGTAGGCGGCGAGTTCGCGCTGGGCCTCGGGGTCCTTGAGGCTTCGCGGCTGGTGGACCGGCAGCCGGTGCTGCTGGGCCAGTGCCTTGACCGGGCTGGGCGTGAGCTTGCGGCCGCGACCGGCGGGGCGGTCGGGCTGGGTGTACACGGCGAGCAATTGATGCTGACTGGCGAGCAACGCTTGCAGGCTGTGCGCGGCGAAGTCGGGGGTGCCGGCGAAGATCACGCGCAACGGTCGGGTCATCGAAAGAGCCTTGCTGACGGGGAACGCCGCCATGGTAGCGGATCGCCCCCGGAACGAAAAACGCCGGCGACCCCTCAAGGGCCCCCGGCGCTCGCGAAATACGGCGGCGGTGTCAGGCCATCTGCTTGTGGCGTTTCTGCATCTTCTTCATGATCCGGTCGCGTTTGAGCGGCGACAGGTAATCGACGAACAGCCGACCTTCCAGGTGGTCGCACTCGTGCTGGATGCAGTGCGCCAGCAGTCCGTCCGCCTCGAGTTCGTAGGGCTCGCCGTGGCGATCCAGCGCCTTGAGACGCACGCGCAGGGCGCGCGGGACCTCGGCATAGAACTCGGGGATAGACAGGCAACCTTCCTGCATCGGCTCGCGCTCGTCGTCGAGCGGTGCGTACTCGGGATTGATCAGGACCAGCGGCCGGGAGTGGTCGTCGCTGACATCCATGACGATGACGCGACGATGCTGGTCGACCTGGGTCGCCGCCAGGCCGATGCCTTGTGCGTCGTACATGGTTTCGAGCATGTCGTCGACCAGGGTGCGCACCTCGTCGTCGACTTCGGCGACCGGCGCAGCCTTGGTGCGCAGGCGCTCGTCGGGGAATTCGAGGATCTCTAGCTTGGCCATGGCGTTGAAAATACCGTTTCGGGTTAAGCAGGAATATGTACCGTATTGTAGGACGCGGTAGCATGGAACGGAACCATGTCCGGGATATCGCCATGATAGTTCAAGCCTATGTACGGCATTGACGATAATGCCTGGACATGCCGGCCGCATGCCACCTCGGCCAGGGGCGGCGTGACGCAATACCGCTCGATACCAGAATAACGAGGCGCAGGGGATGAGTGAACACACTGCCGGCGAATGCCGGCGCTGGCTGGCGGCCTGGGGCCTGGTCCTGGGTGCCGCGCTCGGCGGATTGCTGCCGTGCGGGGCTCTCGCGGCCGCGACGTTGCGCGACGATGCGCCGAACCGCTACACCGTGTCGTCCGGGGACACCCTGTGGGACATCGCCGGGCGCTTTCTCGACCACCCCTGGCAATGGTCCGAGGTGTGGGACGGCAATCCGCAGATCGACGACCCGCACTGGATCTATCCCGGCGACACGATCTACCTCTACCATGAAAACGGCCAGCCGCGGCTGGGCCTGGAGCCCGGTCGGGGCGATGTCGTGCGGCTGTCGCCGAAGGTCCGCGAGGTGCCGCGTCGCGAGGCGATACCGCCGCTGCCGCTGGAAAGCGTGCAGCGTTTCCTCGAGGCCAACCGTATCGTCGGTCCGGGCGAACTCGACGAGGCCGCCTACGTGATCGCCGGCGACGATAGACGCTTCATCAGCGGCGCCGGCGATCGCCTCTACGTACGCGGCGAACTGCCCCCCGGCGAGCGCTTCGGCATCTATCGCCGCGGCCAGCGTTACGTCGACCCCGACAGCGGCGAGTTCCTCGGTCTCGAACTTGAAACCCTCGGCGAAGCCCGGCTGTTGCGTCGCGACGGCGACGTTTCGCTGCTGCGGGTCACCGCATCGCGCCAGGAGATTCGCCAGGGCGACCGGCTGCTGGCCCAGGAATCGCTGCCGGTGACGCCGACCTTCCAGCCCCACGCCCCGGGGCGCCCGCTCGAAGGCCGGATCCTGTCGGTACCGGGCGGCGTGCAGTTCATCGGCCGGCTGGATGTGGTGGCGCTCGATCTCGGCCAGCGTGACGGCCTGAGCCGCGGCGCGGTGCTGGCCGTCGAGCAGCAGGGCGAGACGGTCACCGATCCGCAGACCGGCGAACCGGTGCAACTGCCCGGCGAGGACGCCGGCTGGCTGATGGTGTTCCGGCTCTACGATCGGGTCAGTTACGCGCTGGTGATGCACGCCACGCGCAGTCTGGCGATCGGCGATCGGGTCCATGCGCCGCGCGCCGACGACCTGCTTGCCGGGGCGGCGCGGCGGCCATGACGGGCGCACTGGAAACCGCACTGGCACTGGCTCACCTGCCGGGACTGGGGCCGCGTCGGTTGGCCGAACTGCGAGGCCAGGCACCCGACTGGCCGCAGGGCTGGCTGGCGGTGCTGCCGGCGGCGCCGCGCGATGCCCTGCGGCTATGGCTCGACCACCCGTCGCGCAGCCCGCTGTCGGCGCGCATCGAAGGCGCCCTGGAGTGGCAGGCCGCGGCGTCCGACCGCCATCTGCTCTACCCCGGGCACGCCGCCTGGCCGGCCCTGCTCGACGAGCTTCCCGACCCGCCGCCGCTGCTGTGGGCGGTCGGCGATCTCGCCGCGTTCGCGGCCCCGGGGCTGGCGATCGTCGGTACCCGGCGGCCGACCCGCGAGGGTCTCGGCAACGCCGCGCGCTTCGCCGGCGAGCTGGCCACCGCCGGGCTGTGCGTGATCAGCGGCATGGCCCTGGGCATCGACGGCCGCGCCCATCAGGCCGCGCTCGATGCGCGGGGCCGCAGCATCGGCGTGCTGGGCTGCGGCATCGACGTCAACTACCCGGCGCGCCACGCCGGACTCTATCGGCGCATGCGCGGCGAGGGCGGGCTGCTGCTCAGCGAGCACGCCCCGGGCACCCGCGCCAATCCGGCGTTCTTTCCGCGCCGCAACCGGCTGATCACCGGCTTGTCGCTGGGCGTGCTGGTAATCGAGGCGGCCGAGAGGAGCGGCTCGCTGATCAGCGCGCGGCTGGCGGCCGAACAGAACCGCGACGTGTTCGCGCTGCCCGGTTCGCTCGACAACCCCCAGGCCCGGGGCTGCCTGTCGCTGCTCAAGCAGGGCGCGACGCTGGTCAGCGAGCTCGACGATATCCTCCTCGAACTCGGTCACTGGGCACCGGCCGGCGGCTCGCCCGCCGCCGAGCCAGCTCCGGCGGCGCCGGGTGGCGACGTGCTGCTCGACCTGCTCAGCAGCTCGCCGACGCCGCTCGATCTGCTGATCGAGCTCTCCGGCAAGGACTTCGGCTTCTGCCAGCAGCGCCTGCTCGAACTCGAGCTCGAGGGCCGGGTGACCCAGGCGCCGGGTGGCTGGGTGCGGTGCTGACCGACGGCAAGCGACCCGCTGCGTCGCGGCTGCCGGGCGAAGCCGCTGCATGCTAGACTAGGCCGCGTTCTCAGCGTGTGTCGGAGCCCTGCCGGATGTACTCAGCCGCGACCCTGCAAACCGCCGTCGTTCACCTGCGTGAAGGCGGGCTGATCGCCTATCCCACCGAGGCGGTATGGGGGCTGGGCTGTGACCCCGACGACCCGGCCGCGCTCGCCCAACTGCTCGCGCTCAAGCAGCGCGATCCCGCCAAGGGGCTGATCCTGATCGCCGCGTCCATGGTCCAGCTCGAGCCCTGGCTGGAAGGGCTCGAGGCGCCGCTGCGCCAGCGGCTGGCCGACAGCTGGCCGGGGCCGCTGACCTGGCTGGTGCCCGATAACGGCCGTTCGCTGCCACTGTTGCGCGGCGATCATGACCGGGTCGCCGTGCGGGTCAGCGATCACCCCGGGGTGATCGCGCTGTGCAGCGCCTTCGGCGGGCCGCTGGTGTCGACCTCGGCCAACCGCGCCGGCGAGCCCCCGGCCCGCGACGTTGCCACCGTGCGCAGCTACTTCGGCGATGCGGTGGCGATCCTCGACGGCTCGCTGGGCGGGCATCCTCGCCCCAGCCGTATCCGCGACCTGCGCAGCGGCGAGTGGCTGCGCGAATGAGCGTACCGCCTCGTCAAACGATCAAAGGAGATCCGCGTGTCCCACCCCCATCTCGACACCGTCAAGCGCTACCTGCTCGAGCTGCAGGATAACCTGTGTCAGGCGCTGGCCGCCGAAGACGCTGACGGCGTGTTCCGGGAGGATGCCTGGGAGCGCGCCGACGGCGGTGGCGGCCGCTCGCGGGTGATCGAGAACGGTGCCGTTTTCGAGAAGGGCGGGGTCAATTTCTCCCACGTCCATGGTGCCACCCTGCCACCCTCGGCGAGTGCCGCGCGCCCTGAGCTTGCCGGACGCAGCTTTCATGCCGTCGGCGTCTCCTGGGTCCTGCATCCGCGCAACCCCCATGTGCCCACCAGTCACGGCAACGTGCGCTTCTTCATTGCCGAGAAGCCCGACGAGGAGCCGGTCTGGTGGTTCGGCGGCGGCTACGACCTGACCCCCTTCTATCCGGTACACGACGACGTGCTGCACTGGCATCGTGTGGCGCGGGACGCCTGCCGGCCGTTCGGCGACGACGTCTACCCGCGCTTCAAGCGTTGGTGCGACGCGTATTTCTACCTCAAGCACCGCGACGAGACCCGCGGCGTCGGCGGGCTGTTCTTCGACGATCTCAACGAGTGGGATTTCGAGACCTGTTTCGGCTTCCAGCGTGCGGTAGGCGACAGCTTCCTCGAGGCCTACCTGCCGATCGTCCGCAGGCGGCGCGACGACGCCTACAGCGAGCGCGAGCGCGCCTTCCAGCTCTACCGGCGCGGGCGCTACGTCGAGTTCAACCTGGTCTGGGACCGCGGCACGCTGTTCGGCCTGCAGAGCGGCGGGCGAACCGAGTCGATCCTGATGTCGATGCCGCCGGTGGTCGAATGGCACTACGGCTGGACGCCGGAACCCGGCAGCGCCGAGGAAACGCTCTACCGCGACTATCTGCGTCCGCGTGACTGGCTCGATGAAGAGGAGGACGCGTCATGAGCGATCGCTACTGCGTGTTCGGCCACCCGGTGGGGCATTCCAGGTCGCCGCAGATCCACGCCGCCTTCGCCGAGCAGACCGGCCAGGCGCTGAGCTACCAGGCCATCGAGGCGCCGCTCGACGACTTCGCCGGCGCCTGGCGCGATTTCGTCGCCGCCGGTGGACGCGGCGCCAACGTCACGGTGCCGTTCAAGGAGGACGCCTGGCGCCTGGCCGATGCGCTGAGTCCCCGCGCGCGGCGCGCCGGTGCCGTGAATACACTGCTGCTCGACGAAGACGGCGGGCTGCACGGCGACACCACCGACGGTGTGGGGCTGGTCAGCGATCTGCGCGCCCATGCCGCGCCGCTCGAAGGAGCGCGAATCCTGGTGCTGGGCGCCGGCGGCGCGGTGCGCGGGGTACTCGAGCCGCTGCTGGCGTCCGGCCCCGCGCGGCTGGTGATCGCCAATCGCACCGCGGGCAAGGCACGCCAGTTGGCCGAGGACTTCGCCGACCTGGGAGCGATCACCGGCGACGGCTTCGACGGGATCACGGGCCCCTTCGATCTGGTGATCAACGGCACCAGCGCCAGCCTGGCCGGCGATCTGCCGCCACTGCCCGATGCGCTGTTTGCGGAAGGCGGGCTGGCCTACGACATGATGTACGGCGCCGAGCCGACGGTGTACCTGCGTTGGGCCGCCGAGCGCGGCGCGCGCACCGTCGACGGCCTGGGCATGCTGATCGAGCAGGCGGCGGAATCGTTCTGGTTATGGCGCGGCGTCCGGCCGGACACCGCGGCGGTGCGCGAGCGGCTGCGCCGCTCGCTGTGAGGGGACGTGCGGGTCGAACCGCTCAGCCCGGGCGCTGGCAACTCGGCGTGCGGCCGTCGGCCCGGGCCTGCTGGTAGGCGGCGAGCGCTCGATCCATCTGCCCCTGCAGCCCGTCGATGCGCTGGCCGTGGCTGGGGTGAGTCGACATCCACACCGGCGGCTGGCCCTGACTGTTGGCCGACATGTTCTGCCATAGCTCGACGCTCGCCCGTGGGTCGAAGCCGGCCTGGGCCATCAGCTCGAGCCCCAGGCCATCGGCTTCGCTCTCCTGCTTGCGCGAGAAGGGCTTGATGATGCCGTACTCGGCGCCCATGCCGAGCAGCCCCATCAACTGCTGGCCACCCTGGCTTTCGATGCCGGCGGCCGATTGCAGCACCGACAGCCCGGTCTGGGTCGCCGCCTGGGTCGAGACCCGCTCGTTGGCGTGATGGGCGAGCACGTGAGCCACCTCGTGGCCGATCACGGTGGCCAGCTGGTCCTGGTTCTCGGCGACGTCGAGCAGCCCGGTGTTGACGCCGATATGCCCGCCGGGCAGGGCGAAGGCGTTGGCCGAGTCATCCTTGAAGACCTTCACCTCCCAGCTTTCACCAATGTCAGCGGCCCGGGTAATGGCCTGGGCGACGCACTGCACGTAGTCGGCCGTCTGACCGCCGACCGTGGGCAGTTGCTGCTGGTACTGGGCGAAGCTCTGCTCGCCCATCTGATCGATCTCCTCGTCGGAGAACAGGGTCAGTTGCGAGCGCCCGGTCGGGGTCTGGCTGCAGGCGGCGAGGGTGAGTACCAGCGCCCCCACGGCGCCACGGGTCTTCCATTGCATCGGCTTGTCGCTCCTTGCTGGATGCCGCGCGGTCGGCATCGCGATTGCGTGGGCCGCGGCGTGGTGGACCGCGACGCTGATCGGCTCCAAGATACCCCGTTGCGCCGGTGGGTCAACCGGGATGCACCTATCGGGGACGAGTTCCCTCCCGCCGGCCTAGGTTCGGGTTTTCGCGGGAGCAAGTCCAGCCACCATGAATAGTGACAGAGGAGATAGCCTGAATGGATGCCGAACTGGCCCAGCGCCTGCATCGCTTGCTCGATCGGGTCGAGGAGGCCCTGCCGCCGCCGGCCCCGGCGGTCGACTGGGAGCGCGACATCGCCGCGCTGTGGCAGCGCAACGCACTGGGCGGCCAGTTGATTCCGGTCGCCACCCGCGATGATGTCCGGCTCGACGACCTGATCGGCGTCGAACGTCAGAAGCAGGCGCTGCTGGCCAATACCCGGGCGTTCCTGCGCGGCCGACCGGCCAACCACGCGCTGCTGTGGGGGGCGCGCGGCAGCGGCAAGTCGTCGCTGGTGCGGGCGCTGCTCAACAGCCTGGCCGGCGAGGGGTTGCGGCTGATCCAGGTCGACCGCCACGACCTGATCGGCCTGCCGGCGATGGTCCAGCGGCTGCGCGATACCCGCCATCGTTTCGTGGTGTACTGCGACGATCTGTCGTTCGAGGGCCACGACGACGCCTACAAGGCGCTCAAGAGCGTGCTCGACGGCACCCTCACCGGGCCGCCGGAAAACGTGCTGCTGTATGCCACGTCGAACCGCCGCCATCTGCTGCCCGAGGCGATCGGCGACAACGATGCCTCGCGGCTGGTCGACGGTGAGCTGCATCACGGCGACGCCGTCGAGGAGAAGATCTCGCTGTCGGATCGCTTCGGCCTGTGGCTGGCGTTCCACCCGTTCAACCAGGACAGCTATCTCGAGGCCTGCCGCCACTGGGTGGCGCATCTCGCCGACGAGACGCACTGGAACGAGGATGCGCGGGCCGAGGCGATCCGCTACGCCACGCTGCGCGGGGTGCGCAGCGGGCGTGCCGCCTGGCAGTTCGCGTGTTACTGGGTGGGCAGCGCCCCGGATCGCTGAGCCGGGGTGGGGCGTCGCTCAGCGGCGGTTCTTGCGCGCCTCGCGGCTGCGCCCCAGCTCGCGCTTCTTGGCCTTCTCGCGATCGCTGGCGCCGGCGTCGGGATCGTAGGGATTGTCGCCGGAGCGGAACTCGAAGCGGATCGGCGTGCCGCGCACCTTGAGCACCTTGCGGAAGGTGTTGGTCAGGTAGCGCTTGTAGGCTTCCGGCAAGGCCTGGGTCTGGTTGCCGTGGACGACGATGATCGGCGGGTTGCTGCCGCCCTGGTGGGCCATGCGCAGCTTGATGCGCCGGCCGTGGACCAGCGGTGGCTGGTGCTCGCTGACCGCGTCCTGCAGCAGGGTGGTGAGGCGGTTGGTCGACCAGTGGGCGGTGGCGGCCTTGAAGGCGCGCTCGATCGACGGGTAGAGGTCGCCCACCGCGGTACCGTGCAGCGCCGAGATGAAGTGCAGGTCGGCATAGTCGGCGAAGCCCAGCCGGCGCTTGATCTCGCTGCGCATCTTTTCGCGCTGTTCGCTCTCCAGGCCGTCCCACTTGTTGACCGCCAGCACCAGCGCACGCCCTGAGTTGAGCACGTAGTCGAGCAGGTGCATGTCCTGCTCGACCAGGCCGTTGCGGGCGTCGAGCACCATCACCGCGACGTGGCACTCCTTGATCGCGTCCAGCGTCTTGATGATCGAGAACTTCTCGGCGGTCAGGCTGACGTTCTTGCGCCGCCGCACCCCGGCGGTGTCGACCAGCACATAGCGCCGGCCGCGCCGCTCGAAGGGGATCTCGATGGCGTCGCGGGTGGTGCCGGCTTCGTCGAACACCACCACGCGTTCCTCGCCGAGCAGCCGGTTGACCAGCGTCGACTTGCCGACGTTGGGCCGGCCGATCACGCCGATGCGGATACCGCGCTCGGCGTCGGGCGGCGGCGCCATCTCGTCGCGCTCGGGGAAGGGCGCGAGCACCTCGTCGATCAGCGTGGTCACGTTGCGGCCGTGGCTGGCGGCGATCGGGTGCGGGTCGCCCAGGCCCAGCGTCCAGAACTCGGCCATCGCCGAATGTTCCTCGAGACCATCGGTCTTGTTGACCACCAGCCAGGTCTTCTTCTGATTGACCCGCAGGTGGTTGGCGATCGCCTCGTCGGCGGGAATCAGCCCGCTGCGCGCGTCGACCATGAACAGCACGATGTCGGCCTCGTCGATGGCCAGCAGCGACTGTTCGGCCATGGCGGCGTCGATGCCCTGTTCGTCGCCGCTGATGCCGCCGGTGTCGATGACGGTGTATTCCTTGCCGCCGAGCTGGCCGTTGCCGTACTTGCGGTCGCGGGTCAGGCCGGGAAAATCGGCCACCAGCGCATCGCGTGAGCGGGTCAGACGATTGAATAGGGTCGATTTGCCGACGTTGGGCCGGCCGACCAGGGCGATCACGGGATTCATGGGTGCCGAAGCTCAGAAATAGGTCAGGAATGGAGGGCAGCTATGCCAGGGGCGCGATTCTATCATCGCCGGTGCCCCGACGCCCACTCATTGCGAGGCGGGCGGAAAGCCGGCGGGCCGGGGCGGCCCGCCGGGCTGACGGTTCAGTCGCTGGTGCCTTCGTCCAGGCGATAGGCGACGAGATCGCCGTCGTCGTCCATCACGTAAAGGCGTCGATCGTCGGCGAGCGGGGTCAGGCTGATCGCCGTGCCGAGCTCGCTGCGCCCCACCAGTTCGCCGCTTTCGGCGTCGAGCAGGTGAACGTAACCCTCGAAGTCGCCTACCGCGATATGGCCGTCGATGAAGGTCGGCGAGGTCAGGCTGCGTCCCTCGAGGGCGTCGGCTTCCCACATCACGCGGCCTGAGGCGGCATCCAGCGCCATCACGTGGCTGTCTTCGTTGACCGTGAACAGGAAGTCGCCGACCCGGATGGGGGTCAGGTAGCTCGACGCCTCGCGCTCCCAGACGATCTCGCCGGTAGTCGCCTCGAGCGCCAGCAGGCGGCCGTTGTAGCTGGTCACGTAGAGGCGGCCGTCGCGGGTCAGCAGCGGCTGGCCGTCGAGGTCGACCAGCCTGTCCACCTCGGTGCGCCCGGTGGGTACGGCGACGCGCATGTCCCACAGCGGCTGGCCGCTACGGTTGTCGAGCGTCACCAGGCGGCCGTTGGCGAAGCCGGCGAAGCTGACCTGGTTGATTACCCGCGGTGTGCCGGTGCCGCGCAGGGTCAGCGCCGGCTGGCTGCTGGTGTAGACCCAGCGCTCCTCGCCGCTGGCGCGATCGAGCGCGGTCACCGCGCCGTCGACGCTCTGCACCACCAGCAGTTCGCTGTTGGGCTGCGGCGCGGCGAGCACCTCGCTGGACACCCGCGAGCGCCAGGCGATCGAGCCGTCCTCCTGATCGAGGGCCAGCACTTCGCCGTTGCGGGTGCCCAGGTAGATCCGCCCGGCCACCGCGGTGAGGCCGCTGGAGACCGGGGTGTCGAGCTCGATCTGCCACAGCGTCTCGCCGCTTTCGCTGTCGATGGCGCGCAGCAGGCCCGACTGGTCGGCGGCGAACAGCCGGTCGTCGTCCAGCGCCGGGGTGATCGGGTAGCGGGCCACGCCCAGGCCGTCGCCGACATCCTGGCTCCAGTCGCGGGTCAGCTCGACCTGCCTGTCGATGTCGGTCAGCGGCTTGGGGGGATACTGCGGTTCGACATTGCCGGTGCAGCCCGCCAGGAGCGCCAGTACCAGGCTGGGGGCGAGCAGTTGAGCGAGTTTCATAGGGTGGCGTCCTCCGCACCGAGATTGTCGAGCTTGAGCTGCACGCCGTAGACCGGTTGCTCGGACTCGCGGGACAGCGTGAGTGCCTGCTGGTAGGCGTCGCGGGCGTCGTCTTCGCGGTTCAGCGCGACCAGCGCATCGCCGCGGGTCACCGCCCGTTGCGCGGCCAGACCCTCGGGTATGCCGGCCTCGAGGGTGCCGAGCGCCGTCTCGGGCTGGTCGTCGGCGAGCTGGATGCGGGCCAGGCGCAGACGCGCCAGGCCCTTGAGATAGCCGTCGGCGTCGCCGTCGATGACCTGCTGCAGGGCCTGGCTGGCGCCGGCATGGTCGCCGGCGGCGATCTCCAGGCGGGCCTGGATCAGCGTCGCGAGCTCGGCATAGCGGGTGCCGCTGTATTCGTTGACGAGGGTATCGACCAGGTCGTCGGCCTGGCTGATGGCGTCGTCGCCGAGTTGCTGTTGGCCGGCCAGCGCAATCAGCTGCTGATAGTGCGCCGAGGCCGCCTCGGCCTGCGAGTCCTGATAGCTCTGCCAGGCCTTCCAGCCGAACACGCCGGCCGCGGCGACGACCACGCCGATGATCAGCGAGGTGCCGTTGCTCTTCCACCAGCGCTTGATCGCATCAAGCTGTTCTTCTTCACTTCTAAGCTCCGCCACGGGCGGTCTCCTTTGCTATGCAACCGAGTCTGGGCATCCGCGATGCAGACCTCCGGGGTGCGGCGCATCGCGCCGCGGGATTCAGTCGAGCAGCTCGGCCAGTCGCTCGATGGCGGCCTGCTGGGGCAGGGTCTCCTGGTCGCGCTCCTCGCGCAGGAACTTGATGCCCAGCAGGCCCTGGTCGGCCTCGTCGTCGCCGAGAACCAGCGCCAGCCGCGCGCCGCTCTTGTCGGCCTTCTTGATCTGGCTCTTGAAGCCGCCGCCGCCGCAGTGGACCTGCAGGGTTAGCCCGGGCAGCGCGTCACGCAGCCGCTCGCCGAGCAGCAGCGCGGCATGTTCGGCGCGCTCGCCCATCGCCAGCAGGTAGGCGTCGGGGCCGCGCCGGCTCTCGTCGGGCACCAGGTCGAGGGTCTCGAGCAGCAGGATCAGCCGCTCGATGCCCATCGCGAAGCCCACCGCCGGGGTCGGCTTGCCGCCCAGCTGCTCGACCAGGCCGTCGTAGCGGCCACCGGCGCAGACCGTGCCCTGGCTACCCAGCGCTTCGGTGGTCCACTCGAACACGGTGCGGCTGTAATAGTCCAGGCCGCGAACCAGGCGCGGGTTGATGCGGTAGGCGATGCCCGCGGCATCGAGGCGCGCAGTGAGTGTCTCGAAGTGCACCCGGGACTCTTCGTCCAGGTGATCGAGCAGTTGCGGCGCGGCCTCGAGCATCTCGGCCATGGCGGGATTCTTGGAGTCGAGGATGCGCAGCGGGTTGCTGTTCAGGCGACGACGGGAATCCTCGTCGAGGACCTCGAGATGCTGCTCGAAATACGCGACCAGCCGCTCGCGGTAGGCGGCTCGCGCCTCGGGCGAACCCAGCGAGTTGAGCTCGAGGGTGACGTGTTCGTACAGCCCGAGCTGCTTCCACAGCCGTGCCGAGAGCAGGATCACCTCGAGGTCGATGTCCGGGCCATCCATGCCGTAGGCCTCGATACCCACCTGATGGAACTGGCGGTAGCGGCCCTTCTGCGGGCGCTCGTGGCGGAACATCGGGCCCTGGTACCAGAGCCGCTGGGTCTGGTTGTAGAGCAGGCCGTGCTCCATGGCGGCGCGCACGCAGGCGGCGGTGCCCTCGGGACGCAGCGTCAGGCTGTCGCCGTTGCGGTCCTCGAAGGTGTACATCTCCTTCTCGACGATATCGGTCACCTCGCCGATCGAGCGCGCGAACAGCGCGGTCTGCTCGAGGATCGGGGTGCGGATCTCGCGATAGCCGTAACGCTGCATCAGCGTCCTGACCTGACCCTCGAAGTATTGCCACAGCGGCGACTGCTCGGGCAACAGGTCGTTCATGCCACGGATGGCCTGGATCTTCTTGCTCAACGGGATTTGCTCCTGACGACCGGCGGCGTGGCGCCGCCGGGCCGCTCCGGGTCGTGCGGTCTTGTGGGTTAACGCGCGCGGACGATCGTGTCCTGCTCGGCCTGTTCCTTTTCGCGCACCTTGTCGCGGATCAGCTTTTCGAGATCGTCGACGAGGTGGTCGTTGCGCAGCTTGGAGGCCGGCTTGCCGTCCAGGTAGACCAGATTGGCCGGACTGCCGCCGGTCAGGCCTACATCGGTTTCCTTGGCCTCGCCGGGGCCGTTGACCACGCAGCCGATCACCGAGACGTTGAGCGGTGTCATGATGTCCTCGAGGCGCTCCTCGAGGGCGTTCATGGTGCTGATGACGTCGAAGTTCTGGCGCGAGCAGCTGGGGCAGGCGATGAAGTTGATGCCCTTGGCGCGCAGCTTGAGGCTCTTGAGCATGTCGAAGCCGACCTTGACCTCCTCGACCGGATCGGCGGCCAGCGACACGCGGATGGTGTCGCCGATGCCGTCCATCAGCAGCATGCCGAGACCGATCGACGACTTGACGGTGCCCGAGCGCAGCCCGCCGGCCTCGGTGATCCCCAGGTGCAGGGGCTGCTCGATGCGGCTGGCCAGGTCGCGATAGGCGCCCACCGCCATGAACACGTCGGAGGCCTTGACGCTGACCTTGAAGTCGGGGAAGTCGAGGCGGTCCAGGTGGTCGATGTGGCGCATCGCCGATTCCACCAGCGCCGCCGGGGTCGGTTCGCCGTACTTCTTCTGCAGATCCTTCTCCAGCGAGCCGGCGTTGACGCCGATGCGGATCGGGATGCCGTTGTCGCGCGCCGCCGAAACCACTGCCCGGACGCGATCCTCGCGGCCGATGTTGCCGGGGTTGATGCGCAGGCAGTCGACGCCGAGCTCGGCGACGCGCAGGGCGATCTTGTAGTCGAAGTGGATGTCGGCGACCAGCGGCACCGGCGACTGGCGCTTGATCCGGCCGAACGCCTCGGCGGCGTCCATGGTCGGCACCGAGACGCGCACGATGTCGGCGCCGGCGGCGGCCAGGCGCTTGATCTGCTCGACGGTGGCGGCGACATCCAGGGTGTCGGTGTTGGTCATGCTCTGCACGGAGATGGGCGCATCACCGCCCACCGCGACCGAACCGACTTGGATCTGGCGCGACTTGCGCCGCTGAATGGGGGACTGAGCGTGCATCGAATTACTCTCCCAGCGTAAAGCGGGCGACATTGTTACCGCCGGTATGGGCGCTCAGGTCGACGGCTTCGCCACGGTAGTCCAGCGTGACGCCGCTGGCGTTGCCGATGGTCAGACGAAACGGCGGTTCGCCTTCGGCCGTGGCCTGGGTACCGGCGGACTGCAGACCGACCAGGATGCGGCGGTCGGTGGCGTCGTAGATCTCGGTCCACGACTGCTCATTGAAGGTCAACGATAGCTGCCGTTGGTTGACGGCCGGCGCCTGGGCGTCGCTTTCGGCGGCCGCCGGCGTGGCGTCGTCGGCCGGGCTGGCGGTCCCGGTGTCGGGGCTGGTCTCGGACGCACCGTCACCGGTTGCGGCGTTGGACGGCGTTGCCGTCTCGCCGTCGGGCGACGTTGCGGCGACGTCGTTGTCGACCGGGGCGGCTTCGTCGTCGACGAGGGGCGGTTCGTCCTCGCCAGCGCCGGCTGGCGCTGCGGCATCGTCGGACTCGACCAGGCCGAGGTCGCTCTCCTGGTCGGCGACCGGGGGCATGGATTCGTCCTGGGCCGTGGCATCGGTCGGCGCATTGCCATTGCCGGCGTCATCGTTCATGGATTCGACGACACTGCTCTCGCCGGAGCCGCCCAGGCCGAGCAGGTCGTTGCCGTTGCGGCTCTGCCACCATAACAGCGTCAGGCCGATCAGGCCGAGGATCACCAGCAGGGTGAACAGCTTGAAGATCCAGGCGCCGACCCGTGACGGTTTGCGCGCACGCTGCACCGGGGCGACCCGACGCTCGACATCGCTGCGGGTGTCGCCATGCTGGGCATTGTAGGCGGCGACGACCGGGGTCTCGTCGATGCCCATCAGCCGCGCGTAGGCGCGTAGATAGCCGCGTCGGTAGGCGGCCACGGGGACCTCGCTGTACTGGTCGGCCTCGAGGCCGTTGACCACCGCCGGGCGCAGGTTGAGTTGTACCGCGACCTCATCGACGGTCAGGCCCTGGCGTTCGCGTTCGCGCTTGAGCATCTCGCCGGCGGAGCGCTGTCCGGCGGATGATAGCTCGGGGTCGAGACTGGCTTCCTGTCGCTGTTGTGTGTCGCTCATGGCTGAGCCGTCCTCTTATCTCGTGATCAGGGAGCGCGCTGAGACTCGTTCAGCTGCTGCGAATAGAAAGCGGCGCTGGCATCATCGCCGCGAGCGCTGGCGATCTGCTCGGCCAGTCGAAGACTCTCGGGGGTGGTGCCGGCCAACCGGATGAAGCGTTGCAGCTGGTCCCAGGCGCGATCGGGGTCGCCCTGTGCGGTGAGCGTTCTCGCCAGCGCCAGATAACTGGGGGCGTGGCGTGGGTCGATGCTCTGGGCGCGTTCCAGGCTCTCGGCGGCGGCGGCAAGCTCGCCGCGCTCGAAGCGACAGCGCCCCAGGTTGGTGAACAGCTGGGCACGGTTGTCGTAGTGGATGTCGGCGCTGGCGCGTTCGAGCTGCGCGCAGGCCGCGGTGATCTCGCCCTGGCGGTAAAGGAATGCCGCGTAGTTGTTGCGTGCGCGGGTCAGGTCGGGGTCGGCGTCCAGTGCGCGTTCGAAGAATTCACGCGCCAGTCGATCCTCGCCCTGGCGCTGGTAGAGCAGCGCATTGGCCTGCAAGGCGTCGGCATTGCCGGGGTCGATGGCCAGGGCGCGTTCGAGCTTGCGCTGCGCGCGCGGCAGGTTGCCCTGTTCCATGTACTCGATGCCCATCGCCACGTTCAGCTCGGTCGCCCGGTCCGGGTTGGCACCACTTTCCAGGCCATCCTGCTGCGTGGCGGCACAGCCGGAAAGCCACAGCGCAGTGAGCATGACGGCACCCAGCCGGGGTGCGGGTAACGAGCATGGGCGACGGATCATGCACTCCTCTCGACGGTAGCGGATCGTTCGGCGCGAACGGCCTGCGGTCGACTCTCTGGGTTGTAAGAAACCGCTTGCGCGACACGGCGCGGCCAAGCCTTGAGCGTACTCATAAAAGCGCTGCGACCAGTTGAAGTCAAGGTCACGCCCTTGGGCTGCGGCCAGTCGCGGTCCGAGGGCGTGACCGCCCATCAGTCGGCGTCGAGCTGAATCGACTGGATATAGCGCTCGTGACGCCGCGTGCGGTCCTTCACCCGGCCGACCAGCTGGCCGCAGGCGGCATCGATGTCATCCCCCCGCGTGGCGCGAATCGGCGCGGTGTAGCCGAGATCGAACAGCCATTGCTGGAAGCGCATGGTCTGGTTGCGCGAGGGCTTCTCGTAGCCCGAGTGCGGGAACGGATTGAACGGGATCAGATTGATCTTGCACGGCAGTTCCTCGAGCAGCGCGGCGAGCTGTTCGGCGTGCTCGCGCTGGTCGTTGACGTCCTTGATCAGGGTGTACTCGATGGTCACCAGGCGGGTGTCGTGGCACTTGGCCAGATAGCGCTGGCAGGCATCGAGCAATTTGCGAATATTGTACTTGCGGTTGAGCGGCACCAGTTCGTTGCGCAGCTCGTCGTTGGCGGCGTGCAGCGAAATCGCCAGGCTCACGTCGATCTCGTCGCCGAGCTTGTCGATCATCGGCACCACGCCCGAGGTCGACAACGTGACGCGGCGCTTGGACAGTCCGTAGCCGTTGTCGTCGAGCATCAGCTTCATCGCCGGGACCACGTTGTCGTAGTTGAGCAGCGGCTCGCCCATGCCCATCATCACCACATTGGTCACCGGCCGGTTGGCGGTATCGCGCCGCGGCCCGCTGCTGCGCTGCGCCACCCACACCTGGCCGATGATCTCGGCGGCGGTCAGGTTGCGCTGGAAGCCCTGCTTGCCGGTGGAGCAGAAACTGCAGTCGAGCGAGCAGCCGACCTGCGACGACACGCACAGCGTGCGCCGGGTGCCGTTGTCCGAGGGAATCAGCACGGTTTCCACGTAGCTGCCGTCCTCGACCTCGAGCACCCACTTGCGGGTGCCGTCGTTCGAAGTGCCTTCGTAGACCACGCCCGGCCCGCGCACCTCGGCCACCTCGGCGAGCTTGGCGCGCAGCGGCTTGGAGAGGTTGGTCATGGCGTCGAAGTCGTCACAGCCTTCGATATGGATCCATTTCATCACCTGGTTGGCGCGAAACTTCTTCTCGCCGATCGACAGGAAGAAGGCTTCCATCTGTGCGCGAGACAGGCCAAGCAGATTGGTGCGGGGCGTAACGGCGGTGGCGGTCATGGTGGTCAACCGGTCGGTGGGGCGTGAGGGGAGACTGGCCCGGGTGGAGCAACCGCGGGAGCCGGCCGGCCCCCGCGAGTCGACTCAGCGCGGGCAGATCTCGTCAGCGCCGAAGAAGTAGGCCACTTCGCGCTCGGCGGATTCCGGCGAGTCGGAACCGTGCACGGCGTTGGCGTCGATGGATTGCGCGTAATCGGCACGGATGGTGCCCGGCGCGGCTTCCTTGGGGTTGGTGGCGCCCATCAGCTCGCGGTTCTTGGCGATGGCGTCGTCGCCTTCCAGAACCAGCACGGTGACCGGGCCGGAGGTCATGAAGCCAACCAGCTCACCGAAGAAGCCGCGCTCCTTGTGCTCGGTGTAGAAGCCCTCGGCCTGCTCCCGTGAAAGCTGCAGCATCTTGGCCGCGACGACCCTGAGGCCGGCCTTCTCGAAGCGGCTGACGATCTCGCCGATCACGTTCTTGGCGACGGCGTCGGGCTTGATGATGGACAGGGTGCGCTGGTTTGCCATGGTGTCGATCTCCGTGAAAACAAAAGGGTCGCTGATACGGCTGCGCGCCGCAGGATAGCGGCGCGCAGAGGGTCGGGTCAGGCGCCGCGAGTGGCGGGCGCCGAGAGCGCGTCATTATAGCGGTTCGCGGGCTACTACGCATCCGTGACGGCGCAGGGCCTTCGAGGATTTCTACAAAAGGCCTGCACTCGGCAATACGGCGTTGAAATTGTCCTCAAAATGCTCATTTACCCATCGTAAACTGCGCTTTTTCGTTCAATTTCGCCTTGTCTTGCCTTCGTTCGCCTGTTTTGTGAAAACCCTCTCAGACGCTGAAGCTTTCGCCGCAGCCGCACTCGTCCTTGACGTTGGGGTTGTTGAAGCGAAAGAAGCGGTTCAGCCCCTCGTTGACGTAGTCGACCTCGCTGCCGTCGAGCATGTTCAGCGCGTCGGGAGCGACGAACACCTGCACGCCGTGCTCCTCGAACGAGACGTCGTCGCCCGCCGCTTCGTCGGCGAAGTCGAGCACATAGCTGTAGCCCGAGCAGCCGCTGGGCTTGACGCTGACGCGCAGTCCCAGGCCGTGACCGCGCTCGTCGAGGACCCGGCGAATCTGTTCTGCGGCGGCGGTGGTGATGGATAGTTGCGCCATGATGAACCTCCTGACTTCTAGGCGGCGGCTACTTGTTGAGTGGCCGGATGGTACCGAAACAGCGCCGCTATCGGCGTAGTGTGGCGACGGCGTGTTGCAGGTCGGCGACGGCGGCGTCGATGTCGGCTTCGCCGGTGAAACGGCCGAAGCTGAAGCGCAGCGCCGTCAGTGCCCGGGCGCGCGGCACGCCGATGCCCGTCAATACATAGGATGGCTCGACACTCGCCGAATTGCAGGCCGAGCCGGTGGAGACCGCGATGCCGCGCAGTGCCATGAGCAGCGACTCGCCGTCGATGCCGTCGAACGACAGGTTGACGATGTTGGGCACCGAGACGCCGGTGTCGGTATTGCGATGGATGCCCTCGAGCCCCTGCAAGCCGGCGAGAAAGCGATTCGACAGCGATTCGATGCGCGCCTGGTCGGCCGCGCCCTCGTCGGCGGCCAGCGCGAAGGCTTCGCCCATGCCGACGATCTGGTGAGTCGGCAGGGTGCCCGAACGCATGCCGCGCTCGTGGCCGCCACCGTGGATCAGCGCTTCCAGGCGAATGTCGGGACTGCGCTTGACGTACAGCGCGCCGATCCCCTTGGGGCCGTAGACCTTGTGGCCCGACAGCGACATCAGGTCGATGCCCTGCTCGACGACATCGAGCGGCAGGCGCCCGGTGGCCTGGGCGGCATCGACGTGGAACACCGCGTCGCGGGCATGCACCACCGCCGACAGCGCGGCCAGGTCGTTGATCGCGCCGAGTTCGTTGTTGACCGCCATCAACGACACCAGCGTCGTGTCGTCGCGCATCGCCGCGGCCAGCTTCGACGGCGAGACACGCCCGTCGTGTTGCGGCTCCAGCCAGGTCACCTCGAAACCCTCGGCCTCCAGGGCGCGGGCGGTATCGACGACCGCCTTGTGCTCGATGGTCGAGGTCACCAGATGCCGGCCGCGGGCGCGATTGGCACGCATGAAGCCGATCAGCGCCAGGTTGTCGGCCTCGGTGGCACCCGAGGTCCAGACGATCTCGCGGGGATCGGCGCCGATCAGATCGGCGACCTGACGGCGCGCGCTCTCCACCGCCTGCTCGGCCTGCCAGCCGGCCATGTGACTGCGCGAGGCCGGGTTGGCGAAGATGCCATCGAGGCCCAGGTGGCGCGACATCGCCTCGGCGACGCGGGGGTCGACCGGGGTGGTGGCGGCGTAGTCGAGATACACGGGTGCGTTCATGATTCTTGAGGGGGGTCTCGGTGAGTGCGGCGTCATGGCGCTGAGGTGGCGATGGTGTTGGCGTCTAACTCCTGGCGCTGCCGTGCGGCGACCCGGCGAACCTCCTGGCGCTCGACCAGCTCGCCGAGGCTGATGCCGTCGAGAAAGCCACGGATCTCGTGGGACAGCTCACACCAGAGGTGATGGGTGAGGCAGGTGTTGCCCTGCTGGCAGTCCGACAGCCCCTGGCAGCGCGTGGCGTCCACCGACTCGTTGACCGCGTCGATCACCCGCGCCACCGAGACCTCGTCCGGGGTGATCGCCAGCAGGTAGCCGCCGCCCGGGCCACGCACGCTCCGGACCAGCTGGGCACGGCGCAGGCGCGCGAACAGCTGCTCGAGATACGACAGCGAAATCGCCTGGCGCTGGGAGATATCGGCCAGGCTGATCGGGCCTCGTTCGCCGTGCAGGGCCAGGTCGAGCATGGCGGTGACGGCGTATCGTCCTTTGGTGGTCAGGCGCATAAGGGAGTCACAAGCCGCGTTGGATGATCGGGAACGGTGATCGCAAGCATGGGTGCTCGTTCGACGGGCTGGCGGCCAACGGGGCCGGGAGCCGCCCCCGGCCTGCCGCTGGCGACAGGCCGAGCGTCTATGATGCGGCCATTATGAGAAAACCGAGTAGAACGGTCAACAATTGCCGGCGACTCAGCGCTGACCGCCCGAGCGACGCCGTGGCGTCTGTCGATCGTCGGACGACGAAGCCGCGGCATCGCTTTCGGCGGGCTGGCGGTCAGGCGCCTCGGTGGGGGGGCTGGGTCCGTCTCCGGGGCCTCGGGCGCCAGCGCCGGATCGGGCGAGCAGCAGCTGTCGACGTCGGCGAGGATCTCGGCGAAATCCTCGTCGCGCAGTTCGGGCAGGTTGCCGGTGCGGTAGCTGGCGTCGAGCTTGCATAGCGTGTTGCACATCATCTCGATGCGCTGATCGACGGCGTGCATGTGATCGAGCATCGCCTGCATCGAACGCGCCACCGGGTCGGGCATGTCCTGGCTGACGCCGTAGGCGTCGAAGCCGAATTTTTGGCGTATCGCCTCGCGTCGCTCGGGATCGAAATTCGGCACCTCCTCGCTGTCCGGGTCGACGCGCTTGACGATCTTGCCGGGAATGCCGACCACCGTGGCACCGGCCGGTACTTCCTTGGTGATTACCGCGTTGGAGCCGATCTTGGCGCCGGCGCCGACCGTGAACGGGCCCAGGATCTTGGCGCCGGCGCCGACGATCACCCCGTTGCCCAGCGTGGGGTGACGCTTGCCCTTGTTCCAGCTGGTTCCCCCCAGGGTGACGCCCTGGTAGAGGGTCACGTCGTCGCCGACCTCGGCGGTCTCGCCGATCACCACGCCCATGCCGTGGTCGATGAAGAAGCGCCGGCCGATGCGCGCCCCGGGGTGGATCTCGATGCCGGTCAGCCAGCGCGCCAGCGTGGAGATGGTCTTGGCCAGCCACTTGAGGTTGCGCTGCCACAGCCAGCTACCCAGGCGATGGGCGAGCAGCGCGTGCAGGCCGGGGTAGTTGGTCAGCACTTCGAGGAAGTTGCGTGCCGCCGGGTCGCGGTCGAACACGCTGTTGATATCTTCACGCAGGCGGCGAAACATGCAGCGATCCTTGTTGAACGACGGCACCACGGCGGCCCGCCGGTGATCGGGATGGCCATTCATTATTGGGGCGCGCCGTCCGGGCTGCAAGGTGCCCGGCGCGAGTCGCGCTCAGCGACGGCCGGTGTGCTTCTCGATGGCGGTGAGAATGCCGCGCAGGATATTGACCTCGAGGCTGTCGGGGCGCGCGCGCAGGTACAGGCGGCGCAGCCTCGCCATGAGTTGTCGCGGCCGTTCGGGATCGTGGAAGCCGATCGCCGTCAGCACGCACTCGAGGTGCGCGAAGTAGCGCTCGAGGTCGGCGTGGCTGGCCGGCGGACTGTCCCATTCGACGCCAAAGGGCGCCTCGCCAAAGGGCGCCTCGGCAGAGGGCATCTCACCAAGGCGCGCCTCGCCTTCCAGAGCGGCCGCTTGCCCGGTCTTGGCGGCGTCCAGCCAGGCGAGGCGGCACTCGTAGCTCACGACCTGGACCGCGGCGGCCAGGTTGAGCGAGCTGAATTCGGCATTGGTGGGGATGTGCACATGGCGATGGCAGCGCTGCAGTTCGGCGTTGGTCAGCCCGGCGTCCTCGCGGCCGAACACCAGCGCCACGCGCGCTTCCTGGCGGGCCAGCTCGGCGGGAAGCGCGGCGCCCAGCTGGCGCGGGCTGATCATTGGCCAGGGCAGGGTGCGCGAGCGGGCGCTGGCGCCGACCACCAGGGTGGCGTCGGCGATCGCGTCGTCGAGGTTTTCGTGCAGCGAGGCCGTGGCGAGCAACGCATCGGCGCCGGAGGCCCGCGAGATCGAGTCGCTGGTCTGGACCTCGCAGCGCGGCGCGACCAGGGCGAGATCGGCAAGCCCCATGTTCTTCATCGCCCGGGCCACGGCGCCGATATTGCCGGGATGGCTGGTGCCGATGAGCACGATGCGAAGCTGATCGAGGGAAAAGGATTGGTCGGGCATGGCGAGTTCGGGTCCGGTCGAGCGTTGGTGCGGCGCAGCGGCTGGGCGGCTGTCGATCGTGGGCGCGCGTAGCGAGAATGTCGGGTTGCGCGACAAGTCTATCGAGCCGAAGAGGCGGATAGCGAGCTATTTAACGTATCTGACTTGCCGGCGGCGAGGGGCGGTGCGATTTGTCATGGCCGCGAGGGCGGCTTTTTGCTAGCATTCCCGCCGTTCTTTAACAGTTACCGAATCCTCAAGGCCCGATCATGCATCCGATGGTCCAATATGCACTGCGCGCCGCGCGCAGTGCCGCCGAGCAGTTCGTGCGCATTCGCGAACGCATCGATGTCGCTCACGAAGAGCGCAATATCGACCAGCTGCTCGAAGACGCCGCGCGCAACGCCGAAACGCTGATCGTCCGTCAGCTGGCGCGCGGTTATCCGCAGCACGGCATCGCCGGCCGCTTCACGCCGCACCGCGACGGTGAAGGCGAAGGTCGCGACATGCTGTGGCGGATCGAGCCCTTCCACGGCTACTCCAATCTCAGCACCGGCGGCAACGGCTTCGCGCTGTCGCTGGTATGCCTGGTCAAGGGGCGCCCCGAGCACGCGGTGGTGATCTGCCCGTTCAGCGACGACGAATATCTGGTCAGCCGCGGCCGCGGCGCGCAGTACAACGGCAAGCGCATCCGCGTCAGCAAGGCCACCCAGATCGAGGGCATCCGCCTGGCGATGGGCTTGCCGGAAAGCTGGCTGCGCTCGCGTCACCTGCCGACCTACCTGACGCTGGCCCAGCAGCTCGGTCCGCGCATCGATACGCTGACCGCCAGTGGCTGCCCGCTGCTCGATATCGCCGAGCTGGCCGCCGGTCGCGTCGACGCGGCGTTCGTGCTGGGCCTCGAGGAACAGGACAGCCTGGTCGGCACGCTGCTGCTCAAGGAAGCCGGTGCGCTGATGGGCGGGCCCGACGGTTCACCCGGCGTGACTCCGGAAGGCCGGCTGATGGCCGCCGGCCCGCGACTCTACAAGACGCTGGTGCAGACCCTGCAACCGCATCTCTGAGCCGCCGGCCCTGCGTAGCCAACAAAAACCCGCTCGATTCGAGCGGGTTTTTTTATGGCTATGTCCGGCGTTCAGCCCGCTGGATCGCTTCCGGCCGGTCCGATCAAGTGCTTGACCTCCTGGTAGCTGGCCGAGCCAAGGGTCCTGATTCGCGGCCGATACGGCACGCTTTCCAATGACTGCTCCGGAATCTCAGTGACAGCTCCAAGGCTCCTTGCTGGCGTTATCCTTGATGTTCTGATCGACGAATCGATAGTGACTCTCCTTGACGCGTGTCCACCAGCCATTGCTGATGGCGATGGCGTATCGGGTCAGGATCGCTTCGACATGCTCGATGCACAATCGCGAGGCATCGTAGGCCAGGTCGAGGCGCCGCTTGTCGGGCTCGAAGGTGACGCGTTCAAGGCCGAACAGACCGTCGATCTCGCCGATGGCAGCTTGCAGCGCCTCTTCACTGCAGGGCTTGAGCTTGAGTTTGCGGGTCACCAGATTGACCTCGGAGACACCGAGGCGACGCTCTTTATCCGGCATGTTGAACCTCCTCTCGTAGCTTGAAAAAGATGATAAAAATGAGCGCCATCGGTGGGGTTACCCGACGGCCAGGCGGTGACCAGTGAAGGGCTCGACGGGTCCAGCCCCGGACTCGGACTCACTGCCGGCATCCGCAGATGACTACTCATCATCCCTCATCTTGCCCTTCGGCCCATGGTGGTGCCCGCCATGCATCAGCAGGTGCATCAGTGGGCATGCCAGCACCAGCAGCCAGGGTGCCGCGCTCAGGAACAGAGCCTTGTGCGTGTCCCAGAGCAGGGTGACGATGATCAGTCCCACTAAGCCGGCCACCAGGCCGATCTGCAGCCGCGTCGGGCGGCGCTCCAGCCAATGCTTGTCGTGTGCCATGCTCAGATCTCCTCTCGCCGCAGTCGCAGGGCGTTGGCCACCACCGACACCGAACTGAACGACATCGCCGCCGCAGCGATGATCGGTGACAGCAGGATGCCGAAGGCCGGGTAGAGCACGCCGGCGGCGACCGGCACGCCCACGCTGTTGTAGACGAAGGCGAAGAACAGGTTCTGCTTGATGTTGCGCAGGGTGGCGCGGCTGAGCCGGCGGGCGCGCACGATGCCACGCAGGTCGCCCTTGACCAGCGTTACGCCGGCACTCTCCATGGCCACGTCGGTGCCGGTGCCCATGGCGATGCCGACCTGGGCCTGGGCCAGCGCCGGGGCATCGTTGATGCCGTCGCCGGCCATGGCCACGAAGCGTCCCTCGGCCTGCAACGCCTTGACCTTCTCGGCCTTCTGCTCGGGGAGGACGCCGGCGATCACCTCGTCGATGCCCAGTTGTCCGGCGACCGCCTGCGCCGTGGTCCGGCTGTCGCCGGTCAGCATGACGATACGGATGCCCTCGCCATGCAGCGCCTCGATCGCCTCGCGGGTCGTCGCCTTGATCGGGTCGGCGACGGCGACCAGCCCGGCGGCCCGGCCATCGACGGCGACGAACATGGCGGTCTTGCCGTCGGCACGCAGCGCCTCGGCATGCTCGGCGAGTGCCCCGGCCTCGATCCCTTCGGCGGCCATCAGCGCGTGGTTGCCGAGCGCCACCGCCCGATCACCGACCTTGCCCTTGACGCCCTGGCCGGTCACCGACTCGAAGTCGGTGTAGCGCTCGGGAGTGATATTGCGCGCCTGCGCCCCCTGGACGATCGCCGTCGCCAGCGGGTGCTCGCTGCCCCGTTCCAGGGTGGCCGCCAGGCGCAGCACCTCGTCCTCCTCGAAGCCTTCGCTGGCGACCACGTCCTGCAGCCGGGGGTGCCCCTCGGTGAGCGTGCCGGTCTTGTCGACGATCAGGGTGTCGACCTGGCGCAGGGTCTGGATCGCCTCGGCATTCTTGAACAGCACCCCCGCCGAGGCGCCCTTGCCGCTGGCCACCATGATCGACATGGGCGTGGCCAGCCCCAGTGCGCAGGGACAGGCGATGATCAGCACCGCCACGGCATTGATCAGCGCATAGGCCATCGCCGGCTCGGGCCCCCACACTGCCCAGACCACGAAGGTCGCGACGGCGGCGAGCACCACCGTGGGCACGAAGTAACCGGCGACCACGTCCACCAGGTTCTGGATCGGCGCCCGGCTGCGGCTGGCATCGGCGACCATCTGCACGATCTGCGCCAGCAGGGTGTCGCGGCCGACGCGCCGGGCCTCGATGACCAGCGAGCCGGTGCCGTTGATCGTCGCGCCGATGACATCCTCGCCCTCGCCCTTTTCGACGGGCATGGGCTCGCCGGTGATCATCGACTCGTCCACCGAGGAGCTGCCCTCGACGACCCGGCCGTCCACCGGCACCTTCTCGCCGGGGCGTACCCGCAGGCGATCGCCGATCTGGATCTGCTCCAGCGGCACGTCGGTCTCGCCGCCGTCGCTGGCGATACGTCGCGCGGTCTTGGGGGCCAGCCCCAGCAATGCCTTGATCGCGCTGTTGGTCTGACTGCGTGCGCGCAGTTCCATGACCTGGCCCAGCAACACCAGGGCGACGATCACCGCGGCGGCTTCGAAGTAGACGCCCACCTGTCCCGTTGCGTCGCGGAAGGAGGGCGGGAAGAGCTGCGGAAACAACGTGGCGACCAGGCTGTAGAGATAGGCGACCCCGACGCCGAGGGCGATCAGGGTGAACATGTTGGGATTCCAGCCGATCACCGACCGGTAGCCGCGCACGAAGAACGGCCAGCCACACCACAGCACCACCGGCGTCGACAGGGCCAGTTCCATCCAGACGTGCACCTCGTGCGGGACCCACGCCTCCAGCGACAGGCCAGGCAGGTGTTGTCCCATCGCCAGCACGAACACCGGAATCGACAGCGCCAGGGCGACCCACAGGCGCCGGGTCATGTCGACGAGCTCGGGGTTCGCCTGCTCCTCGGCGGTGACCTGTCGTGGCTCCAGGGCCATGCCGCACTTCGGGCAATCCCCCGCTTCGTCCCGGACGATCTCGGGATGCATCGGGCAGGTCCATTCGGTCCGGGAAGCCGGCGCCTGGGGAGCGACGGGCTCCAGGGCCATGCCGCACTTGGGACATTCGCCGGGCCTGTTGCTGACCACTTCGGGATGCATCGGGCAGGTGTAACCCGACCCTTCCTCCGCCCCGCTCTTCGGCGCGTCGGTCGCGGTTTTACGAGTCTGGGCGGGTGCCAGGGACGCGTGAAAGTGATCGTGTGATGGGTTCATGGCCACTCCTGGGTGGGAGGATCTGGGT
>NZ_CAAHFN010000057.1 GCF_900961225.1 Modicisalibacter radicis
GCCGGAACCCGAACCCGCGCCGCAGCCACCGACCCCCGAACCGCCGCCCAAGCCCGAGCCTGCCCCACGACCCGACGCGCCGCCGGAACCGGCGGCTCCGCCCGAGGCTTCGTCGACGCCCGATGCCCAGGCGCTGCTCGCCCAGGCCTCGGCCAGCGTGCGCGAGCGCGGCTTCGACGCGAGCGCGGCCGGCGGCGGTGGTGGCAGTGAAAGCCAGAAGGCCGCGCAGCGGGCCGCCGAGGCGCGCTACATCGATGCCTGGTCGCGGCGCGTCGAGGAGTACGGCAACCGCTATTACCCGGCCCCCGAGGCACTGGACGGCCAGCTGCGCATCCGCGTGGTGATCGGTCGCGACGGTCAGCTACGCCAGGCAGAGGTGATACAATCCTCGCAACAGCCCGAACTCGACCAGGCCGCGCTCGACACGGTCCGTGGCGCGGCGCCTTACCGACCCTTCGACCGGGGCATGGGCGAGCGCGACAGCCTGACCATCACGCGGGTCTGGCAGTACGGGAAAGGCAACAATTTCGGCGTGCGTTGACGCCCGGGAGACCCATGCAAAGCTTGCGCAACCACTTCCTGCTGGCGATGCCTCATCTCGAGGACCCCAATTTCGCGGGGAGCCTGAGTTACCTGTGCGATCACGACGACAGCGGCACCATGGGGGTGATCATCAACCATCCCCTGGAGCTGACCCTCGACGCACTGCTCGAGCAGCTAGAACTCGACGCCGAGGAGTGCCCGGTACGCGACCAGCCGGTGTTCTTCGGTGGGCCGACCCATCGCGATCGCGGTTTCATCCTGCACCGCGGCAGCAGCACGCCGTGGGATTCCAGCATTCAGGTCGCCGACGACGTGGCGCTGACCACCTCGATGGACATGCTCCAGGCGATCGCCGCCGGCGAGGGCCCCGAGCAGTTCATCGTCTGCCTGGGCTGCTGCGGCTGGGAGGCTGGCCAGCTCGAGAAGGAGCTCAAGGAGAACACCTGGCTGACCGTCGAGGCCCAGCCGGGGGTGATCTTCGACCTGCCCGCCGAACAGCGGCTCAACGCCGCGGCGGGGATCCTCGGGGTCGATCTCAATCTGCTCACCAGCCAGGCCGGCCACAGCTGATGGCCACGGCGGGGCAGCGGCTGGTGCTGGCGTTCGACTTCGGCACCCGGCGCATCGGCGTGGCGGTGGGCAACGAGCTGATCCGCCGCGCCACGGCGCTCGATCCGCTGCCCGCCCGCGACGGCATTCCCGACTGGCACGTGGTCGCGCGGCTGGTCGAGGAGTGGCAGCCCGACCTGTTCGTGGTCGGTCTGCCGCTCAACATGGACGACAGCGAATCGGACATGAGCCGCCGCGCGCGCAAGTTCGGCAAGCGGCTCTACGGCCGCTACGGCAAGCCCTGCGAGATGGTCGACGAACGTGGCTCGACCCGCGAGGCCAAGACCATCGCCCGCGGCCTCGGCCATCGCGGCAACTACCGTGAGGAGAGCGTCGACGGACTCGCCGCGCAATTGATCCTCGAGAGCTGGTTCGCCCGGGACGAGGGACTGCCGGCGCGGCCCTTTGGCTAACCGGACGGCGGGACACGGGCATAGCTAGCACGGATGCATAGATACGACACGGCCGGCCCCGAGGGCCGGCCGTGTCGTATCGCTCACTCGGCGGTGATGGTGGCCATCACCAGCTCGCCATCCTTCTTGACCGGGCCATCCTCCTTGGCGCCCAGGGTGTATTCGAAGACGCCCGTTTGCGTGCCGCCTTCCTCGCCGTGGAGCATCAGCATCAGCATGTCTCCGGACTCGACCTGCTCGGTGAGGATGGCGGCCACATCGGTGTTCTCGCCCTTCTTGAGGGGTGCATGACCGACGACCGGGCCCGGCTTGTGGCTGTCGTCGGTACGGTGGACCACCAGCCAGCCGTTGTGCTCGGCCATCACCTTCTGCGCCGAGACCGTGCCTTCGGCGACCGACTGGTCGTCGGCCCGGACCCCGACCTTCATGGTGTCGTCGGCCTGTGCGATGCCGGCGCTCAGCGCGGCGGTCAAAAAGGCGCCTGTCAGCAGTTGCTTGTTCATCGTTCTCTCCTTGCTGTCGGTGATGCGCCACCGGGAACCGTTGTTCCGGATGACGTCATCCCTAGCTACGGAAGAACGCGCGCGAGGTTTCAGTGTGGCGAGAAAAATCGCTAGAGGCGCTGGCCGTCAGGTTCCGCGTCGGTGGGGTAGAGATAGCCGTGGATCGCCGGCCCGGTCGGTTGGCCGGTGGGCGAGCCGCCTTCGGGTTCCACGCTGATGCCGAAGGTGGCCTGCTTGAGCAGTTCCGGATCGTAGTCGCGCAGCGCCGAGCGCTCGATGGTCAGGTCGGCGTTCAACACCCCGACGGAGCGTGGCTTGGGACCCAGCGGGTCGGCCTTGATCCACAGCTGGTAGGAGCGGTTCGGCAACGGTTCGGCGGTGACCGGCCGGATGCTCAACTGGCGGTTCTCCAGATCGACCGCGAGCAGGAACGCCGGCTGCTGGTCATTTTCCTGGAATACCGCCACGAACGATGACGCGTCGGGCGCCGGGCGCGGCTGGAACAGCAGTACCGCGGCCAGCAGCAGGGCCGCGAGCGAGGCCAGTCCGGTGCTCCACTGCCAGCGCTTCAGGCGACCGCGCAGGGCGACGACCTGGGGCGATACGGGCGACTCGTCGAGTGCGTCGATCCGGCGTTCGATGCGTGCCAGCAGGTCGGGGCTGGGCGCGATCGACTCGATCTCGTCGCCGAGTGGCGCCAGTCGCGCCTCCCAGGCTTGAATGCACGCCTCGAGCTCCGGCTCGTTCAGCCGTCGCCGGGCCACCGAGGCGCGCTCGCGAGCGTCCAGCGTGCCGAGCACGAACTCGGCGGCCAGCATGTCGAGCGCATCAGCATCTGTCATGGGGCAAGACACCCTTTGAGTTGTTTGAGTGCTCGATGCAGCCAGGTCTTGACGGTGTTCACCGGTTGCTCGAAGTGCGTCGCCAGGTCGGCCCGCGACCAGCCATTCAGATACGCCAGCCGCACCATGTCCCGGCGCGCTTCCGGCAATTCGTCAAGGCAGCGATGCAGTCGACTCACGGACTGATCGTGCTCCAGCTGGGCGTGGCCATCGGGCGTCGACGAGGCCGTTCTTTCCAGCGCGTCTTCCCCGGTTGCGGTCCCCGGCGGCTGCTTGCGCAGTTCGTCGATGGCGCCGTTGCGGACGATGGTCACCATCCAGGTGATCGGCGAGGCCTTTCGGGCATCGAAGTGCCCGGCCTTCTGCCAGATCTTGACGTACGCTTCCTGCACCACGTCCTCCGCCCAGCCGCGTTGGTGCAAGATACGCAGGGCCGTGCCCAGGAGTTTCGGCGCCGTGGCTTCGTACAGCCGGGCGAAGGCGGAACGATCCTGACGGGCGACCCGCTGGAGCAGGCGGCCGAGTTGCGCGGCGGTAAGCGGCGATGTCGTTGGCGGCGGGTCTGGCGGCGCGGGATGTTCAGCGGAAGTACCGAAAGGGTCAGCCATGCATAAGGCGCCATAGGTTTGGCCGGAATTCGACCGGATGCCCAGCAGAGTGCCGCTTCGCAAGCCGGCGGGTCAAGGTGGCCGGGCGCCGTATGACGCCCGCCGGTGCCGGCTCAAAGCTGGCGGTCGTCGACGCCGAAGGTCTCGGGCACGAACC
Source organism: Modicisalibacter radicis (assembly GCF_900961225.1). Taxonomy (GTDB): domain Bacteria; phylum Pseudomonadota; class Gammaproteobacteria; order Pseudomonadales; family Halomonadaceae; genus Modicisalibacter. The sequence goes on from NZ_CAAHFN010000057.1 coordinate 3,676, forward strand.
AGCGCACGTCGCGCATCTCCTTCTCGATCAGCTCCTCGACGCCGAGCAGCGTGGCGAAGATCGCCATGCGCACCGGGATGCCGTTGTCGGTCTGGCGGAAGATCGCCAGGCGCGGGTCGCCGTTGAGATCGACGTTGAGGTCGTTGGCCCCCGGGCGGCTGTCCCGCGGCAGCGGATGCATGACGATGGTGGTGGCGCTGCAATGATTGTCGAGGAAGGCGCGGTCGACGCGGAAGTCCTGCGAGACGCCGGCGAAGCTTTCCGACAGCTCGTCGGTGAAGCGCTCCTTCTGGATGCGCGTGGTGTAGACCACGTCCAGGTCGCCGAAGTCGCTGTCGAGGCTTTCGCGCTGTTCGACGCGATGCCCGCGCGAGGCGACCAGGTCGACCAGCTGGCCGGGCATCTCCAGTCCAGGCGGCGAGACCAGGGTGATGCGCAGGGGCTCGTAGAGCGACAGCAGCTTGATCAGCGAATGCACGGTACGGCCGTGCTTGAGATCGCCGGTGAGCAGCAGGTGGGCGCCGCCCAGGTGCTTGCCGAGCCGGGTGAACTCCTTGTCGATGGTGTACAGGTCGAGCAGCGCCTGGCTGGGGTGCTCGCCGGGGCCGTCGCCGCCGTTGATCACCGGCACGTTGGTCGCCTCGGCGAACTCGGCCACCGAGCCCTGGTCCGGGTGGCGCATGACGATGGCGTCGCAATAGCCGCTCATCACCCGGCTGGTGTCGTAGAGCGATTCGCCCTTGGCCATCGACGAGAAGGTGAAGCCGGTGGTGTCGCAGACGCTGCCGCCGAGCCGGCAGAACGCCGCGTTGAAGCTGACCCGGGTGCGCGTGCTGGCCTCGAAGAACAGGTTGCCGAGCACCGCGCCCTCCAGCACCCGGGTCACCTTGCGTCGTGCCGCGATCGGTTCCATGCGGCTGGCCACGCGCAGCAGGTGATCGACCTGATCCTTGGACAACGAATCGACGGACAGCAGGTGGGTAGTCATCGGTAGCCTCGCAAGTGGCGCAGGGGATCGCTGTGCGTAGTTTACGCATCCCGGACCTTGGCTTCACCCATTCTTCATGGGGAGGCTTGGCTGTCAGCTTCTGCTCGTAATAGAGATGGTGTTGTGGAACTCGAGGCGGTGTGATCGTTTTTCGAACACGTACGACAAGACTGAACACAAATGATTTTGATTATTATTCAAAATATCGTACGATATTAGAACCTCGTTCAGTGGCAGGTTGATCCCATGGAACCGCAAGTGCTGGAAATCGCGCCGACTCGGCGCGATCGGCGTACGGGAGGCGCGCAATGGTTCATCCGGATGCTTTCGCTCTGGCTTCTCGTCTGTGCCAGTGCCTATGCGGGCGAAGGTGACGCGAGGCGCATCGCGGTCATGGACCCGGGACACGTGGAAATCCTCCAAGCGTTGGGCGCCGGGGGCGAACTGGCGCTGATGCCTGAAGATCCGTCGTTTCGGCAATCGCTGCTTGATGTGACGCGCTACCGCCGGCTGCCGACGCCGGAAGGCCTGCTGGCGGCGGGCACGACCTTGGTCATTGGTGGCAATCCGGGGCGGGACGCGCCGATCCTGGCGCGTGCCGAGTCGCTGAGCATCGAGAGTCACATGGTGTCCCGCGAGCGTCCGGCGCTTGAGCGTATACGACGCATCGCCGAGCTGGTCGACCGCCAGGCCGAGGCCGAGATATTGATCGAGACGATTCAGGCGCGTTACGCCGACGCGGCCCGCGTTGTGGCGGCAAACGATGCGTCGCCCAGGGTGCTGCATGTATCGAGCAGCGGCGCTGGCACGACGGGCGCCGTGACCGCTGCCGGACGCTCGACGGCGGCCCATGGCTTGATCGAACGTGCCGGCGGGATCAACGTCGGGGCCCGTGCGGGCCTGGAGCGCTACCAGTCGCTGACGGCGGAGGGCGTCATTGCCATGGCGCCGCAGGCCGTACTGGTATCCGACCTCGAGCTTTCCGCACTGGGTGGACGCGACGGTATCTGGCGGCAAGTACCGGGGCTGGCCCATACGCCGGCCTCGCGCCACGAGCGCCTGATCGTGCTGCCACATGCCGCGGTGAAATTCGACGCCGTGGCAAGCGGAGACGCGACACTGGCCCTGGCGCGAGCCCTGGCAACAGATGTGACGGACGCATCGCCATGAGACTGACCTTGCCGCGATACCTCACGAATACCGAGCGTCCGCACCGTCGTCGTCCTGCCGCGATGCCCCTCTATTGCGGGCTGGCGGGAGCCGTTGTGCTGACGCTGGCCGGCGCTGCCATGACGGGTCAGGTGCCGTTGACGTTAGGGCAGATGCTGGCAGCGGTGGCAATGCCCTTCGATGTCGATGACGGTCAGCGACTGGCCCATGTCGTGTTCTGGGAGTTGCGCCTGCCGCGAGCGTTGATGGCACTGCTTGTCGGTGCGGCGCTGGCCATGTCCGGTGCCGCGCTACAGGGACTCTTCGGTAATCCACTGGCCGATCCCGGCATCGTCGGCGTCAGCAGTGGCGCTTCCCTGGGGGCGGTGACGGTCATCGTGCTCCAGCTGGACGCGTTGGGTCCATGGACGCTGCCCTTGGGCGCCTTCGTTTCCGCCGCGGCGACCACGGCTCTTATCTATGCGCTGGCGATGCGCACGCGCCAGGGAGGCAATGCCAATCTGTTGCTCATCGGCATTGCCATCAATGCCATCGCTGGTGCCATCACCGGGTACCTCACCTACCTCGCCAGCACCGAGCAGTTGGAGAGTCTATTGTTCTGGTCGATGGGCTCGCTGGGTAACATCGACTGGCGGGCCGTCGGCGTGATCACGCCGATCGTCGTGTTTGCCGGTTGGCTGCTGCGTCGCCAGGCAGCGCCGCTCGATCTGCTGGCGCTGGGTGAACGCCAGGCGCGCCACGCGGGCGTCGACGTGACTCATTTGCGTCGCCGTCTGGTCGTGCTGACTGCGCTATTGACGGCTGCCGCCGTCTCCTTCACCGGGACGATCGGCTTCGTCGGCCTGGTGATTCCGCACCTGATTCGCCTGCTGATGGGGCCGAGCCATCGCCACCTATTGCCGCTCAGCGCCCTGGCCGGTGGACTGCTGCTGATGCTGGCCGATATCGGTGCCCGTTCGCTCGATCCGCCCAGCGAGATTCCCATCGGCATCCTGACGGCGACTCTCGGAGGACCGTTCTTCCTGTGGTTGATCGCGCGTGGACGAAGCATGGGGAGGCACACATGACATCGCCACATGACGAGACACACGCCAATCCCGAGCCGGCAATCGCCGTCGTCATGGCATCGCTGTCGCTGGGCGGTCGGCGTGTGCTGAACGCGATCGACCTGGAATGCGCTTATGGTCACGTCACGGCCCTGATCGGTCCCAATGGCGCCGGCAAGTCGACACTGCTCTCCTTGGCCGCCGGGGACGTGCGCCCCGACACGGGCCATGTCTCATTGGCGGGCCGTCGCCTCGAGGATCTCAGCGTCGCCGAACTGGCCGCCCATCGCGCGGTCATGCCGCAGGACAGCGTGCTGCGTTTCGCCTATCAAGTCGAGGAGGTCGTGCGCATGGGACGGGCGCTGCGTGACTTGCCGCCGGCACGTGACGATACGGTCGTCACCGAGAGCTTGCGCACCGCCGAGATCGAGCATCTGGCGTCGCGAGACGCGATGACACTCTCCGGCGGCGAGCAGGCGCGCACGACCTTCGCACGGGTACTGGCGCAGGAAACCTCGATCCTGCTGCTCGACGAGCCCACTGCCGCACTCGACCTGCGCCATCAGGAGCGTTTGCTCCGCAGCGCTCGTGCTCTGGCCCGTGCGGGCAGTTGCGTCGTGGTCGTGTTGCATGATCTCAACCTGGCGGCGGCTCATGCCGACCGTCTGGTGTTACTGGCCGATGGAGGCGTTGAAGCTCAGGGAACGCCCTGGCAGGTATTGGATGCGGGGCGTCTGACGAGGGTCTATCGCCAGCCGGTCAGCGTGCTCACCCATCCTCGTCGCCACTGTCCGGTCATCGTGACCTGCGACGCGGAAGGGGACGATGCCGAAGGCCTCGCGCCCAGCCATGAAGCCGACAACCCAATGGAGGCGTCGTTTCCCTCATGATCAGTACCCTCGATCACTCAGACCTTCAGCGCGTTCTCGACCGCGAACACCGAAGCGCCCGCGCACAACGCGAACAGCGCCAGGCTCGTCGCCAGGCGGATGACGCGCGTGGTGTCACGGCATCGCGACCGCGGTCGTTCCGCGAGGCGAATTACTATCAGCACGCCTATCTATCGATTGGCCCGGCCCAGGGTGCGCTGCTCTATTTTCTGGCCCGCGCCAGCGGAGCCCGTCGTCTGGTGGAGTTCGGCAGCTCGTTCGGCATCTCCACGCTCTATCTGGCCGCGGCGGCAGCCGATAACGATGGCATCGTCATCGGCAGTGAGTTCTATGCCAACAAGCGCGACCATGCGCTCGCCAATCTCCGCGATGCCGGCCTGGCGGCCCGCGCCGAGATTCGCCTGGGCGATGCCACCGAGACACTGGTCGATATCGAGGGCCCGGTCGACTTCGTGTTTCTGGATGGCGAGAAATCGCTCTATCGCCCCGTGCTCGAGAGCCTGGAAAACAGGCTGGCCGAGGGCGCCTGGGTCGTGGCGGACAATCTCGATCATCTCGCGGGGGAGCCGGGCGATTTCCGGCATTTCATTCTCAATCAGCGTGAGCGCTATACCACTCGGTTGATGCCGGTGGGCAAGGGGATGTTCAGCATCAGCCAGTGGTGTGGCGGCGATAAGCGCGTCGATACCGCATGAGTCAGGCACCGTCGAGTGAGCGAGGCCTGCCGATGGGCATGCCGACCGCGCGCAAGCTGAATGCCCGCGAGCTGTCGTTTTTGTTGCTTAGCCTGATCGAGGAAGAACCGGCCCACGGCAGCGCCTTGAGCGAGCGGATCGAGCGTTTGTCGCAGGGCTTCTACCGGCCCAGCCCGGGTAGCCTGTATCCGGCGCTGTCGACGCTTGCCGAGCAGGGATGGATCGAACGCTTCAAGCGTGGGCGACGCAAGGTATACGCCCTGACCGAAACCGGGCGGGGCCACTGTCGCGCGCATCGCGACGAGGTGGCGCGCACCACCGAGCGGCTCACGCGCGCGGGGCGCAAGCTGTCGGCCATGCGGCGTGCCTACGAGCTCCATATGCCCGACAACGAGAGCTCGACGCTGGCCCAGGCCATGCTCGAGGCGCGCATGGATCTCAAGGCAGCATTACACGGCAGTCTCGCACTACCGCCAGAGAAGCAGCGGCGCATCATCGACGCGCTTGAAGACACCACGGCGCTCATACGCGCGCTGGGCTCCTCGCCGTCAGACGCCGATGACGCGAGCGAGTGATGATCGTAACCATAACCACAAGATAGCGTGGCACGGCATTCGCTTGGCGGATGCGTGCACCGCGCATGACGGACCGGACTTCGATGAGCCCTTATTTCATTGCCACGCAAACAACGGGAACATCACATGTCAGCCACGAGTCGAACGCCAGCAACCGCGCCGCAACACTTGGCCACCGGCCGCCGTCTGGCACTGGCCAGCCTATCGGCCGTGCTAGGCACGACCGTTTCGTCGGCCTGGGCACAGGAAACCGAGACGCTCGAGCCCCTTACCGTGACCTCGGCCTCGGCCTCGGGATATGCGGTCGACCCGGTTCATGCGCCTGCCAGCATTTCCGTCATCACCCGGGAAGAACTGCAAGGGAAATCCTACCGCGACATCACCCAGGCGCTTCAGGACGTGCCGGGGGTCTACGTCGATGATGGACCGACCAGCAAGGGCGGAACCGGTGAAGTCTCGATTCGCGGTTTCGACGCCCAATACACGCTGATTCTGGTGGACGGCGTACCGCAGGACTCCTCCCAAGCCTATTACAACGGCTTCGGCAGCGGTGCCGAGTACAGCTGGCTACCGCCGATGTCGGCGATCGAGCGTATCGAAGTCATCCGTGGGCCCATGTCGACGCTCTACGGTTCCGATGCGCTGGGCGGCGTCATCAACGTCATCACGCGTCCTGTGCCCGACCGCTGGACCGGCTCCGTGACCACCGAAACACTGATTCAGGAAGACAGCGATTCGGGCAATCGTCAGCAGAGCAGCGTCTATCTTTCGGGGCCGGTTATCGAGGATACGCTGGCAGCTACCTTCAGCGCTTCGACGCTGGGGCGCAACGAGGATGATATCGAGTACGGTCATCCCGAATACGATCGTGACACCTACACCGGAAAGCTGACATGGACGCCCAACGATGACAACAGGCTGAGTCTGGAAGCCGGTTACGGCGATCAGGACATGCAGGCGACCGGGGGCCGCAGCGGTAGCCGTGGTGACAGCGAATTCGAAACACGCCGCAGGCACCAGACGCTGACGCATGACATCGACTGGGGCGATCGAATCAAGACGCGTAGTTTCGTCAAGCACGTCGACCTCGATCAGGACGACGGCTCCTACACGTCGACCTACGAACGCACCACGCTCAAGTCCTCGACCGTGATTCCGCTGGCGAGTCATCTGCTGACCCTCGGCGCTGAATATCGTCAGCAAGAGATCGAGCATCCCGACCGTGCCTTGGGGGTCGCGGCACTGGAGCGCTGGGATGGTGCCTTGTTCGCCGAGGATGAGTGGTTCCTCACCGAGCGTTTCTCGCTTACAACCGGTGCCCGTTGGGTCAAGGATGAAAATTACGGTAGTGAGTTCGTGCCACGTCTCTATGGCGTTTTCGATGCCTTGCCCGCGCTTACCTTCAAGGGGGGTGTCAGCGCGGGCTACCGTACGCCGGATCTCAAGGAAGGCGATTCCAACTGGCTCGAGGGTGGCGGGGGGCCACGCTGCGCGGACTGCCGCGATGTCGGCAACTCCGACCTGCAGCCGGAAAAGAGTACGACGTACGAGTTCGCCGCCTACTGGCAAGCCACTTCGGACCTGCTGGCCAGTGCCACCGTGTACCACACCAAGTTCGAAGACAAGATCGAGAAACCCGTGGTGTGCGATACCCGCGAGGGCGATCCTTCCTGCGGCTATCTGGGCGAGGAGTACACGGCGCTTTATCAATACATGAACGTGGACGAGGCGACCATCGACGGCGTCGAGCTCGGGCTCGACTGGGCGGTGACCCCCATGCTCGACCTGAACGCCAGTTACACCTACACCGATAGCGAGCAGAAAAGCGGCGACAATGCGGGGCTACCGCTCAACGACCAGCCTCGGCACCGTGCCAGTATAGGCGTCAATTGGGATGCCACGCGGCTGACCCACGTCTGGACCAAGGCACGCTTCAAGGGGGAAGCGGAACAGGTCGCCGGTCGCGGCGGGCTCAGCGAGGCCTATCCGAGCTATACCCTGGTGGATGCTGGCGTTCGCCACCAGCTCAAGCCGAACCTCGCTCTCTACGGTGGGGTCTACAACGTCTTCGACAAGCGCATCGACTACGACAACTACGGTCGTGTGCTGGACGGTCGGGCCTACAATGCCGGAGTCACGCTGAGCTTCTGACCTTACCTGGGCGACGCTAGGCGATCCTCGCGCGCGGAGGAAGAGGCCACTGTCAGGTGCCTCTTCCTCCAGGCTGGGCATGAGGACTTCAGGGGGGCTTTGCATTGTTGCGGTTCGCTTGGCCTGGGCGTCGGCGGCTTCTATGGTAAGACAGGATAGTTTCCACCTTTCAAGGAGCGAATGTCATGGGCGAGCAGCATTTCCCCGCGCAGGAACAGCGCAAGCAACCCGGCGACGAATACGCGATGCAGCCCGAGCCGGAGTTCATCCGCGACAGCTATCGCGGTACCGACAAGCTCAAGGGCAAGGTGGCGATCATCACCGGTGGCGACAGCGGCATCGGCCGCGCGGTGGCCCTGCACTTCGCCCGCGAAGGGGCGGATTGCGTGCTCGCCTACCTCGACGAGGAGCGCGATGCCCTGGACACCCGCTCGCTGGTCGAAGCCGAAGGACGGCGCTGCGAGCTGATCCAGGGCGACGTCGGCGATCCCGCTTTCTGCCGCGAGATCGTCGAGCGCACCCTGAGCGTGTTCGGCGGGATCAACATCCTGGTCAACAACGCCGCCGAGCAGTACGACTGGGACGACGTCACCGAGATACCCGACGACCAGCTGGCGCGCACCTTCCAGACCAACATCTTCAGCCATTTCTACATGGCCAAGCAGGCGCTGCCGCACATGCACGAGGGCGATACCATCATCGCCACGTCATCGGTCAACGCCTTCAAGGGCAACGATACGCTGATCGACTACACGGCGACCAAGGGCGCCATCCAGGGCCTGGTGCGTTCGCTGTCGCAGTCGCTGGTCGGGCGCGGCATCCGCGTCAACGCGGTGGCGCCCGGGCCGGTGTGGACGCCGCTGATCCCGGCCAGCTTCGACGCCGGGAAGGTCGAGGGCTTCGGCGGCCAGGTGCCGATGGATCGTGCCGGCCAGCCCAGCGAGATGGGCCCGGCCTATGTCTACCTGGCCAGCGAGGAATCCTCGTACATGACCGGCCAGACGCTGCACCTCAACGGCGGCGTGATCCTCAATACCTGAGGAGCCCAGCGCGACGCCCATGGCGTAGACTGGCGTGAACCTTCACGTGGAGATGCGCCATGTCACAGCTGGAAGACAGTCCCCCGGTCGGCGATCCCGTGCCCGGCTGGCGGGGCGCCGCCTGGCCCGAACGGCGAATCCTGCAGGGGCGCTTGTGCCGCCTCGAGCCCCTCGACGAACCCAGCCATGGCGAGGCGCTATGGGGGGCGATGAGCCTACCCGGCAGCGAGCGCAACTGGACCTACCTGCCCTACGGGCCGTTTCCCGACCAGACCGCCTATCGCCACTGGCTGGCCGAGATGGCCGGCCGGCGCGATCCGTTGTTCTTCGCCATCGTCGATGAGGCGAGCGGCCTCGCCGCGGGGGTGGCGAGCTTTCTGCGCATCGCCCCGGACGCCGGCAGCATCGAGGTCGGGCATATCCACTTCTCGCCACGCCTGCAGCGCACGCCGGCGGCGAGCGAGGCGATGCTGCTGCTGATGCGCGAGGCCTTCGCGCTGGGCTACCGGCGCTACGAGTGGAAGTGCGATGCGCTCAATGCGCCCTCGCGTCGCGCCGCCGAACGGCTGGGGTTCAGCTTCGAGGGCGTTTTCCGCCAGGCCACGGTGGTCAAGGGGCGCAACCGCGATACCGCCTGGTTCTCGGTGATCGATGGCGAGTGGCCGGCGCTGGAGGCGGCCTTCGAGCGCTGGCTGGCGCCGGACAACTTCGATGCCGACGGCCGCCAGCGCGAGGCGCTGGCGACGTTGACGCGGGGGGCGGGCTCCCCGGCCTGAGCCGGAGCGCGGGAACGGCGTGTCAGTGTCGCGGAACGTGGCCGCCGAGCCGTTCGCTGATCTCGCGCGCGGCGCGGCTGACCAGGCCGCCGAGTTCGACCAGACGCGCTTCGGGGATCCGCGCCACCGGCCCCGAAACCGAGATGGCGGCCAGTGGCAGGCCGTCCTGATCGTGCAGCGAGGCGGCCACGCAGTTGAGTCCGATGGCGTGCTCCTCGCGGTCGCAGGCGTAGCCCTGGCGGCGGATGGTGGTCAGGCTCTCGCGTAGCCGGGCGGGGGTGTCGAGGGTATTCTCGGTGACCCGGTCGAGCCCGCGCGATTGCAGGATGCGCTCGATCTCGCGCTCCGGCAGCCAGGCGAGCAGCGCCTTGCCCACGCCGGAGGCGTGCAGCGGCGCCCGTGAGCCCAGCCGCGTGATCATGCGCATCATCTGCGGCGATTCGCTCTGGGCGAGAAACACCGCCATGCCCTCGTCGCGGATCGCCAGGTTGGCGGTCTCGCCGCTCTCCCGGGTCAGCTGGCGCAGGTAGGGGCGGGCGGTGGCGACGAAGTCGCGCGCTTCGAGGAAGGTGTTGCCGACCTGGAAGGTCTTGACGCCGATCTTCCACAGTCCCAGTTCGGCGTCCTGGGCGATGTAGCCCTGCTTGTACAGGGCCTGCAGCAGGCGGTGGGTGGTCGAGGGCGCCAGGCCGACGATCTGGGCGATGTCCGACAGGCCGAGTCCCCCCGGTGCCGCCGCCAGGCCTTCGAGTATGTTCAGGCCGCGGACCAGCGATTGGCTGTGGCCTCCGCCGCCCTTGCCGGTACTCGCCGGGCGGCCGACGGGCTTGCGCTTGCTCTCTACAGTCACGCCCCGTTCTCCGTATTGCTCGAAGTTACCGATTGGCGACCCAGAATACACGCTTGCCCGGGCGGTGTCCGCCGTTGCGGAATCGTTTTCCACTCCGGACCCCGGGGCCGGCGCGGGGCGGCTGGCATGCCCTCACTGCCCGGCGCGTGCCTCAAGGCGCAGCCGGGCAATGCGATTGACCTCGCCGATGGCGGTGCGCCGCTCCTGTTCGGGGGTGTGTTCGAGACGACGCTCGAAGGCGGCGAGAATTCGGTGACGATCGCTGCCCTTGACCGCCATCACGAACGGAAAGCCGAAGCGCTGCTGGTAGGCCGCGTTATGGCGGTGGAAGCGCGCATACTCCTCGGGGCTGCACTGATCGAGGCCGGCGCCGGCCTGCTCGCGGGTGGAGTCGGCGGTCAGCTCGCCGCGCTCGGCGGCCTTGCCGGCAAGGTCCGGGTGGGCGCGGATCACCGCCAGCTGGCGTTCGGCCGGGGCCGCGTCGAGGATCGCCGCCATCGCCGTGGCCAGCCCCTCGGGGGTGTCCTGCGCGGCGTTCAGGCCGTCGTCCCAGGCCAGCTCGGCGATCCACGGCGAGTGTTCGTAGACGTCGCCGTAGTGGCCGACGAAGGTATCGCGATCCAGCGTGCTGGGGCGGGGGGTCAGAAGCGGGGTGCTCATCTCGGTGGTCTCCCTGGTCGCGCCGTATCGAGCCAATCGCCGGCGGATGGTTGCCTGTCCGGCGTGGAACAGGCCACCATTAAACGGTATACAAACCGGTTGTTAAACGTGCCGCGGATCTTTCGTTCGCACGGTGCCGGCACAAGCAAGGAGCAAAGCCTATGGGACGCCTGACGACACATGTCCTGGACACGGCTCTGGGGCGGCCGGGCAATGGACTGCGCATCGAGGTCTTCCGTTTCGACGGCGACGACCGGATCTCGCTGGGCGAGGTGGTCACCAATGACGACGGCCGTTGCGATGCGCCGATTCTCGAGGGCGAGTCGTTCACGCCCGGCGAATATGAACTGCTGTTCCACGCCGGCGATTATCTCGATGCGCGCAATGCAGCGGGCGAGCGTCCGCGGTTTCTCGACCGTATCCCGCTGCGGTTCGGGGTTGCCGATGCCACCCAGCACTACCATGTACCATTGCTGCTTTCGCCGTTCGGCTACTCCACCTACCGGGGCAGCTGATGGCGTAACGGCCCGGTGCCTGGCGGTCGCCCGTGATGGGTCGAGCCGTATACACTGGCCGATATCGCCGATCACTGATATGAGGACTCGAGCATGACCGAGCGCCAGCAATCGCCCGACGCCGTGGCGGGCCGCGGCCAGCCGGCGAGGCGGCGGCGCGGCAAGGACGGCGACGGCGCGCAGCGCCACGAGGTCATCTACCGGGCCATCAGCAACGCCATCGTCGAGCACCGCCTGCGTCCGGGCGCGCGGCTTCGCGAGGATGCCCTGGCCGAGGTCTTCGACATCAGCCGCACCGGCATTCGCAAGATCCTCCAGCGCCTCGCCCATGAGCAACTGGTGACGCTGACCCCGCGTCGCGGCGCCAGCGTCACCCGGCCCACCGCCGAGGAGGCCCGCGACGTCTTCGCCGCGCGGCAACTGGTCGAGTGCGGCATCATGGCGGACATCGCCCGGCGCATGACCGACGCCGACGCGCGGGCGCTGCGCGAGCTGGCCGCCCGCGAACGCCAGCTGCTCAAGCAGGGCGAGCAGAGCGTGGCGATCAAGCTCTCCGCCGAGTTCCACGAGCGCCTGGCCGGGCTGTGCGGCAATGCCACGCTCGCCGAATTCGTCGGCCGGCTGTGTTCGCGCTCGTCGTTGATCCTCGCGGTGTACGGCAGTGCCGGCCACCTGGGCTGCGAGTCGCACGATCACGATGAGTTGATCGGCCATCTCGAAGCCGGGCGCGGCGAGCGCGCGGCGGCGTTCATGGGTCGCCACCTCAAGGCGATCGAGGCCTCGCTGTCGATCGAGGAAGCGCTCGACGAGGCCCCCGACCTGCGCCAGATCTTCGCCCAGTAGCCGTTGTGGCCCCGGCGCCCGCTATGGACACCCCGAGGGCGAGCAGGTACGATACGGCGCGTTGATGCCGCTTCGGCGCCACATCAAGACCGCCCTTAGCTCAGCTGGATAGAGCGTTGCCCTCCGGAGGCAAAGGTCGAAGGTTCGAATCCTTCAGGGCGGGCCAGAATATCGAGAAGGGCCTGCGAGAAATCGCAGGCCCTTTTTCGTTTTTGCTCTTCCCTTGTGCATAAAGAGAATATGCTACCCGAGACCTTTGATGGGTACGCGGCTCAGCGCATTGTTAGTGTCGGAGATCTTGCGTAGCAGTTTGCTCAGGGTTTCTCGTTCGCTCTCGTCGAGCGGCGCGAGGATATCATTCTGGGTGTCTCTGACTGCCTCCTCAGCTTCATGGCGCAGGCTACGCCCGGCATCGTTGAGCGTGACCAGCATCGATCGCCGGTCCTCTGGGTTGCGATACCGCGTGACCAGCCCCCGCTCCTCGAGCTTGCGCACCACCACGGCCACCGTATTGCGGTCGAGCGCGGTGAAGCCGCCAAGGGTAATCTGGTCGAGCGACCCCTTTTCCTCCAGCGCGGAGAGGATAACGTACTGCAACTGAGTCAGGCCGAAGGCCTCGCACTTCTTGAGAAAGATCGCCACGCTGATCTGATGGCAACGCCGGAGCAGGTTGCCGGGCAGGGTATTGGCTTCGGCGAGAGGGGATTCGCTCATGGTATCGACTGTCCCGGCTAATTATCGGTGAAGGGGGGCGTAGCTGTTCGGGGCTCGGCCTGAATGCTAGGGGTGTCTTCGCATAGTCTCAACTCGCGTGGGGGTGGTTTTCAGGCAGGGCCTCGACGAAGGCCGGTGACTCCAGGCAATGGGCGTTGATTGCCGCGAGCGTGGGGTAGGGCGTCATATCCACGGCGAATCGCCGGTTATTGGCGATTTGCGCGAACAGGCATATATCCGCCAGCCCGGGGGCGTCGCCATGGCAGAACCGGCCGCGGCGCGGGTCGGCAGCCAACTGGCGTTCCAGCGGTGCGAAGCCTTCGGCGACCCAGTGACGGAACCAGCGAGCCACGCCTTCCTCGTCGATGCCCAGCTTCTCGTCCAGATACTGGAGCACACGCAGATTGTTGACGGGATGGATGTCGCAAGCGATCGCCTGGGCCAGGCTACGGATCCAGGCGCGATCCAGGGGGGTGGCAGGCAGCAATGCCGGTTCGGGGTAAGCCTCGTCGAGATACTCGATGATTGCCAGGGATTGGGCGAGTACCGTGCCATCCCCGAGTTGTAGCGCCGGCACCAGCCCCTGGGGGTTCAGTGACAGAAAGGCGGGGGAGCGATGCTCCCCCTGGCGCAGGGTATAGGAGACATGCTCGTAATCCAGGCCCTTGAGATTCAGGGCGGCGCGTACCCGCACCGAGGCCGAGCTGCGGAAGAAGTTGTGCAGTACCCGACTCATAGCCCCTCCCGTGGCGCGACGATGACGATCGAGTGATCACCGATGCCGTCGATGCCGCCGGTCACCTTGTCGCCGACTTCGAGGGGGCCGACGCCGGCAGGGGTGCCCGTGTAGATAAGGTCTCCCGGACGGATACGCATGGTATGGGAAAGGATCGAGACGATTTCCTGAACGTCCCAGATCAAGTCGGCGATGTCCTGGTCCTGCCTGATCTCATCATTGACCGCGAGCCAGATACGACCCCGGCTGGGATGCCCGATATCGCTGACCCTGCGGATGGGTGAGATCACCGCGGATTCATCGAAGGCCTTGCCCCAGTCCCATGGCCGGCCCTTCTCGCGTGCTTCGAGCTGCAGGTCTCGGCGGGTCAGGTCGTTGCCGGCGGCGTAGCCAAAGATATAGTCGTTGGCCTGCTCCACCGGAATCTGAAAGCCGGCCTTGCCGATCGCCACGACCAGTTCCATCTCGTAGTGGAAGTTCTTCGTCTCCGGCGGATAGGGCACCTCGCTGCCGTCGGGCACGATGGCATCGGCGGGCTTGGTGAAGAAGAACGGGAACTCGCGGCTCGGATCGCGGCCCATCTCGCGGGCGTGGGCCTCGTAGTTGCGCCCGACGCAGAAGATGCGGCGTACCGGGAGGCGCTTTTCGTCGCCGTCGATGGCAACGCTGGGGACGGGGGGCGGATCAAAGATGTAATCGGTCATGGGGACTCCTGTCGTCAGGGAAGTGAATCAGTGCGTGCCGCGGGCTTCGCGCCAGATACCCAGTTTCTGCTGGGCGACGCGATCGGAGTAGCTGAACAGCACGGCGTCCTCGCTGGCCTCATGGATCACGGAGTGCCAGCTGGGTACCACGAAGATGTCCTTGGGCTTCCAGTGGTAGGTAGTGGTGCCGATGGTGGTGCGGCCGGTTCCCTCGACCACGGTGAAGACCGTGGCGTCGGTCGAACGGTAGGCGGCGGTGGCGAACCCCTTGGGCAGTAGCTGCACGAAGGGGGAGATGGTGGGCATCGCCGAGCCACCGTCGGCGGGGTTGATATAGTGCATCTTGAGCCCGTGGCAGGGGTCCCATTCGTCGCGTCGGCGCATTGCTTCGAGCGCCTCGCGCGTGCGGGCATAGGGGTAGTTGAACAGCGGCGAGGCCAGGCCCTTGCGCTCGAAATCCACCGGCAGCAGGTTGGCGCCATAGCGGGCCATCGAATCGCCAACGGGCTTGGTGATTGCCTGCACGTCTTCACCCAGGCCCTCGGCGAAGGAAGCGTCGTAGAACGACAGCATGGGAATATCCAGGCCATCCATCCAGATCATCGGCCTGTCCGATTCGTTGCCATGATCGTGCCAGGCATTGGGCGGCGTGATCACGAAGTCGCCGACCTCCATGAGCGTGCGTTCGCCATTGACGGCGGTGCAGGCACCGCCGCCATCCATCACGAAGCGCAGCGCGGACTGGCTATGGCGATGGGCCGGGGCCACTTCACCGGGCAGCACCAGTTGCAGGCCGGCATACAGCGAGGTGGTGATTCGGCTCTGGCCACGCATGCCGGGGTTCTCGAGTATCAGTACGCGGCGCTCGGCCTCCTTGGCAGTGATCAGGCTGCCGGCCTCCATCAGCAAATCCCGGGCTGGGCCGAACTCCCACAGATAGGGCTGACAGGCGCTCTTGGGCGCAGGCGTGATGATGCCGCTGAGCACATTCCACAGTGCGCTGAAATTCTGGCCGTCTATCTTGGCGTAGTACGCCTGGCGTTCGGGCGTGGTCTGCGGTGCTTCGGTCAATGACATGGCACACCTCCGGTGGGCTGGGTGTTATTGGGTGACGTTGCTCAGGCCATTGCCGCCATAGAGCCATTCGAGACGGTTGTAGAAATCGTCGGGCCGCATGGCGCGCATGGTGGCGTTGCGCATGGCGGCCTTGCCGCCATCGGGGTGGTAGATGTACTCGCCCATCAACCGTGAATAGGTCTGGACCCGGGCGGTACGGGCGAAGCGGTCCTGCTGGTAGGCGGTAAAGGCAGCTTCGAGGTCGCTCTTCTGGCCCAGATGGTAGGACAGGCACACGGCGTCCTCCATCGCCATGCAGGCGCCCTGGGCCATGTATTGCAGCATGGGGTGGGCGGCATCGCCGAGCAGGACCACACGGCCATCGATCCAATGGTCGTTGGGCTCGCGGTCGCACAGCACCCACATCTTCCAGTCCGTGCCGTGTTCGATGATCTGCCGCGGACGTTCGGCGACATGGCCGAAGCCGCGATGGACCTCCTCCTTGGTGACCGGCTTGCCGGCCACCGGCGCGGGCGCGTCGTTGTGATAGGTCACCACGAGGTTGTAGACCTCGCCGCCCTTGAGCGGATAGTGCACGATATGGCACCTGGGACCGGCCCACAGGGTCGCGGCATTCCAGCGCAGCTCTTCGGGCATCTGTTCGGTGGGGATCACCGAGCGGTAGGTGGTATGCCCTGAAACCCGCGGAGCGCCATCGCCAACCAGCTGCTGGCGAATCGGCGACCACAGGCCCTCGGCGCCGATCAGACAACGCCCGGTCAATGCCTCGCCTTGTTCGAGGGATACCGTGACGCCGGCGGGGCCCTGGGTATAGCCGGCGACTGCGCTGTTGGTGCGCAGTTCCACCTTATCGTTGGCCAAGCAGGCATCGAGCAGGACCTTGTGCAGGTCGGCACGGTGGACCACGGCATAGGGGTTGTTGAATCGCTCACGAAACGCATCGCCCAGGGGAATGGCGGCGACGCGCTCGTCTTGCATGGCGTCCATCAACAGCAGGTCGTCGATATAGACCGCCTTGGCGCGGGCCTCGTCGCCTACCCCCAGGTAATCGAAGGCATGAAAGGCGTTGGGCCCGATCTGGATGCCGGCGCCGATCTCACCGAGCGCCGGGGCCTTTTCCAGTACCACGGAGGGCAGGCCCTGACGTGCCAGGCCCAGGGCGGCGGCCAGGCCGCCGATGCCCCCGCCGGCGATAAGAATGGTGTCATTGTCCATGGAGCGCCTCGTCTGGTGTTGCAGTCGACCCGCGGCTTACAGGAATGCCGTGGCCAGAAGGGGTTGGAAGATGGTCAGCAGGATCACCAGGCAAGCGGCCAGGATGAACGGCAGGATCCACAGCGTGATCCGCGACAGGCTGACATCGCTGACCGCAGAGGCCACGAACAGCCCGGCGCCAACGGGTGGGGTCAGCAGCCCCAGCGTCAGGGTCATGCAGGCAACTACGCCGAAAGCCACCGGGTCGATGCCATAGCTCTGCTGGGCGACCGGCAACAGGATCGGGACGAGAATGATCAGCGCGGCGATGCCATCGAGCACCATTCCGACCACGAGCAGCATGGCGAAGACCAGCAGCATGAAAAGCAGCGGACTCTGGGTGGTGCTCTGCATCAGCCCGGCGACCTGTTGCGGGATCTGGTTGAACACCAGTACCCAGCCGAACGCCTTGGCCGCGGCAATCAGGAACAGCACGATGGCCGTGTTGCGCGCGGTGCGGTCAAGCACGGCCGGCAGACTGCCCAGCTTGAGCTCACGGAACACCAGACCGCCGATGAATACCGCCAGCAGCGTGGCCACGGCGGCCGACTCGGTGGGCGTGACGATACCGAAGGCGATGCCGCCGACGATGACCAGCGGGATCGACAGTGTCAGCATCGCGCCGCGGGTGGCCGGCCACTTGTCGATAGGTACCTGGCGGGGAGCATTTGGCGATTTGGCGCGCCGGGCGATCAATGCAATGAGGCCGCTGATGATCACGAACAGGGCCAGCCCGGGCAGGATGCCGCCGAGAAACATCGCTCCGATCGAGACCTGGCCGATCACTCCGTAGATGATGAAGATCATCGAGGGCGGGATGATCGGTCCCAGCAGACCGGCACCGGCCGTCAGTGCGGCGGCGAAGCCGCGGTCGTAGCCGTCCTTTTCCAGCTCCGGCGTCATCACGCGACTCATGATCGCGATCTGCGCGGTTGCCGAGCCCATGATCGAGGCCAGCATCAGATTCGAGGTCAGCGACACGTAGGCGATGCTGTGCGGCAGCCAGAAGAACCAGGCGCGTGCGGCAAGTACGATGCGCTTGGTGATCCCGCCCTCGTTCATGATTTCGCCAAGCAGAATGAATAGCGGAATCGCCAGCAGGTCGAAGACTTCGAGCGAGCCGAACAGCACCTGGGGCAGTGTCTCCAGGATGCGGAAGTTGCCACCCTGAACCACGAAAGCCAGGGTCGTTGCCAACAGCACGAAGGCGATCGGCATGCCCATCAGCATGAGCAATACGAAGACACTGAAGGTCATGGCATGGACTCCTTGCTCGCAAGGCCCAGGGCCGCGGCCCGGCGCGAGGGGTCACTTAGCCGGGCAGCGACGTGCAGCAGGGCCGTGGTCGAGAAGATCGGCACGATCAGGTAGAACACCCACTTCGGCCAGCCGAGCGTGAGCGCGATATCGAAGGTCACCGACGGCGAGCGGACCCAGTCGATCGAGTACTTGAGGAGTACGGCCAGGATCAGCAATGTGAGTCCTTCCGTAACCCAGTAGCACACCTGTCTGAGTGACACGGGCAGGCACCCGGTCAGCAGAGTCAGGCGCACATGGCTGTCGTGGTGGATGCCGATGGAAATCGCTAGAAAGGCCATCCAGATCAGGATGTAAACGGCCAGCTCCTCAGCGAAGAACAACGGGCTGTCGAAGGCGTAGCGCGAGATGACATTGACGATCAGCAGCACACTGAACGCAACGATCAGCGCACTGCACAGCCATTGCTCAACGCGCACGACGGCGCGGCTGGCTCGGATCAGGGCCGTATCGTGTCTAGTGGACATGCAGAACCTCCGTCCCGGGGGCGTGAAGCCAGCGCAGACTTATTGCGCGCCGCCTTGCTGTTCCGCCACCTGCTCCTGGAACCGGCTGATGAGCGGGTTACCGGAGAAGGTGTCGTCAAAGGCGGCATTGGCCTCGGCGAACACCGACTCGGCGTCATTCAGGACCTGGACGTCGATACGCTCCTCGAGGAAGGCGCGGTTATCCTGCTCGGCCTGTATCTGCGACTGGTTGGCCCAGCTCAGGGCCGACTGCATTGCGGTTTCGACGATCCGACGCTCCTCGTCGCTCAGGCTGTCCCAGGTCGTGTCGCTGACCATCGAGATCGCCGGGAAGGCCATATGGTTGGTCAGGGTCAAGTGATCGGCCACTTCGTAGAAACCGGAGCCCACCAGGGCGTCCAGATCGATGTCGACGCCGTCGATCATCTTGCTCTGTAGGCTCTGGTAGACCTCGGGCAGGTGCACCGGAGTCGGTGTCGCCCCGGCGGCGTTCCACCAGGTCTGCATGGCGGGGATGGGAATGATGCGAATCTTCCGGTTGTCCACATCGTCCAGCTCGGTCACGGCGGTATCGCGCATCAGTACGTGGCGCATGCCTGCGAAGGTGTAACCGAAGGCGTGCAGACCCTTGTCGCCCAGATTGGTCAGCATCTGCTGGGCGGCCTGGGTCCGGGCCGCCTGTTCGGCCTCGTCCACGCTATCGAACAGGAAAGGCGTGAACCAGCCCACCACCGAAGGTTCGCGCAGGCTGGTAATGGCGGCGGTCATGATGCCCATGTCGAGCAGCCCCGACTGCATCTGCGAGAACATGGCAGGCTCGTCGCCGAGTTGCCCGGCGGGGAAAATGGCCACGGTGAGATCGCCCTCGCTGTCGGTTTCGACGCGGTCGGCAAACTGCCGGGCGGCTTGGGTCCAGACGTGTTGGGGCGGCGTGATCAACCCCATCTTCAGTTCCTTGGCCAGCGCGGCGGTGGAAAGCGGTATCAGCGCGACGCCCATCAGAGCGGTAGCGAGAGCAAGCGAAAGGGGGCGGTTGGGGCGTGTCATAGGGGTACTCTTGTTGTGTGTTGTTAGAGGTTCTGCGTCCGTGAACGTATCCGCAGGGATGATCAGTATTGTGATCATCACTATTGTGATCAATTATACAAAGGTAGATGGAAGATAACGCTTCTGGGAAGTCACAGGGGATGGCGGCCAATGTCGGGCCATGGCCACGCCGAACCGGAGAGGAGGATTCGGAGCTCGCTATAAAGGGGGAGGCAGCTATTCTTAACAACTGTTTTTTGTCTTTGCGATGCCTGCTGCGGAGCCCTCCATCATGCGCGTTTTTTCCAATCCCGTCGGTTCCGGTTCACTGTGGTTCGACAACCTCGCCACGGCCGATGGCACCCCCGTCGCTTACGACCCGCAGGCGCGGGCCTTCCTGCCCATGCTGCCCTTCTGCGCCAATCGCGAGGTGATCGGCTGCAACTGGATCGCTCCCGAGCAGGGCGCCTTCTGCCAATCATGCGCCATGACCGCGCTTGCCCCGGACCCCGAAATCCCCGATGCCATCCCCAATTGGGCACAGACCGAGGCGGCCAAGCGCTGGGTGCTCGATAACCTGGGACGCTGGAACTGGTTCCGGCCGGAGGACCCGGGCGTACGCCCCCTGTTTCACATGCTCGCCGAGGGGCCGACACCGGTGCCCATGGGGCATGTCGAGGGTGTGGTGACGATCAGCGTGGCCGAGGCGGACCCGGTGCTGCGGACCACCCGCCGTCAGGCGCTGGAGGAGCCCTACCGGACCATGATCGGTCACATGCGTCACGAAATAGCCCACATGATCTGGTGGCGACTCAGCCTGCGCGCCGATTTCCTCGATGCTTTTCGGGGCATGTTCGGTGACGAGCGCGTGGATTATCCAGCCGCACTCCAGCATCACTACAGGGAGGGGCCGCCCGCCGATTGGGAGCAGCGTTTCCTGACCACCTATGCCTCGGCACATCCCCACGAGGACTGGGCCGAGACCGCGGCGCACCTGCTGCACCTGACGGATATCGCCGACAGTTTCGTTGCGGCGGGGCTGTCTTCGCCTCAGTTGCCGAGCCTGAATTGGGACCCCTATGCGGAAGCCGATGCCGAGCGCCTGATCTATGTCGCGGCGTCACTGGCCGTGGGCATCAACAACGTCAATCGCTCGATGGGGTTATCGGATCTCTACCCGTTCGTGCTGTCGGCCATCTCGCGTCGCAAGCTTGCCTTCGTGCACGACTGGCTGCGCCGGGGCGCCCAGGGGCGCTGACAGCGTTCAGCGGCGTGAGTGCATGTCCTGTCTATTGGAAAGCGCCAGCAAGCGCGAGGCCCGCTCGGCGAGCGGGTCCGGTGAGCGATGTCCGACATTGTTACCGCGGTCAATGGCTTCTGCTTGCCACTTCCCAAGGCGTTTCATCGACCCTCGGCAGGAACGAGAGAAAGTACTTGATTGCCGGATTGGTCTCGTCGCCTCGCCAGACGGCTACGAGCTCAGCCTGGGGGGCGTTCGGCGTGGCCAGCGGGAGATAAGTCACCCCGGGAACGTTAATGTTGGTCACGGACTTCGGTAGAAGTGCGTAGCCGATGCCACTGCTTACGAGACTCAGCATCGCCGGGAGCTGATTGACTTCCTGCCCAACCACGATGTCATGACCCAACCGGGCGAAGAGCGGCCCGAACTGCTCCCGGAGATAGGTCGCCTTGGCCCCAGCCGCGATGATCATCGGCAGCTTCGCGAGATCCTCGATCCTGACGGACGAGGCAGCGGCCAAGGGGTGGTCCACCGGCAGGACGGCCACATAGGGTTCTTGATGCACGAGCCGCCTCTTGAGCTCCAGCTCCGTCTTGATCGGCCGCATCAGAGCGATGTCGAGGCGTCCGGCCAGCAGCTTTTCCAGGAGTTCGGCAGAGATCATCTCGCTGAGGCGAAGGTCGACTTCGGGGAAGCGCCGCCGGTAAGCGGAGACGGCCTTGGGCAGAACATCGAAGCTGGCATTTTCCACGAAGCCAAGATGCAGTTGACCCACCTGCCCAGCACTTGCCTTCTGTGCCATGCGCACGGCGGTTTCCATCTCGATGAGTGCCGAGCGCGCATGCGCTATGAAGATGCGGCCCACCTCGGTGACAGCGATGCGGCGATGAGCGCGGGTGAAAAGGATGACTCCAAGCTCGTTCTCGACCTTGGAAACTTTTTGAGAAAGGGCCGGCTGGGTTATCCCGAGTCGCTGTGCGGTGCGGCCGAAATGGAGCTCCTCACTCAGCACGACTATTGCCTTGAGTTGTGCCTGATCCATTGTATGAAGTGCACCGCTCATTGATAAGCAATGCTTATTTTACCATAGGCAAATGCCCAACCATAGTATAAAAATTCCTGTTGGAATAATAATTTACAAGGCTTTATCAGGAGATACGCCATGACTTTTCTTAAACCCGTAGGCAGCACAATTGCGCTTGTTGCATTGGCCGCGCCGGTAATGGCGCAGGAAAACTGGCCGACCGAGCCCGTGCATATCGTCGTGCCTTATTCGGCCGGGGGAAACAACGACCGCGTCGCCCGAACGCTGAGCGAGCCGGTATCCAAAGAGCTCGGACAGCCCGTGGTGGTGGAAAACCGCGCCGGAGCCGGCGGTACCATCGCGACTGGTGAAGTGGCCCAGGCAGACCCGGACGGCTACACCATCGTCATGTGTGAAATCGGCACGATGGGCATCAATCCGCATGTCTACAACAACCTGACATACGATCCGGTCGATGACTTCGATCCGGTCATCCAGATCACCTCGGTTCCCCTGATCCTCGGTGTCGGACCGAAGCTGGGCGTATCCACGTTCGAGGAATTCCTCGAACTCGCAAGAGAGGCGGACCCGGAGATCGATTATGCCTCCTCGGGCCAAGGTTCCGCGCAGCACCTGGCTTTCGAATACTTCAAGTCCCAGGCCGGGATCGAAGCGCTGCACATTCCCTACAACGGCGCATCGCAGGCACGGACGGCCCTCATCTCGGGCGAGGTCGGCGCCTTCATCGATGGCACCTTGATTCCTTCCATCGAGGACGGCGAAGTCACGCCGCTTGCCGTGACCAGTTCCGAGCGCGTCGAATCGCTTCCCGACGTGCCGACGATGCAGGAAAAGGGCATCGACGTGGACTACACCGCGTGGCACGGCTTCTGCGCACCCGACGGTACCGATCCGGCGGTCGTCGACAAGCTCAATACCGCCGTCGCAGATGCCCTGAAGCAGCCCGACGTGCAGGAACGCTTCAAGGCACTGAACATTGGGATCGTGGGCGGCACACCCGAGGAGTTCGCGACCTTCATCCAGGAGGAAAACGCCAAGCTCGGCAAGCTGGTCGAAGAGTCCGGCGCCGCCGAGCGGTAAGTTTTCCAGCCGCACCGTCGGCGGTTTCCTGGCGAGGCCGCCGACACCCCCACCCCACCATCAGGAGGCTCATTCGTGAAGCCCAATGTTTTGTTCGTGACCGTGGATCAGTGGCCGGCTTCGCTTCTTGGTTGCGCGGGCCATCCGGTCATTGAAACCCCCACCATCGATCAGCTGGCCCAGGCGGGCACGCGTTTCACCCAGTGTTATGCCGAGACGCCGATCTGCATCCCCTCGCGGCGATCGATCATGACGGGGATGACCGCGCGGGGGCACGGCGACCGGGACTTTCAGCCTGACCGGCCGATGCCCGAGGGCATGCCGACGCTCGCCGAGTGTTTCGGGCAGGCCGGCTACCAGACCTTCGCCATGGGCAAGCTGCACGTATTCCCGCCGCGCGATCGCATTGGCTTCAACGATGCCATTCTCGCCGAAGAAGGGCGCGGCCACCTGGGGGGCCCTGACGATTACGAGATGTACCTGGCCGACCGGGGCTACCCGGGGGCGCAGTTCGCGCACGGCATGAGCAACAATGAATATGCCTGGCGGACCTGGCACCTGCCCGAGGAGATGCATGTCACCAACTGGACCACGCGAACCGCGGCGCGGATGATCAAGCGGCGCGATCCGACCCGCCCGGGGTTCTGGCATGTTTCCTACACCCACCCGCATCCGCCCATCGTCCCGCTCAAGGATTACGTCGATCGCTATGCGCGTCGCAACGTTCCGGAGCCTGTCACTGCCGACTGGTCGGAGGGGGACGCCATCCCCTTCAATGTCCGTGCGGTGCAGGGCTACTACGCTCAGCTTCCGGCTGAACAGCTGGCCGATACGCGGCGCGCCTTCTACGCGCTCTGCACGCATATCGACCATCAGCTCAGGTTGTTGATCGGCACGCTGCGCGAAGAGGGGTTGCTGGACGACACCATCATCGTCCTCACCTCGGATCATGGCGACATGCTGGGCGACCATGGGCTGTACGGAAAACGCGTCATGTATGATGGCTCGGCCCGCGTGCCGCTGGTGGTCGTGGATCGCGCCGGTGAACAGCGCTGCGGCACCAAGGGCGGGACCGACGATCGCCTCGTGGCGCTGCATGACCTGATGCCGACCATGCTCGATCTCGCCGGTCTGCCGGTGCCCGAAACCTGCGAAGGACAAAGCCTGGCCACGGATGCGCGACGTCCCTATCTCTACGGCGAGTCCCACCTCGGGGTACGCGCCTCCCGGATGCTTCGGGACGAGCGATACAAACTCATCTGGTACCCGGCCGGCAACAGGCGGCAGCTCTTCGACCTGGAGCGGGACCCCGAGGAGCGATACGACCTGGCCGCCAGCGAGGCGCATGCCGAGATCCGGGCGCAGCTCGAAGCGCGGCTGATCGAACACCTCTATGGCGAGGACCTCGAACTCATCGCCGGGGGCCGGCTCGCGGGGCTTGCTGAGCCCGAGTTCAGCCCGGTGGATAACCGGGGTCTCTCGGGGCAGAGGGGCATCCATTACCCCGAGGCCCCTCGATCCAATCCCGGGGAAAAGGTGGGCACGTGGTGATGTCGCTGAAGCGCCTCGATCGCGGAACACTGGTAGCGGGTGGCTGCATGTGCCTGATAGGGGCCCTTGTCATCCATGAAGCGCTCGGCATGCGGCTCGGCAGCCCCACGCGGATGGGGCCAGGCTACTACCCGCTGCTGATCGGGATCGCCGCGCTCGGTCTCGGCCTGCTGATCTTGTTGCTGGAATCCCGTGTGAACGTGCCGCTCGACGCCACGCTGGCGGACCGGAGCAGGGCCGCCTGGCGGAGCCGGCTCCTGGTACCCGCCTCCATGATCGTCTTCGCTTTGCTGCTGCGTCCGGCGGGCCTCGTGCCGGCCGCCGTCGGTCTCGTCTGCGTGGCAAGCCTTGCCGCACCGACCCTGTCGGCCCGACGCACCCTCGGCCTTGCCATCGTCACACCGCTACTGGCCTGGCTGATCTTCGTGGTCGGTCTGGGCCTGCCGCTTACCGTCATACGGGGAATCGTATGAGCGATCTGCTGTCCAATCTCGTCCTTGGCGCCGGCGTGGCCTTCTCGTGGTCGGCGCTCTTCTACTGCTTCGCGGGCGTCTCGCTCGGCATGGTCGTCGGTGTGCTGCCCGGCGTCGGGCCGCTGCCGGCCATCGCCATGCTGCTGCCGATCACCTTCTATATCGATCCCACCGAGGCCATCATCATGCTCGCCGGGATCTATTATGGGGGGCAGTACGGCGCATCCACGGCCTCGATCCTGCTCAACCTGCCGGGAACGCCGCCGGCCGCAGTCACCTGTCTCGATGGCTACCCCATGGCCAAGCAGGGCCGGGCGGGGGTGGCTCTCTTCATTACGGCGATCGCTTCGCTGGTCGGCTCGATGTTCGGCATCGTTCTCGTGGGGACCTTTGCACCGGTTCTCGCCCGCTTCGCGCTCGAGTTCGGAGCGGCAGAGTATTTTTCGCTGATCCTCTTCGCGCTGATCGGGACCTCGGCCATCGGCGGTGACAGCTTCCTGCGCTCGGTCTCGATGGTCGCGGTCGGCCTGTTGCTCGGCATCGTCGGGCAGGACGTGACCTCCGGGCAGTTCCGCTTCACCTTCGGCATTCCCGGTATTGCCGATGGGCTGAGCATCGTGGCCGTGGCGATGGGGATCTTCGGCGTATCCGAGGTCATGGCAAGCGCCCATGTCGCCCGGGATAAAAAGCCCGAGAGCTTCGGCTTTCGCAACATGCTCCCCAGTCGCAGCGACTTCCGCCGGGCCTGGCCCTCGATGGGCCGGGGCTCGCTATTCGGGGCCATCTGCGGGATTCTGCCAGGCGCCGGCGCGTCCATGGCGGTCTTCATCGCCTATGCCTTCGAGAAGCGCATTTCCAAGACACCGGAAATCTTCGGCAAAGGCGCCATCGAGGGCGTGACCGCCCCGGAGAGCGCCAACAACGCCACGGCACAGACCGCCTTCATCCCGACGCTGACACTGGGGGTGCCCGGCGATGCGGTCATGGCCGTGATGCTGGGCGCCCTGATGATCCACGGCATCAATCCGGGGCCCGGGCTGATCGAGGAACAGCCCCAGATGTTCTGGGGGCTCGTCGTCAGCTTCCTGATCGGCAACGCGATCCTCGTGATTCTCAATATCCCGCTGGTCGGCATCTGGACACGGCTGCTGCAGATCCCCTACGCCGTGCTCTTTCCGATCATTCTCGCGCTCATCTGCATCGGCGTTTACAGCATCAACTACTCGACCTTCGACATCTTCCTCGTGATTGCCTTCGGGGTCCTGGGCTACGGCATGAAACTCCTGCGCTTTCCCCCCGCGCCGCTGCTGCTGGGCTTCATCCTCAGCCCGATGCTGGAAGAGAACTTCCGACGGGCGCTGCTGCTGTCGCGGGGCGACTGGATGACCTTCCTGGTTCAGCCGATCAGCGGCGTCTTCATCGGTCTTTCTACCGCGCTCGTCCTGTTCGCGGTGATCACGGCGTTGCGACGGCGCGGCCCGGGACGCCACCCAGGCGCCCTGAGCGAGACGGAGTAGGGAATTTGCCAAACGTAGACGAGGTGAAGGATATCGATACGGGCACGCTACTTCGCCTGCAGGCGCACGTGGTGGTCATGGGCGTGGCGGGCTGCGGCAAGACGGCATTGGCACAGGCGCTTGCCGCGCGAGCGGATGCTCGATCTCATTGCCGCCCGGATCGCGCCGGCGCCCTTCGGGGACGCTCAAAGCCCGTAGCGTCCCGGCCACCGCTAGCACCATTTGCCTGCGAGCCGAGACCCGTGACACTCTGAGCGAAGGTTATCGAAGGTCCAAGGTGCGCGAAGGCTGCCGCAGCCTGCCGTTATGCCATGGAATCCTATATCCGGCATGCACCCCGAGCTTGCATGATCGTGGGCTGCGTCATTCGCTTCAGGACGATTCCGTTCGATGCTCTCCCGCCCCGATACTGCCCGCGGCGAACCGCTATCAGTGGGTTTCGTCCTGCTGCACCGCTTCACGCTGCTGCCTTTCGCCGCGTTCGTCGACTGCCTGCGCCTGGCCGCCGACGAGGGAGACCGTAGCCGTCAGCTGCGTTGCCACTGGACGTTCATGACCAGCAACGGCGGGGATGCGATGTCGAGTTGCGGCGCGGCCATCACGCCCTGCGTTCCGCTGCGTGCCCCCCGGGAGTTCGATTACATCGTGGTGATCGGGGGCGTGCAGGACGAGCAGGACCGGACCGACTCGCAGGCCCTGGCGTACCTGCGCCGCGCGGCAGCGGAAAAGGTGCCGCTGGTGGGGGTGTGCACCGGGATCTTCGCCTTGATCCAGGCCGGGCTGATGGAGGGGCGCCGCTGTTGCGTCAGCTGGTACCATCATCGCGATCTCACCGCGCGCTTCCCGGCCGTGATACCCGTGGCCGACCGGCTCTTCATCGATGAGGGTGACATCCTCACCTGCGCGGGCGGCGCCTCCACGGCGGATCTGGCCGCTTACCTCATCGAGCGCCACATGGGCAAGGCCTGGGCCATGAAGAGCCTGCACATCATGCTGATCGATGAGGTCCGCCCGGGCAGCTATGCCCAGCCCCAGCCGGTGGTGTTCGGCAGGATCGAGGATAGACTGGTCAGGCGCGCCATTGCCCTGCTCGAGCAACACCTGGGCGAGTCCATGCCGATGGACC
This sequence comes from Modicisalibacter radicis, assembly GCF_900961225.1. Classification (GTDB taxonomy): domain Bacteria; phylum Pseudomonadota; class Gammaproteobacteria; order Pseudomonadales; family Halomonadaceae; genus Modicisalibacter. Next base: position 31,202 of record NZ_CAAHFN010000057.1, read on the forward strand.
TGCTTGCCGAGCGGGTCGGCACCTCGCGGCGTCACCTGGAACGGCGCTTTCGGGAGACCCTGGGGATCGGCCCCCAGAAATTCGCGCGGGAGCTGCGCCTGCGTTATGGCCTATGGCTGCTGCACTATACGGGCAAGAGCGTCACCGAGATCGGCGAACGCTGCGGTTTTGCGGATACGGCGCACTTTTCCCGCCATTTTCGCATCACGTTTGGAATGTCCCCCTCCGATATACGCAAGCGCGCGGGAGAACCGGATAGCCCCGCCGTCGACCCTCATTTTCTGCATATCCATGGCGACGCGCTTCCATGACCCAGGCATCCCTGGCAAGCCATTGATCCTGAACCGCTATTCGTGAAATCCGCGCGAGCTTGAAGCGGGCGCTTCAAATTCGCGCCTCCGATGGCGGGATCTGTCATGAAACATGTCGCATCTGTTCAATCCTCCGACCCCCTCCTTGGCTTTAAATTCAGCTAAGCGCTGACATCGTGCGCGAGCGTCGGCCCGATCATAAGAACAACGTGTCGGAGTAGGCTGGATGACTCATGAATCGATATCCCGTCCGGGGCTGGCGCCGGAGCCGTTTGCTCCCTGTCCCGAGGCTCGTGATGCGCGGTGTGCAACCATTCGGCCACGACGTTCTGACTCCCGAATTATCCAGATCCATACAATGAACCGGCTTCTTTCTTGGCTTGTGAGCTCATTCTCGTTCAAGCCTTGCTAGCTAGGGATCCACAATCAACGCCAGGAGAGTGGCATGAACGAATCCAGCCTCAATGACTTCGATGCGCAGATTGCACAAGCCATCGCCGAAGAAGTGTCTCGCCAGGAAGCGCACATCGAGCTGATCGCTTCCGAGAACTACGCCAGTCGCGCCGTCATGGAAGCGCAGGGCACTCAACTGACCAACAAGTACGCCGAAGGCTACCCCGGTCGGCGTTACTACGGCGGCTGCGAGTTCGTCGACAAGGTCGAGGCGCTGGCCATCGAACGCGCCTGCGACCTGTTCGGTGCCGACTACGCCAACGTCCAGCCGCACTCCGGCGCCCAGGCCAACGCGGCGGTGTTCATGGCCCTGATCAAGCCGGGCGACACCGTGCTGGGCATGAGCCTGGCCCACGGCGGCCACCTGACCCACGGCGCCGCACCCAACTTCTCCGGCAAGCACTATCAGGCCGTGCAGTACGGCCTGAACCCCGATACGGGAGAGATCGACTACGACGAAGTCGAGCGTCTGGCGCGGGAGCACCGGCCGAAGATGATCATCGCGGGCTTTTCGGCCTACTCGCGCGTGGTCGACTGGCGTCGTTTCCGCACCATCGCCGACGAGGTGGGCGCGTATTTGCTGGTCGACATGGCGCATGTCGCCGGGCTGGTCGCCGCGGGGCTCTATCCCAGCCCGCTGCCGCATGCCCACGTGGTGACCACCACCACCCACAAGACGCTGCGCGGTCCGCGCGGCGGCCTGATCCTGTCCGCCCAGGCCGACGAGGCGATGGTCAAGAAGCTCAACGGTGCGGTGTTCCCGGGCCAGCAGGGCGGCCCGCTGATGCACGTGATCGCCGCCAAGGCCGTGGCCTTCAAGGAGGCCATGAGCCAGGAATTCGTCAACTACCAGCGTCAGGTCATCGCCAATGCGCGGGCCATGGCCCGGGTCTTCGTCGAGCATGACTACGACGTCGTCTCCGGTGGCACCGACGACCACCTGTTCCTGGTCTCGCTGATCAAGCAGGGCGTGACCGGCAAGGACGCGGATGCCGCGCTGGGCCGGGCGCACATCACCGTCAACAAGAACGCCGTGCCCAACGACCCGCAGAGCCCGTTCGTGACGTCGGGCCTGCGCATCGGCACGCCGGCGGTCACCACCCGCGGCTTCGTCGAAACCGATTGCGAACAGCTGGCGGGCTGGATCTGCGACATCCTCGATGTGCTCGCCGACGGGGGCAACACCGGGGCGGTGGAAGCCGAGGTGCGCGACAAGGTGGCCTCGCTGTGCGCGCGCTATCCGGTCTATGGCGAAGCCCATAGCGGCGAGATGGCCGAAAGCGAAACATCCGTGGCCTGAACCCGACCGTCAGCGGTCCAAGGGCCGATCGAGGAGAAAAGTCTATGCAACGCTATTCCGGCTTCGGGTTGGTCAAGCACGCGCTCAGCCATCATGAAAACTGGCAGCGCCAGTGGCGCAATCCCACGCCCAGGAAAGAGTACGACGTGATCATCATCGGCGGCGGCGGTCACGGCCTGGCCACGGCCTACTACCTGGCCAAGGAGCACGGGATCACCAATGTCGCGGTGATCGAGAAGGGCTGGCTGGGCGGCGGCAACACCGCGCGCAACACCACCATCGTGCGCTCCAACTATCTGTGGGACGAGTCGGCGGCGCTCTACGAGCACTCCATGAAGCTCTGGGAGGGGCTGTCGCAGGATCTCAACTACAACGTGATGTTCTCGCAGCGCGGTGTCTTGAACCTCGGCCATACCCTGCAGGACATGCGCGACATCCAGCGCCGCGTGAATGCCAACCGCCTGAACGGCATCGACAGCGAGGCGCTCGATGCGCAGCAGGTGCAGGAGATCGTGCCGATACTCGACTGCTCGAAGCGTGCGCGCTATCCGGTCATGGGCGCATCCTGGCAGCCGCGTGCCGGCGTGGCGCGCCACGATGCCGTGGCCTGGGGGTTCGCGCGGGGGGCCGATGCGCGTGGCGTCGACATCCTCCAGCAGACCGAGGTCACCGGATTCAAGATCCTCGACGGTCGGGTGGTCGGCGTGCATACCAACCGCGGCGACATCGGGGCCAAGACCGTGGGCTGCGTGGCGGCCGGCAACTCCGGCGTGCTGGCCAGGATGGCCGGCTTCAGGCTGCCGCTGGAGTCGCACCCCCTGCAGGCGCTGGTCTCCGAGCCGCTCAAGCCCGTTCTCGACACGGTGGTGATGTCCAACCACGTGCATGGCTACATCAGCCAGTCGGACAAGGGCGACCTGGTCATCGGCGCCGGCATCGACGGCTACCTGGGCTACGGCCAGCGTGGCAGCTACTCGACGGTGGAGCATACCCTGCAGGCGATCGTCGAGATGTTCCCGATCTTCTCGCGGGTGCGCATGAACCGCCAGTGGGGCGGCATCGTCGATACCTGCCCCGACGCCTGCCCGATCCTCTCGGCCACCCCGGTCAAGGGGCTGTTCTTCAACTGCGGCTGGGGCACCGGCGGCTTCAAGGCCACGCCGGGCTCGGGGCATGTCTTTGCGGCGACGCTGGCCAAGGGCCAGGCGCATCCGCTGGCCGCGCCGTTCTCCATCGATCGGTTCCATACGGGCGCTCTCGTCGACGAGCACGGCGCCGCGGGCGTCGCGCACTGAGCGTGCGGGTCTACACGCCCTTCGAGATGAGCGCCGGGGACAAGGCGGAGCGAGGGTCTTTTGCCATGGAAGGCAAAAGTAGCGCCCATGGAGGGGTTCACAGCGCCCTCGCGCAGGCTTGTCGTCGGGAAAGCTCATCGTATGCCGGATTGTGAAAGACGCTTCAAGGGAGAGCTACCATGTTCCACATCTATTGCCCGTACTGCGAAGAGCACCGCGAGGAAGAGGAATTCCATCCCAAGGGGCAGGCGCATATCGCCCGCCCGGCGGAGCCCGAGGCCTGTTCCGACGAAGAGTGGGGCGACTACCTGTTCTTCCGCGACAACCCGCGCGGCATTCACCACGAGCTGTGGGTGCACGCGATCGGTTGCCGCAAGTTCTTCAATATCACCCGACACACCGCGAGCTACGAGATTCTCGAGACGTACAAGATGGGCGAGCAACCGACGATCACCGCCGAGAGCCTGGCGCGTGAAGAGAAAGCCGGTCACGTGCAGGTCGCTGAAGGCGGCCAGCAGACCGTGGGAGCCAGCGATGCCGCCCTGGCATCGGTCAAGGGAGCGCAGGGATGAGCCAGTCACCATCACAGCCCAACCGCCTGGCGCAAGGCGGTCAGGTCGACCGCTCGCGCACGCTGAACTTCACCTTCAATGGCAAGCGCTATTCGGGCCATGCCGGCGACACCCTGGCATCAGCCCTGCTCGCCAATGGCGTCGATATCGTCAATCGCAGCTTCAAGTATTCACGCCCGCGGGGGATCGTCGCCGCCGGCGCCGAGGAGCCCAACGCGGTGGTACAGCTGGGGGCCAGCGAGGCGGCCCAGGTGCCCAACGTGCGCGCCACGCAGCAGGCCCTCTACGACGGGCTCACGGCGCGCAGCACCAACGGCTGGCCCAACGTCCAGCGCGACCTGATGGGCATGGTGGGCAAGGTCAGTGGCGCCTTCATGCCGCCCGGCTTCTATTACAAGACCTTCATGGCCCCGGCTTCGCTGTGGATGACCTACGAGAAATACATCCGCAAGGGCGCCGGCCTGGGCAACAGCCCCACCGAAGCCGACCCGGACCACTATGACCACATGAACCGGCATTGCGACGTGCTGGTCGTCGGTGCCGGCCCGGCGGGCCTGGCTGCCGCGCTCACGGCGGCGCGCAGCGGATCACGGGTCATCCTCTGCGACGAGCAGGAGGCGATGGGCGGTTCGCTGCTGGACAGCCGCGAGCCGATCGACGGGGCGCCCGCCGTGCAGTGGGTCGAGCGGACCCTCGAGGCACTCGGCGCCATGGACAACGTGACGCTGCTGCCGCGTACCACGGCCAACGGCTATCACGACCACAACTTCGTGACCCTGCACGAGCGTCGCACCGAGCATCTGGGCGATACCGCGCCGACCCGCGACGGGCGTCGCCAGGTACGTTCGCGCCTGCATCGGGTGCGTGCCCGCCAGGTGGTCCTGGCCACCGGCACCCATGAGCGTCCGCTGGTCTATGCCAACAACGACGTGCCCGGCAACCTGGTGGCCGGGGCCGTATCCACCTACATCCGCCGCTATGGCGTGGTGCCGGGCAACAGGCTGGTGCTCTCGACCAGCAACGACCACGCCTACCGGGCCGCGCTGGACTGGCATGAAGCCGGCCGCGAGGTGGTGGCCATCGTCGATGCCCGCGCCAATCCCGACGGCGAGCTCGTCGAGCGGGCCCGGGCGCTGGGCATCCGCGTGATCACCGACAGTGCGGTGATCGAGGCCAAGGGCGCCAATCGCGTCAGCGCCGCCCGCGTGGCGAAGATCGATGCTCAGCTGTTCACGCTGGCCGGCCGTGTCGAGGAGCTGGCCTGTGACACCATTGCCAGCTCCGGCGGCTACAGCCCGGTCATTCATCTCTCCTCGCACACCGGCACCCGCCCGCTGTGGCGCGACGACATTCTCGGCTTCGTGCCGGGGACGCTGAAGGGCATGACGTCGGCCGGTGGCGCCCAGGGCATCTATGCGCTGCCGGCGGTGATCGCCGACGGCATCGACGCCGGCAGCCAGGCGGTCCAGGCCAATGGACAGTCGGCGGAGCCTTTCGAGGCGCCCCTTGTGGCGCCAATCCGCGAAGGGGAGAGCGTGGCGCTCTATCAGATCCCTCACGAGAAGCCGACCCTGCGTGCGCCCAAGCAGTTCGTCGACCTGCAGAACGATGTCAGCGCGGCGGGGATCGAAGTGGCCACCCGCGAGGGCTTCGAGTCCATCGAGCACGTCAAGCGCTACACGGTGATGGGCTTCGGCACCGACCAGGGCAAGCTGGGCAACATCAACGGCATGGCGATCGTCGCCCGCTGCCTGAGACGCACGATTCCCGAGGTGGGCACCACCGTCTTCCGGCCCAACTACACCCCGGTGACCTTCGGTGCCATCGTCGGCCGCCACTGCCGCGAACTGTTCGACCCCGAGCGCTATACCGCGCTGCATCAGTGGCATGTCGAGCAGGGCGCCGAGTTCGAGGACGTGGGCCAGTGGAAGCGCCCCTGGTATTTCCCGCGGACCGTCAATGGCAAGAAGGAGAGCATGCACGAGGCGGTGGCCCGCGAGTGCCTGGCGGTGCGCGAACGGGTCGGCATTCTCGATGCATCGACCCTGGGCAAGATCGATATCCAGGGGCCGGATGCCCGCGAGTTCCTGGGTCGCGTCTACACCAACAAGTGGGCCAAGCTGGCGCCGGGAAGGGTCCGTTACGGGCTGATGTGCAAGGACGACGGCATGCTCATGGACGACGGCACGACCAGTTGCCTGGGCGAGAACCACTTCCTGATGACCACCACCACCGGCGGCGCCGCCGGGGTGCTGGAGTGGCTGGAGCTCTGGCACCAGACGGAGTGGCCGGAACTCGACGTCTACTTCAACTCGGTGACCGACCACTGGGCGACCATGACCGTGACCGGGCCCGACGCGCGCAAGCTGCTGGCCGAGATCACCGATATCGATCTCGACCGCGAGGCGTTCAAGTTCATGGACTGGCGCGAGGGCACGGTCGCCGGCGTGCCGGCCCGGGTCTTCCGCATCTCGTTCACCGGCGAGCTGTCCTTCGAGATCAACGTCCAGGCCAATTACGCCATGCACGTCTGGAAGACCCTGTTCGAGCACGGCGAAAAGTATCAGCTGACGCCCTACGGCACCGAGACCATGCACGTACTGCGGGCCGAAAAGGGCCTGATCATCGTCGGCCAGGACACCGACGGCTCGGTCACCCCCGAGGACCTGGGCATGCAGTGGGCCATCGGCTACGACAAGCCGTTCGCGTGGATCGGCAAGCGCGCCCTGTCGCGCTCCGATACCCGACGCACCGACCGCAAGCAGTTCGTCGGCCTGAAGCCCAAGGACCCCAAGGTGGTGCTGGAGGAGGGCGCCCAGATCGTCTTCGACCCCAAGCAGGCCATTCCCATGGTCATGTCGGGTCACGTGACGTCCAGCTATTACAGCCCCTCGCTGGGACAGGGCTTCGCCCTGGCAGTGGTCAAGGGCGGTCACGAACGCATGGGCGATACCGTCTACTTGCCGATGGTCGATGGCACCGTCCACGAGGCCGAAATCGTCAGCCCCGTCTTCATCGATCCCAAGGGAGAGCGCCAGAATGTCTGACGTCAGAGAATTCGATACCCGGCCCGCCGGGCACCCGAGCGCCGAGTCGCCGCTGGCGTGGTCCTTTCATCGACAAGCCCCGCCTCGTGAAGCCGGCGCGGGCGTGACGCTGCGCGAGCACGCCTTCCTGGGTCACCTTGTCCTGCGTGGCGGCGCCATCGTCCTGGACGAGGCCGTGCGCGAGGTGCTGGGCATAGCCTTGCCGGCCCGGCCCAACACGCTGGCGCTGGATGATGGCGGCGAGCGTTCGGTTCAATGGCTGGCTCCCGACGAGTGGCTGGTCATCGTGCCCGCCGGCGAGGAGTTTACGCTGGAAAGCCGGCTGCGCCAGGCGCTGGGCCAGGCGCACTTCAGCATCGTCAATGTCAGCGGCGGGCAGACCCTCATCGAACTTTCGGGGCCGCAGGCCCGCGAGGTGCTGATGAAGTCCACGACCTACGATGTACATCCGCAGGCGTTCCCGGTGGGCAAGGGCGTCACCGTGGTGTTCGCCAAGGCTTCGGTCGTGCTGCGCCGCCCGCGCGAGGATGCCTGGGAGCTCGTGGTGCGCCGCAGCTTCGCCGACTATTGTTACCGCTGGCTGTTGGATGCGGCTGGAGAGTATGGCGTCAGCGTGGCACGTTAAATCATCAGGCCGGCCCCAGCGCCGGCCTTTTCCATCAGCCGAAGAAAGTGAACGTCATGAGCCGAATGGCCGATACCTGGATTCTTGCCGCCCAGTGCCCCAGTCGTCTGGGGACGGTGGATGTGGTGACGCGTTTCCTGAAGGAGCAGCATTGCTACATCATCGAGCTCAACTCCTTCGATGACCGGCTGGGCGGACGCTTCTTCATCCGTGCCGAATTTCGCCCCGAATTGGAAGGATTCCATGGCGAGGCGTTTCAAGAGGCGTTTGCGCCGCGTGCCGCCGAGTTCGAGATGGATTTCGAGCTGACCCCGCCGGGCAAGCGCACGGGGACCGTGATACTCGTCTCCAAGGCCGATCACTGCCTGAACGATCTGTTGTATCGCTACCGTATCGGTCAGTTGCCGCTGGACATCCGCGCCGTCATCTCCAACCATCCGGATCTCGAGCCGCTGGCGACGTGGCATGGCCTACCCTATCACCATCTGCCCGTCACGCCCGAGACCAAGCCGCAACAGGAAGCCCAGATCCAGGCGATCATCGAGGAGAGCGGGGCGGAACTGGTGGTGCTGGCGCGCTACATGCAGGTGCTGTCGCCGGCCATGTGCGAGCGGCTGGCGGGACGCGCCATCAATATTCACCACTCGCTACTGCCGGGGTTCAAGGGCGCCAGGCCCTATCACCAGGCGTATGAGAAGGGCGTCAAGCTGGTCGGCGCGACGGCGCACTACATCAACAACGATCTCGACGAAGGACCGATCATCGCCCAGGGCGTCGAGCCGGTCGATCACGCCCACTACCCGGAAGACCTGGTGGCGAAGGGGCGCGACATCGAGTGCCTGACGCTGGCACGCGGCATTGGCTATCACCTGGAGCGTCGCGTATTCCTGCATGCGGGGCGCACGGTGGTATTGGGCAATTGACGTGTCGATTTCACAGGTCCTTGGCCAGCCTGAGCGCATCGTAAATGGCCGCATGCGTGTTGCGGTGAGAAATCGCATCGCCGATCCGGAATAACTGGAATTTGCCGTCCGGATGGCTGTCGAGCGATTGCGGGCTGCCGGCGATCAGGTCGTCGTAGTCGACGGCGCCCCGGTTGCTCGACAGCGGCTTGAGTTCCTCGTAGAGATCGTCCAACGGCAGGGTGCCGAAGTTGACCACCACCTGATCCACGCGTCGCTCCAGGTCGAGCCGGGTATAGTCGCTGCTGATCGAGGCCACCAGAGCGCCGCCGTCGCGGCGGATGCCGGTCAGCCGAAACGTCGGCGTGAAGGTGACATCACGCACCTGCAGGGCGCGCATGTACGGCACCAGGTTCATGGCCATCACTTCCGGCGCCAGGGCGCGGTCGGCGGTCATGTACTCCACCCGGCTGCCCGCCTTGGCGATGATCTCCGCCGCCTGCAGCGCGGTATGGTCGCCGGCGTCATCGTAGACGAGCACGTTGCGCCCCGGCCTGGCGTGGCCTGAGAGGATGTCCCACCCCGTCACCGCCAGTTCGTTGCCTTCCGCCAGCGCCTGCTCGTTGGGCAGGCCGCCGGTCGCCACGATGACCACATCGGGAGACTCGGCGAGCACTTCGTCCTGTTCGGCGAAGACGTTGAAATGGAAGGTGACGCCCATCGCCCGGCAGCGCTCGATCCGCCAGTCGATGATCCCCATCATCTCGCGACGGCGTTCGCTCTGTGCCGTCAGGCGGATCTGGCCACCCGGGGCGTCGGCGGCCTCGAACACCACCACCTCGTGCCCGCGCTCGGCGGCCACGCGCGCCGCTTCCAGCCCGCCGGGCCCGCTGCCGATCACCACGACCTTGCGTCGGGTAGCGGCCGGGGCGATGGTATGCGGCATGGTGGTTTCGCGGCCGGTCGCCGCATTGTGAATGCAGTACGCCGCCCCGCCCTGGTAGATGCGATCGAGACAGTAGTTGGCGCCGACGCAGGGGCGAATTTCCGCCTCGCGGCCCTCCATGACCTTTTTCATCAGGTGCGGGTCGGCCATGTGGGCGCGCGTCATGCCGATCATGTCCACCTTGCCCGAGGCGATCGCATGGCGTGCCGTGGCGACATCCTGAATCTTGGCGCCGTGGAAGGTGGGAAAATCGACCTCACGCTTGATGTCGCCGGCGAAGTCCAGATGCGGCGCGCTGGGCATGCCCTGGATCGGGATGACGTCCGTCAGCCCCGGGTCGGTATCGATGTGCCCCTTCACCACGTTGAGGAAATCCACCAGGCCGCTGTCCTTCAACCGGTGCGAGATCGCCATGCCGTCGCGGGCATCGAAGCCCCCCGGCAGGCATTCGTCGCCGGTATAGCGCACACCCAGCAGGAACTCCTCGCCCACCCGCGCGCGGATGCTGGCGAGCACCTCGAAGGTGAAGCGAAGCCGGTTTTCCAGGCTACCGCCGTAGGGCCCGTCGAGTTCGTTGGTCAGCGGCGACCAGAACTGGTCCATCAGGTGGCCGTAGGCCTGGATCTCGAGTCCATCCAGACCGGCGGCGTGCATGCGCTCGGCGGCATCGGTGTAGTCCCTGATCAGTCGCTCGATGTCCCAGAGCTCCGCCTTCTTGGGGTAGGCGCGGTGGGAGGCCTCGCGGTGATTCGACGCCGAGACGATGGGCAGCCAGTCGCCCTTGTCCCAGCGGGTGCGGCGCCCCAGGTGGGTCAGCTGGATCATCACCGCCGTGCCATGTTCGTGGCAGGCATCGGTCAGCTCGCGCATCCACGGCACCACTTCATCCTTGTAGGCGAGGATGTTGTTGAAGACGGGCGGGCTGTCTTTCGAGACCGCCGCGGAACCCGCCGTCATGGTCAGCGCCACGCCGGCCCTGGCGCGTTCGACGTGATAGGCCCGGTACAGTTTCTTGGGCATGCCGTCTTCCGGGTAGGCGGGTTCGTGCGAGGTCAGCATGACCCGGTTCTTCAGCGTCAGGTGCTTGAGCTGCAGGGGCCGCAGCAGAGGGTCGTTGTTCACGGTGAGTACTCGCTTGTTGTTGTGATATCGATTCAAGCTAGCCGTGGCTGTACTAGGTTGTCAATAATGATGACATCTGTGTACAGAGAGCTGACAAGGCTTCTGTTATCATCGCTGCCACGCCCATGGGAGGGAGGGAACCGCGTGAAAAGTGACCGCTCCACGAGCAACCGGATTGCCTGGGTCGATGCGGCGTACGACCTGCTGATCGACTCCGGCGTAGGCGCCGTCAAGATCGTGCCGCTGGCCAGGAAGCTGGGCACGTCGCGCACCAGTTTCTACTGGCTGTTCAGGGATCGCGAAGAGGTGCTTGCCGCCTTGCTGGAGCGCTGGGAACACCAGAACACCCGCGCCCTGGTCCTGCAGACCGAAAGATATGCCGCGTCGATCGTCGAGGCCCTGCTGAACGTCTTCGACTGCTGGTTCGACCCCGCCCTCTTCGACTCGGAGTTCGAATACGCCGTCAGAAGCTGGAGCCTGCAGGACAGCGCCGTCGCCGAGCGGGTCCGCCATGCCGACGAACGACGCCTCGAGGCGCTGCAGGCGATGTTCATCCGCTACGGCTACGAAGCCTCGGAAGCCGACACCCGCGCCAGGACCGTCTACCTGCTGCAGATCGGCTATATCTCGATGCATACCCAGGAGAGCAAGGACACGCGCATAAGCCGCGTGGCGCAGTACGTCGCTATCTTTACCGGGCAACCCTGCACGCCCGCGGACCTCGAGCGTTTCGCCGCACGCCATACGACCCGGTTCTCCGCCGAGGAAGTGGCGGCTGCCCAACGGGAGATGACGCATGAAACGCGCTGCGCGGGGCCGATCGATCGCGACTGAGAGTCAGCGCGGCCGGTTAGCGTGATGGCGGAAGAGGAGAGCTTGGCATCACAGCGCCCATAAGAAAAACGCATGCAGGTACGGGATAAAGCATTACTCAGCGCCATTGCCGGGATGTCACGATGAAGCGCAACGAGAGATCCACACCTCGGACAGGCGTGCCGTGACGAGGCCATGCCGCGTTGACCGGGCCGATGTCGACCGGGGTGAAAGAGAGAGAAAGCCCATGCAAACAGCGATCCCCTACCTGCACATGCGCGGCGGCACCTCGAAGGGGCTGTATTTCCTCGCCGACGACCTGCCCCGCGATACCGCGACCCGCGACGCCGTGCTGCTGGCGGCGATGGGCTCCCCCGACGCACGCCAGATCGACGGTCTGGGCGGCGCCGACTCGCTGACCAGCAAGGTGGCCATCGTCGACCGTGCCTCGCGCGACGACGCCGACATCGACTACCTGTTCGCCCAGGTGGTGGTCGACGAGCCCCGCGTGGATTACGGCCAGAACTGCGGCAACATCCTGGCCGGGGTCGCCCCGTTCGCCATCGAGCGGGGGCTGGTGGCGGCCCGCGACGGCGAGACCCCGGTACGCATCCACATGGTCAATACCGGCCAGCTTGCCATCATCACGGTGCCGACACCCGGCGGTCATGTGGAATACGCCGGGGATGCGCGTATCTCGGGCGTGCCGGGCAGTGCCGCGGCGCTGATCGTCGAGTTCCAGGATACCGCCGGGTCGAGTTGCGGCGCGCTGCTGCCGAGCGGTAACGCCAGCGACCGGATCGACGGCGTCGAGGTGACCTGCATCGACAACGGCATGCCGGTGGTCGTGCTGCGCGCCGGGGATCTCGACATCGAGGGCCACGAAAGCTGCAGCGAGCTAGAAGCCAACGACGCGCTCAAACGACGCCTCGAGCGCATCCGCCTGCAGGCGGGCGAGCTGATGAACCTGGGCGACGTCGCGGCCCGCACCGTGCCCAAGATGACGCTCGTCGCTCCGCCTGACGCGGGCGGCACCCTGACCACGCGCTCGTTCATTCCGCACCGCTGCCACCAGGCGATCGGGGTGCTGGGGGCCGTCAGCGTCGCCACCGCCTGCCTGATTCCCGGCTCGGTGACCGGCGCCCTGGTGGCGCTGCCCGCCGGCGATCGCAAGCGCCTGTCGATCGAGCATCCCACCGGTGAATTCACCGTCGAGCTGCGGCTCGATACCCAGGGGAACATCGTCAGTAGCGGCGTGCTCAGGACCGCGCGGCTGCTGGCCGAAGGGCGGGTCTTCGTGCCCGGCACCGTGTGGAAGCGCTAGCCGGCGGACATGCCGAGGCAGCGCGCTGGCGTCCGGCCGGTCGATGAGCCTTGCCTGGCCGCTGTCCGCGACGGGTTGCGCTGCATGAAGTGCACGAAGGGCGCCCCGGCGCGTGCAACATCCGCAGAACCGAAAATCTTATGGGCCGTGGGCAGGCAATCGCCTTGGTTGCTGCCCCATCCGAGGGAGTTTGTGCATGATCATCGACTGTCATGGTCACTACACCACCACGCCGCCCCAGGTCGGCGATTATCGCGAACGTCAGAAGGCGGCCGTGGCCAGCGACCCCGACCATGTCGGCGAGAAGGGCCGCCTCGACATCTCCGACGACGAGATCCGCGAGAGCATCGAGAACAACCAGTTGCGACTGCAGCGCGAGCGTGGCACCGACCTGACCCTCTTCTCGCCGCGAGCCAGCTGGATGGGCCACCATATCGGCAACGCCCACACCAGCCAGTTCTGGACCGAGCATCAGAACGACCTGATCCGCCGGGTCTGCGACCTGTTCCCCGACAATTTCGCCCCGGTCGCGCAGCTGCCGCAATCGCCGGGTGCCGACCCCGCGCTGTGCGTGGCGGAGATCGAACGCACCGTCGGCGGCATGGGCTTCATCGGCATCAACCTGAACCCCGACCCCAGCGGCGGCTTCTGGCAGGGCCCTTCGCTGGCCGATCGGGCGTTCTATCCGATCTACGAGAAGATGGCCGAGTACGACATCCCGGCCATGATCCATGTCAGCGCCGCCTGCAACGACTGCTTCCACACCACCGGGTCCCACTATCTCGGCGCCGACACCACGGGCTTCCAGCAGCTGATGATGTCCGATGTGTTCAAGGACTTCCCGACGCTCAAGGTCATCATCCCGCACGGCGGCGGCGCCGTTCCCTACCACTGGGGGCGCTTCCGCGGGCTGGCGCAGGACCAGGGGCTCGGCAGGCTCGAGGAGCGCGTGCTGAACAACGTCTTCTTCGACACCTGCGTCTACCACCAGCGCGGCATCGATCTGCTGCTGGACATCCTGCCCGTCGACAACATCCTGTTCGCCTCGGAAATGATCGGCGCCGTGCGCGGCATCGATCCGGAAACCGGGCACCCCTTCGATGACACCAAGCGCTACATCGACAACTACCCGAATCTCAGCCAGGCCGAGCGCGACAAGATCTTCGAGGGCAACGCGCGCCGGGTCTTCAGCCGGTTGAGTCTCTGACGACCAAGGAGCCAGACCATGAACGAACATCGTGTCGTGCAGCAGATCGAGCGCGCCGCTCCCGAGACGATTCGCGGGCTCGAGGCCTGCGGCGTGGCGACGATCCACGAGGCCCAGGGGCGCCGCGGCCTGCTTGCCGAATACCTGCGGCCCATCCAGCAGGATGCCTGCGTCGCGGGCTCGGCGCTGACCATCAGCGGGGCCGCCGGCGACAACTGGATGATGCACGTCGCCATCGAGCAGGCGCAGGCCGGCGACATGCTGGTCTTCGCGCCCACCTCGCCGTCGAACCACGGCTTCTTCGGCGACCTGCTGGCCACCTCCGCCCAGGCGCGCGGGGTCGTCGGGCTGGTCATCGACGGCGGCGTGCGCGATACCCGCGACCTGCGCGGCATGCATTTCCCGGTCTGGGCGCGACATGTCTTCTCGCAGGGCACCATCAAGGAGACGCTGGGCTCGGTCAACGTGCCGATCGTCTGCGCCGACGCGCTGATCGACCCCGGCGATGTCATCGTCGCCGACGACGACGGAGTGGTCGTGGTGCGTCGCGAAGAGGCCGAGGAGGTACTGGCGCTGTCGAAGGCGCGGATGGAGCGCGAGGAGGCAAAGCGCGTGCGCCTGGCCAACGGCGAGCTGGGGCTGGACATCTACGACATGCGCGCGCGCCTGGCCGAGAAGGGCCTGAAGTACGAGTGACGCTCCATCGGCCGGGCCGGGCCGGGCCGGGCCGGGACCCCGTGGCAGTCAGTCGCTGCGCCACCAGATAACCTTGAGGACTTGTAATGGAGCATTGCAACGATATTGCCCATCTGGCTCATGTCGAGATGCTGACGGACCGCTTCGAAGAGAGCCTGGATTTCTTCACCCGCGTTTATGGATTGAAGCTGTCCGGGCGGGACGATACCAGTGCCTATCTACGCGCCTGGGACGACTACGAATACGCCTCCCTGAAACTGACGCGGGCCGAAACCACCGGGGTCGGGCATATTGCCTATCGCGCCGCCTCGCCGGAGGCGCTGGAGCGCCGCGTCGAAGCGATCCAGGCCGCGGGCTACACGACCCTCGGCTGGATCGACGGCGACCACAGCCATGGCCGGGCGTTCCGCTTCGAGGATCCGTTCGGGCATGTGTTCGAGATCTATTACGACACGGTGTGGTACGAGCCGCAGGAAGAGGCCGAGCGCGCCGCCCTGAAGAACACCGCCTCGGCCTTTACCGGTGCCGCGCCACGGCGACTGGACCACGTGAACCTGCTGGCCGAGGACGTGAGCGAATTCCGTCTGTTCATGGAAACCTGCCTTGGCAGCCGCGTGACGGAACTGATCCAGCTCGACAACGGCCGCATCGGCGGCTGCTGGTTCACGGTCAACAACAAGAGCTACGACCTGGCCTGCACCGAGGAACATGGCAGGGGGGATGGGCGACTGCACCATGTCACCTACGCCACCGATCAGCGCGAGGATATCCTGCGTGCCGCCGATATCTTCCTGCAGAACGGCGTGCATATCGAGACGGGTCCCCATAAGCACGCGATCCAGGGCACCTTCTTCCTGTACGTGTGGGAGCCCGCCGGCAACCGTGTGGAACTCGCCAACGCCGGCGCGCGCCTGATTCTCGCCCCGGATTGGGAGCCCATCGTCTGGACCGAAGCGGAACGCAAGAAGGGGCAGGCCTGGGGCATGAAAACCATCGAGACGTTCCACACCCACGGTACGCCGCCGATAGACGCAACCTGACCGCTCCGGGCGAGCGAGGCGAGCCTTGTCTCGCCGTTACGGCTCGTAGCGGCTGACCTCCAGCCCCGAGCCCACCGGCAGCAGCACGCTGGTCATCCCCGGGGTGGCGCGGACGGCGGCGGCATATTCCGCCTGGCCGCCGCTGCCCCCGCCTCGGATCATGTTGTCGGCCACCAGGATGGCCCCCGGTGCGAGCTTGTCGCGGAAGGCCTCGAAACTCGGCAGGTAGAGATCCTTCCAGTGGTCGACGAGCACGAAGTCGAACGGGCCGTCGAGAGACTCGAGCAGTTCCAGCGCATCGCCGACCCGCTAGTCGACCCACCGGGCCAGCCCTGCCTGCTCGGCCATCTCTCTGGCCGACGCGGATTTCTCGGCTTCCAGCTCCAGCGTGGTCACCCGGCCGCCCGTGGCGCGGGCGGCGTCGGCGAGCCAGATCGTCGAGTAGCCCAGCGACGTGCCCAGTTCGAGGATGTGCGGTGCGTCGAGGCTGCCGGCCAGCAGGTTGATGAGCCGCCCGGTCGCCGGCCCCACCGCCATGTGCCGGTGCGGGCCGCCCTGACCCTGGCGTTCGGCCTCGATACGCTGGTGATACAGCGCGAGGGTCTGCCGCATGGCAGCGTCCATGTCGAGCCGGGGATCGTCGAAGTCAGTCATGGGTTCTCCTTGTACACGCTGCTCGCCTTACAGGGGCGGCCAGATAGGGGGACACAACGGGCCATGTTAATACAGGCCGGTTGGGCCTCGCTGCGCATGCACACTCTTTTCCAGGTTACACGTTTCCCCAGGTACACGATGCGCCTGCCGGGGCGGGGCGGAGGAAAGGCGCTCATGGCGGTTGTATTTCGTGTAAAGATAATTATTATTATTTGCATTAAATTCCTGCCACCGAGTCTTCGATGCCACCGTACCCCGCTATCCGATCGCCTCGCTACCGCAAGGCAGCCTTCGTCTCATGCCCCCTGTTCGCACTGTTGCGGGCCGTGCCGAGGACGTTTCTGGCGATCATGCTTTCGCTGTGCATCGCGTCGGCCGCATCGGCCCAAGAAGCGCCACGCACGGTGGTGATCGGTGGCGATATCGGCGAAATCCTGGCGGCGTTGGACGCGACCGATTCACTGGTGGGGCGTGACGATACCGTGCTCTATCCACCTGAACTGGAAGCCCTGCCCAGTATCGGCTATCTGCGACGGCTGACCGCCGAAAGCGTGCTCTCGTTGCACCCGCAGCGATTGATCGTCAGCGCCGATGCCGGACCGGAAGAAGTGCTGGCGCAATTGCGTGCCAGCGGCGTCTCGATGGTCACCATTCCTGCGGAGAAGCGCCTCGCTGCCATTCCGGACAAGGTGCGCGAGGTGGCAGCCGCGGTGGGAGCCGTGCAGCGCGGGGAAGCCCTCGCCGAATCGCTGGCCACGCAGATTCAGGCCCTGCGCGAGCTGCCGCCTCTCGCTCTGCATGGCATGTTCCTGCTCAGCCATTCCGGCATGACGCCCATGGCGGCCGGGCAGGAAACCGGGGGCGGGGGAATCATGCAGGCGGTGGGCATCGACAACGCCTTTGCCTCGCTCAACGGGTATCGTCCCGTCGGCTCGGAAGCCCTGGTCGCGCACCAGCCCGAGGTCATCATCGCCACGACCCGTGGCGTGCAGGCGCTGGGCGGTGAAGAGGGCGTCTGGGCGCTGCCGGGGATGTCGCTGACACCGGCCGGCCGTCATCGACGCCTGCTGGTCTTCGATGACCTGGCGTTGCTGGGCTTCGGTCCGCGTACCCCCGAGACCTTGTTGAAACTCAGACGGGCATTGGAAACGCTGCAATGAGCGAGTCGGCCATCGTGACCGATCCGGGCGGGCCGCCTGATGCCGCCCGCCACCGGCATCGTGTGCTATGCAGTTTCGTCCTGCTGCTGCTGGCGGCACTCGGCGTGGCGGCGTTCAGCGGCTCGGTGGGGCTCTCGCCAAGTCTATTGCTCGGTGAACTGCCCTCGACGATGGATGGTTACGTGTGGTGGCAGCTTCGTCTGCCCCGGTTGCTTGCCGCCGTGCTGATCGGCGCCATTCTGGCGGCCAGCGGTACGGCGATGCAGGGCCTGTTTCGCAATCCGCTCGCCGACCCCACCTTGCTGGGGATCGCCAGCGGCGCGGGCCTGGCGGTGTCGGCGTGGATCGTGCTGCTCGGTGGCGCAGGCAGCGCCTGGGGGTTGTACGGGCAGTTCGTGGCGGGCTTTCTCGGTGCGCTGGGAATTACCGTGCTGGTCTTTGCCCTGGGGCGGCGGGCCCAGGGCGGAGGCACGCTGACGGCACTATTGCTGACCGGGCTGGTGCTCAACACGCTGGCCAGCGCCGCCGGCGGGCTGCTGGCGTTCATCGCCAATGACGAACAGTTGCGTCAGCTCAGCCTGTGGGGCATGGGGACGCTGGCGCATTCGCTGTGGCCGGGGGTGGTTGCCGCGCTGCTGGTCATTCCGCCGACGTTGATCCTGCTGCTGCGCAGCTCGCATGGGCTGGACCTGCTGCAGCTGGGCGAATTCACGGCCTTCGGTGCCGGGCTGGATACGGCTCGCCTGCGTCGCGGCGTGATCGTTGCCACGGCGCTCGGCGTCGGCCTGAGCGTCGCGCTGGCCGGCATCATCGGCTTCCTCGGCCTGTTGGTGCCGCACACATTGCGGCTGTGGCTGGGCCCGGGCCACCGGTTGTTGATGCCGGCCTCGATGCTGGGCGGCGCGCTGCTGCTGGTGGTTACCGACACCCTGGCCAGGACCCTGGCGAGCCCCGCCGAACTTCCGGTGGGTCTGCTGACCAGCCTGGTCGGCGGAACCTACTTCCTGTGGCTGCTGCTACGTCGCCAGATTCACTAAGGAACCGGCATGCTGCGATTGAAAGAAGCGGGGCTGACCTCGACGCCTGCGCTGAGGCCGATCAGCGATCGCATCGTCCCTGGCGAAATGCTGGCGATCGTCGGACCCAACGGCGCCGGCAAGAGCACGCTCCTGGCGATGCTGGCCGGCCTGCGCCAGGCCGAGCGGGGGCGCGTCGAACTGGATGGCCGGGTACTCGACGAATGGTCGCCCAGCGAACTGGCGACCCGGCGAGCCATCGTCGCTCAGCAGGAATTGCCAAGCTTTGCCTGGAAAGTGCGTGACCTGGTGGCGCTCGGCGGCGAGCCGTCCCCTCGCCGCCTGGCCGGCACCCTCGAAGCGATGCAGTTGACCTCGTTGGCCTCGCGCGTGGTCACGCGGCTTTCGGGAGGCGAGGCGCAGCGCGTCATGATCGCCCGTGCCCTGTGCCAGCTGGCGGCGAGCAGCGAAGACAGCGAATGGCCGCGTTCGGGCGGCATGCTCCTGCTCGACGAGCCCACCAGTGCGCTCGATATCGGCCATCAGCAGCGCCTGATGCGACTGCTGCTGCGTTGCGCGCATCAGGACGGGCTGGCCATCGTGTGCGTCCTGCACGATCTCAATCTGGCGGCGCGCTATGCCGATCGCGTCTGGTTGCTGCAGGCGGGGGAGCGCGTCGCGCATGGCCGTGCCGAGGAGGTCCTCACGACAGAGACGATCACCCGGATCTTCGGTGCCGAACTCACCACGCTGAGTTTCTCCGACGGCCGCGGCCAGGCGCTGCTGCTCGAGCGTTGATACGGCCACCGCGACAGCCTGTGGCAACCCAAGGTCCTTCGCGGATCGGCGTGAAACGTCAAGGCCCCGCCATCGCGAATAAATTCGCCCCCACAAGGACAAGCTAACCGGCAGGGGCTGTGGGAGGGAGCGTGTTCCCGATGATCCGTGCCGCATTTTCCGGCAAAATGCGGTGAACCAAATAAAACAACGGCACCCATAGCGATGGGTGCCGTTGTTTTGCATATTGCCCAGGCTATCGCTTCAAGAATTCAGAATACGTATTCCGCACTGACCCCGAAGTTGCGTCCTGGCTGTGTATAACGCTCGTCCCCGGCATAGCCTGCCGAGATGCCTCTGACGTCGTCCCACACCCAATATTTCTTGTCCAGCACGTTGAAGACGCCGCCACGCAGTGTCAGGTGGCTACCCAGGCTCACGTGTCCGGTCAGGTCGTAGAGCTGGTAGGCGGCGGGCGCGTAGTTGTCGTCCGCATCGTGGTCGCTGACATGGTTGACGAACGTGCCCGCGAGTTCGCTGCCCCATTGCTGGCCGGGGGCCCGGTAGCCGAGGGCAACGACGACCTGAATGGGCGGGATGGATTCTATCGCGCCGCCATCCTCCAGGTTCTTGCCCTCGATATAGGCCGCCGCCGTGCGGGCATACCAGCCATCGCTGACGCCGATGGCCTGGTGCAGGTCCAGGCGGCCCTTGAATTCGGCGCCCCGGATGATGGCGCGATCGATGTTCTTGGTGCTGTATTCCCCGGCGGGGTAGTTCGCGGGGTCGATGCTCACCGAGACCGAACTCTCGATGAAGTCACGGTAGTCGGTGTAGAAGCCCGTGAGCTCGGCGCTGCCGAGAGTGCCCTGCTGGCGTATGCCGAACTCCACGAAGCGGCTGTGCTCGTCGTCGAGGTCGGGGTTGGCGACGATACGATAGCCTCTGCCCGCGTTGTAGTCGTAGTAAAGCTCTTCATAGGAAGGCGCGCGGAAGCCGAAGCCGGTCTTGCCGAATAGCTCGGTGCTCGGGGCGATGTTCCAGGTCCCGCCGAGCTGGCCGGTCAGTGCCTGGCCGTTGGCGCCCTCGTAGGATTGCGCGGTAAGGCCATCGTTGTCGAGGTCGTACTCGTAATGGTCGAATCGCAGCGCGGGGGTCAGGCTGCCGCGCTCGTCTGCCAGCGACAAGCGGTCCTGGAGATAGAGCCCGACGCGCGTCGCGGTACCCGGTGGCGAAAAGCGCGACTTGTCCACCGTGTCGGCATCCAGGTTGTAGTCTTCGCTGAGGCTCTGGTACTCATCGCGTTTCAGGGTCAGCCCGTAGGCCAGCTGCTGGGGGATCACGGCATCGATCTGCTTGCTGAAGTCCGTCTTGAGCTGCCAGGTGGTCTGGTCGAAATCGCGATCGACCAGGCGATTGTAGCCGTTGTAGACCATCGAGCTGTCGTTGACCGTCTCGGTGCGTTGCCAGTCGATCTGCCAGTGGAAAGCGTCGAACAAGGGACTCTGGTATTCGGCGTCCTGATAGATACCCAGCCGATAGCGCGTCAGCGAGTCGTCGGCGTAATAGTCGCCATGGCGGGCATCTTCCAGGGAATAGAGATGAAGGTCGGACGTCGATCGGTACTTTTGTGCCACCAGCCCGATCTTCCCGTTGTCGTTGAGCTTCTGGAGTTTCAGCAGCACATCGTAGTTGTCCACCTCGCCGGGATCGGGTGTGGTGCGCCCATCGCCGCTGGTCCGGTCGTTTTCACCGCTGCCGATGTGGTTCTCGGTCGCGTCGCCATTGCGATTGGTGGCGACCAGCAGGGACTCATAATCGCCCCGGCGTGCGGCCAGCGTGACGCTTTCGAAGACGCCATCGCTGTCGCTGCGATAGCCTCCCTGAACGCTGGCATGGGTGTCGTCGCCGCTCGGGTCGAGGAAGTCCTGCGGCGAGTGCAGTCGCAAGGAAACCGAACCAAAGCCCGACCCCCGCTGGGCATTGCCGCCCTTGACCACCGATACACCGGAAAGCGAGGCGATATCGGTGCTCAGGCGCCCGGTGTCGAGATAACTCGAGGTCGGGCCGTAACTTTCGGCCATCTCGACGCCATCGAGCTGGATCGAGACCCGGTTGTCGTCGAGCCCGCGGACATTGAAACCGGCGAGGCCGAAACGCCCATGGTCGGTCGTCAGTATGCTGGGATCGTAGCGAAAGAGGTCGGCAGCGGAATAGGCCACCGTGTTTTCCAGGCGTTGAGCATCGACCACGCTGACCGAGCCCTCTTCCCTGGCGGTCCGCTCGGTGGCGGCGACCGGCCGCTCGGCAGTCACCTGGACGCTGGGTAAATCGAGCGCGGCGTCCTTGCCATCACCGCTCCCGGAGGCAGGTGAGGTTGAGTTGTCGTCGGCCTGTGCCGAAGAAAAGGCGAGGAGGACGGCGGTGGTCAATGGAAGGAGGGCGTAGCCGGAAAGCCTGACAGGGTGCGATCTGTGTGGGTGCATTCTTTTGTCGCTTAGAAGTTGGTGATTAGTGTTAGCACAAGCTAATGATAATAGTTTACATTAGCACCACGTTGTCAACTGTGGCAACTTGCAAGAAAAGAGGACGTCGGGAGGGGGCGTGAGCCGGGAGTGCGTGCCGGCGCGGATTCGGCACGGGTGAAGGGAATTACCTCTATAGCCAATGGTTATTTCAAGCGCCTGACAGGCTCTGGCAGGATAGCCGGCTTTCCCGACGCGCGATGAAGGACCATGGTCAGAACATACATTGGCAAGATGAAGGGAGCGCGCGTCGAACGCACGCCGCCTTGCTGGCGCGACGCGCTGTGGTCGTGGCTCGGCGCTTTCCTGGGCATTGCCGGCGTGGGCTGGTTGAGCGCTCAATCGCTCGGTACGCACTCGCTACTGATGGTGGGGTCCTTCGGCGCCACCTCGGTATTGCTCTATGCGGCCCCCGAGAGCCCCCTGGCCCAGCCCCGCAACGTGCTTTTCGGCAGCATGCTCTCGGCACTCGTCGGGGTACTCAGCTGGCAGCTGCTCGGCGAGACCTGGCTGTCGGCGGCGATCGCCGTCTCGACGGCGATCCTGGCCATGCAACTGACCCATACCCTGCACCCGCCGGGCGGGGCGACGGCGCTGATCGCCGTCATCGGTTCCGAGGAGCTGCATGCCCTGGGCTGGGGCTATGTGCTGTTCCCGGTGGCAGCCGGCTGTTTGTTGATGCTCACCATCGCCGTGCTCATCAACAATCTGGCACGGCATCGGCGTTATCCACAGCACTGGTGGTAAATGCCGGACTGGGCGAAGAATTGCTCGTCAAAGGGGTGCTTTTTCACCCGCGGCAAGGCCACCCCCTGTCAGATGCGGGTTAACAGCGGAGATACCAACCAAGGGGCGGCATCAATGCTGCGCGGTTGGTCGGACAACGATGCTGCCTATCTCGACGTCTTCTGGCTGATCGATCGCGAAGGCGACAGCTCGAGCAATGGCATCGGGTGAGATAGCGAGCTCGTCCTTTCGTTTATTGATCGCTGCCTTCAGCTCAGGATCCGTAATACTGAAATCTGCGAAGCCGGTATCAACAAAACCTGGCGACACTTCAGTGACACGCAGGCCCTGACCAGATTCTTGCCGCAACGCTTCGGTTGCCGTTCGTAGCGCATTCTTGGTCGCTGCATATACACCCATGGTTGGCAGGATCTGGAGCCCGGCCGTCGAAAGGACGTTG
The DNA here is from genome assembly GCF_900961225.1 of Modicisalibacter radicis. Classification (GTDB taxonomy): domain Bacteria; phylum Pseudomonadota; class Gammaproteobacteria; order Pseudomonadales; family Halomonadaceae; genus Modicisalibacter. The sequence continues at coordinate 54,173 of NZ_CAAHFN010000057.1, forward strand.
ATGATATGACCGCTTTCTTGCCGAGCGAACACAGGCAGCGCGGCAGCGATGCCATAGAGGGTACCCTTCAGGTTAACGTCGATCATGGCGTCCCAATCATCGACGCGTAGTGCATCGAACCGGGAGATCGGCCCGATGCCGGCGTTGCTGACTATCACATCAAGGCCGCCAAACCGCTCGCAGGCGCGGTCGACTAGCGCTGTAAGCTCTGAACGTCGGGTTACGTCGGTTGCGCGATAGGCTGCTTCGCCGCCAGCTGCTTTGATCTCGGCGGCGACCGCGGCGATTTCGGGCTCGGTGCGCGCGCCGAGAACGAGACGTGCACCGCATGCGGCCAAGTGGCGAGCCGTTGCACGGCCAATTCCCCTTCCGGCGCCGGTCACGATAACGGTCTTGTTCTGAATGGTCATGAGCATTCACCTCCTTGCGACATGCGATTCAAAGTACTCGCGGTCAACTGGAGGATCTATGCTTGATTCATCGGATTTTTGTCGCGATGCTCCAGAATTATGACTGACCCGTTTTCTCATGTTCTCGCTACGATCGGCACACGAAGCGTTCGTGGCACTGGTCTAGAGGCTTCTGGCGACTGGGCGCTCGCCTTTGATGGCCGTAGCCGTTTGAAATTCATAGCCGTGACTCGTGGTCATTGTTGGCTATGGCTACCCGACGACCCGCCAAGACGGCTTGTAGCCGGAGACATCTCTCTGCTCAGCGGCACGCGTTACGTGGTGGCAAGCGACCCAGCAATCGAACCCACTGATGGGATGCCGCTGTACGCGGCGCCCGGTCAGAACCTGGTTCGATTAGGTACGGGGCGTGAGACCGCTATGATCGGTGGCGGCAGCGAATTCGTCGAAGGCGGTGCCGGATTTATTCTCGATGCGTTGCCCCGCTACTTGCCGATCGAACGCGATTCTCAAAATGCCGATGCAATTGGTCGTACGCTCGCCGCGTTGCAAAGTGAAGTTGATCGGGAAGGGGTGGGCGGATCGCTGATAGCCGAGCGGTTAGCAGAAATTCTTGTTATTGAAGCGGTGCGTGCCCATATCGCCTCCGGCCCGTCGGAATGTGTCGGGTGGATTACGGCGCTGGCCGATCGTCGAATCGGTAAGGCGCTGCAAATGATGCACGGTAATGTTGCCCACCCGTGGACGGTACCCATGCTCGCGACGGCGATAGGCATGTCGCGTACCGCGTTCACGGATCGTTTTAAGGCACGAGTCGGAATCCCGTCAATTGCTTACCTGATCCGGTGGCGCATGCTAGTGGCTCAGCAAGCACTTGACTCAGGTCAGTCTGTTGCAAGAGTCGCTGAATCCGTTGGCTACAGTTCTCAGAGCGCGTTTTCCTGTGCCTACAAACGTACGCTGGGGCGCACCCCGCGAGGGGGTTGAGGGTCAGGTAGGGGTTCGCATTCTATCTTGGATAGTGCGGATAGAATTGTTGAGGTGATACAGGTCTAAATCTAATAAGCGGCTGCACAGCGACCTATTATCCGCCGCTTCGCGGCGCCAACCGGCGCGTGAGCCGGGCGTTAGGTCTCTTCAAAAGCTTTCTGAGGCCCGTCGAATTATATATCCGAAAACGGCGAGCACTCTATGCGGAGGCGCGACACCATACGTCGACCTTAATCACTGTGAGACGTATCGTGCACTCGGTGCCGCTGCCTGGGCCTTTCAGCCGCCCGCGCGATGACGGCAAGCCGGTTGCCGAAAACGGGTCAACCCGGGCACGCGTTCAGGTCCACACTCTCCACGCTTTGCATCCCGGTCACAGTGGCCGCCAGATCCGTACAGAAACTATCGAACGCTTCGCTCATCTGCCCGGGGCTTCGATGAAGTTCGATTTCGATGTACCCCAGGTCGGGCAGCCCTTCGTCATCGCCGATGATCCGGCAGCCGGCGGGTACGCTACGCGGTGTCTTGACGGTCATGGCCAGGCCGCTCTGTACCGCGACGTTGATGCCGGTCGGCGATTGACTGATGTAGCGCACGTCCCACTGTCGTTCGTCTCTTCCCAGCGCCGCCAGGGCATGGGCGCGAAATATGCACCCCTCGGGGTTCAGGGCCAGCGGCAGGCGCTGCCAGTCGGCGGGGTCGGTGTCATCGTCGACGACCCAGACCATCGGCTCGCGGCCCAGCAATTCCCCGGTGTGCGTGGGTCCATGCCGCACCGCCAGGACGATGTCCAGCAGCCCCTCCTGGAAGCGGGTAATCAGGTTGGCGCTGATGTCACAATAGACCTCGATATGCACGTGCGAATGGGAATCGGCGAAGCGCGGTAGCAGGCTTGGCAGATACGCGCTCGCCTGCTCCTCGGAAATGCCCAACCTGATCAGTTCACGCTGGTTGTCGGCCCCCATCATGCGCTGGGCGTCGTCCTGCAGCTTCAATATCTGCCGGGCGTAGGGCAGCAGTCTTTCGCCCGACGGGGTGAGCAGCACGCTGCGGCTGGTGCGCTCGAACAGCGACTCGCCCATGCGATCCTCGAGCCGCTTGATCTGCAGGCTGACCGCCGACTGGGTACGGCAGAGAATCTTGCCGGCGGCGCTGAAACCTTCGCATTCGGCGACGGCCACGAAGGCACGCAACAGGTCCGTATCCATCGTCTATGAGCCTCTGAAATTGATCATATCTGAATCATTCATTTCTATTATCGAATTTCACGCCCTAGGCTGACACGGTGTCAAGACCGCGATCAGGAGACCTTGCATGCACGCTACCGCCGACACCCGGCCGGACAGTTCCTCGTTGGAGGGCCTCGTCGATCTGGCGCGTTACCCGCTGACCGATCTTTCGAGTTCCGCCGGGCAAGCGCTGATCGAGCGTTGCCGTGACCAGCTGGCCGACGACGGCTGCGTCGTGCTGCCGCGCTTCGTGCCGGACCATGCGCTCGACCGCCTCGAGCGCGAGACCGAGCGGCTCTCGCCGGCGGCGCACTACAACCAGAACGAAACCAATCCCTACAACTCCGACGGCGACCCCAGCCTGCCGGCGGAGCACCCCAAGAACCGCTTCGGCGACCGCACCAACGGCTTCGTCGCCGGGGACCGGATCGACCACGACACCATCATCCGCCAGGTTTATCAGCATCCGGATTTTCAGCGTTTCATCGCCGCGGTGGTGGGCATCGAGACGATTCACGAATACGCCGACCCGCTGGCGGACCTGGTCGTCAACGTGCTGCGCGAGGGCTGCCAGCACCCCTGGCATTACGACACCAACGAATTCATCGTCACCATGATGACCCGCCAGTCCGAGGGCGGGGGCCGGTTCGAGTACGCGCCGGGCATCCGCAGCCCCGAGGGCGAGAACTTCGAGGCGGTTCAGTCCGTGCTGGACGGCGATCGCAGCCGCCTGAAGACGCTGGACCTGCAGCCGGGCGACCTGCAGGTGTTCTTCGGGCGCTACTCGCTGCACCGCGTGACCCCGGTCGAGGGCACCCGCGAGCGGCATACGGTGATCTTTGCCTATGCCAAGGAGCCGGGCTTCGTCGGCCGCCCCGAGCGCGCCCAGCGCATCTTCGGGCGCATGGCGCCGGTTCACGAGCGCATGCTCGAAGAGGGCCGGACCCAGCGCAGCGACAACCTCGCCGACTGAACGCAAGGACTCCCGTTTCCACTTCCGTGCCGACTTCCGACGCCCGGTGGCCATCGCCGGGCGCTGCCTTTTCCAAAGGATTGCCATGAACCGTATCGAATCCGCCCGACTCAGCGACAGCGAGCCGTCTTCCATCCCGGTCGTCCCCTCGGCGCCGATGGCCAATACCGACAGCATCCCCACCGCCTTCGATCCGGTGCAGCTACGCGGTGGGCGCCTGGCGCGCCTGCGCGCGATGATGGCCGAGCAGGGCTATGCCGCGCTGGTGCTGTTCGACCCCTACAACCAGCGCTACGCCACCGGCTCGCGCAACATGTTCGGCTACTTCCTGCGCAACTCCACGCGCTACATCTACGTACCGCTCGAGGGGCCGGTGATCCTGTTCGAATACCCGGGCAGCGCCCACGTCTCGACCTGGCTCGAGACCATCGACGAAGCGCGCACCTCCAAGGTGGTGTGGTCGGCGGTCAATCAGCGCGACAACATGTCCTCGGACCCGTTCGGGATCGAGATCGCCGAGCTGATGGAAGAACACGGCAAGGGCAACAAGAAGATCGGCCTGGACCGCTGCGCGCTGAACCTGGCCCGCTCGCTGGAGGCCCAGGGGCTCGAGGTGTTCGATTGCATGCAGGACACCCTGCATTGCCGGCGCATCAAGACCCCCGAGGAGATCGCCTGCCTGGCGCAGTCGATGGCGGGTTGCGAGGCCGCGGTCGCCGAGGTCGAGGCGGCGATCAAGCCCGGCGTGCGCGAAAACGACCTGTTCGCCACGCTCTACGGCAACGTCATCCAGCAGGGCGGCGAGTTCATCGAGACGCGGCTGCTCTCCTCCGGCCCGCGCACCAACCCCTGGTTCAACGAGGCCAGCGACCGGGTCATCCGTGCCGGCGAACTGGTGGCGCTGGATACCGATACCATCGGCTGCCACGGCTACTATTCCGACTTCTCGCGCACCTTCCACGTCGGCCCGGGCCGCCCCAGCGGCTACCAGCAGAGCCTCTACCGGATGGCCTACGAGCAGGTGCATCACAACATGCAGATCCTCAAGCCGGGGATGAGCTATCGGGAGATCGCCGAAAGCGCCTGGAAGATTCCCGAGCGCTTCCTCGACCGCCGCTACCCGTCGATCATCCACGGCGTGGGCATGCACGGCGAGACCCCGCTGGTCGCCCACCACATGGACTTCGATCGTTTCTCCAAGGACGGCGTGCTCGAACCCGGCATGGTGGTCTCGGTGGAGAGCTACATCGGCGAGGTCGGCGCCGCCGACGGCGTCAAGCTCGAGGAGGAAGTGCTGGTCACCGACACCGGCATCGAGAAGCTCTCGCGCTATCCGTTCGATGAGGCTTTGCTCGGCAGGGAATTTTAAGAGTTCGTTTCCAAATCTCGGAATGAATCATGGGCGCCGGGGGACAAGGCGGAGCGAGGGTCCTTTGCCATGGCCGGAAAGTGTTCCTTTCCATTCCGGCATTTCCGCCATCCATGGCGGTCAGATGGCAAAGGTAGCGCCCAGGGATGGGTTTACAGCGCCCTCGCGAAGTCTTGCCGCCGGAAAAGCCCATCCCGTTCACTGGTTATAAATGAAGCTCCAAGTCCGGGTCCCTGACATGACCCCCATATTCGATAGAAAAGAGACGCTATGACAGACCTAGGCCACTGGATCGCCGGCGAACGGCTGACCAGCGAGCGCACCATCGACGTACTCAACCCGGCCACCGCCGCGCCGGTTCGCCGCCTGGCGATGGTAGATACCGCCACCGTGCAGCGCGCCATCGACGCCGCCCGCGAGGCCCAGCCCGCCTGGCGCGACATGCCGCCGGCCAAGCGCGCCCAGGTGATGTACCGCTTCAAGACCCTGCTCGAGCGCGACGCCGACGAGATCTGCGCGCTGGTCAGCGAGGAACACGGCAAGGTGCTCGAGGACGCCATGGGCGAACTCAAGCGCGGCATCGAGAACGTCGAGTACGCCTGCGGCGTGCCGGAACTGCTCAAGGGCGAGTATTCGCACAACGCCGGGCCGGGCATCGACACCTGGTCCAACCACCAGCCGCTGGGCGTGGTCGCCGGCATCACGCCGTTCAACTTCCCGGCCATGGTGCCGCTGTGGATGTACCCGATGGCGCTGGCCTGCGGCAACGCCTTCATCCTCAAGCCCTCCGAGCAGGCGCCCTCGGCCGCCGTGAAGATGGCCGAACTGCTCGACGAGGCCGGGCTGCCCAGGGGGCTGTTCAGCGTCGTCCACGGTGATCGCGAGGCCGTCGATGCGCTGATCGAAGCGCCCGAAGTGCGCGCGCTGTCGTTTGTCGGCTCCACCCCCGTGGCGCGCAAGATCTACGAGGGCGGCACCCGGCAAGGCAAGCGCGTGCAGGCCCTCGGGGGCGCCAAGAACCACGCCGTGGTGCTGCCGGATGCGGACATCGACAACGCCGCCAGCACCCTGATCGGCGCCGCGTTCGGCAGTGCCGGCGAGCGCTGCATGGCGATCTCCGTGGTCGTGTGCGTGGGTGACGCCACCGCCGATGCCCTGGTCGAGCGCCTCGCCGCCCAGGCCCGCGAGCTCAAGATCGGCCCGGGGACTGAGAAGGGCCTCGACATGGGCGCGCTGATCAACGCCGGCCAGCGCGACAAGGTCGACGACTACATCGGGCAGGGCGCTAACGCCGGTGCCGAGCTGGTGGTCGACGGCCGCGAACATCCGCTGGTGGAAGGCTCGCCCGGCTATTTCCTCGGCGCCACGCTGTTCGACCGCGTCACGCCGGAGATGAGCATCTACCGCGACGAGATCTTCGGCCCGGTGCTGTGCGTGGTGCGCGTCGAGACCTTCGAGGAGGCCATCGCGCTGATCAATGCCCACCAGTACGGCAACGGCACCTGCCTGTTCACCCGTGACGGCGAAGCCGGGCGGCGCTTCGCCGACGCCATCGAAGTCGGCATGGTCGGCATCAACGTGCCGCTGCCGGTGCCGGTTGCCTTCCACAGCTTCGGTGGCTGGAAGGACTCGCTGTTCGGCGACCTGCACGCCTACGGCCCCGACGCCGTGCGCTTCTACACCCGCCGCAAGGCCATCTCCCAACGCTGGCCGAAGCGCTCCGCCCAGGAAACAGCCCAGTTCAGCTTCCCCTCCTGAACCACCCGCACGGCTGAACGCCACGCCCGCGCCGCTCACAACGGCGCGGGCGTTCTTATGTGTACGCCTTTCGTGTAACGCCATGTTAATCGACGTTGAATCGCGATAGGTTAGAGATACTTAAGGGCTTGATGGCATAAATAATGGCCGAGGCGGTGAGGGTTGTAGTTCCTCGCCCTGGCGGTAGCGTGGGGAAGCGGTATCCGGTCGGGGGCAAGGGCGGAAGTCGGCCCGAGGCTCTCAGGGTGGCAAAGGTGGCATGCGCTGTTATTGGTACTATATCGTGAGATCGGGTGAATAGTGCTGGGAAATCAATGGGATGGCTGTGCAGTATAAGAATCTTGAACGCGCGCGCTCGTTCAAGTTGTTATACGAGCGCGCTATCTAATACCTGTTAAGTATCAAGGAGGCGTATGAGCACCATCTATGATAAAGAAAAACTATCAGGTGATGACATCCAGGATGAAGTTTTCCGAAGAATGGAGAAATATGATCATAAATCCTTCTTGGAGTGCTTCTCTATCTACCTTGGTACGGCTCAAATACTCGAGTTTGGGCTTAAGAAGCTTCTTGAAGAACGCTTCAACGTAACGGAAGACGAAACAGAAAGAATGACGCTTGGGCAGGCGAGGGCGAGGCTTGAAAATGTTGGTCTACGTTCAGATTACACGGGACTACTTAAGCAAGTGGTAAAAGATAGGAATAATGCTGCCCATGAGCTTCTTGCAAACCAAGCTGTAATTGGAAGCTTAGGTGTGGATTTTAGTCAGCGAATGCAGTTCAAGGATCTTAAGCATTTTATATTTGGTTTGGAGCGAGTCGTATTTTTGTTCGATTATCTTCAGCACAATAACGCATGGGTCGTAGATGCTTAACAAGCGGCAGCAGTCGGAGCCATTTTTCGCTCCTGGGTCGCTACAAATGGCCCGCTGTGCCGGGCGTTAGATTTTTTGGAACATGTATGACAGAAATCGATTGGGTGCCAACACTTACTATCCTATTTGCAGGTGGTTCAGCCATAGCGGCAGCAGCAGCCATTTTCTTTCCTTGGCGAACCCATAAGAGTCAACAGTTTTTAGAGCAGGCGATTCTCACGCTATCACGTGCATACGAAGCACTGTCTTGCAACGGTCAGGAGATTCAGCCTCCGAAATCGAATCGACTTAACTGGTTAACGTCGGCTCGGCATATTGAACAGTACAGGCGGCTAAAACAGTTAATTGTGTGCAAGGAGCATAAGCTCGTTTGTGAAGATCAAGAGGAGTATTGGCGGCATCGGTTCTATGAATGCTTAAAAACGCCGACCCCACTATCGCCGAGTTATTACCGAGACGAGCCAAAACCCAATGGGCAGTTGGGGATTGAACCTACTTCTGCAATCATCATTCATGATTTCGCAAATTGGCCTGACGGAAAGCAAGATCCTATTGATCTCGCAGACGTAGACTCTATTCTAAAACGTAACCAGGTCCTCAAGGGTAATATCGGACTTAGGGGCTATCTTGAAAGTTTTCCGAGGTACAAAGACAGAATCTAACCAGGCAAGCCACGGCGACGGTTACTGCATTGCGGCTTCGCCTCCATTCCGTAACCGCGCGTGCTTCGCGGCGTTATATTTTTACACCCTAAGTCGAGGTATCGTTTGAAGCAGCTCTTTAAATACATGAGTAAACCGCGAAACTTCTTCGAAGAGGGGTTTATTCGTCTTTCACAACCAAGTGCACTAAACGACCCTTTTGAGGCTGCTTTTTGCCGAAAAAGTTTGGATGAATTGGCTAGCAATTTTGACGATGCAACTTCTTGGGATCCAGAGTTTGGAGAGTTGAAATTTTCGCAGTACGTCGATTTAAGAATGCACTATATAGGCGTCATAAGCTTTAGCGAAAATAAAGAAAATCTTCTTATGTGGGCGCATTACGCAAATGAGCATAAGGGGATAGTCGCAGGTGTGGCACATTTCCGGCAACACGATTCAATTTTTGAAAAATTATTTAGAGCTGACTCTCTGATAAACTCTGCTTGGGGTGAAGAATGGTCGCAGTTCGATGGCATACCGAAACCTGTTTCTTATAGGAAAGGGTTACGATATCGGAATGATAAATTTGACTATGACTATTCAGATATATCGGCTGAAGGCGCTGACAGAGTTCTTTACGAGGTGTTTTTACAAAAGAGTGATGAGTGGATTTATGAACAAGAATATCGCGTTGTTCTTAGGTTGGAACAATCTGATAGAGGAATAATTCCAGATCTTAATGTCGTCAGCAATGAACATATCACGAATAGAATAGAGATTGCCTCATGCTCAGTGATAAATTCTGAGAATGGCTTATGTACTGTAAATCTTTATGAAATTGCTGATGATGCTGAGAGAACCTCTGTTGCAATGGCACTGGCTAAGCTTAGCCAAAACCCCCAGGATATATATCAGATGAAATTATCATCGAGCGCAATAAATAATTGATTATCGGCTTAAAATCGAAAACGACTAAAACTGATGTGCAAGGCAGTCATGCGCTCTCTACTGGTTACTTAGATATCTATGAAGCCACAAGAAATATGGATTATTACAGTATTGAATTTAAACAAATATAACAAGCGCATCTTGTTGGACTGGTTTTCCGCTACGCTCCAAACCAGCCGCAAATGCGGGCGTTGTGCGGTGAGGAATTGAGATGAGCATTAGTTTAAAGTCGGCGGAAGGCCGAGATCTGGACGAGGTGTTGGCGCATGTCCGTGCGTATCACCAATACGAAAACGTGCGCTTGTCAGATGAGCAACGGGTGTCTGCGATTCGTCAATTGCTCGGACCAAGTCAACTTGGTCAGATCTATTTGGTCCATCACAGTACGACGGTGGTCGGATACATCGCCGTATGTTTTGGCTTTTCAATTGAATTCGAAGGACGGGACGCGTTTATCGACGAGATGTATATCGCGCTAACGTATCGTAACAAGGGGTACGGACGAGAGGCTTTGGACACTCTTAAGTTAGTTATGAGAAGTATGGATGTCAAGGCTTTGCACTTGGAAGTCGACCGAGGTAACGAAAAAGCTCAGCGCTTGTACAGCGCCGTAGGATTCGAGTCGCGTGAAAAGTACTTTCTCATGTCTTCCGTGCTAACCGACCCCGAAGCACAACAAGGCGCTCAAGAGGGACCGCCTCCTTCGTCGGTGGCCCCTTAGTGCTATCGTTGGGTGCTACTGCCATGACCCTAACACTAGAACTGATCAACCAAGACGACATCCCAGCGGTAGCCGCTTTGGCCGGGGCTGCTTTCAGAGAGGATGCGGGCCATATGCCTGCTTTACCACAGGGCGCTCAGCCGGCTGTCCATGATGATGTCGCCAAGCATGCTGAATGGATGAAAGATAAGACATACTACAAGTGCACGAAGGGTGATTCCTTGGTTGGCGGCCTCATCTTACAGGTCGCAGGCGGCAAAGGCTCTGTATTCGGATTACATGTTGGTCCCGATTATATGAATCAGGGCATAGGTAGCTGGATGCTACACACGGGTATGGGGTTATGGCCGAAAGTGGCCTTTTGGACCCTAGAGACGCCTGATTATGCGATTCGCAACCATCACTTCTACGAGAAGAATGGCTTCTTGAAGGTTGGCCACACAGCTGTCGTCCCCAAAATCGGTTTCGGGTTTGTTCAATATGAGAAACGCACCCAACATGACGCTCGAGCGGACGCGCTGACTCGCGCCACTCAGCTTTGACGTTAGCCACCATGGAAATACGGGTAGCCACGTTAAAAGATTGTCGAGCTATCGCTGAATTGCACGTTAAAGTGTGGCAGCAAGCTTACAGCGGCATCCTGCCCAAACATTACCTTGCGTCCTTATCGGTGCCAGAACGCGAGACTATGTGGCGTCGTATTGTCGATCGGCAACCGGGGCAATTGTTGGTGGCGCGTGTTGCCGACGCAGTAGTCGGCTTTATCGCGTTCGGGGCATCGCGCGACGAAGACGCGCCCACTGATCGAGCCGAGATTTGGGCCATTTATGTCGAGGTTCCATCGTGGTCCACTGGCACCGGCCGCCTTCTATGGCTCCAGGCGCAAGATTTGATCGTGTCTGAGGGTTACAAAACGGTCAGTTTATGGGTGCTTGCCGACAATGAACGAGCGGTGCACTTTTACGAGCGTGTCGGATTTGTATTAGAACCGAACTCACGCAAGTCATTTGAATTCGGCGGCACCTCAGTCGATGAAATTCGCTATGTTCGTCATGTCGGCTAACGAATCGCTGCAGTTGACCGCCCAAAGCGCTGTCGCGCTTCGGGCGGCAACTGGGCTTAGGCGTTAGGCTAAGTGACACTTTGAAGCCTCCGTCAGAAAAGGAAAGGATATGAAGAAATTTCTGAATCAGCTATGCACTCTATTCGTGTGTCTCGCTGTTCTCGGCGCAGCGTCTACATGGGCGGAATCCCTGACTGGGCCTCAAAAAAATGCCGTAAGATCTGCGAAGCAATACCTAAGCGTACAGGGATTCTCACGAGAGGGGCTTGTTCAGCAACTTTCGTCGGATTCTGGAGATGGTTACGAGGTTACTGATGCAACTGTAGCAGTGGACAGCCTGAATATCGACTGGAACAAGCAGGCGGTGAAATCTGCGAAACAGTATCTCAGCATTCAAGGCTTCTCGTGCAAAGGTCTCATAGAACAGCTTTCGTCGAGTTATGGAGATAAGTATACGGCGAGCCAAGCGACGTATGGGGCAAAGCAGGCGGGTGCTTGCTAATCGGTTGCCCCCTCTGGGGGCAAGCCTAAAATCCAATGTTGGCCGACACAGCAAGCATTGGCCTTGAAAACAGGCCGCAAAAAAGCTTGCTGTACGGCAAGTTGGGGGCGTTAGGAGGAGTACATGACCAAAAAAGTCACTGAGATGTCGGAATTTTTGCTTCAGTTTGATGCGTTAAAATCGGTAAACCGCAAAACTTACATCAACGGCGGAGAGCGAGTTGAAAACTCAGCTGAACATTCGTGGCATCTGGCGATGGCTTGCTGGGCTTTTGCGGAGCAGTCACAGGAAGACTTTGACCTCTTAAAATTACTCAAACTGTCCCTGGTGCATGATCTTGGTGAGATTGGTGCAGGGGATACGTTTCTCTATAGTGCAAACCGCATTGATGCCCACATCGAGGAGCGTAAGTATGTCGAGAAACTGGCTTCTCATCCCGGTAACCCAATCGGAGATCTTTCGGAGCTTTGGGAAGAACAAGAGACTGGGGAATCTAAGGAGGCAAGGCTTCTGAAAGTCATCGACCGCCTGCTACCCTTTCTGCACAATGTAACGAGCGAGGGCCGTGCCTGGAGAGACCATGGCATACGGAAGAGCCAAGTGCTAGAAATGCATGGGTTCATTGAGCAGGAAAACCCAGAAATATACAACTGGTTTATTTCAAAGGTTGAGTACGCCGTGGACCAAGGCTGGCTAAAGAACTCCTAACCAGGCTAGTCACGGCGACGCCTGCTACATTGCGGCTTCGCCTCCATTTCGTAGCCGCGCATGTTGGCTGGCGTTAAATACCAGTAATAGCGAGATCCGGAGCTTTAACAACCGGGTCTCTGACATGGGCCAAGGAGCCAATCGGGTTCTTGAGGTGTTTTGCCGGTACTGAGGAAATTTGCGGGGTCAGCAACAATAATTCCTGATCGGCGAAGGTAATTTCCGGTATGAGGCCCTGCATGGCCTGCCCGCCAAAGGCGGAGCGTTAACCCAGAGGGATGACGATACGCGTTGCGAGTTCTCTCAGTAGAGGGCTTTGAACATCCACCAAGTAAGGGTAATACGCCTTGCTGGTTCGGCTGGGGTTCGGATAAACGTCGAACTGAGCCATCAAAACTCCCGGAATTCGTCTCCGAAACAACCATGCTGCTCGACGAATTCGTTGTAGCATTCGATCGCTGACCGGTTTTCTTCAACCCATTGCTCAGCTGTGTCGACGCCGGAGCTATAAGTCCGTAAAGGGGGGGGCGGCGCTTTTCTTGGACTCCTTCATGCTGCGATCCCTAGGTCCTTTCGGTATTCGAGAGGACTCAGGCCACCTAGCGAGATTTTAATCCGTTTCTCGTTATACCACCGTATGTAGGAATCCACTTCCTCCATGAACTGCTCTAGCGACGTGTTTTGCCAATTCCTGTGGTAGAAAAGTTCGGCCTTAAGCCGGCCAAAGAAGCCTTCGCAGGCTGCGTTATCCGGTGTGCAGCCTTTACGAGACATCGGCGGGGTCTCGCAGGTCAAGGGACAAGGACGACCCGGCCCAGAATGGAATTTTCCTCGGCATAGGCATGTGCCGCCGCGACCTCGCAAAGCGAGAACCGTCGATCGATGGGAACCTCCAGCTCACCGGTGGCGGCCAGGCGCAACATGTCGTCGACCGTCCTGTGGACTTCGGGTTTTTCGAGCTGGCTGCCCATGAACACACCCAGGAGCGTCTGGTTGGCCTGCAAGGCGGGCCAGAGGTCCAGGTCCAGCGACGCGCGCCCTGCATTGCCGACGAAGACCAGACGTCCCTCGGGCCGGAGTGCGGCAAGCGATCTCGCGAGCGTGGACCCGACGGGATCGACGACCAGATCCACGCCGCGGCCGTCGGTCAGCCGCATGACGGCCGCTGTCACATCCTCTGAGCGGTGGTCGATCGCGGCGTCCAGCCCATAAGCTCGCAGTCGCGCGACGCGATCCGCGCCCGAGACGGTTGCCAACACCTTCGAGCCGGCGCGATGTGCCAGTTGGATTGCCGCGACCCCGACGCTGCCCGCTCCGCCCTGCACGAGCAGGGTCTCGCCGTCGACTAGGTTTCCGCGCGCGAACAGGCTGTGATGGGCGGTTCCGAACGAGATGGGCAGGGCGGCCGCAGCCGCCATCTGCAACCCGTCCGGCACGATCCATGTCCGCGTGGCCTTCACGGCGCGCAATTCGGCATGGGACCCGCCCATGTCGAATGACGTCACCTTTTGCCCGATGAAGCGGTCGTGAACCTTCGTGCCAACCTCGATGATCTCGCCCGAAGCCGCATAGCCGGGAACGTGGCCTGCTGCCTGAGGCGCCGCCGTCGCCCGATTGATGAGATCGCCCCCCTCGATCGAGATTGCCTCCACCCGGAGGAGCACTCCATCCTCGGGACAAACTGGAGCCTCGACGTCTGTATAGCTCAGGACCTCCGGTCCGCCTGGAACATCATAATATGCAGCCTTCATGTTCTTTCCTCCCATCGAGGGAATAGTGGGACAGCCATCTAAACCTGCGCGTAGCCCCCGTCAACGAACACCTCGCTCCCCGTCATGAAGCTGCTGTCGTCGGACGCCAGGAACGCCACCGCGCCTGCGGTTTCCTTGGGATCGCCCAGACGCTCAAGCGGTACGGTCCGGTTCATCTCGCTCAGGGCTTCGGATGGGAGTAGTTCCATCAGCTTGTCTGTTTTGGTCGGGCCAGGAGACATGACGTTCACGCGAATGCCAGTGCCCCTGAGATCCTGGGCCCAACTGCGCACCAGGTTTCGGACGGCCGCCTTGGAGGCGCTGTAGATGCTCATCGCATGGGTGCCCATGCTGCCCACCGTGGAACCGGTGAGGATGATGGAGCCGCCGTTCTTCATCAGGGGCAGGGCCTTCTGGACGGTGAAGAGGGTGCCTTTGACGTTGATATCGAAGATGTAGTCGTAGTGCTCCTCGGTGATCTGTCCCAGGCTGGCGAATTCGCCGACGCCCGCGTTGGCCACCAGGACGTCCAGGTGTCCTTTTTCTTTCTGGATCGTTTCGAAGACGCGGTCGAGATCCTCCGGCTTCGTCACATCCGCCTGGACGGCCCGGGCGTTGGATCCCAGTGCCTCAGCTGCGTTGTCGAGGGCGTCTTGGCGCCGTCCGGTAATGAAGACGAAGGCGCCTTCTTCGATAAGGCGTTGGGCCGAGGCCAAGCCGATGCCGCTGGCTCCGCCCGTGATCAATGCGATTTTACCGTGTAGCCGACTCATGGTTGGATCTCCGTATGTGTTGACTCGATTCGCTTTCACGATATATAAGCCGCTTACAAATGTTCAAGTATGCACCTTTTAGTAAGTACCCGTTATGGCGAAAGAAAACTCAGAAAACCCACTTTTCATTTGCGGCCTGCATGCGACGCTGCATGTGATCTCCGGGAAGTGGAAGCCGTTGATTCTGTTCTTTTTAGACAAGGGACCGACGCGTTACGGCGAGCTCAAGCGAAGCGTCCGGGGCGTGAGCGACAAAATGTTGATCCAGCAGTTGAAAGAGCTCGAGTCCGACGGCATCGTTCAGCGAACCGACTATGGAGAGATCCCGCTGCGCGTCGACTACTCGCTGACGCCCTTCGGAGCGAGTCTGGTGCGGGCCATGGAGCCGCTTTGCGGCTGGGGCGAAGAGCACGAAGAGGACATTGCCGCGGCGATGGGTCGCCGGAAAACCAGCCGGTAGAAAGCGAAGCCGGGTGGCGGTTGGTGGCCAGGTACCCAATCATGCCATCCGGCGAGTCCCCCGTGTAAACCCGCACATTCAGTGTGCTGGTTCGTGGCGCCATGGGTCCTGTTGGTGCAAAGTATCAGGGAGTCGGCATTCGGTATCGGTTGCCAGAACAAAACCAGGCGGTCGACCGGACACCATATCCCTTGGGGCTATGGTTCCCTACGCGATTTCGTACTGGTTTCGGCGGAAAGAGATCCGCCACTCAGCAGAAGTGGAGTATGAGGAAAGAAAGCAGCTGAGCTTCATCGTCATGCCAAAGGATGCACTGATGACACCAGCAGAACCCATTAAAACCCAGCGTCTTCGACTTGGCTTATGCATGTGGGTTGCGGGCATGCTCGGCGTTATCGCGATCACCGTCACTGTGCTACCACAGCTTGTGGCTGACGTGACGCTCGCTGTGCCCCTATGGTTGGTGTTACTCGCAAGCACTGCGCAGAGCGCGCTATTGCTCGCTGTTGCTGTGTGGTTAGGCGTGGCGCTTGCGCCGAAAGTTGGCTTTCGAGCTGCTGCTTTTGAAGCCGCAGTGACTGCCGGATCGGTCAGGTCAGCCCTTCGTCCGCAGCTCCGTCCAGGTCTAGTCGCTGGTGTCGTGGGGGGAATTGGGCTCTTCGCAATGGGTGGTTTCGGTTTCCCAGCGGCTCTCGCTGAGGGGGAGCAGCAATTTACAGTACCGATCATTGCGCGTGTGCTCTATGGCGGAGTCACGGAGGAATTGCTTTTACGATGGGGTCTAATGACAGTGTTGGTATGGCTGGCATGGCGGTTCCTGCAACATCGGAGCGGTACTCCTCGGTCGCTCTATGTCTGGCTGGCCATCTTCGTGAGCGCGTTGCTTTTCGGCGCGGGCCATTTACCAGCGGCAGCAATGCAGGTAGGCGAGTTAACGGGCTATGTGGTGCTGCTCATTGTCGGAGCTAATACCACCTTCGGAATATTGTTCGGTTACCTGTATTGGCGATATGCCTTGGAAGCGGCAGTAATCGCTCACGCTTTCGCACATTTAGTGAGCTATGTTTTGAGCTTGGGAGCGACATAACAATGTGCTGTCGTCGCTGTGCTCGGATCTTCGTTTCGCTTCGCTCCACTGCGACCGCTAAGCACGGCGTTAGGCGCTTGCCAACGGCCGAAGCTGGCATGCAACAATCGCTATGGCCACGGCGGTCGGGAGCATCCTCACCTACATTGCAGGGTCGTTTGCTGCAACTGCTGCGTGTTGTTCATTTGCAAGCGAAAGCCGCGCCTCAGACGATGCGCGGGATTGGAAGCGCCTGGCGGCATTATTGAAGCAGTTCGATAAGAACATCAGCAACGTGTCGAACAGCAGGATCTTCCTCATGACGCAGATGCCATGCCAGGTGCAGGGTAAAGCCGGGTACCTGCACAGGAGGCGGAAAAGATATTAGAGAGGTAAAATCAGCGACGACACGGGAGGGCAGCAAGGCGATCATATCGGATCCCTGCAATAGCGCTGGCACCACCTGGAAGTTCGGCACCACCGCACCAATCCGGCGCGATCTGCCTAGCCTGACCAACTCCGTATCCAGCGACGTCCGTTTGTCGCCACGCCCCGAGACGATGATGTGAGGGTATTCCAACCAGGTATTCAGATTGAAATCGGCGGCAGCAGGATGCTCGGCGCGCATGGCGACGACATAGTGTTCAACAAACACCTCTGTACGATGCAACTTTTCCTCGGCAGACGAGAAAACGGAGATAGCAAGATCGGTGGCCCCGTCGAGTAGTGCCTGACGGGCGGCCTCGGCGCCATGCCAGGGCTGGATCACGATATCGACGCCAGGAGCCGAGCGCTGCAGTTCCTGCTGCAAGGGCGCTGTCACGAACACCGCCGGATAGTCTGCCATGGCGATCCGCACTGTTTTGCGGATTTCTGCCAGCGGCACCTTGGGCGGGTCAACAAGATTCACCACCTCCGCAAGCAGCGATTTCAGCGGCGCACGCAGCGCCTCAGCCTTTGGCGTTAGCCGCATCGTGCCGCGGCCACGTTCCAGCAACTCATCACGGAAAAGATAACGACAGCGTTGCAAGGCGGCGGAGGCGGCAGGCTGTGACATGCCTAGCCTATCGGCAGCATGGCTGACATGCGCCTCATCCAGAAGCGCATCAAGGACAACGAGCAGGTTGAGATCGAGTGAGCGAAGATTCATGAAACAAATAATAGGACATATTATTAATCGATTGGAGTAATTCCGGCTGGGGAGGCATCGTTTCCGTGTAGTTACCTGAAGGAGGCGACGCCCCCATGACTAAGACGCTCATTCTTCTGTTCCACCCCGATCTTGCGCATTCGAAGGCCAACGCTGCGTTGGCTGCGGCAGCGGCCAAGCTACCTGCCGTGGAGGTCGTCGATATGCAAGCCATCTACCCCGATGGCATCGATATGTCAAACGATGGCGAGTGTGAGGCCCTGCGGCTGATTGAATCTGACCGTATCGTGTTGCAGTTCCCCATCCAGTGGTATTCCACACCGTCGCTGCTAAAAGCCTGGCAGGATGCTGTGCTGACGCGCATGTTCTACATCGCCTACGAGCCTGAAGGGCGTATGTTCGAAGGCACGCCGCTAATGGTGGCCGCAACGGCCGGCAACGTACCAGACGCCTACCGACCTGGCGGGCGCAACATGTTCACAATGAATGCACTTCTTGCCCCGTTGCAGGCCACAGCGCATCGTTGTGGCCTGCCGTGGGCCGAGCCCTTTGTTCTCTATCAGGCCGACAAACTGGCACCGGAAGCGCTTGATGCCGCTGCCGCTGAGTATGTCGCCGTACTCGAGCGCTGGAGCGTAAGCAATACGGCGCTTTGTGGAAAGGAGCCTGAGCCCAGGAGGGCAGCCCAATGACTTAACATAGAAGGATCAACAGACTTTGAGTCGCCAGACACAAAAGAGGTATAGCTCACTCCAGGTTCTCTCTGCTTTACTCGCCAGATTGAAATGGGATACGCCAAAGGGGTTGCATCCTCCGCTTGCGCCATCCGGCACCCTGATCGGCACCGCGTACGGGAGCGCCGCCCAGGCCTGCTAGCTCAAGATCGGCCCGGTGCTATACGTGGTGCGCGTCGAGACCTTCGAGGACGCCATCGCGCTGATCAACGCCCACCAGTACGGCAACGGCACCTGCTTGTTCACCCGTAACGGTGAGGCCGGGCTCTGCTTAGCCGACGTCATCGAAGTCGGCATGGTCGGCATCAACGTGCCGCTGTCGGTACTGTCAACGCCATTGAAGGCTGTCCGGATTTCATCACTTCAGATTGTCCGGTTTTTATCAGTGCTCTTTCATCGGAACAGGTTCAGGGTCGTGTGAGGGCTCGTCCTCCTTCGTGGCAGGTGTAGTCA
>NZ_CAAHFN010000058.1 GCF_900961225.1 Modicisalibacter radicis
CCCCACTCCCGCCCTTCACTGCTTCGCGTGGCCGGCCCGGCGCTGCTGCTCATCGCGTTGCTGCTGGCGACGCTCGGCCAGGCGCCGACTGCGCGGGCCGAACCGAACGTGCACATCTACGCCGCGGCGTCGCTCGGCGATGCGCTGGATGCGGCCATCGCGCGCTACGAAGCCAGCCATGCGGTGAACATCGTGCCGGTCTATGCCGCTTCATCGACCGCCGCCCGCCAGATCGCCAATGGCGCCCCCGCCGAGCTGTACTTTTCCGCCAACGAGCGCTGGATGACCTGGCTCGGCGAACAGGGCATCACCTTGAGCGAACGCAGCGACCTGCTGCACAACCAACTGGTGCTGATCGCCCCGAGAAAGGACGATGCCTCATCCGTCGCGCTCGACAAGCCCGGCGAGCTGGTGGCGCGACTGGGCGCTGGACGGCGCCTGGCGGTGGGCGATCCGGCCCACGTGCCGGCGGGGATCTACGCCAGGCAGGCCCTGCAGTCGCTGGACGAATGGCAGACGCTGGAGACACGCCTGGCGCGGGCCGACAACGTGCGCGCCGCGCTGGCGCTGGTCGAACGCGGCGAGGCGCCGCTGGGCATCGTCTACAAGACCGACGCCCGTGCCAGCAACCGGGTAAGCGAACTCGCCACCTTCCCCGCCGCCAGCCATGACCCGATAAACTACCCGCTGGCGCTGGTCGGCACCTCGCCCAGCGATGCGGCCAGCGCCTTCCGCGAGTGGCTGGCCGGCGAGCAGGCACTGGCGATCTTCCAGGACTTCGGCTTCGCCGCGGCCACGTCGGACGCGCATTGAGCCTCGCCATGCCCATGCTCTCGGAGGTCGAGCGCGAGGCCATCGCCATCAGCCTCAAGGTCGCCGGCAGCGCGGTCGGCTGGACGCTGCTGCCGGGCATCGCCCTGGCCTGGCTGCTGGCGCGTCGCGACTTCCGCGGCAAGGCGCTGCTCGACGGTTTCCTGCATCTGCCGCTGGTGTTGCCGCCGGTGGTGGTCGGCTACCTGTTACTGATCTCGCTGGGCCGTCAAGGCTGGCTGGGGCAGTGGCTGGACCGCCTGTTCGGTATCAGCCTGCCCTTCACCTGGCAGGGCGCGGCGGTGGCCGGGGGGATCATGGCGTTTCCGTTGCTGGTGCGCGCGGTGCGGCTCTCGCTGGAGGCCGTCGACCCCAAGCTCGAAGCCGCCGCCAGCACCCTGGGCGCCAACCGCTGGCGGGTATTGGCGACCATTACCCTGCCGCTGGCGCTGCCCGGAGTGATTACCGGCACCCTGCTGGCCTTCGCCCGGGCGCTGTCGGAGTTCGGCGCCACCATGACCTTCGCCGCCAACATTCCCGGTGAGACGCGCACGTTGCCGCTGGCGCTGTACAGCCTGATCCAGACCCCCGGCCAGGAAGCCGCCGCCGCGCGGCTTTGCGTGCTGTCGATCGCCATTGCCATGCTCGCGCTGCTGGCCTCGGAATGGCTGGCCCGGCGTGCCCGGCGACGCATCAGCGAGCGTGACCGATGAGCCGCCCGCATGACGCCGCTGCGGGCGGGCTCGCGCTCGACGTGACCCAACGCCTCGGCGACTTCGAACTGGCGGCCGACCTGGCGCTGCCGGCCAGCGGCGTGACCGCACTGTTCGGTGCCTCGGGCAGCGGCAAGACTAGCCTGCTGCGGCTGATCGCCGGGCTCGACAGGCCCGACAGCGGCGGCATCCGCCTGGGCGATGAAACGCTGGTCGATACGCGCCGCGGCGTGTTCATCGCCCCCCATCGCCGCCGCCTGGGCGTGGTCTTCCAGGAGGCCCGGCTGTTTCCGCATTACCGGGTGCGCGGCAACCTGACCTACGGCATGCCCCATGCGAGCCGCAAGCGCGGCGGCGCGGCGGTATCCAGCTTCGATGACGTCGTCGCGCTGCTGGGCATCGGGGCGCTGCTGGACCGCCTGCCCGGGACCCTTTCGGGCGGCGAGGCGCGCCGCGTGGCGATCGGCCGGGCGCTGCTGAGCGAGCCACGCATGCTGCTGCTGGACGAACCGCTGAGCGGGCTCGACGCACCGCGCAAGCACGAGCTGTTGCGCTACATCGGGGCGTTGGCGAAGCGCATCGACATTCCCATCCTGTTCGTCAGTCATGCCCCGGAGGAGCTCACCGCGATCGCCGATCACCTGGTGCTGCTCGAGCGCGGCAGGGTGCGCGCGCAGGGCCCCCTCGAGGAGCTACTGCTGCGTTTCGATCTGACCGAACACCTGGGTGGCTTCGATGCCGCCTCGCTGCTCGAGGTACGTGTGGCCGGCCACGATGAAGCGTATGCGCTGAGCACGCTGCACCTCGCCGACGGCCAGGCGCTGGCCGTGCCCCGGGTCGATGCGCCACCGGGTGCCCGGTTGCGCCTGCGCGTGCCGATCCGCGATGTCGCCCTGGCCCTGGCGCCCGCCGAGCGCACCAGCTTTCGCAACCAGCTTGCGGCCACCGTCGAGCGCATCGACGCCTCGGCCGGCAAGCACGGGGCGGGACATGACAGCGTCGTCGAAGTGAGCCTGCGCCTCGGCGAGCAGCCACTGCGCGCGCGCCTGACGCGCAAGTCCCTCGACGAACTGGAACTCGAGGAGGGCATGTCGGTCATTGCGCTGGTGCGCAGCGTCGCCTTCGCCGAACGCCTGGCATGAGCCGCCGCGTCCGCGACGAGCAGACATACGAAAACGGCCGCCGGTGATTACCGGCGGCCGCTATTCGACTCGTGGCGCGAGCGCCACGAGTCGGGTTCCGCGAACGCGCTTACTTGGTCTTGCTGGCGGCGGTCTTGCTGGCCGTCTGCATGTTGTCCTCGACCAGCTTCTGGCTCTTCTGAGCGAAGTCCTGGTTCAGGGCAACGACCTTCTCGGCGTCGTCCTTGAAACGCTCGCCCAGATCCTTCGCCGTCTTCTGCTGCTGCTGGACGTAGTTGCGCAGGCCTTCGGCGTCGCGCACGTCGAGCATCGAGCGGGCCTGACCCATGTAGGTGTCGGTGCAGGCCTTGGCGAAGTCGAGCTGGGTGTTGAGCACCTTCTCGGTGTAGTCCACGGCCATGGCCGCGTAGGCACGCGCCGGGCCGAAGAACATGGATTCGAACTGCTGGGTCGCCTGGTCGAAATTGTTGCTGGTCGCCATGATTCACCTCCGTGAGTGATGGTTGGCTAAGCTCGGAGGGCTCTTCTCAAAGGGCTTCGACCTCCGTTGCAATGCAACATAGCAAAGCCCTTGCTGCATTGCAACATGAGACATGAAATCGAATGCCTCGGCTATCCTTGCTTACAGAGCAATCTGGATACACAGGCACACTTCGCGACGCACGGAATCGGCATGCCCCATCGACAGCTCACACTCGCCGCGCTCCAGCAGGCCCGCGAGCGCATCCTGCACCGGCTCTCCCCGTCGCCGATCGTCGACGACGCGGCGCTCTCCCGCCGCCTGGGACGCCCGGTTCGACTCAAGGCCGAGCTGTTCCAGCCCACCGGCTCCTTCAAGCCACGCGGCAGCCTCAACTGGCTGGCCACCGCCGGCGACGCGGAGCTGGCGAGGGGGCTGGGCGCGGTCTCCGCCGGCAACCATGCCCTGGGGCTGGCCTGGGCCGCTGCCGAGCGCGGCGTGGCGGTGACCATCGTGATGCCCGAGGACGCCAGCCCGTTCAAGGTCGAGGGCAGCCGTGCGCTGGGCGCCGAGGTGATTCTCCACGGCGACATCAACGACGCCTGGGCGCTCATGCACCAGCTGGTCGAGCGTCGCGGCCTGACCCTGGTCCATCCCTACGACGATCCGCGCATCATCGCCGGCCAGGGCAGCGTCGGCCTGGAAATTCTCGAGCAGGTCCCCCGCGCCGCCACGCTGCTGTGCCCGGTGGGCGGCGGCGGGCTGATCGCCGGTATCGGCATCGCCGCCAAGGCGCTGCGCCCGGACATCCGGCTGATCGGCGTCGAGCCGTCCGGCGCGGCCAGCATGCGGGCCGCCTTCGATCACGGCGCCCCCTGCCGCCTGGACAGGGTCGCCACACAGGCCAAGAGCCTCGGCGCGGCGATCGTCGGCGAACATACCTACCCGCTGGCGCGTCGTTACCTCGACGAACTGGTCGCCGTCAGCGAGTCGGCGATCGACGCGGCCATGCGCCACCTGCTGTTCGAGGCCAAGCTGCTCGCCGAGCCCGGTGCGGCGGTCGGCGTCGCCGCCCTGCTGGAGGACCGGGTGGTGCTGCCCCAGGCGGGCGATATCGTCGTGGTGATCACTGGCGGCAACCTGGGCGGTGACGAGCTCCGGCACTGGTGTTGAACCTAAAGCCAATGTCACCGGCTGCCGATACAGCGTTTAATCAACGCTGTGGCAAGCACTTGTCGCCCGTGCACGCCACGCTGTAAGGTCTGGCGACGATTCTCGTCACACCGATCACACCGTGAAAAGCGTTGCCGGCCGAGGCGGGCGAAGCCCAGCCATACCCGCCCTGTCCGCACGCCCACAACCACAACAAGACGCTTACGAGGCATTCTTCCTTGATTCGAATCGACAACGTCTCCAAGGCGTTCGGCGGCCTGCAGGCGGTAAGAGGCGTTTCCTTCGAGGTTACGCAGGGCAGCATCACCGGGCTGATCGGCCCCAACGGGGCCGGCAAGAGCACGCTGTTCAACATCGTCGCCGGACTCTTTCCCCCTTCCAGCGGCCGCGTGCTGCTCGACGGCCAGGACATCACCGGGCTGCCGCCGCACAAGCTGTTTCACCGCGGCCTGGTGCGCACCTTCCAGATCCCGCATGAGTTTTCGCGCATGACGGTGCGCGAGAACCTGATGGTGGTTCCGCCCGACCAGAGCGGCGAGAACCTGTTCAAGACCTGGCTGCGCTGGGGCAGAGTCAAGCAGCAGGACGGCGAGGTGCTGGAGCGGGTCGACGACGTGCTCAAGTTCCTCGAGATCACCCACGTCGCCGACGAGCTGGCCGGCAACCTCTCGGGCGGCCAGAAGAAGCTGCTCGACCTGGGCCGCACGATGATGACTGACGCCAAGGTGGTACTGCTCGACGAGCCCGGCGCCGGCGTCAACCGCACCCTGCTCGGCAAGATCCGCGAAGCGATCCTGCGACTCAACCGCGAACGCGGTTACACCTTCTGCGTCATCGAACACGACATGGACCTGATCTCGGCACTGTGCGAACCGGTCCACGTGATGGCCAATGGCGAGCTCATCGCCTCCGGCTCGATGGAGGCGCTGCGCCAGAACGAGGAGGTTCGCGAGGCCTACCTGGGCGGCGGTGCCAGCGGCCGGATGGGCGAAACGGCCAGCAAGCCTGCAACGGATCAAGGAGAGCCCTCATGAGCAGCCTGCTCGAAGCCAAGGGCCTCTACGGCGGCTATGGCGGTGCCGACATCCTCCAGGGCACCAACCTGCGCGTGGAGACCGACGAGATCGTGGTCATCGTCGGCCCCAACGGCGCCGGCAAGTCCACCGCCATGAAGGCGGTGTTCGGCCTGCTGCGCATCCGCGACGGCGAGGTCCTCTACCGCGGCGAGGCGATCACCAACGCCAAGCCCGAACAGATGGTTCGCCGCGGCATCGCCTATGTGCCCCAGGAGAAGAACGTCTTTCCGTCGCTGACGGTACGCGAGAATCTCGAGATGGGCGCCTATCTGATGAAAGGCGACCTGTCCAGGCGCCTCGACAAGGTCTACACGCTGTTCCCCAAGCTCGCCGAGCGGCGTCGCCAGCAGGCCGGCCTGATGTCCGGCGGCGAACGCCAGATGGTCGCCATGGGCCGCGCGCTGATGATCGACCCGCAGTTGCTGATGCTCGACGAACCCACCGCCGGACTCTCGCCGCTGCTGATCGACGAGACCTTCGAGCGCATCAAGGAGATCAATGCCCAGGGCATCGGCGTGCTGATGGTCGAGCAGAACGCCAAGCAGGCACTGGCCATCGCCAGCCGGGGCTACGTGCTGGCCACCGGCAGTAACCGTCACGAAGACACCGGTCCCAACCTGTTGGCCAACCCGGAAGTCGCCGAAATGTTCCTGGGAGGCTGAACCATGAGCGATATCCTGCAACTGCTCGTCTACGGCCTGGTCCTGGGCAGCGTATTGACCATGGGCGCGATCGGCGTGTCGATGATCTTCGGCATCCTGCGCTTCGCGCACTTCGCGCATGGCGACTTCATGACCCTGGGCGCCTATCTGGGACTGGCCTTCATCTCGGCCCTCGGGCTGAGTTCGTGGTGGGCGCTGCCCGCGGCGATGGTCGGCATGGCGGTGATCGCGGTATTCATCGACCAGGTGCTCTACCGGCGCATTCGCCGCACCCAACCGGTGATCCTGCTGATCGCCTCGTTCGGCATGGCGCTGATCCTGCGCAGCCTGGTGCAGCTGATCTGGGGCTCCGACAACCAGACCTACGCCTCGGGCATCCAGTTTCCCTGGCGGCTCGACTGGCTGGGCGGCCTGCGCCTCAAGCCCGATCACCTGTGGATCATGCTGATCTCGCTGGGCCTGGTCGCCAGCGTGCACCTGTTCCTGACCCGCACCCGGCTGGGCAAGGCGATGCGCGCGATGTCCGACAACATGGACCTGGCGCTGGTCTCAGGGATCCCCGCCGAACGCGTGATCATGGTCACCTGGGTGATCGGCGGCGCCCTGGCGGCCGCCGCGGGCGTGTTCCTGGGCATCGACACGCGCCTGCACCCGGTGATGGGCTGGACCACCCTGCTGCCGGTGTTCGCCGCGGCGATTCTCGGCGGCATCGGCCGACCCTACGGCGCCATCGCCGGTGGCATGATCATCGGCGTGTCGATGGAGATGTCGACGCTGCTGATCCCCGCCGCCTACAAGCCCGCCGTGGCCTTCGCGATCATGGTCGGCATGCTCATCCTGCGTCCGCAGGGCATCTTCAAGGGGACTGTGTGATGGAACTCACCGGCATCGCCTCGTACCTGGTCTCGTTTCTGACCTTCGCCGGCGTCTACGCCGTGCTCGCGCTGGGCCTCAACATGCAGTGGGGGTTCACCGGCCAGTTCAATATCGGTATTGCCGGCTTCTTCGCGGTCGGCGCCTATACCAGCGCGATCCTCACCACGCCGTCGAGTCCCGCCTACCTGGGCGGCTTCGGCATGCCGTTCCTGGTCGGCCTGGCCGGCGCGGTCATCGCCTCGACACTGCTCGGGCTGATCGTCGGCCTGGTCACCGCCCGGCTGCGCACCGACTACCTGGCCATCGCCTCGATCGGCATCGCCGAGATGGTCCGGCTGTTCGTCAAGAACGAGGACTGGCTGACCAACGGCGTGCGCGGCATCGCCGGCATCGAGCGACCGTTGGCCGACACAGCGCTGGATAGCCCCTTCGCCTATCTGGTTATTGTCGCGCTGTTCGTGGCCGGCGTGTATTTCCTGGTCGAGCGCGCCCATGCCTCGCCCTGGGGCCGCGTGCTGCGCGCCATCCGCGAGAACGAGCCGGCCACCGCGGCGGCCGGCAAGTCGATCGCCGGCTTCCGGTTGCAGGCGTTCGTGCTGGGCTCGGCGATCATGGGCCTGGGCGGCGGGCTCTACGCCCATTTCTTCGGCTTTTTGAGTCCCGAGGCGTTCATGCCGCTCTACGGCACCTTCCTGGTCTGGGTGATGCTGATCGCCGGCGGCAGCGGCAACAACCGCGGGGCGATCCTCGGCGCCATCGTGGTGTGGGGCGTGTGGTCGGGCACCGAACTGCTCACCGGTCTGCTGCCCACCGAGCACGCCACCCAGGGCGCGGCCCTGCGCGTGCTGCTGATCGGCGTGCTGCTGCAGGTGATCCTGGTGCTGCGCCCCGAGGGGATCCTGCCCGAGAAGCCGCCCAAGCTGATCGCCAGGAAGCGCTGAGGGCAAGACCGCCCGCCGCGCGGGAGCATCGCCAAAGGCAGTTGCTCGTTGCTAAAAAAGCGCCCCCGGCCAAGGCCGGGGGCGCTTTTTTCTGGGCGCGTTGACAGGCGATCGGTCGATCGCCTGTTCGCGCTTACATCGTGGGTTCGAAGATCCGATTGGTGACGACTTCGCCGTCCTTGAAGGTCCACTCGCCGAAGGTCCCCGGCACGTCGCCGTTGTCGTCGAAGTTGACCGAGCCGGATGCCCCTTCGTAATCGATCTCCTTGCCCTCCTCGAGCAGCTTGACGGCCTTCTCGAACTCGCCCGGACCGACCTGCTCGCCCGGCGGGTTGGCGACGGCACGCAGCTGGTCGCGAATCGCCACGCTGTCGGTGGTGCCGGCCGCCTGGGCCGCCAGCGAGAGCAGGTAGAAGGCGTCGTAGGCGGTGTCCAGATAGGGCTTGGGCGGCAGCGAGCCGTATTCGCTCTCGTAGGCGCTGCTGAAGTGCTGGGCCCCCGGCGAGTCGGCGCGGGCCTGCGGCACGGTGCCCACCGAGCCCTCGAGATACTGCGCGCCCAGGTTGTCGACCAGTTCGGGGGCCTTCATGCCGTCGGTGAAGACGAAGTCCTTGAAGAAACCGCCCTCCAAGGACTGGCGCAGGATGGTCTGGCCGTTCTCGGGGTAACCGATCAGCACCAGCGCCTCGGCGGCGTCGTTGGCGGCCTGCTGCAGTTCGCCGCGATAGGCCGCCTGGCCCTGTTCGTAGGCCACCGTCGCGGAAACCGTGCCACCGGCCTTCTCGAAGGCTTCGGTGAAGGCATCGGCGAGTCCCTTGCCGTAGTCGTTGTTGATATAGATGATGCTGACGTTGTCGTAGCCCTTTTCCTGGGTCACCTCGGAGAGCGCCACGCCCTGGAAGGCGTCCGACGGCACGGTGCGGAACAGGAAGTCATCGTCGTCCAGCGTGGTGACCACCGGCGAGGTCGAGGCACTGCTGATCTGCGGCACCTGCTCGGGCTTGGAGACGCTCTGCGCCACGGGGATGGTCACCCCGCTGGAGAGCGCGCCGAAGATCGCGTTGACGCCTTCGACGTTGACCAGCTTCTGGGCCGCGGCGACGCCCGGCTGCGGCGAGGTCTGGGTATCGCCGCTGCTGATCGCGACGTCCTCGCCGAGTACGCCGCCGGCGGCGTTGATCTCCTTGGCGGCGAGTTGCGCCGCCTTGAGCGCGGGCTCACCATAGCTTTGCAGGTCGCCGGTCAGCGGCACCAGCACGCCGATCTTGAGCGGCGCGGCCAGGGCGGAAATACTGGTGGCCAAGGCCACCGCGGAAATGGCACCGATAAGCGGTTTCTTGACGGTCATTGCAGAGACTCCTTTGCTGACCTTGATTGTTGGTTGATCGGTGGGCGTGACCCTTCATTGACATCAACCCGTCACCCAGCATAAGCGGGTCGCTGACAATAGACAAAGTGCCGCGCAGCGCAACAGTCAACGCTCGCTCGGCGTAGTGGCCAGGCAGGCGAGTATGGCCAGACAGTTAGTTAGCGTGTTAACGTTTGGCGCATTGCGTCATCTCGCCGCATCTTCACTCGAGGACCCGCATGGGACTTAAGGAAATCGCCCTCGGCGGCATCTATCTGAGCCCCCTGCTGGGCTATGCGCTCATCGGCTTCATCAGTGCCGTCGTCATACGCAGTTGCCTGCATCGCTTCCTGCGCCAGCAGATCCTGTGGTACGAGGCATGGTTCGATGCCGCGCTGTTCATCCTTCTCACGGCGCTCGCCGCCTTCCTTTTCTCCGTTTCCGGTGAGGCCAGCTAGTCGATGCGCAAGTCCTTACGCATTCTCGTCACCCTGCTGATCGTCGCCGCCGCCATCGCCGCCGGGCTATGGCTGTGGCACTACTATCTGTATACCCCCTGGACCCGCGACGGTCGCATCCGCGCCAACGTGATCACCATCGCCCCGGACGTCTCGGGCTGGGTCGACACCCTGGCGGTGCAGGACAACGCCAGCGTCGACCGCGGCGAGGTGCTGTTCACGATCAACAGCGCGCGTTACCGGGCGGCGCTCGAGCAGGCCCAGGCGGTGGTCGACCAGCGCCAGGCGACCCTCGATCTCAAGCGCCACGAACAGTCACGGCGCCAGCGGCTCAGCAACCAGGCGATCAGCGACGAGGACCGGGAGATCGCCCGCATCGACACCCGCGTCGCCGAGGCCAACCTGGCCCAGGCCCAGGCCGATCTGGAGAGCGCGCGCATCGACCTCGAGCGCACCACCGTCGAGGCGCCGGTGTCCGGGCACATCCTCAACATGCACCTCAACGCGGGCAATTACGTCACCAGCGGGCAGGGCACGATGGCGCTGGTTCAGGCGGACTCCTTCTACGTCACCGGTTACTTCGAAGAGACCAAGATGCCGTTCATCGACCCCGGCGACGCTGCCGTGGTCACGCTGATGAGCGGCGACACCCGCCTGCACGGGCATGTCGCGGGCATCGGCCGGGGCATCGCCAACACCAACACCTCGACCAACAGCGAATTGCTGCCGCAGGTCCAGCCGACCTTCAACTGGGTGCGCCTGGCCCAGCGCATCCCGGTGCGCATCGAACTCGACGAGATCCCCGAGGAGCTCCTGCTGAGCGCCGGGATGACCGCGACGGTGCGCATCGTCGACGACGCCGGCGAGTGAGCGCGACCTGATGTCGGCTTTCCTCGACGCCTACCTGACGCCCTCGGCGAGCGCCGTCAAGTTCGCCATCAAGGCGACCCTGGCGATGTTCCTGGCGCTCTACCTGGCGCTGTGGTTCAACCTCGACCGCCCCTACTGGGCCTTGATCTCGGCGGCCTTCCTGCAGATCCGGCCGATGAGCGGCATGGTCGTCGAGAAGGGGCTGTGCCAGATCGGCGGCACCTTCATCGGCGCCGTGGCCGGCATCGTGATCATGGCGCTGTTCGTTCAGGCGCGGGTCCCGGCACTGGTCGCACTGACCGCCTGGATCATGCTCTGCACCTACGCCAGCTCGCTGCTGCGCAACAATTTCTCCTATGGCTGCATCATGGCCGCGGTGACCGCGATGCTGATCGTGGTGATCGCCGGCAGCAACCCGGCCAGCGTCTTCGACGTCGCCGTCGCGCGACTTTCCGAACTCGCCCTGGGCGCCCTCTGCGCGACCCTGGTCAGCTCGCTGCTGTGGCCTTCGCAGGTCAGCGACCACCTGGCCACGCAGGCCGACAGCGTGGTCAATCAGGCCTTCACGCAGGCCGCGCTGCGCCTCGAGGCCAGCGACGACGAGGCGGCGCTACAGGCCTCGCTGACCGGCAGCCTGTCGCCGCTGACGATGCTCGAGACCGACAGCCAGGCAGCACGCTACGAGGGCCCCGAGGGCAAGGGTCGGGTACGCGCTACCCATGTGCTGACCCGGCGTACGCTGCGCTTGCTGGCCACGCTGCAGGCCATGCAGCGCCTGCTCCGCGATCATGACACACGGGTCGATGACGGCATTCGCCAACTGACTGCCGAGATCGCCGACGGCTTTCGTCAGGCCGAACAGGCCAGCGGCGTGAGCGCGGCACGCGAGCAGCTCCAGGCCCTGCGGCATCGCGCCCACCGGCAGGACACCGCCAGCCTCGCCCCGCTGCAGCGACGCATCGTCCTGGGGCTGCGCGAGGCGCTCGGCCACGCCATCGTGATGCTCGACGCGCGCGAGGCGATAACCCATCCCCGTGGCCGCCAGCTGCGCAGCGGCCGGCTGTCCTGGCACCGCGACCACCTCGCCGCCGGCGTCAATGCCCTGCGCGCCGGACTCGTGTTCGCCGGCCTGGCGACGTTCTGGATCCTGACCCATTGGTCCAACGGCCAGGTGGCGATGCTGCTGGGCACGCTGTTCTCGGCGTTCTTCGCCAGCCGCGACAACCCGGTCGCCATGACCCTGACGTTCTTCAAGGGCATGCTGTTCGCCATCCCCAGCGCCTTCCTGTTCGGCCACGTCCTGCTCTCGCAGGTATCGGACTTCGTGCTGCTGGCGCTGGTGTTCGGCACGCCGTTGTTCCTCGGCCTGCTCGGCGCCGGCAACCCCAGGCTCATGGGCCACTGCCTGGCGTTCACCATTTTCAATATCCTGCTGACCATGCCCGCCAATGGCATGGACTTCTCGTTCGACAGCTTCGCCAACCGCGCCATCGCCGTGATCATCGGGCTCAGCGTCGTGGTCATGAGCTTCCGCCTGCTCCCCGGGCTGGGCGCCACGGTGCGCCGACGCCGCCTCGTCGCGGCGATCACCCGCGACCTGCAGCGCATCGACCGCGATCCCTGGCAGGCAACCGAGACGCGCTTCGCCGGGCGCATGGCCGATCGCATACTGGCGCTGGCCCGCCACGACGATACGCTGCCGGAAGACCAGCGCCACCTGTTCGCGCTGGGTCTGACCGGGCTGGATATCGGCAACAGCAGCCTGCGCCTGCGCCAGTGGCTGAACGACACGCGCTCGCCAGCGGTGAAGCGCGCCCAGCGTCGCGTCCATGCGGCGCTGGCCGATGCCTACGCCGAGAGTGCCGCAGGGCGCCCCATCGGCGACGCCCTGACCGATGCCGCAAGCGCCCTGCAGGACGCCGTGGCCGATGCCGATGCGTTGTCGGAAGCGCGGCGGCCGCTGCTGCAGGGCCTGCTCGAGCGCCTCGAGCTGACCCTCAGGCAACAGGCCGAGCGTCAGGCGGCGGCGGGACAAGCGACCGGGATCAGCAGCCGGCACTGAGCGCCGACTCGCGTCGGCGTGTTTCGGCACCCTCTTGAATTAGCCAACTAACGACATATACGCCATCCTGTTAGGGCTCGCCCGGTTGCGCGCCGGCTGATTGCAGGCATTCAGGCAAGTACCTGCAGGATTCGTCGCGACGGTCCATCGAGCACGACATCGTTACGTCACTCAACGGAGGGAAATGTGACTTCATCACGCTCACCCGGCGCCTCGGGCTGGTGCCTGAGAATCTTTGCCGCCATCCTCGCCCTGCTGGGTCTGGCACTTATCGCGGGCGGCGGCTGGCTGGCCGTACTCGGCGGCTCCTGGTATTACCTGATCGCCGGCCTTTTGATGCTGGCCTCCGGCGTCCAGTTGATGCGCCGCAGACTCTCCGGCGCCGGGATCTATGCCGCATTGTTCTTCGGCACCCTGGCGTGGACCGCCTGGGAGTCGGGGCTTAACTACTGGCGCTGGATACCGCGCTTCGACGTGGTCTTGATCCTGGCGATCGGCGTCGCTCTTTCACTGCCGCTACTCAAGGGGGGCCCTTCGCCCAAACGCGCCTTTTCCCTCGCCGGCGTGCTCCTCCTGGGCCTGGGAGTCGCTGGGGCGCTGGCCTTTGTGCCGCGAGGCTATACCCATCCCAACGAAGTGCCGGCAATCGCCGATGGCTCGCTGGCCACCGACGTGGGCAGCGCCCAGCCCGCCGACACGCCGGCCGATAGCGACTGGACGGCCTATGGCCGCGATTCGGCGGCAACGCGCTACTCCCCACTCGACCAGGTCACGCCCGCCAACGCCGACCGGCTCGAGGTGGCCTGGCAGTACCGCACCGGCGACCTGCTCGACCATCGCTGGGGCGCCGAAACCACGCCGCTCAAGGTCGGCGACGACGTGTTCCTGTGCACCTCGCGCAATATTCTGATCTCCCTCGACGCCGCCACCGGCGAAGAGAACTGGCGCTACGACCCGCAAGTCTCCGAGGATGCCATCCCCTACACCGCCGCCTGCCGCGGCGTGGCCTACTACGAGGTGCCGCCTGAGCGCCTGGCATCAGCGTCCCCCGAGCGGACCGACCGTTCACAGGCCGGCAACGGCGACCAGAGCGGCGATTCGACACCGGTCTCGAATGACCAGGCGGGCACTCAACGGACCGCTGTCGCCAGCGGCCAGAGCTGCCGTACGCGGCTCATTTCCGGCACCCTCGACGGTCGTCTCATCGAAGTGGATGCCGCCACCGGCGAACCATGCCGCGACTTCGGCGATAATGGTCAGGTCGACATCAAGCGCAACATGGGCGTGACCCCCGATGGCTACGTGTCGATCAACTCCGCGCCGGTCGTGGTCCGCGACGTGGTGGTCACCGGCCACCAGGTGCTCGACGGCCAGCGCCGCTATCCGCCCTCGGGCGTGATCAAGGGCTACGACGTCGTCACCGGCGAGCTTGAGTGGGCCTGGGACGCGGGACGTCCCCAGCAGAGCGAGCCGCTGACCGGCGACGAGACCTACGTGCGCGGCTCGCCCAACATGTGGACCACCGCCGCCGGCGACAGCAAGCTCGGCATGGTCTACCTGCCGATGGCCAACGCCGCAGCCGATTACTGGAGCAGCTCGCGCACGCCGGCCGAGAACAAATGGTCGAGCGCGATGGTCGCGCTCAACGTCGAGACAGGCCTCCCCGAGTGGCGTTTCCAGACGGCCCACAAGGACGTATGGGACTACGATCCCGGCTCACAGCCGACCCTGATCGATTTTCCCACCGATAATGGCGAGGTACCCGCGCTGGTGATGCCCACCAAGCAGGGCGAGATCTACGTCTTCAACCGCCAGACAGGAGAGCTGCTCGGCGGCGGCGCGGAAGAGCGCCCGGTCCCGCAGGGTGGCGCCGAGCCGAACGAGCGCAGCACGACCCAGCCATTCTCGAACTATGCCACGCTGCGCCAGCCCGACATCACCGAGAAGGACATGTGGGGCATGACGCCCTTCGATCAGCTCTTCTGCCGTATCCAGTACCGGCAGGCCAGTTGGAAAGGCATGTATACGCCGCCTACGGCGGACCAGCCCTGGATCGAGTACACCGGATACAACGGCGGTTCGGACTGGGGCAGCGTGTCCATCGATCCCCGCCGCGGGGTGATCGTCGCCAACTACAACGACATGCCCAACTACAACGAGCTGGTGCCGCGCGAAACGGCCGATAAGCTCGGCTGGAAGCCCCGGGAGGAGATGCAGGAAGACAGCGGCGGCGCCGAAGGTGCCGGGGACCCGCAGGCCAACACACCCTATGCCATCGACGTCAATGCCGGCTGGCGCGTGCCGTACACCGGGCTGCTGTGCAAACAGCCGCCCTACGGTCATATCCGCGCCATCGATCTGGCCAGTGGCGATACCCTCTGGGATCGCCCGCTCGGTACCGCCCGGGCCAACGGTCCCTGGGGTATCCGCTCCGGTCTGCCGATCGATATCGGCACGCCCAACAACGGCGGCTCGGTGACCACCGCCGGTGGCATGATATTCATCGCCGCCGCCACCGATGACCTGATCCGCGGCATCGACATCGAAAGCGGCGAGACAGTCTGGCAGGCACCGTTGCCCGCCGGCGGCCAAGCCAACCCGATGGTTT
Source organism: Modicisalibacter radicis (assembly GCF_900961225.1). Classification (GTDB taxonomy): domain Bacteria; phylum Pseudomonadota; class Gammaproteobacteria; order Pseudomonadales; family Halomonadaceae; genus Modicisalibacter. The sequence goes on from NZ_CAAHFN010000058.1 coordinate 15,200, forward strand.
ACGAAGCCGACGGCCGCGAGTATCTGGTGATTGTCGCTACCGGGCATCATTTCATGCAGACGCCCTCCGGCGACTACGTGATCGCCTATGCGCTGCCGGAGAACAACGGCTGAGAATCGCCATCGGCGCAATGGACTATGAAAGCGCCGCCTCCGGGCGGCGCTTTCTATTCAAGCATGCGATGCGGACACTGTTGTCGCGCCGTTACCCGCGTGACTATACGGCGTGGCAGAATGGCGACGACCGCTGAAGGAGAAAGAGATGCAGATCCGTCCGTTTCACCACGCCGACGAGGACGCCGTGGTCGCGCTGTGGGAAGCCTGCGAGCTGTCGCGGCCGTGGAACGACCCGCGCCGCGACATCGCCCGCAAGCTCGCCGAGGACCCCAGCCTGTTCCTGGTCGGGACCCTCGACGGCGAGCCGATCGCCAGCGCCCTGGCCGGTTACGAGGGCCATCGCGGCTGGCTGCACTACCTGGCGGTGGCCCCGGCGCATCAGGGGCGCGGCTACGGCAAGCGGATGATCGCCGCGGTCGAGCGGGCGCTGATCGCCCGCGGCTGCCCGAAGCTGATGCTGATGGTGCGCCATGAACGCCCCGAACTGCTCGAACTGTACGACCGGCTCGGCTATACGCAGGGTGAATTCGTCACCCTCGGCAAGCGTCTGATTGCCGACGACTGAGTCTCGACAGGCGTGCCGTCACGCAAAAGCCCGGCCGAAGCCGGGCTTTTCACTGCGAACGTCACGGGCAGAGGCATCATTTCTGGCCGAACAGGTGCTTGCGCGCCTGTTCGTCCATGGTCACGCCATCCTCCGGGTTGATCTCCTCGGCACGCGCGTAGGCACGCTTGATGCCGTCGCGCTGGGCGATCCTTTCGAACCAGCGCTGGAGGTTGGGGAAATCCTCGATCTCCTGGCCCTGCTTGGCGTACGGCTTGATCCACGGCCAGATCGCCATGTCGGCGATGGTATAAGCGTCGCCGGCCACGTAATCGTGATCATCCAGCCGCTTGTCGAGCACACCGTAGAGCCGTGCGGTCTCCTTGAGATAGCGCTCGATGGCGTAATCGATCCTCTCCGGCGCGTAGTTGCGGAAATGGTGGTTCTGACCGGCCATCGGCCCCAGCCCGCCCATCTGCCAGTACAGCCACTGCAGCGTCACGTAGCGCTCGCGACCGCTTGCAGCGAGAAACTTGCCGCTCTTGTCGGCCAGATATTCGAGAATCGCCCCCGACTCGAACAGCGACAACGGCTGGCCGCCATCGTCCGGATGGCGATCGACGATCGCCGGAATCCGGTTGTTGGGCGCGATATCCAGAAACTCGGCACTGAATTGTTCGCCCTTGCCGATATTGATCGGGTGCAGCGTGTACTCGAGCCCCGCTTCCTCGAGGAAGATACTGATCTTGTGGCCGTTGGGCGTCGTCCAATAGTACAGATCGATCATGGAACCTCCTGTTTCCTATGATGAGTCCGGGCGGCCCGGATCCGCGATGCGTGACCTCGGCGTGTCTCACGGCACATGGCCGCGGCATGGCGACTGCACCTCGCCGTTGTCCGAGGTGCCTTCAATTGTCGTAGGCGCCCTCGATATCGACAATCCGCATGGCGTTGCGTCCCAGTCCGCCATGCAGGTCCAGCATGCGCTCCACCCAGGCATGGACCGGGTCAGCGTTCGACACCAGGTCGGCGGTCGAGACGCAGCGAGCCCACATGAAGCTGCCGAACAGCAGGTAATCGGCGGCGGCCGGCGCCTCGCCGTCGACGAAATCCGCTTCGCCGAGCCGGCCGCGCAATGGCTCCAGCGCCTGGTCGAGCTGGCTCAGGCCACGGCTCGGGGCATGCACTTCCTCGAGAGCGCGGCCGAACGCCTTCTCCCGAGTCTCGCGAAAATACTCGCGATCGCGCGGATCGATGGCGTTATAGAGATCCATGATGATGGTCTTCATCATCCCCGGGGCCAGGCTGCGCTCGGCATAGAACTTGAAGAAGCGCGCCCGTGACTCCGCCTCGCCGTTTCCCAGCAGCGGCTTGTCGGGATAGGCGCGGTCGAGATAGCGAAAGATCTCGTAGCTGTCGGTCACGGTCCGGTCGCCGTCGACCAGCACGGGGACCTTGCCCTGCTCGGAAAAGGCGATCGCCGACTTGTCGGTGAAATGCCATGGCCGAGCCTCGTAGTCCAGCCCCTTGTGAGCCAGCGCGAACTTGACGCGCCAGCAGTAGGGAGAGAAGCGCAGATTCTCGTCGACACCGCAAAGGTCATACAGAACTCGTGGCATAGCATCCTCGGCCGTCAGAACGTGGTTGGCAGACGCTACCATCATGCCGAAGATGCCGCCAAACCGACAGCGCCAGGCCATCGCCAACGTCGGCCTGCCTCGAGGTCCGCTGCGTTGAATTAGCGGCGTTACACTCGACGACCAGCCGCCGGATACTGGAAACAAACCGAGCGGACGCGTGGCGGGCACGATCCTCGCGGCCGCCGATAACGAACGGGCGCCTTGCCGCGCCCACCCTCGCCCGGCGAGGCGACGACCGATGGACGCAGCGGATGCCCTGGCGCCTTCTAGCGGGACTCGTAGCGCTACTTGCTGGCTTGCTGAGCGGGCCGGCAGGCGCTCGTGCCGATCCAGGTCCGCCGCGGGAGCCCGAACCGCTCAAGGCCGTTTCACTGCAATTGCTGTGGCACCATCAATTCCAGTTCGCCGGCTACTACGCCGCCGTCGCCCAGGGTTACTACCGCGACGCCGGTCTCGACGTCGAGATCCGCAGCGGGGGTTACGACAACCAGGGCCGAGCGTCGGCCCCGGTGGAGGAGGTGGTATTCGGTCGCGCCGACTTCGGTACATCACGCGCCGATCTGCTGATCCACCATAGTCGAGGCCTGCCTGTCGTGCTGATGGCCAGCATCATGCAACGCTCGCCGCTGGTTTTCCTGACCCTTGAACGCTACGGCCTCACGCGCCTCGAAGCGATCGGCGACCGACCGGTGTCGTTGACCCTGCCCAGCATCGGCAGCCAGACCCGGGTCAGCGCCGAAACGCTGGCAGTGCTCGAGCGCGCCGGAATCGATTACCGCACGCTCGACAACTCGCCACCCAGCTGGAAATTTCAGGACCTGCTCGACGGCAAGACCCAGTTGACCCCTGCGTATTCCACCGACACGCCCTACTTCGTACGCAAGGCCGGCGCCACGCCGGTGGAGATCAAGCCCACCGACTACGGCATCGACTTCTACGGTCAACTGCTGTTCACCAGTCAGCGCATGCTCGACGATACGCCCGAAATCGTCGCCGCTTTTCGCCGTGCCTCGCTCGAGGGCTGGCGCTATGCGCTCGATCATCCCCGGCAGATCGCCGATCTGATCCTGCGCGAATACGGCACTCGCGGCCCCGGCTACGACCAGGCCTTCCTGCTCGCCGAAGCCGAGCGTATCCGCGAACTCATGCAGCCCGGGTTGATCGAGATCGGCTATACCAACCGCCAACGCTGGCAACAGATCGCCGATACCTATCGCGAACTGGACCTGATCGATCATCACTCGCTCGACGACTTCCTGCGGGCAGCATTGCCGCCGCAGCCCCAGCTCGCCAATCTCTGGGCCTGGTCGCTTCCCGGATTGGCCGTCCTGCTGGGGACCGCCGGCATCGCCGGCTACCTGTACGCCACCAACCGCCGGCTGATCAGCGAGATCGGGCGGCGCCGGCATGCCGAGAAGGCATTACGCTATCACGCCGAACGCGACGGGCTCACCGGCACCCTGAATCGGCGCTTGTTCGACGAGAACTATCAGTACGAGATCGATCGCGCGCATGCCGAAGGCCGCGCGTTGAGTCTGATCATCTTCGATATCGATCACTTCAAGCTGATCAACGATCACTTCGGCCACCTGGCCGGCGATCGGGTATTGATCGACATCGCCGCCGTCACCCGCACGCTGCTTCGCGCGACCGACCACTTCGGTCGCTACGGCGGCGAGGAGTTCGCCGTGCTGATGCCCGATACGTCGCTCGCCGAAGCCGGCGATATCGCCCGCCGGCTGAACGAAGCCCATCGGGCCCACCGGGTGGCCGATGGCAACAGCGCCATCCACTATACCGTCAGTTTGGGGGTGGCCGCGCTGCGGCCCGACGACAATTCAACCGATTCACTGTTGCGGCGCGCCGATCAACTGCTCTATCGCGCCAAGCGTGCCGGACGCGACACGCTGGTCAGCGAGACCAGCGCCATTCCGGCGACATCGCCGGAGTGACTCGGCGGGTCAGTCCACCCTCTCCAGGTACTGTGCGTGAAGCCTGCCGCGCTGCACATAGGCTTCGGCATTCTTCTTGAGGTTCGCTATAGCCTCTGCCGACAGCTCACGGACAACTCGTGCCGGCGCACCGACGATCAGCGAGTTGTCGGGAAAGGTTGCGCCTTCCTTGATCAGTGCTCCCGCCGCTACCAGGCAGTTTTTCCCTATCTCCGCGCCGTTGAGAATGATCGCCTGAATCCCCACCAAACTGCCGTCGCCAACCTTGCAGCCATGCAGCATCGCCTGATGACCGACCGTAACCTCATCCCCCACGACCAGCGGAAACCCTGGATCGGCATGCAGCACCGCCCCGTCCTGGATATTGCTGTTCTCGCCGACTTCGAGATGTTCGGTGTCGCCACGCAGCACTGCCTGGTACCAGACACTGGCATTGCGCTTGAGGGTGACCTGGCCGATCACGTCAGCCGTCTCGGCCACATAGACCCCCGTGTCGATGGTTGGTAGCTGGTCTGCGTACCTGTAGATCGCCATGCGGTTTCCTCTTGAGTCCGATCGTCCATTCAAAGTCCTGCCACGCCGAAGGCATCCCGTGCGTCGCCACGTGTGATGGCGATTCAGGCCAGCGCCATGTCGAGCACGCACGCAACGTGCAGCGCATCGCGCCGGGCACCGTCGCGAATCTGATGTCGACAACTGGTGCCATCGGCGATTATCAGATCCCGTTCTTCAGCCTGGCGTACTGCGGGCAGTAGCGACAATTCGGCCATCTGCATCGAGGCCTCGAAGTGTTCGCGCTCGTAGCCGAAGCTACCGGCCATGCCACAGCATGACGATTCGATCGTCTGGATCTCCAGGCCCGGAATCCATCCCAGCACGACCTCCACGGGACGCAGCGCATCGAACGCCTTCTGGTGGCAATGGCCATGCAGCCAGGCGCGTGATGCTTCGAGCGACTTGAAGTCGAGTGCCAGACGGCCGGCGGCCTTCTCGCGCACCAGGAACTCCTCGAACAGCATCGCCGCCTCCGCCAGCTGCCTGGCTTCCTCGCCGTAGCCGTACTGCAGAAACTCATCGCGAAGCGTCAACAGGCATGACGGCTCGAGGCCAACGATAGCCACCCCACGCTTCACGTAAGGCATCAGGTGATCCAATGTACGTCGCGCCTCGGCCTTGGCCTTGTCGACCTGGCCCGAAGCCAGGTAGGTCCGCCCGCAGCACAGCGGCCGCTGATTCGGCGGATTGTTGAGATGAACGCGATACCCGGCGGCCGTGAGCACACGATGAGCGGCCGCCGCGTTGTCGGCTTCCATGTAGTTGTTGAAGGTGTCGACGAACAGCACCACCTCCCCCACCGCCGGCGTATCGCTTCGGGGACGCTCGGCCCCACGCAGGTAGTTGCCGTTGAACGCCGGTAGCGAACGCGCCTCGGCCAACCCCAGTGACTGCTTGACCCAACGCGACAGGATCGGCAAACGCTCGAGCCTGCCCAGCAAGGGCGCCACCTGACTGGCATAGGGCGCATAGCGCGGCATGCCGGCGACCATGCGGTCGCGCCACGCTAGTGGGTGGGTCTCGGCACGCGCCGCACGCGCCTCGATCTTGAGCTTGGCCATGTCGACCCCGGTCGGACAATCACGCTTGCAGCCCTTGCACGACACACACAGGTCGAGCGCCTCCTTGACCTCGTCGCTGGCCAGCCCATCGCGTCCCACCTGGCCGGACAGTGCCAGGCGCAGGGTATTGGCACGCCCACGGGTGAGGTGCTGCTCGTTGCGAGTGATGCGATAGCTAGGGCACATGGTGCCGGCGTCGAACTTGCGGCAATGGCCATTGTTGTTGCACATCTCCACTGCCATGGCCAGGCCATGCGTGGGGTCGCCGGCGCTACCCGGCTCACTCTGCTCACCGGTCAGCGGGTCGCGCTTGACGTTCCAGGGCGTCCAGTCGAAAACGGGGGTGAGCGGAATCGTCTGGTAATGCTTGGGAAACCGAAAGTAGCGCTCGTCGTCCATCCGCGGGGTGTCGACGATCTTGTTGGGGTTGAACAGGTTAGTGGGATCGAAGAGCTGCTTTATCTCCTTGAAAGCGGCATTGAGCTCCGGGCCGAATTGCCAGGCCACCCACTCGCCCCGGCAGATGCCGTCGCCGTGTTCGCCGGAGTAGGCCCCCTTGTATTCACGTACCAGCGCCGAGGCCTCCTCGGCGATGTCGCGCATCTTCTGTGCGCCGTCGCGACGCATGTCGAGGATCGGACGCACGTGCAGCGTGCCGACGCTGGCATGCGCGTACCAGGTGCCCTCGGTGCCGTGCCTGTGAAACACCTGGGTCAGCTTGTCGGTGTACTCGGCGAGGTGCTCCAGCGGCACTGCGCAGTCCTCGATGAAGGAGACCGGCTTGCCGTCACCCTTCATGCTCATCATGATGTTGAGACCGGCCTTGCGCACATTCCATAGCGCCTTCTGCTCGGCAGCCTCGGGCATGTCGACGACGCACTCAGGCAGGCCCAGGTCGGCCATCAACTCATTCAACTGGCGCAGGCTATCGAGCAGCGGCTCGCACCCCTGGCCCGAAAACTCCACCAGCAGTACCGCTTCGGGTCTACCGATAAGGGCCTTTTCGATCACCGGCCGGAACGAGGGGTTCTCCAGCGACAGCTCGATCATGGTGCGATCGACCAGCTCGACCGCGGACGGCTGCAATTCAACGATGTGCTGCGTCAGGTCCATCGCTTGGTAGAAGGTAGGGAAGTTGACTACCCCGAGGACCTTGTGCTCGGGCAGCGGCTCGAGCTTGAGAGTGAGCCGCTGGGTCAGGCCCAGCGTCCCCTCTGAGCCTACCAGTAGATGAGCCAGGTTGGCCCGGCCCAGCGCATCGTAGGGGAGCGGGTTCTGGCAGTTGAACAGATCCAGGTTATAGCCGGCAACCCGGCGCAGCACCTTGGGGAAGTGCTCGCGAATCCGGCCATCCTCGCGCTCGGCGATCTGGCGTATACGCTGGACAATGTCACCCAGCCTCCCGGTACCGGTCATCCCATCGATGGGCCCGAACGCCGCCTGGGTACCATCGGCCAGCATGGCCTCGATGCCCAGCACGTTATGGACCATGTTGCCGTACTTGATCGAACGCGAGCCGCACGAGTTGTTACCGGCCATGCCGCCCAGGGTGCACTGGGCACTGGTCGAAACGTCGACGGGAAACCACAGCCCATGGGGTTTCAACCAGGCATTGAGATGGTCGAGCACGATGCCGGGCTCGACCACCACGGTACGCGCCTGCTCGTCGAACTCGATGACGTTGTTCAGCCAGCGGCTGGTATCGAGCACCAGCGCTTCACCGACGGTCTGGCCGCACTGGCTGGTCCCGGCGCCCCTGGGCAACACCGGCATGGCCGCATCGCGGGCAATATCCAGTGCCACTTGCAGGTCCTGCTGATGGCGCGGCACGACCACACCGAGAGGCATGATCTGATAGATCGACGCATCGGTGGAGTAGCGCCCTCGCGAGGCCTGATCGAACAGCACCTCGCCGGCGATTTCACGCTGCAGGCGAGCTGCCGTCTCAGAGACAGGCGGGATACGGGCGTTGCGAGGCTGTGAGTTCCTTGCGGATAACGACGTCATCGTGTCTCCCCCGGGCGGCTTGCGACGATAGCGCCGTTAACGGTCGGCATCGAGCGGATGGCGGGCGAAATAGTCCAGTGCCGCCAGTACGCCACTGTCCTTGAGCGGGATGTCGGCGAGCTGCATGCCGGCTTCGCAGCCGCCGAGGGTCGCGATCAGCGTCAGATCGTTACAGTCCCCCAGATGGCCGATACGGAACATGCGCCCCTTGGTCTTGCCGAGCCCCATCCCCAGTGACAGATCGAAGCGCTCGTAGATCAGCTTGCGAATCGCATCGGCATCGACGCCATCCGGCATGACAACGCCGGTCAAGACCGGGGAGTAAACAGCGGGGTCCTGACATTGGATTTCCAGCCCCCAGGCGTTGACCGCAGCGCGTACACCAGCGGCCCAGCGCTGGTGCCGTTTCAGCACATGCTCGAGCCCTTCGTCCAGGAGCATGTCGAGGGCTTCATTCAGGCCATACAACAGGTTGGTATTCGGCGTATAGGGCCAGTAGCCATTCTTGTTGGCCTCGATGATCTCGTCCCAGGCCCAGAAGCTCTTGGGCAACTGCGCCGACTTGCTTGTATTGATGGCCTTGTCGGACAGGGCGTTGAAACTGATCCCCGGAGGCAGCATCAGGCCCTTCTGCGAGCCCGAAATCGTCACATCGACACCCCACTCATCGTGGCGGTAATCGGCACTGGCCAGGCCGGAAATCGTATCCACCATCAACAGCGCCGGATGACCGGCAGCATCGATGGCGCGGCGTACGGCAGCTATATCGCTGGTCACACCGGTCGAAGTCTCGTTGTGGACCACGCACACCGCCTTGATCTCATGGCTGGGGTCCTCCATGAGGCGTGCCTCGATCATGTCGGCCTGCACGCCCTGCCGCCACCCTTGATCACCAGATAGACCCAGAAACTCGGTCTCAATGCTCAACCGCCGGGCCATCTTCTGCCATAGCGCGGCAAAGTGTCCCGTCTCGAACATCAGCACCCGATCGCCCGGTGACAGCGTGTTGACAAGCGCCGCTTCCCAGGCCCCGGTGCCGGATGCCGGATAGATGATGACCGGGTTCACCGTCTTGAAGATTTGCCGGGTCTTGGCCAGCAGTTCCAGTCCCAGCGCACCGAACTCGGGGCCACGATGATCGATCGTCGGCAGGCTCATGGCTCTTAGGATGCGATCCGGCACCGGTGAAGGACCGGGTATCTGCAGGAAATGGCGGCCCGAGGGATGAAAGTCGAGATTCAGCATGATGGCAGTTCTCCGCTTCGGCGTTATTTTTGGATAATGAATTCAATATGAGCGTCAAGAAGCTACTTGATGCAGCCTTCAGCCCTCAAGCGCTCGAGTTCCTCGTCCTGGATACCCAGGGTGGACAGCACTTCATCAGTGTGTTGTGCGAAGAGAGGTGCCGGTTGGCGAATCTGCGACGGTGTCAGTGAGAATTTGCTGGGAAAACCGATCGTCTTCATCTTGCCGATCTTCGGATGCTCGATTTCCTGCACCATCTCCCTGGCCAGGTAATGCTCGTCCTGCATGGCCTGGGCAAAGTCGTTGATCGGGCCGGCCGGCACCCCGGCTGCATCACAGCGTTCGAGCCAGTCGTCGACATCGCGATCGGCCATGATCCCCTCGAGCAGCGCTTCGAGTTCCTCGACATGCTGGCCACGCGCGTGGTTGGTCAGGAAGCGCTCATCGGCCAGCAGCTCCTCCCGCCCCAGCACGTCCTGAGCGAACCGCTCCCAGGTACGCTGATTGGCACAGCCAAGCATCAGGTAGCCGTCGCGGGCCTTGACCGCCTGGTAAGGGGCCGAGACCCGATGTCTCCAGCCAGTGGGCTCGGGCACCTTGCCTTCGGCGAAGTAGGCCGCCGCCTCCCAGGTATACCAGGGTAGACCGCATTCGGTGATGGCAATATCGATGTGCTGGCCTTCCCCGCTTTGCATCTTGTGAATATAAGCAGCCAGAATCGAATAGACGGCCGTAATGCCGGCACCGATATCGTAGACGGCGATACCTGTCTTCAGTGGACGGCGCCCCGGCTCGCCGGTCATCGACATCAGCCCGGTCATGCCCTGCGCCACCAGGTCGAAGCCGCCCTTGTGTCGGCTGGGGCCGGTTTGGCCATAGCCGGAAATCGAGCAATAGATAATGCCGGGATTGATGGCCTTTATCGTGTCGTAATCGATTTCCAGTGACTGGGTCACCCCGGGTCGATAGTTCTCGACGATGACATCGACCTCCTCGGCCAGGCGATAGAAGATCGCCCGGGCACGCTTGTCCTTGAGATTCAAGGAAATGCTCTTCTTGTTGCGGTTGATCTGCGAAAAACAAGTCGATTCGTCGTTGACGTAAGGGCCCATCTGGCGGCTATCGTCGCCGCCGTTGGCCTTTTCCACCTTGATAACCTCGGCGCCCATATCGCCCAGTACCATGGTGCAATACGGGCCGGCCATGATTTGCGACACATCGAGCACTTTCAAGCCATTCAAAGCAAGCATCGAATCTCTCCCTGGCGGCAGCCAGAACCGGTCATTTTCCAGTCCAGGCGAAAGGCGTCTTATTGATGAATTTGTTGACCGCAGCCTTGAAGTCATCGCTCATGTAGCAAGTGATAACCCAATCGTCGCTTGCATCGGCAGCCGCTCGTCGCTGGGCCAGTACCCGCCCCACTAGCGCCTTGCTGGCCTGCAGCGTGAGCGGCGCACGGTTGGCAAACTCGGCAGCAATCGACGTCACTTCATCAGCGATCACCTCTGCCTCGAAGAGGCCGTTGACCAGGCCTGCCTGCTGCGCCTCGTCGGCGTTGAACAGCCTGGCCATCATCAGCACCTCCTTGGTACGGGCGATGCCGACCATGTCGATCAGCCGCGAAACGTTGGTGATCGATAGGGAGTTGCCCAGCGTTCTGGCGATCGGTACGCCGAACTTCAGTGATGGGGTGGCGTAACGAAAATCACAGACCATGGCCAATGCCGCCCCACCGCCGACACAGTAGCCTTCGATCATGGCTATGGTGGGCTTGGGCAAAGCCTCCAGCTTACCCACGACACGGTCGATACGCCGCTCGTATCCAGTCGCATCCTCCGGCGCGTCAAAGGTGGCGAACTGGGTAATATCGGTTCCTGCCACGAAAGCTTCGCCACCGACGCCATGCAGCACGACCGCATGCACGTTATCGTCGTCCGCGAGCTGCTCGCAGACTGTCTCCAGCCCATCGTACATTTCCCAGGTCATGGCATTGCGGCTCTCGGGCCGGTTGAAACCGATCCAGGCCACTCCTTCGCATACTTCGAAAAGAAGGTTGTCACTACGCATCGCGATACTCCGTTGATCTTGCCCTAGCCGACGCAGCCGCGCCGGATCTCTGGCGTGTCATGAGCGCCCTCAGCCATAGACGAAATTGACCAAGGACAGGGCAAAGGCCGGGATATAGGTGTTGATCATCAGTATCAGGAACAGCACCCCGATGAACCACAGATTGGTGCGAGTAGTGGCCCAGATATCAGATCTCGCAATCGAGCAGGAAGCAATCAGCACACTTGCCACCGGCGGTGTCTGCTGGCCGATGGCCAGATTCAGCGTAACGACCAGGCCGAAGTGCAGCGGATCGATACCCACCGCCGTCACCAGAGGCAACACGATCGGAACGACCAGGATGATCGCCGCCGCCGAGTGCAGAAAGATCCCCAGGATCAGGAAGATGACGTTGAGTAGCGCCAGGATGATGTACTTGTTGTCCGTCAGCTCGCTGATGGAGTTGGCCATCTGCTGTGGGATCTGGGTCTCGGTCAGATAGAGCCCCACCACGGCGGAGCTGGCCACCAGCAGCATGACGACGGCGGTCTGGATGCCGGCATCGACACAGGACTTGTAGAATATCTTCAGGCTGAACTCGCGATAGACCACGGAGCTGATGAAGATGGCAACCACCACGGCGAGCGCCGCCCCTTCGGTAGCAGTGACGATGCCACCAAAAATCCCGCCGAGAATGATGACCGGGATCAGCAGTGCCCAGATAGCCCCCTTGAAGGCCTCCCAGAGTCGCTTGGCCTGGAACTTTCCCTCGGAGGGGAAGTTATTTTTGCGGGCCAGGTAGTAGCACATGGCAGCCAGCCCCATGGCACCCAGCAGGCCGGGGAAAATTCCCGCGATGAACATCTTGACCACAGACTCGCCGGACATGACGGCATAGAGAATCATGGGGATCGAGGGCGGCAGGATAATGGCCAGACTGGCGGCCGAGGAGGAAATGGCTGCCGAAAATTCCTTGGAATAGCCCTTCTTGCGCATCGCCGGAATCAGGATGCTGCCAATGGCCGACACGCCGGCCACTGCCGAGCCGGAAATTTCGGCGAAGAAGATCGACGCGCCGATGGTCACCATGGACAGGCCACCCTTGATGAATCCGACCATGGCCATGGCCAAGTCGATGAGACGGCGCGAGATACTGGAGGCATTCATGATCGCACCGGCCAGTATGAAAAGCGGAATCGCAATCAGAGGGAACTTGGTCGCACCGTCGAACATCACCATACCGATGTTGGGTAATGCGAAGACACCGAAGCTCGCCACGGTGGCCAGGGCCCCCACGATACCCAGTGCCACGGCAACCGGTACATTGATGAGAATCAGGGATATCAGCCCCGCGAACATAGATAATATGATCATTGTTTAATCTCCGCTGGTTCGCTGATTCCTGTCAGGTCCGTCCGGGGGCGCGGCTGCCGGCCTGCTCGGTGGGGCTATCATCCGCGTCCGCACGAGCCTCGTCGGGATTGATACCCGCCTCGTCCAACTCATGGTCGATGAAGCCCGCTCCGCGAGCGCTCTCGATCACCTCTGGCAAGCGAAGCAACTGAGCGATGATGAACAGCGCCGAACCGATGGGAATGACGGATTGGGTGAGCTGCAGCGAGACACTGGTCAAGCTCACCAGCGTCGATCCCTCCAGGATCACTACCACCTGATAGCCGGTGTAGCCGAGCAGCACGAAGAAGGCGATGGTAATGGCCTCCGCCAGCAGTGCCACCGGTAGGCGAATACGCGGCGATGCCATATTGATGATGCTGGGGCAGGTAATATGGGCACCCTTGGCCGCGGCCAGGGCCGCCCCGTAATAGGTCAACCAAGCCAGTCCCACCGAGGCGACCTCGTCATACCAACTAAAGGGGGATCCAAGCAGGCGTGACATGAAGCCGACTATCACCACTCCCGACAACGCCACGACATTCAGGAAAACGATGAATTCCAGCAGCTTCTGGTAGGCTGCCTTGCACTGTTTCAAGGTCACGTTGGCCATCTCCGGGGAAAGAAGGGAGAGGACACACCCCGCCGCGACCTTGTCGCTGCGCGTGGCATGCCCGGTACCATTGACTCAGGCAAGATCAGCGAAGTGCGTCGACCTTCTCGATCATCTCTCGCCCGCCATCCACTTCATTGCCGAACTTCTCGTAGATCGACGCAGAGCCATCAACGAAGGCTTGGGTATCCACCTTGTTGATCTGCAGCCCCGCCTCCTCGAACTTGGCAAGCAGACTGTCGTCGAGCTTGGCACCCTGCTCCAAGGCATACTCCTCGACTTCCTCGGCCGTCTCGACCAATACCTGACGGACATCCTCGGGCAGGCGACTCCAACTGGCGCCGGCCAGCACATAGGCCGGGGTGTAGACGTGATTGGAAAGCGACAGATAGTCCTGCACCTCCTGGAAGCGCTGTGAGTAAATCTGTACCAGCGGGTTTTCCTGGCCATCCATGGCGCCGGTCTGGAGGGCAACGAAAGCCTCCGACAAGGCCATCGGGGCCGGGTTCGCGCCGTAGCTCTTGAACATCTCCACGCGCCACACGCCGTTGGGTGTTCTTAGCTTGATGCCCTCGAGATCGGAAGGCACGTTGATAGGCCGGGTATTGTTCGTGATCTGTCGGAAGCCGTTCTCCCAGATACCGATAATCTTGTAGCCCTTGGAATCAGCCGCGGAATAGAGCTCGTCACGCAGGAAGTCATCACGAACCCGACGCATATGATCCCGATCTTCGATGAGATAGGGCATCTCGAAGAGAGAAAATTCGGGAGCCACGCTGCTCATGATCGAGGAGGGTAGAGCGAGATCTATCGTGCCCAACTTCAGTTTATTGAGCATCTGTGAGTCATTCCCTAACTGGCTGGAGCCGTAGACGACCACCTCAGCTTTTCCCTCGAGCTTGTCATTGGCGATCTTGGCGAATTCATTGGCTGAAATCTCGAATAGAGAACCAGGCCCACCCACGTGGCCGAACTTGATCTCACGCTCCTGAGCGTTGGCTGCCTGTACGCCGAAAGCAAGCGCGGTGGCGAGTAACGCTGTCTTTATGGCTTTCATATCGTTCTCCGAAGTGTCGTTGTTTTTGTAGGTCAGCCATGGCAGTGGCCTACCGAAGCCCGTCTGCGCGGGCCCCTTTTCGGCCGGCGTGGTTGTGCCTCGTTGTGCTGGCGTGAGTGGCGACAAACCCGACCTGGCATTGAATATGGATACATAATTCAAAATTCGAAATTATACTTTAGTCCGCCGGAAGGATACTTCGGAAAAAACAAAATTCTTATTAAACATTAAGTTATAAAACGGAAGGCGGCGTGATCGGTGACCGATCACTCTAGTCAAGCGCAGGAATACGAGCCAGTGGGCTGCTCGCTGCGGGATATACGGGATAGCTCAGCGGCTTGGCTTGCGCCTGGGAATGCCCCTCTCGACGACAATCAATCCGGCGCCAGACCGGGCCGGAAACCCGCCTCACGAATCCCCGCCATGGCCGCCCGTTCGTCTTCGTCGGAAGAAGCGCCGCTGATGCCGACTGCACCGATCACCCGGTTTTCGTCATCGAGAATCACGACGCCACCGGGCACGGGCACGAACTGCCCATCCGAGGCAGCCGCTACCGAGGCCAGAAAGGCGGGGCGCTCCGAATTACGCTCTCCCACGACGCGGCTGGCCACACCGTTGCCGAGCGCAGCATAGGCTTTGCCCTTGGCAACAGGAAAGCGTAGCGGTGCACAGCCATCCTCACGCTCGACGGCGATGATATTGCCCCCCATGTCGAGCACGACTACCGTCAGTGGTTCCATGCCGGCACTGCGGGCCTCACGGAACGCCGTTTCGATGACCTGACGGGCTTGGAGACGAGAAACCTGGACGTGAGAGAGATATACCTTGCCGGCCATGAGCAGCTCCTGGGACGGGTGATTGTTATTGTCTTGGTTTTGCATTCATAATACCGTTCAAGGAACCCAGTCAAGGCGACGCAGCTGGACTCTGTGCGTTTCGCCACTCCCTTCTCCGATCAAGAACCGACAATGGAAAAGATCCAGCATAGGAACCTCTATCGTGAAGTTGCCGATCGTGTTCGGGAACTTATCGAACAGGGTACTTTGATGCCAGGCGAGCGCATCTCGGAAAAGAAGCTCTGCGAACAGTTCGGTGTATCGCGTACACCGCTACGCGAGGCACTCAAGGTGATGGCCTCGGAGGGCTTGGTGGAGCTACTGCCCAACCGTGGCGCACGCGTTACCCGCCTGACCGTGAAAAAGGTACGCAACACCTACGATGTAATGGCCGCGCTGGAGGGTCTGTCAGGTGAACTGGCCTGCCAGAACATTACTGAAGAAGAATTTTCGGTTATCAAACGGCTTCATGAGACGATGCTCGAGCACTACCAGCAGCGGGAATTGCAACCCTATTTTCGGGTCAATCAACAGATCCACGAACGCATTATCGCAGCGGCCGGTAACGAGGTACTCGAAGAGATGTACAGCAACCTCAGCCAACGCGTAAAGCGTGTCCGCTATTCAAAGAAGATGACGGATGATTTTTGGCGACGCGCCGTTGAGGACCATGAAGCCATGATCGATGCGCTGCAGAAACGTGACGGCCTCATGCTGGGAAGAATTCTTCGCGAACATTTATGCAACAAGCTCGAAGTCGCTTCCATCGAGGGCATGATTGAAGAGGAGGAAAACGAGCTTTCCTCCCGGGCGGCTTCTTACTGAGTCCAGGCCGTCACTGCCACGCCTCCAGGCGCATCGCCGAACGCACCAGTCGTTCATTCTCGGCCTCGATCTCGCGCAGACTGGCGCCGATGCTCTCGAGATGTTCCAGTGCCGCCTGCCGGGCGACCTCGGCGTCCTGCTCGATCACCGCCCGATACAACCGCTCGTGCTGGCGGTTGATCCGCTCGCGCGACGCCGGCCGGTGGTAGAGATTCTTGACCGAGGCGAAGACCGAGCTCAGCAGCAGGTCGGTCAGGCTCTGCAGGGTGTGGACCAGCACCGGGTTGTGCGAGGCCTCGCAGATCGACAAATGGAAGCCGTGGTCGTAGCGTGCCAGGCGCTCGACATCGATCTCGCCGGGCTGATCGACATAGTTCGCCATCGCCTCGTAGCGGTGGCCGATGACCACCCGGTCGGCCGCAGTGCCGCGCAGCGCCGCCAGCCTCGCCGATTCGCCCTCGAGCAGGGCCCGTACCTCGAGCAGGTCGTAGAGCGTGCGCGGATGGTCGCGGAACAGATGCATCAACGGACTGTCGTCGCGGCGTGGAATCAATCGGGCGACCACCGAGCCACGCCCCTGCCGGGTTTCGATGATGCCCTTGCCGCGCAATACCCGCAGTCCCTCGCGCAACGAGGCGCGCGACACGCCCAGCTTGTCGCACAAGCGACGCTCCGAAGGCAGCAGTTGACCGGGACGGATGATTCCGTCGAGCACCAGTTGCTCGAGTTTGGCGGCCACCGCATCGGGCATTCGAGTACCGCTTGGCATCGTGGAATGCGCAACCATGCTGGCTCTCCCCCGGACGCCCGCGCGGCGCCCCTTAGGCGGTTGAATGTCGGGCAAAGCGCCCGGCGCATGGGCTTATTGAAAACCTGGAAATGCATTTCATAAATACGACTAATGGCTGGTCGGACCAGTGGACCAATGGCTGGACAGGGCCGTGACGAAGAGCCAGATTGAGAGACCCAACTGAACCCATCATGCGGCGCCGGTCGGCCTACGGACCGCGCCCGGACAGCGGGAGCGCGCCATGAACATTCTCTACGACGAGCGGCTCGACGGGGCGCTGGCGACGCCCGACAAGGGCAGCGTGCTCGCCGACCTGCAGCAGGCGCTCCCCGACATGACCCTGCTGCATCGCGCGGAGGACCTGCGTCCGTTCGAGTGCGATGGCCTCTCGGTGTATCGCGTGCTGCCCATGCTGGTCGCCATGCCGCACACCCTGGAGCAGGTCGAGATCCTGATGCGCCGCTGTCACGCCCTCGGCGTACCGGTGGTCACGCGGGGCGCCGGCACCGGCCTGTCGGGCGGCGCGCTGCCGCTCGAGAAGGGCGTGTTGCTGGTGATGTCGCGCTTCGCCCGGATTCTCGATGTCGACCCCCAGGCGCGCACCGCACGCGTCCAGCCGGGGGTGCGCAACCTGGCGATCTCCGAGGCCGCCGCGCCGCATGGGCTGTACTACGCGCCCGACCCGTCATCGCAGATCGCCTGTTCGATCGGCGGCAACGTCGCCGAGAACGCCGGCGGCGTGCACTGCCTCAAGTACGGCCTGACCGTGCACAACGTGCTGCGCCTCGATGTGATCACCATCGAGGGCGAGCGCATGACCCTGGGCGCGGACGCCTTCGACGCCCCCGGCTTCGATCTGCTGGCGCTGTTCAACGGCTCCGAGGGCATGCTCGGGGTGATCACCGAGATCACCGTCAAGCTGTTGCCCCAGCCGCAGTGCGCCAAGGTGCTGATGGCCAGCTTCGACGACGTGGGCAAGGCCGGCAAGGCGGTCGGCGACATCATCGCCGCGGGGATCGTCCCCGGCGGCCTGGAGATGATGGACAAGCTAGCCATCCGCGCCGCCGAGGACTTCGTCAGGGCCGGCTATCCGGTCGGGGCCGAGGCGATTCTGCTCTGCGAACTCGACGGCGTGGAGAGCGATGTCGACGACGACTGCCAGGCGGTACGCAGGGTGCTCGAGGCCGCCGGCGCGACGGCCATCGACCAGGCCCGCGACGACGCCGAGCGCGCGCGCTTCTGGGCCGGCCGCAAGGCCGCCTTCCCCGCGGTCGGGCGCATGTCGCCGGACTACTACTGCATGGACGGCACCATCCCGCGCCGCGAACTGCCGAGAGTGCTCAAGGGGATAGCCGACCTATCGGAACAATATGGCCTGGCGGTGGCCAACGTCTTTCACGCCGGCGACGGCAACATGCACCCGCTGATCCTGTTCGACGCCAACCAGCCCGGCGAGCTGGAACTCGCCGAGACCGTCGGCGGCAGGATCCTCGAGCTGTGCGTCGAGGCCGGCGGCAGCATCACCGGCGAGCACGGCGTGGGTCGCGAGAAGATCAATCAGATGTGCAGCCAGTTCCGCCCCGACGAGCTGAGCGTCTTTCACGCCGTCAAGGCCGCCTTCGACGAGTCGCGCCTGCTCAACCCGGGCAAGAACGTGCCGACGCTGGCCCGTTGCGCCGAATTCGGCGCCATGCACGTGCACAACGGGGAATTGCCGCACCCCGAGCTGCCGCGCTTCTGAGGAGCGATGATGAGCCAGGATTCACACGACGCGAACCGCCACGAGCAGGACCGCCACCCGACCCACGCCGAGGCGAACCGGCCGGCGGACCAGGATGCCAGCGAGGCGCTCGCCGAACGCGTCCGCCGCGCGCATGCGGACAGAACGCCGCTACGCATCGTCGGCGGCGACACCAAGGCGTTCTATGGTCGCCGAGTCGACATTTCCGGCGTCGGCGAGACGCTATCCACCTCTGCGCATCGCGGCATCGTCCACTACGACCCGGTCGAGCTGGTCGTCTCGGTGCGCGCCGGGACCCGGCTGAGCACACTCGAAGCGGCGCTCGACGCCGAGGGCCAGCGACTGGCCTGCGAGCCGCCACACTTCGGCGAGACCGCCACGGTCGGCGGCATGGCCGCCGCCGGGCTTTCCGGGCCGCGCCGCCCCTGGGCCGGTGCGGTGCGCGACTTCGTGCTCGGTATCCGCCTGATCGGCCACGATGGCACGCAACTGCGCTTCGGCGGCGAAGTGATGAAGAACGTCGCCGGCTACGATCTGTCGCGACTGATGATAGGCGCCCAGGGCTGCCTGGGCGTGCTCAGCGAGGTGTCGTTCAAGGTATTGCCCAAGCCCGCCGCCACGCGCGGCCTGCGCCTGGCGATGCCACTCGAGAGCGCGCTGGAGCGCCTCGCCGAGTGGGGCCGCAAGCCCTGGCCGATCAGCGCCGCGAGCTACCATGACGGTGCGCTCCACCTGCGTCTGGAGGGCGGCGCCGGTTCGGTCGCGCAGACCGCCGGGCAGCTCGGCGGCGATACGCTCGAAGCCGACTACTGGGCAGCGCTTCGCGAACAGCGCCTGGCACTGTTCACCGACGACGACCCGCGCCCGCTGTGGCGCCTGTCGCTACCCAACAACATTCCACCATTGGCGCTCGACGGCGACGTCCTGTACGACTGGGCCGGAGCCCAGCGCTGGCTGCGCAGCGACGCCCCCGCCGCGACCATCCACGCGGCCGCGGCCCGCGCCGGCGGCCACGCCAGCTGCTTCCGGGGGCAGCACGGCGCGCACCCCGACGAGCCCTTCGCGCCGCTGTCACCGGTGCTCGCCAAGTATCATCAGCGGCTCAAGCAGCAACTCGACCCGTACGGCATCTTCAATCCCGGCCGGCTCTACGAGGCTCTCTGACATGCAGACCCACTTCACCGACGCCGACCTCGAGAAGCCGCATCTGCGCGAGGCCGATCGCGTGCTGCGCTCGTGCGTGCACTGCGGCTTCTGCAACGCCACCTGCCCCACCTATCAGTTGCTCGGCGACGAGCGCGACGGCCCGCGCGGACGCATCTATCTGATGAAGGAGCTGCTGGAAAGCCGCGACGACGACGATCGGGTCACCCGCGAGACCCAGTTGCATCTGGACCGCTGCCTGACCTGTCGTAACTGCGAGACCACCTGTCCCTCGGGGGTCGAGTACCACAAGCTGCTCGACATCGGCCGCGCCGAAGTCGATAGGCGCGTCGGTCGCAGACCGCAGGAGCGTGCGCTGCGTCTTGGCCTGCGCAAGGCGCTGGTCGAGCCAGGACGCTTCAAGGCGCTGCTCGCGCTGGGGCAAACCTTTCGCCCGCTGGTCCCCGGCTCGCTGCGCGACAAGCTGCCGGCCAGGCCAGCCGACCCCGGAGTGAGGCCCGCCCCCGAGGCTCATCAACGCCAGATGCTGATTCTCGAGGGCTGCGTCCAACCCGGCCTGTCGCCCAATACCAATGCCGCCACCGCGCGGATGCTGGACCGGCTGGGCATCGGCCTGACGCCGGCGCCCCAGGCAGGCTGCTGCGGCGCCATCGATTACCACCTCAATGCCCAGCAGGCCGGGCGCGAGCGCATGCGCGCCAATATCGACGCCTGGTGGCCGCATATCGAGCAGGCGGACGGGACCGGGGTGGAAGCCATCGTCCAGACCGCCAGCGGCTGCGGCGCCTTCGTCAAGGAGTACGCCGAGATGCTCGCCGACGACCCGGACTACGCCGAGAAGGCCGCGCGGGTCAGCGAACTGGCCAAGGATCTCGGCGAGATCCTGCGCGACGAGGACCTCACCCCCCTCGCGGTCGGCGACGCCCGGCGGCTGGCCTTCCACTGCCCCTGCACCCTGCAGCACGCCCAGCGGCTCAATGGCCTGGTGGAGGGTGTGCTCACCCGGCTCGGCTATGCGCTTACCCCGGTGCGCGACGCCCATCTGTGCTGTGGCTCGGCGGGTACCTACTCGGTGACCCAACCCGAGCTCGCCAACCACTTGCGGGATGATAAGCTCGACGCGCTCGAGGCCGGCGAGCCGGAATTGATCGTCACCGCCAACATCGGTTGCCAGACTCACCTCGCCGGGGCCGGCCGCACCCCGGTCAGGCACTGGATCGAGATCGTCGATGAGGCACTGGAATCAGCTACGAGCAACGGGCAGCGAGCGGCTCGTAGCTCGTAGCTAACTACTAACCAAGGAGAAGTCATGCAGACCAAGGCCGTGCTCAACTTGAGCGACGTCAACGCCATCCTCGATGCCGCCCAGCAGGAGGCCGAGGCCAACGACTGGGCGGTGACCATCGCCGTCGCCGACGACGGCGGCCATCTGCTCGGCCTGCGCCGGCTCGATGGCGCCGCCCCTTTCTCGGCCGGCGTGGCCGGTGAAAAGGCCCGCAACGCCGCCATCGGCCGCAAGGAGACCCAGGTCTTCGAGGAGATGATCAACAATGGCCGTACCGCCTTCGTCACCGCGCCGCTTCAGGCGCTGCTTACCGGCGGCGTGCCGGTGATCGTCGACGGCCAGGTGATCGCCAGTGTCGGCGTTTCCGGCGTCAAGCCCGACCAGGACGCGCAGGTCGCCAAGGCCGGTGTCGCGGCTATCGGCTGATCGCCACGGCGGGATGCGCTGGCGCCAGGCCCGGCCGGGCTCCTATACTGATCGGATGTCCGATCAATCGGGGCTCGTCCGAGCCGAGGAGATGAGATGGCCGGCGGATGGTCGAGGGATGGCGCCGTGCAGGACCAGATCGACAGCACGATCGAGGATGCCGTGCAACGCTCGCGCAGCCAGTTGCCGCGCGGCGAGAGCCTGACCCACTGCGAGGAGTGCGACGCGCCGATCCCCCAGGCGCGCCGCGAGGCGGTGCCTGGGGTGCGCCTGTGCATCGCCTGCCAGGGCGAACGCGACAAGCGCCAGTCGGCATTCAGCGGCTATAACCGCCGCGGCAGCAAGGACAGCCAACTGCGCTGAGCGACCCTGAACGAACGCCACGTTTCTTCCGCTCGACGCTTGCGGCATAGTATCGGCTCGTATTCGCCCCGAGGCCGCCATGCCCCTGCTGCTCATCCTGCCGCCACTCGCCGCCGTGCTGATCTGGTCGGGCAACATGACCATCAACCAGCTCACGGTGGGCGCCATCGCGCCGAGCAGCATCGCCTTTCTACGCTGGGTGCTGGCGCTGGGCGTGCTTTCGCCCTTCGTGCTGCCGGCGGTGTGGCGCCATCGTCAGGCGCTGAAGCGCGAGTGGCCCAAGCTGGCCTTCCTCGGCCTGCTGGGCATGGCCATGTGGCAGGGGCTCGCCTACGTCGCCGCCGAGACCACCTCGGCCACCAACATGGGCATCCTCGCGGCCACGGTACCGCTGCTGACGGTTCTGCTCAGCGCGCTGATCCTGGGCGAGGCGCCCACCCTGGGCGGCGTGCTCGGTGGCCTCGTAGCCCTGCTTGGCGTGGCGGTCCTGCTGGGCCACGGCGACCCGCTGTCGCTGCTGGCACTCGAGGTGTCGCCGGGGGATACGCTGATGGTGGCCGCCGCGACCTGCTATGCCCTCTACGGCGTGATGCTCAAGCGCTGGCCGATGGCACTGCCGCCCTGGGTGATGCTCTACGTCCAGGCCTGCTTCGCCACCCTGCTGCTGTTGCCGAGTTACCTGCTGGGGCCGATGACGCCGGTGGACGGCGGCAACGTCTGGCTGATCATCTATGCCGGCATTCCCGCCTCGATCGTCACCACCTTCCTGTGGATGCGCGCGATCCGCCAGATCGGCGCCAGCAAGGCGAGCATCTTTCTCAATCTGATGCCGCTGTTCAGCGCGCTCATCGCCATGGCCCTGCTCGGCGAGCGCCTGGCGTACTGGCATCTGCTGGGCGGCGCCCTGACGCTGTGCGGAGTGGTCATGGCCCAGACGCTGACCCAGCCACTGCGGCGCAACGTCGCCAGCAACGGATGAAATTCCGGATCCAGGCGATTGTGCCAGCCCTTCGCCGCGCCTACGATTAGCGGACGAACATTATCGCGGGCCGCTGCCCGGCCTGCCTTTCAGGCTTGCGGCGGCGGCTCGCCGACCATCACGGAGGAACCATGTCGCAATCACCCGTCACCACCCAGTGGATCGACATCGCCAGCCACGACGGCCAGACCTTCAAGGGCTACCTGGCCCTGCCGCCGGCCGGCAAGGGCCCGGGCATCGTGCTGATTCAGGAGATCTTCGGCGTCAATCGACACATCCGCAGCGTCGCCGAGCAGTACGCGCTGGACGGCTACGTGGTGCTCGCCCCGGACGTGTTCTGGCGTCAGGAGCCGGGTATCGAGCTGACCTATGAAGGCGACGACATGGACAAGGCCTTCAAGCTGGTGGGCGAGATCGACTTCACGGTCGCCGTCAAGGACCTGGCCAGCACCACCCAGGCGCTGCGCCAGCGCCCCGAGTGCGAAGGCGAGGTGGCCTCGCTGGGCTACTGCATGGGCGGCATTCTCGCCTATCTGGCCGGCATCGAATCCGGCGTCGACAAGGCCGTGTGCTTCTACCCCGGCGGCATCGCCAAGCATCTCGACAAGGCCGACGCGCTCGAGGTCCCGACCCAGTTCCACTTCGCCGGCAACGACGGCCACATCACCGACGAGCACATCGACCAGGTGCGCGACACCTTCGCCCGGCGCGACGATGTCGAGATCCACGTCTACGACGGCGCCGATCACGGCTTCAACTGCTGGGCACGCGGCGCCTACCATCGTCACGCCGCCGCGCTCTCCCACGGCCATGCCCTGACCTTTCTCGAAACCCCCTGAAGGCGTCGCCTCGGCGCCACTGGGGCGGGCCGCCCCCGCCCACACCGGAGATTCCCGCGATGCCCTATCGTCTGTTCATTGCCAACAAGAACTACTCGTCCTGGTCGATGCGCCCCTGGGTGTTGATGGAGGCACTCGCCATCCCCTTCGAGGAGGTGCTGACGCCGTTCGAGGGCTCAGGACGGCAACGCGACTTCGAGGGCTTCTCGCCCACCGCCAAGGTGCCCTGCCTGCATCATGACGAACGGGTGATCTGGGAGTCGCTGGCGATCGTCGAGTACCTGGCCGAGCAGGCGCCCCAGGCATGGCCCGTCGACACGGATGCGCGCGCCTGGGCGCGTTCGGCCTGCGCGGAAATGCACGCCGGCTTTGCCGCACTGCGCGACGAATGCTCGATGAACTGCGCGCTGCGCATCGAGCTCGGCACCCCCGGCGCGGCGCTGTCGCGCGACATCGCACGACTCGATGCCCTCTGGCAGGAGGGGCTCGAACGCTTCGGCGGCCCCTGGCTGGCGGGAGCCGCGTTCGGCGCCGTGGACGCCTTCTTCGCCCCCGTTGCGGTGCGTGTGCGTGGTTACGGGCTCGAGCTGGGCGTACCGGCGATGGCCTACGCCCAGCGCCTGCTGGAGCACCCGGCCGTCGCCCGATGGATTGCCGCGGGCATCGCCGAGCCGTGGGTCGACGAACCGCACGAGCAGGACTGCATCCGTGGCCGACGGGTGATCGAGGATCGTCGGCACTGAGTCGCCAAAGGTTCATTGAGCCCGAATTCGGTGGCACAACGACCATCAACCGTGTCAGCTTTCGGTCGTTGCGGTGACGGTCTTCACCGACGCGTCGTTGCCGATCAGCGTCCGTCCGGCCCACACCATCCAACTCAGCGCCGCTAGCTGCAGCACCACCAGGCCGAACAGGGAAAGCCGGTGTGCGGTAGCTGGTGCCGTCTCGCCCATCAGGTCGACGATCAACCCGATCCCGCCCTGGAACAGGGCCCCGCAGACGACTCCACAGAAATTCAGCAGTGCGATCGCGCTACCCGAGACGGCAGGCGATACCAGACGCGTCAGCAGCGCATAGCCCAGAATCGGCCCCGCTGTCAGCGCGCCCCAGGCTGCCCAGACCATGCCGTAGCACCCCTGTGGATACACCAGCAGGAAAACCTGAGTCGCAATAAAGGCAGCGCAGAGTACCGTCGTCAGCCGAAAAAGAGATCGGTCACGCTGCGCGAGCCGATCGGCGACAATGCCGAAGCACAGCTGGCCGACGATGATCGACAGCGCCAGCCCGGTCAGCACCGCTGCCGCTTTCGTGTCCGACCGGCCCGCGACCTGGCGTAGCCATTCGCCGGCCCATAGCCCCTGATAGGCGATCCAGACGCCCTGGGCGATAAAGGAGAGCGGCGCCACTATCCTGAAAGCCCGACCTCGCACCACGCCGAGCAGCCCGTCGATCTGATCGCGCCAGGCGGTTTCTCCCTCACGCGCCTCCTGCGGATGCCGGGGGACGGCCAGCAGCATGAAGACCGCAAGCATCGCAATCACGATGGCGAGAGCGGCAAAGAGCCACCGCCAGGAGGCCACTGATAGCGCCGCCTCGGTCGGCCAGGTGGCGATCAGCGAACCGAGACTGGCCAGGCTGATTGTCACGGCATTGATGAGCGGCAGGCGGCAGGCGGACCACCAGAGTGCATTCGCCTTGTAGGCGCCGGTCCAGCAGGCACAGAGACCGATCCCCATCAAAAAACGGGCCAGCACGAGCTGTAGCAGGCCATCGGCCACGGCGAACCAGCCACTGGCGATCACGGCAACCCCCATCGTCGCGACCACGACTCGCTTCGGACCGTAGCGGTCGAGTAGTACGCCGACGATCAGCTGCGATCCGGCCAACGCCGCCAGAAAGGCAGCCGTCAGGAGGCCAAGTTCGAAAGCCGTCAGTGCAAAGTCGTGACGCAGGTAGGGGGCGAGAACGCCGTTGACGTTACGCACCAGCTCGGAGACTAGATAAGCGAAGGTAAACGGCATCAGCACCATGGTGATACGCCATCGCGTTGAGGGTGCCTGTCGATCGTCCCGAAGAGCTGTCATTTTGCCGGCCTTTTTCTCAAGTGTTGCTATTATTACAACGCTAAAGCCATGCATGGCGCGCTGTCGTGTGACGATCCCGGGTCATATCGTTCGATTCTCCTCAACCATTCGAGTCCATCATGAGATCCGCCCTGCCTCCCTTCGCCGCCCTCGAAACCTTTCTTGCCGTCGCGCGTACCGGCGGCGTCCGCGCTGCGGCTCGGCGGCTCAACGTGACCGACTCTGCCGTCAGCCATCAGTTGCGAAAACTCGAGGACCATCTAGGCGCGCCACTAGTAGAGCGTCACGGCCGTGGTATTCGACTGACGCTGGCAGGGCAGCGCTATGCCGATCAGCTCGCCGCACCCCTTGCCGAGATTGCTGGCCTGACCGACCGCCTGTTCGGTACATCGCAGGACACCAGCGTTACCCTGACCGTGGGCCCGGTGGTCGCCTCGCTGGGTCTGATCCCTTTCGTCGCAAGGCTGGAGAGCGACAACCCGGGTCTCATACTGCAGTTGGTCACCACTACCCGCCTGCTGGATCTCGATGCCATGGGAGTCGACCTGGCGCTGCGCTACGAGCGCTGCCCGGCCGCGGAGGATGATCCTCTCTCCTTTCCCGAATACGCCTTCCCGATCTGTACGCCCGAACTGGCGCGGGATGGCGCGGAGCAGGTACTAAAGCAGCGCCGACTGCTGAACGACGCACACGCCGACGACTGGCAGCGCTGGGCGATTGCCGCTGATCATAGACTCGCTCCCGCCACACGAGAGATGCGGCTGGACACTTCGGAGATGGTCATGAATGCGGCTCTCAGAGGCATGGGGGTAACCATTGGCCGCACGCCGCTGGTCAACGACGCCCTTCTGAGCGGACAGCTGGTCGCCCCCTTCGGTACTTCCGCGCCGGGGGAAGGGAGCTACCGCATCGTCGCCTCGTCACGCCGGCCGGACGCCAAGGTACAGGCCGTAACTCGGTGGCTCGGCAACCTGCTTGGCAGACCATAGCGCTGTCATCCCGCTGACAACCGCTCAAGCACTTCGAGCAATCCGCCAGGCGTTTGCCAGTAACAAGGAGGTCGAAGTAGCACGGTGTTACCTGCTGGGCCTGGGCAAGCCACAACTAGCACGCGTCGGCGCTAGCCCACGGCCGCACGCTGACCGTTGCGCTAGCCATACCGAGTAAGCGTTCAGGAGTCGGAGGTGGTGCCGCCAATTGGCGCTTGTCGTTCCCGCCAGATACGACTAGCTTCCAGAGGGCATGTTAGGAAGGCATGCCCAGACCATGCATCAAACAAGGATAGACGCGATGGGAATTATTGCGTGGATCATCTTCGGCCTGATCGCCGGTGCTATTGCCAAGCTGATCATGCCGGGTAAAGACCCGGGTGGCTTCATTGTTACTATCATCCTCGGTGTCCTCGGTGCCGTCGTTGGCGGCTGGATAGGGACCGCACTGGGCTTCGGCGATGTCTCCGGCTTCAATATCGGCAGCTTCGTAATCGCGGTGCTCGGTGCCATCGTGCTCCTGATCATCTACCGCGTCGTTCGCAGGTAGCTATCGCCGAGACTCCCGCCAGTCCGCAAGGCGTCCCTTCGATCGTGGTAGCGACTGATGCCCTGCACCACAACACGAACTCATCGGTGATCGGGCTGCTGACCCGTCGCTACCCGGCTATTCCGGTCATCATCTTCGGCGGCGCGGCCTATGTTTCGCTGATTACCGCCAGCACCATCGCCGAAAAGAACTATGACGACCAAGGCGTGGACCGGCGAGTACTCTCACGCAATGTCGAAGCTGGCGGCACCATCACTACCCCAATGGTGCCCTGGACCGACGGCGGTGTGTTCATGGCCACGACTCTCGGCGTGTCGACCATGGCTTACCTACCCTTCCTCTGGTATCACATGCTGGTGATTGCGATCTCGATCGTCTATGGCTATGCCAACATCGCCATCTGGAGAACCCGGCCCAAGACCGAAGCACAAGGCAACGTAGACACGCGGCAGAACTTCCAGCCCTCATAGCAGGGCACCGATAGTTCACTCGTTACCTGACAAGCCCTGCCACGCGCAGGGCTTTTTTGGCAGGAAGGAACGTACCACTGCCAAACCGTTGCCTCATGAGCCACGCACCCTGCGTGATACACTAGCGCCACTTCCGTATTCGCAACGCAGGACGCCTACATGTCGCTCGACGATCTGCACCTCAACCTGCGCAACCTGGCCCCCGACGACTATCCGCAGCTCAAGACGCTGATGGATGCCGTCTACGACGACATCGGCGGGGCCTGGCCGAAACACACCATCGACAAGCTGATCGACGAGTTTCCCGACGGCCAGATCCTCATCGAGGACGACGGCCGCATCGTCGGCGTGGCGCTGACCGCACTGGTCGATTACGACGAGTTCTCCAACCCGCACAAGTACGACGACCTGATCGGCCATCGCGAGGTGATCCTCAACGACCCCAACGGCGATGCGCTGTATGGCCTCGACGTGCTGATCGACCCGGCCTATCGCGGCCACCGCCTGGGCCGGCGCCTCTACGAGGCGCGCAAGGAGCTGTGCCGCTCGATCAACCTGCGCTCGATTCTCGCCGGCGGGCGGATCCCCAATTATCATCAGTACGCCGCCGAGATGTCGCCCACCGAGTACCTGGAGAAGGTCGCCCGCAAGGAGATCCACGACCCGATCCTGTCGTTCCAGCTGGCCAACGACTTCCAGGTCAAGCGGCTGCTGCGCAAGTACCTGCCCGAGGACGAGAAATCCCAGGGCTACGCGACGCTGCTGGAGTGGAACAACATTCTCTTCGAGCCCGCCGAACGGGTGCTCGAGACGCGCAAGACCCAGGTGCGCGTCGGCGCCGTGCAGTGGCAGATGCGCGAGTTCGCCTCGGTGGAATCGGTGCTCCAGCAGGTCGAGTACTTCGTCGACGCGGTGGCCGACTACCAGAGCGACTTCGCGGTGCTGCCGGAGCTGTTCAACACGCCGCTGATGGGGCTCACCGACCAGTCCAACCAGATCGAGGCGATCCGCTTCCTGGCCGGTTTTACCGAACGCTTCAAGAACGAGATCTCGCGCATGGCAGTGTCGTTCAACATCAACATCGTCGCCGGCTCGATGGTCGAGATCGGCGACGACGACAAGCTCTACAACGTCTCTTACCTGTGCCACCGCGACGGCGAGATCGATCGCCAGGCCAAGCTGCACATCACCCCCCAGGAGCGCCGCGACTGGGTGGTGGAAGGCGGCGACGAACTGCGCGTGTTCGACACCGACGCCGGCCGCGTGGGCATCCTGATCTGCTACGACGTGGAGTTCCCGGAACTGCCTCGGCTGCTCGCCGACCAGGACATGGACATCCTGTTCGTGCCGTTCTGGACCGATACCAAGAACAGCTACCTGCGGGTGCGCCACTGCTCGCAGGCGCGCGCCATCGAGAACGAATGCTACGTGGTGTTGTGCGGCAGCGTCGGCAACGTGCCGTCGATCGAGAACCTCGACATCCAGTACGCCCAGTCGTCGGTATTCTCGCCGTCGGACTTCGCCTTCCCCCACGACGCGGTGCTCTCCGAGACCACCCCCAACACCGAGATGGTGATGTTCTCGGATCTCGACCTGACCCGGCTCAAGGTGGTGCGCAGCGAGGGCTCGGTGACCAACCTCAAGGATCGCCGCCAGGATCTCTACGACCTGCGTCTGCGCGACTGGTCATGGAAGTCGGGCAGCAGACAGGACGATGGCAACTGACCCGCGACACACCCTAGCGAGACACGCCATGAGCCTGTGGAATGAGCTCAAGCGCCTGGGCGGCGCACGCCGGCCCTTCCCCGAGAGTGAATGGCAGGAGGCCCGCCGGCGCTTGCCGCTGCTCGCGACGCTCGACGCCGCCGAGACCGAACGGCTCGGCCAGCGCGCCTGGGCGTTTCTGCACCGCAAGCGCCTGACGCTGCCCGACGACGACGCCTTCGACCTGCCCGCGCGCCTGGCGCTGGCCGCCCAGGCCTGCCTGCTGACGCTGGGCTGGGACGACAGGGAGGCCCGCGAGGCGTTCGCCAACGTCCACCAGGTCGTGGTGGTCCCCGATGCCTTCCGCCGCCATGTGGAAGAGATGGATGACGCCGGCGTGGTCCACGAGTACGAGGACGAACGGGTCGGCGAGACCTGGTATCAGGGGCCGATCGTGGTGTCGCTCGCCGACCTGGCGGAGAGTGGCGACTGGACCGGTTTCAACGTGGTGATCCACGAGTTCGCGCACAAGCTCGACATGGGCAACTCCCAGGATGTCGACGGCTTTCCGCCGCTGCCGCGGGATATCGCCTCCCGGGAGTGGCACCGCGTCTTCAGCGCGGTCTGGGACGATCTGCAGGCGCACCTCGAACGCGGCGAGCCCACGCCGATCGACGACTATGCCGCGACGCATCCCGGTGAATGCTTCGCGGTGTGCTGCGAGACTTTCTTCAGCGCCCCCGACCACCTCGACGCCGCCTACCCGGAGCTCTACGCGCTGCTCGCGCGCTACTTCCGCCAGGCGCCGCTGGATCGCCTGCCGCACTGAGTCGCGGCTCATCAAGAAAACGCGACACGCCTCGCCACATGCGGCGAGGCTGTTTGGAACGCACTTCCCGGCACCCGGCAATCTCGGACGCCGGCGGCAGCGAAGCAAGGGTCCTTTGCCATGGAGGGCAAAGGTAGCGCCCGGGGATGGGTTTACAGCGCCCTTGCGAAGCAGTCAGTCGAGCGTCGCCATATGACGTGCGTTACGGCGTCATCACCACCTTGATGCAGCCATCCTGCTTGGCGTTGAAGTTGGCGTAGGCGTCGGGCGCCTGGGCCAGCGGGTAGCGATGAGTGATGATGAACGACGGGTCGATCAGCCCCTGCTCCACCGTTCTCAGCAGCGGTTTCAGATACTGCTGCATGTGGGTCTGGCCACTCTTGACCGACAGCGACTTGTTCATCAGCGCGTTCAACGCCACACCGTCGACCTTGTCGGTATATACCCCGGGCAGCGAAAGCCGGCCGCCCTTGCGCACCGACAGGGTCATCTCATTGAAGGCGTCGGGATGATTCGCTTCGCTTGAATCCGCACTGCGGCGCTCGGCTTCGGGATCGCCCTGCCCGTGGGCCTCGGCGCCGACGCAGTCGATGCCGCAGTCCGGGCCGCGCCCGCCGGTCATCTCGAGCAGCTTGCTGTAGACGTCGTCCTGCTCGAAATCGATGACCTCGGCACCGCCCTGTTCGTTGGCGAGCTTGAGTCGCTCCGGCACCCGGTCGATGGCGATCACCCGGCCCGCGCCACGCATCCAGGCGCTGCGAATGGCGAACTGGCCGACCGGACCGCAGCCCCAGATGGCCACGGTATCACCGGCTTCCATGTCGCAGTTATCGACCGCCTGATAGCCCGTCGGATAGATGTCCGACAGGAACAGCAACTGGTCGTCACGCAGGTCGGACTCGACCTTGATCGGACCGACGTCCGCGTAGGGCACGCGCACGTATTCAGCCTGGCCGCCGGGGATGCCGCCGAGCATGTGCGAATAGCCGAACAGCGCGGAAGGCGAGTGGCCCATGGCGCCGGCGGCCATGTCGGCGTTGGGGTTGGACTCGTCGCATAGCGAGTAGAGATGCTTGTTGCAGAAGAAGCAGCTGCCGCAGGCGATGGTGAACGGCACCACCACACGATCGCCCTTCTTCAGGTTGTGCACCGCCGAGCCGGTCTCAACGACCTCGCCCATGAACTCGTGGCCGAGCACATCGCCTTCCTGCATGCCGGCCATCAGCCCATTGTAAAGGTGCAGGTCGGAACCGCAGATCGCGGTGGCGGTTATCTTGATGATCGCGTCGCGCGGTTCCTGGATCCTGGGATCGTCGACATTGTCGACGCGGACATCGTGGGTACCGTGCCAGGTCAATGCTTTCATGGTGACTCCTTGTCACTTGGGACTCCGTGTCTGCAGGCCCGCGTCTTCTGTTGCCGGGTGCTTGCGACCCGACACGCAGCGGAAGATAACTCCTTTTAATTCAAAAAGTTGAATTAACGATTAGAGACCTGCGGGGCGTTACTTCAAGCTAGGAAGCACCCGCCGCCCTGTCAAGCGGGTCGGGAACCGGCCGCGGCCGGCCATGCCAGGGTCACTTCGAGCCCGCGCGGATCGCGATTGGCCAGCGTCAGCCGCGCTTGCTGGCGCTTTGCCAGCTCGAGCACGATCGCCAGGCCCAGGCCGCTGCCGGTAGTGCGCTGGTCCGCGGCGCGTCGAAAGCGCTCGGTGACTCGCGTGAGCATGGCTTCCGGGACCCCGGGGCCGGTATCGCGTACCACCAGCAGCGCCTCGTTCGCGACGCTCGCCAGCTCGAGCGTCACTCGTCCACCGTCGGGCGTGTAGCGCAGCGCGTTGTCGAGCAGGTTGCGCACCAGGATACCCATCTCGACCGGATCGGCACGGACCCGCAGCGTCGTCAACCCTGTAACTTCAAGTGTCTGGCCACGCGCCTGCGCCCAGGGCCAGAGCTCGGCGACCAGTTCCAGTACCAGCGGGTAGATGTCGATGTCCTTTTCCTGCCGTGCAGCTCCCTGGTCCAGGCGGGCCAGCACCAGTAGCTGCTCGACCACCCGCTGCAGGCGCGCCACACCGGTATAAGCCTTGTCCAAAGACGTGCTTTCGCCGGCACGGGCGTTGTCGATATGGATCTTGAGCCCAGCCAGGGGAGTGCGCAGTTCGTGGGCCGCATCGGCTGTGAAGCGCCGCTCGCGTTCCAGGGTCTCGCGCAGGCGGGCGATGAAATCGTTGATCGAAGCCTGAAGGCCAGCCAGCTCGCGTGGCACATCGGCATCGATGAAGCGCAACTGCCATTCATTACGCCCGGCAACCTGGCGCGACAGGCTGCCGATGGGCTCGAGTCCGCGTTTGATGGTCCAAGCCGTGGCCAGCAGCAGCAGCGGCAGCGCGATCAACATCGGAATCAGATTGCCCAGCGTGACCTTGCGGCCAAGCTCATCGATGAACTCCTCCTGTATGCCGGTGCGGATCCAGGTCTCGCTGCGCGCATCGAACAGCGAGAACACTCGCCAGCGGTCGCCGCCATAGTCGACCCAGCGATACCCCTCGGCCTCGGGTGGGGGGAAGGAACCGTGATCGTTCCATCCTGCCCCCAACAGACGCGGCGATCCATCGGCGTTCCAGAAGCCCACTGCCAGCATGCGCTCTTCATGATGATAGCGCTCCGCAGCCCCAGGATCGTCGGGCGGCTCGGGACGTCCATCGATATAACGTCGCGCCAGGTGCCCGGGCTGATTGAGCCATGCGGCGATCGCTCGGTAGGCCGCAGGGGGAGCATCGACGCTGATCCGGGCGGCGATCAAGCGGCTTTGCAGACTCAACTGAGCATCGAGGATCTCCTCCATCTCGTGCTCGGTGATCAGATAGGCGGCAGTCACGATCAAGGCCGTGGCGCCGGCCAGCACCAGCGCCAGCGTGCGGGTGAGATAGCGCCTGATAGAGATCATTGATGGTCCGGTGCAAGGCGATAGCCGATGCCGCGCACCGTGGCGATCAGTTGCTTGTCGAGCTTCTTGCGCAGGTGATGAATGTGCACCTCGACGGCATTGGAGGCCACCTCCTCGTTCCAACCGTAGAGCAGGCTCTCGAGATGCGGACGGGTCATGACCTTTCCCGGGTGACGAGCGAGTTCGAGCAGCAGCGCATATTCGCGTCGCGCCAAGGGCACAACCTGAGAGCGCCAGGTCACGGTGTGGTTTGCTTCGTCGATCTGCAGTGGGCCGACCTCGATCATCTGCGAGGCTCGCCCCTCGGCACGCCGCATCACCACGCGCAGGCGCGCCAACAATTCCTGCAGATCGAACGGCTTGAGCACGTAGTCGTCGGCACCGCCATCGAGCCCGGCGATGCGCGCCTCGATATCGTCGCGCGCGGTCAGAATCAGAACCGGCAGAGCACTGTGGCGGCGAAGTTCCTTCAATACCTGCATGCCATCGATGTCGGGCAGTCCCAGATCCAGCACCACCACCGAGAAGGTGTCGTAGCGTATCGCGGCTAGCGCATCGCGGCCGCTTTCCAGCCAGTCGACCGCGTACCCCTCGCGTTGCAGGGCGGTCTTGATGCCATCACCCAGCAGCGGGTCATCTTCTATCAGTAATACACGCATGCCGACCCCATTGTTGTACCCGCCATCAGCCACCACTATCCACTGGCTTTCTTAAGAAGCCCTTAAGAAACTGCTGCACGATTCGACTCCGAGCGACTCAACGTTCAGTGCGGCTCGATCACCGGCTCAGCCGAGATGGGTGATCACTGCGTCGAAGGAGTCTCCTCCTTGAGTGCGGCCGGCACCAGAGCGCCATCGCTCAGCCAATCTGCTTTCCAGGTCCCCGATACCTATGCCGGACGCCAGATTCTGGGCACCTGACACCAGCATCCGCATGAGAAGCCTGCTCACCTCTTCAGTCGAGCCATCAGCCGCCGAACTTCCTCGCGGCGCCCCGCATCGGCCAGTTCACGCCCCGGACGTGACGGGGCCCGCAGGGCCTTTTCCAAGGCCTGGAGCGATTCGCTATCGCGCCCCTGCTCATGGAGATAGTCTGCCCAGAAGTAAAGCGTGTCGAGCCCGTCGGAGTTGATGGCGAGCGCTTGTTTCAGGTAACGCTCGGCCTTGTCGTCATCACCGAAGCTCAGCGGCCACCCCGGTACTTGGTAATAGAGCGCACCGAGGCTGGTATAGGCAGAGCCGTTCAACGCCATGGGATCCAGCTCCAGGGCGCTCTCCAGATGACGGCGGGCTTGCTTGACCAGATCGAGCGCCCTTAGACCACCGCTGGCCCCGGCTTGGGTAGACCGCACGATACCGGCCCACGCCTGTAGTTCAGCGGCGTCCGGATGGTCGACGAGCAGTTCATCAACCTCGGTGGCCAGCGATGCGAAGGCATCCGCTTGTTGCCCTTCGGGTAACTCGTAGTGGATTTCGGCCCAGCGGGTTTGTATATGAGCGAGGGAGGCGGCAGTGGTCTCATCCATGGCCATCAATGGCAGAGCGTATAGCCAGGCCAGGCCGGCGAACAGTACCGCGGCGGTCATGCAGCGTTTCATGATGCATTCTCCGGCTTGTCGATAAAGCGTCGAATAACTGGCCACTGACGGGCCAGGGCACGATCTACCAGGCTCGGCATCATGGCGTTCAAGCGCGTATACAACCGCTCGGGGGCGCCTAGCTGGGTCTCTTCACGACCCCGCTCGATGGCACGACGCACCGCGCTGGCAACTTGGGCAGGGGTGTCCATGGTGTTACCCAATTCGCGATTCAGGGCTTCCACATCAGGGGCGTTCATGCGGGTACGGGTAGCCCGTGGGGAGACGAGAAGCACGCGCACCCGGGTGTTGGCCAGTTCCCGACGCAACGCCTGGGTGAAGCCGCGCAAGGCGAACTTGGACGCGCAATAGCAGGCCTGGCCGGGATAACCCAGGGTGCCGAAGGTCGAGCCCAGATTGATCACCCAACCATGCCGGGCCGCCAGTAACTGTGGCAGCAGATCGCGGGTGAGCTGCAGAGTGGCGGTGAGGTTGAGAGTGAGCAAATGCTGTATGTCCTCGGCGCTGCAGGTCTCGAATAGCCCCATTCGATTTACCCCGGCCGCATTGATCAGCATGTTGCTGCCAGCCTCCCGGCTCGCCGCTGCTAGCCGAGCTCGCTCGTCAGCCCGTGTCAGGTCGGCAGCCAGCGCCGTTACCTGGCCCGGATAGCACTCGACAAGGGCTTCGAGTGGTTCGGTTCGACGGCCTGATATCAGGATGCGGGCCCCGGCGACAGCGAACTCTTGCACCAGCGCTTGACCGATGCCGCCGCTGGCGCCGGTGATCAGGATCCGCTGAGCGCCCCAGCCCCCCTCGGGCAGACACTCCCTAGACCAGCGCATCGGACAGCCCCCGAATAGCACTGCCGCCTTTGACTCCGGCCTCGACCCCGCGAAACATGGCACCGTAAAGACGGTAGACCATCCGTGCGCAATCGATCACCACCTGAAGGTCCTCGCCTTCCAGACGGTTGACCAACCCCTCGAAGAAGGCGAGGTGACCGATGTCCAGACTGCCATGGGATGTCAGGTAGCGCACGGCACGGTCGGGTAAGGCCAGGCTCGTTTGCAATCGCTCCGCGGCCTGGGTGGCCAGTGCGGTGCTGGTTCCTTCCAGAACCTGGACCATGCCGAAAAAGGCCACCGGATTACCGTGATGAATACTGTCCCGCACATAGGAAACCATGAGCTGAGTGGCGGGGTCCGGTGTGGCGCTGGCAGCGACCTCGGCATCGCCACCGGCGGTGCGTATGTCATCGAGTATCCAGTGTTCATGGCCGTGCTCTTCCTCGATGTATTCCACCAGGGCAGCGCGTAGCCAATCCAACCGGTCCGGCAAACGAGCCCCACAGGCCATCATCAGCGGCACTGTGAAACGAACGTGATGATAAGCCTGGCCGAGGAAAGCCAGGTACTCGGCCTGACTCACCTCGCCGGCCAGAGCACGGGTCAGCAGCGGTGTGGCCAGGAGCCAGTCACGCTCCTCGCGCGTGGCCTCCTGCAGACGTTGGTAGCCAGTCATGGGCATATTTCTCCTTGGGAAACCGTATCGCTGTGAGCATTGAGCCAGTCGCCGTATACGGCGAATATGGCGTCACGGCGCAGGCGGCCGTTGGCCGTCCGCTGGTGATTATTCAGCGTGAAGGGGGCACAGCGGCACCAGTCATGGACGCGTGCGTAGTCGGGCAAGGTGACATTGACGGCGTCGATGGCCTCGGCCAGCCGGGCGTCGTCGATGTCAGCCCCGGCGGGCACGATCAGCGCGCGATTGCGTGGCAATGCCTCACCGTAAACCAGCGCCTGGGCGATGGCCGGCCGGGTACAGAGTTCGCCCTCGACCCACTGGGGATCGACGTTACGGCCATAGGCAGTGATGAACACCTCGCGCCGACGGCCGTCCAGCACCAGAGCGTCACCCTGCCAATGCCCCAGATCGCCGCTCGCGTGCCCATTGCCGGCAGCCGGTTCGCCCAGATAGCCGAGCATGGTGGCGCCGTGGACCGTAACCTCCCCAGAGCTGCCAACCTGCACCTGGGCATGGGCTAGCGGGCGTCCCACGCCACGGGCCATCTCGCCGGGGCGGTTGAGACAAACCACCGAGGCGCACTCCGAAAGTCCGTAGCCCTGATAGACCGGCCAGCCACCATCATGGGCCCGGGCCAGCAGGGTATCGGTCACGCAGGCTCCTCCCACGGCGATGAAACGCAAGTTCTCCGGCGCCCGGGGGCGGGCTTCCACCAGTGCCTGGAGCAGTTGAGGAACAAGAATCAGGCTGTGTGGGCGAAAGGCGTCGATGGCAGCCAGCGCCGCGCCGGGAGCGAAGCCGCTGGCACCCTGCATGCCGACAGTCGCCATGCCGGGCACACAGCTGGTGGCTCCCAGCCACAGTGGTACATAGAGGCCTCCAATGTTTTCCAGCAATGTGGCCAGCGGGAGCATCGCCAGATGGCGCTGGATTCCCAGGGGGCCTACCACCTCGGCCAGGCTCGCCGCCACCGTCAGGGGGGCGGCAGTATCAAGACAGACGCCCTTCGGGGCCGCGCTGGTGCCAGAAGTAAAGGTGATAAGAGTGGTACCGGCATGTAGATACGGCGGTGCGTCCACCGGGCGAGTGGCGATGGCCGGATCGTCACTGGTGGCGAAGCCGAGCGTTTCGCCGCCGGAACCTATCCATGCGTCCAGACCGGCCTGTTTGATCAGGTGCCGGCATTGTGAAGCGCTGAAGAATCCCGGTACAGGGACGGCGACTCTCTCGTCCAGCAACAGGGCCAGATCCCAGAGAGCCCAGTCCACGCCATTGTCCAGTGCCAGCGCGACTCGTCGGGCATCGAGCCTGGCGAGGCGGCTGCGGCGCGCGTCCAACTCGGCAATCAGCTCGCCATAACGAAGACGCCGAGAGCCGTCATGCAAGGCGATGCTATGCGGGATTTCCCGAGCATGGCGTGACAAACGGTCGTAAAAATCCCTAGACGTGCTGGGCACAGTGGGTCCCCCTGATGTTGATTGACTTGCTGGGAAGCAGACCGCGTTCCGACAATTCTCGATAGGCGCGTTTAAGATCGCCGACCATTACCCAGGGATGACGGTCGTAGTAGTTGCCCCAGTGGTCGGTCTTTTCGGGGCCCAGCCGGACGGGATCGGCGGGCATCACTCGCTCGAGTGTCAGCCCCAGGCGATGTATGCCATTGGCGACTTCGGGGGTGGCGGTGAAGATCAGCCAGGCAACGCCCTCATGGGTCATTTGCTCCACCAGCTGCAGAAACATGTATCTCTG
The DNA here is from genome assembly GCF_900961225.1 of Modicisalibacter radicis. GTDB lineage: Bacteria > Pseudomonadota > Gammaproteobacteria > Pseudomonadales > Halomonadaceae > Modicisalibacter. Next base: position 53,103 of record NZ_CAAHFN010000058.1, read on the forward strand.
TAGTCCAGGACGAAGCGTGACCAGATTGCCTATCTCGGCGATTTCCTGGCGAGCGGGTGCCTTTCCGCTCCGCGAACCGAGGAAACATTCCACGCTTTCATTCAAATAATGTTCCTGAAAGAGAGGTCCCGTATGCCCGACGCGAATTCCCAGCGCGGCGAACGGGCGCTTGCCTTGCCAGAGGCCGAAAAGACGCGGCAAGAAGGAATTGATAGTGGCACCGTGCTCCTCTGCGAAGCGCCTTCGTATCAATTGCTCCAGTTGGTCTCGCTCTTCGCCTTGACAGGCCTCGTGCCATCGAGTCTTAGAAAGTGGGTATATGAAATCCTGCATCGGAACGTCTCCACGAGGTTCACCGACACTGTGGCCCGCCAAACTTAACGAACGCTTACGGGTCCTCCAGCGTCCGGTATTGCCGGGAAGCAGGAGATGCATTCTTGATCGTTGCGGTGGGATCGACGGCAGGAAAAAAGACATCGCCTTGACCTGGCAGCCCCTTAAGACCCCCTTCAGATTGCAGAGCTAGTTTGGATGTGTCACCGACCGTGGCACACCCATCAGGAGATCGACCATGAGAACCAAGCTGCTTGCAATCGCCATCCTGCCCATCGCCGGGATGATCGTTCAGAGCCGGGCACTGGCCGAGGATCGCTGTCAGGTCCCGCAAGATCAGTGGCAGCCTCAATCCAAGCTGGAAGCGAAGCTCGTCGAGCAGGGCTGGGCCATCAAGCGCATCAAGCTGGACGATGGCTGTTACGAAGTCTATGCCACCGATGCCGAGGGAAAACGCCAGGAAGTCTATTTCAATCCCCAGTCGCTGGAGCCGGTCGGCAAGGACGAGTAGATCATGCAAACAGACCACACTGCGCCAGTCCGGATCTGGGACCCGCTGGTAAGACTTTTTCACTGGAGCCTGGTAATCGCCTTCACGATTGCCTGGCTGACCGGCGACGATGGCCAGCAACGACATGAATGGGCGGGCTATGTTGTTGCGGCGCTAGTCGCCATGAGGTTGGTGTGGGGGCTCATGGGGCCGCGCTATGCACGGTTTGGCCAGTTCGTGCGTTCTCCGAGGATGATCGCTCGATACCTCTCGCAGATGATGAAGCGAGATGAGCCACGCTACCTCGGCCACAATCCAGCCGGCGGGGCCATGATCGTCATCCTGCTGGGGGCGTTGTCGGGGACTGCTCTGACCGGCTGGATGTACACGACCGATGCATTCTGGGGCATAGAATGGGTCGAAGAAACTCATGAACTGCTTGCCAATTCGCTGCTATTCCTGATCGGCCTGCATGTCGCCGGAGTCCTGGTTTCCAGTTGGATGCATCGCGAAAATCTGATTCGTGCCATGTGGACGGGCAAGAAGCGAGGGCCGGCCGTCGACGATATCGCGTGAAGCGGCTAGCTGATCAAAGCCCGGTTTTCTGCCGGGCGAGTCGCTCACACCCGACGGGCAGCCCCGTGTGTCTGCCAACCTCTTTCATAGCGTACTGGGGCTTATGACGCAGGTTTATCGGCCCGAGTTCGATATTTTCAGTCACTGTCGCTAGCGTTGTCTCAGGTAAGGATAGCGTAAGGAATGTCCGCCAGACTGGCAGCTTGAAATAGGGACACAGGATTCCATCGTGACAGCACCGCTGCTTTCCATTCTGATACCCGCCAAGGACGAGGCCGGTAATCTGGCCACCTTGCTTGATGAAATCAGCGCCGCGCTGCCGGATACCGACTACGAGATTCTGGTAGTCGATGACGCCTCGAGTGATGGTAGCTGGGAGCTGCTGTGCCGACGCGCCGAGAGCGACGCTCGACTGCGCCCCTTTCGCCATGCCGAAAGCGCCGGGCAAAGCACTGCGATCTGGCAAGCCGCCCACGCGGCGCGGGGAGATTGGCTGGCGACACTCGACGGCGACGGTCAGAACGACCCCGCCGACCTGCCGAGGCTCTTCGAGCGCGCCCGGCGCGGCGATGTCACGCTGGTCACCGGGCAGCGCACCAAGCGGCGCGACGACTGGCTCAGGCGCCTGTCATCGCGCATCGCCAACGACATACGCGCGACGCTGCTAAATGACGCGACGCCCGATACCGGCTGCGGCATCAAGATCATCCAGCGTCACGCTTTCCTTGCCCTGCCCTATTTCGATCACATGCACCGCTTCCTGCCGGCGTTGATCCAGATGCAGGGTGGTCGCTGTGTCTCTGTACCGGTCAATCACCGCTCTCGCGGCGCCGGCCGATCGCATTATGGGCTCAACAACCGGCTGTGGGCGGGGCTCGTCGACATGGCCGGAGTGATGTGGCTGCGCAAGCGCTCCCGGCTGCCAGCACCGCTCGAGGGCCTTCGCGATCGGTCGGGGCTCGTCGAGGCCGCTGTCGATGACGCCCCCCACCCCATCACGCCAGCGGAGGGCTGCACTCGATGAACGCGGAATGGGTATGGGTCGTCATCGGCTTGCTCGGCCAGGCACTGTTTTCGGCACGCTTCCTGGTCCAGTGGATCGCCAGCGAACGCGCCAAGCGCAGCATCATCCCCAAGGCCTTCTGGCTTTTCAGCCTCGGCGGCGGTGCCACGCTGCTCGCCTATGCGCTGTATCGCAAAGACCCGGTGTTCATCGTCGGCCAGGGGGCGGGGCTTTTCATCTATGTCCGCAATCTGATGCTGATTCGCCGTGAGTCCCGCCTGGAGCAGGAAACCTCACGCTAGGTCCATTTTCCGGATGCTGGGTGGTCCCATGCAACGTCCCGCCTATCTTCGCGGCAAGCAGCACCGTAGCCGGTTGTTTCTGCTGGTCGCTGCCGTGCTCTTGCTGGCCCTGGGCATCGGCCTGCGCGATCCGTGGCCGGCCGACGAGCCACGCTTCGCCCTCAATGCGCTGGAAATGCTCGACACCGGCAACTTCTGGATCCCTCACCGCGGCGGCGAGCCCTACCCCGACAAGCCACCGCTCTTCATGTGGGCCTCGGCGGCGGCGATCGCCCTGACCGGCTCGGTGCAACTCGGCTTCCTGTTGCCTTCGCTGGTCGGCGCGCTGGGTACCCTGGGCCTGGTGATGGATCTCGCGCGGCGGCTCCATGGCCGACGCATCGCAACGCTGACCGGCATCACACTGCTCTCCACCCTGCAGTTCGTGCTGCAGGCCAAGACCGCGCAGATCGACATGCTGCTGACACTGTGGACCACGCTGGGGGCCTACGGGATGCTGCGTCATGCCCTGCTGGGGCCTGCTCGACGCTGGTGGTATATCGGTTGCGCGGCGATGGGGCTGGGCGTGATCACCAAGGGCGTGGGCTTTCTGCCACTGCTGATGCTGCCAGCCTGGGGACTGCTGGCATGGCGCGACCAGGCCGTCCGCCTGGCCTGGAAAGACCTTCTGCTGGGTCTGGCCACCCTGCTCGGCACCATCGCTCTTTGGGTGGTGCCGATGGCGCTGATCACTATCTTCAGCGATGACCCGACGCTGACCGCCTACCGCGACAATATCCTGTTCAAGCAGACCGGCGAGCGCTATGCCGAGTCCTGGCACCACCTCAAGCCCTGGTACTACTATCTCGTCGAGGTGATTCCCTGGGCGTGGCTGCCGCTGGTCCTCGGCCTGCCCTGGCTGGTACCCGCCTGGTGGCACCGTGCCCGCCGGCTCGACGCCCGGGTACTGCTGCCGCTCAGCGGGGTCATTCTGCTGGTGGGGTTCTTCTCGCTATCGCCGGGCAAGCGCGGCGTCTACATGCTGCCGGGCGTCCCTTTGCTGGTGCTGGCGATGGCACCGCTGCTGCCGGGCCTGCTATGCAAGCGCCGGCTGCACTGGCTTGGGGCCGTCCTGGTCGCACTGCTGGGTGGCACCTTCCTGCTCGCCGGCCTGCTCGGTGCCGCCGGCTTACCGGCACTCACCGAACTGGCCACGAAACACGACGTGTCGCCATGGCTGTGGTGGATCGTGCTGGGGCTGAGTGCAGGGGCATTGCTCTATTGGCTACGTCCGCAGCGCGGCATGCTAGCTCTGGCCGGCTGGCTGGCGGTGTTCTGGGGTCTGTGGTCGACCTGGGGCTATGCCCAGCTCGACGCCACCCGCTCGCCTCGCGACCTGATGCAGCGCGTCGAACGACTGACCGGCGACGATGCCTGGCTGGCAATGCCCGCCTTCGACGAGGAGTTCCTGCTGCAGACGCGTCAGCCCACCGTGCACTTCGGCAACGCCACGCCGCTGGACCGGCAGTTGCAGCGCGCCTATGCCTGGTTGAATGCCCAGCCTCGGCAACGCTGGCTGTTCATCGATCAGGACAAGCGCAAACTATTGGCTTGTGCCGACCTTGAGCTGGCCCGTGACCTGGGGTTGCAGAACAGCGATCGCTGGTGGTTGATCCCCGGCGAGGCCTTCGATGTCTGCCGGGGCGACGCCCAGGCGGCCCCCTTGTATGTCGTGCCGACCAGCCTGGAGACGTCGAATCACGACCGCTGATCGCTCTCTCACGGCGAGCTCGACCACTCCTGGCCGCGCGCGGGGGACTTCGGCTCGGGGCAGTCGAGGCTACCCGTCGACCAGCTGTCGCTGCGCACCTGATGGCAGCGGTCCGGGCCATCCGACGGCGCACGATACGGCGGCCGGTTGTCGCTCGACACGCCGTCGACGATCACTTCGACATTGGGCGCCCAGCCGGGGCGACCATGATGACCATACCGATCCCGGTCCCTGTGCCAGTCCCGGCCGTCGTGGCGACGACCGTCATGGCGGTAACCATGATCGTCCCGTCCATAATGCCAACGCTCGTCCCGATAGTGGCCACGGTAATCGCGGTCGAAGTCTCGATGGCCCCGGTCGCGGCCATCGTATCCATGGCCACGTTCGCGAGCGTCTTGCCAACGCCTACGGTGGTCATCGTAACGTCTGCGTGAGTCGTCGCCCTGGCGTATATCGCTGCCGAACGACTGACCATCGAACGCGCCGCCATAACGTTGCTCGTCGGCGACCGCCGGCAGCGCTGCCGAGAGCAACAGGCATCCGGAGAGCAGCACACCACAGGTCAGCACTGGCTTGATCTTGAGTCGCATATGAGCTTCTCCCTTCGAACCTATCTTCATAATAGTTCGCTATTCGCCTCGCCACCGTGCGCCACCAGCCAATCCCACAGCAGCAACGCCTCGGGCCGCGGGGACCGGCGCGCCGAACGCACCAGCCAGAACCCCTCGTCGCTGGGCACGCTCAGGTCGAACGGCGCCACCAGGTCGGGACGCTTGGCGAGCAGGCTAGCATGGGCCAGCGCCACGCCGCCGCCGCGGGCCGCCAACGACAGCGACATGACCTGGCTGTCGCACATCAGCGAGCCGCACTGGCGGTCGAGCCCGGGCACCCCGGCGCGTTCGAGCCACGCCGGCCAGCCCACGGCAAAGCCCACCGCATGGATGAGCGTCTCGCCGGCCAGCGCCCGCGGTGCAACGAGGCGTTCGGCGGTCTCCGGCGAGCAGGCCGGCAGCATCGCCTCGCTACCCAGCGAAAAGACCACGCTTCCTTCCCACTGACCGAGCCCGTAACGGATCTCGATATCGGCGCCCTCGGGGCCGAAGTCGTCACGCCAGATCGCGCTGACCAGGCGTACAACCACCTCTGGATACCGGCGATGAAAATCGAGCAGCAGCGGCGCCAGCCAGGTCTGCTGCATCACCGGGGTGGCGCGCAGGGTAACCGGCGCCTCGGCGCGTGGTCCGAACACCTCGGCGGTACCCTCGGCGAGCCGCGCGAAGCCCTCCTGAACACTGGGCAGCCAGGCCCGGCCGGCGGGGGTCAACGTCAGGCTGCGCGCGTGACGGACGAACAGCTTCTGGCCGAGGCGATCCTCGAGCAGGCGGATGCGTTGGCTGACCGCCGACTGGGTCACCGCCAGTTCCTGGCCCGCCTGGGTGAAACTGAGGGTGCGCGCCGCGGCCTCGAAGGCCTGCAGCCATAACATCGGGGGCATGGAATCCATGTGAAAGTCAGCCATTAGCTCAGCTTGGGCATTGCCCGTAGATTAATCGTTTGTCCAGGACCTGCGCAAACCTCAAGCTGTGCCCCGTTCATTCGACGAACGTCGCAACAGGAGGCCACGATGACGACCGCGAGTCCCGATCGCACCCAGCAGACCGACACCCGCCAGCGCTTCGACATGGGCGAACTCGCTGCTTATCACGACGGCCCCGCCCTGAGCGATGCCGTGGCGACCGGTGCGCGTGTCACCGTGACCTGGGACGATGGTACCCAGGGTCATTTCCCGTTGCTGTGGCTGCGCGATCATTGCCCGTGCGCCGCCTGCCGCCACCCGCTGACCCGCGAGCGCCTCTATCTGCCGCTCGAGAGCATTTCCGGCGCCCCCACCGTCAGCCTCGACGACGGCATCCTGCGCCTGGCGTGGGCCGACGGCCATGTCAGTCACTTCGACCCGGTATGGCTCCATCAGCGCCGTCTGGAAGAGGCCGGCATGCAACAGCCGCAAGCGCTACCGGCGCGCCGTCCATGGGCAAGCGATTTCCGCCCCACTCGCGTTCGCCACGCCGATTTCCTCGAGAAGCAGGGCGAGCGTGAATGGCTCGAAGCGCTGCTGCGCGATGGCCTGGTGCTGCTCGAGGAGGGCCCGCTGGCCGATGAGGAGGTCAGCCGGCTGGCCGGGCGCATCGGCCCGATGCGCGCCACCAACTTCGGTGCGCGCTTCGACGTGCGCTCCAAGCCCAATCCCAACAACGCCGCCTATACCGCCATCGGCCTGGCGCTGCACACCGACCTGCCCAACTGGCGCCAGCCACCGGACATCCAACTGCTGTATTGCCTGCAGAACGAAGCCGAGGGCGGCGAGTCGACGTTCGCCGACGGCTTCGCGGTGGCCGAGGCCCTGCGCGACGTCGACCCCGAAGCGTTCCGCATCCTCGCCGAGACGCCCATCGACTTCCGCTTCCAGGACGAGGCGCACGATATCGCGGTCCGCGCGCCGGTGATCCAGCTCGATGCCGACGGCAACCCGCTGGAAGTACGCTTCAACAACTGGATTCGCGACACCCTGCGGCTGCCGCTGGCAAGGGTCGAAGCCTGGTACGCCGCCTATCAGCGCTTCTGGCAGATGCTTCACGACCCGCGGCATCAGATCGAGTTCGCCCTCGAGCCGGGCCAGATGATCGCCTTCGACAACCGTCGCGTACTGCACGGCCGGCGCGCCTTCGACCCCAACACCGGCAAGCGTCACCTGCAGGGCACCTATCTCGACCTGGATCTGCTGGAGTCGCGCCTGCGCGTGCTGGCGCGCTGATCGCCCCTGCCCGCCGACGAATCAAGACGTCACCGTGCCTCGGTCTCGGGACCGAGGCACTTTATGTCCTTGCGAACGTTGGCCGGCATCGCTTATCCCAGTATCCTGAGCGCGAACTCCCTCGCGACGAGCTCCCCTCTGCATGAACCGTTCCCTGGCTCTCGTCATCGCCCTGCTGCTCGGCCTGGTCGGCCTGGGCCTGCTCTGGCAGTGGCTGGCGATGAACGATGCGCTGACCCCGCAACGACTGCTGGAAATGACCCAATACGCGCTGAGCTGGCGCGATTCGCCATGGGCGGTGCTGGTGGTCATGGGCGTCTATGTCGGAGCGTCGCTGGTGGTCTTCCCGCTGAGCATCCTGGTGGCGGTGACCGGGCTGCTGTTCGGCCCGCTGTGGGGCTTCGGCTACTCGCTCGTCGGTACACTGCTGGCCTCGGCCGCCACCTACTGGGTGGGCCGCAAGCTCGGCCGCGAGGTGCTGCTGCGCCATGGCGGCAAGCACCTCAATGGCCTGGCCAAGCGGCTCGCCGGACGCGGCGTGCGCACCATGACGGTGGTCAACCTGCTGCCACTGGCGCCCTTCACGTTGACCAACATGATGGCCGGCGCCTTCCATCTGCGCTTTCGCGACTACATGGTCGGCTCGCTGATCGGCATCATCCCCGGGCTGATCGGGGTCACGCTGCTGGGCAGCCAGCTCAAGCAGTTGATTACCGCCGAAAATCGCGGCGAGCTGGCATGGGCATTGGGCGGCATCGCGCTCGGCGTGCTGGTGCTGGTTGCGCTCAAGCGCTACGCGGACCGAAAGCAGCGCTCGCGCCGCGGTTTCTGACATCTATCCGCGCGCGACCGAGTGGTCTACTTTTGAGAGGCTTCCGATTCGTCCGGCTTGACCAGCGGCAGGCCGAACATCGGCTCGTCCTGCAGCACCGAACGCAGCACCCGGCCGCGATGGCGCAACAGCTGCCACTCCGCCTCGAGCCGGCCGCGTACACGCTCCCAGGCGCCGTCGTCGGCATGACTGACCGGGCCGCCGGCGGCGATGACCCGGCGATAGACCGCCAGGCAGGAATCCGCGCAACAGGCCTCGTCGAAGGCATCGGCGGTTGCCAGCGCACCTTCGCGTAGCACTTCCCGCAGTGCCGGGTCGGCCAGCCTGTCGAGCGCCGCACCGAAAGCGGCGACATCGTCGCTCGCCAGCGCCAGCCCGTTCTCGCCGTCGCGCAACACCTCGCGCACTCCGGAGGCGTCGATCGCCACCACCGGCAATCCCGCCGCCATCGCCTCGACCAGCACCATGCCCTGGGTCTCGCTGTGGGAGGCGAAGCCGAACACGTCCATGGCGTGATAGGCATCGATCAGCGCCTGATCGTGCAACTTGCCCGTGAAATGGAAGCGATCGGCGACGCCCTGCTGGGCCGCCGCACCATGCATGGCGGTACGCGCATCGCCATCGCCGACGATCAGAAAGTGCGCCTCGCGGTAGTCGGCCAGCCAGCTAGCCACCGCACGGGCGAGGAACGGCAGGTTCTTTTCCTGGGCCAGGCGGCCGACATGGCCGACCACGTAGGCGGACTCTGGGATACCCATCCGCCGCCGCAGCGCCAGGCCGTTGCCATTGGCGAAACGACGCGTATCGACGCCACTGGGGACCACGTGGACGGCGCTGTTGGCGCCACGCAGAAACAGCAGGTCGCGGATGCTCTCGCTGGGGGCGATCACCGCATCGCAGAGATGGGTGTACTCGGTGGACAGCGCCACGGCGAAACGCTGCATGCGCGGCGAATCGCCCGGCACGTAGTGGGTGTAGTGCTCGTAGAGCGTGTGATGGGTGAATACCAGCGGCAGGCCATAGGTCTCGGCGGCCCGCGCCGCGGTGTCGCCGAGCAGGAACGGATGGTGTGAATGGACGATGTCGGGCTCGAAGGCCTCGATGGCCTCGTAGAGCTGGCCGGGGATCGGCACCGGCAGCGAGAAATCGCTGCCGTTGAAGTGCTGCACCGCCGCCACGCGGATCACGTCCGGCTCATGCCGCGGCTGGCCCTGCAGCTTGGGCGCCACCACCAATACCCGATGCCCTTCTGCCTGCAAACGACCCTTGAGGCGCTGGACCGACTCGCTGACGCCGCCCACTATCGGCCGGTAGGTATTGGTAAACATGAGGATATTCAAGCCATCGTCTCCCTTGGCAACCAGGACGCCCCCGTGTGAGGCCGCACATCATATCAGGCCGAGCCCCACTTGCCTGCTTCCGACGTACCGCCGTCCAGTGATGGCACGCGTCCGGGCAGGTTGTTTTCAAGGTAGGCGATAAAGGCCCGTAACCGCGCGGGTAGATGACGGCGGGGCTCGTAGATGGCATAGAAATCGGCCGCCACCCCTTGCCAGTCCGGCAGCAGGGCCCGCAATTCGCCCCGTTGCAGATAAGGGTAGGCGTCCCACCATGAACGCAGCATGACGCCGTGGCCGTCCAGCGCCAGGCGCGTGACCACCTCGGCATCGTTGCTCGCCAGCCGTCCACCGACCTTGACCGCCGCCGTCTCGCCACCACGATCGAAGCGCCACAAGGCATAGCCGCTGTCGTTCTCGCGCACCACCAGACAGTCGTGGTCCGACAGCTCGCGGGGATGGGTCGGCGCCGCGCGGCGGGCCAGATAGCCAGGGGCAGCGCACAGCACCCGCCGGTTGGCCAGGATGCGCCGCGCAACCACGCGGGCATCCGGCGGCGGACCGACGCGAATACCCACGTCGAAGCCGTGATCGGCCAGGTTGAGCGGAAAATTGGTCAGTTCGAGCAGCACCTCGAGACGTGGATGTTCGGCGGTGAAGCGCGAGACCAGTGGCGCGACATGCCGTCGGCCGAAGCCGAACGTCGCGTTGATCCGCAGCTGACCGCTGAGCGCCGCCTGCCGCGCACTCAGCGCGCCCTCGAGTTCACCGAGTTCATCGAGAATTGCCGCGCCACGGCGCCGGTAGAGCTCGCCCTCCGCGGTCAGCGACAGCCGGCGCGTGGTACGGCTGGCAAGCTCGACCCCGAGGCGCGACTCGAGCTGCTTGAGGCGCTTGCTCACCGCCGACAGCGACATGCCCAGCTCCTGCGCGGTGGCGGTCAGGCTGCCACAGCGGGCCAGGCGCTGAAAGAATGCCAGATCGTCGAGCGGGGCCATGAGAGTACGATTCTCCACTTTTTCGCAACAATGACTTGCACTCTAGCCTGATTATCTCGGCACGCACAGGGTCTAGACTGGATGGACAACCTATGACTCGGATCACCCCGTCAGGAGACATCAATGAGCCACAAGATTGCCGTGATGGCCGGCGACGGCATCGGCCGCGAAGTCGTGCCGGAAGGACTGCGCGTGCTCGAGGTCGCCGCCGAGCGCTTCGGTATCGCACTGGAGTTCGAGCACTTCGACTTCGCCAGCTGCGACTACTACCTCGAGCATGGCAAGATGCTGCCCGACGACTGGCGCGACACGCTCGGCCGCTTCGATGCATTGTTCTACGGCGCGGTCGGCTGGCCCGAGAAGGTCCCCGACCATGTCTCGCTGTGGGGCTCGCTGCTGCAGTTCCGGCGCGGCTTCGATCAGTACATCAACCTGCGTCCGTGCCGCTCCATGCCCGGCATCAGGAGCCCGCTCGCCGACCGTCAGCCCGGCGACATCGATTTCTACGTGGTCCGCGAGAACACCGAGGGCGAGTACTCGAGCATCGGCGGCAAGATGTTCGAGGGCACCGAGCGCGAAGTGGTCATCCAGGAGACCGTGATGAGCCGCATCGGCATCGACCGGGTGCTCGAGTACGCCTTCGAACTGGCCGCCCGGCGTCCGCGCCACAAGCTGACCTCGGCGACCAAGTCCAACGGCATCTCGATCACCATGCCCTACTGGGACGAGCGCGTGGAGGCGATGGCCAAGACCTACCCCGACGTCACCGTGGACAAGTTCCACATCGACATTCTCGCCGCCAACTTCGTCCTGCATCCCGACTGGTTCGACGTGGTGGTGGGCAGCAACCTGTTCGGCGACATCCTGTCCGACCTGGGCCCGGCGTGTACCGGCACCATCGGCGTCGCGCCCTCGGCCAACATCAACCCCGAGGGCCATTTCCCGAGTCTGTTCGAGCCGGTCCACGGCAGCGCCCCGGACATCGCCGGGCGCGGCATCGCCAACCCCATCGGCCAGATCTGGTCCGGCGCGATGATGCTCGAACACCTCGGCCACGAGGATGCCGGAAAGGCGATCGTCGATGCCATCGAGACGGTGCTTGCCGAGGGGCCGGAGAAGGCGCCGCTGACGCCCGACCTCAAGGGCAAGGGCAGCACTGCGGAACTCGGCCAGGCGATCGCCGAGGTGCTGAACCAGTGAAGGCCGGTTAGTCGTTGTGTCACGGCCGTGTCGTCATGCAGGCCCGGGATCGGGTAAGGTAAAGAGCGGCGTCCCTGACAGGCGCCGCCATCAGGACGATAACGCATCACAAGGAGACTACCGTGACCCTGTTCGAAGCCCTGCGCGAAGATCATCAGACCCAGCGCACCCTGCTCGACCTGCTGACCAAGACCCATGGGGACAGCGACGGTCGCGACGAGCTGTTCCAGAAGGTCAAGGCCGAACTGCAGTATCACGCCAACGCCGAGGAGCGTGCGCTCTACATACCGATGATGGAGCACGACATGACCCAGGAGAAGGCGCGTCACAGCGTGGCCGAACATCACGAGATCGACGAAATGATCGAGACGCTCGAGGCCACCGACTACAGCTCGTCGAGCTGGATCGCCTCGGCGAAGAAGCTCCAGGAGCTGGTCACCCATCATCTGGACGAGGAGGAGCAGGAAGTCTTCCAGCTCGCCGGTCGCGCGCTCAGCGACACCCATAAGAACCAGCTGACCGCTACCTACCGCAACGCCATGGCCGAGCAGCGCCGGTAACGCCGCCGTTCCAGGGCCGAGCGCCCCGGGCCACCGGGGGCATGGCGATCTCGCCTGGCGGTGCATGCAACTTTTTGCAAGCCAGACCATCACAGTAGGGTCACCGCGAACAACACCGATAAGGACGTTCATGGCAACCCGACTGCCGCACTTCCCGCGCCTCACCTGGCTCGCCCCGTTCTCGCTGCTCGCGGGCTGTACCGGCATCCCCGAAGGCACCCAGCCGGTCACCGACTTCGAACTCGAGCCCTACCTCGGGCAGTGGTATGAAATCGCCCGCCTGCCGCATCGCTTCGAGGAAGGCCTTTCTTGTATCACCGCCACCTACGAGCGTCATCCGGAAGGCGGCGTCAGGGTCATCAATCGCGGTTATGACATCGAGGAGGCCAGTTGGGACGTCGCCGAGGGCCAGGCGCAATTCATCGACGAGCCCACGGTCGGCCGTCTCAAGGTCAGCTTCTTCGGGCCCTTCTACGGGGGCTACAATATCCTCGAGCTCGACGACGACTATAGTCATGCGCTGGTCGCCGGCCCCGACCGCGATTACCTGTGGATCCTCGCGCGCCGGCCGCAGCTCGAGGAAGCCACCTACCACGCCCTGATCGAGCGCGCCCGCGAACTCGACTTCCCGGTCGACGCGCTGATCAAGGTCGAGCAGGACCCCAGTGCCTGCCCGGGGCGCTGATTCGCCGAGCCACGAAAACGCCCCGACAGGACCCTGCCGGGGCGTCTATTTCCCACATGGACAACTGCCGCGGCCGTCTGTCCGGGCTGCCGCTCAGGCGTTGTCGGCGACCCGAAAGCGCGCCACCGCTTCGTAGAGCTGGCCCGACTGATCTTCCAGCGAGCCCGCGGCGGCAGCGGCCTGCTGGACCAGTGCGGCGTTCTGCTGGGTCACCTGATCCATCTGCGTCACCGCCTGGCTGACCTGCTCGATCCCCGACGATTGCTCGTGGGACGCCGCGGAGATTTCGCCCATCAGGTCGCTGACCCGCTGCGCGCTGTCACGGATCTCGCTCATCGCGCTATCGGCCTGGTCGACCAGTTTCGCGCCGGTGTTGACCTGGCCCACCGAGCTTTCGATCAACGCCTTGATGTCGCTGGCGGCCTGGGCCGAACGACCGGCCAGGTTGCGCACCTCGCTGGCAACCACCGCAAAACCGCGACCCTGTTCGCCGGCGCGCGCCGCTTCCACCGAGGCGTTGAGCGCCAGCAGGTTGGTCTGGAAGGCGATGCCGTCGATCAGCGTGATGATGTCGGCGATCTTGCCGGAGCTTTCGCGGATCTCGCCCATGGTGGTGACGACCCGTGAAATCACTTCCTGGCCGCTGGCCACGGACTCCGTGGTCTGCGCGGCGAGGCGGTTGGCCTGCCCGGCGTTGTCGGCATTCTGGCTGACGGTCGAGGTCAGTTGCTCCATGCTCGCGGCGGTCTCGGCAAGCGAGGCCGCCTGCTCTTCGGTGCGCGCCGAAAGGTCGTTGTTGCCGGTGGCGATCTCGCGGGTGCCGGTGTCGATCGACTCGCTGGCGTGACGTATCCGCGCGATGGTGCCGCCCAGCTCGACACGCATGCGCTCGATGGCATGCATCAAACTGCTGGTATCGCCGTCGCGCAGCGGGGTTTTCCGGGTCAGGTCGCCATCGGCAATGTTTCCCACCACTGCGGCCGCCGCGCTGGGCTCGCCGCCGAGGCTGCTGTAGACGTTGCGCACCACCAAAATAAATGCCACCGTGACGCTCCCCCCTACCAACAGCAGCAAGAGAGCATAACGTATTAGCTGAGAAATAAACGCATCTTGTATATCAGTCAGATAAACGCCCGCAACAATGTTCCAGCCCCATGGCTCAAAACGTTCGACGTAGCATAGCTTTTCAAAATAAGCACTATCATCAGATGTTTTCGAAACGGTTTCTACATAGCCACTATTATTTTTAGTTGCCACCGCAACCATTTCTTTATAGATCGCTGCCCCTTTAGGATCTTGATATGACGACATATCGGTCCCTGCATCACGGCGAGGATGGTAGACAATATGTTGAGCGTCATCAACAACAAACAAATAGTTATTACGCTCATCCCCGAAGTGCATTGAAGCTATTGATTTTATAGCCTCCGCTTGCGCTTCATCCCGGCTCATCTCCGAGTTTTCGACGCGTTCAAGATAACCTTGAAGCAGCGTCTGTGCCATCCCCACCGTATCTTCCAGAGCACCCTGGCGATCCGTATACATTATTTGCCGGCTTTGCCATGACATACTAATGACGATGGCCAACATACCTATCCACATTAAAGCCAAGGTCGACCACAATTTACGCTTAAGCGTCCATCCTCCCAAACGCTGGCGCGAGCGATTCGCTCCCCGAGAACCCCCCCGGGAATGACTCCCGTCATGCACCATCACCGCGCTGCTCGCTGCCATTGTCTGTTCTCGCCTCTGTGTCTCGCCCCATTTGGACTACCATCTTATATCGGCATCTCGACACGTTCCTAAAGGGATATGAGCCATTTTGACCTTCCCCCTGGTTTAGGTCCACTACCAATGTGAGAAACCGCTGCTTCATGCGCACTGCTCGGCATACGCTATTGGTGGCAAGTAGCCCAGCGAGCTGTGCGGTCTGACATGGTTGTAGTGGGTTCTCCATTGTGTGATTTCGTGTCGTGCATCCGCCAGGCTCAAGAACCAGTGCTGATTGAGACAGCCGTCTCGGAACTTGCCGTTGAAGCTCTCGATGAACGCATTCTGCGTCGGCTTGCCCG
>NZ_CAAHFN010000059.1 GCF_900961225.1 Modicisalibacter radicis
CGACAGTCACGCCCATCTGTTCGGCCCGGCGCCACGCTACCCCTACCACCCCGAACGGGGTTATACACCGCCGGACGCCAGTGCCGAGGACTATCAGCGGCTGTTGACCACGCTAGGCTTCGAGCGTGCGGTGCTGGTGCAGCCGAGCGTCTACGGGACCGACAACCGTCGCCTCCTCGATGCCCTGCGCGATGCACAGGAGACCGGCCTGGAGCGGCGCGGCGTCGGCGTCGTCGATGCCCGGATAACGGACGAGGAACTGCAGCACATGCATGCACTCGGCGTGCGTGGCATACGCGTCAACCTGCTGTTCCCGGGCGGCGTCGATTTCCCGGCGATCAGCGCGCTCGGCGAGCGGATTGCCGAGCTCGGCTGGCACGTGCAGTGCCTCGTCGACGTGTCGACCTTCGACGACCTGCGCGGGACTCTCGAACAACTGCCGCTCCCCAAGGTCATCGATCACATGGGTCACGTACCCACGACCAAGGGCATCGGTGATCGCGGTTTCAAGAGCCTGCAGGAGCTGCTCGCCGAAGGAAGGACCTGGGTCAAGCTCTCGGGGCCCAACCGGGTGACCGCCAATCCTTCGGCCCTTCCCCCCTACGTCGACGTGGATCCCTTCCTGCTGGCCCTGGTGAACACCAATGTCGATCGCTGTGTATTCGGCACCGACTGGCCGCATGTCAAGCTGCCCGGCACCATGCCCAACGATGGCGATCTGGTGGACGAGCTCATGCGCTTGGTTCCCGACACCGCCATGCGTGACAAAATACTCGTGCACAACCCCGCTCGACTCTATGGATTCTGAACGTCGCCCGCGGGGCGAGCATGATGTCCACGGTGCGCATGAAGAGGCCTCCCGGCCCTCGGCCTTTCGTTCGCACCCCCTGTTGGAGGCCGCCCTATGATCGAGCGCCTAACGCCCGCTGAAGCCGACGACAATCGCTACAGCGCCTTTCTGAAGGATCTCGCCCACGCCGGCTTCCGTGGCGACATCGCGCCGGACTACGCCAACCGCACCGTGCTGGCCACCGATAACTCGATCTATCAGCGCCTGCCGGCGGCGGTGCTCTACCCGCGCGACGGCGACGACCTGCAGCGCATCGCCCGCCTGGCCGGGGACGGCAAGTACCGCGATATCGTGCTCGCCCCGCGCGGCGGTGGCACGGGAACCAACGGCCAGTCGCTGACCGACGGCCTGATGGTCGACGTCTCGCGCTACATGAACCGGATCATCGAGATCGATGTCGAGAATCGCCGCGTGCGGGTCCAGGCCGGGGTGGTCAAGGACCAGCTCAACGCCGCGCTCAAGCCCCACGGGCTGTTCTTCGCCCCGGAGCTGTCCACCTCCAACCGCGCGACCATCGGCGGCATGATCGCCACCGACGCCAGCGGCCAGGGCAGCCGCGAGTACGGCAAGACCCGCGATCACGTCCTGGCCCTGGACACGGTCCTGCTCGGCGGCGGGCGCTTCGAGAGCCGGCCGGTGAGCGAGGCCGAGCTCGCGGCCCTGTGTGCGCGCGACGATGTCGTCGGCGAGGCCCACCGCGTCGCGAGCGACATCGCCGACACCCAGCGCGAGCGGATCGCAGCCGTGTTTCCGCCGCTCAACCGCTGCCTGACCGGCTACGACCTGGCACACCTGCGCACCGCCGAGGACCTTTTCGATCTCAACAGCGTGTTGTGCGGCGCGGAAGGCTCGCTGGGTTTCGTCGCCGAGGCGACGCTCAACGTCCTGCCCGCTCCCCGTCACTCGACGCTGGTCAATATCCGCTACAGCGGCTTCATGGAGGCACTGCGCGACGCCAAGGCGCTGATGGCCAGCGACGCCCGACCCACCTCGATCGAGACCATCGACGACAGCGTACTGGCCCTGGCGATGGAGGATTTCGTCTGGGACAGCGTCGCCGAGTTCTTTCCCGCACCGGACAACGACCGTCCGGAGCCGCTCGACGACGGCGTCGACGTCGCCACGGCGCCAGCCACCCGGCGCGGCGAGCGGCCGGCGATCCGCGGCATCAACCTGGTCGAGTTCAACGACGACGATCCGGCGGCGCTGGAGGCGCGTGTCGCCGCCTTCACCGATCACCTGGCGACCGATGCCAGCGTCGAACGGCTGGGCTACACCCTGGCGGAAGGCCGCGAACGGATCGGCCGCGTCTACGCCATGCGCAAGCGCGCCGTGGGCCTGCTCGGCAACGTCAAGGGCGAGAAGCGTCCGATTCCATTCGTCGAGGATACCGCCGTGTCCCCCGAGCACCTGGCCGATTACATCGCCGAGTTCCGCGCGCTGCTGGATGCGCGCGGGCTCAGCTACGGGATGTTCGGCCATGTCGATGCCGGCGTGCTGCATGTGCGCCCGGCGATCGACATGAAGGACCCGGCCCAGGCGGCGCTGATCCGCGAGCTGTCCGACGAGGTCGCGACGCTGACCCACAAGTACCACGGCCTGTTGTGGGGCGAGCACGGCAAGGGCGTTCGCTCGGAGTACGCACCTAAATTCTTCGGCGAACTCTACCCCAGCCTGCAACGCCTAAAGGCCGCCTTCGACCCGCACAACCAGTTGAACCCGGGCAAGATAGCCACGCCGCTCTTTATCCCGCCCGAGGACGCGGAACCATCCACTCGGCCCGAAGTCGTGGGGAGCTCGCCCGAAGACGCGGTGAGCGAAGAGACCGTCAAGTGGGTCGATGCCGGGCTATTGACCGTCGACGGCGTGCCGACCCGTGGCGAACTCGATCGCCAGATCGACGAGCGTGTCTGGCAGACTCACGCCAGTGCGGTGTACTGCAACGGCAACGGCGCCTGCTACAACTACGATCCCGACGACGCCATGTGCCCGTCCTGGAAGGCCACCCGGCAGCGCATCCACTCGCCCAAGGGGCGTGCCAGCCTGATGCGCGAGTGGCTGCGCCTGCAGGGCAACGCCGGCATCGACGTCGTCGAGGAGTCACGCAAGAAGAAGGCGGAAGGCGCCTGGGGCTTCGTCCGCGACTTCCCGCTACGCCTGCGCAATACCCTGGCCAAGCGGCGCGGCGAGACCGATTTCTCGCACGAGGTCCATGAGGCGATGGCCGGCTGCCTGGCCTGCAAGTCCTGCGCCGGGCAGTGTCCGGTCAAGGTCGACGTGCCCGAATTCCGCGCGCAGTTCCTCGAGGTCTATCACGGCCGCTATCTGCGCCCGCTGCGCGACTACCTGATCGGCGGGCTGGAGTTCATGGTGCCGACGCTTTCGCGGATCGCCCCGCTCTACAACGCGGCCCTGGGAAATCGCCTGGTCGACAGGTTGCTGGCCGGCCCCATCGGCATGGTCGACAGCCCACGGCTGTCACGGGCGAGTCTCGCCCGGCAGCTACGCGCCTGGGGCATCGCGGAGGCCACGCCGACCGCGCTCGGCCTGCTCAGCGAGCGCCAGAAGGCACGCAGCGTGATCCTGGTCCAGGATGCCTTCACCAGCTACTTCGAAGCGAAGCTGGTGATGGATATCGTCGAACTGCTCACCCGGCTCGACATTCGCGTATTCGTCGCGCCGTTTTCGGCCAACGGCAAGCCGCTCAACGTCCAGGGCTTTCTCGGCGCCTTCGAGCGCACCGCCGCCAAGCAGGCGAGACGCCTCCGGACGCTTGCCGAAAGCGGCGTACCGCTGGTGGGCATCGACCCGGCGATGACCCTGACCTACCGGCAGGAGTACGCCAAGGCGCTGGGACCGGACAACGCGCCCGAGGTGCTGCTGCTGCAGGAGTGGCTGGTGTCGCTGGGCCAGCGGCTGCTGCCCGAGCCCATTGCGCTGGAGGACCCCGGGTTCAAGCTGCTCTCGCACTGCACCGAGCGCACCACCGCCCCGGGCTCGCCCAGGGCCTGGCAGCAGGTGTTCGCCCACGCCGGGCTCGAGCTCGAACTCATGGCCACCGGCTGCTGCGGCATGTCCGGCACCTACGGCCACGAGGCACGCAACCGCGAGACCTCCGAGACGATCTACGACCTCTCGTGGCGGGCCCCGGTCGAGGATCCGGTCAACGCCGGCAGGTTGCTGGCCACCGGCTACTCCTGCCGCAGCCAGGCCAAGCGACTCTCGGACGCCCCCTTGGCCCATCCGCTGCAGGGCCTGCTCTCGGCGGTCAAGCGTACCCGGCCGGTGAACCGGCCCCGCTCATGAGGCGCCCATGTCACGCACACTGATCGTCATCGGCCTGCTCGTGGCCGCCGCCGGCCTGCTGTGGCCCTGGCTGTCGAAACTGCCGTTGGGCCATCTGCCGGGTGACATCGTCATTCACCGCGGCAACGTCTCGTTTTATTTCCCCGTGACCACGATGATCCTGGCCAGCGCCGTGCTCTCGGCGCTGGTCTGGCTATTCAATCGTTGAAGCCACGATGGCCGGGGCGCCGGCATCCGGCGATTGCATGGCGCGCGCCCGGCGCGTAGGCTGCGCGCTGCTTTCGACGCAATGGCGGATTACCCGATGGAGCACCCTGCCCTCGCCCTCACCGGCATCGGCCTGCTGGCCCTGATCTGCCAATGGACCGCCTGGCGGTTGCGCTTGCCGGCGATCCTGCCGCTGTTGATCGGCGGCATCCTCGCCGGTCCGGTAACCGGCCTGCTCGACCCCGACGCGCTGCTCGGCGAACTGCTTTTTCCGCTGGTCTCGCTGGCGGTAGCGATCATCCTCTTCGAGGGCAGCCTGACGCTGGACTTCAAGGACCTGCGGGGTCATGGCCGCACGGTACGACGGCTGGTGACCTGGGGCGCGCTGATCACCGCCGGCGTCGGCACGCTGGCCGCGCACCTGCTGCTCGACCTGGACTGGGAGATGGCCAGCCTGCTCGGCGCCGTGCTGGTGGTCACCGGCCCCACCGTGGTGTCGCCGCTGGTCCAGACGCTGCGCGCCCGCCGGCACCTCACCCAGATCCTGCGCTGGGAAGGCATTCTCATCGATCCGGTGGGCGCCATCGGCGCGGTACTGGTCTACGAGTTCGTCGCCCTCGGCCTGGCCCAGGGCGCCATCTCGCACACCCTCGTGCTGTTCGGCGAGACCGCGGCGATCGGTTTCGGCCTGGGCGGCCTGGGCGGCTACCTGTGGGGGCTGGTGCTGCGGCATCACTGGCTGCCGCAGCGGCTGCACAGCTTCGGCACGCTGATGATCATGCTCGGCCTGTTCAGCGTTTCCAACCTGCTGTTTCACGAGTCGGGGCTATTGACGGTGACGGTGATGGGGGTCTGGTTGGCGAACATGCGCGCGGTGCCCACCCAGCAGATCATCGAGTTCAAGGAGACGCTGTCGGTGCTGCTGATCTCGGGGCTGTTCATCCTGCTCGCCGCGCGGCTCACCGCCGAGCAGCTGGCGCTGCTGTCGTGGCCGGCCTGGGGGTATCTGGCGATCCTGGTATGGGTGGCCCGGCCGCTTGCGGTGTGGCTGTGCACGCTGGGCAGTGGCCTCAACTGGCGCGAGAAGGCATTGCTGGCCTGGCTGTCGCCGCGCGGCATCGTCGCCGCTGCGGTCGCCTCGCTATTCGCCATCAAGCTCGAGGAAAACGGCGTCGCCAACGCCGAACTGCTGGTACCGGTGACCTTCCTGGTGATCATCAGCACGGTGGTGGTACAGAGCCTGCTGTCGCGGCCGATCGCCCAGTTGCTCAAGGTCAGCGAGCCGGCGCCCTCGGGCTTTCTGATCCTGGGTGCCAACCCGCTGGCCCGGGCGATCGCCAAGGCGCTGACCGATGCCGGCTTCGCGGTACGGCTCAGCGACACCAACTGGGAGGCGGTCCAGGAAGCGCGCATGGCGGGACTGCCCGTCTACTACGGCAATCCGCTTTCCGAACATGCCGCCCAGCATCTGGAACTCACCGGCATCGGTCACCTGCTGCCGCTGTCGCCCTACCGCGAGCTCAACAACCTGGCTGCGCTGCACTTCGAGCACATCCTGGGCCACGGCCGGGTCTATCGGCTGGCCGAGGACGACAATCGCAGCGCCCGGCGTCATCGCGAGCAGGCACTGGCCCACCTGCCACTGCTCGGCGACGGCGAGACCACCTATGCCCGGCTGGTCGCCCTGATCGAAGCCGGCGCGGAGTTGCGCAGTGCACGGCTGACCGAGAACTTCGGCCTGGCGCACTACCGGGCCATTCACGACCAGCGGCTGCTGCCGCTGTTCTGCATCGCGCAGAGCGGCCGCATCCGCATCGCCAGCGACCAGACGCCGCTGACGCCCAGGGCCGGAGAAACGCTGATCAGCCTGATCTTCCCCGACTCGCCGGAATACGCGCAGCGCAACGGCCCGACGTCACCCGCGGGTGCCGGCCCGCAACGCGGCTGAGCAACCGGATCAGAAGAACAGCCGCCGCAGCGCCGCCCCCGGGTCGGCCTCGCGCATGAACGCCTCGCCGACCAGGAAGCCGTTGACGCCATGCTCGCGCATGTGCTCGACATCGCCGCGGGTATGGATACCCGACTCGGTGATCACCGTCACCGCTTCGGGGATGCGTGAAAGCAGCTGGAAGGTGGTGTCGAGACTGGTCTCGAAGCTGTGCAGGTCGCGATTGTTGATACCCACCAGCGCCAGATCCAGTGTCAGCGCCCGCTCCAGCTCGAGGGCGTCGTGCACTTCGACCAGCACGTCCATGCCCAGCGCCACGGCCTGCTGGTGCAGGTCCTTGAGCCGATCGTCGTCGAGCGCGGCGACGATCAGCAGGATGCAGTCGGCGCCGATCGCCCGCGCCTCGCTGACCTGATAGCCGTCGACGATGAAGTCCTTGCGGATCACCGGCAGCGCACAGGCGTCGCGCGCGGCGACCAGATAGTCCTCGTGGCCCTGGAAGAAATCGGCATCGGTGAGCACCGACAGGCAGCTCGCCCCGGCCTCGGCGTAGGCCCTGGCGATCGCCTCGGGGTCGAAGGCGTCGCGTATCACGCCCTTCGACGGCGAGGCCTTCTTGACCTCGGCGATCACCGCCGGATCGCCGTCGGCGATGGTCCGGTCGAGGGCCTCGACGAAACCGCGCGGGGCGCTCTGGGCACGAGCCCGCTCGAGCAGTGTCGCCTCGCTGACCCGTGAGCGTCGCGCGGCGATCTCTTCGTCCTTGCGAGCGAGGATCCTGGCGAGAATGGTCGGCAGTTCGCTGCTCTGGCTCATCGGGAGACCCCGTTGTGTTCGGCGAAGACCCGCGCGAAATCGGCGAGCTCCTTCATCTTTTCGCGGGCAAGGCCGCTGTCCATGGCGTCCTGGGCGAGCGCCACCCCCTCCTTGATGCTGGTGGCGATATCGCAGGCGTAGAGTGCCGCGCCGGCATTCAGCGCGACGATGTCCGCCGCCTCGCCCTCACCGGCCAGGGCCTCGCGGACCAGCCGCAGGCTGTCCTCGGCGGTGACCGCCTTGAGCGGCGCCAGCGAGCGGCGCTGGATGCCGAAGTCCTCGGGGGCGATGGTGTACTCCTCGATCGTGCCGTCGCGCAACTCGGCGATCCGCGTCGGCGCCGCCAGCGAAACCTCGTCGAGGCCATCCTCGGCGTGCGCCACCAGCACGTGCCGGCTACCCAGGCGCTTGAGCACCTCGGCCATCAGCGGCACCAGCTCGGCCTGGTAGACGCCCAGCAACTGGTGCTGGGCGCCGGCCGGGTTGGTCAGCGGACCCAGGATGTTGAAGATGGTCCGCACCCCCATCTCGCGGCGCGGACCGATGGCGTGGCGCATCGCCTTGTGGTGCATCGGCGCGAACATGAAGCCGACGCCGACCTGCTCGATACAGCGCGCCACCTGGGCGGGTTCGAGATCGAGCTTGATTCCCGCCACATCGAACAGGTCGGCGCTGCCCGATGACGACGACACGCTGCGGTTGCCGTGCTTGGCGACATGCCCGCCCGCGGCGGCGACCACGAAACTCGAGGCGGTGGAGACGTTGAACAGGTTGGCACCGTCGCCACCGGTGCCGACGATATCCACCAGATCGCCGCACGCCACATCGACCCGCGTCATCAACTCGCGCATCACCTGCGCGGCGGCGGTCACTTCATCGACCGTCTCGCCCTTCATCGACAGGCCGATCAGCAGGCCGCCGATCTGCGCGTCGCTGGCCTCGCCGGTCATGATCGTGCGCATGATCGCGTGGGTATCGGCGTAACTCAGGTCCCGACCGCGCATGACCGCGTCGATCGCCTCTCGCATCTGCATGGTGGTTCTCCCCTCCTTGTTCTGCACCCAATGGCCCCCGTCGCGCCCGCGACGAAACCTCGACAGCCCCTAGCCGCGGCGTTCGAGAAAGTTCGCCAGCAGTTCGTGGCCCTGGCGGGTAAGGATCGACTCCGGGTGGAACTGGACGCCCTCGACGTCCAGCGTCTTGTGGCGCAGTCCCATGATCACCCCCGGGGTGACGTCATCGTCGTCGACCCGCGCGGTCACCTCGAGACACTCGGGCAGGCTCTCGGCCTCGACCACCAGCGAGTGGTAGCGGGTGACTTCCAGAGGGTCTTCGAGGCCGGCGAATACACCCTCGCCGCCATGGCGCACCCGCGAGGTCTTGCCGTGCATCACCCGGGGCGCGCGCACCACCTTGCCGCCGTAGACCTGGCCGATCGCCTGATGCCCCAGACACACCCCGAGAATCGGCAGCTTGCCGGCGAAATGGCGAATCACGTCCATCGAGATGCCCGCCTCGTCGGGCGTGCAGGGACCGGGCGAGATGACGATGTGACTGAGCGGCATGCGCTCGATATCGGCCAGGGTGATCGCGTCGTTGCGGTACGTCACCACCTCGGCCCCCAACTCGTTCAGGTACTGCACCAGGTTGAAGGTGAAGCTGTCGTAGTTGTCGATCATCAGCACGGACATGGGGTTAACACTCTGATTCTGTTGCATGAGGCTGGTTTCCGCCTGTGTCGTTAGCCTGGGTTTCCAGATCAGTCTTGCTGCCAGCCGTGCGGGATTCGATAGACACAAAAATGCCGCCCCGCAGGCGGCATTTCTTCAGTCGTCAGCGTGCCGCCCTCGCTCAGGAGGGCCACCACTGAATCGGCCTGTGCGTCTGTTCGTTAGTCATGCCAGCAATAGTGCGGTCGAGGGCCGAAGGTGTCAAGACGCCCCCGCCACACCCGGTGGCTCGACGCTCATTCAAGGTTGTCGAGCCCGCGCTCGGCCATCGCCACGGCACGGAACAGCGCGCGCCCCTTGTTGAGGGTTTCCTGCCACTCGAGCTCCGGCACCGAATCGGCGACGATGCCGGCACCGGCCTGGACATGCAGTTCGCCATCCTTGATCACCGCGGTGCGGATGGCGATCGCGGTGTCCATGTTGCCGTGCCAGGAGAGGTAACCCACCGCGCCCGAGTAGACGCCACGCTTGACCGGCTCGAGCTCGTCGATGATCTCGAGCGCGCGGATCTTCGGCGCGCCGGACAGCGTGCCCGCCGGGAATGTCGCGCGCAGCACGTCCATGGCGCTCATCCCCGGCTTCAAACGCCCGGTGACCTGGGAGACGATGTGCATGACGTGGGAATAGCGCTCCACCGCCATGTTGTCGGTCACCGTCACCGAGCCGGTCTCGCTGATGCGGCCGATGTCGTTGCGCCCCAGGTCGATCAGCATGACGTGCTCGGCGATCTCCTTGGGGTCGGCCAGCAGCTCGGCTTCCAGCGCGCTGTCCTCCTCGGCGTTGCGCCCGCGCTTGCGCGTGCCGGCGATCGGCCGCACGGTGACCTCGCCGTCTTCCAGGCGGGTGAGGATCTCCGGCGACGAGCCGACCACATGATGGTCGTCGAGGTTGAGGAAGAACATGTAGGGCGACGGGTTGAGACTGCGCAGGGCGCGATAGAGATCCAGCGGCGGCGCCTGATAGGGGATCGACATGCGCTGCGAGGGCACGCACTGCATGACGTCGCCGGCCAGCACGTACTCCTTGATCCGCTCCACCGCGGCCTTGAAGCCCTCTTCGGTGAACCCCGAGGTGAAGTCGCCCTCCTCCACCGCCGGTCGGCCGCTGCCCGGACTGACACTGTTCAGGGTCGCACTGCGCAGCTGCACCTCCAGCGCCTCGAGGCGCTGAATGGCCCGCTCGTAGGCGTCGTCCCCGCCCGGATCGGCATGGGTCCACAGCGTCAGGCGGCCCGACAGGTTGTCGAACACCACCAGCTCGTCGCAGACCATCAACAGGATATCGGGCACGCCGATCGGGTCGGGCTTGGCGGCGACGCGCGGACCATTCAGCCGCGGCTCGATATAGCGGATGGTATCGTAGCCGAAATAGCCCACCAGGCCGCCGTCGAAGCGCGGCTGATCGTCGAGACGCGGCACCTTGAAGCGCGCCTGGAACTGTTCGATCCAGGCCAGCGGATCGTCGACCTCGCTGATGCCCAGCTGCTCGCCATGGGCGATGTGACGGACCTGGTGGCCGCGCACTTCGATGCGCTCGCGGCACGGCAGGCCGATGATCGAATAGCGGCCCCACTTCTCGCCGCCCTGCACCGATTCGAGCAGGAAGGTCCAGGGCGCGTCGGCGAGCTTGAGATAGGTGGAAAGCGGGGTGTCGAGATCGGCGAGGACCTCGCGGGTCACCGGAATGCGGTTATAGCCGGCCTGAGCCAGCTCATCGAAACGTTCGGCGTTCATCATACCCAGCATGTCCTTCAAGGGGTTGATCGAAATTGGCGTTAGAGTGTCGGCGGTGAACCACCGCGGGGCGTCACCATCGCCAGCGACGCAGGCCCTTGCCCGGTATGCGCCAACGCGCCTCGATCCCTCTGGAAACAGGGTGGGTATTCAGCATGGCGAGAGTCCGTTGATTGCCGAATCTTGTTGATTTGACGCCGCTTGTAGCGCGCCGAATTTACCCTAAACGAGTTCCGTGAGCGATTCAACCAGACCATCCGGCCCGGCATCGGCCACCGGTTCGCCGTGATTATAGCCGTAGGGGACCGCCAGGGTGCGAAAGCCGGCTCGCCGCCCGGCCTCGATGTCGTGGCGCGAATCGCCGACCATCAACGCCGCCTGCGGCGCCACGCCCAGCGCCTCGGCCACGTGCAGCAGCGGTGCCGGATCGGGTTTCTTGCTCGCCAGCGAGTCGCCGCCCAGCGTCATGTCGAACAGGCCGTCGAGCGCCAGTGCCTCGAGAATCGGTGCGATGAAGGCATGGGGCTTGTTGGTGACCAGCGCCAGGCGCATGCCGCGCGCCTTGAGTCCCTCGAGCGCCTCCCGCGCGCCGGGATAAAGCCTGGTAGCCACGCACGGCGCCTCGGCGTAGGCCGCCAGGAAATCGCGATGGGCGTCCTCCAGCCGGCGCGAGGCCTCGGCCGCACCCAGCGCATCGGTGAGCGCACGCTCGACCAGCTTGCGCGCGCCATTGCCCACCCAGTCGCGCACCCTGGCCTCGCCGGCGGGCGGCAGCCGCTGCGCGGCAAGCACGCTGTCCACCGCCCGCGTCAGGTCGGGAACCGAATCGATCAGCGTGCCGTCGAGATCGAAAACCACCAGGCGGATGCCGTCGAGATGCACCGTCATGTCACCTCCTTGATGTATCGCGGGCTGAACGGGCGCAGCGTGATGCCGTGCTCGCGAGTCCCTCAGCCAGACATGCTTCTTCGCGGCCGGCTGTTTCTTCAGCCACGCCTCGAGCCTGAGCGCTTCGCTGCGATCGCCCACCGCCTGGCAATGGCGCAGCGTCAGCGGCCCCTTGCCGCGCAACGCCCGCGCCCCGCGCTTGCCGCGGCAGTGCTCGCCGAAGCGGCGCTCGACATCGGTGGTGATGCCGGTGTACAGCGCCCCGCCGGCGGTCTCGATGACGTAGAGATACCACAGCGAGGCATTGTCGCGACACGCTTCGCTCACACTCCGGCCAGCTCGTCGCGCATGGCCTGGATCACGCTGTCGTAGCGATGCGCATCGTCTGCCCGGCGGGCGCCGAATATCGCCGAGCCGGCGACGAAGGTATCCGCGCCGGCACGCGCGATCTCGGCGATGTTGTCGACCTTGACCCCGCCGTCGATCTCCAGGCGGATCGGCCGGCCGCTGGCCTCGATGCGCAAGCGCGCCTCGCGCAGCTTGTCGAGGGTGCCGGGAATGAACGACTGCCCGCCGAAGCCGGGATTGACGCTCATCAGCAGGATCATGTCGACCTTGTCCATCACGTAGTCGAGGTAGGACAGCGGCGTCGCCGGATTGAACACCAGCCCGGCCCTGGCGCCGCCGTCGCGGATCAACTGCAGCGAGCGGTCGATGTGTTCGGAGGCCTCGGGGTGGAAGGTGACATAGCTCGCGCCGGCGTCGATGAAGTCGCCGATCAGCCGGTCCACCGGCTTGACCATCAGATGGGCATCGATCGGCGCGGTCACGCCATGCTTGCGCAACGCCTCGCAGACCATCGGGCCGATGGTCAGGTTGGGCACGTAGTGGTTGTCCATGACATCGAAGTGGACGATATCGGCGCCGGAAGCCAGCACGTCGTCGACCTCCTGGCCGAGACGGGCGAAGTCGGCGGAGAGAATCGAGGGGGCGATCTGGAAGTCGGGGTTCACATCGGGCATGGCTCGTCGATCCGGTTCGGAGGTCTGGAGAAAAGGCCTGGCGAAAGAAGCGTGTCGAAGGTCCGCCATTCTAGCGCACATCGATGCCGAGCTGGACCCGGATCGCCGCCGGGTTTGCGTCACCGACGATCGCCGACAATAGTGATTGGGCAACCAACAACAATCACGGCAAGGAGATCGACACGATGGCGGGAACATCGCAACGTCCGCAGGCACGAGCACGAGGGCTTCGTGCCGGCCTGGCACTGCTGGTCACCGGCGCCCTGCTCGGCCTGTCGCTGGCGGGCAATGCCCAGTCCGAGGCGATCCTCGAGGGCGAACGCTTCAACCCGGAAACCGGCACCCGCGGGATGGTCGCCACCAGCCACTTCCTCGCCTCGCAGGTCTCCCGGGACGTCCTCGCGCAAGGCGGCAACGCCGTAGACGCCGCGGTCACGGCGGGGTTTGCGCTGGCCGTGACCCAACCGCGCTCGGGCAATATCGGCGGCGGCGGTTTCATGCTGATCTCCGACGAGAACAGCGGCGAGGTGATCGCCATCGACTACCGCGAGAAGGCGCCCTCGGCAGCGTTTGAAACGATGTTCCAGAACGAGGCGGGCGAAGCGGTCTCGGAACTGTCGCGCTACACGCACAACGCCTCCGGCGTGCCGGGCACGGTCGCCGGCCTGGCGCTGGCACTCGACGAGTACGGCACGCTGAGCCTGGCCGAGGCGCTGGCCCCGGCGATCGAGCTCGCCGAGCAGGGCTTTCCGGTGCCGCAGCGCTTCGTCGACGGCGTGCGCGACGCCGGCGAGCGGCTGACCAAGTGGGACGCCACCCGCGCCAAGTTCTTCAAGGCCGACGGCAGCGCCTACCAGGTCGGCGAGATCTTCCGCCAGCCGGATCTGGCCGCCACGCTCAAGCGCATCGCCGAGCAGGGCCCGCGCGAGTTCTACGAGGGCGAGACCGCCGAGCTGATCGCCGCCGAGATGCAGCGCCACGACGGCCTGATGACCCTCGAGGACCTGGCCAACTACCGACCGACGATCCGCGAACCCAGCCACGGCAATTACCGTGGCTACGACGTCTACGCCATGAGCCCGCCCTCCTCCGGCGGCGTGCACATCGTGCAGATGCTCAACATCCTCGAGGGCTACGACATCGGCGCGATGGGCTTCAACTCGGCACGCACCATCCACGTGATGGCCGAGGCGATGAAGCGCGCCTACGCCGACCGTTCCAAGTACCTGGGCGATACCGATTTCGTCGACGTGCCGCTCGAGGGCCTGACCTCCGAGGGTTACGCCGAGGCGTTGCGCGAGCAGATCCCGATGGACAGCGCCACGCCGAGCGACACCCTGGGGCCGGGCAACCCGCTGCCCTATGAATCCAACGAGACCACCCACTTCTCGATCGCCGATGGCAACGGCCTGGCGGTCTCGAACACCTACACCATCAACTTCAGCTACGGCTCGGGGATCGTCGTCGACGGCGCCGGCTTCCTGCTCAACAACGAGATGGACGACTTCTCGGCCAAGCCCGGGGTACCCAACGCCTACGGCCTGATCGGCGGCGAGGCCAACAAGGTCGAGCCCGGAAAGCGGATGCTCTCGTCGATGACCCCGACCATCGTCAAGAAGGATGGCAAGAACTTCCTGATCACCGGCAGCCCCGGCGGCTCGCGAATCATCACCACCACGCTGCAGGTGCTGATGAACGTGATCGACCATCACATGAACATCCAGACCGCGGTCAGCGTGCCGCGCATCCATCATCAGTGGCTGCCCGACGAGATCCGCCTCGAGCAGGGCGTCAGCCCCGACACCATCGCCCTGCTCGAGGCGCTGGGCCACACCGTCAGTCGGCAGGACGCCATGGGCGCCGCGCAGTCGATCATGATCGACGACGGCGTGTTCCATGGCGGTGCCGACCCGCGACGCTCGACCTCGTCGGCAATGGGTCTCTAGCGACGAGAATCCGACACGCTTCCGCTTGCGCCCCGGCCACTGCCGGGGCGTTTTCGTTGCCGGGCGCCGCGCGACCTTGGTGCCATCGACGCGCTCGCCGCCACATGCGCTAATGGCGATCCATCCCTGACGCCGCGCCTCCGCAATGCCCATCCTCATCATCGCCATCGCCGAGTTGTTCGGCACCGCGCTGTGGTTTACCCCCAACGCCGTCATCGGCGATCTGCAGCGGGCCTGGTCGCTGGCCGCGACGGATCTCGGCTGGCTGACCGGGGCGGTTCAGGTGGGCTTTCTGCTCGGCACCCTGGCGATCGGCCTGAGCGGCCTGGCCGATCGTCGCGACGCCAGCCGGCTGTTCGCCGCCGCCTGCCTGCTCGGCGCCGCCGCCAATGCCCTGCTGCCGCTGGCCGGCGGGCTGTGGCCGGCGGTGGGCTTGCGGCTGATCACCGGCATGGCCCTGGCCGGCATCTACCCGATCGGCATGAAGCTGATGGTCGGCTGGTCGCCCGGGCGCACCGGACTGGGTCTGGCCTGGCTGGTCGGCATGCTGGTCATCGGTACCGCACTGCCCCATGCCCTGCATGGCTTGAGCCTGCTCGACGCCTTCCGCCTGCCCTGGGCCAGCGGCGTGTGGGGCGCCTCCGCCCTGGCGCTGGTCGCCGCGCTGATGGTCGGCCGGCTGGGCGAAGCGCCCGAGGTGGCCGTCGCCAAGACCTCTACGCAGGGCAAGCGGCCGCTGGTCGATCTCGGCGTATTCGCCATCGCCGGCTACCGGCGCGCCGCCGGCGGCTATTTCGGCCACATGTGGGAGCTCTATACCCTCTGGGCGTTGATCCCGCTGCTGCTCGCCCAGGCCTGGCCGGAGGCCTCCCGGGTCGGCCTGGCGCTGGGCAGCTTCGCGCTGATCGCCGTCGGCGGGCCGGCGTGCTGGCTGGGCGGCTGGCTGAGCCAGCGCCTCGGCAGCCGGCGTGTCGCCATGCTCGGACTGGCCGGCTCGAGCGGCTGCTGCCTGCTTTATCCCTGGTTGAGTGGCGCGCCAGCGCTGGTGCTGGTGATCTTCCTGGGCCTGTGGAGCGCACTGGCGGTGGTCGACTCGGCGCATTTCTCGGCGCTCTCGGCGCGGGCCTGCCCGAGCCATTTGCTGGGTACCGGACTGACCCTGCAGAACGCCATCGGTTACGCCACCTCGGTGGTGTCGCTGGTGGTGCTGATACCGCTGTGGCCGTTGCTGGGCGAGTGGCTGGCCTGGCTGTTGCTGCCCGGCCCCGCCGTCGGCCTGTGGCTAATCGGGCGCGCCCTGCCCGGCCCGGCGAACGATGCCTGAAGCGCTCGAAAAGGTTAGCCGCATACCGAACGACGAGGGTGTTTATTACAAATACGAATAACTGACAGGATTGTCATTCCAGAATGACTGGTTTAGCCTTCAGCCATTCCCGTCCATTCTGGAGCCGTCCATGACATTTCTGAGCGTACTGCGGCGTGGCGCCATCGCCTCGGCGGCAACCGCCGCCCTGACCGGCAGCATCGCTTCCCCGGCGCTGGCCGCCGATCGCGAGCTGCTGAACTCCTCCTACGATATCGCCCGCGAACTGTTCGCCACGATCAACCCCGAGTTCGTCGACTGGTGGCAGGAAAAGCACGGCGAAAGCGTCGAGATCAAGCAGTCCCACGGCGGTTCATCCAAGCAGGCACGGGCGATCATGCAGGGCCTCAAGGCCGATGTGGTGACCTACAACCAGGTCACCGACGTCAACGTGCTGGCCGAGGCCGGCCTGGTCGCCGAGGACTGGCAGCAGCAGTATCCCAACAACGCCTCGCCCTACTACTCGACCACGGCCTTCCTGGTTCGCGAGGGCAATCCCAAGGGTATCGACAGCTGGGACGACCTGGTCGCCGATGATGTCGAGATCGTGTTTCCCAATCCCAAGACCTCGGGCAACGGCCGTTATACCTATCTGGCGGCCTGGGGCTACGCCGATCGCGCCTTCGACGGCGACGAGGACAGGATCCGCGACTTCATGAAGCGGTTCCTGGGCAACGTCAAGGTGTTCGACACCGGCGGCCGCGGCGCCACCACCACCTTCGTCGAGCGCGGCATCGGCGACGTGCTGATCAGCTTCGAGTCCGAGGTCAACAACATCCGCAAGGAGTACGGCCAGGACGACTACGATGTGGTCGTGCCGCCGGTGAGCATCCTCGCCGAGTTCCCGGTGGCGGTGGTCGAGGAGTACGCCGAGCGCAACGGCACCCGCGAGCTGGCCTATGGCTACCTGGACTACCTGTACACCGAAGAGGCCCAGCGCCTGCTGGCCGGCTTCAACTATCGCGTCAACGACGACAACGTCCAGGCCGAATTCGCCGACCAGTTCCCCGAGACCGAACTGCTGCGCGTCGAGGACGTGTTCGGTAGCTGGGGCGAGGTCATGGACACCCACTTCTCCAGCGGCGGCGTGCTGGACCAGCTGCAGCGTCGATGAACACGCTCGCGCTACTCGGCCGGTCGGCGCCCAAGCGGGTGCTGCCCGGCTTCGGCCTGTCGCTGGGGATTACCCTGCTGTTCGTCTCGCTGGTGCTGTTGCTGCCATTGACCAGCCTGGTCGGCCAGCTCGCCGGCGTCAGCCTGGCCGAATACTGGGCGATCATCAGCGAACCGCGGGTGGTCGCCAGCTATCTGGTGACCATCGGTGCCGCCGCGGCGGCGTCGATGGTCAATGCGCTGTTCGGCTTGCTGATGGCCTGGGTGCTGGTGCGCTACGAGTTCCCCGGCAAGCGGCTGCTGGACGCACTGATGGATCTGCCCTTCGCGCTGCCCACCGCGGTCGCCGGCATCACCCTGGCGACGCTGTATTCGTCCAGCGGCTGGATGGGCCGGCTGCTCGCACCGCTGGGAATCGAGGTCGCCTACACCTGGGTGGGCATCGCCCTGGCGATGGCCTTTACCAGCATTCCCTTCGTGGTACGCACCGTGCAGCCGGTGCTCGAGGATCTGCCCCATGAGATCGACGAGGCCGCGCTGACCCTCGGTGCCAGCGATGCCACCGCGTTTCGCCGGGTGATCCTGCCCAACCTGTGGCCGGCGCTGGTGACCGGCACCGGGCTGGCCTTCGTGCGCTCGCTGGGCGAATTCGGCGCGGTGATCTTCATCGCCGGCAACATGCCCTACGAGACCGAGATCACCTCGCTGATGATCTTCGTCAAGCTGCAGGAATACGACTATGTCGGCGCCTCGGCGATCGCCTCGGTGGTGCTGGCGGTGTCGCTCGCGCTGCTGCTGGCACTCAACCTGTGGCAGGGTCGCTTCATCCGCCGACTGCATGGAGGCAAGGGCTGATGCAACGTATCGGTGACGCGCCGCGCATTCGTCGGCTGCTGATCGGCCTGGCGCTGGTTCTGGCGGCGCTGTTCCTGCTGCTGCCGCTGGTGGCGATCTTCGCCCAGGCCTTCGCCGAGGGCGTGGCGATGTTCTGGGCCAACCTCAGCGACGAATACACCCTGGCGGCGATCGGCCTGACGCTGTTCGTCACGCTGCTGACGATTCCCGTCAATCTGGTCTTCGGGGTGTTCCTGGCCTGGCTGGTGACGCGGTTCAGCTTCCCCGGCCGACGGCTGCTGCAGACGCTGATCGACATTCCCTTCGCGGTCTCGCCGGTGGTCGCCGGGCTGGTCTACCTACTGCTCTACGGACGCAACGGCTGGGTCGGCGGCTGGCTCGACAGCCACGACATCCAGATCATGTTCGCCTGGCCGGGCATCGTGCTGGTGACGATCTTCGTCACCTGCCCGTTCGTCGCTCGCGAATTGATTCCGCTGATGCAGGCCCAGGGCGCCCGCGAGGAGGAAGCCGCGGTGACGCTGGGCGCCTCGGGGTGGACGGTGTTTCGCCGCGTGACGCTACCCAACATCAAGTGGGCGCTGCTCTATGGGGTGATCCTGACCAACGCCCGGGCGGTGGGTGAGTTCGGTGCCGTGTCGGTGGTGTCGGGCTCGATCCGCGGCGAGACCAATACCCTGCCGCTGCATGTCGAACTGCTCTACCAGGACTACAACACCGTCGGCGCCTTTACCGCGGCCGCGCTGCTGGCCCTGATCGCCCTGTTGACGCTGGCCGCCAAGGCCCTTCTGGAATGGCGCGCCACGCGCCGGGAGACTGCCGCATGAGCATCCGCCTGAAGAATATCGCCAAGACATTCGGTGACAACAGCGCCCTGGCGCCGCTCGACCTGGACATCGGCGACGGCGAACTGGTCGGCCTGCTGGGCCCTTC
Source organism: Modicisalibacter radicis (assembly GCF_900961225.1). GTDB lineage: Bacteria > Pseudomonadota > Gammaproteobacteria > Pseudomonadales > Halomonadaceae > Modicisalibacter. The sequence continues at coordinate 18,711 of NZ_CAAHFN010000059.1, forward strand.
GGGGTCGGGCAAGACCACCCTGCTGCGGATCATCGCCGGTCTCGAACAGGCCGACCGCGCGCCCGCGGGATCGATCCACTTCGGCGATCGCGAAGTCACCAACGTGCACGTTCGCGATCGGCGCATCGGTTTCGTCTTCCAGCACTATGCACTGTTCCGGCACATGAGCGTGTTCGACAACGTCGCCTTCGGACTGACCGCCATGCCGCGCCGCACCCGGCCCTCGAACGGCGAGATCCGCGCCCGGGTCCACCGGCTGCTGGAAATGGTCCGGCTGGAGGCATTCGCCGACCGGTATCCGGCCCAGCTCTCCGGCGGCCAGCAGCAACGCGTGTCGCTGGCCCGCGCGCTGGCCCTGCAACCCGACGTGCTGCTGCTCGACGAGCCGTTCGGTGCGCTCGATGCCAAGGTGCGCCAGGACCTGCGTCGCTGGCTGCGCCACCTGCACGATGAACTCAACTTCACCAGCGTATTCGTCACCCACGACCAGGAGGAGGCCCTGGAGCTGTCGGATCGCGTGGTGGTTATGAGCAACGGACGCATAGAGCAGATCGACGAGCCCGATACGCTGTATCGCAAGCCCGCCAACCGCTTCGTGTTCGAGTTCCTCGGCGACGTCAATCGCCTCGAGGGCGAGGTGCGCGACGGCGAACTGACCTGTGGCGCCGCGCGGCTGACCGTCGACCTCGACGAGGGTCGCGAGGAACTGCTGCTGCGTCCCCACGAGCTCAGGCTGATCGAAGCGCCGACCGCGCATGCCCACCTGCCGGTCTGCGTCACCGCGGTCTCTCCGGTCGGCGCCGAGGTACGCGTCGAGCTGGAGGCCGACTGGCTCGCCGAGCCCTGGCTGGCCACCGTGCGTCATGCCGACTTCGAGCGCCTGGCGATCCGCCGCGGACAACACCTGTTCGTGGAACCGCGCCGCTGGCGCCGCTTCAGCGACGAGCGTGCCGCTCGCTCCACCGGCCGGGCCGTCGCCTCCTCGTGACCGGCCACTCTCGCCGCGCCGCCGCGAAGGTTATACTGCGTCACGACACGGGCGATGCAGGCACGCAAGCGCCCGGCTATCCGGATCGACCGATTAGAGGAGATGAACCGAGATGCGTATTGCCAAGATTGCCAGACAGGTCGGCGGGCTCGCCGCGCTCGGTGCGGCGCTGCTGCTGGCCGGTTGCGCGCAGAGCCCGCAATATCTTAGCGTCGAGCCGACGGTTTCCAGCAACCTGCCCCAGGCGGGCAGCGGCCAGGCAGTGACGCTGACCACCGCCGACGGTCGCGAGTCCGACGTGCTGGGGACGCGCAGCGGCAAGCAGATGTCCACCGACACCATCAGCGTGCCCGCGCATACCCTGATGCCCAAGCTTCAGCAGCAGGCCGAGGCGGCACTGCGCCAGATGGGCTTCGAGCCCACTTCGCAGGAAGCCGAGGGCCGGCCCAGCCTGACCCTGACGCTGACCCAGTTGAGCTACCAGAAAGGCGATGCCCAGGCGATGCTCGACAAGGCGATGCTGGTCGCCAAGCTCCAGGCCGTGGTCGAGAATCAGGGCAGCGTCTACACCGGGATCTATACCGCCAAGCGCGAGCAGAGCTACGCCCTGACCCCGGATTACGAGAAGAACAACCAGATGGTCACCGAACTGCTCAGCAATGCGCTCGACCGCACCTTCGGCGACCCGCAGATCGGCCAGTTGCTGGCACGCTAGCCTCCTCGTGCCCTCGTCAAGACGCGCCCGGCTCTCGCCGGGCGCGTTTTTTTCACTCCGACGCCACTCGGATCCGCCCATTCGGGCCCTCGCGGCCCGGGCCGCGACGAACCAGCGACCATACCTGCTCGCGCCAGCCGCGCTCGTCGGGGGGCGTCACCGTCAATCGCTCCAGCTCGAAGTTGCTCGCGAACAGGCGCTCGACCTCGTCGGCCCCTACCGAATAGGGCGGCCCCCGCTCGGGACCGTCGCCGTGAGTCAGACTCACCAGCAACCCGCGGGCGCCGGGCGGCAACAGCTGCGCGAGGTGAAAGGCATAGCGCTGACGCGTCGCCGGCGGCAGGGCGATCAGGGCCGCCCTGTCGTAGAAGGCCTGCAGCTCCAGCGCCTGCTCGACGTGAAAGTGGAAGAAGTCGCCGCACCACACTTCGACGCTGCCCTGGCGATAGACCTCGAACACGCCCTGGCGATAGCGCGATACCGCGCCGTGGCCCTCGGCAACGAACTGCTCGACGGCGTCCCGGGCCAGCTCGATGCCCAGCACCGGATGGCCGCGATCGGCCAGCCAGCGCATGTCGAGGCTCTTGCCGCAGAGCGGCACCAGCACCTTGCCCGCCTCGACGGCACCGAGTGTCGGCCAGTACTCCGCGAGCGCCGGATGCACGGCATCGCGATGAAAGCCGATGCGGCCCTCTCGCCAGCGCCGTAGCCATTCATTGTCCACCGTCTGCTCCTTTCTTCACCGGCTCGCCGGGCAATCCCACGTACCGTCCCGCGTCTCAGAACCAGCGATCACGCTTGCTCCGCCGGCGCGGCAGGTGAGGCACCAGCAGACCGACGACCAGTCCCGCGCCGGCCACCCCGCCGCCGTACATGAAGTAGCGCATCAACAGATCCTCTTCCTGGGTATCGAGCCGCGCCTTGAGCTGACGCAGACTCGCCTGCGACTGGCTCAACCGGCTGTCGAGTTCGGCGTTGCGACTTTCCAGTTCGGTGATGCGCTGCTGACGCGTCTCGAGGGTTTCGGTCATCGTCGCCACGCGCCCTTGCCACTCGTCGTTGATCGACTCGAGCTGTGAACTGAGCGAATCGACACGCGAACGCAATTCGGGAACCCGATCCGTCAGGCTGCGCTCATCCTGCAGTTGATCGCTCTGAATCCAGACCTCGTCGCCATCGGCGACCCGCACGCGGCTGTAATCGCCGCTGGTCTCGAGCACCGTGACCTCCGCGCCGGACTCCAGGGTCCCGACGATTCGATATTCATTGGAAGGGCCGCTGCGCACGAATGTCGTCAGGTCGTCGGCCACCCAGAGGGTCGACGGCGATGCCTGGGCGCGAGCGGCTTCAGCGCCCCCCAACAACCCCAGACCCAATGCCAACCCTGCCATCAACTTATTGATCTTGAACATTTTCCACTGTCTTCCCGGTTATCGGAAGGCTCTTGACCATCGGCTCCACACGATTGCCCCTAGGCTGCCACGTCCTGTTTTTCGGCAGTCTGCTTCAGGGGACTTGCAGCCATCCACACTTTCTGTGGATAAGTCTTGGGAAAACCCGCCGCGGCGATCGGCAGACCCGGCGACTGATCGGGCCATGCCACATTTCGGTCAAAATTTGACCGTTCAGCGATCGTCGCGTGGCGGCAGATTCATCGGCCGCGGAAACTCGGCCACCTTGCTGTCCGCCTTGACGGCCTTGGGCGTTCCCTCACGCTCCACTTCGTCGATGCGCACGATGGCGTTCATCGGAATATAGCTGCGGCTCACCCCATCGAAGGTGCGGCGCAGCTTCTCGCTCGACGGATCGACCACCACTCTCGAGGCATCCTCGAAGACGAACGCCTCGAGTTCGATGAACCCCCACAGATCGCTCTGGAAAATCTCCCGGGCGTAAAGTTCCCAGATTTCCCCCTGATTGTGAAAAACCACCCGATAGATCGATTTCGACGCCATACCACTCCCGTCACTCAGATGGAAACCCTCAGGCGCGAGGCGCCACTCCAGCCGCCAAGAATATCACAGACGCCGCGGCTTCGAAGGTCGGCCGGACAAGGCTGGTCAAGCCGGGGGCCGGGTACGTATAATTTCACCCATCTGTCGTAGGCGGCCCTCGCGGTCATGCCTTCACTCCCTCGACTCACGGACAAAGCGGGCGCTCGACGCCGACGCACTCTATGGCGAAGAAACTCTTCATCAAGACCCACGGCTGCCAGATGAACGAGTACGATTCCGCGCGCATGGCGGATCTGCTCGGCGAATCGCATCAGATGGAGCTCACCGACGACGAGCGGGATGCCGACGTCATCCTGCTCAATACCTGCTCGATCCGCGAAAAGGCCCAGGAGAAGGTCTTCCACCAGCTCGGCCGCTGGAAGAAACTCAAGGAGCGCAACCCCGACCTGGTGATCGGCGTCGGCGGCTGCGTGGCCAGCCAGGAGGGCGAGAACCTGCGCAAGCGCGCCCCCCATGTGGACATGGTGTTCGGCCCCCAGACGCTGCATCGCATCCCCTCGATGCTCGAATCGCGCAGCAGGAATGCCGAACCGATCTCGGTGGTCGACGTCACCTTCCCCGAGATCGAGAAGTTCGATCACCTGCCCAAGCCGAGCGCCGACGGCGCGACCGCGTTCGTTTCGGTGATGGAGGGCTGCTCCAAGTACTGTACCTTCTGCGTGGTGCCCTATACCCGTGGCGAGGAGGTCTCGCGGCCGTTCGCCTCGGTCATGGACGAAGTCATTCACCTCGCCGACCAGGGCGTGCGCGAGATCAACCTGCTGGGGCAGAACGTCAACGCCTACCGCGGCGAAGACGAGACCGGCGAGGAGATCGACCTCGCCGAGCTGATCGCCTGCGTCGCCGCCGTCGAGGGGATCGACCGCATTCGCTTCACCACCTCGCATCCGGTGGAGTTCTCCGACAGCCTGATCGAGGCCTATGGCGAAATCCCCGAGCTGGTCAGTCACCTGCACCTGCCGGTCCAGGCGGGTTCCGACAGGATCCTGGCGGCGATGAAGCGCGGCCACGGCGTCGAGGAGTACGTCGCCAAGCTCGAGCGCATCCGTGCGCTGCGCCCCGACATCAGTTTCTCCTCGGATTTCATCATCGGCTTCCCGGGCGAAACCGAGGCCGATTTCGAGGCCACCATGGATCTGATCCATCGGATCGGTTTCGACGTCTCGTTCAGCTTCGTCTATTCCGCACGCCCGGGCACCCCGGCGGCGGCGCTCGAGGACGACACGCCCGAGTCGGTCAAGAAACAGCGCCTGGCGATCCTTCAGGAGCGCATCAACCAGAACGCCATGCAGATCAGCCGGCGCATGGTCGGTTCGACCCAGCGCATCCTGGTCACCGGATTCTCGCCCCGCGACCCCGGCAAGCTCTCGGGGCGCACCGAGAACAACCGCGTGGTCAACTTCAGCGCCGACGACCCCACCGCGATGATCGGCACCTTCGTCGACGTCGAGATCACCGAAGCGCTGCCCAATTCGCTGCGCGCCACGCTCGTCTCGTCGGTCCGTCACTGACCGCGCCCGCCCCGCTCGTAAAGTTCGCTTGCAATGGCAATCGGCTTCTTTGATTGCCCCGGGCTCGCCCGGGGCACTAAGCTGACTTCATGTTCCCAGACAACGAATGGAAGCCCTGTTCTTGAGCCAACAAAGTTCCCCGGCCAATCGCGTCCTCACCCTGACCCTCGAGCCCAACGACCCCATGCGGCTGGCCAAGCTCTGCGGGCAGCAGGACGAACACCTCAGGCTGGTCGAGTCGCGCCTCGGCGTGACGCTGCGCAACCGCGGCAACACCTTTCAGCTCGCCGGTCCCGGGCCGCACGTCAAGGCCGCGGCCAATGTCGTCGAGCACCTCTACCGCGAGACCGAATCCGGCGACCTGGATCCCGACACCGTGCACCTGTTCCTGCAGGAATCGGGCATCGAGGCACTCGAGGAGGAGCAAGGCACGGGCGGTGACGGCGAGGTGATCATCCGCACCCCGCGCGCCGTCATCAAGCCGCGCGGCCTGAACCAGCAGAACTACGTCACCAGCATCCGCAAGCACGACATCAACTTCGGCATCGGCCCCGCGGGTACCGGCAAGACCTACCTGGCCGTGGCCGCCGCCGTCGAGGCGCTCAATCAGCAACAGGTGCGGCGCATCCTGCTGGTACGGCCGGCGGTCGAGGCCGGCGAAAAGCTGGGCTTTCTGCCCGGCGACCTGGCCCAGAAGATCGACCCCTACCTGCGACCGCTCTACGACGCGCTCTACGAGATGATCGGCTTCGAGCAGGTGGCCAAGCTGATCGAGCGCCAGGTGATCGAGATCGCCCCGCTCGCCTACATGCGCGGTCGCACGCTGAACAACGCCTTCATCATTCTCGACGAGAGCCAGAACACCACCCGCGAGCAGATGAAGATGTTCCTGACCCGCATCGGTTTCGGCTCCACCGCGGTGATCACCGGCGACATCACCCAGGTCGACCTGCCGCGCGGCCAGCAGTCGGGGCTGATCCAGGTGCTCGACGTGCTCAAGGACACCCCGGGGATCGGCGTCACCCACTTTGCCGCCAAGGACGTGGTCCGCCATCCGCTGGTGCAGCGGATCATCGAGGCCTACGACTACTTCGAGGCCGAGCAGGAAGCCGACGATCGCGCCCGCCGCGAAGCCCGCGACACGGCCCGCCGGGAGAGGCAGGCCAGCGAGGCCGGGGCCTCCGAATCCCGCAGCGAGGCCTCCTCGGGCGAGGGCGGGTCATGAACGACGACCCCGGGCCGCTGGTCGACCTGCAGCTGGCCACCGCGAGCAGCGATGAGTTGCCCGGCGTCGAGGCGCTGAGCCGCTGGGTCGCGGCGACCCTCGCCGAACATGCGCGCTTTGAGCGGGGCGACATCGGCCCGGCACCGGCCGCCGAGACGCCGGAGCTGACCATCCGCCTGGTCGACGATGCCGAGAGCCAGGCGCTCAACCGCGACTACCGCGGCAAGGACCGTCCCACCAACGTGCTGTCTTTCCCCTTCGAGGCGCCGCCCGGGCTCGACCTGCCATTGCTCGGCGATCTGGTGATCAGTCACCCGGTCATGTGCCGCGAAGCCCGTGACCAGCACAAGCTGTTGGCCGATCACTACGCCCATTTGGTGATCCACGGCACCTTGCATTTATTGGGCTACGACCATATAGATGAGGCTGAAGCCGAGATCATGGAGGCCCTCGAGCGCACCGTTCTCGATGGCTTAGGCATTCCCGATCCCTATGCGCTTGCCGACGACGAGCGTGACAGCGAGGACACGAGACCCGACGCATGAGCGAAGACCGATCGAGCGGCCAGGGCGGCAAGTCCTGGCTCGAGAAGTTGTTCACTGCCTTTTCCAGCGATTCCGACGAACCCAACTCCCGCGACGAGTTGCTGGTTTTCCTGCGCGAGGCCGCCGCCAAGCTGCGCCTGGATCCGGATGCCCTGACGATCATCGAGGGCGCCTTCCAGATCAGCGACCAGCAGACCCGCGAAGTGATGATCCCGCGCTCCCAGGTCACCGCCATCGGCATCGAGCAGGCCCCGGAAGATTACCTGCCGGTGATCTTCGAAACCGGTCACTCGCGCTACCCGGTGGTCGGCGAGAACCTCGACGAGGTACTCGGCATCCTGCTGGTCAAGGACCTGTTGCCGCTGCTGCAGATCAACGACGGCGAGCGCGACCGCATCGCCCTGCGCGAAGTGATCCGCCCGGCGATGTTCATTCCCGAATCCAAGCGGCTCAACAGCCTGCTCAAGGAGTTCCGCGACACCCACAACCACATGGCGGTGGTGGTCGACGAGTATGGCGGCACCGCGGGTATCGTGACCATCGAGGACATCCTCGAGCAGATCGTCGGCGACATCGAGGACGAGCACGACACCGACGAGGAAGACGACATCCGCGACATGGGCGACGGCAGCTTCGCGGTTCGCGCCTTGACGCCCATCGATGATTTCAACGAGCGCTTCGATACCGAATTCTCCGACGATGAGTTCGATACCGTCGGCGGCCTGGTGATGCAACGCTTCGGCTATCTGCCGCGGCGTGGCGAGCAGGCCCATCTCGGCGAGTGGCGCTTCACCGTGCTGGGCGCCGACAATCGTCGCATTCGGCTTTTGCAGGTCGAGCAGGTCGCCGAGGGCGTGACCGACGAGGGGCGCGACGGCTAGCCCGGCGTTCCTCCCGACGCGGTTTCGCTTTGCGCAGCGGCTCTGGTATAAGAGGCACGTCCCGCTACGGAGTGCCTTGAATGTCCACAGTTTACCGTCCCTGGATGGGCTATCTGGCCGCGCTGGTCGCCGGCGGCCTGACCACGCTGACCTTCTCGCCCTTCCAGCTCTGGTGGCTGGGTCCGGTGGCCGTCGCCCTGGTATTTGCCGGTTTCCACGCCCAGACGCCCGGACAGGCGGCGCTGCGCGGCTGGAGCTTCGGCGTCGGGCTGTTCGGCTCGGGCACCTCCTGGATCTACGTCTCGATCCACGACTACGGCTATACCGGCGTGCCGCTGGCGGTTTTCCTGACCGCGCTGTTCGCGGTGACCCTGGCGCTGTTCTACGCCGTGCCGTTCTGGTTCTACCGGCGCTTCACCGGAGCGCGCCTGGCCTGGCTCAGCTTCGCCGGCCTCTGGGTGCTCGCCGAGGTGCTGCGCACCTACCTGTTCACTGGCTTCCCCTGGCTGCTGCTCGGCAGCGCCCACGTCGACTCGCCGCTGGCGCCGCTGGCGCCGCTGGGCGGCGTCTACCTGCTCAGCCTGGTCACCGCGCTGAGCGGCACGCTGCTCGTCGAATTGCTGCGCCGTCGCTGGTGGCCGCTCGCCCCGCTGGCCGCCCTGTGGCTGGTGCCGCCGACGCTGCCCGGGCACTGGACGACGCCGGGCGAGACGACCCGCGTGGCGCTGCTGCAGGGCAATCTGCCGCAGTTGATGAAGTGGACCGCCGAGGGCCAGCGCAACGCCGCCAATACCTACGCGCGCCTGACCCGCAGCCTCGGCGACGATGTCGATCTGATCGTCTGGCCGGAAACCGCACTGCCGATGTTCGAGCGACAGGCCCTGCCGCTGCTCGAACGTCTCCAGACGACATTGCCGACCGACACCGCGCTGCTGACCGGCATCGTCGAGCGCGACGAACAGGGGGATTACTACAACGCGGTGATCGGCCTCGGCAACACTCAGGGCCGCTACCGCAAGGAACACCTGGTGCCGTTCGGCGAATTCATGCCGCTCGAGTGGCTTCTGCGCGGCATCATTGCCTTCTTCGACCTGCCGATGTCGAGCTTCTCCGCCGGCGCGCACGACCAGCCGCCGATTCGCGCGGCCGGCCTGTCCATCGGCACGGCGATCTGCTACGAGATCATCTACCCCGATCTGGTGGCGAGTCGTGCACGCCAGGCCGAGGCACTGCTGACGGTATCCAACGACACCTGGTTCGGGGGCTCCATCGGTCCGCTGCAACACCTGCAGATGGCCCGCCTCAGGGCATTGGAGAATGGCCGCTACGTCATGCGCGCCACCAGCAACGGGGTCACCGCGATCATCGACCCTCGGGGACGGGTGACCCACCGTGCCCCGCAGTTCGAAACCAGCCAGGTGGTCGGCGAGGTTCGCGCCATGCAGGGTGAAACGCCCTTCACCCGCACCGGCAGCTGGCCGACCTGGCTGCTCGCCGGGCTGATGCTGGTCCCCGGGCTACGCTTGCGCCAGACCCGGCGGCGCTGAGCCCCGGCGGGTCACGGCTGGACCACGGCAATCACCCGGCCTCGCCGCTCGACGGCGCGCGCTCGAAATAGCGATGTCCGCAGGCGTGACAGGGCTCGAGGCGGGTGATGCGCTCCAGTATCAGCGTCTCGCCGCAGTGCACACAGGCCATGCGCCCGGGCGCGGCCAGCTCGCCCTCGGTGTAATCGGCGCGGGCGGCCTCCAGATCGTCCTCGAAGCGCTCGCGATCGACCACGCTGCGATCGGCGATCGACAGCAGCGCCTCGCTGACCTTGCGCGACAGCACGTTCAAGTCGATGCCCAGCCAGCTGGCCACGCCGCTGCCACCGGCGGCCAGGTAGCCGCGCAGGTCCTTCAGGTCGCGCTCGACCCAGGCCCGCAGCAGCGACATCTCATCCTTGGTGAACTCCTCGACCTCGACCTCGAAGGCCACCGCCTCGTCGAGCTCATGCTGCAACCGCTCCCAGGAAAGCTCGTCGGTCCCGTCGCGCATGCGGTGCAGCACGCGCTCGTAGGCATCGTGCAGCCGCCGATCCTGTTGCTGGTCGTCACTCATGGCGCCTCTCCTCTGCAATCGCTTGACGTGACGCGCATCGACCGCCTGGGCGCTGCCCCTACCTGCCGATGCACGTCTTGGGGTATCCTTGGGCCAGCATGAACGCTATTCCATGCCTGCCTCCATTAATTTTCTAACACATTGTGCGGCAGGGTGTTATCGCCATCGGAAACGTCGCGCTCCCCGCTCGGCGGGTCGAACCGACACAACCGATCAGGTCGGCACCGGTGCCCGGTGCTGCGAATCACGAGCCCAAGGAATCGTCGATTCCCCAACGCAAGGTGCCCCACGCAAACGATGGACACACAGTACCAGCCCCACGCGATCGAATCGGCCGCCCAGACCTACTGGGACGACAACCAGTGCTTCAAGGCCGTCGAGGACGCCAGGCGCGAGAAATTCTACTGCCTGTCGATGTTCCCCTACCCCAGCGGCAAGCTGCACATGGGGCATGTGCGCAATTACACCATCGGCGACGTGGTCTCGCGCTATCAGCGCATGCAGGGCAAGAACGTCATGCAGCCGATGGGCTGGGACGCCTTCGGCATGCCGGCGGAGAACGCCGCGATCAAGAACCGCGTGCCGCCGGGGGACTGGACCTACCAGAACATCGACTACATGCGCCGCCAGTTGAAGGCGCTGGGTTTCGCCTACGACTGGAGCCGTGAATTCGCCACCTGCGACGTCGACTACTACCGCTGGGAGCAGTGGTTCTTCGCCCGCCTGGTCGACAAGGGGCTGGTCTACAAGAAGATGGCCGCGGTCAACTGGGACCCGGTGGACAATACCGTGCTCGCCAACGAGCAGGTCATCGACGGGCGCGGCTGGCGCTCCGGCGCCCTGGTCGAGCGCAAGGAGATCCCGCTGTGGTTCCTCAAGATCACCGACTACGCCGAGGAACTGCTCGCCGATCTCGATCACGTCGACTGGCCCGAGCAGGTCAAGACCATGCAGCGCAACTGGATCGGCAAGTCGCGCGGCGTCGAACTGAGCTTCGACGTCTGCGGTCGTGACGAGACGCTGGATGTCTACACCACCCGCCCCGACACGCTGATGGGCGTGACCTATGTCGCCGTCGCCGCCAGCCATCCGCTGGCCAGGGCCGCGGCCGAGCGAGACCCGTCGCTGACCGGCTTCCTCGAGGAGTGCGCCCGCGGCGGCACCTCGGAAGCGGACCTGGCGACCATGGAAAAGCGCGGCCGCGACACCGGCTTCACCGCGCGCCACCCGCTGACCGGCAACCAAGTGCCGATCTACGTGGCCAACTTCGTGCTGATGGAGTACGGCACCGGCGCGGTGATGGCCGTCCCCGGCCACGATCAGCGCGACTGGGAGTTCGCCACCAAGTACGGCCTGCCGATCGTCGCGGTGATCGCCGACGAACAGGGCAACACCCCGGATCTCAGCGCCGGTGCCCATGTCGAGCATGGCGCGCTGATCAATTCCGGCGAGTTCGACGGGCTCGATTTCGATGCCGCCTTCCAGGCGATCGCCGCCCGGCTCGAGTCCGAAGGTCGCGGCACCGTCAAGACCAACTTCCGGCTGCGCGACTGGGGCGTGGCCCGCCAGCGTTACTGGGGCGCGCCGATCCCGGTCAAGTACGGGCCCGAGGGCCAGACCGTGGCGCTGACCGATGACGAGCTGCCGGTCGCCCTGCCGATGGAGGTCGAGGTCGACGCCAGCGGCTCGCCGCTCAAGAAGATGCCGGCATTCTACGACCTCGGTGACGGCTGGACCCGCGAGACCGACACCTTCGACACCTTCATGGAATCGAGCTGGTACTACGCGCGCTTCGCCTGTGCCGACAATCTCGAGGCGATGCTCGACGAACGCGCCGACTACTGGCTGCCGGTGGACCTGTACATCGGCGGCATAGAGCATGCCATCCTGCACCTGCTCTATGCGCGCTTCTTCCACAAGCTGATGCGCGACTTCGGTCTGATCGAGAGCGACGAGCCGTTCCAGCGCCTGCTGACCCAGGGCATGGTGATCGCCGAGACCTTCTATCGCGAGGCCGACAACGGCGGCAAGGACTGGTTCAACCCCGCCGACGTCGAGGTCAAGCGCGACGACAAGGGCCGTCCGGTCAGCGCGGTGCTGGCAAGCGACGGCCAGCCCGTGCAGATGGGCGGCATCGAGAAGATGGCCAAGTCGAAGAACAACGGCGTCGATCCGCAGGCGATGATCGACCGCTTCGGCGCCGACACCGTGCGCCTGTTCATGATGTTCGCCGCCCCCCCGGAGCAATCGCTGGAGTGGTCCGACGCCGGCGTCGAAGGCGCGCATCGCTTCATGAAGCGGCTGTGGAAGCTGGTCGCCGATCACCTGGCCGCCGAGGAGAACGCCGGCGCCGTGCCGACGCTGGATAGCCAGGCGCTCGATGACGGGCAGAGAGGACTGCGTCGCAAGACCCACGAAACCATCAAGAAGGCCAGCGACGACATCGGTCGGCGCACCACCTTCAATACCGCCATCGCCGCGGTGATGGAGCTGTCCAATGCCCTCGGCCGCTTCCAGAGCGAACGCGCCGACGCCACGCCGCAGGATCTGGCGGTGGCCCGCGAGGCGGTGGAAACCTGTGTGCTGCTGCTCGCGCCGATCACGCCGCATGCCTGCCATGCGCTGTGGCAGGCCCTCGGCCATCGCGAACCGGCCATCGACGCCCGCTGGCCCGAGCTCGACGAGCAGGCGCTGGTCAGGGACAGCCTCGAGCTCGCCGTGCAGGTCAACGGCAAGCTGCGCGCGCGCATCGAGATCGCCCCCGACGCCGCCAAGGAGGTCGTCGAGGCCGAAGCGTTGGCCAACGAGAACGTCCTGCGCCACATCGAGGGCAAGACACTGCGCAAGGTGATCGTGGTGCCGGGCAAGCTGGTCAATATCGTCGCCAGTTGATCGTCGCCGCCCGGCGCGCTGTCGGATAATCACAAAGCAAGGAGCTAGCCGTGAAGCGTCGCACTTTTCTCACCCGGTCCCTGAGCGTCGCCCTGCTCGGCGCCGGTATCGCCGCCCTGCCCGGCTGTGGCTTTCATCTGCGCGACACCGGCGCATCACAAGACGTCGGCATCGACAGCCTGGCGCTAGCGGCGACGCCCTCGGCGCTCGGCGACAGCGTCGGCCGCGCGCTGCGCGACGCCGGTATCGAACTCAGCGATGCGGCAGCGTTGCGTCTCAATCTCGGCACGGAGCGCATCCAGGAGATCGACCTGAGCGCCGGCGGCAGCGGCACCCGCGAGATCGAACTGCAGCTCGAGGTACCCTTCTCGGTCCAGCGCACCGGCGACGACGCCTACCTGCTCGACCAGCAGCGAGTGGCGGTAGCGACCACCTTCCGGGCCAACGACAACGAGCTGCTGACCCAGGACGACGACCGTGAACGTGCGCTCGAGTCGCTGCGTCGCGACGCCGCCCAGCGACTGCTGGATCGCCTGCGCAACCTGGATGCCTCGCGTTGAAGGTCTTTCCCGACAAGCTGCCCGAGACACTGGCCAGGAAGCTGCCGCCGGTGATCATCGTCGCCGGCGACGAGCCGCTGATCCAGCGCGACGCCTGCGACGAGGTCAGGAAGGTGGCCCGCGAACGCGGGATCGAGGAGCGCGAGGTGCTGCATGTCGAGCCCGGCTTCCAGTGGGGGCGGCTCACCGAATCCGCCGCCAGCATGTCGCTGTTCGCCACCAGCAAGCTCATCGAGCTGCGACTCGGCGACCAGGCCCCCGGTCAGGAGGGCGGCAAGGCGTTGGAAGCGTTCGCCGCTCAGGCGCCGAACAGTGACGACGTGCTGCTGATTTCGGCGGGCCGGCTCGATCGCAAGCAACAACAGAGCAAGTGGTTCAAGGCGCTCGACAAGCTCGGCGTGTTCGTACCGGTATGGCCGGTCGATCATTCACGGCTGGGGTTCTGGATGCGTGATCGCGCCACCCGCTATGGCCTGCAGCTCGACATGGATGCCGCCCGGCTGCTCGGCGAACGCACCGAGGGCAACCTGCTCGCCGCCGACCAGGAGCTCCAGAAACTCTCGCTGCTGCAGCCCCCGGGCGCCCGGCTCAATGCCGAGGCGATCGCCTCGGGGGTCGAGGACAACGCCCGCTACGACGTGTTCACGCTGACCGACGCCTGCCTGCGTGGCGAGCGCGAACGCGCCGTGCGCATCGTGCGCGGGCTGAAAAGCGAGGGCATCGAAGCACCGGTGCTACTCTGGGCGCTGACCCGCGAAATGCGCATCCTGCTCTCGCTGCAACAGCATCTCGAGCAGGGCCAGAGCCTCGAGCACGCCTGCAAGCAGCAACGGCCGATGATTCCCGAGAAGCGCCGCCCCAACTACCAGCAGGCCCTGCAGCGCCTGCCCCATCGCCGCCTCCACAAGCTGCTGCTGTTCGCCCAGCGCATCGATCAGGCCGTCAAGGGTGGCCTGGCGCTGCCGGTATGGGACGCACTCAACGACCTGGCGCTGACCATGGCCGGCGGGCGCGGCCTGCTCGCGGAAATGCCCCAGACCTATCGCAGCGGCTAGACCCGTAGCCACGCCGTGGTGTCACGCTGGACGCATGAAAAAACCGGACGTCGAAACGCCCGGTTTTTTCATCCACGGCTGGCAAGGCTTGCGGATCACAACTCGACGCCCAGCAGTCTCGCGCCATACCCCCACAGCAGCACGGTGATCCCCAGCAGTGCCTCGAGCACCAGCACGCCGATACCCAGTGTCGAGCCGGTGACGATGAAGCCCTCCTCGTTGCTGATGCCCAGAAACGCCGGAATGCCGACGAACAGCAGATAGGCGCTGTAACAAAGGCCGACGATGATCGCCAGCAAGCACAGCCACAGCAGCGGATAGAGGGCGACCAGCCCGCTCAAGAACATCGGCGTCGCCACGTAGCCGGCGAAGATGATGCAGTCGCGGCGACTCGGCTGGGTGGAGTAGCGCCGCGCCAGCCAGTGGATGACCACGCCCATCAGACCCACCGCGGCGAGAATGGCCACGTAGAAAGCGAGGCCCGCGAAGAAGGCATCCGCATAATTCAACTGGATATTCACCCCGCCCCCGTAATCCCAGCCGACCTGGGTGGTACCGATGAACGCACAGACGACCGGAATCGCCGCCAGTGCCAGCACATGGTGACCATAGAGGTGGGTGAGTGTCTCGCGTTCACTGTGGATCTGCCGCCACTCCCGGTTGGGATGCGCCAGCAGTCCCCAAACATGGGTCAGCATATCAACACCTCCTTTATCACCGATCACGCAGAAAGGCTCCGCTGTCCCAGCGTAGTCGAAACCCGCTTTCCTGTTGGCAGTATAGGCAGCCCGACGCGAATCGTCCGAATCAGCGGCGCGCCCGCTGACACCTCAACTGGGCGATGCCGGTTTCCTCGGCGCGGGCCATGTAGATGCGCAGCCAGGGGGTGAACGCCTGCGGCAACGCGTCGATCTCGCGATCGAGCGAGGCGACGCTCACCCAGCGATGCTCGCTGACTTCGTCCGGGTCGGGCCGGATCGTCACTCGCCGGGCATCGCACTCGGCGAAGAACAGATGGACATGCTCGTTTTCCACCAGGCCGCCACCCACGTCGGCCCGGTAATCCATGATGCCGGCGCCACGTAACGTCAGCCGCAGGCCCATCTCCTCCGCGAGCCGGCGATGCGCGCAATCGGCGAGCGTCTCGCCCCAGTCGGGATGCGAGCAGCAGGTATTGGCCCACAGGCCCGGCGAATGATACTTGCCGGCGGCCCGACGCTGCAGCAGCACCTCGCCGGCCGAAACGACGAACACCGAGATCGCCAGATGCCGCACCCCCCGACGATGCGCGTCGAGCTTGCCGATCGGATAAAGCCGACCGTCTTCGTCGCAGGCGGTGATCTGGCGCTGATCCATGGTGGCTCCTTGCATCGTGTCTCCGCGAGTGTACCCCATCGAGCCGCGCCGCTCTGCGTCCATCCCGGCACTATTTGGCGTGCCACGCAACAGCGCTTATGCTGCGAGATCCATGGACGACCGTCTGGAGACATGTCGTGAGCATCCCCCTCTGGTGTTTGTTGATTGTCGCGTTGCTGCCCTACCCGCTGGCCTTTCTCGGCGGCTATTGCCGGCGGCGCCAGCTGGGTCGCTTCGACAATCATCATCCGCGCGCGCAATACAGCGAGATGGCCGGTCTCGGGGCGCGCGTCTGGGCGGCCCAGCAGAATGCCTGGGAGGCGCTGATCTTCTTCACCGCCGCCGTCGTCGCGGCCGAGGTCTCGGGCGTCCAGGGCAGCATGGCGGCGACCGCCTCGGTGGTATTCGTGATTGCCCGCATACTGCACGCGCTGTGCTACATCGCCGACTGGGCCACGGCGCGCTCGCTGATTTTCGTGGTGGGTTTCCTGGCCGGCTTGACGCTGTTTGGACTCGCCGCGTTCTAGCCTCGCGGATATAAAAAGCCGCCCGCAGGCGGCTTGGCAAGTGGCACAAGGGCCGAGCTAGAACGCTTCCCAGGCCTCCTCCTCTTCGTGGCTGGCCTTGCTCCGGCTGGGCGTGTCCAGCTTGCGGGCCGGCGCCGGGTTCGAAGCAGCAGCGGGCGCCAGCGCGGCGACCGGGCGCTGCACCTGAGGCGCATGCCTCACACTCGCCCCGTTGTCGCCGAGCCGGAAGGTGGCCACCGCCGCCTCGAGCTGCTCGGCCTGGCTCTCCAGCGATGCCGCCGCGGCCGAGACCTGCTGTACCAGCGAGGCATTCTGCTGGGTGACCTGGTCCATCTGTGCCACCGCCTGGTGAACCTGCTCGATGCCGTCGCTCTGCTCCTTCGACGCGGCGGCGATCTCGTTCATGATGTCGGTGACACGGCGCACCGAGGTGACCGTCTCGGCCATGGTGCTGCCGGCGTTCTCGACCAGCGACGAGCCTTTCTGGATCTGGGATACCGACGCTTCGATCAGCGTCTTGATCTCGCTGGCCGCGGAGGCCGAGCGGCTGGCCAGGTTGCGGACCTCACCGGCAACCACCGCGAAGCCGCGACCCTGTTCGCCGGCCCGCGCCGCCTCGACCGAGGCATTGAGCGCCAGAATGTTGGTCTGGAAGGCGATCGAGTCGATCACGCCGATGATATCGGCGACCTGACGTGAGGAATCGGCGATGCCGCGCATGGTGACGATCACTTCGTCGACCACCGTGCCGCCGTGCTCCGCGGCATTGGACGCGTCGCCGGCCAGTGCGCTCGCCTGACGGGCGTTGTCGGCGTTCTGCTTCACCGTCGCGGTCAGTTCCTCCATGCTCGCCGCGGTTTCCTCGATCGAGGCGGCCTGCTGTTCGGTGCGTGCCGCCAGATCGGTGTTGCCGCTAGCGATCTCGCGGGTACCGATATGGATCGTGCTGCTGCCGTCGCGCACGCTGGCCACGGTCCCGGCCAGGCCGGACTGCATCCGCTGCATGGCCAGGAACAGCTTGCCGATCTCGTTGCTGCCACGATCCTGGATGCGTGCCGACAGGTCGCCCTGGGCGATCTTCTCGAAATGCTCGACGGCTTCGTGCAGCGGCCTGATCAGCGCGCGGGTGATGCCCATCCGCGACAGCACCACGATCAGCGCGACAAGAACCAGGACGCCCAGCTCGATCCGCTCGAAGAACGTCATTTGCGACTCGAAGTTCACCATCAGGGTATGGCCTCGTGTACCAGCGTATGCGACGAACGCCGAGGCGGCTTCGATGAACTGTTGGTTATACTCGTCGCCACGCGCCTTGGCGGACCGGTAGGCGGTTGCATCACCAGCCTGGAGCGCCGCCAGCTGTGGCTCGAGACCTTGCGCCACCAGCGGTACGAACACGCTCTGCAACGCCTGGACGTAGGGCGCTCGACGCTCGGCGGTGGGGACCGCCTCGAATGCCGCGAAATGGCTTTGGGCTTTCTCCAGATGCTCGCCCGCAGCTGCCAGATGGGCCTTGGCATGCTCCACATCGCCGTCCGCCAGAGCCGCAAGATGATTGAGCATGCTCAGTTGAGTATCGGCGACATTGACCTGCGCACGATTGAGGGCACTGGCCTGGTCGACATTGATGCTGTTCAGCTCGGCGATCGATTCGCTGCCCAGCAGGTTAGTCTGGTAGCCGAGCAGGGCAAAAAGAAAGATGAAGGCACTGAGGACGACCAATACGGCTGTCAATCCAGCGCTGACGGAGGTCTTGCGCAATAAGTGAAGCATGGAATTTCCCTCGATGAGCGGTAATTGTTGCCATTGCCGTTTAGCGAGTCTTGTGACGCTGCCGTTCGCTCAGGTGTGACAAGCAGCGATAAACGATCACGACCAATGGTTGTCCAACGTCATCGGCACGACGAGGCGTAACTTGACGTCGAAAAAGACATGAAATGCCTCTTTTTTTGAGCAAACTCTCACTTATCGAAAGATTCCCTTATCAAAACAGAGACTTAGCGAAGCATCCCAGGCGCAAAAGAGCGGCACTCGCTTGAAGTGCCGCTGGCTTTATTGCCTAATGCTAAAGTAGTTATTAATAAAGAATTTATTAATAAAGGTGCTGTCAGAAAGCCCGCCAAGTGCCTACCCGTGACTAAGCGTCACCAGCTTGCGACTTGGCGGTTTTACAGGGCTCCCTACCTGAGACGCTCGAAGACCGTCGCCACCCCCTGGCCCATGCCGATGCACATGGTCGCCAGCCCCAGGGTGGTGTCCTGCTGACGCATCACATTGAGCAAGGTGGTCGAGATGCGCGCCCCCGAGCAGCCCAACGGGTGACCCAGGGCGATGGCGCCGCCGTTGAGATTGACCGCCTCGTCCATGCGATCGCGCAGGCCGAGATCCTTGAGTACCGGCAAAGACTGCGCGGCGAAGGCCTCGTTGAGTTCCACGGTCTGGATGTCATCGATCTTGAGCCCGGCCGCGGCGAGCGCTTTCTTGCTCGCCGGCACCGGGCCATAGCCCATGATCGAGGCATCGCAGCCGGCCACGCCGGTGGACAGCACCCGGGCGATGGGCTCGAGCCCCAGTGCCTGGGCACGCTCGTAGCTCATCACCGCCAGGCCAGAGGCGCCCACCGATAGCGCCGAGGACGTACCGGCCGACACGGTGCCGTTCCTGGGGTCGAAGATCGGCTTGAGCTTGGCCATGTCCTCGAGGTTGGCGTCGATACGCACCACTTCGTCGCGGGTGACGAGCTGCCGGAAACCTTCCGCATCGTGCCCCTCGACAGCGATGATCTCGTTGTCGAAATAGCCCTTCTCGTTGGCCGCGAGTGCGCGCTGATGGGAGCGCACCCCGAACTTGTCCTGCTCCTCGCGGGTGATGCCGTGCATCTTGCCCAGCAGTTCGGCGGTCAGGCCCATCATCATCGCCGCCTTGGCAGCGTACTTGCTGGCGGCCGGGTTGACGTCGACGCCATGGTCCATCGGCACGTGCTCCATGTGCTCGACGCCACCGATGACGTAGAAATCGCCCATCCCGGCCTTGATGTTGGCGGCGGCGATATGCAGCGCGCTCATCGACGAACCGCACAGCCGGTTGACGGTCTGCGCCGGTACCGAGCGCGGGATGCCGGTCATGATCGCCGCGTTGCGCGCGATGTTCATGGCCTGTTCGAGGGTCTGGTTGACGCACCCCCAGATCACGTCGTCGACCTCGGCGGGGTCGAGCTTGGGGTTGCGATCGAACAGCGACTGCATCACCGCGGCCGACAGGTTCTCGGCACGCACGTTGCGGAAGGCCCCGTTCTTGGCCTTGGCCATGGCGGTGCGTACGGCATCGACCACCACGATGTCCCTGGGATTCAAACTCATCTCGTCTCTCCTGAAATGCGTGGCGGATCAGGCCGGGTTGTGGCTGGAAGTCGCGTCGGCGCTATAGAAACGCTCGCCGCTGTCGGCCATGTCGCGTAGCCGCGGGGTCGGTGCGTAGAGCGGCCCGAGTTCCTCGGCGAGACGCTCGGCGAGCGCCACGAACTCGGCCACGCCCATGGCGTCGATGTAGCGCAGCGCGCCACCGCGGAACGGCGGAAAGCCGATGCCGTAGATCAGCGCCATGTCGGCCTCGGCCGGCGAGCCGACGATACCGTCTTCCAGGCAGCGCACGGTTTCCATGCACAACGGCACCATCATCCGGGCGACGATCTCGTCGTCCTGGAACTCGCGCTTGGCGACGGCCACGTCGCCGACCAGTGCCTTGGCCTGCTCGTCGGAGACCTTTTTCGGCTTGCCCTTCTTGTCTTCCTCGTAGCGATAGAAGCCCTTGCCGTTCTTCTGCCCCAGGCGATCGTTCTCGTACATCACCTGAATGGCCGTCTTTCCGTCACGTGCCATGCGCTCGGGGAAGCCCTCGGCCATCACCTCGTTGGCGTGTACCGCGGTGTCCATGCCGACCACGTCGAGCAGATAAGCCGGACCCATCGGCCAGCCGAACTTTTCCATGACCCTGTCGACACGCTCGTAGTCGGCGCCCTGCTCGACCAGCAGGCTGAAGCCGCCGAAATAGGGGAACAGCACGCGATTGACCAGAAAGCCCGGGCAGTCGTTGACCACGATCGGCGTCTTGCCCATCTTGCGGGCGTAGGCCACGGTCGCCGCCACGGCAGCATCGCTGGTCTTCTCGCCGCGGATCACCTCGACCAGCGGCATGCGGTGCACCGGGTTGAAGAAGTGCATGCCGCAGAAGTTCTCGGGGCGCTTCAGGTTCTGCGCCAGCCGGTTGATCGAGATCGTCGAGGTGTTGGAGGTAAGGATGGTATTTTCGCCGACCTGGCCCTCGACCTCGGTGAGTACCGCATCCTTGATCCTGGGATTCTCGACCACCGCCTCGACGATCAAGTCGACCTCGCCGAAATCGCCGTAGGAGAGCGTCGGGCGAATGTTGGTCAGCGCCTCGGCCATCTTCTCGGTGGTCAGCTTGCCGCGCTCGACCTGCTTGGAAAGCAGCTTGCGCGCCTCTTTCAGCCCCAACTGGACGGCTTCCTCCTTGATGTCCTTCATCAGGATCGGCGTGCCCTTGTAGGCGCTCTGGTAGGCGATTCCGCCGCCCATGATGCCCGCGCCGAGCACCGCCGTCTGGTTGACCGGCGCGGCCTGCTTCTCGTATTGGCTGCCCTTCTTCTTGACCAGCTGGTCGTTGAGGAACAGCCCCACCAGGTTGTAGCAGACGTCGGTCAGCGCCAGCTTGGCGAAGGCCTTGGCCTCGATCGCCTGAGCCCGTTCGCGGCCTTCACCGGCGCCCTTCTGGATCACCTTGATGGCTTCGATCGGCGCCGGATAGTGCGGCCCGGCCTTGCCGGCGACATAGCCCTTGGCGGTCTCGAAGACCATCATCTGCTCGATGGCATTGAGCTTGAGCGGCCCGGTCTTATCCGCGCGGCGCGCCTGATAATCCAGCTCGCCGCTGTTGGCGCGCGCCAGAATGTCCAATGCGGCTGCTTCGAGGCGCTCACCCGGCACCACCGCATCGACCGCGGCGATCTTCAGCGCCTGGTCGGCCTTGTTCTGCGAACCCGCGGCGATCCATTCGATGGCGTTGTCGGCACCGGTCAGGCGCGACAGCCGCACGCAGCCGCCCCAGCCCGGCAGGATGCCCAGCTTGGTTTCCGGCAGGCCAACCTGGGCCGAATCCGCCATCACCCGGAAATCGGTGGTCAGGGTGATCTCGAAACCTCCGCCCAGCGCCAGGCCGTTGATGGCGGTGACGGTGGGAAAGGGCAGATCCTCGATGCGATTGAACAGCGCATGGACCTGCTGGTTCATGTCGACCAGATAATCCTCGCCCTTGGCGAACAGCGCGTGGAATTCGGTGATATCGGCACCGACAATGAAGACGTCCTTGGCGCTGGCAATGACCAGCCCCTTGATGCCCTGCTCGGCGTCGAGCGCGTCGACAGCCTCTCGCAGCTGCGTGATGACGGTGCTGGAGAGCTTGTTGATCGACTCGTCCTGCAAGTCGAAGGTCAGCATGGCAATGCCATCGCTGCGTTTCACAACCGACAGGGCGCTGCCTTGGTAGATCATGGACCCATCTCCACGGGTTGAGAAGAACATTCATACAAGCGTTTGAATGCGATTAGCTTGAGTCAACCCCGGTGGCTTCGTCAAGCACTGAATAGCGACGCTACAGCGTTGTCGCGGCACGGCGACTCCCTTCACCCGGCGACACCTGCTAGGATGCGCCACTCCGCGTCGACCACGAGCCCAAGCGAGCAAGCCCACGCATGACCGTCATCACCCAGCCTCGTCTACTGCGCCTGCATCACTTCACCGAACGCTGGGTGAGTCGTCTGCGGCCCTATGCCTGGCTGTGGCCGCCCATGGCCTTCGTGATCGGCGCGCTGAGCTTCTTCCTGGTCGACCGCCAGCAGGCGCTCGGCATCATGCTGGCGCTGGGCCTGCTGTTCGCCTGGCTGCTGCTGCTCTCCGAAAGCATGATAGGCCGTATTCTGGCACGCCGCGGCTATCCCACCCTGGCTTCGGGGGTGACCACCTTCATCGCCCAGATGATTCACCAGGAAACCCTGTTCTTCACCCTGCCCTTCCTGCTGGCGACCACCGTGTGGGCCAGCGGTCAGGCATTCTTCACCCTGGCGATGATCGGCTGTGCGCTGCTATCGATTCTCGACCCGATCTACTTCCGGCTCGCCGAGCGCCACCGTTGGCTGTACTTCGCCTTTCACGCGCAATGCGTGTTCCTGGTGATACTGGTCACCCTGCCGTTGATGCTCCATCTGACCACCGGCGAGAGCCTGCTGCTGGCCGTGCTGTCGATCATGATCTTCGGCCTGCCGAGCCTGATTCACCTGTTGCAGCCCAAGGGCGTGCTGCGCTGGCTGGCGATGATCGGCCTGGCGCTGGTCCTGGGCGGTGCCGCCTGGGCCGGCCGCGCCTGGGTACCGCCGGCGACGCTGTGGTTGACCGGCACCGCCCTGTCGCCGAGCTTCGAGACGGGGCGGCGCCAACCCAGCGGTAGCCTGACCCTGACCAACGGCGCCCTGCGCAGCCACGGCCTCTATGCATATACGGCGATCCGCGCGCCCCGCGGGCTACGCGAGAAGATCTATCATGAATGGCGCCACGAGGGACAGCTGATCGACCGCATCCCCTTGATCATCCACGGGGGACGTGACCAGGGCTACCGCGCCTGGACGCACAAGCAGCACTTTCCCGAGGACAGCGCTGGCCGGTGGCGCATCGACGTGATGACCGCCACCGGCCAGCGCATCGGCGTGATGCATTTCACGGTCGCCGAGTCGTCCGAACGGGCCGATGCGGCGGATGGCAAGATTCGTACGCCTGCCGGCATTCCCGGCCTGGACCTGCGGCAGCTGTTGCCAGGCGGTGAATGAAACAACACCATTGGAGGGTTGCATTGCGCCGTGGTTCACGGACAATCAAACGAACATTAGCCTGCGAAATGATAAAGCCAATGCCTGAAGCCATCGGATTCAAACTCTCACGCCTGCCGCGCCTGTGGCGCGCCATCCTCGATGAGCGCCTGGCGCCGCTGGACCTGACCCAGACCCGCTGGGTCACCCTCTACCACCTCTGGCAGATGGGCGACGGCCAGCCGCAGTGCGACCTGGCCCGCGCCATCGGGGTCGAGGCACCCTCGCTGGTGCGCACCCTCGACCAGCTCAGCGATCAGGGCCTGATCGAACGTCGCCCCTGCCCCAATGACCGGCGCACCAAACGGGTCTACCTGACCGAGAGCGCGATGCCGCTGCTGGAGCGAATCGTGACGATCGCCGACCAGGCGCGTATCGAGATATTCGAGGGTATCTCGCCGCAAGAGCTCGAGGTGTTCGACGACCTGCTGAATCGCATCGAGCGCAATGCCCTGCGTCTGCAGACGCGACCCCCTTCTCCCGACGGTGACTGCTAGTCCTGCGACCCGCCGGGCCGGCGAGGTAGTCGTCGATCGCTAGCGAGGCGGCGCGCTGGGCGCGCCGCGCTTTCGTTCCTCCCCTTCGAGGCTGTCGCGCAGTATCGCCATGGATTCCCCCAGCTCGGTGAACGCCGAGGCGTCCAGCGACTCACCCCACCACAGCCACAAATGGTCGCGCGTCGACTTGAGCACCAGCGCATCGTCCGGCAACGTCGCCAGGAGCTGCCGAAGCCGCTGCTCGGTTTCCAGGCGCAGAGGACGCAACGGCTCGATTCGCCAGCGCCAGCTGGCGTCATGCGGCTTCAGTCGCTGACTGGCGTAAGCCTCGCGCACCAGCACGAAACGCGGCCCGGGACGCGTCTGCGGGTAGCGCCAGCGGTAGCTCGCCAGACCGCCCGGCGCCTCGTGCAGCGGTGCCCTGGAGAACCCCACCGAGACGTTCGCCGCCCGGGCCGCCTGACGCAACGCAGCGACCCGCCGGTCGCGCCGCGAGGGCCGCAGCCACACGGCCGGCGAAAGGATCGCCAGCAGGGTCAAGGCCAGAATCAACCAAAACGTCATGCTATATCCTAAAACGTTGATCGGGATCGTTGTGAGGCGGACACTCTCGCCTTAGAGTGACAGCATCCAATTGTTGAACGAGGGAGGGCCCTTCCCATGAGTAACGAATACCGTCATGTACTGGTCGCCGTGGATCTGACCAAGGATTCGTACAAGGTGCTGGAGCGCGCCATTCCCATCGCTCGGCGCAACCACGCCAAGCTCTCGATCATCCACACGCTGGAACCGCTGGGCTTCGCCTATGGAGGCGATATCCCCATGGATCTGACCAGCATCCAGGATCAGCTCGACGATCACGCCAAGCACCGCCTGGCCGAGATCGCCGATCCCCATGACATCCCGCGCGAGGATCAATACGTGGTGGTGGGCATGCCGGATACCGAGATCCACCGCTTCTCCAAGGAGCACAGCGTCGACTTGATCGTGGTCGGCTCCCACGGCCGCCATGGCTTCGCCCTGCTGCTGGGCTCGACATCGACGGGCGTGCTGCACGGCGCCCAGTGCGACGTGCTGGCGGTACGCGTCGGCAACGATGGGGAAACCGACGAATGACCGGCAACGGCTGACGCTTCCACCACGGGCCGGCAGCCAGGCTGCCGGCCCGCCTCGTCGGCGCGCTACTCGCCGTTCGCCAGCGCTTCCAGTTCCATCCAGCGCTCCATTGCCGCATCGAGTTCCGCCTGCTTGGCGGACAGCGCCGCCAGCGACTGGCTCACCGTCTCGGCATCCTGCTGGTAGAACCCTGGATCGGAGACCGTCGCCTCGAAGTCGGCGATCTGCGCCTCGAGTGACTCGATGACCGTCGGCAGGCCATCCAGTTCGCGCTGCAACTTGTAGGAGAGCTTGACCGCCTTCCTGGCGGGCCCGGGTTCGGCGCCGGTCTCGGTTTTCGCGGTGGTATCGCCCTTCGGGGGCTTGTCGACACCCGCCGCGTCGAAAGCCCAGGGCGCCGGGGGCAGCTTTCCTCCCTGGCGCACCCAGTCGCTGTAGCCACCGAGGTACTCGTTGACGCAACCATTCCCCTCGAAGGCGAGCACCTCGGTGACCACGTTGTCCATGAATACCCGGTCGTGCGAGACCAGCAGCAGGGTCCCCGAGAAATCGAGCAGCAGCTCCTCGAGCAGTTCCAGTGTCTCGACGTCCAGGTCGTTGGTCGGCTCGTCTAGCACCAGCACATTGGCCGGCTGGGTGAACAGCTTGGCCAGCAGCAGACGGTTCGACTCGCCCCCCGACAACGCCTTGACCGGCTGCCGGGCACGCTCGGGGGTGAACAGGAAGTCCTGCAGATAGCTGATGACATGCTTGTCCTTGCCGCCCACGCTGACCCGGTCGCTGCCCTGGGCGACGTTGTCGTAGACGCTCTTTTCCGGCTCCAGCCCGGCGCGCAACTGATCGAAATAGGCCACGCTGACGTTGGTACCCATGCGCACCCGGCCCTCGCTGGGCTCGAGCTCGCCGAGCAGGATCTTGAGCAGCGTGGTCTTGCCGGCGCCGTTGCGTCCGATCAGCCCTACCCGGTCACCGCGCTGAATCTCGAGATCGAGATCGCGGATCACACAGTCATCGCCGTAGCGCTGACTGACGCCGCTCAGCTCGACCACGCGCTTGCCGCTGCGCTCGCCGCTATCGACCCGGATCGTCGCCCGCCCCTGGCGCTCGCGCCGCTCGGCACGCTCGCCGCGCATCTTCTGCAGGGCGCGCACCCGGCCCTCGTTGCGGGTCCGCCGGGCCTTGATGCCCTGACGAATCCACGCTTCCTCCTGGGCGAGCTTCTTGTCGAACTCGGCATGCTCGCGGGCCTCGACCTCGAGCTCGTGATTCTTCTGGGCCTGATAACGCTCGTAATCGCCGGGATAGCGCCCCAGCCGACCGCGATCGAGCTCGAGGATGGCGGTGGCCAGGCGCGACAGAAAGGCCCGGTCGTGGGTGATGAACAGCACCGCGCCGGCAAATGCCGCCAACTGCTCCTCGAGCCAGGTGATGGTATCCAGGTCCAGGTGGTTGGTCGGCTCGTCGAGCAGCAGCAGATCGGGGTCGGCGACCAGCGCCCGGGCGAGCGCCACGCGCCGCCGCCAGCCACCGGACAGCTCGCTCATCAGGCTGTCGGCCGGCAGGCCCAGGCGGGTCAGCACGGTATCGATGCGCTGGTGGAACGACCAGCCGTCGATCGCCTCGAGCCGCGTCTGCAATTGCGCCAGACGATTCATGTCGGGGTCGTCCGACTGGATCAGATGATGGTACTCGGCAAGCAGTTCGCCGGCCTGGGGCAGCCCCTGGGCGACGACATCGAAGATCGTCTCGCCGCTGGCCACCGGAAGATCCTGGGCCAGCACGCCGATGCGCAGCCCCGGGGCGCGCCAGATGTGGCCGCCGTCGGGGAGATTGTCACCGGCCACCAGCCCCAGCAGGGTCGACTTGCCGGTGCCGTTGCGTCCCACCAGCGCCAGACGCTCGCCCCGCTCCAGGGTCAGGTCGGCGCCATCGAGCAGGACCTGGGGGCCATAGGCCAATTGCAGCTGTTCGAGCCGTAGCAGCGTCACGCCCACCTCGTCATGGCAAGTTTCAAGAACGGCCATTGTAACGCATGGCCGGCACCTCGTGGCCTTGGGTACAATGATCGATTCCCGCGATTCAGGAGAGCGACGTGAGCGATACCCCGCCAAGCACCTCCGACAGCGACAACCCGCTGCCCGATGCGCTGCGTTTCAAGGCCGCCGCCCCGCTGGTCGACATCGGCGCCAACCTGACCCACGACAGCTTTCGTCGCGACGCCGCCGCGGTGATCGCGCGGGCCCGCGACGCCGGCGTCGAGACGCTGATCGTCACCGGCACCGACCTTGAGCATGCTCGTCAGGCGCTCGAGCTGGCCGCTCGCCATCCCGGGCTCCATGCCACCGCCGGCGTGCACCCGCACGAGGCCAGTCAATGGTCGGCCTCGCTGGCCGGCGAGTTCGCCGCGCTTTACCGCGAGCCGGGCATCGTCGCCGTCGGCGAATGCGGGCTCGATTTCAACCGCAACTTCTCGTCGCCGGCCGACCAGGAACGCGCCTTCGAGGCGCAGCTGGGACTCGCCGTCGAGGCCGGCCTGCCGCTGTTCATCCACGAGCGCGACGCCGGCGCGCGCATGCTCGAGATACTCAGGAGCTGGCGCGACGACATCGCCGACGCGGTCATCCACTGCTTCACCGGCGATCGCAGGACGCTGCACGGCTATCTCGATCTCGACCTGCACATCGGCCTGACCGGCTGGCTGTGCGACGAGCGACGCGGCCACCACCTGCGCGAACTGCTCGCCGACATCCCGCTAGAGCGGCTGATGGTCGAGACCGACTGTCCCTACCTGCTGCCGCGCAACCTGCCGGCGAAGGCGCCCGGGCGACGCCACGAACCGGCCCTGCTGCCGTGGATCGTGCGCGAGATCGCCCACTGGCATGGCGATACCGAAGCCGCCATTTCCCGGGCGACCACGACCACGGCACACCATTTCTTCCGCTTGGAGGTCCAGTGATGGCGGATTACCCCGGCTTCATCACCGTCGAGACCGGCGAGGACGATGCGCTCCCGCTGGCCATCGCCTGGGCGCTGCCCGACGGCCAGATCAAGCACACCCTGATCCAGCCCGACGACGAGTGGCTCAACGACGAACTGCTCAAGCTCGGCGACTACAGCCTGGAAGAGCTGCGCACCTTCGGCGTCAGTCCGCTGGACGTCATCCGCGAACTCGAGGGCGACCACTACAGCGCCACGCTGTTCACCGCCGGCGTTTTCGACGACGAAGCCGGTCTGTCGCGGCTGTTCGACGACTACGGCGTCGACCCCTTCGTCGAGCTGGCCCCGGCCGAGAGTCTCTACCCCGACCTCGCTCCCGGCGAATGGGCCCGGGCGCGCAACGAGCTGTTCGGCGAGCTGGGGCTCGAACCGCTGCGCCCCGATCACGAAGTGCAGGTCATGCTGTACCTGCATCAGCGGCTGATCGACGACGCCGCGAGCTGAAGCGCAGCCAGGGGGCGCCGGACCATGCGCTGACCGGTGCCGGCCTCTACACCGGGGCCGTCTGGCGCCGGCCATCGACAAGACGCGCCTGCCCTCTGGCGATCGCGACATCGCGCGACGCCGCCTCGCCATAGAAGGCCTCGAGGCGGCGCGAAACGCCTCGCCGCGAAGGGGCAGCCCCTCGCACCGATAACGCTCGGTACGCGCTTCGACCCGTTCGCGAAACACCCCGCGATCCACCGGCACGTCGCCGAGGTTGTCGACGCTGACATTGAAGCGCCGCCGGCAGGCCCGGGAAAACAGCAGCTCCAGGGCCTGCGGCGCCACTTCGGCGACCTCGAAGGCCTGTTGCTCGCGGGCGTCGCGGCCGTCGGGCAGATACCAGTAGCCGTAGTCCTCCAACTGCCGCCGACGCTCGCCGGCGATGCACCAGTGGCTGGTCTCTACTAACATCATAACGATTTATGTACACAAACAAATCTTTGGTTGATACCAAAAAATTAAAACTGCCTAATTTATTGCCAATATACATTAAAAATGTACAAAAAAGCGGGCATAAAAAACTAACTTGCACATCAAACTCAATGTGAAGTGGTTCAGTGGATGTGACCAACCCAGTTAAGGGATAACACCCTCAACTGGAGACTGTACTACATGAGCACGAGAAATAAATATCCCAAGGAGTTCAAACTGGACGCAATCAGCCTCGTGTTGGAGCGGACCTAAACCAGGGGGAAGGTCACCTCCAGTGCGGGAAAGCCAAAGCCAGCCGACAGGGCACGCAACAGAGCGCAACTGATCACGGCAGCAAAGCGCGCCATCAGCACCTATGGGAAACAGTGGCAAGGGCTAAATCGCCGGTATCTCAGTACGCCTGGAACCTGCAGGACGCTTCGCAGCGTCGAGATAAGCCCGACACATCAAGGCCAGTTCATCACCGAGACGGTTTGCCATTGCCGGTGAAATCTCGCGGGTAAGGAGGCTTCGAACCGTTCCGAAAAGCATGTTGAGAAACGAGTGGTTTACCAGTGCGAGATCATCGAATTCCGCGTCGGGAGCACTTTTGAACATCGCGGCCGCCGCCGCCTCAATACGCTGGATGCAGTCCTCGGTCAGAGCGGACGTATTCACCTCAACGGCGACGAGATAGAGCGCCCGCGTTGCATTGCGTTTTAGGGTTTTCGCATCGCAGTACGCCTTCACCAGAGCATCGCTCATTTCAGTCAGCGGCGCACCATGGCTGGCAAGGCAGGCATTTTCGACAGCTTCGGCAATCGCGTTCAGATAACGCCCGATCACCGCATAAAGCAGCGCTTCCTTGTGCGGATAATATTGATACATCGTGCCCACTGACACACCCGCCCGCGCCGCAACGCGCGTGGTCGTCAACCGTGTCGGACCGTCGCTCAGCAAAACCTGAATCGTTGCCTCGAATATCGCCTCAACAGTCGCGAGTGCACGCGCTTGGCGCGGTGATTTACGGGCGCGGAGGTGTTGTGGAGGAACCGAGGTCAAAAGCGAATTCCAATGCTGAATTATCTTTCATATACTGAATACCCCCTTCAAGTCAAGCCCAACAAGGATTCCTCATGGCGAACATACCTATCGCACTCGTTACCGGCGCCAATAAAGGCATTGGATTCGAAATTGCGCGGCAACTTGCCGAAGCCGGAGCGAAAGTGCTTCTCGGCGCCCGCGATCCCGGCCGCGGGCAAAGTGCAGCGTCGAACCTGACGGCCGACGGTCTCGACGTCTCATACCTGTCGCTCGACACATTGGACGAAGACAGCATCCAAGCCGCTGCGACGCGGATCGAGGCAGAATACGGCCGCCTCGACATCCTGGTCAACAATGTCGGCATCTGGGACACCCGCGACGGCGTGCCGAGCGGCGCACCACGGGATGTCGTTCGAACCACGATGGAAACGAACTTCTTCGGCACGCTTACCGTAACGCAGGCTCTGCTGCCGCTGCTGCACAAGTCCCAAGCAGGCCGGATCGTGAACCTCTCGAGCACTCTGGGTTCGCTTGCCTGCAACGGCGACCCGTCATCGCCTTATTATTCCGCGCAAAACATCGGTTACAATGCCTCCAAAGCAGCGGTGAACATGCTCACTGTCGAACTTGCGGAAGAATTGCGCGAAAGCAGCATTATCGTGAATTCGGTCTGCCCCGGTTTTGTCAAGACCGATCTGACGGGCCAGCAAGGCGAAGTATTGCCGTCGGAAGCGGCGAAAGTGCCGGTTCGCTGCGCATTGCTCAGCAGCGAGGAAGCCTTCTCAGGGCGGTTCCTCGATACCGCCGGCGAAATACCGTGGTGAAAGCTTCGTTCTAACGAAAGCAATCCCGCAACAATTGCTTCCGGATGATCGAGGGCGATTGATCCCCGCTTGGTCTAGCCGTACGAACAACCACGGATAGCTGACCTCGCCGGTATCCGGCTCGTAGCGTTCCCGGCCACCGCAACCGCCTCCTTGAAGTGGCGCGTGAAGCGTTCGAATGCCAACGACAGCTGCTCGATCTGTTCTTGGGTCGGTTCGGTCATAATCCAAGAGAAGCATGTCTTCCAGTTCGAAGCCAGCATGCGATAACGATCGTGTTGCTTTTAGATCGCCCGTCAGCTTCGATAGCAGGATGTGTAGTCCGGTGAAATTGTTCCAGGCGACTTGTGAAACACCCGCTCGACGGCGGCCAAGAGAATTCACATATCGGATAAACGGACGACTGCTTTTATCCCCGTTAGTGCGCGCCGGCATTGTCCGCGCGGCAAGTTCGCGGACGAATGCGACTCCAAGCCCGCTTAAGCACCGGTGACCAAAGCTGTTGCATTCTTTTTCAGTAATCAGTTTCCCATAATAGGTCAGAAACTGGATCGTTTTCCCTGTGCCGCAATGGAAACCTCTTCCCAGGCATTCCAGGTATCAAGCCGTTCCTTATAGGCCTTCTTGATCATGGGCAACAACCACGAGCCGAGGATCAGGCGCAATGGCGGTTCACCCGCGTCTACAACTTTGAAAATGGCCGGTATGGTCGCTTGTGGATCGCCCTGCATGTCAGCGGTAAAGGAGCCGTGAATCTTTTTGCGCAGTGCCTCATATTCCGGCATGGAGGGTGCCAGTCTGGTTGATGATCTGAAACCGGTATCGAAACTGGCCGGTTCGATAATAGTAACCTTGATGCCGAAATCGGCCACCTCGCCGGACAGCGATTCGGACAACGCCTCGACGGCGAATTTACTGGCCAGGTAGATGCCGCCGGTGGGCGGGCTGAGCACCCCGGCAATACTCGACAGGGTGAGAATGTGGCCACTGCCCTGCGCGCGTAAAAATGGCAGGACTGCCTGGATGACAGACAGGGAGCCAAACACGTTGGTGTCGAAGTTTGCTCGAGCCTCGTCAGGATCGATCTCTTCAATCGCGCTCATATAGCCATAACCGGCATTGCACAGCACCACATCAAGACGACCGAAGTGCTGGTGAGCCTGGGCAACGGTCGCAAACACCGCCTGGCGATCCGTGACGTCGAGCGGCAGTGCCAAAATAGCCTCGCCATAAGTCGCGACCATCTCGTTGAGCACCTTCGGGTCGCGAGCGGTGGCAACGACCTTTTCACCGCGTTCCAAGGCGGCTTCCGCCCAGATACGGCCAAAGCCACGGGACGCACCGGTAATAAACCAAACTTTTTCTTGAGACATAACTTTTTCTTGAGACATAACTTTTTCTTGAGACACAATGTCAGCTCCTGTAAAATATTGCACTGAGTGCATAAAAATACCTGCACTCAGTGCAAATATCAAGAGATTATATGTCCGAACGTATACCAGAAACAGAAACTGGGCAGGATCAATCGGGTGGCCTGCGCCAGCGCAAGCGCCGGGAAAACCACAACCGGATTGCGGCCACGGGCCTGAAGCTGTTTATCGACAATGGTTTTGAAGCTACAACGCTGGACATGATCGCGGAGGCCGCGGGCATCTCACGGCGGACGTTTTTCCACTACTTCAAGTCCAAAGAGGAAGTATTGTTGGCGCGAGAGACACGGGATTTTCCGGATGCCTTACGCAACGGCATGATGAAAATGCGGCACCACGTCGCCCCCTGGCCAGCGGCCATAGAATGTTTGCTCACCTTGGCATCACGTTATGAGACAAGGGATTCTTTTGCCATTGACCGATTGCTGCGCTCCACCGCCGCTTTACGAGCCCGTAAATGTGCTTTTTACGAGGAACTGGAGCAAGTACTGGGAGAGGCAATGGACGAATTGTGGCCAGCACCTGAACAACAGGCGGCCCATCGTGTCATCGCGATGGCTGCCATCGGTGTGCTGCGTCTTGCTCTGGACGATTGGCGGCGGGAAAGTGCTATGTATCCGGTGGCTCACTATCTTCAGAACAATCTCTCAGTGATAGAGAGTCAGTTCTGATTGAGGCAAGACCACTGCTTCATCCAGCGCCTTGATCCCTGGCAACCGCCGAGCCCAGCTTTGCGAGAGCTGCGCGCACTCGTCGAACGTCCACAGGCCCTCCAAGAGATGCGGCAACATGAACTGAACCGCTTGGAGGCTATGCACATTCATCCCGATCTTCCGTCACCGGTATGGTTCAGGACCATTTGCAGTGGCTGGATAAGCAGATTGCCAGAATCGAGTCAGACATTGATGATCATATCGATGGCCATCCGAAACTCAAACAGGACGCCGAGCTGATCAGCAGTACCCCGGGAATCAGACCTAAGACGGTGGCTCGGATACTGGCGTATCTAAGCGATATCAGGCGGTTTAAAAGCGCCAAGTCCTTAACCGCTTTCATCGGCGTCACGCCACGACAACGGTTATCTGGTAGCTCGCTCAAAGGGCGCACGATGATGTCACGGACAGGTCGTGGTGACGCCAGCCAATCACTCTACATGTCCGCCTGGTTGCCGTTCGGCACAACCCTGTCGTGCGCATAATGGCTGCTCGCTTGCGAAATAGAGGCTTGGCGCCCAAAGTCATCGTCGGGGCCAATATGAGAAAGCTGGTTCATCTAATCTACGGGGTGGTCTGTTCCAACAAGCCATTCGATGCTCGGATACCGATGCAACAACTTGCTCTTCAAGACGGTATCTGACCCTCCTCACTCGCTTCAACCGGCAACCTGCTGGCCTCCATAGATCGGGCTGCTTTGCACGAGAGAGCCCTACGAAAGCGGATCGAAGATACGACAATACGGCTCGTGATCGGCCCCGTATTTTCAATGATCCCAACCGCTCGTCAGGCGTTTCCCGAAGACATGCAGGCGGCGACGTGCCTCAGCGTTGTAGGCCTGAGAATGCGCGCGTGCCTCGCGCAAGCCGTCGAAATAGCAGCCCGTGGTGGCAGCGTGCTCAGGGCCGTCGACCAGCGCCATGAGCGCGTCAGCCCCCTTCTCCACTGGCGTGGTGGGCTGCACGCCATTCTCGCGGACCATGGTCGTGTCCATGTTGGTGCCGGGGTGGAGACTGTTCACTGTTACGTTGCGCTTGGCCAGCGCTGCCGCTAAATCGAACGTCATCATCACGCCGGCCAGCTTGCTGCGCATATAGGCGAGAAACCCATCGTAGTCGTGCTCGAGCATGATGTCGTCGAAATCGATGGCAGCCTGGCCGGCCGAAACGACATTGATCACGCGGGACGGCGCCCGAGCACCTAACAGAGGCAACAACGCCCTCGTAAGCAGCAAGGGAGCGAGGTAGTTGATGGCAAAATGACGCTCGTAACCATCCGACGTTTCGGTGCGCACGTTGCCAAGGGTGACCACCCCGGCATTATTGACCAGCACGTCCAACTGAGAGTACCGGCTTTCGAGCGTATCGGCGAGGCGGCGGACTTCGGCCAGTGAGCCAAAATCCGCCGCGTGAAAGTCGGCCGTGCCGCCGGCACGTTGAATCGCGCCGACCAGCGCTCTGCCACGCTCGGCGTTGCGTCCATGCACGATCAAGTGAATCTCGGGCGAGGCCAGTCGTTGGGCGACATGGTGACCGAGCCCGTCCGTCGAACCAGTGATAAGGATATTGCGAAGGTCAGACATATCAGAACCCCCAACCGAGATGGATCGTATTTGGGTAAGCGATGCTTCGAGATATCAACTTCGATTTTACATTCGACGCCGTGCGTCAATTGAAACTGGAGCGTCTAACTCTCAGAATTCACGTCGTAATTATATTGTGAAGTTCGTCCTTGGAAAAAACGAAAACATCTTGTTCGTTTTTTTCTCTTTCCCCCATTTTCGTTGCTTTGATCTTGTCGTAGGCGATCTTCACTGCGGTTCTGGCTGCGACACGCTTGCGCCAATCCTCAATGCGAGGAAATTTTTCGCGGCCCTCAACAGGAGCCATGAACTGAACCCAAGGGAAACACGCGATATCAGCGACAGAATATTCACCTGCCACATAGTCGGCATTTTTCAATTTCGTTTCGAGAACACCAAAATGCTGTGTAAATATCTTTTCGTATCTTTTTTCGCTGTAAGAGTTGTCGACCTCAGGTGCAAACATTTGAGGATACTGTCTGAAATGAAACGCCTGGCCGCCAAAGGGCCCAAGGCCAGAGACCTGCCAAAAAAGCCACTGAATTTGCTCCAGCCGCCCGAGAGAATCTGCAGCGATGAGGCCTCCATGCTTCTCTGCCAGATAAAGCAGAATGGCACCAGACTCTGCAATGACGATAGGCTCGCCACCGATTTTAGGATCTTCGTCAATGATCACCGGGACTTTCCCAGTGACTGAACCCGCTACTTTCGATGGATCCCGCTGATCTCCCGAAGAAATATCCAATGGCAAGAGGCGGTAATCCGCTCCAATCTCTTCAAGTGCCATTACGACTTTCGTTACATTCGGGGAAGTCATGAAATATAAGCTGTACATGGATCGTCTCCTTCTCGTGGTGAGCGTCGTTCTAAAATAACTGCCCGCCCATACGATGCGGGAAGTCGGCATTAGGAACTTTCAGCTCGAACCATTTGGATAGGCCCGGCGGCGCAAGCCATGCTGCACATTCAGTCACGCTGTATCGGCAGGTGGCTCACTGCCGCAACGATGACAATCAATGGCGGTATCGCCTACCGTATAGGCCTACGTCCCCGCCCGCAGAAATGTGGAGGGCGCCTCCGTTTAAATATACGGAGGAAGCATCCGTTTAGTCAAGGCGATCGATAAAATGACCCCAGATTCATTCACCAAGCCACCCCGGAAGCCACGAGCCGATGGAGAACGCAATCGCGCCCGATTGATCGAAGCGGCCAGGAAAGTCTTCGCGGAAAAGGGGGCCGGCGCGGGCCTCGAACAGGTCGCGCGGGAAGCCGAAGTCGGCATCGGTACGCTCTATCGTCACTTTCGGTCACGCGATGCATTGATCACATCGATCTATCAACAGGAGATTGACACTCTCATCGACGCCGCCCCAGCCTTGATGAACGAACTCGAGCCACTGCCGGCACTCCGTGAATGGTTACTGCAATTCGTAGACTTTCTTGAAACCAAACAAGGCATGGCGGATGTGTTGAGCACACTCATCGGCGGAACGGCGGCACTCTATAGCGGGACGTCGGAGTGCCTTGCCCATGCCATCGAAGCGTTGACCGCCAACGCCGTCGATGAAGGCGCGCTCGACCTCGACCTCGAACCACTGGATCTGCTCAGGGCCATCGGCGGAGTCGCCAATCTCACCCCCGGCGAGAACTGGAGGCAATCGGCCGTGCAGATGATCGATTTGCTACTTAAGGGAATGCAGCGCGATAGTGATTGATTGGGGTCAGGGCAAATATTTCCGAAAATCTGACCTTCGGCATTGGAAACGATTGTCACGTAATCGCGCCCCTTACGGATCGCCGCCCATCGACCGCCAGCCGAGTCGTAACGCAGTCGGACGTGTTGGCTAGGTCTCGACGCACTGATCTTGCCCATCAACAGTGGACACCTCGTTAAGACATTACACTGAGACGAGGTGACCCATGACAAGGCAAACTCCTTCAATGAAGAAAACCCGCAACCGATACTCCCCGGACTTCAAGGCCGAAGCGTTGGCACTCGCTAACCGCGTCGGCGCTACCGCTGCCGCTCGGGATCTCAACCTGCAGGCCAGCCAGCTCTATCAGTAGCGTGCCAAGGCCCAGCAGAAGGCCAATACCTCCGAGCGTGAGCAGACGTTGGCTGACGAAAATGTTCGGCTCAAGCGGCAGCTCGCGGAGAAGGCGGAAGAGCTTGAAATTGCAAAAAAGGCCGCGGTGTATTTTGCGAGAAGCCTGAAGTGAAATACGCCTTTATCAACCAACACCGTCAGGCATTCTCCGTTCAGCGCCTGTGCCGCATCATCGGCGTGGCTAGCAGCGGCTATTACGCCTGGAGACGGCACGAGGGCATGTCATCGCCCAGGCGCCATCGACAGGTAGCTCTCGATCATCGGATAGCCAGCGCCTTTGACCGAAAAAAGGGGCGTTACGGCGCTCCCCGGCTGACGCTGGATCTGAAGGACGAGGGGCTGCCTGTCAATCGGAAAACCGTCGCTGCCAGCTTGCGCCGTCAAGGACTTCGTGCCAGAGCGGCTCGTCGATTCAAGGCGACGACGAACTCGCGGCACAGCTTGCCGGTTGCGCCCAACCTGCTGCAGCAGAACTTTTCGGCGGTGGCGCCCAATCAGAAATGGGTCGGCGATATTACCTACCTTTGGACCGATGAAGGCTGGCTCTATCTGGCGGTTCTGCTCGACCTGTATTCACGCAGGGTCATTGGCTGGGCGATGCGTGAACGCATGACAGCGGAGCTCGTCGCTGACGCCCTGCAGATGGCGTTGTGGCGCCGCCAAATGCCGAAGGGGGTGATCGTTCACAGCGACCGCGGCAGCCAGTACTGCTCAGCGTTGTATCAGTCGATGCTGACCCGAAACGATCTCCACTGCAGCATGAGCGCCAGGGGGAACTGTTACGATAACGCCTGTGCCGAGAGCTTCTTCCACAGCCTCAAGATCGAAGCCGTGCATGGTGAGCGCTTCCGAACGCGAGAGCAGATGCGCCGCCAGGTCTTCGAATACATCGAGCTGGACTACAACCGGCCACGCCGACACAGTGCTATCGGGATGATCAGCCCGGAGACCTTCGAGGCTCGAATGATCGCTTAAGCTGGTGTCCACCAGTGCTGGGTAAGATCAGGGCCGAAAGTACGCACCCGCTCGACCTCGGAGTGGGAAAGCTCGGGAGCTTGCCTTTTGCCTCATAGAGCTATCTTTGCTTCTAGCTGTGGGCTAAAATGAAACGGGACAAAAGGCATGACCTGACCCTCTGCACTCCGCAATGCTTTCCAACTCCCTCCAAGAAGAATCTGATCAGCTGCAAATTGTCGTTTTGGTCTATTACCTAGCCCCGGCCAGTAACCGGGCCGGCTAATGACATATAACCGTGCTGTCATGATTGCAAAAAGGTAGTGACGACTAGGCTGTTTGGAGGCTAACCACGAAGGCTTCGGGATTACCGTAGTGCGCTTGGTGGTCGATTACCACATACGTTCCCTTTCGCTCCAGAACAAAGCCAGGATATCCTCCCAGCCTGAGCTTTTGCATGAAACGTCTCGTCTCTGCGATGTGCGCCTGCACCGGCATCCCCTTGAGAACGCGACGAAAATCCTGTTCGTCCACGCCAATGCTTTTGGCGGCCTCGCTCAGGGAATTTTCTTCGACGACTCGCTCACCCTGTACGTAATGCGCATACTGAATGGCGGCAATCATATCCAAACCGGACCCTGGCTCTACAGTCGTTGCGGCCAATACCGCCGCAACTGTCGGTTCTGACCAAAAGATCGTTGCTGGATCGCGGAGCAGCCCCTCCAGGTAGGCCTCTCCGAATGGCTGTCCGGACAGAGCGGCAATCCGTCCATCGTTTTCACGCAGATATTTACGGGTAGCTGTATCGGGCCGAAGTGGCGTTTCCCATAATCCACCACCATGAAGGGTAATGTTCATCCCCGCCCCCTTGGCCGCACGCACCAGAAGCTCCGCTCCGTAGCACCAGCCGCATAGCGGATCATAAACGTAATGCAGGATGGTCTTATCACTCATTGTTTTCCCCTGCGGGTACTGA
The DNA here is from genome assembly GCF_900961225.1 of Modicisalibacter radicis. GTDB lineage: Bacteria > Pseudomonadota > Gammaproteobacteria > Pseudomonadales > Halomonadaceae > Modicisalibacter. Next base: position 57,156 of record NZ_CAAHFN010000059.1, read on the forward strand.
AGTGTTTTGAGTGGCAAATGCCAACCCGAACAGCAGCAAGCCCCCCAAGCCCAATAGCGCGCCAGTCCACCCCAGAGAGAGGAAGCCCCCACTGGCAGCAATCGTCAGGCCGCCCAGCCACGCGCCGAGAGCGTTGGCAAAGTTGATCGCAGAGTGGGTCAATGCAGCGCCCAGGGTCTTTGCCTGCCCCGCCACATCCATCAGCCAGATCTGAAGACCGGGGCCGATGGAAACGATGCCGCCCAAGAGGAATGTGCCTAAAAGCGCCGTCGGCACACGACCTGCGAGCCATGAGAAAACCGCCAGCAATAAGGTCGTATAAAGAAGGGCACCGCCGATCGTACGCATCAGGGCGACGTCCGCAAAGCGACCACCAAGCAGCGTGCCAACCACACCGCCGGCCCCGAAAAGGGCGAGAGCAAAAGGAAGATTGGAGTCACTCAGGCCACTGACCGTAGTCAGAAGGGGCGCGATATAGCTGAAGACACAGAACATGCCGCCGAAGCCGACACCCGCGACCGACAAGGCCAGCCAAAGGCGCGGGTTGGCGAGACTGCGAAGCTCGGTAGAGAGACTCCCTCCCTCTTGCGCCGACACTTGAGGGACGACGAAGCGAATTGATGCCGCACCCAGCAGACATACGGCCCCGATCATGCCGAAGGCGATGCGCCACCCGTATGCATAACCAACCCAGGTCGCAAGCGGGGTTCCCACCAGCATCGCCATGGTCAGCCCGAGCATCACGTAGCCAACGGCCCGCCCACGGTTTGCCGGCGGCACAAGAGAAGCCCCCAAAACCGCCGCAGCACCGAAATATGCCCCATGCGGCAGACCGGCCGCAAAGCGCGTGATGAGCAGGTAGGTCTGCCCATCGGCCGCGAGGGCGGCTAGGTTTGCCAGGCTATGCAGACCTGCGAGCAGGATCAGAAGACGGCGGCGTGGCACTCGCGCCCCCAGGACCGCGAAGAGCGGCGCGCCGATCATCACACCAATCGCGTAGGCGCTGACGAGATGTCCGGCTTGGGGGAGCGAAATGGCAAGATCTGCCGCGATATCAGGCAGCAATCCCATGACCACGAACTCGCTGGTACCGATGGCAAAGCCGGATAAGCCGATGGCAAGAAAGGCCGCGATCAGAGCCGGCCCCGTCGCGTTCGTGTTCTGCGGGGCGTGGTTTACGAGGGAGGATGTCATTGATTACAACCCACGCGCCGCCGTGAACCGCGACCGGACATGACGCGGCTGTTCGAGTTCGTCGACAATCGCGATTGCAAGATCTGCAACAGAAATTCCTGCCGGCTTCTCGCCATCCATGAGCAGGGTATCGGTACCAAGACGGTAATTTCCGGTCCGTTCACCATCCTCGAGAAACGCCGGGGGGCTAACGAACGTCCAGTCCAGTGTGCAATTGTCGGCGGCAATCGCCGCCATGGCATCGCGCGCTCCCCGCGCGCCGGGTACAACGTATTCCGGAACCTGCGACGTGAATTCTGGGGTATCTACCAGTTGCACCCCCGGAGCCACATACAGGCTCCCTGCGCCACCGACAACCAAAAATCGTTTGATGCCGCTCAACTCGACGCCGCGCTGGATAGAGGCAGCTCCACGTACGAATTTGTCGTACAGATCGGGGTCGTGCCAGCCAGGATTGAAGGCCGACACGACAGCGTCTGTGCCGGCCACCGCTTCGGCAACGGACTCGGCGTCGTAGGCGTCTGCGACGATTTGCGTCACGTTGGCCGCCGGTTCCATTCGGCCAGCTGACCGCACCACCGCAGTAACCTCGTGGCCACGTGAGAGAAGTTCATTCAGCGTAGCGGCGCCGACAAAGCCTGTAGCGCCGATGAGAGCAATTTTCATGGAGACCTCCTTGAATGGTTCTCTATCAGGATATTTTCTTTATAGTGAGCTGAGTAGACGCCCATTTTCACCAACTCTTGTAAGCCTGGCTAACAAATGAATGACCTTAAACCCTATGCTGTCTTCGCTGAAACCGTTTCAACCGGCTCCATGAGCGCCGCTGCAAGGCGCCTGAAAATGACGCCATCCGCGGTGAGCCAGACCATACGCACGCTCGAAAATCAGATGGGTGTCACGCTGCTTCACCGGTCGACCAGGAAGCTCTCACTGACCGAAGCTGGAGCGCGCTGCTATCCTCATTGTCTCCGGCTGTTGGATGCGGCGAACGCAGCAAAGCAGTCCTTGTTACAGGCCCGGGACGCGCCGGTTGGCGAACTACGCATCGCCGCCCCACTGGGATTTGCCCCCTACATTGCCCCGGCGCTCGCGCCGACCCTTTCGGAATGGCCGAACCTTCGGCTGAGCCTCATCGTGGATGACGCAATGATCGACCTCATCGACGCCCGGATCGACATTGCCCTGCGGGTCGGAAAGCTGTCCGACTCCGACTGGGTCGCCCGCAAGCTGTGCGATTTTGAGACAGTGCTTTGTGCCTCACCGACTTATGCCGAACGGCAAGGAATTCCTCTGGCACCGAACGATCTCGAAGCTCACCAGTGGATTACGGTGTCGCAAGAAATCGTCGACTCGTCGCCGCAAGCTAATAGCTCGCCGAACGAACTACTGAAGCTGAGGAAAGGGGCACAAAGGCTGGACATCCCTATCAGAGCACGGATTGTCTGCACCAACCAGGTGACAGCACGGCAGATGTGTGAAGAGGGTGCAGGTATGGCGCGGCTTATCTATACCGATGTGCTGCCCTTGCTCGAAAGTGGCGCCCTTGTCAGGGTGCTGCCTGACTGGAAGTTCGATCCGATGCCGGTAATGATGGTTATGAGGCCGAGCCAAGGTCGGCCCGCCAAGGTAAAGATCGCGTCACAGGCGCTAAAGCGGCACTTTGCCGACTTGAAATCGAATCCGGAGTCGCACGCTATGACTCAGGGCGGTGGCCCCACTTTATAACAGCCCCACTCGAAAGGTGAGGGAAGGACCGAGCCATATAGGCTTACGACAGTTCGCCCAGAAGCGAGAAATTCCGGTCAAGGTAGTACACCAACGGTCGCTCGTTGTCGCCTGCCCTACGGTCGTCCAGCGCTAGGCGTAATGTGCACACCGCCAGCATTGCTGGTCAAACACAGTTTGGCGCGGCGTTCAGTTTCGGGCAAGAGTTTGTACAAAACCGGGACAGATTTATTTAAATCCCTTTCGAGGTCGACCCGGCCGACGCATCTCGACCCGAACTCCAGTCCATCGTTCAACCTCATCGATGCAACGTTTCCACCCGTTAACTTATTACTGACAACGGCCGAACTATCAACGAGTGTCCGCAGACGACTGAGCACCTGGTCGCCATCCTGCTGCGGACTCGTTAATCAGGTAGATCGGGGTATCTTCGCTTCGTGACGGGTGATTCCAGATTCCTTGATGGTCTGGATCGTCGTCTCCTTAAAGACGTTCTGCACATAGCCATCGGTTGTACCTCCACCCCAACCCTATTCCACTTGGGTGCTCGTCTGATAGGCCTGACTCATGATTTCTCCCTGAACTGATACGTTCTCGACCAAATAATCGTTGTGCGCATCAGTTTACAGTTATGATCTTTCACCTCCTATAGAACCATCTCCGCGACGCAGTCCTCAAACCGCCAGGGTCGTGCCGAATTGCGGTGAACACCCCTCAATACAGAGCGCACCCGAACTGAAAACGCTGGGAAACAAACCAATTAGATACGAGAGAAGGTTCGTAGAATATCCCTTCGTGGACGACTCCCGAGATTGCATAGAGATTCATTTGCCGGATGGCATTTGTTTAGGGAACCTCTAAAAACCTCGATTTTTGGATTTGCGCCCCCTCGAAACCTGCATTATCGAGCGATCAATAATTTCAGGATTCAGGTTTTCAGAGGTTCCCTTTAGCCCCGTCACATCTCTAATCTAGCTGACGAATTCAGGTTAGCTAAACAATTACTGCTCCAATAGCTTTTCAATCCAGACAATACCTTATTGGCGGTAGAAGGTGGATTTACCCGCATCTCTTGATAGGCAATTCCTAAATGTTGAAGAAATTTTTTCGACGGTGGCCGTCCTGAAAAATCGTCAAGGCTTGGTGAAAACTTAAGCCCAACAATTTCACACATGGCTTTTTCCAATCCTTGTGGCCTCGCTTCAACCACTTCAAAACACTGCTGCTCTTCGGCTGTTCTTCCGCATGAAGCGTACCAATAACCGAAATCATCTAAACCTCTTCGCCGATCGCCAGCTAAACAATAATGTGAAATCTCATGCAAAAGGCTTCGTGGATAGTTACTTCTAAAATAAACAACTGCATGGGTATTCGCTCTCGGAGCTTCGTAGAACGGCTCTTCTGCGTCACCTTTTATTGTTAAGTCAGGGAGAATGTCCGCAAAGGCATTTATCAAATTTTGACAGCATTCATCATCGGTACTGCACACACTCATTTATTCATTTCCCAATACGAACTGACAACTCGAAAAAACATTCAAAAACAGAGACATAAACCATTCTGCCTTTAATACAATCACTTAGTAAACATTGAGCATCCTGATAATGTTAACATCCTTAGCCTCTGCAATGAAGTGCCCCCTCCAGATCTGCACAGGCTATAGTGCAATCATCAGGAGGCGACGCCCCCCATCAAGCGATGGACCGCGAAGCGCAAAGCGTCTGTGGTCATGGACATCTTCATGCCGCCGCATGGCGTCCCGGGTCTCGAAACGTTCGCCATGGATTGCTTCGACCTTGAGGCTGTAGAAGAAGCTCTCGGCACAGGCATTGTCGTAGCAGTTGCCCTTGGCACTCATGCTGCATTGGAGGTCGTTTCGGGTCAGCAGCGACTGGTACAGGGTCGAACAGTACTGGCTGCCGCGATCCGACCTTTTTGGGCATCTTACGGCGCCACAGCGCCATCTGGAGCGCGTCCCCGACCAGGTCGGCGGTCATCCGCTCGCTCATCGCCCAGCCGATCACCTTGCGTGAGAACAGATCGATCAGCACCGCCAGGTAGAGCCATCCTTCACCGGTCGCCAGATAAGTGATGTCGCCGACCCATTTCTCGTTCGGCGCCGCGGCGGTAAAGTCTTGCTCCAGTCGATTGGGCGCCACCGGCAGCGAGTGTCGCGAGTTCGTCGTCGCCTTGAACTTGCGCGACGCCTTGGCGCGAAGCCCCTGGCGTCTCAGGCTGGCAGCGACGGTCTTGCGATCCACTATCAGGCCATCGTCAACCAGGTCCAGCGTCAATCTGGGGGCGCCTGAGCGCCCCTTCCGGCACTCGTAGGCCTGGGTCACTCGCTGGTCGAGAACCGCCTGCCGGCGGCGTCTCGGAGACGGCATGCCGCCACGCTGTCGCCAGGCGTAGTAGCCGCTGCGAGAGACCCCGAGAACCCTGCACATCCGCTGGGTGCTGAATGCCTGACGATGCTGATGGATGAAGGCGTACTTCACTTCAGGCTCTTGGCAAAGTCCGGGGCCGCCATCGGACCGCGGCTTTTTTGCGATTTCAAGCTCTTCCGACTTCTCGGCCAGTTGGCGCTTGAGTCGGGCATTCTCGTCGGCCAGGGCTTGCTCGCGGGCTGAAGCGCTTTGCTGCTGCTGGGCCTTGGTCCGCCACTGGTAGAGCTGGGTGGGCTGGAGGCCAAGCTCTCGGGCGGCGGCACTGATGCCAACGCGATCGCCGAGCGCCAGGGCCTCGGCCTTGTAGTCCTGGGAATAGCGGGTACGGGTTTTCTTCATCGAAGCTGCTTGCCTTGCCATGGGTCACCTCGTCTCAGTGTAATGTCTTAACCAGGTGTCCACTGCTGTTGGGCAAGATCATCCACTCCCCGGGTCGCCCTGCGACATCGGTCGCGTAGGCACGCCTCGGGGAGTCGCCTAGAATGGCGGTTTTGGATCGCCGGACGATAGGGAGCGTCGCCGTGGTAGCAATGAGCGGAAGCGGCTGGCAGCGCTGGCGTCGCGAGAATGCCGCGCTGATCCGCCTGGCCCTGCCGATCTGCGGCGCGCAGCTCGCCCAGTCGGGGATGAGCGTGACCGATGTGATCATGGCCGGGCGCGCCAGCGCCACCGACCTGGCGGCGATTTCGGTGGGATCCAGCCTGTGGCTGCCGTTGATGCTGTTCGCCACCGGCACGCTGATGGGCCTGACGCCGATCGTCGCCCAGCTGCTGGGCGGCGAGCGCGTGGCGCAGATCCGCCCCTACGTGCATCAGGCCCTGTGGCTGGCCCTGGCGCTGGGTGTGGTCGCCGCCCTGTTGCTGGCCTTCGCGGTGATGCCGGTGTTCCGCCTGATGGCGGTGCCCGAACACGTCGCCTCGCTCTCGGCCAGCTACCTGGCCATGGTCGCTTTCGGCATGCCCGGCGTGGCCGCCTTCCAGGCACTGCGTGCCTTCGCCGACGGCATGAACCATACCCGTCCGGCGCTGTGGATCAGCCTGCTGGGGCTGGGGGTGAACGTGCCCTGCAATTACCTGCTGATCTATGGCGGCCCCGGCCTCGAGACGCTGTTCGGCGCCTCGCTGCCCCTGGGGTTGAGCGGGTTGCCGGCATTGGGCGCGGTGGGCTGCGGCATCGCCACCGCCCTGGCGATGTGGGTGATGTGCCTGGCGCTGGCGGCCTATACCCATCGCAGCGCGGTGTTCGCGTCACTCCATCTGTGGAAAAGGCTGGCGCGCCCGCAACGCGCCAAGCTCGGCGAGCTGCTGCACGTCGGTGCGCCGATCGGCGTGGCGATCTTCGTCGAGGTCACGCTGTTCACGCTGATCGCGCTGTTCATCGCCAGCCTCGGCGAGATCGCCGTGGCCGCGCATCAGGTCGCGCTCAACTACACCTCGATCCTGTTCATGCTGCCGCTGTCGCTGGGCATGGCGCTGACCGTGCGCGTCGGTCATACGCTGGGCAGCGGACAGCGCCGCGGCGCCGCCTTCGTGGCCTGGAACGGTATCGCCGCCTGCCTGCTGGTGGCCCTGCTCAACGACATGATCCTGTGGCTGACCGCCGGCCCGGTCGTGGCACTGTACAGCCCCAACGAAGAGGTCCAGTCGCTGGCCGTGTCGCTGATCTGGCTGGCCATGATCTATCAGTTCTCCGACGCCCTCCAGGTCAACCTGGCGGGGGCGCTGCGCGGCTACAAGGATACCCGGATCATCATGGCGATCACCCTGGTGTCCTACTGGGCCGTGGGCCTCGGCGGCGGCTATCTGCTGGGCAGCGTCGGTGTCGCCGGCTGGCAGCCGCAGGGCGTCTACGGTTACTGGCTCGGCCTGATCGGCGGATTGAGCGTCGCGGCGCTGTTGCTCGGCTGGCGCCTCTGGCACATTAGCCGGAGGGGCGCCGACAGCGCCATGGCACGCGTTTCGGGTTGAGCCGGAAGCCCCCGCGTGGACAACTGGCGAGCTTCCTCGGCGGGGGTTGGAACGACAGGGGTTAACTTCGCCTAGCGAGCTGTGCTAATAGTGAATCGAGGCCTAGGCCGAAATCTTGCCGATGAGGAGGGTAACCATGGGTATCCCAATGTCCGCCCGCTCCGCCCGGGTCATCGACCTGGAGGCCATGCGCAACCGGCTGAGGGCCAAGCGTCACCTGGTTCGCCTCGCCCCCGAGCTGGATGGCCTCGAGATGGTCTATCATCTGGCTTCCGACCCCGAAACGCTCTACGGGATGCCATTGCTCGCCTGGGGCCTGCGCGACGACGGGGAGGTGGTCGGCCTGGTGCCGTGGATGGAAGCGCTGACGCCCTGTCACGACCTCGACGATCCCGAGCACGGCCACTTCGTCGGCTACCGCGATCCCGAAACCGAAGAGATCTTCTACACCGCGCCCGAGCACAAGGTCTACGAGCTCGAGCACGCCGCCGCCTATTTCGACTATGAAGAGAGCGGCGAAACGACTCTGCTGCAGCAACTGCCCGAGACACTGGGCACGCACGCCCTGTGCCTCGACGAGGACGCGGCCACATGGCAGCTCAAGCTGGTGTTCGGCTGGCGACTCTACAGCAATGGCACGATCGAGGCCCTGCTGGTCGACGAAAGCCGCGTCGAGTCGACCCCGGTGGTCGCCGGCGACGACTGCCTGTATCCCGGCCACAGCCGCCATCAGGTAGTCTACTTCTTCCAGCGGGCCATCGCCAATCGCATTCGCCAGGAGGACCCGGCGACCCTCGAGGCCCTGGCCTGCATGGTGGGACACGACGAGGATTGAAGGAACCGGCACCGCGCATGGCCAGCCGCGATGCCTTTCGGCAGCGCGACCGTGGGGATCGCGTCAGCCCAGGCGGATGCGTCAGCCCAGGCGGATGCGTCAGCCCAGGCGGATAAAGTAAAGATAGTCGTCGCCGCGCTCCTGCCGGGCGAGCAGCTCGTGACCCAGGAAATTGCAGAACTTGGGCACGTCACGGGTGGTCGCCGGGTCGCTGGCGATCACCTTGAGAATCTCGCCGGAGCGCATGTCGCGTACCCGGTTGTGCATCAGCATGATCGGTTCGGGGCAGTAAAGCCCGGTGGTATCCAGTTCGGCATCGAATGCCCCGGCATCGTTGGGGTTATCCATCGCTGGCCTCGTCGGGTGAAGTGGTCATCAGCTGGAGTGGTCAATGTTCAAGATCATCATCGAACGGCGCATCATGCCCGGGCTCGAGGAGGAGTACGAGCAAGCGGCCCGTCGGGTGATGCGCGCGGCACTCACCGCCCCGGGCTTCATCACCGGCGAATCGCTGCATCAGCGTGAAAACAGCCAGCATCGCCTGCTGATCACGCAATGGCGCAGCCTCGACGCCTGGCGAGCCTGGCAGCACAGCCCGGAGCGCGAACAGGCGATGCAGCATGTGCTGCCGCTACTCACCGAAGACGAACGAGTCACCGTCTACGAGGCGCCCTGAGCCGGTATCGCCGGGCCAGGGCGTCACGGCAGCCGCACATGGACGGTGACTTCCTCGCGATCGTGATATAGCTGCTTGCAGGCAATTCGCGCGGCAATCCCGGCGCCCGCCAGCCGGGTTTCCAGGCGTTCGAGACAGCGTGACACCTCCGCCCAGCGCTGTTTCATCGGCAACTTCAGATTGAATACCGCCTCATGGCACCAGCGCTTGAGCAGCCAGCGCTCGACCATGTCGATGACCCGCATCGGCTTGTCGACGATATCACATACCAGCCAGTCCAGACGCTGCGGCGGCTGCCAGGTAAAACCATCCTCGCGCAGATGCTCGACCTGGCCGGTCGCCATCAGCTCACGCCCCATGGGGCCATTGTCGATGGCATAGACATACATGCCCTGACGCACCAGCTGGTAGCTCCAGCCGCCCGGCGCCGCCCCCAGGTCGGCGGCCTGCATGCCGGCATGCAGCCGCGTCTCCCACTCGTCGCGGGGTATGAAGACGTGCCAGGCCTCCTCCAGCTTGAGCGTCGAGCGGCTCGGCGCGTCATGGGGAAAGCGCAACCGGCGGATGCCGCCCGGCGACTCGCTGCGATTGCCGGGAAAGCTCATGCCCAGCTGCACGCCATCGCCGGCGGTCCAGAACAGGTGCAATCGCCGCCCGCCGGCCTTGCGCCGCAAGGCCCCCCGCTTGCGCAGCGTCGACTCCAGCGGCCGCTGCAACGCCTTCATCAACCCCGCCAGCGCCTTGGCGTCGTTGGAATCCGGCGTCTCCTGCCACAGCGATTCGAAGCTCCAGCCGCTGGCGACGACCTGCGCGATGATCGGCGTCAATCGATCATCGCGAGATAGCCCGACGAGCGGCGGCATGGCGACCAGCGACTGGCGGGCGAAGACCAGCGCGGCAAGGGGCAGCTCACGATGCAGTTCATTGGCGGGCTGCATGTCGGCCATCACCCAGCGCACATGCCCGGCTCCCGGTTCGGCCTCGACATGGCCGGCAGCCCCCGCGTTCGGCACGCCGATCTTGGCCTGGAGCTCGGCGCCGAGATCGTTCTCGAAACCCGGCCGGCAATACAGCAGCAGCTCGTTGGGCACACACGTCGGCGCTGGCTTGGCTTGCGGCTTGTTGGGGGATGAGTTCGGCGACATGACGGCTCCTTGGAAGGCCCGCAGTCTAGCCGGGGCGTCGGCGGCGAACAACCCCGCCACGGGACACTCGTGCCGGCAGGAGCCGTCGCGTAGACTGGGCCGATTTCCTTCGACAAGCGTTCAACATGCTCGACAATATCCGCATCGTCCTCGTCCAGACCTTCCATCCCGGCAACATCGGCGCCAGCGCCCGCGCCATGAAGACCATGGGCCTGACTCGGCTGACGCTGGTCAATCCGCGCTGCTTCCCCGATGCCGAAGCGACTCGCCTGGCCGCCGGGGCCAGCGATGTGATCGAGGGCGCGCGTGTCGTCGCCAGCCTCGAGGAGGCGGTCAGCGACTGCGTGCAGGTCGTTGGCGCCAGCGCGCGCCTGCGCAGCCTGCCGTTGCCGCACTTCGACGAGCCCGGCGAGATGGCCCGCGCAGCGATCGCCAACGCCGAACAGGGCCCGGTGGCACTGGTCTTCGGTCGCGAGCGCTACGGCCTGACCAACGACGAGATCCGTCACTGCACGCATCAGGTCAGCATCCCCGCCAACCCCGATTACGGCATTCTCAACCTGTCCCAGGCGGTTCAGGTGCTCGCCCACGAGGTCCACGGCGCCTGGCGTCGACAGACCGGAAACACCGCGTCCACGGCTTCGCCGACCCAGGGTCCGCTGCCGACGCAGCAACAGCTGGCTTATTTCCACGAGCACCTGCAGCGCGTCATGGAGGGCTCGGGCTTCATCAATCAGCCCCACGCGCGGACCTCGGATCACCTGCACGCGCTGTTTGCCCGCGCCCAGCCCAACCGCAAGGAGCTCTCGCTGCTCAGAGGCCTGCTCAGCGCGCTGGAAGCGCATCTCGACCCGCCCTCCTGACCCCCT
>NZ_CAAHFN010000060.1 GCF_900961225.1 Modicisalibacter radicis
GTGTATAAGAGACGGGGGTCGGGGCCAGGTATGTCGGGTCTGTGCATTGTCGCATGCCTATCCGATGGGGGGCTGAAGTCCGAGACGTCGCATGGCATTGGTCAGGTGCAGGCGCATCGCCGCACGGGCCTCTTCGGGCTCGCGGTTGAGGATGCTGTCGACGATATTGTGGTGTTCAACCTGGGCAATGTTCTCGAGCGTCGCATCGCGAGCCGAATTGTGGCGAGCCGTGCTGATTGCCGTCGACATCCGGTTATAGCAGAAGTCAATGAAATCGGAGAAGTAGTGGTTTCCCGTCGCGTTGGCAATGGCCTGGTGAAGCGCCAGGTCGTGCTTGTCGCCGGGATCGCCCTGTTTCAGGCTGATGGCCAGCCGGTCGAGGGCCCGGGCGATATCGCTTTGTTCCTGAGGCGTGGCGTGGATCGCGGCGAGTGCCGCTGCGCCGGCTTCGACCTCGCGGCGCATTTGGTAGATGTAGCGCAGTTCCTGCTGGTCCACGGCATCCGCCGTCATCGAAAAGACCGGACGTTCGGGCAGCGCCGTGGCAATGTAGGTACCGCTGCCCTGTTGCGTGACCACCAGGTTCGCACGACGCAGCTCGGCGATTGTCTCGCGGATCACCGCTCGGCTACTGCCGAATCGCGCCATGAGCTTGGCTTCGGTGGGGAACTGCGAGCCTCGTGGGTAAAGACCGTCGCGGATTTCCTGCTCCAGCGTGGCGACGATCCTGGCCGACAGGCGTTGACCGCGCCGAGCGCCGGAGGTGGGGGGCTGTCGCGTCTGCATCATTCGGCGAGCCCGGGGAGCCATAGCGTCACGGCCGGCACGTAGGCGATCAGCCCCACGACGATGAGCAGGACGGCCAGGAAGGGCAGCAGATGCCTGGCTATGCGCTCGATGCTCATGCCGCTGACCGAGGAGGCGACAAAGATCGAATAACCCAGTGGCGGCGTCACCATGCCGACGGCGAAGTTGATCACCACCATGGCGCCCAGTTGTATGGGATCCAGCCCGATCTGTGCGCCGATCCCGATGAGCACGCCGCTCATGATGACCATGGCCGAGATGTTGTCCATCACGGCACCCAGCACCAGCAGCAGCAGGTTGATGAAGAGCAGCAGCAGCAGCGGGTTGCTGGTGAGACCGAGGATGAGTTCCGTGATCCGGGTGGGGAGCTGTTCGCTGGCGATGACCCAGGCGAATCCATAGGCCGTGACGATGATGAACATGATCACGGCGGTCGTGCGCATGGCGTTGATCAGCAGGCCGGGCAGTTGCCGCAGCTGAAGGTCGCGATGCACGAACACCCCGATGATGGCGCTGTACAATGCACCGACCATCGCCGCTTCCGTCGGCGTGAAGATACCGCCGTAGATGCCCCCCAGAATGACGATGGGGGCGAACAGGGCCCAGATGCCATCCCGCAGGGCGTGGAGAATCTCGCCACGCGAAGCGCGCGGCTGCCCCTGGATGCCTTGACGCTTGGCATAGACGACGCTGATCACGCAGAAGCCGGCGGCGGCGAGAAGGCCCGGGACCACGCCGGCGAGGAACAGCTGGGAGATCGATTCCTCGGAGAGCACGCCCCAGATCACCATCGGTATCGAGGGCGGGATCATCTGTCCCAGGGGGCCCACGGCGGTAGCCAGGGCGGCCGCATAACCGCGCTTGTAACCTCGGGTTTCCAGCTCGTCGATCATGATCGAACCGATCGCCGCCGTGGTTGCCGGGGCCGAACCGGAAATGGCACCGAAGAAAGTTCCCGCGCCGACCGTGGATATCGAAAGGCCGCCGGGGAGGTGGCCTACGAAGGCCGATGCCACTTTCACCAGGCGACGCGAGAGACCTCCCGCGCCCATCAGCTCACCGGCGAGGATGAACCCGGGAATGGCCAGCAGCGCCGTCGAGCTGCTGCCCGCGATGAAGCGCTGGGCCGCGATCAGGGGATTCAGGTCCGCCATCCAGATGCCGATCAGGGTCAGCAGGCCCAGCGCGATCGCGATGGGGGCGCCGACGGCGAGCAGGCCAAACAGGCCCAGCGTGAGGACAAGGCCCGTTTCACCCATGTTCCGTGCTCCTCAGGTCGTTCAGGGAGTGAGGGCGGATCATCAGCACGACGGCGTGAAAACTGATCAGTAAGCCGCTGACCGGTAATGCCGCATTCTTGACCCACAAGGGATAACGTATCGCCGGCGAGACCTGGCTGGCGGTGAACTCCATGAACCCATACCCCGTCCAGATCATGGCTACCCCGAAAAGCAGTACCAGCAACACGTTCAGGCGCTCCAGAAACCCGGAGAGGCGATCGGGTAGCAACGAGAGCAGCAGCGTGACCCGGACGTGTTCGAAGTGACGCACCAGCACGCTGGCAAACAGGAATACCGTCCACGAAGCGGCCAGCAGCGCGACCTCATCGGACCAGGACAAGGAGTCTTGCAGCACATAACGATAAAAGACGCCCAACAGTAACGTGAGGATCATTATCAACGCCGCGATAGCGCCCAGAAGCTTGGTCGCGCTGGCCAGGATACGACTGGCTTCGTCGAGATGGCGATACATGAAGGGGGATCCATGGCCGGTGGCCCGGCGCCAGGCCGGGCCGTGGGATTTTACTGAGCGGTGATCTGCAGGGCGCGATCGAGCAGGTCGCCGCCGATCTTGTCGCGGTAGTTCTCATAGACGGGCGCGACCTTCTCGCGGAACGCCGCGACATCCTCGACACGGTTGACTTCCATTCCCTGGCTCTCGATCTGCTCGAGGATCCTTTCGTTGTTGCTGGCCACCGTCTCGCGCTGCCGTGCGATCGCCTTCTCGGCGGCCTGACGGACGATTTCCTGCTGTTCGTCGGACAACTTCCCGAAGGTCTGCTTGGAGATCAGCAGTCCCAGGGCATTGTAGGTGTGCCGGGTCATAGAGAGATACTGCGTGACTTCGGGGTACTTGTTGGCATAAATCACCGGTAGCGGGATTTCCAGGCCGTCGACGGTGCCTTGCTGTACCGCGGTGAACGCCTCGCTCCAGGCCAGCGGAGCCGGGTTGGCACCGAGTTCGCGGAAGCTGGCGATATAAAGGTCACTGGGTTGGACGCGTAGCTTGATGCCATCGAAGTCATCGGGGCTTTGGATGGGGCGTACGTTATTGATGGTGTTCCTGAAGCCGGCTTCGGCAAAACCCAGTCCGACGATGCCTTGCGATTCCAGGCGGTCCATCAGTGTCTGGCCGATCTCGCCGTCGAGCACTTCGTGAGCCTGTTCGCTGTCGGCATAGAGGAAGGGCAGGTCGTTGAGCTGGAAAGCCGTGTCGAGCGTGCTGATCTGCGTCCCGGTAATGACGCCGGCATCGAGAATGCCCAGTTGCATGCCCTGCAGCATTTCGGTGTCGTCGCCGAGCTGATGGTTGGGGAAGAACTTGACGTCGAATTCATCCGGCGCGGCTTTCTCCAGCTCTTCGGCGAAGTAGTGTGCGGTGATCGCGTAGGGGTCGACTTCGCTATCTGCGGTCGTCCAGCCCAGGCGGATGGAGGTGGTTGCCTGTGCCTGACTGGCTACAGCCAGGGTACTGACCATGATCAGGCTGGATAGCAGGGATCGCTTCGCTTTCAGGATCATCGTGGAGCCTTTGTAGAGGGTGTGTGCCTAAGTTTGTCCGATGAATTATGCGAATATGAGAAAATGTCGCATATATGTCTGACGGATTGTACACTAACGTATATGCGAAGCGCTCGATATAAACACTATGGATAATTGCCTTGCGAAATGGTTGGTGGTATGGGGCGAGGAGCGCGTGGCTCGCTCCCGACGAATTCTTTACAATGCTCGTTTCGCCGTCTGCTGTGTCGCGGTTACCGGTGCTTCGCACGGGACGGCTGTTCCGATAGCTATTCGTCAATGGAAAGGCTCTTATGCTCGATCCCAAGCTGCTTCGCAGCGAGCTCGACCACGTTGCGCAACGCCTGGCCCTGCGCGGCTTCACCCTGGACACGGCCGCGTTCGAGGCGCTCGAACGTCGGCGTCGTGACCTTCAGACCGAGACCGAGCAGCTGCAGAGCGAGCGCAACAGCCGCTCCCGGGCGATCGGCCAGGCCAAGGCCGCCGGTGAGGCGATCGAGCCGCTGCTCGCCGAGGTCAGCGACCTGGGCGAGCGGCTCGACGCGGCCAAGGCGCAATTGAACGACGTCGCCGGGGAGCTCGACGCGCTGCTGGCCAGTCTGCCCAACCTGCCCCACGAGAGCGTGCCCGCGGGCGCCGACGAGTCCGATAATGTCGAGCTGCACCGCTGGGGAACACCGCGGACCTTCGATTTCGCGGTGCAGGATCATGTCGATCTGGGCGCCAGGCTGGGCTATCTGGACTTCGAGATGGCCGCCAAGCTGACCGGCTCGCGCTTCGCCGTGATGCGCGGTCCCATCGCCCGCCTGCATCGTGCGCTGGTGCAGTTCATGCTCGACCGTCAGACCCTCGAGCATGGCTATGAAGAGTGCTACGTGCCCTACATCGTCAACAGCGATTCATTGACCGGGACCGGCCAGTTGCCCAAGTTCGGCGAGGACCTGTTTCGTCTCGAGGGCGACAGCGACTACTACCTGATCCCCACCGCCGAGGTGCCGCTGACCAACTTCGCCCGCGACACCATCGTCGAGGCATCGGCGTTGCCGATCCGGCTGACCGCGCATACGCCGTGCTTCCGCAGCGAGGCCGGCGCCTACGGCAAGGACACCCGCGGGATGATTCGCCAGCATCAGTTCGACAAGGTCGAGATGGTGCAGATGGTCGAGCCCGAGACCAGTTACGCCGCGCTGGAGGAGATGCGCGGGCATGCCGAGTCGATCCTGCAGGCGCTCGAGCTTCCCTACCGGGTGGTCACGCTGTGCGCCGGCGACATGGGCTTCGGTGCCAGCAAGACCTACGACATCGAGGTCTGGCTGCCCAGCCAGCAGACCTACCGGGAGATCTCGTCCGTCTCCAACTGCGAGGATTTTCAGGCGCGGCGCATGCAGGCGCGCTACCGCAGCCCGGCGGCCAAGAAACCGCAGTTGCTGCATACCCTCAACGGCTCGGGCCTGGCGGTGGGGCGTTGCCTGCTGGCGGTGCTCGAGAATTACCAGCAGGCCGACGGCTCGATCACGGTGCCCGAGGCGCTGCGCGGCTACCTGGGCGGGCTTGATGCAATCAATGCCTGAGTACGAGCTACGAGCTACGAGCTACGAGCGTCTCCGCCTTTGGCTCGCAGCTCGTGGCCCGGTTCTCGCTGCTTAATTTTCGATCTCCCAGGCGACTCGGACGCTGGCGTCTAGGGTGATCTCGCCGGGGCGATACTCGGGGGCCGCCTTGCTCTCCATGGCATCGCTGCGCATCGACATCATCTGCGGCGAGTAGCGCGGCGCCCCGGTCTCCTCGACCTGGACGACCCTGCCGAGCTGGATGTCCAGGGTCTCGGCCATCAGTCGGGCCTTGTGGCGGGCTTTCTCCAGTGCCTGGCTTAAGGCCTTGTCGGTGGCCGCGTCACGATCCTTGAGGTCGTAGGTGACGCCATCGAGGGCATCGACACCGGCCTGGGTCAGCGCATCGAGGATCGTCGGCAAGCGCGACAGGTCGTCGATACGCAGACTGATCGGCCGTTCGAGCTGGGTGCGCACCAGGGTCTGGCCGGAGTCGCCGTTCTGGCCAGGCTGCTGAATGTAGTCCGGGCGCACGCTCAGCGAGCCGGCGCTGATCGCCGCGCTGTCGATGCCCTGGTTCTCGAGCTGGCGGATCAGTTCGCCGGTCCGCGTTTCCAGCCTGTCGCGCGCTTCGCTCAGCGCTTCGGGATCGGCTTGCTCGCTGCCATCCTGGGCGACGCTGGGGGTGCGCTCCCACAGCCGGGCATCGAGCGTCGCCATGTCGGGCGCCACGCGCAGCTCGGATTGCGCCTGGACCTGCAAGCGATGCCCGGGCGTTTCGCCGGGAAGCGCCTGCGCCTGGGATACCCCCGCGGCGCCGAGCAGGCCGACGAACAGCAGGGTGGCGAGCAGCGCTCGGGGCTGGCGTCGTGGGGCGGGGGTGTGGCGTAGTGGCATGAAGCCTCCTTGCAGTGAATCGAACAGGGGTGAAGACAGGGATCGCTGCGAGCCGCGACGGTTCCCGTTGTGTGCCAGTGTTGCACATTGTTTCCCCGTTAAGGGGGCTCTTCGACGGGCCGACTCGGCCAGGCGACCAGGCGAAGATACCGGACCCGAGCAGAGAGTAGAGCCGTGGCCATGAGACTTACACGCGGCGTCATGGGCGTCATCGCGCTGGCATTCGGAGTGGGCCTGGCCTGCGAGGCGCCTGCGGCCATCACCGTAATCGACGACGACGGCGACAGGGTGTCCCTGGAAAGGCCGGCCGAGCGTATCGTGGCGCTGGCGCCGCATGCCGTGGAGATGCTTTATGCGGTGGGCGCGGGCGATGCGCTGGTCGGGGCGATCGACGGCAGCGATTACCCGGCGGCGGCTGGTCAGCTGCCGCGGGTGGGCAACTACCGTGGCGTTCCCCTCGAGGCGGTGCTGGCACGCAAGCCGGATCTGGTGGTGGTCTGGGCGAGCGGGACGCCCCATGCGCTGGTCGAGCGCCTGCGCGAGCTGGAGATCCCGCTTTATGCCAGCGAGCCTCGGGCCTTGTCCGACGTCGCCGACAATCTGCGCGACCTGGGCCGGCTTGCCGGACAGGCTCGGCGTGGCGATTATCGGGCGGCGGTCTATCTGGCGCGCCTGGCGGGCCTCGGCCAGACATTCGACCAGCCGCCGCGGGTCTTCTATCAGTTGGGCACCAATCCGCTGACGACGCTGGCCGGGGGGCATATCGTCAGCCAGGTGATTCGCGGCTGCGGTGGGGTGGCGCTGTTCGCCGAGCAGCCGGTGCTGGTGCCGCAGATCGGCCGCGAGGCGCTGATCGCCGCACGGCCCACGGTCATCTTGAGCGCCTCGCGCGATGACGACTGGCAGGCTGCCTGGCAACGCTGGGCGCTGCTGCCGGCGGTCGCCAGCGGCCAGCTGTATACCCTCGAGCCGGACTGGATCAGCCGTCCGGGTCCGCGGCTGCTGGATGCCATGGCCCAGGTGTGCAGCGCGCTGCGCCGGGCGGTGCAGCGCGGCGGGCCGGGGTGATTGCGTGGCCGGTTCAGTAATCTATGCCGCGGCGTGCCTGGATGCCGCTGTTGAACGCGTGGCGAATTTCCTGCATCTCGGTCACCGTATCGGCCATGGCCAGCAGGTCGCGATGGGCATTGCGTCCGGTGACGATCACCGTCTGTTCGCGCGGTCGATTATCGAGTGCCTGCTTGAGCGTCGCGAAATCCAGGTAGCCGAACTTGAGCATGTAGGTGATCTCGTCGAGCACGACCAGGTAGGTGCCGGGGTCGGCAAGCATGCGCTCGGCTTCGCCCCAGACGGCCCGGCAGGCGGCGATGTCGCTGTCGCGGTTCTGGGTCTCCCAGGTGAAACCGGTCGCCATGACCGCGATCTCGAGGTTGGCGTCATCGGCCAGGCGCTCGCGTTCGCCGCACTCCCATAGCCCCTTGATGAACTGAACCACGCCGACCCGGTAGCCGTACCCCAGGGCGCGGGTCACGGTGCCCCAGGCCGCCGTCGTCTTGCCCTTGCCGTTGCCGGTGAAGACCATGAGCAGGCCGCACTGCTCGGTCGCCGCGGCGACGCGCTCATCGACATGGGTCTTGAGTTTTTGCATCGACTGCCGGTGGCGTGCGTTCCGTTCCGACATGCTCTCTCCCTCCGATCCCGATGATCGTTCGTCATGTGTAAAGTGTTGGATTTAAAACGATTGTTTCAATGCGTTGAAGAATATCGCCTGGTGCTTCATAACCCATGTTCGTGCTGTGGGATTTAAATAACGATAATGCCTTGCGGGATTCGCCAGCAATGGATTTTTTTATGTTGACGTATTCAACGTAAAAGGTAACTATTTTAACAAGCGAATAGTGAAAATAACGCCTCGCAATGGATGGCGAGCGGTACCGTCTGGCTGGCATGAATACGAGTGCTGCCAAGGCCCCGTATCCCTTTTTTGCTTTTCGGCAGGAGAGCGACTGATAGGTACGGCGCGAAGGGCCTCATGAGACTCATGCCTTCTTTATAAAGGAGATTTCGCTTGATACCCGACGCACTTCGCGACTCGCTTGAGCAGTGCAGAACGCTGCCATCTCCCTCCTCGGTCGTGCTCAGGGTCATCGAGTTGGCACGCGATCCTGATGTCAGCCTGCAGAAAATCGTTGCTGTGCTGAATGGTGATCCGGCTCTTTCGGCACGCCTGCTATCGTTGGCAAATAGCGTTTTTTATACCAGCCACCGGCCCGTCGAGCATCTTCAAGAGGCGATCAATCGCATCGGCGTCGAGCGAACCCTTTCCATGGCGCTGGGCTGTAGTCTGGCCTCGGCGACGACAAGCGAAGCCGGCCCGGGCACGACATTCGACGACTATTGGCAACGCTCGCTGATCAGTGCGCTGATAGCCCGGCGGCTGGCGGCCACGCTCGAGGGGGCCGTGGATGGTGGTGTACTGTTCACCGCCGCCCTGTTGCAGGATATCGGCATGCTTGCGCTGCATGCCAGCGATGCCGAGCACTATCGAGCATTGTGTGCGCGCGCCGAGGATCATGCGCAACTGGTCGAGCTGGAACGTGACCGGTACGGGGTCGATCACGCCGTCGTGGGTGCCTGGCTGGCGCGCCGTTGGCGGTTGTCCGAACGGACGGTGGCCTGGATCGGCGCCAGTCACCAGCCCCTGCAAGCGGCGGAGACCGACGAGGACCGAGCCGGCAGCTGTGTGAGAGCGTCAGGCGGCCTGGCCGATGCCTGGCTGCAGGGCGAGAGCGCGCTGAGCGGTGCCCTGGGGGAAATCGAAGAGGTGTTCGGCCTCGATACGCCGACCTTGGTGGAAGCGATGCTGGCCCTGCAGGAGGAGCTTCCCGGGGTCGCTGCCCTCTATGCCATCACCCCGCCGGAGCGACTCGATGGCCAGCGGTTGTTGCACCTCTCGAAGCAGCTGCTGGCCGAACAGAACGCGCAGCTGCAGCAGGATCTGATACGTCAGCAACAGGAGATCGACGCGCTCAAACGACAGCAGCAATCGCTGAGTCGACAGGTGCGCTGCGACCCGCTTACCCAACTGGGCAACCGCCGCTACCTCGAAGAGACGTTGCAGGCGGCCTTCGACGCCGCGTCGCGGGGGGTGTCGGTGGTGTTCATCGATCTCGATCGTTTCAAGGCGCTCAATGACACCCATGGCCATACGTTCGGCGACGAGATTCTGTGCCGGCTGGCCAGGCTCCTCGAAACCCGCTGCGCCGTGGCGGGCGCGCAGGTAGGACGCTATGGCGGCGAAGAATTCGTGATTGTGCTGGGTGATCGCGATACCAGTCAGGCGCGCAGCTTCGTCGACGACATTCGCCATGAGCTGAGGGTTGCAGCCTGGAACACGCTATCGGTAACGGGGCTGCCCGTCACTGCGTCTTACGGCGTCGCCACGCAGGGTTTCGGTAAACGCTTCGAGACGTCTCGCGCGTTACTCAGCGCCGCCGACGAGTGCATGTATCAAGCCAAGTACGCAGGGGGCGATCGGGTGATCGTGCATGGCGGTGGTTTCAGGGGTAGCCCAGCAGCGTACGGAGTCGCTGCTGGTGGTCGGCCACCCAGCGCTTGTCGATCGGCCCCCAGTCGCGAATGACGTAGCGTCCGATCTGGTGACGCTCGCCGGGTGCCTGTTCGAAGACACAATCGATATCCAGCTCGGCCAGCGCATTCAGCGTGTCCTGGGCCGTACGGCGCGGCATGCCGGTGGCCCGGGTAATGGCCGGGATGCTGGCCGTGCCCCGGTCGATCAGGTAGGCGACGTACAGACGCCGGTAGAAGCTGGTGCGAGTCTTGCTGGTTGCCATGGA
The DNA here is from genome assembly GCF_900961225.1 of Modicisalibacter radicis. Classification (GTDB taxonomy): domain Bacteria; phylum Pseudomonadota; class Gammaproteobacteria; order Pseudomonadales; family Halomonadaceae; genus Modicisalibacter. The sequence goes on from NZ_CAAHFN010000060.1 coordinate 9,913, forward strand.
TAGTGCCCGGTCGATAGTGATCGACCATGTTAACCGAACAGGTCGCCCTGACGGTGGGGTGGGCGAAAGTTCCGGCAATCCAGCATGTCATCGCTTCGTCCTGCGAGCCCCAGCCGGCGGCTGGCGCGACGGAAACGCTGTGCCAGCATGTCGGCAAATACGCCCTCGCCGCGCATGCGTCGGCCGAACCGCGAATCGTAGTCGGCGCCGCCCCGCGATTGCCGAATCAGGCTCATGACCTTGCCGGCTCGCTCAGGATAGTGCTGCGCGAGCCAATCCTCGAACAGCGGGGCAACCTCGTGGGGCAGCCGCAGCAATGTCCAGCCGGCCGTGCTTGCGCCGGCTTCGCAGGCGGCTTCCAGCAGGCGCTCGAGTTCGTGGTCGTTGAGCCCCGGGATCATGGGTGACAGCAGGGCTCCCACGGGAATCCCGGCAGCGCTCAATTCGCGCATGACCTTGAGGCGCGCCTGCGGCGAGGCGGTGCGCGGTTCCAGGCTTCGCTTGAGTTCTGCGTCGAGACTGGTGAGGCTGATGAAGACACGCACCAGGCGCTTGGCGGCCATTTCGGCGAGCAGCTCGCGGTCACGCAGTATCAGCGCCCCCTTGGTGACCAGGACCACCGGATGCCGGCACTCCAGGAGCAGCTCCAGGATTTCCCGGGTGGTGCCGCGTTCGGCTTCCAGCGGTTGGTAGCAATCGGTATTGCCGGACAGGTTGATCGGCCGGCACGCATAGCCTGGCTTGCAGAACTCTTCGCGGAGCCGCTCGACGAGACCGGTGCGTGCGATCAGTCGGGTTTCGAAATCGATGCCCGGCGACAGATCCCAGTAGGCATGGCTGGGCCGCGCATAGCAATAGATGCAGCCGTGCTCGCAGCCGCGGTAGGGATTCAGCGAGCGGTCGAAGGGCAGGTCGGGGGAGCGGTTCCATGACAGCGCGCTCCTGCTCGCCTCGTCGCTGACCAGGGTGGCGAGGCGTTCGGGCACGTCATCCTGCCACCAGCCGTCGTCGACGGCTTCGCTGGCGGACGGGGCGAAGCGATTGGGTGGATCGTAGGTGGCGCCGCGCCCCTTGCGGGGACGAGGCGGTTGGCGGATGGCCATGGCGCAACCCTCTATGCTGTATTTATATACAGTATAGAGGGTTCTGAAAATGCAACAACGTCAATCAGACTTGGTCCGGGATCTCTTACAGTAGATGGCCGGGGTTGTGCAGTTCGCGGTCGTCGGCCGGCGGCGGTGACCACTGGTAGATCCAGGTCTCGGTGAGCGGCTTGTCGCCGGCCTTGAGGTAGACCCGCAGGTTGATCGGTTCGGTGCCCTCGTCCGGGGGCACCACATCGAACATCGCCCGGTAGCCCTGAATCGCGTCCAGCGGACGGGCCGAGGTGATCTCGATACGCCCGGCGGAGTTCTCGATGACCGGCACGACCTCGACATCCTGATCGGCGTCGAAGGGGAACGGGCCGCCCTGGAAGTCGATCACGAAGCGCCAGCTGAAGTACTCGCGGGCCTTGCCGACTTCGCCGCCGATACCGGTACGGGTCGCCACGCAGCGGGCCAGGTCGGTCTGGGCGGGAGCACGGTCGCGCCAGTAGATGCGATAGCCGAAGAGCATCTCGCTGCCGGGCTGGACCGGCTCGTCGGGATTCCAGAAGGCGACGATATTGTCGAAGGTTTCATCGAGGGTGGGAATCTCGATCAACTGGATCGAGCCCTTGCCCCAATCGGACTTGGGTTCGATCCATACCGAGGGCCGGCGATCGTAGAACACGCCGTCGTCCTGGTAATGGTCGAAATCGCGATCGCGCTGGAGCAGGCCGAAACCATGCGGGTTCTCGTCGGCATAGGCGTTGAAGCGCAGCTGCGGCGGGTTGACCAAAGGCCGCCACAGCCACTCGCCGTTGCCGGTATGCATCGACAGGCCGTCGGAGTCGTGGATCTCGGGGCGCCAGTCCCAGTTGGCCTGCTGGTCGTTCTCGCCGACCATGTACATGCTGGTCATCGGGGCGATGCCCAGGCGTTCGATCGGCTTGCGCGGGTAGAGCGCCGAGTCGATCTCCATGACCACGCCGTCGTTGACGGTGATCGCGAAACGGTAAGCGCCGGTGATGCTGTCGGATTCGAGCAGTGCATAGACGTTGACGACATCGCTGCCGTCCGCGGGCTGCTCGAGCCAGAAGCGCGTGAAGTCGGGGAACTCCTCGGGTCTGTCGAGGCCGGTGTCGATCGCCAGGCCGCGGGCCGACATGCCGTATTGCATGGAGTCGCTGACGGCGCGGAAGTAGCTGGCGCCGAGGAAAGCCATCATGTCGCGCTGCCAGTCGTCCTTGTGGAACAGGCGGAAGCCGGCGAAGCCGAGATCCTCGGGCAGCTTCTCGCCGTCGATGCCCGACTTGCCGTAGTTGAACAGCGAGGGATCGTAGGCGATTTCCCGGGACTGACCGTCGACGATCTCGTAGATCTTGACCGGCTTCTTGAAATAAAGCCCCAGGTGAAAAAGCTCGGCGCGATAGCGGGATTGCTCGTTGTCCGCCCAGATGTCGTGGTCCTTGCTGAAGCTGATCGCCTGGTATTCGTCCCAGCTCATGCCCTGGAGTTCGGGTGGCAGGTTGGGCTTGGCACCTTCGCTGGCCTGGTTCGAGATATGCCGGGCCAGGCCCTTGAGCCAGGCAAAACTGAACGATTCGCTGGGGCCGATGGTCTTGGTGGCGCCGTCGACAGCGGCGAGTACCGTGGAAATGGGCAAAAAGGCGCTGCCCAGGACACTGGTGGCCTTGAGGAAATCACGTCGATTCATCGTGCTCTTCCCTGGAACGAGATGGGTCCATGCACCGCATAGGTGCGCGTACAACCAGTCCGAAGCGTGGCAAACGGACGAAAGCGCCCGGCTGCATCCGCTAGCGAACCCCTGTTAACGACCAGGATATAATGCCGGTAATGCATGGCGCGGGCTACCCATGCCATGCATGCCGTCGATGTCGAGGAGCTGAGGTCGGGAACTACAGGCGCAGGGTGATGCCCCCTTCGATGTAGCGATCCTGGGTATTGTAGCCGTCGACCAGTTGGTAGTCCTTGTCGAGCGCGTTCTGGAGCTTGGCGGAAAGTTCGATCATCGGCGTGACCTGCCAGGCGGTGCGCAGGTCGAGGCGGCCATAGCCACCCACCTCGGCGCCGCCATAGGAGGTGCGCTCGCTGAAGGCCAGCAGGGTAGAGCCGACCTGCCAGGCGTCGTTGAGCTGATAATCGACGTCCAGGCGGGCGAAGCGTTCGGCACGGCTGAGCAGGCGATCGCCGCGGCCGATACCCGCATAGTCGTCGGACCAGCGCCGCACCTCCGGGTCCTGGACGGTGACGGCAAGCTGCGTGCTCAGGCGTTCGCCCCGCCAGCCGCCGGTCAATTCGATACCCCGGATGCGTGCCTCGTCGACATTGTAATAGCTGTCGTCGGGGAAGGTGCCGGTGTAGACGATCAGGTCGTCGATGCGGTTATCGAAGGCGGTAACACGCGCATTCCAGGTCATGTCGTCGAAGGCCCAGAAGGCCTCGAGGTTCTTCGAGGTCTCGGCATCGAGATCGGGGTTGGGGCTGAAAGTGCCGTAGAGGTCGCTCAGGTTGGGTGCCTTGAAGGCGGTACCGTAGCTGGCTCCGAGCCGTTGCGTCGAGCTCAGGTGATAGGCGTAGCCGAGGCTGCCGGTGGTCTCGTCGCCGAACAGCGAGTCGTCGTCGTGACGCAGCGATGCCGATAGTTCATGAGCAGCGTACTGACGCTGTATCAGGCCGTAGACGCCGACGTTCTCGCGGCTGTCGCGCTGGTATTCGGCGCCGGCGCGATTGGCAAAATCGATGTCGTCACGACGATAGTCGACACCCAGCACGTCAATGCCGTTCTCGTGGCTGAAGCGGTGCTGGAGCCCGAGCTCGTCGCGGTGAGTCTCGGTCAGGCTCTGGCGCTCGCCGGCATAGCGCTCCTCGCGCTGTTCGTCGAAATGCCCGGCGGTGAGGACCATGTCCCAGTCGCTGGCCAAAGCCACATCGAGCTGGCCGGAGAAGGATTGCAGATAGCCGGTGGAGACGCAGTCCGCCGACTCCGGGGCGAGGAAATCGCCGCTGCGATAGCAACTGTCGTAGTCGGTTTCGACATTCTGGCGCAGCGCATTCAGCGACAGCTGCGCATCGGCGCCGAGGCGCTGCGAGAAGCCGAGTTGTGCGCCCTCGCGTGCGAAGCCGTCACGTTCGCCGCTGGCGTCGTCGCGGGTGGCGTTGAAGCCATCGCCGTCGCGATGAAACAGCGTGGCATGAAGCCGGGTGTCGGTGTCGCCGATCGCGAGTCGGGCGTTCTGGCGGTAGGTATCGTCGCTGCCGGCATAGGCGCTCAGGCTGGCCTGGGTTCCGCGCGTCCGGGTGTTGCGGGTGAAGATCTGGATGACGCCGCCGATGGCATCGGCGCCATAGGCTGCGGCGCGAGGGCCGCGCACGATCTCGATACGCTCGATGGCCGCTGGCGGCAGGAATTCCAGGCTGGCGCCGCCGCTGGTTGCCGAGTTGATGCGCACACCGTCGACGAGAATCAGGGTGTGATCGGATTCGCTGCCGCGCAGGAACAGGCTCGACTGGGCGCCCGGTGCGCCGTTCTGGGTCAGCTCGATACCGGCGCGCGCCTGCAGCAGTTCGACCACCGAGTCGGCCTGAAGCCGCTCGATCTCCGCGCGTTCGATGACGGTGGTGCTGGCCATCACGTCGGCTTGCGACTGCGGCAGGCGGTTGGCCGTCACCTGGACGGGGTTCAGGTTTTGCTCGGCCTGCGCGGTGTTGATCAACGGGGTGGTTGCCAGACCGGCAACCAGCCAGAGCGGGTATTTCTTGTAGTGCATCGACTTGTCCTCAAGCGCGCAAAGTTGAACGCGATGAGGAGGACACAGGGTGACGACAGCCCAGGCAGGGCCGCGACGCGATCGCTCGCATTGAGGGAGAAGTGACCACGCACGCCGGTCGTCACTGGCGAAGCCCTCCGCATCAGCCAGTGAAGAGACGCAGGCCGGTCTCCGGACTGACGCGTGCGAGGCAAGTGGCCAGACGTGTTGCGTCTGTCACCTCGCCAACGATAACGCCTTCCCACCCGGGCGGGCAGTGGCTGTTTCGGTTCACTCGGCGCACTTGGCGGCTGCCAGTTGCGGCGTCGAACCCGTTATCGATAGAACGCGAACACCGTTGCGGGGGCAGTGCGGGGGTCTCACCCGCTTCCCGAGCACCCGTGTCTCGACGGTCGGGGATTCTGCGGGCAGGGGGCGGGCAAGTCAACGCTGGCTGGGCCATGACCGGCCGTGTGTTCCGGTCAGCAAGAAGCCCGGTCGTCCCTGACCGGGCGTCGCGCTGTGCATCCATGCTGTCCCGTTGAGCTTGTCCATGCTCAACACCCTAACAGTGGCACAGCCAACGCCTATTGCTTTTAACCTGTGTTAAGTAACTCGAAAAAAACGCCGCGGCCGCCTGACGCTGCCGCGGCTTCAGTCTGGGCCCGACTTTGCCTCGTGGATGACGAGTTCCACGCGTCTGTTCGTGGCACGACCGCTGGGATCATGGTTGTCGGCGAGCGGCCGGGTGGCGGCGTAGCCCACCGCGCGCAGACGCTGGATGGCCACCCCCTGGCTGTCCAGAAAGCGCAGCACGGCGCTCGCCCGGGCGCTGGAAAGTTCCCAGTTGGAGGGGTAGCGCGGCGTATGAATCGGTACGTCGTCGGTATGGCCTTCCACCGAGATCGCCCCGGCGGTGCTCTCGAGTAGCGGAAGGATCCCGCGCAGTACCTGTCGACCAGCCTCGGTGAGCGTGGCCTGGCCACTGGCGAACAGCAGATGATCCTGGATACGCAGGTTCAGGCCTTCCTGGCTGCGCGACACGCTGACCCCGTCGAGATGGGGCAGCAGGCCCGTCTGGCGCGGCTGGATACCGCTGGTCCGCGATCCCGCGGTCGATGCAGCGGCGCCTGATGCACTGAGGGCCGTGGTCCCGGTCGCATCGGCGTCGCCGGGCTGGTTGCCCGAAAGCGCCAGCAACAGCACGAACAGCGTGATCAGCAGTGTCAGCACGTCGAGATAGCTGGTCAGCCAGCTTTCGTCCTCTCCCTCGCCGTGACCCGAGGCGAACAGGTCGTCGGGGCGTGGACTAGTCATGAACGCCGGCCCCTGCGGTTGCATCCGGGCCCGACGTCTGCGGCGGGTCGCGGATCTCGTCCTGGTAGGTGGCCATGAACGAATTGAGGGTTTCCTCGATGAACGACGGCAGGCGGCGCTTGGAAATCAGGGCAATCCCCTCCAGCACCATGTTCATGGCGATCAGCCGCTCCTCGGTGCGCCGCTCGAGCTTCACGGCGATCGGCTTGAATACCAGATTGGCCAGGAGGATGCCGTAGAAGGTGGTGAGCAGCGCCACGGCCATGCGCGGACCGATCTCGGCAAGCCCGCCTTGTTCCATTACTTCGAGCATGTTGACCAGCCCGACCAGGGTGCCGAGCATGCCGAATGCCGGCGCATAGGCTGCCATGGTACGAAAGATCTGCGCTTCGGCGTGTTCGCGCGCCTTGAGCCGGGCGATACGCCAGCGCAATAGATCGAGGATCTCGCTTTCCTTGGTATTGGCGATCACCAGTTGTACGCCGGTGCGCAGGAAAGGGTTGCGCGCCCCCTCGAGGGCCCGCTCCACGGCGCGTACGTCGCCCTTGAACCACAGCCGCGAGAGACTGACCAGCTCGTCGATGTCGTCGCGCACATAGGTGTTCTCGCGGTGGAAGACGATGCCCACCAGGCGCACCACGCGGATCACTTCGCGCAGTGGGTAGCTGATGAAGGTGGCCGCCAGCGTACCGGTGAGCACGATCGCCAGGCCGGGCAGGTTGAGGAAGCTGTCAGGTGATTCGGCGGTGAACAGCAATACGCAGGCGAGTAACAAGCAACTGACCAGCATGCCGATCAGAGTCGAGGCGTTCATGTAGGCTCCTTGCCGAAAGGACGGGTCTTACTGTTGTCTATCGGCAAGGTGATGGTTGGCTTGATTATTTAATCGCTGCCAACCCGTTCGGCTTGACCCAGGTCAAGCTGGAGCGGGTCGTCGCTGATCGCGCCATGTACGCCCCAGTCGCGCAACCGGCGATAGACCTCGCGATCGTTGATGGTGTAGCACAGCAGCCAATAGGGGCTGGCGGCGATGGCACGTGCGACCGTCGGTTTCAGGCGCCGCCAGTCGACATGCAGACTATAGGCGTCGAGCGCTTGGGCCTGTCTTGCCCAGTTGCGCGGTACCCTGTCGTAGAGCAGCCCCAGGCGCAGACATCGCGCATCCGGCTGAACGTGCCGCGCCGCACGCAGCGCGCGACTATCGAACGACGAGACGATCAGCCGCTCGGCGGGCAGGCGAGCCAGCGTGGGCGGAAGGGCGGCGGCGACCAGTGCCTCGGCATCGCGACCGTGGCCGACCTTGAGCTCCAGGTTGAGGCCCAGCCCCAGACGCCCGATCAGCGCCAGCATCTCCTCGAGGGTCGCCATGCCCTCGCCGACAAACGCCGGCGAGAACCAGCGACCGGCGTCGAGCCGCCGGGCCGCAGCCAGGTCGAGCCGATTCAGGCGACCGCCGACCCCGGTGCAGCGCTTCAATCCGCTGTCGTGCCAGATCACCGGGGTGCCATCGCCGAGCAGCTGGACGTCGAGTTCGACCCAGCGGCAGCCGGCATCATGGGCCGCCTGCACCGCGGCCAGGGTGTTCTCGGGGGCGTGGGCCGACAGTCCGCGATGGGCGATCAGCGCCGGTGGGGCGGCATGAACCGCGCCGCGACTGGCATCGAGGTGCGAAACAGGCGTGTCGGGTAGACTGGCAGTCATGTCGGGCGCCCTCCCATATGGCGTCGTTCGGCCGCTGTCTGCGTCGCGTGAGATCGGGTCGTAAGCGGCAGACAGCAACAGCGTATCACCTCTTCATGACGACGGGCGCCGGCAAGATGCGCTTGAGACGTGCCGAAGAGAGGCGATACGTGCATTGTGAAGCGCATTTCTTGCCGTTGCGTGACCAATGCCCATCGGGAGGAAAGCGGCGAAAGGAAAGGCGACGATATGCTAGGCTGCGACGCCAGTGAGGGTCCGACGAGCGGAGAAGCGATGAGAGTAGTCAATGTGAAGGACAAGGCCCTGCGCGAGGCCTGCCTGGCGCGGTTGTGCGTCGAGGTGTTCGGCCGCGAGGCGGGCATCGCGCCGCTGGCGAGCTTCGCCGGCACCCTGGGGATCCTGATGCGTCAGGAAGCGGCCCAGGTGCTGGCGCTGGCCGATCGCGACGGCCGGCCGGTGGCGCTGGCGCTGCTGGTGCTCGACGCCGAAGGTCGCAGCATGGAACTGGCGATGTTGCGCGGCTTGCCCAGCGAGAGCATCATCCAGCCCGCCGAGGCGCTGGTCAGCGAGCTGGCGCAAAAGGCCCCGCTACGGGTCAATGCCGGCGACGCCGATCAGCAGGCGATGTTCACGCGTTGCGGGATCGAACGCTGGTTCGACGAGCCGCGTGGGCTGCGTGTCGGTCTGGGGCCCAGGCATCCTGCCACGGGTCCCGACGATCTGCCGCAGAGCCTGGGGTTCGATCAGGGCGCCATCATCCAGTCCTTCAAGCAGGATCGCGAGGTGTTCGACGGCTACAAGCAGCGCTTCGTGACCGGCCTGGAAAACTTCCCCGCGACGCTGTAGCGGCCGCGACGGCTTCTGGCCTTGCCCACCGTGCGCTTGTAAGGTGAGGCGATCCCGACCGATCAATAAAGGAAGCGTTACGTCATGGCCAAGCGAATTCAGTTTTCCCGCACCGGGGATCCCGAGGTCCTGGAATACGTCGATGGCGATCCCGGCGAACCCCGGGCCGGCGAGGTGCGGGTCAAGAATCACGCGGTGGGTCTCAACTTCATCGACATCTATTTCCGCACCGGCCTCTACCCGGCGCCGAGCCTGCCTTCCGGGCTGGGCACCGAGGGCGCGGGTGTCGTCGACGCGGTCGGCGAAGGCGTCACTCACTTGCAACCCGGCGATCGCGTCGCCTACGCCCAGGGACCGCTGGGCGCCTACGCCGAGCTGCACGTGCTGCCGGCCGAGAAGGTCGTGGTGCTGCCCGACGGCATCGACTTCGAGACCGCCGCGGCATCGATGCTCAAGGGGTTGACGACCCAGTACCTGTTGCGCCAGGTCCACCGCGTCGAGCCCGGCGAGACGATCCTGTTCCATGCCGCCGCCGGCGGGGTCGGGTCGATCGCCTGCCAGTGGGCGCGGGCGCTGGGCGTCAAGCTGATCGGCACCGTCGGTTCGGCGGAAAAGGCCGAGCTGGCGGTCAGCAATGGCGCCTGGGCGACCATCGACTACACCCGCGAGAACGTCGTCGAGCGGGTGCGCGAGCTGACCGACGGGGCGATGGTGCCGGTGGTCTACGATTCGGTGGGCAAGGACACCTGGGAAACCTCGCTCGACTGCCTGCAGAAACGCGGCCTGATGGTCAGTTTCGGCAATTCCTCGGGGGCCGTCGAAGGCGTCAACATCGGCATCCTCAACCAGAAGGGATCGCTGTTCGCCACACGACCGAGCCTCAACGGCTACGCCGATACCCGTGAACGCTTCGAGGCGATGTGCCGGGATCTTTTCGGGGTTCTGGAAAACGGCCAGGTGAAGGTCGACATCGCCCAGCGCTTCCCGCTGGAAAAGGCCGGCGAGGCCCAGCAGGCGCTGGCCTCGCGCAAGACGACCGGCTCGACCGTGCTGCTGCCGTGACGGGGGTCGCGAGGAGCGGGGCGCCCTCGCGCCCGCCCGCCGTTGCTCATCGATGGCCCTGGCGGGTCCTTGCGGGGCTTTCGTTGACCTGCCTGCTGGCCGGGTGCGCCACCCAGGGGCCATCGTCGGGGGAAGCGATCGGCCAGACCCAGCGGGGCGTGGCAGCCTATTACGCCGATGTCTACCAGGGCCGGCGTACCGCCAGCGGCGAACGCTACGATGCCGCGGCGTTGACGGCGGCGCACCCTAGCCTGGCGTTCGATACCCGCGTACGGGTCACCAATCTCGCCAACCAGCGCCGGGTGACGGTACGCGTCAACGATCGCGGCCCGTTCACCGAGGGGCGCATCATCGATCTGTCGCGGCGGGCTGCCGAGCGGTTGGGCATGCTCGAGAGCGGTACCGCGCCGGTGCGTATCGAGGTGGTGCGCTAGTCCTTTACCCTGCACTGCAAAATACAACGCCCCGGCCAAATGGCCGGGGCGTTGGGTTGGGTCGATGCAAAGGTGAGCGCGGTCAGCCGGCCGCGTGCCAGACCACCTTGTCCTTCTCGGTGGCGAAGGCATCGAAGGCGAAGTCGTCGACAGTGAGCATCTCCAGCACTTCCCGCTCATAGGCGCGCATGAAGTTGGCGTCGTCGTCATCGATCAGGCCGGCCTCCAGCGCTGCTTCGAGGCGTTGCTCGGGGTGCAGCGCCTCGGCCGGCAGTTCGCCCTTGGCGTAGGCTTTGTTGATCGCCCGGTACAGCGGCTCGGCGCGCGGATAGTCGGCGAGCAGGGCGTTGTAGCGAGCCAGCGGGTTGTCCTGCTCCTCTTCCTGCTGGGTGCTCCAGGTGTTGGCGATCAGCTTGTCGCGCAGCGGCGTGGCGGTGGAGATCGCCCGGGCGATCTCCCGGGTCAGGGCGTCGTCGGGCTTGTGCCACTTGCGCCCCAGCGGCAGTACGATAACCGCCAGTGCCTTCGCCAGAGCGCGATTGGGCAGGTTGTCGAAGAGTTCGACGAAGGCCTGCTCGGCACGGTAGAGCAGGGTGCGGCAACTGTAGTGGAACAGCGCCGCCTCGTGCTCGACGTTGTCGTCCTCGTGCCACTGCTTGATCAGCATCGAGGCCAGGTACAGGTTCGAGAGCACGTCGCCGAGGCGTGCCGAGAGCATCTCGCGCTTCTTGAGGCTCGACCCCAGGCTGGCCATGGCAGCATCGGCGCACAGCCCGAAACCGGCCGACAGGCGCGCGATGTCCCGCGCATAGGGGGTGGCGACCTCGTCGAAGGGGACGCTCGGCCGCGACAGGCCCAGGCCCTGGGTGAGGGCACGGGCGGCGTTGCCGAAGATCAGCCCGGCGTGGCGGAAGAATGCGCGATCGAAGGCCTGCCGGTCGTCGTTGTCCTTGGCCGCGAGTTCCTCGAGCACGTAGGGATGGCAGCGGATCGCCCCCTGGCCGAAGATCATCAGGTTGCGGGTCATGATGTTGGCGCCCTCGACGGTGATCGACACCGGTACCGCGCTCCAGCCCAGCCCCAGATAGTTGCGTGGCCCGAGGGTCACCGCCTTGCCGCCGTGTACGTCCATGGCGTCGCCGAGGATGCTGCGCTGGAATTCGGTGAGCTGGCTCTTGAGGATCGCCGAGGGCACCGAGGGCTTGACGCCGTGATCGATCAGGTTGGCGGTCTGCATCACTGCGGCCTGGGCTATGTAGGCATGCGCGGTGAGGCGTGCCAGCGGTTCCTGGACGCCCTCCATCTCGGCGACCGGTACATTGAACTGGCGGCGGATGCGGGTGAAGCCGCCCGACCAGCCGGCGGCATAACGCCCCACGCCGGCCGCGCCCGAGGGCAGCGTGATGCAGCGTCCCACCGACAGGCACTCGACCAGCATGCGCCAGCCGTGGCCGGCCATCTCGGGGCCGCCGATGATGTAGTCCAGCGGAATGAACACGTCCTTGCCGACGATCGGGCCGTTCATGAACGGGCTGCCGATCGGATGGTGACGGCGGCCGATCTCCATTCCCGGCGTGTCGCGGGGGATCAAGGCGCAGGTGATGCCCAGGTCGCTCTCGTCGCCGAGCAGCTTGTCGGGGTCGAACATGCGAAACGCCAGACCGACCACGGTGGCGATCGGGGCGAGGGTGATCCAGCGCTTCTCGAAGGTCAGCTTGAGGCCGAGGACCTCCTCGCCGTTGTGCATGCCGCGACACACCACGCCTACGTCGGGCAGCGAGGTGGCGTCCGAGCCGGCCCGCGGCCCGGTCAGGCCGAAGCAGGGGATGTCGCGGCCGTCGGCCAGCCGCGGCAGGTAATGGTTCTTCTGCTCCTCGGTGCCGTACTTGAGCAGCAGTTCGCCCGGCCCCAAGGAGTTGGGCACGCCGACCGAGATCATCAGCGTCTCGTTGACCACCAGCTTCTGCAGCACCGCGGATTGCGCCTTGGCCGAGAAGCCCAGGCCGCCGTACTGCTTGGGGATGATCATGCCGAAGAAGCCTTCCTGGCGCAGGTAGTTCCACAGCGCCTCGGGCAGGTCGGCACGCTCGCGGGCGATCTCCCAGCTGTTGCACATCCCCGCCGCCACCGAACACTTGTGCTCGAGGAAGTCGCGTTCCTCGTCGCTAAGGCCATCGTTGCGATAGTCGAGCAGGCGCTGCCACTGCGGGCGCCCCGAGAACAGTTCGCCGTCCCAGGAGACGGTGCCGGCCTCGAGCGCCGAACGCTCGGTGTCGGAAACCTTGGGCGCGGCTTTCTTGAAGGCCGCGAAGAGGCGTGGCGTCAGCCAGGCCCGGCGCAATGCCGGCAGCCCGCAGGCGGCGATCGCGGCGGCGGCGAGCAGCAGGACGACGCCGGTGACCGCCGCGCCGGCCAGCAGTCCGACCAGGCCCAGTACGCCGGGGACGGCGACCGCGGCCAGTGCGCCGGCTTCGCGTTGCATGACGATTATCAGGCCGACGACGGCCAGGACGATGAGCAGGGTTTCGATCATGGAGAATCTCCGGGGCGTGCAGCGTAGAGCTGGCGGAACCGTGTTCGAACAGTTGTTTGAATAAGCCAAGGTTAGTGGATTTGTCGCCTGCTGACTAGCCCTGCCCCCGACGGCCATGCCGACCCGGAGAGATGCGCACAAAAAGCCCCGCGGGGCGGGGCACAAGGGGAAAGCGTGGCTGCCGTCAGGCGTGGCGTTCGGGAGCGCCGCGGGCCGGCGTGTTGCCGGCGACGAAGTAGGGCACGTCGGCCTTGGCCAATGGCTCCTTGCCGCGGACCTTGTCGGCCATCTTCTCGGCGATCATGATCGTCGGCGCGTTGAGGTTGCCGGTGGTGATCAGCGGCATGATCGAGGCGTCGATCACGCGCAGCCCCTCGAGGCCGTGAACCCGGCCGGCACCGTCGACCACCGCCATGTCGTCATGGCCCATCTTGCAGGAGCCGGCGGGATGATAGGCGGTCTCGGCGTGCTGGCGGACGAATTCGTCGAGTTCGGCGTCGCTCTGCACGTCGGGCCCGGGCGAGATCTCGCGGCCGCGGTACGCGTCCATTGCCGGCTGATTGATGATCTCGCGGGTGATGCGGATGGCATCGCGGAACTCCTGCCAGTCCTTGTCGTGACACATGTAGTTGAACAGGATGCTGGGTGGGGCCTCGGGGTCCCGCGAGGTCAGGCGAATCTGCCCGCGGCTCATCGAGCGCATCGAGCCGACGTGGGCCTGGAAGCCATGGGCCTGGACCGCGCTCTTGCCGTTGTAGCTGATGGCGATCGGCAGGAAGTGGTACTGCAGGTTGGGCCACTCCTCGGCGTCGTTGGTGCGGATGAAGCCGGCGGCCTCGAACTGGTTGCTGGCGCCGATGCCGGTGCCGTTGAACAGCCATTCGGCACCGATCTTGGGCTGGTTGTACCACTTGAGCGCCGGGTAGAGCGAAATCGGCTTCGTGCACTCGTACTGGATGTACATCTCCAGATGGTCCTGGAGATTCTCGCCGACGCCCGGCAGCTCGTGGACCAGCGGGATGTCGAACTCCTCGAGGTGCTCGGGATTGCCCACCCCGGAGCGCAGCAGGATCTGCGGCGAGGCGATGGCGCCGCCGCACAGCAGCACCTCGCGGCGTGCGCGCGCTTCCTGGGGCCGGCCCTGGCGGGCATAAGCCACGCCCACCGCGCGCCTGCCCTCGAACAGGATGCGATCGGTGAGCGCGTGGGTCTCGATGGTCAGGTTGGGTCGCTGCTTGGCGATGTCCAGGTAGCCGCGTGCGGTGGAGGCGCGACGGCCGTTGGGCGTGGTGGTGCGGTCCATCGGCCCGAAGCCTTCCTGCTGGTAGCCGTTGACGTCCTCGGTGGCTGGATAGCCAGCCTCGATACCGGCCTGGATGAAGGCGCCGTAGAGTTCGTTGTTGCCCGGCTTGGGCGTGGCCACCGAGACCGGGCCGTCGCCGCCGTGATAGTCGTCGGGGCCGATGTCGCGAGTCTCGGCGCGCTTGAAATAGGGCAGGCACGCGAGATAGTTCCAGTCCTCGAGCCCGGGTGTCCTGGCCCAGCTGTCGTAGTCCAGTGCGTTGCCGCGCAGATAGCACATGCCGTTGATCAGCGACGAGCCGCCCAGGCCCTTGCCGCGCCCGCACTCCATGCGGCGGTCGTTCATGTAGGGCTCGGGGTCGGTCTCGAAGGCCCAGTTGTAACGCTTTCCCTGGAGCGGATAGGCGAGCGCCGCCGGCATCTGGGTACGAAAGTCGAAACGATAGTCCGGGCCGCCGGCTTCGAGCAGCAGCACCTGAACGTCGGCGTCCTCGGTGAGCCGGGTGGCCAGCACATTGCCGGCCGAACCGGCACCGATGATGATGTAGTCGTATTCGCGAGCCTGCGTCATGAGCGGCCCTCCTCTTGTCGTTTCCAGCGTAACGCGTTATTTCGGCCGGACCAGGTCTGGCGGTCCGGCCCTTGGATGCGGGCTTCAGAAGACGGCCGGGAAGGGCCCCATTTCAATCTGGATGGACTTGATCTGGGTGTACTGGTCGAGCGAGGAGAGGCCGTTCTCGCGGCCGATGCCCGATTCCTTGTAGCCGCCGACCGGCATTTCGGCGGGGGAGTCGCCCCAGGTATTGATCCAGCAGATGCCGGCCTCGAGGCGGTGGATGACACGGTGGGCGCGATTCAGGCGCTCGGTGAACAGTCCCGCCGCCAGCCCGTAGTGGGTGTCGTTGGCGCGACGCACCACCTCGTCCTCGTCGTCGAATACCAGGATCGACATCACCGGGCCGAAGATCTCTTCACGGACGATCTGCATGTCGTCGCGGCAATCGGTGAACACCGTCGGTGCGGCCCAGGCGCCCTTGGCGTAATCGTCGTGCACCCAGCGCTCGCCGCCGATCAGCAGGCGGGCGCCTTCCCGCTTGCCGGCTTCGAGATAGCCGATCACCTTCTCGAGATGGTCGAAGCTGACCAGCGGGCCGAAGTTGCTGGTCTCGTCCAGCGGATCGCCGGCCTTGATGCGCTTGACGCGCTCGAGGATCTTGGCTTCGAAGGCGCTCTTGACCGAGCGGTGGACGAAGACCCGGGTGCCGTTGGTGCAGACCTGACCGCTGGAGTAGAAGTTGGCCATCATCGCGGCGTCGGCGGCGCGATCGAGATCGGCGTCGTCGAAGACGATCAGCGGCGACTTGCCGCCGAGCTCCATGGTCACGTCCTTGAGCGTCGAGCCGGCGGCGGCGGCCATGACCTTCTTGCCGGTGCCGGCTTCGCCGGTGAAGGTGATCTTGTCGATGCCGGCATGGTTGGTGAGCATTTCGCCGACCCGGCCATCGCCGTGGACGATGTTGAAGACGCCATCCGGCAGGCCGGCTTCGGTGAGAATCTCGGCCAGCATCATGGTGGTCAGCGGGGTGACTTCGCTGGGCTTGAAGACCACCGCGTTGCCGGCGGCCAGTGCCGGGGCGCTTTTCCAGCAGGCGATCTGGATCGGGTAGTTCCAGGCGCCGATGGCGCCGATCACCCCGAGCGGTTCGCGGCGAGTGTAGACGAAGGAGTCCTCGCGCAGCGGAATCTGCCGGCCCTCGATGGCCGGGGCGAGACCGGCGTAATATTCCAGCGTATCGGCGCCGGTGACGATGTCGACGCTGATGGTTTCGCTGATCGGCTTGCCGGTGTCCAGCGTCTCCAGGTGGGCGATCTCGTCGTTGCGTTCGCGCAGCAAAGCGACGGCACGATGCAGGATGCGGCTGCGCTCGAGGCCGGTCATCGCCGCCCAGGTCTTCTGGCCTTCGCGGGCCGAGGCGACGGCATCGTCGACGTCCGCCTGCGAAGCCTGCTGAATGCTTGCCAGTACTTCGCCGTTGGCGGGGTTGATGGTGTCGAAGGTCTCGCCGGACGTGGCGTCCACCCGACGTCCACCGATGTAGAGCTGTTGGGTCTGTAAAGTTGCCATTGAATGTTCTCCGTGAGTGCGTTTGACCAGGGTCGAGCGAGTCGCCGGTCAGGCGAGACACTCCCGCTCGGCCAACTGCTCGTCCAGATAGTCATAGGCCAGGCGACGCGCGCGGTCGACATCGAGGCCCTCCGGCGCCAGCGCCCCGCGCAGCCAGAGGCCGTCGATCATCGCGGCCAGCCCGCGTGCGGCGCGGCGTGCGTCCTGCTTGTCCAGGCAACGGCGAAACTGGCTGCACAGGTTCGAATACAGCCGTCGGTCATTGACCCGCTGCAGGCGCTGCAGGTCGTGCTGATGCATGCTCGATGCCCAGAACGCCAGCCAGGTCTTCATCACCGAAGGATTGACCTGACTGCGGTCGAAGTTGCCGTCGATGATGGCGCGGATATGCGCTTGTGGCGTGTTCTCGGCGACAGTGGCGCGGCGGCTGGCCACCGCCACGCCCAGGTCCTTGAGTATCTGGCGCATGGTCGACTCGAGCAGGCCGTCCTTGCCGCCGAAGTAATGGCTGATGATGCCGGCCGAGACCCCCGCACGCCTGGCGATGCGTGCCACGGTGGCGTCGGCCAGGCCGGCCTCGTCGATCGCTTCCATGGTGGCCTTGATCAGTTGCTGGCGACGAATCGGTTCCATTCCGACTTTGGGCACCGGGCATTTCTCCTCTGCTGGCTCCCCCAGGCTGAGTGACGGTCGTCGAGAGAGCAACCCTTCGCTCCAGGCCTTGATGGGCGCTAGTGTGCAGTGCTTTTATTGAACGTTCAATCAATAAAAATATATTGTATAGTGGAATGTGAAGTCGAGTATCGCATAAATGAGCGTTATTGGACTGCCCGTCACCCTTCTGGTGGCCGGCTCTAAACGCAGGAGATAGTCAATGCACGATAAGACATCAATCAAAATGCTCGCAGGTGGCCTGTTGGTCGTTGCCTCTCCCCTGACCCTGGCGGCCGTTCCCGAAAGCTGCCAGAGCGTCCATTTCGCCGAGGTGGGCTGGACCGACATCACCGCGACCACGGCCTTGAGCACCGAGGTGCTGGACGGGCTCGGCTATGACGTGTCCAGCGACACGGTCTCGGTGCCGATCGCCTACTCGGGCATGAAGAACGGCGATTTCGACATCTTCCTGGGTAACTGGATGCCCTCGATGGCATCGATCAGCGACCCCTATATCGACAAGGGCGAGGTCGATCGGGTGGCGGCCAACCTCGAGGGGGCCAAGTACACGCTGGCGGTGCCGCAGTACGTACGCGATGCCGGGGTGACGTCGGTGGCCGATCTCGACGATCACGCCGACAAGTTCGGCCAGCGTCTCTACGGCATCGAAGCGGGCAACGACGGCAACATGATCATCCAGCAGATGATCGACGATGACGCCTTCGGTCTCGGCGACTGGCAACTGGTGGACTCCTCCGAGGCGGGAATGCTCGCCGAGCTCAAGGCCAAGACCGTCAACGACGAGTGGATGGTCTTCCTGGGCTGGGAGCCGCATCCCATGAACACCAATTTCGACATGGCCTACCTGAAGGGCGCCGACGATTACTTCGGCCCGGACCTGGGTGGGGCGACGGTCTACACCAATACCCGCAGCGGCTATGTTGAAGAGTGCGCCAACGTGGGTCGGTTGCTCGAGAATCTGACCTTCACGCTGGAGATGGAAAACCAGATCATGGGCGCGATCATGGATGACGGCGAGCAGCCCTCGGCCGCGGCGCGTAGCTGGCTGCAGGACAACCCCCAGGTACTCGACGCCTGGCTTGACGGGGTCACCACCGTCGACGGCGAAGCGGGCCTGCCGGCGGTCAAGCAGGCGCTGAACATCGGCGAATGAGGCATCCTGCCCGGGACTTGTCACGGCGGCGGCCCGCGTGCATAATTCGCCCCCGCTGGCGGTTGTCGCGAGCTGTCGCGATGAATCCCGGGCCGGCATGGCTACGTAGCTCAGCTGGTTAGAGCACATCACTCATAATGATGGGGTCCCCTGTTCGAATCAGGGCGTAGCCACCAGTTAGCGCAGACGGGTTCTGCGGACCGTAAAACGCCCATCGGTTCTGCCGATGGGCGTTTTTCATGTCGGCCGCCCGGCGGGGGCGAGTGCCAAGCCCTTGACGCGCGATCCTCGATCCGTATACTACGCCGCGTGTTCGAGAAGTTCCCCGATAGCTCAGTTGGTAGAGCAAATGACTGTTAATCATTGGGTCGCAGGTTCGAGTCCTGCTCGGGGAGCCAAACGACTCGTGCACCACAATTCGGCGATTCCCCGATAGCTCAGTTGGTAGAGCAAATGACTGTTAATCATTGGGTCGCAGGTTCGAGTCCTGCTCGGGGAGCCAACCTCCCGCCGAAGTCAGCCTATGTCGTTCCCCGATAGCTCAGTTGGTAGAGCAAATGACTGTTAATCATTGGGTCGCAGGTTCGAGTCCTGCTCGGGGAGCCAATCGGGCCGGCGCGCCTGTTCCGGCGCTTGTTCGACTGTAGCCGAAATTCCCCCTGTTTCCCGTCGTCTTCCGCTTCCTGATTCGTCGTGTCCGGGTGGCCCGTGAACCGGCCATCGCTGGGCGGTTCTTTCGTTCAGCGGCCTTCAATTATCGCCGAGTCGCCGGGGTCGTCGCTTCGTCGCCCTCCAGGGTCAGGTCGGCCATGGCCAGCACCTCGTCGACGGGAATTCGAACGTAGTCGTTCTCCAGGCCGCTGGTGTCTATCACCCGGCCGTCCCACGCCACGATGTCCAGATCGAGCGTCCGGGGCCCCGATTTTATCGGTCCACGGACGCGGCCCAGGCGATCCTCGAGGCGTTTGAGGTAGTCGCGGAAGGCCGTCTGGTCGAGGGTCGTGGCGACCAGAAAGGCGCCATTGAGGAAATTGGCCTGCTCCTGGAAGCCGACCGGCGTCGTCTCGATGATGGTCGAGCTGGCGATCAGGCGGCATTCCCGGGCCAGAATGGCACGCGCCTGGGTGATGTTCTGCCGTGGTTCGATATTGGATCCCACGGAAATTAGACATTGATGTTCGGCTGATTGCATGGTGGTCCCTTTGCGTTGCCCGCCTAGCTGACTGTGTAGCGGGGTGGCGTGTCAAGCGCTCGGTCCGCGCGGCAGATGCACTGACCATGATATGCTTTGGCACGCTTGTGCTACGGTCGGTCCGCTTGCCGACGTTGGCGCCGCCGTCCTTTGCGGCACGCCTGGCGGGGCCGGTACTCGAACCTGTTTGATCCAATGAGGGATTGGAATGTCAGCGAATCCTCCCAGTCGCGAAGCGGCGGAACAAGCCGTCCGCACCTTGATTCAGTGGGCCGGTGACGATCCCGATAGAGAGGGGTTGCTGGATACCCCGGCGCGGGTCGTGCGTGCCTATGAAGAGTTCTTCGCCGGCTATAACGCCGATCCGACCGCGATCCTCGAACGCACCTTCTCCGAGGTCGAGGGCTACGACGAGATGATCGTGATGAACGACATCCGTTTCGAGAGTCATTGCGAGCATCATGTCGCGCCGATCATCGGCAAGGCGCATATCGGCTACATTCCCGATCGACGCGTGGTGGGGATTTCAAAGCTGGCGCGACTGGTGGAAGTGTATGCCAAGCGCCTGCAAATCCAGGAAAAGATGACCGTCCAGATCGCCGATACGCTTCACGACGTGCTGCAGCCGCTGGGTGTCGGCGTGGTCATCGAAGCTTCCCATCAATGCATGACCACGCGCGGCATCCACAAGCCCGGGGCGAGCCTGGTGACCAGCCGCATGCTGGGCAGCTTCCGCAAGGATCCGGCAACGCGCCGCGAGTTTCTGCGCATGCTGAGCCTTTCCGGCGGCGATCCGCTCGCCAATACCTGAAATCAGTGCCCGGGCGGGCGGCATCTTCGTCGTTCGGGTGCGATGTCGGGGCAGGCTCAGGGCGGGAGGTGGTTCTCCGCCACCAGGCGCTCGAGCAGGGGCGCTGTCCGAGGATCGTGCAGAAACCGCCAGAGCGCTTCACTGCGTACCGGGCCGATACCGTCGGCGCGTTGCCATTGAGCGACGGTGCGTTGCCTCAGTTCGGCAAGGCTCAGCTCGGGGCTGGCCTGCCTTAGCACGTCGTCATCGACCGGCGGCAGCCCCAGCGCGTGAAGCCAGGCGATGGCCGGTCGTCGACGCGCAGCGTCGAACGTCGCCTGCCACTGTGCCGCACGCGTTTCGCCGACACCTGGCAGCGCCTCGAGTGCCGCTCGATCGAGGGTTTGCCAGTCGAGCAGACCCTCGACCAGGTCGCTCTCCACCAGCTGCCGCCAGGTGCCTTCGCCGATGCCGGTCATGTCAAGACCCTGATCGCCCGACAACCAGTCCAGTCGGGCGACGAACTGCTCTCGGCAGCCGGGGCTCGGCGTCAGGCAACTCCACGGGCCGTAATCGTCGGCCGCGGGGGCGTCGATCGCCGGGCGCGGCCGGCGCCTGAGCACGACGCCGTCGACCCGAGGTATGGTCAGTCCCGCGAGTGCCACACTGAGCTGGTCGCCGGGGCGCACGTCGAGTTCCCGCCAGTGGCCGAGTGAACCCAGGCTGACGCGACTTACCGTGCGGTCGCCGAGAGTGACCGGGGCGAGTTCGGCGACCGGGGTGATGCGCCCGGTGCGACCTACCGAGAAATCGATTGCCTCGACCAGCGCGAGCGTGCGCTGGGCCGGGTATTTCCAGGCCAGCGCCCAGCTTGGCGGCTCGGGCCGCCAGGTCGTTGCGGGAGGTCGCCGGCTCTGACGCAGCAC
Source organism: Modicisalibacter radicis (assembly GCF_900961225.1). Classification (GTDB taxonomy): domain Bacteria; phylum Pseudomonadota; class Gammaproteobacteria; order Pseudomonadales; family Halomonadaceae; genus Modicisalibacter. The sequence goes on from NZ_CAAHFN010000060.1 coordinate 30,821, forward strand.
GATACCGTCACTGGCGAAGGGCAGGGGAGCATCGAACCACGCCTGGCGCTGGGCGACGACCTCGTCGAGCGTAGCGACCGGGAGTGAATAGTCCCTGGCCTCGCTGAATCCCCAGGCGGCGAGCTGTTCGTTGCGGGCGGGCAGTTCGGCCGGTCCGTCCGGCCAGTCCCAGACGAACAGGCCGATCGAGGCCGCCGCGGGCTCGTCCAGCCGCTCCCGGGCCATCAACCCGATGACCGCCGAGCGCGCGCCGTCGGTGCCGTCGCGTGCCTGTACGTGGCCGGGCCGCCTGGCATAGAGTTCACCCTGCAGGACCACGCGACCTGGCGCGTCACTCAACCGTTCGGGGATGGCCGCGATGCGTCTGGCCTGGGGTAGCCAATCCTGCCCCCGCACGCCATCGCCACGACTGATTGCCGCGCGGAGCGTGCCGTCCCGATACACCAGGGTGACGGCGACGCCGTCGACCTTGGGCTGGATCCATACGGAACGCTCCGCACGCCGCGCCAGCCAATTCGCCACGACCTGGCGTGAGTCGGCCTTGTTCAGGCCGGTCTGGACGATGGGGTGGGCGACGAGATGTGCCGCCTCGGGTGTTCCGGGGCGATCCGCGATCCTGTTATCGCGCTTGTCGCCGATCCGTTGCAGGCAGGCTTGCCAGGCGAGCTGGCGACGCTTGGCGGCATCGTAGACGCCGTCTTCGACCAGCCGCTCGCCGTCCCGATAGTAGGCGTCATCCCATTGCGCGATACGCGCCGTCAACTGGGCGAGCGCCGCCTGGCGCTGCGCAGGGGGGCCGCTCGGGCAGTCCGTCGCGTCGGCCTGGACGAGTCCGAGCGTGAAGGGCAGGGCAATACCGGCGCAGACCAGCGTTCGGGCAGCGTGACGGATCGGCATGCGCTCCTCCCTTTTGACTCATCTGTCGCCGGGCAGCGCGGCTGCCCGTGCCGCCCCCGCGAGCGGTTCGCGGGGCGGCCTGGTGTCCCTAGCTGGCCCCGCTGAGCTGGGCGTAGTCAAGGACGATCTCGGAGCCTTCGATCACCTGGGCCCGGTCGACGGGCTGGGCCGTCTCGTCATTTCCCTCGTCATCCTCGCCACCGCGTTGCATGGCGCTGTCCCGGGTTTCCACCCAATGATCCAGCGGCTCGAGACCCAGCGCCCGGCGCCGCCGATTCTCGAGTGCCAGTTGCTCGCTCTCCTGGGCGTCCATCTCGCGCTGTCGCTGCTCGCGGTTGAGGCTGACGGTGGTCTGCTGGTCGCGCAGGGTCTTGATCAGCGCGGCCTGTTCCTCGAGGTAGGTAAAGTTGGGGTCCTGGTCGATACGCGCCTGGTGACGCGCCTCGAGCGTATCCAGGTAGCGGCCGGGATTGCCGTACTCGCGGTACTGGACGGCACGCACGGTATCCCAGGGCAGGGCGTTGTCGAGGCTGCTCTCACCGATCATGTCGGGATCGACCAGGCTGGGGAACGCGATGTCCGGGGCGACGCCACGCAGTTGGGTGCTCTCGCCGGAAATGCGGTAGAACTTCGCGCGGGTCAGTTTTATCTGGCCGTGGCTGAGATCGCTCAAGGTCTGAACGGTGCCCTTGCCGAAGGTCTGGCTGCCGATGATCAGGCCGCGGTCATAGTCCTGGATCGCCCCGGCGAGGATCTCCGAGGCCGAGGCGGACAGGCGGTTGACCAGGACGCCGAGGGGCCCGCCATAGGCGACCCCGCTGTCGGTATCGCCGTACAGGCTGATGCGACCCTGGGCGTCGCGGACCTGCACGGTCGGGCCGCGATCGATGAACAGGCCGACCAGGGAATTGGCTTCCTGGAGTGCACCGCCGCCATTGTTGCGCAGGTCGAGCAGGATCCCTTCGACATCGGCGGCCTTGAGCTTGTCGATCTCCTTGGCGACATCGCGGGTCGAGCTGCGATAGTCCTCTTCGCCGGCCTGCCAGGCATCGAAATCGACATAGAAGGTGGGCACCTTGATCACGCCGATACGATGCTTGCCGTCCTCGCGTTCGATGTCGATGACTTCGCTGCTGGCCGCCTGGTCCTCCAGCTTGACGGTGTCGCGCACGATCTTGACCACGTGCGAGCGGGTCACGTCCACCGCCTTGGCGGGAATGACGTCGAGCCGCACGGTGGTGCCCTTGGGCCCGCGAATCAGCTCGACCACATCGTCCAGGCGCATGCCGACGACGTTGACCATCTCGCCGCTTTCTCCCTGGCCGACGCCGACGATGCGGTCGGCCGGCTGCAGGACGCCGCTCTTGTCGGCGGGCCCCCCGGGCACCAGGCTGGAGACCTTGACATATTCGCCTTCGGATTGGAGCAGCGCACCGATGCCTTCCAGCGACAGGCGCATCTGGATGTCGAAGGATTCGCCCTGGCGTGGAGAGAAGTATTCGGTATGGGGATCGATGGTGCCGGTGACGGCGGCCATGAACAGTTCGAGAACGTCCTCGGGATTGGTCTGGCGCAGCCGCGAGAGTTGCCCCTCGTAGCGCTCTACGAGCGTGTCCTTGACCTCCTGGTTCGACTGGTCGCTGAGCGAGAGCGACAGGGCGGCGTTCTTCAGGCGCTTGTGCCACAGTTGGTCGAGGGCTTCCTCGCTGCCGGCCCAGGGTTCGTCCTGGCGGTCGATCACCAGGCGTTCGTTGCCGGTGTAATCGAAATCCAGGCCATTCTCGAGTTGTGCCAGCAGCCATTCGAGGCGCGATTCCAGCCGCGACTGGTAGCGTTCGTAAAGGGCGTAGACCCGTTCGAGTCGACCGTCGCTGACCGCCTCGTCGAGGGCGTCGCGCAGATCATCGAAGGCCGCGATATCACGCTCGAGCAGATAGGCGCGTTGCGGGTCGAGCACGTCCAGCAGACGGTCGAAGGCACGTTGCGACCAGGCATCGTCGAGTTCGACATCGGCATAGTGACCATAGGTCAGCGATTCGGCGACTTCCATCGCGGCCTGTCGCTGGGCATCCGTGGGGCTCGGGGTCGGGCCGGCGAATGCCGGTACACCCAACGCGAACAGTAAGCACAGGACCCATCCGCGCTGAATGGCTGCAATCAGGCTCATCAATGAAGCACTCCCGGTTTCATGTACACTCGATTCCCTAGATGACCGGCGCGAGCGAGGCGGGCACGAGCCGATTCGGCATTGTAGCAGCCTGTATCGCCATACACAGACCCAAGATGAGTACGAGCATGCCCCAAGATCCGACCATGGAACGCCTTCTGACCTTTCTCCAGCGCTCGCCGACCCCCTGGCACGCCACGGCCAACATGGCGCGGCGTCTCGAGCGGGCTGGCTATCGACGTCTGGACGAGACCCAGGCGTGGACATTGTCCCCGGGCGATCGCGTTTACGTAACGCGTAACGATTCCTCGCTGATCGCCCTGCAGCTGCCGGCCGGCAAGCTGGAAGCGCTGCGCATGATCGGTGCCCACACCGACAGTCCCGGATTGCGGCTCAAGCCCAATGCCGCCCAGTCCAGCCGCGATTGGCTGCAGCTCGGGGTCGAGGTCTACGGCGGCGCCCTGCTGGCCCCCTGGTTCGACCGCGATCTGGGGCTGGCCGGGCGCGTGCATGTACGGCGCGCCGATGGACGTACCCAGGGGGTGCTGATCAATATCGACCGCGCCATTGCGACGATCCCCAATCTGGCGATCCATCTCGACCGGGAAGCCAACAATGGTCGCGCGCTCAATGCCCAGACCCAGATGGCACCGGTGTTGTGGCAGGGGGGGACCGAAACCGGCTTCGAGAGTCTGCTCAATCGCTGGCTCTATGAACAGCATGATCTCGAGGATGTCGAGGTGCTGGCATTCGAACTGTGTCTCTACGACATGCAGGGCGCCAGCTGCGTGGGCATCAACGGCGAGCTGATCGCCAGCGCGCGGCTCGACAACCTGCTGTCATGCTTCTGCGGCGTCGAGGCGCTGATCAACGCTGATGGCTCCCAGGGGGCGCTGCTGGTGGCCAACGACCACGAAGAAGTCGGCAGCGCCAGCGCCAGCGGCGCCCAGGGACCGTTCCTCGGCGACGTGTTGCGCCGGGTCAATGCGCACTGTGGCGAGGCCGGCGAGGAGGGCTTCGCGCGACTGATCCAGGCCTCGCGGTTGATTTCCTGCGATAACGCCCATGCGTTGCACCCCAACTTCCCCGACAAGCACGATGCGGGACACGGACCGAGGATCAACGGTGGGCCGGTCATCAAGGTCAATGCCAACCAGCGCTATGCCACGACCAGCGAAACGGCGGCCTTGTTCCGCGAGCTGTGTCGCGAGGCGGGCGTGCCGGTGCAGACCTTCGTGTCGCGCGCCGATATGGCCTGCGGCAGCACGATCGGACCGCTCACCGCGACCGAACTGGGGGTGCCGACCCTCGACGTGGGGGTGTCGCAATGGGCCATGCATTCGATCCGCGAAACCGCCGGCAGTCACGATATCGACTATCTGATCCGGGCGCTGACTACCTTCGTCGATCGTCGGGTCCTGACGTGATGGCTTGATATCGCCCCTGGCTGCCGGAGGCGCCACGAAAAAGCCCGCGACCATTCAGGTCGCGGGCTTTTTTGCGGCTTCGGCGCCTGACGACGCCATCCGCGGGTCAGTGGCTGTCTTCGGTCTGGCCGCTCTCCTTGCGACGCTTCACCCGCGGATCGTTGTGCGCGCGACGACGCTGACGGCGGCGCGCGGCATGCTCTCCGGCTTCGGCTTCGGCTTCGGCTTCGGCCTCGTCGCTCGGGCCCTGATCGGCGGCGCTGGTCTCGGTCGGCATCGTTTGCGCGGGGGCCTGGCGAGTGTCCCCGTCGTCAGCCGTCGACTGCGTGGCGTCGGAATCCATCGCTTCATCCCGACCGGCAGGGGACGGCGCGGCCTCTTCGCCGCCGGCCGGTGCGGACGCAACGTCAGTCGCCGGGGCGACGCCGCGGCGGGCTTCGTCCTCGTCGGTGCCGGACTCGGCGGTGGCCGGCTGTCCGTCGGCTTGCGTCGCCGGCGCGTGCAAGGCGTCATCGGCCGAGACGTCGCCCTCCGACGTGCTCTCCGCATCGGTCACGGCCTGTCGCGGGTCGTCGCGCGTCGCCTCGACCGAGGAGGCAGGGCGCACGGGGGACTCGTCGGAATCCGCCTGGGCTTGCGCCGTGTCGGTCCGGATTGCTGCCTCGGACGGCTCGCTCTGCGGGTCCTCTCCGGCTTGCCCGGCCGTTTCCCCTGTATCGGCGGGGAGCGGCGTCGTGTCGAGGGTGGCGGGTGAGCCGTCGGTAGCCGGTTCGCCGTCGCCTTGATGGTTCGACCCGGTTGTCCCGGGCTTTGTCGAGCGCCGGGCGCGTCCGGATTTCGCACGCTTGGGTTCGCCACCCTTGGCCTCGTCCTCCTTGGCGTCATCTTCCCGCACCGGAGGGGTGGACGCCTCGGCGCCCTCGGACGTCGCTCGCTCGGCGCTGGCTTGCTCGCCTTGTGCAGACCGGGAGGCTTGCGGATCGCCGGCCGCTGCCGGTTGCTCGGTCACCTCGGGGTTGCTGGCTCCCTCGGCACCCTCGCTGCTTGCAGCCGTTGCCTGTGGCGTCGGGGTCGCGTCGCCGGCCTGAGCTGCCGGCGCGGCGCCCTGGTCATCGGCGCTGCCGGGCGAGGCTGCCTGCGCTTGAGCCTCGGCCTGCAGGCGTTCCTGTTCGGCGACCGCGGCCGGATTCAGGGCGTGCTTGCGGCTGCGCTGGCGCGGGTTGTTGCGGGTGCGCTTGGGCTTGTCATCAGCCGCGGCTTTCTCTGCCGCATCCTCGCGGCGGGCGGCGTCACTGCCGCGCTGGTCGCCATCGGCGGATTTGCCGGCATCGTTCGGCTTGTCGTTCTGCCCCGGCTTGGTGGCGCTGCCGCGCTTGCCGCTGTCCTCGCCGGCCTTGGCATTGTCGCGGCTCTTGGCATCACTCGGCTTGTCGCCGCGGGTACGGTTGTCGCCCTTGGTCTCGTTCCTGCGCCTGCCGTCGGGCTTGTCACCGCGCCGGGAGCCGGCGTCGTCGCCGCTGGTGCGTTCCTGGCGTGCCGCCGGCTTGCGGTTGCCGCTTCTGGCGTCACTAGCGCTGCGCTCGTTGCCGTTGTCCGTCGCCGCCGCGCGCGCGCCGCTCTTGTCGCCGCGTGTGTCGTTGCGATTATCGCCGCCTTCCGAGCGGCGCCGGCGATTGCCGTTGCCGCGACGCTGGTTGCTCGAATCGCTGTCGTCGCTATCCGCCGCGCCGCGCTGTTGAGCGGCGCTCTTTTCGCCGCGGGCATCGCTGCGGGGCTCGGGCCGGGCCTGGCCGCGAACGGTGGCGGTGTCTTCCTCGGGCGTGCCGATCAGCTTGCCGAGGCCCTTGAAAAAGCGTGACACGAGTCCGGTGGGAGCCGCCTCGACGGGTGTCCTGGTCGGCGTCGGCGTCGGTGCCGGCGTCGCTGGGTCGGCATTTTCCTGCGGCTGCTGCAGCGAGGAGGGCGCCGGGGCGGTATGGGCCACGGACTTGACGGCCGCCTCGGTACGCTGGACGGGCTGAGCGAGCGACAGGTCGGGCTCCTTGCCGACCTCGGTCTCGGTGGAGAGCTCGAAACTCGACTTGGCCTCGTCGCCGTCCTCGAGATGGTCGTCGCGCAGACGCTGGACATCGTAGTGCGGCGTGTCCATGTCGGGGCTGGGCAGCAGCACCACCTTGACCTCCTGACGCTTCTCGATGTCGGCGAGGGTGCTGCGCTTTTCGTTGAGCAGGTAGGTGGCGACCGGTACCGGCAGGATGGCGCGAATCTGCGCGCTGCGCTCCTTCATCGCCTCCTCTTCGATCAGGCGCATGATCGACAGCGACATCGAGCGCACGTCGCGGATGGTGCCCTGACCGTCGCAGCGCGGGCAGACCACGCCGCTGGTCTCGCCCAGCGAGGGGCGCAGGCGCTGACGCGACATCTCCATCAGGCCGAAGCGCGAAATGCGGCCGATCTGCACCCGCGCACGGTCGAGCTTGAGGGCGTCGCGCATGCGGTTTTCGACTTCGCGCTGGTTGCGCGCAGGCCCCATGTCGATGAAGTCGATGACCACCAGGCCGCCGATGTCGCGCAGGCGCAATTGGCGGGCGATCTCGTCGGCGGCCTCGGAATTGGTCTGCAGCGCGGTTTCTTCGATATCGCTGCCACGGGTGGCGCGTGCCGAATTGATGTCGATGGACACCAGCGCCTCGGTATGGTCGATGACCACCGAGCCGCCCGATGGCAGCTTGACCTCGCGCTGATAGGCGGTCTCGATCTGGCTCTCGATCTGGAAGCGCGAGAACAGGGGCACGTCATCGGCGTAGAGCTTGATCTTCTGCTGGTAGGAGGGCATCACCTGGCGGATGAAACCCAGTGCCTCCTGATGGATCTCGGGGCTGTCGATCAGCACCTCGCCGATATCCTGGCGCAGGTAGTCGCGCATGGCGCGGATGATGACGTTGGATTCCCGGTAGATCAGAAAGGGCGCGCTGCGCTTGACGGCTTCCTCGGTGATCGCTTCCCAGACCTGCACGAGATAATCGAGGTCCCATTGCAGCTCTTCGGCACTGCGGCCGATGCCCGCGGTGCGAACGATCACGCCCATCTTGTCGGGGAGCGTGAGGTCCGCCATGGCGTCCTTGAGCTGGGCGCGCTCCTCCCCCTCGATGCGCCGCGAGATGCCGCCGGCACGCGGGTTGTTGGGCATCAGCACCAGGAATCGCCCGGCCAGGCTGATGAAGGTGGTCAGGGCGGCGCCCTTGTTGCCGCGCTCCTCCTTGTCGACCTGGACGATGACTTCCTGACCCTCCTTGATCACCTCCTTGATATTGGGGCGACCGGATGGATCCTTGCTGAAATACTCGCGGGAAATTTCCTTGAGCGGCAGGAAACCGTGACGCTCGGCGCCGAAATCGACGAAGGCGGCTTCGAGGGAGGGCTCGACGCGGGTGATCTTGCCGCGATAGATGTTGGCTTTCTTCTGTTCTCTGGCGCCGGATTCGATATCCAGGTCGTACAGGCGTTGTCCATCGACAAGCGCGACGCGCAGCTCTTCGGGCTGGGTCGCATTGATGAGCATCCGTTTCATGTTGTCTCGCTAGTTGGCTCGCACCGGTAGGCGGGCCTGGGGACAACGCTGCTGCAATGTCGGTGCGGTTCGGCCGCGACGCGCGCCGGGAGGGGGTTGGCTCCCTGCCTCGGCGTGGTACGCGGCGCACGGCCTGCCACACGTCTATCTAGCCAGCGATTCCTTGTGCGTCGGCGACGGCGAACCGCTTCTTGCTCGTGCTGTGCTCAGCGCATGTCGAGTATGCGTCGTCAGCGATGATGAATCGTCGCTGCAAGATCATGTTGAGTACGCGGCGGCGACAGGACATGTCTCGGTGGGTCGTTGATGCTTCCCTTCCGGCCCTGCGGACAACCGCCAGACACCTGGCATTGTTCGATTCGCCGACGCCGGCCTCCGGCACGGTGTTGGTAATCCCCGTGGCGCGCGGCCGTCCCTATCTTGGTGGGATCGACCCGGGCTCGGGCGTGGCGTCGTCTTTTCGCTTTCACTGCTTTGGCGGAAGGCGTGGCCTTGGTCGCCGTGTTTGCCGCTCCGGCCTGCGTGTGGGTCGTGCAGGCGCTGAAAACAGGCCTGTCAGCCTGTTCGAGCGATTCTGGAATATAACAGTAAAGCGACAGGGCAGCAATTGACCCCGAGCCGGCGTCGTTGGGTTAGAATGGCGGCTTTTGCGGCGGGCCGCATGACTGCCGGCCGGCCACGATGGGCGATGACATGAGGGGGCCGAATGGCCGAAGGGCGTGACATTCAATGGGTCGAGATAACCGCGGCCCACGCGGGGCAGCGCATCGACAATTTCCTGCATACGCGCCTCAAGGGGGTCCCGCGCACCCTGGTCTACCGTATCGTTCGCAAGGGCGAGGTGCGGGTCAACAAGAAGCGCATCAAGGCCGACTACCGCCTGGCGGAGGGCGACCTGGTGCGTATTCCGCCGTTGCGCATGGCGCCCGAGGAGGCCGTGCGCGAGGTCAGCGACAACCTGCGCAACCTGCTGGCCGGCAGCGTGCTCGTCGAGGGGCCGGACTGGCTGGTGATCAACAAGCCCTCGGGGCTGCCCGTTCACGGCGGCAGCGGGGTCAAGATCGGCTTGATCGAGGCGCTGCGCCAGGTGCGCGACGATCTTGAGTTTCTCGAACTGGTGCATCGTCTCGATCGCGACACCTCCGGCTGCCTGCTGTTGGCCAAGTCGCGTCCGGCGTTGCTCACGCTCAATGCGGCGCTCAAGCAGCACAAGATGGACAAGCGTTATCTGGCGCTGGTCCAGGGGCGCTGGCCGGTCAGGCGCGATTTCGTCAGTGCCCGACTCGACCGTTTCGACGCCGGCAACGGCGAGCGGCGGGTGCGGGTCGACCCCGACGGCAAGGTGGCGCGCACGCGTTTCGCGGTGCGTGAGGCCCTGCCGGGCGTGACGCTGGTCGAGGCCGAGCCGGTGACCGGGCGCACCCACCAGATTCGCGTGCACGCCGCGCACGCCGGTTACCCGCTGCTCGGCGACGACAAGTACGGCAGTCGCCAGAGCCATCAGTTGGCGACCCGTCTGGGGCTCGAGAGGCTGTTTCTTCACGCCGCCTCGCTGGAGTTCCCCGAGCCCAATAGCGGCCGGCCGGTGCGTATCCGCGCGCCGCTGGGCGACGATCTCGAAAGCGTGCTCGCACGGGCGCGCGCCCAGGTCGACGACCGGTGACCGGCAACCGGCAACGAAAGTGGGGGAGGCATGGCTTGCGCTATCAGCTGGTGATTTTCGATTGGGACGGCACGCTGGTGGATTCCGAGGCACGCATCGTCGCCTGCATGCAGGCTGCCGCGCGTGACGTGGGGTGGTCGCCGTTGAGTCGCGACAGTGTTCGCGACATCATCGGCCTGGGGCTGCCGGAAGCGATCGCTCGATTGTGTCCGGGAATGTCGGCGGACCAGGCCGAAGCGCTGCGGCGGCGTTACTCGGAGCACTTCGTCAGCGCCGACCAGGTGCCCACGGCGTTCTTCCCGGATGTCGAGGCGGGGATCGCCCGCCTGCGCGGTGCCGAGGGGCCGCGGCTGGCCGTGGCGACCGGCAAGAGCCGGCGCGGGCTCGAGCGGGCATTGGCGTCGACGGGCAGTCGCGATTGGTTCCACGCCACCCGCACCGCCGACGAGACGCGTTCCAAGCCCGACCCGCGGATGCTCGAAGAGCTGCTCGGTGAGCTCGGGGTCGCGCCAGGCGCGGCGCTAATGGTCGGCGATACGGAATACGACATGCAGATGGCGCGTGCGCTGGGCATCGATGGTCTGGCCGTGACCTACGGCGTGCATGCCCGTGAGCGCCTGGCGGCTTGTGAGCCGGTTCATACGGCGACGTGTTTCGCCGAGGTCATCGATTGGCTGTATGCGGGCGCCCCGTCGGTCGGTTCGTGTGCAATGGATGGAAACGGGAGCGTGAGATGAGCGACGACGAGCGCTACGACGAATGGACCCAGGGCCCCGAGATTCCGCCGGGCCAGCGACACCGGGCGAACGAGCGGCCGCAGGGAGCGGGAGAGGGCGAGGACGCCGAGGCCTTGCGCGAGCGCCAGCGCCTGCAGCAGCTGGAAATGATGGATCGCTGGATGACCGGCGTGCTCGTCGAGCAGCGCCGATCGCGGCGCTGGAAGCTGTTCTTCCGCTTCTTTTTTGCGGCGCTGATCCTGGCCTCGTTGTCGCTGACGGTCTATGGACTGTTCTTCGCCGCCGACAAGCCGGCCCCGGCCGGGCCGCACCTGGGCGTGGTGCGCGTCGAGGGCGTCATCGATGCCCACGGCGAGGCGAGCGCCGAGCGTGTCCTCGAGGGCGTGCGCCGGGCCTGGGAGGACCCCGCCGTCAGTGCGGTGGTGCTGGAGATCAACAGTCCCGGGGGCAGTCCGGTGCAGTCGCAGCGCATCTACGCCGAGCTGCGTCGGTTGCAGCAGCAGGGCGCCAAGCCGATCTACGCGGTGATCGAGGACATCGGCGCGAGCGGCGCCTATTACATCGCCGCCGCCGCCAGTGACATCTACGCCGCGCCGGCCAGCCTGGTCGGTTCGATCGGCGTGATCCACGCCGGCTTCGGCCTGCAGGAGGCGATCGACAGGCTTGGCGTCGAGCGGCGGGTGTTCACCGCCGGCGAGAACAAGGCCTTCCTCGATCCCTTCACTCGTATAGAGCCCGACCAGCGGCGCTTCTGGCAACAGGTGCTCGAGACCACCCATCAGCAGTTCATCGACGACGTCGAAGCCGGTCGCGGCGAGCGCCTGGCCGACGACCCGCGGTTGTTCTCCGGGTTGATCTGGACCGGCGAACAGGCCGAGCGGCTGGGGCTGATCGATGGCCTGATGAGCGTCGATGATCTATCCCGCGAGCGCTTCGGCGACGTGCGGGTGGAGGACTATACGCCCGGGCTGGATCCTTTCGAGCGCCTGTCGCGCCAGTTCGGGCGTGTCGCCGCGCAGTGGCTGGGGCTGTCCGGCGCCGCCTCGCCAGTTCGCTATCAGCTGGCCCCTTAGGAGGCGTCGCCAGGAGCCGGGTTTCGCCAATATCATCAGCGACCCGGCTTGCGATGGCGGCGCAATAGAAGAGCGTCGTCGGTCGGTTCCGTGGGCTCTTGGCGGCTCACGGCTCGCCGAGCGGGTCGAGGCCCGCTTCGCGCAGCAGCGCGCACAGGCGAATCAGCGGCAGGCCGACCAGAGTGTTGGGGTCGTCGCCCTCGAGGCGTTCGAACAGCGTGATGCCCAGCCCTTCCATGCGGAAGCTGCCGGCGCTGTCGAGAGGCTGCTCGCGTGCGACGTAGTGGGCGATCTCGGTCTCGCTGAGCGAGCGGAAGACGACGTCGTAACGTTCGTGGCAGACCCAGTGCTTCGCCTGGCGCGTATCGAGCAGTGCCAGCCCGACGAGAAAGCCTACTCGATTGCCGGAGAAGCGAGCCAGGTTGGTGCGCGCGGTGGCCGCGTCGCCGGGCTTGCCGAGGATATCGCCTGCAAATAGCGCCACCTGATCGCAGCCGATGATCAGGTGGTCGGGGTGACGCTCGGCGACGCGTTCGGCCTTGCCCAGCGCCAGCCGGTGGACGAGCGCCTCGGCGCTTTCGCCGGGTTGGCGCCGCTCGTCGATGTCGGGGCTCTCCCAGGTATAGGCGAGGCCGAGCCGGTCGAGCAGCTGGCGCCGCCAGCGCGAACCGGAAGCGAGAACCAGGCGGGTCATGGCAACTCCTTGTCGTGACGGGCTCGAGTCGCTAGTCTGCCGCGTCGTACGGCATGCTGTACACAAGCGCGATGCGCGCTTTGACAGCCACCGGGGGAATCCCTATTATTGCGCGCCTATGATGACCACTAGACTTCCCACGCAGGTCGAACCCTATCGGCTGGCCGCCAGCGGACAACGCCTCGAGGGGCTGGTGTCGCTGGCAGCGATGCCGCGCCTCGCCGAGGAGGCGGGGGCTCAGCAGGGCGACTGCGAAGTGACCCTGCAGTTCGGCCTCGACGCCCAGGGCCGGCGCTACATCGAAGGCTGGCTCGAAGCCGGCGTGCAGCTCGCCTGCCGCCGCTGCCTCGAGCCGATGCCGGTCGCCATCGACAGCCACTGGCTGCTGGGCATGGTCACCAGCGATTCGCTGGCGGCAAAGCTGCCCGGCGATTACGAGCCGGTGCTGGTGGAAGACGAACAGCTCAACTTGCTGCCCGTACTCGAGGACGAAATCATCCTCAGTCTGCCGCAGGTGGTCTACCACGACGAGGCGCACTGCGCCGTCTCGCGGGACCAGCTGGTCAGCGGTGACGCCGCCGAAGTTTCGCAATCGGCGCCCGCGAGCCCCTTCGACGTGCTGCGCACGTTGAAGGACAAACACTGAATCAACCTCGATACGCTCTGGAGTATTACCCCATGGCAGTTCAAAAGAACCGCAAGACTCGTTCCAAGCGCGGCATGCGCCGCAGCCACGACGCCCTGTCCGCACCGACCCTGGCTCAGGACAAGGAAACCGGAACGACCCACCGTCGTCACCACATCGCGCCCGACGGTTTCTACCGCGGCCGCAAGATCGTCGAAGTTTAAGACGAAGCGCATCCCGGCGACATTCGCGTAGCCGTGCGTATCGCCATCGATGCAATGGGCGGGGATCTGGGTCCCCGCGCTGTCGTTCTGGGAACGGTCGAAGCGCTGCGTGACGATCCCGGGCTCAGTGTCGACCTCTACGGGGTCCGGGACGAGCTCGAGGCGGTGATCGAGCGCCTGCCGCGCCGTCTGCAGGGGCTGGGCGGGCGCTTGACACTATGCCATGCGCCGGGGGTGATCTCTCAGTCGACGCCGATAGCGCAGGCCCTGCGTCGCGGCGCCGATTCCAGCTTGGCGATGATGCTCGAGGCGGTCGCCTCGGGGCGTGCCGAGGCGGGCGTCAGCGCCGGCAATACCGGGGCGTTGATGGCACTGGCGCGTCGCGCGCTGGGCATGGTGGCCGATATCCCCAGGCCGGCGATCAGCACGGCGATCCCGAGTGGCAAGGGGGGTCGCTGCTACGTCGTCGACATGGGTGCCAACGTCGAGGCGCCGGCACGCCGGCTCGTCGATTTTGCGCGCATGGGTGATGTCATGGCGCGTCATGTCGACGCCATAGAGCGCCCGCGCGTGGCGCTGCTCAATGTCGGCGTCGAGGCGACCAAGGGCCCGGACAGCGTGCGCGAGGCGGATGCCGTCCTGCGGGCCATGCCCACGCTCAATTACATCGGTTTCGTCGAGGGCGATGCCTTGTTCACGGGCGCCGCCGACGTCGTGGTCTGCGACGGATTCGTCGGCAATATCGTGCTCAAGGCCAGCGAGGGGCTGGCGCGCATGCTCGTCGATCGCTTCCAGGATACGTTTGCGGCCCATTGGGGAAGTCGTCTGGTGTCGCTTCTGGCCCGGCCGGCCTTGCTGCGGGTCAGACGCCAACTCGATCCGGTGCGCTACAATGGGGCCAGTCTGTTGGGCTTGTCGGGGATCGTGATCAAGAGTCACGGCCGCGCCAATGCTCAGGGCTTTGCCTTTGCCGTATCGCGAGCCGCGCAGGAGGTGCGTATCAATCTGCCCGCGCAACTGGCTCATGAACTGCAGCAGTCCGCTATCCCGTCGGCCGCGTGCGGTCCAGGGGATAGCGGGTTGGCAACCCGTTCGATACCCGACGAATACAACCCTCAAAGGTGAATGCCATGACTCAATCCCTGGCCCTCGTGTTTCCGGGGCAGGGCTCCCAGCATCTGGGCATGCTGAGAGAGCTGGCCGAACGTTACAGCGTGGTAAGAACGACCTTCGAAGAAGCCTCGGAGGCCTTGGGGTACGATCTCTGGCACGTGGTGCAGGAGGGGCCCGAAGAAGCGCTCAATGCCACGGCCTGCACACAGCCGGCGCTGCTCACCTCGAGCGTGGCGATCTGGCGAGTCTGGCAGGAGCTGGAAGGTCCGCGCCCGCTGGTCATGTCAGGGCATAGCCTGGGCGAATACAGCGCCCTGGTCTGTGGCGGCGCGCTGAGCTTTGCCGAAGGCGTGCGCCTGGTGCGCCTTCGCGGCGAGGCGATGCAGCAGGCCGTGCCGGCCGGTGAGGGGGCGATGGCGGCGGTCCTGGGCCTTGACGATGCCGCGGTCGAGCAGGCCTGCGCCGATGCCGCTCAGGGCGCCGTGGTGTCGGCGGTCAACTACAATGCGCCGGGGCAGGTGGTGATTGCCGGCAACAAGGCGGCGGTCGATCGGGCAGTGGCGCTGTGTCAGGAGGCCGGCGCCAAGCGTGCCTTGCCGCTGCCGGTTTCGGTGCCCTCGCATTGCGCGCTGATGAGGCCGGCCGCGGAGCGACTCGCCGAGGCGATGAAGGACATCGAGCTGAAGACGCCGCGCTACACGGTGATTCAGAACGTCGATGCCCACGCCCACGCCGATGTCGAGACCCTGCGCACGCGACTGATCGAACAGCTGTACCAGCCGGTGCGCTGGACCGCTTGTGTCGAGGCAATGACCGGTCTGGGTGCCGAGGTTATCGTCGAGTGCGGCCCGGGCAAGGTACTGACGGGGCTCAACAAGCGCGTCGCCAAGGGGGCCAAGGGGCTGGCGGTCAACGATCCCGATAGCCTGAGCGCGGCCCTCGAGCTGGCTCGCGACAGGGCTGGCCAGCAAGTCAATGACTGATTCAGGAACGACTATGACGAGCGAACGCAGAATCGCCCTGGTCACCGGCGCCAGCCGCGGCATCGGCCGGGCCATCGCGCATGAACTGGGGCGTCAGGGGCGGATCGTGGTCGGAACGGCCACCAGCGATGCCGGTGCCGAGCGCATCGATGCGGATCTCCGCGAACAGGGGATCGAAGGCGCCGGAAGGTGTCTCGACGTCACCGATCAGGCGAGTGTCGACGCCTTGATCAAGGCGATCGGCGACGAGTTCGGTGCGCCGACGATCCTGGTCAACAACGCCGGCATCACCCGTGACAATCTGTTGATGCGGATGAAGGAAGACGAATGGGACTCGGTGCTCGATACCAATCTCAAGTCGGTCTACCGTGTCAGCAAGGCGTGTATCCGCGGCATGACCAAGGCGCGTTTCGGGCGCATTGTCAGCATCAGTTCCGTGGTGGCGACCATGGGCAATCTGGGGCAGACCAACTATGCTGCCGCCAAGGCGGGCATGGAGGGGTTTTCCCGAGCATTGGCCCGCGAAGTCGCCTCGCGCGCGATCACCGTCAATGCCGTGGCGCCAGGGTTCATCGCCACCGACATGACAGAGTCGCTGCCCGAGTCGCAGCATCAGGCGCTGCTCGAGCAGATTCCGCTGTCCCGCCTGGGCCAGCCAGAGGAGATCGCGGCCGCGGTGGGCTTTCTGACCAGCGATGCCGCCGGCTACATTACCGGCGAGACGTTGCAGGTCAATGGCGGCATGAACATGCGTTGAGGTCGCTGTCGATGCCTTGGTTGCGTCGATTGGGGGCCGTCTATAAACTACCCGGCAGTTTTCCAGCTGGCGGATATGTACCACTAGGAGTAACGACATAATGAGCACCATCGAAGAGCGCGTGAAGAAGGTTGTGGCCGAGCGCCTGAACGTCAAGGAAGAGGACATCCAGAACTCGTCCTCCTTCACCGAGGACCTCGGTGCGGACTCGCTGGATACCGTCGAACTGGTGATGGCGCTCGAAGAGGAATTTGACACCGAAATTCCCGACGAAGAGGCCGAGAAGATCACCACGGTGCAGGAAGCGATCGATTACGTCGTTGCTCATCAGTAAGCAAGTGGCATGAGCAAGTCGGCATGAAAGAGTCAGTATGAGAAAGTGACGCGCGGTTTCGACCGCCTGCGCGTGAGGAAGCCGTTCTGGAAACAGAGCGGCTTTCGCGTTTATGGGCAGCATAGCCGATGGCCTTCGGGTATACTTGCGCGCAGCGCTGGCAGGTAAACGCAGGCGTGCCCATTATGGACATCTGGAGGAGAGCTGATGCCTCGTAGAAGGGTCGTGGTGACCGGGCTGGGTCTGGTGACGCCGGTCGGTAACACCGTCAAGGAGAGCTGGGACAATATCCTGGCAGGCAAGAGCGGCATAGCCTCGATCGGGCATTTCGATACCAGCGGCTTCAATACGCGCTTCGGTGGGTCTATCAAGGACTTCGACATCAGTCCTTACCTGAACCCCAAGGAAGCGCGCAAGATGGACCTGTTCATCCAGTACGGCATCGCCGCAGCCTCCCAGGCGGTCACCGATGCGGGGATCGAATGCCATGACGACAATGCTCATCGCATCGGCGTGGCGATAGGCTCCGGCATCGGGGGCCTGCCGATGATCGAGCATAACCACGACACCCTGCGCAAGGGCGGCGCGCGGCGCATCTCGCCATTCTTCGTGCCGGGCTCGATCATCAACATGATCGCCGGCAACCTGGCCATCAAGTTCGGTTTCCAGGGCCCCAACATCGCCATCACCACGGCTTGCACCACGGGCACCCACAACATCGGCTATGGCGCGCGCACGATCGCCTATGGCGATGCCGACGTGATGGTCTGTGGTGGCGCCGAGATGGCGACCACGCCGTTGGGCCTGGGCGGTTTTTCCGCAGCCAGGGCGCTGTCCACGCGCAACGACGACCCCGCCGCGGCCAGTCGGCCCTGGGATCGCGACCGCGACGGCTTCGTGCTCTCCGATGGGGCGGGGGTCGTGGTGCTCGAGGAGTATGAACGGGCCAAGCAGCGTGGCGCGACCATCTACGCCGAGCTCAAGGGGTTCGGGATGAGCGACGATGCCCATCACATGACGGCTCCACCGGAGGATGGGCGCGGCGCGGCGCAGGCGATGGCCAACGCGATTCGCGATGCCCAGATGGATCCCGCGCAGATCGATTACATCAACGCCCACGGCACCTCCACGGCGACCGGCGACCTGGCCGAGAGTCGCGCCGTCGAGCGCGTCATGGGCGATGCGGCCGCCAGGGTCGCGGTCAGTTCGACGAAATCGATGATCGGTCATCTGCTCGGGGCGGCAGGCGCCGTCGAGGCGGTATTCAGCATCCTCGCGCTGCGTGACCAGGTGGCGCCGCCGACCATCAACCTCGACAACCCCCAGGAAGGCTGCGTTCTCGACTACGTGCCGCATACCGCGCGTGACATGACCCTCAAGAACACCCTGTCGAACTCGTTCGGTTTCGGCGGGACCAACGGATCGCTGATCTTCTCGCGTGTCTGACGCAGGCCCTCATGATGCCGGGGTGCCGCTCGACGACCGCGGCCTGGCCTATGGTGACGGGCTCTTCGAGACCGTGCTGGTGCGTGACGGCCGGCCGCTGTTGTGGGACTACCACCTGGCAAGGCTGCAACGCGGTTGTCAGGCGCTCGGCATGGCCGTCCCCGACACGCGGACGCTGGCGGCATTGCCCGCCGAAGCCGGGGCGGGACTTGCGGTGCTCAAGGTGATCCTTACCCGGGGCAGCGGCGGGCGTGGCTATCAACCGCCGGTCGAGTCCGAACCGCGTCTGCGTTGGCATCTGTCGAGGTTCGAGCCGCGTCTCGAGCGCTGGCAGCGCGGCGTGACGGTTCGCCACTGTCGACTGCGGCTTGCCGAACAGCCGGCTCTGGCGGGCATCAAGCACCTCAACCGGCTCGAGAACGTGCTGGCAAGGCGCGAGTGGACATCCCCCGACATCGCCGAAGGCCTGCTCACGAGCGTGGGCGGAAGGTTGGTCGAGGCCACCAGCATGAATGTCTTCTGGCGCCGCGACGGCTGTTGGCAGACGCCGCGCCTCGAGCGTTGCGGCGTGGCCGGCACGCTGCGTGCCGCGCTGCTGGATCGGTTCGCCATCGACGAGGTCGAGCTCGAGCCGGCGGCGCTGGCGACGGTCGAAGCGTTCTGCCTGGGCAATTCGGTGCAGGGCCTCTGGCCGGTTGTCGCGCTGCAAAGCGCATCGGGCGAACCCCTCGGCCGGTGGGCCATCACCAACGAATTTCGCGCCATGCAGCAGGAAGCCCACGCGCTGCTCGGCTATCCCGCCCGTTTCTGACGGCCCGATCGCCGGGCAGCGTCCGCTTGCCGACTAAGGATTCTCTATGCGCTTGCTGAAAATCATCCTGGTTCTGGCCGTCGTGCTGGTGGTGGCCGGATTCGCCGGCTTTCGCTATTGGCAGACCCGGCTCGACCGCCCGCTGTCGATCGATGCGCCGGTGGTCTACGAAGTCCCTCGCGGGGCCGGCTTCAACCAGGTGGTCTACGATCTGGCCGAGCGCGGGGTCATTGCCGAAACCTGGTCATTGCGGCTGCTCAAGCGGGTCGATCCCCAGGAGCTGCCCGCGCTGCGAGCCGGCGAATTCCGGCTCGAGCCGGGCATGAGCGTTCGCGAGGCGATGAGGCTGCTCGGCAGCGACGACGTCGTGACCTACACGCTGACCATTCCCGAGGGCTGGACCTTCGTGCAGATGCGCGACGCGTTGGCTTCCGCCGCCAAGCTGGCCCATCGCACCGATGGCCTGAGCGACGCCGAGGTGATGGCCGAGCTGGGCCACCCCGACCAGCATCCCGAAGGGCGTTTCTTCCCCGACACCTATCGTTATCACAAGGGAATCAGCGACCTGGAGATCCTCGACCAGGCCTATCGGCGCATGCAGCGCACCCTGGACAGGGTATGGGCGCAGCGAGACGAGAACCTGGCGCTGGAGTCACCCTATCAGGCGCTGATAATGGCCTCCCTGATCGAACGCGAGACCGGCATCGACGGCGAGCGCCGCGAGATCGCCGGGGTGTTCACGCGGCGCCTGGCCAAGGGCATGCGTCTGCAGACCGACCCCACGGTGATCTACGGGCTGGGCGAGGACTACGACGGCAACATCACCCGGGCGGATCTGCGTCGCGACTCGCCCTACAATACCTATCTGATCGAGGGGCTGCCGCCGACGCCGATCGCCATGCCCGGACGCGCCGCGCTCGAGGCGGCGGTGCATCCGGCCGAGGGCGAGACGCTGTATTTCGTCGCCAAGGGCGATGGCAGCCACCATTTCTCGAAGACGCTCGACGAACACAACGCCGCCGTGCGGCGCTACATTCTCAATCGCTGAGGGCGAGTGCCAATGCACCCACGCGGACGCTTCATCACCCTCGAAGGCGGCGAGGGGGTCGGCAAGAGCACCAATACCACGCTGGTCTGCGAGTTTCTGCGCGAACGAGGTCTCGAGGTCGTGGCGACCCGGGAGCCCGGCGGTACGCCGCGGGGCGAGGCGATCCGCGAGCTGTTGCTGGACCCCGATGAACTCGAACCGCTCGACGAAGACGCCGAACTGCTGTTGATCTTTGCTGCCCGTGCACAGCATCTCGCCCGGCTGATACGTCCCGCGCTCGAGCGCGGGGCCTGGGTGGTCTGCGACCGTTTCACCGATGCCACCTTCGCCTATCAGGGCGGTGGCCGAGGCATCGATCGACAGCGCATCGGCAGCCTCGAAGCGCTTGTGCAGGGTGCGCTGCAGCCGGATTTGACGCTGTTGCTCGACATGCCGGTGACGGCGGCCCGGGAGCGCGTGGTCGCGCGCGGCAACGCTCCCGATCGTTTCGAGCGTGAGCGCGGCACGTTTTTCGAGGCGGTGCGCCAGGCTTATCACGCGCGTGCTGCCGCGGCGCCGCGGCGTTTCGAGATCATCGACGCCGCGCGGCCGCTGGAGGCGGTGCAGGCCGAGATTCGCCAGCGGCTGCAGGCCAGGTGGTCGCTATGGAACACCTGACGCCGCTGCCCTGGCACGCCGCCATCTGGAAGCGCCTGTGCGGCATGCAGGACGATGGCCGCCTGCCGCATGCGCTGCTGCTGTCCGGACCGCACGGTATCGGCAAGCAGCAGCTCGCCGACGCCCTGGTGGCGCGCACGCTGTGTCGCCGCCCGGGGGCCGTCGCCTGCGGCGAGTGCCACAGTTGCCGGATGCTGGCCTCCGGTTATCATCCCGACCTGCTGCGGGTCGCACCGGCCGACAATCGGCGCCAGATTCGCATCGACCCGATTCGCGAGGTCAATTCCTTCGTCGCCCAGACCGCCCAGCAGGGCGGGGCGCGGGTCATCGTCCTGCAGCCCGCCGAGGCGATGAACGTGGCCGCCGCCAACGCGCTGCTCAAGAGCCTCGAGGAGCCTGGTGAGCGTACCCTGTTCATCCTGCTCGCCGACATCCCGTCGCGTATGCTGGCGACCATTCGTTCGCGCTGTCAGCACTGGGCGCTGGGCGTTCCCGAGCGCACCCTGAGCCTGGCGTGGCTCGAGGAGACCCTCGGCGAAGGTCAGGATGGCGATTTCTGGATGCGTGTCGCCGGTGGGTTGCCACTGCTGGCCGCCGAGCTGGCGGGCGGCGAGGCGCGCGGATTGCGCCAGGACCTGCAGGAACTGTTCGACTCGCTGGTACGCGGTGGCGAACCGATCGCCGAAGCCGCGCGGCTCGATCGCCAGGCCGTCGAGCGCATCCTGTGGTACGGTATCGCCTGGTTGGAGGACCTGATTCGCCTGGGTCTGTCCGGCGATACCGCCCAGGTTCGCAACCCCGACCTGCTGCCGCTGTATCGCCAGGCGGTCAAGAATGCCCGCGTCCGTGACTGGTTCCGGCTGCTCGATTATGCCCGTGAGCAGCAACGGCTGCTGATCGCCGGCGGCAACCCCAATCCGCAGCTGGTGCTGGAAGCCTGGCTGGTTCGTTGGTCCGCCCTGTTGCGTTCCTGATGCAACGGGCCACGGGAGGCTCGAGACGATGGCCGAACAGAAAGCGCTTTCACTGACTTTCAAGGACAGGTCGACCCTGCTGTCGGCCTACATGCCGACCCTCGAGCGGGGCGGCATGTTCGTGCCGACTCGCGACCGTTACGTGCTGGGCCAGACGGTCTATCTATTGCTGACCATGCCCGGCGAGAGCGAGCGTTTGCCGGTCACCGGCCAGGTCGTGTGGATCTCGCCGCCGGGCGTGTCCGGGCGTCGGGTCCCGGGCATCGGTGTGCATTTCAGCCCCGACGATCAACGCGTGCGCGATCGCGTCGAGAATCATCTGGCGGGGATGCTCGACAAGGGCACGCCGACCTACACCCTCTGAACGTTGGCTACCGGCTGACATTTCCGTTTCATCCGCTTCGAGTAATTCTGCATGTTCGTCGATTCCCACTGCCATCTCGATCGCCTCGACCTCGACGCCCACGCGGGCGACTTGAACGCCGCGCTGGATGCCGCGCGCGGGCGCAGCGTCCGCCAGTTCCTGGCGATCGCGGTGACGCTCGACGACGTCCCCGGCCTGGCGGCGCTGGCACGCGAACACGCCGACGTGGCGATCGCCGCGGGCGTGCATCCGCTGCACCAGGTCGACAATGAACCCGATGTCGCCGCGATCAAGGCCTGCGCCGAGCGTCACGCGGCGGTCGCGATCGGCGAAACCGGGCTGGATTATCATTATCAGGGCGTCAGCCAAGTAGCGCAGCGGGCGCGCTTCGAGAATCACCTGATCGCCGCCCGGGAGCTCGAGCTGCCGGTCGTCGTGCACACCCGCGAGGCGCGTGAGGACACGCTGGCGCTGATCCGGCGTCACACCGATCCGGCGGTGGGCGGCGTATTGCACTGTTTCACCGAGGAGCTCGACATGGCCCGCGAGGCGGTCCGCCACGGCTTCTATATCTCGCTGTCGGGCATCGTGACGTTTCGCAACGCCAGCGCGGTGCGCGAACTGGCGCGGCGTATACCCCTCGACCGGCTGCTGATCGAGACCGACAGCCCCTACCTGGCACCGGTGCCCCATCGCGGCAAGCCCAACGAGCCCCAGTGGGTGGTGGAAGTCGCCGAGTGCATCGCCGCCGAGCGGGGCATCAGCGTCGACGAAGTCGCCATGCAGACCACCGCCAACTTCTACCGGCTGTTTCGCGGCGCGGTGCCCCAGGCGCCGGAGGACGTGCGTCAGATGCTGACCGACGCGCAGCTGATCGGCGCCGATGGCTGAGAGCCCCGACCCGTCGCAAACCGGCCCGGCAAGGAGGTAGTTGAATGTCGCTGGATGCACTGTTCGATCATATCGATGGCGAGGGGGCGATACCGCCGCTGGCGCGTTGGCAGCCGGCGCTGAGCGGCGACATGGATCTGCTGATACGTGCCGATGGCGTGTGGCTGCACGACGGCGAGCCGATCCGCCGGCCGCGGCTGGTGCGCCTGCTGTCGACGATCCTGCGGCGCGAGGCGGATGGCGATCATTACCTGGTCACGCCGGTCGAGAAGTGGCGCATTCGCGTCGAGGACCGGCCGTTTCTGGTCGTCGATGCCGATGCGAGCAGCGAAACCGACGCACCAACGCCGGTCTGGCACATGCTGACCAATGTCGGCGACCGGGTCGCGCTCGGCGGCGAGCACCGCCTCGTGCTCAGCGAGACACCGCGTGGCGAGCCGGTGCCCGAAGTCGCGATCCGCTTCGGGCTCGCCGCGCGCCTGAACCGCAACGTCTATTATCGTCTGATCGCGCGGGCCGAACAGCGTAGCCAGTCCGGCGGTATCGCCCTGGGACTGACCAGTGGCGGTGTCTGGCAGTCGCTCGGCTGGCTCGACGAGGCGATGCCGTGAGACTGACTGCCGAACAGCGCGCGGTCGTCGAGCACGCCGGTGGCCATGCGCGGGTCGCCGCGGTGGCCGGCGCCGGCAAGACGACGACGCTGGTCGCGCGCGTGCTGCACCTGCTGGGCACGGGCGTTCCGGCGCGACGCATGCTGGTGCTGATGTTCAACCGCGCGGCGCGCGAGGACTTCACGGCCAAGCTGGTGGCCCTGGCGCCCGCCGGCCAGGCGTTGCCCGAGGTGCGCACCTTTCATTCCATCGGCCACCGTCTTACGCAATCGCTGACGCGCTGGGGGCGGCTCGCGCCACGCCAGTTGCTGGCCGCCGACTGGCAGCGCGAGAAGCTGCTGCGCCAGGCTGCCATGCGCTCGCTCGAAGGCGTCGATCCCTCGACCCGCGAAGCCGCGCTCGACCCCGAACGCATCGAAGCCCTGGGGCATTTCTGCGAGATGGTCAAGGCCGAACTCGAAGCGCCGGAGGTGCTCAGGGAACGCCTCGAACTGGGCGAGCATACCGGTCACTTCGTCGAAGCCTTTCGCCAGATGGAGGAATTGCTCGAGCAGCACGGCGGCATGACCTACGCCGACCTGCTGTATCGGCCGCTGCGCTGCCTGGAAAGCGATGCCGAGTCCCGCGCGCGGGTCGAGGGCTTTCTCGATCATGTGATCATCGACGAGTATCAGGACATCAATCTGGCCCAGCAACGCCTGCTGGCGCTGCTCGCCGGAAACCGGGCGGCGGTGATGGCGGTCGGCGACGCCAACCAGTGCATCTACGAATGGCGCGGCGCGCGCCCGGACTATATGCTCGAGCGCTTTACCGCGAGTTTCGGCGAAGCCACCGATTATCCGTTGTCGACCACGTTTCGCCACGGCCATGCCCTGGCGCTGTCCGCCAACCACGCCGTTCGCGCCAATCGGCGGCGCCCCGATCAACTGTGCCTGGCCGCACCGGGCAATCCGCCTACCTCGCTGGCGGTGGGCCAGGGCGGCGCGCGGTTGGTCGAGGCACTGCAGGACTGGCAGCGCGAGGGGCGCACGCTCGCCGAGGGCTGTGTGTTGGTGCGCAGCTGGGCGCTGTCGGTCTCGGTGCAGTTGCAATTGCTGCGTGCCGGCATCCCGTTTCGCCTGTCGCGGGACGATCGCTTCGTGTTCCGGCTGCCGCTGGTCCAGGCCTTGGCCGGCTATCTGCGCCTGGCCCGCCAACCACGGCTGCTCAACGATCCCGAACATCTGTTGTTGCTGTTCTCGCAACCGACGCCGTTCGTCGCCCGCGAGCGCCTGCAGGCGCTGGTCGTGCAGCTCGCTGAGCGCCAGCGCTGGCCGGAGCGTCACGATCCGCTGCTGACCGAGCTCAAGCCGATCCAGCGGCGAAATCTGAAGAAGCGCTGGGAGCTGCTCTGCGAATTGCCGCGGCTGGGCAACATGCCGGCGTCGCGGCTGCTTGAACTGGTGGTCGAGCGACTCGACGCCGAGAAGGTTCTCAAGCGGGCGGCGGCGCGGCGCGAGAAGGGCGAGGAGGACGTGCGGCTGCTGGATATCCTGATCGAGCAGGCCGAGGAACTGACCCAGGCGCCGGATGCCTTCCTGGAAC
Source organism: Modicisalibacter radicis (assembly GCF_900961225.1). Taxonomy (GTDB): domain Bacteria; phylum Pseudomonadota; class Gammaproteobacteria; order Pseudomonadales; family Halomonadaceae; genus Modicisalibacter. The sequence continues at coordinate 55,472 of NZ_CAAHFN010000060.1, forward strand.
TGCTGGATCGCCGGGTCGAAGGCGCCGAGGACGGTGTGTTGATCACCACAGTACATGGCGCCAAGGGGCTCGAATGGCCGCTGGTGGCGCTATGGGGGCTCAACGAAGAGGATTTTCCGCATTACAGCCGCGACAACCCCATCGATGACGAGCGCCTCGAGGAGGAGCGCCGGCTGTTCTACGTGGCGATGACCCGCGCTCAGGAGCGCCTGCTCATGCTTCACGACGGCGGCGAGCATCGCCCCAGCCGCTTTCTGGCGGAGAGCGCGTGGCGGGACTGCCAGCGCGTCGCCGACGCGCTGGCGAAAGAAGACGCTGGGCAAACCGCTCTCGAGGTGGGCGATCCGAGCCTGGTGACGCGTTACCTGCAGCGCATCGGCGCGGACCGGGCGCTGAGCGTCGAACCGGCCACGCGGGTCGCCAGCCCCGGCGCGGAATATGGCGCGTCAGTGCAGGGCATGGGCTTCGCCGTCGGCGAACGGGTCCGGCATGCGGTGTTCGGTCCGGGCGAGATCGTCGTCGTCGAGGGCGATCCGCGCAGTCCGGTGCTCGAGGTGCGTTTCGAGCAGGCGGGGCGGCGTCGCCTGATCGCCGCGCGCGCCCCGCTCGAGCGGCTGGCAGGCGAGCGTGCCTGACCGGCCGGGGCTTTTCCTTTACATGTTGGGGTAGTTGGGTCCGCCACCGCCTTCCGGGGCGACCCAGGTGATGTTCTGCGCCGGATCCTTGATGTCGCAGGTCTTGCAGTGGATGCAGTTCTGGAAATTGATCTGGAAGCGCGGCTGGCCGGCCTCGTCCTCGACCACCTCATAGACGCCCACCGGGCAGTAGCGCTGCGCCGGTTCGTCGAACTTCGGCAGGTTGTCGCGGATCGGGATCTCCGGATCGGCGAGCTTCAGGTGGCAGGGCTGGTCCTCCTCGTGATTGGTATTCGACAGGAACACCGAGGAAGGCTTGTCGAAGGACAGCTTGCCGTCCGGCTTGGGGTAATCGATCGGTGTGGCCTGATCGCGGGTCTTGAGCCGGGCATGGTCGGGGGTGGTGTCGTGGACCCTGGGCAATTTGCCGCCGAGTAGCTGATCGGCGAAGTTGTAGGCGCCGCCGAGCAGGGTGCCGTACTTGTGGATCGCCGGGCCGAAGCTGGCGGTTTCCTCGAGTTCCGCGTAGGCCCAGCTCTGCTCCCAGCGGGTCATGAAGTGGCTCAGCTCCCGGCCGCCTTCGTCGCCGTCGGCGATCGCCTCGAAGACCGTCTCGGCGGCGATCAGGCCCGATTTCATCGCCGTGTGCAGGCCCTTGATCTTGGCGAAGTTGAGCGTGCCGGCATCGCAGCCGATCAACAGCCCGCCGGGTAAGACCATCCTGGGTAGGCAGTTGAGACCGCCCTTGGTAATCGCCCGGGCGCCGTAGGCGACCCGCGAACCGCCGTCCAGGTACTGCTTGATCAGCGGATGATGCTTCATGCGCTGGAATTCATCGAACGGCGAGAGGTAGGGATTGGCATAGGCCAGATCGACGATCAGGCCCACCACGACCTGTTGATTCTCGGCGTGATAGAGGAAGAAGCCGCCCTGGGTGTCCTTGGGCAGCGGCCAGCCCGAACCATGCACCACCAGGCCCGGCCGATGCTTGTCGGCGGGCACGTCCCAGAGTTCCTTGAGGCCGATGCCGTAGTGTTGCGCATCCTTGCCGGCGGCCAGGTCGAAGCGCTCGATCAGGCGCTTGCCGAGATGGCCGCGCGAACCCTCCGAGAACAGCGTGTACTTGGCGCGCAGCTCCATGCCCGGCATGTGGCCGCTCTTCTCGCTGCCGTCGGCGGCCACGCCCATGTCGCCGGTGATGATGCCGCGTACGCCGCCATCGGCGTCATAAAGCACTTCCTGGGCGGCGAAGCCGGGGAAGATCTCGACGCCGAGTTGCTCGGCCTGTTCGCCCAGCCAGCGGCACAGGTTGCCGGCGCTGATCACGTAATTCGGCGAGCTGCCCCCGGTGTTATGCATGCTCTTGGGTACCAGCGCGTTGGGCAGCTTCTGCGCCGACTCGCCATCCTTGAGCAGGTAGACGTCGTCGTGGGTTGCCGGCGTCGTCAGCGGTGCGCCGCGCTCGGACCAGTCGGGGAACAGTTCGTCCAGCGCGCGGGTCTCGAAGACTGCCCCGGAAAGGATGTGGGCGCCGACCTCGGAGCCTTTCTCGACTACGCAGACGCTGAGTTCGCGCTCGGCCTCGTTGGCCTGCTGCATCAGGCGGCAGGCGGCGGACAGGCCGCTGGGGCCGGCACCGACGATGACCACGTCGAAGTCCATGTGTTCGCGTTCCACGGCTCGTCTCCTCCTCAAGCGACATCGTTGCTGCACGATGTCGGCCCGGCATGCCTGTCGAGCTGGCGCTCGGTTGTCAGGTTCGGCCTACCGGGCATGTCTTTGGTTAATATTGCGATTGTCGCCTACTATAATTAAAACGGTCGTTTGCTTCTACTCTCGTTTGCTGCTAGTCATATTCTTCGGCATGCGGTCAACGACGGGCGACAAGTGACGCGTGCGGACGCCGGATGCCAGCTTGGGCGGCTTTGCAAGCTGTGGCAAACTAGAATGACGATGGTCCTAACCTTATCAAATGCTTGCATGAGTCGACACGAAATGCCGGCCGGTTCCAATCTAGCGAGGACGCCATGAAAGTACTCGTCGCGGTCAAACGCGTCATCGATTACAACGTCAAGATCCGCGTCAAGGCGGACAACTCCGACGTCGACCTGACCAACGTCAAGATGGCCATGAACCCGTTCTGTGAGATCGCCGTGGAAGAAGCGGTGCGGCTCAAGGAGCAGGGCGTGGCCAGTGAAATCGTCGCCGTCAGCGTTGGCCCCAAGACCGCGCAGGAACAGCTGCGTACCGCGCTGGCGCTGGGCGCCGACC
>NZ_CAAHFN010000061.1 GCF_900961225.1 Modicisalibacter radicis
GCTCCGACCAGGTGTTGCAGATGCCGATGATCGGCTTGCCCTGGAACTCATGATCGGGGATGCCCTGGTTCTTCATCCAGCTGCGGTACATGAAGCCGTTCTTGTCGGCCGTGCCGAACCAGGCGGCGCTGCGCAGCGGTCTTTTATCGGTCATGAAGAGTTCCCTAAAAGTGCGATTCAAAACATAGCCGGCGCGGTCCCGCGGACAGGTCAACGCGAAGGTCATTCGTCAGGGATGACGAATGTAGCGCCCAGGGAAGGGTTCATAGCGCCTTCGCAAAGACCTGCCCTCGGGGCCGGTAGCGACGAGGTGTGGCCAAGTACGCCTACCCTTTCGCTCTACGTGTCTGCTTCCAGCGGTCGAACATCACCGCCAGCAGCAGGATCGCGCCGCGCACCAGGTACTGATAGAAGGTCGGCACGTTGAGCAGGCCCATGGCGTTCTGCACGCAGCCCATGATCAGTACCCCGACCAGCACGCCGGTGATCGATGCCACGCCGCCGGAGAGCGACACGCCGCCCAGCACGCAGGCCGAGATCACCGCGAGTTCCAGCCCCAGCGAGGTGTTGGGATCGCCCAGGCCCATGCGCGAGGTGAGCAGCACCCCGGCGATGCCGGCGACCACGCCCTGCAGCGCGAACACGGTGATCTTGAGCCGGCGCACGTTGACCCCGGCCAGGCTCGCCGCCTCGGCGTTGCCGCCGGTGGCCAGCACGTTGCGGCCGAAGGCTGTCAGGTTGAGCAGCACACCGAAGATCACGAAGCACGCGATCATCGTCCACACCGGCAGGGTCAGGCCCAGGAAGGAGGCGCTGCCCAGTTCGAAGAACCCCGGCACGGTGATCATCACCGCGTCGCCGCCGGAGGTGATGTAGGCCAGCCCGCGCACGAACTCCATCGCCGCCAGCGTGGCGATCAGCGAGTTGATGCCGAAGCGCGCCACCACGAAACCGTTGAAGGCGCCCACCGCGCCGCCGGCGGCCACACCGCCGAGCACGCCGATGACCACGCTGCCCGAGGTCGAGGTGATCACCGCCGCGACGACCCCGGCGAAGGCGACGATCGAGGCCACCGACAGATCGACCTCGCCCAGCGCCAGCACCATCATCATGGTCGTGGCGATGGTGCCGATCAGCGTCACCGAGAGCAGCAGGCCGACGATGTTGCGCCCGGTCAGGAAATCGGGCACCAGGACCGACAGGCCGATGAACAGCAGGATGAAGATGGCGATCAGCCCGGAGGTATCGAGCAGCGTGCGCAGCGGCTTGGGCAAGCCGCGCCGTCCCCCGGGTTGCACCGCCGTGGAGGAAGCGGTCTTTTCACTGGACATGGGTAATTCCTCTCTGAAAGCTTCGGCGGGATTGTCAGGCCGGCAATGCCAGACCCAGCAGACGTTCGGGGGTGGCCTCGTCGCGATCGACGATGTCGATCAGCGCGCCGTCGCGCATCACGCCGATGCGATCGCAGATCGAGCTCACCTCGGCCAGGTCGCTGGAGATCACCACCACGCTCTTGCCCTGCTCGGCGAGGTCGTAGAGCAGCGAGTAGATGTCGCGGCGGGCGCCGACGTCGATGCCGCGGGTCGGCTCGTCCATCACGAACAGCTCGATCTCCTCGGCCAGCCAGCGCGCCACGATCACTTTCTGCTGGTTGCCGCCCGACAGGTTGTTGATCGGGGTCCTGGGCCCCGGGGTCTTGATGCTCAGCTGGTGGATATAATCGTTGGCGTTGTCGGTCTCGCGGCGGGCGTGGCGGAACAGCCCCCAGCGCTTGAAGAAGCGTCGGCAACTGATGTTGAGATTGTCGGCGACACTCGCCACCGGAAAGATGCCCTGCGACTTGCGATCCTCGGGGCACATGGCGATGCCGGCGCGTATCGCCTCGCGCGGGCTGGTGAAGCGTCGCGTTTCGCCGGCAAAATTCACCGCCCCCTCGCTGGCCCTTTCGACACCGCAGACCAGCCGCATCAGTTCGCTGCGCCCGGCGCCGACCAGCCCGAACAGCCCCAGTACCTCGCCGCGCCTGACCTCGAAGCTGACCGGCTCGCGCACACCGCGCCCCTTGAGACCCTCGAGACGCATCAGGGTCTCGCCGTGCCGGCGCGGACGGTAGCCGTACACGTCGGCGATCTCGCGCCCCACCATCTCGCTGACCAGGGTGTCGTGGTCGACGCCGACCAGCGTGTCGTGGGTGGCGATATGACGACCGTCGCGAAACACCGTCAGCGCATCGCACATCTCGAAGACCTCTTCCATGCGATGGGTGACGTAGAGCACCACCCGGCCCTCGTCGCGCAGCCGGGCGACGATGCGCTTCAGGTGGCGAATCTCCTGCACGGAAAGGCTGCTGGTGGGCTCGTCGAAGGCGATGATCCGGGTGTCGCGCAGCAGTGCGCGGCCGATCTCGATCATCTGCTGCTGGCCGATCGACAGGTCGCGGACCTTGGTGGCGGGGTGAATGCTCGCCTCGCCGAGGTCCTCGAGCACCTTGAGGGCACGCTCGCGCAACTGGCGGCGGTCGATGAAGCCGCGACGCTCGGGCAGTTGCCCGAGCAGCAGGTTCTCGGCCACCGACAGGTTGGGCGACAGCGTCAATTCCTGGTAGATGATCGCGATGCCCTGGTTGAGCGCCTCGCGGGCGTTGTTGAAGACGTGGCGCTCGCCGTTGATCCACAGCGCCCCGGCGGTGACCTTGTTGACCCCGCTGAGCACCTTGAGCAGGGTCGACTTGCCGGCGCCGTTCTCGCCCATCAGGGCATGGACCTCACCGGCCCGGGCGCTGAAGCTGACGTCGTCGAGCGCGCGCACGCCGGGGAACTCGACGGTAATGCCGTCGACGCGAAGATAAGGGTCTGCCATGGCATGACTCCCGCAGGCGACGTGGTTATTCGAAGGGAACCGGGGCGACAGGCGCCCCGGCGTCAGGCCCGGGCCGGCAAGCCGGCCTTCGGGTCGAGCCTGGCCTGCCGCTACAGGTTGAGTTCCTCGCGGACCTGCTCCCAGTTGTCGCGGGTCATCAGCGTGCCGGTGGTTTCGGTATTGGCCGGCGGCTTCTCGCCCTCGGTGATCCAGGTATAGAGATTGTCGGCGCTCTGGCTGCCGTGCATGGTCGAACTCACCGCCACGGTGCCGTGGAAACCGGTGGGCTTCTCGCGCGAGAACTCGGCGAACGCCGCCCCCGAGCCGTTGATGCCGACGCCGATAACCTGGTCGGCGGACAGCCCGTACTGCTCGCTGGCGCGCACCCCGCCGAGCACGCTCTCCTCGTTGAGCGCGTAGATCACCCAGTGCTCGAAATCGCCGTTCTTGGACAGCACCGGCGATGCCGCGGCGAAGGCGCTGCTGGTATCGGTGTTCTGCTGTGGTGCATCGAAGATGTTGGCTTCCTCGAAGCCGGATTCGAGCAGCGCGTCGGTGGCCCCGTCGGTGCGCTCCTTGGCGGTGGGCAGCTCATAGTTGGTAATGCGCAGCGCGGCGACGTTCTCCGGATCCCAGCCGCGCTTTTCCATCTCCGCGGCGATGGCGTTGCCCACCTGCTGGCCGATCTTGTAACCCGACATGCCCAGGTGCGGCACGCCCTCCATCGGTTCGCCGTCGGCGCCCACGAAGCGGTCGTCGACGGTGACCACCTTCATGCCGTACTGCTCGGCGCGGTTCATGATCGCCGGCCCCAGGCGCACGTCGGGCGGGCAGATGACGAAGCCCTGGGCGCCCTGCGAATTGAGGTTGTCGATGGCGCTGAGCACCTGCTGGCCATCCTCGCCGGACAGCCGCACCACCTCGAAGCCCTTTTCCTCGCCGAGATCGGTGGCGGCCTGCTGCTCGTTGATGAACCAGGCCTGCTCCGGCTTCTTGACGATGAAGCCGATCTTGACCTCGTCGTCGGCGGCCTGCGCCAGAGTGAACGAGCTCAGCGCCAGGCCGGCGCCCAGCGCGAGACGTGACAGCGTGTGAGTCAATGACATTCGGCGTTCTCCTGCCCAGAGGGCACAGGTTTTGTTGTTGTGATCGGGCGCCACGGCGGCCGATCCTGCGAGCACCCAGTGAAATTAGTCGGCCCGCGCTCGGGCGACCAATACCCTTTGCTCGACGGGAGGATATCGTTTTGGTTATCAGAAGATAGACAGGCTTGGTCAGTTGCGCCCCACGACCATCGAATGGCCTCGATGGCTACGACTAATGTCAGACTCATTGCGACTAAAGTCGTTCGCGGCCATCGTCCTTCCCCGCGCTGCAGAACGAAAAAAAAGCCACCCGACGGGCGGCCTTTTCCGCTTATCCCTGAGCGCCTTATTTCATTTCATCGGGGGATTCGGCGGTCGAAAAGCGATAGACGGTCTGCGATTGATAGGTCTCGCCCGGCCGCAGAATCGTCGAGGGAAAATCGGGGTGATTGGGCGAGTCGGGGAAGTGCTGGGTCTCGAGGGCGAAGCCACTGCGATGAGCGTAGGCCTGGCCGCCCTTGCCGGTCAGTTTGCCGGCCAGGAAATTGCCCGAATAGAACTGGATGCCCGGCTCGTTGGTGGCCACCTCCAGCACGCGGCCGGTGTCGGGTTCCCAGACGCGAGCGGCGAGCACCAGCGCTTCACTCTGGGGCGCTTCACGCTTGAGCACGAAATTGTGGTCGTAGCCCTTGGCGAACTCGAGCTGCTGGTTGTCGGCTTCGATGCGCGCACCGATCGGCGTCGGTTCGGTGAAGTCGAGCGGCGTACCGGCCACCGGACGAATCTCGCCGGTAGGAATCAGCGACTCGTCGATCGGCGTGAAAGCCTCGGCATTGATCAGCAACCGATGGTCGAGAATGCTGTCGTTGCCCTCGCCGTTCAGATTGAAATAGCTGTGCTGGGTGAGATTGACCGGCGTCGCCTCGGTGGTGGTGGCGTGGTAGTCGATCTCGAGGGCGTCGTCATCGGTCAGGGTGTAGGTCACGCGGGTTTTCAGGCGTCCGGGATAGCCCTCTTCGCCATCGGCACTTGTGTAGCGCAGGATCACTCCGGCACCCTGCGCGTTGGAGAACGGCTCGGCCTGCCAGAGTCGCTGATTGAAGCCCTTGTCTCCGCCATGAAGGTGGTTGTCGCCGTCATTGGTCGCCAGCTCATGGGTCTCGTCGTTGAGCCTGAATTGGCCGTTGGCGATACGGTTGCCGTAGCGCCCGATCAGCGCGCCGAAATAGGGATTGACCTGCTGGTAGGTATCGGACAGATAGCCGTCCAGCGAATCGAAGCCAAGCACGATGTCATCGACATTGCCCTGGGCGTCGGGCGTGCGTAGCGAGACGATGATGCCGCCATAGGTGATCACCCGCATCTCGATGCCGTTGTCGTTGCTGATCCGATAGACGTCCACCTGGCGGCCGTCCGGCATCTTGCCGAAGGACGACTTCTCCACGCCCTCCAGCGAAGCGGTTTGCGGCGCAGAACCGCCCTGGTTGCTGGTGTCATCGGCCATTGCAGACCCGGGGAGCGCGGCGGCCAGACAGGCGCTCAGCAACAGGCACTGGCCGTGTTGTCGATGATGAATGATCCGTGGCATGCGATGCTCCTTTCCCGTGGATGCTTGTTGTCGTTGCCCTTGCAGGTTAGACAGCGGGAAAAGGCACAGCTAATAATGCGCTTCACACAACAGATATCAAAAAAGTTATCGGCCATGAAAGAACAGGATGACAAGGGAACATTGGCGCCGGACTGGTTTCTGCGCGTACGACTAAAGTTACGCCATCTGCAGCTGTTCCTGGCCCTGGAGGAGCATCGCAACCTGCACCGCGCCGCGGCCAGCCTGGCGATAAGCCAACCGGCGGCCTCCAAGCTGCTCGGCGATCTCGAGTCCCAGCTCGGCGTCACGCTGTTCGAGCGCCATTCACGCGGGGTCACGCCCAACTGGTACGGCGAGATCGTGATCCGTCACGCCCGCAGCATCCTTTCCGAACTCCATCATGCCGGCGAGGAACTCAACGCCCTGCGCGAGGGCAACGCCGGCGTCGTCTCGGTGGGCACGGTGATGGCACCGGCGGTGACGATCCTCGCCAGTGCCATCGAACGGGTCCATCGCGAACTGCCGGGGCTCAAGGTGAGCGTCGATGTCGACGTCAGCAAGTCGCTGATTCCCCGGCTGATGGAGGGCGAATTCGATTTCGCCATCACCCGCATCCCCGAGGGTTTCCCCGCCGAGCAGTTCGTGTTCGAGGAGATCGGCGAAGAGGAGATCTGCTTCGTCTGCCGCGCGGGCCACCCGCTGGCCGGCGTGGCGATGCCCGACCTGGCCGCCATGGCCGCCTACCCCTGGTCGTTGCAACCCAGCGGCGCACTGATGCGCCAGCGTGTCGACCACCTGCTGCTGCAGCATGGCGTGCTGCCGCCGGGGCAGATCGTCGACACGCCGGACATCCTGGTGTCGCTGGCGCTGGTCGCCAAGTCCGACACCCTGACCGTGACCTCGCGCCAGGTCGCCGACCTGCTGTGCGCCCCGCAGCGCTTTCGGCTGCTGCCGTTCAGCGAATCGTTGAGCGTCCAGCCCTACGGGCTGGTGAGTCTGCGCAAGCAGCGCCTGTCGCCCGGCGCGGGGGCGCTGATGAGCACCCTGCGCGAGCTGATCGTCCACCAGCACCGCAGGACCTGAGGCGAGCGGGCGCCGGGCCCGGATCACTCATCGTGGAACGCCTCGACCGACTCGCGCCGACCGAGCAGGAAGGCGTCGGCGACATGCCGCAGCGGCGCGATGTCGACGTCCGACTCGCCGGCAGCGACGAGCTCGGCGAAGCGTGCGTAGAGCCCCGGGTACTCCTGCTCTTCGCCCGTCGGCTGGCGCTCGCCGTCGATGTACAGCTCGCTGCCGCCCTTGCTCAGGGTCAGTCGGCCGGCATCGGTATCGACGTGGATGTCCCAGGTCTGCGGGCCGGTCTGACGGAAATCGAAGTCGGCGAGGATCGGCGTCTCGGCAGCGTCGCTGAAGCTCAGTTGCGCGGCGATCGGCGCCTGGCGGTTCTCCGGCACCTGCAGCATCGCCTCGCGCAGATGGAACGCCCGCGGCAGGATCGCGGTGGCGATCGACAGCGCATTGATGCCGGGATCGAACACGCCCATGCCGCCGGGCTCGAAGATCCACGCCTGGCCGGGGTGCCAGACGCGCACGTCTTCCTTCCACTCGATCTCCACGCCGCGAATGGTACGCCCGGCCAGCCAGTCGCGGGCCGGCGACACGCCCGGCGCGTGCCGCGAATGCCAGGTGGCGAACAGCGTGCGCCCGGCCTGGCGGGCCAGGCGGGCCAGGTCCTCGACCTCGCTCAGCGTGGCGCCGGGCGGCTTCTCGAGCATCACGTGCTTGCCGGCGGCCAGCGCCTGCCTGGCCTGGGCGTAGCGCACGGTGGGCGGTGCGCACAGCGACACCGCGTCGAGTTCGGGCATCGCCTCGAGCATCGCCTCCTGCGACAGGAAGTTGGCGACCCCGGACAACGCCGCATTGCGGCTGGCGATGGCCACCAGCTGGTAGTCGGGGTTGGCCTCGAGGGCGGGCAGGTGCTGGTCGCGGGCGATCTTGCCCACGCCGACGATGCCGATCTTCAGGGGAGTCATCGCAAGGTACCTCGGCAGTGAAATTGCTGCTCACCTTACCGGCGCCGCCGCGAGGGTGCCAATACCAATCCCGCCATGCCGCGATCACCCTTGGGGTATGAGCACCGCCATGGCCGGCTTGAATTCACAGCCGCTCGAGGTAGGCCGTGCCACCGAGCTGGCGCATCTGGCGCTGGATCCACTGGCTGCGCTGGAGTGTCGCCGAGGAGGGCCGCGAGGCGCTGCGCTCGCGCGGGTTGGGCAGGATGGCCGCCAGCCGGCTGGCCTGGACGACGCTGAGCTGGTCGGCGGAGACGCCGAAATAATGCCGGGCAGCCGCTTCCAGGCCGAATACGCCGGTGTCCCATTCGACGATGTTGAGATACACCTCGAGGATGCGCTGCTTGGGCCACAGCGTCTCGATGAGCACGGTGAACCAGGCTTCCAGGCCCTTGCGCAGCCAGTTGCGGCCGGTCCACAGGAACAGGTTCTTGGCGGTCTGCTGGCTGATGGTGCTCGCCCCGCGCAGGCTGTCGCCGGCCTGCCAGGCGGCGATCGCCCGACGCAACTGGCCGAAGTCGAAGCCGTGGTGGTCGGGAAACTTCTGGTCCTCGGCGGCGATCACCGCCAGCTTGGCGTGATCCGACAGCCGCCCCCAGGGCATCCAGGCCTGCTGGATGTCCAACGACTCACCGCCCACCCACGACTCCACCTTGCGCTCGACCATCACCATCGAGCCGAACACCGGCACCACGCGAAAGAACATCACCAGGCCCAGCGAGGCGAGTACGAAGGCGGCGATGCCCAGCAGCAGATAGCGCAGCAGCCTGCGTGGCCAGTGGTGAGACATGCGATGGCGTTCCCGTGCGTGCGAAGACCCGGCGAGTATAACAACACAGGACGCCACGGCGACGGATGGCGGCCAACGCAACGCACCGGACTGGCGATTGCCGGCCCGGCACGCTGTCGTGTAGCGCCGCTAGCGCAACGGCACGCTGGCGTAGGTCGGCTCGCCCTGCGCCTGGGCCAGCGCCAGTACCGCGCTCGACATCGGCTCGGCGGGGGGCGCCGTCAGGGTCATTCTCACCCGCGGCTCACGCTCGCCCGGCGTGTCTCGCCCCTGGCGCGAATCGATGCCGTTGCGCTCGTCACGCGGCGGAATGCCGAAGTATTCGCGGTAGCACTTGGAGAAATGCGGCGTGGAGACGAAGCCGCAGGCCGACGCGACCTCGATGATCGACAACGGTGTCTGCTTGAGCAGCTGACGCGCCCGGGTCAGGCGCAGCTTGAGGTAGTAGCGCGACGGCGAGCAGTTGAGATACTTCTGGAACAGCCGTTCGAGCTGACGCCGCGAGACGTCGACGTAGCTTGCCAGCTCGTCGAGGCCGATGGGCTCCTCGAGGTTGGCCTCCATCAACGCGACGATCTCCAGCAGCTTGGGCTGGGTGGTGCCCAGCACGTGCTTGAGCGGCACCCGTTGCTGGTCCTGTTCGTTGCGCACCCGGTCGTAGATGAACATCTCGGAGATGCCGGCGGCCAGCTCCCGGCCATGATCATGCCCAATCAGGTTGAGCATCATGTCGAGCGGCGCGGTGCCACCGGAGGCGGTGAAGCGGTCGCGGTCGATCGAGAACAGCCGGGTAGTCAACGGCACCCGCGGGAACGCTTCCTGCATCGCCGCCAGACACTCCCAGTGAATGCTGGTCTCGTAGCCGTCGAGCAGCCCGGCCTTGGCCAGTGCCCAGCTGCCGGTGCAGACCGACCCCAGCCGCCGCGAGAGCCGCGACTGGCTCTGCAACCAGGCGATGTGCTCGCGGGTCACGCCGCGATGCGGCGCGACGCCGCCGCACACCACCACCCAGTCGAGCGACAACGGGATATGCGTCGCCGCGTCGGGAGTGATCTGCAGGCCGTCGCTGGCCCGCACCGGCTCGCCGTTGTGACTCAGCGTATACCAGCGGTAGAGCTCGCGACCGGCCAGTTGGTTGGCCATGCGCAGCGGTTCGATGGCCGAGGCCAGCGAGATCAGGGTGAAGTTTTCCAGCAGCAGGAAGCCTAGCGTCTGGGGGACAACGGCCCGCGCGGCCGCCGACGATGCATTTACAGCCTGGGAAGATGCCATGGCGATCTCCTCTTCCACGGGGTCCGCCCCTCGGTCTCGCCGAAGGGTCCTGTTGTGCTTGTTATGGTGCGCCTGCCGCCCACTGCGTCAGGATATACACCGAACGCGACAGACTGATAGTGCATTCTTGCGGATAGGCGGGGGGAAACGCACTCGTCAACGACATTCATGTCGCAAACAGGTATTGCGAGGTCGCTTCCCGTGTCGCGCGTGGCGAACCACCAGCAAGCGTCGCCGTAGCGCCACTCGCCGATGGTCGTGATTGACCGGCGCATGCGCCGACGCCATGCTCGAAATACCGTGACGCGTCGCCTGCTTCTCCCGGCACCGGGGTGCCTCTCAGCGAAGCAGCGACGACGTGAGGAACATCATTGGAGAGGTCGCCATGACCGACCACGCGCCGCGCAGCCAGCTCGCCACCCATCGGGTCGACAATCAACCACCCGCCCCCCGCGACCGCGACCTGTTCGCGCTCGATCGGCCGCTGCGCGAGGCGCTGGACCGCGAAGCCCCCGACTGGGTGGCACGACGGCTCGAGTCGCTGGGCGTCGCCGTGGGCAGCCGCGAAGTCCAGGCGCTGGGCGACGCCGCCAATCGCCACCCGCCCGAGCTGCGTCTGTTCGACCGGCACGGCCGCCGCCTCGACGAGGTCGTCTACCACCCCGCCTACCATGAACTGATGCACCTGGCCTTCGACAACGGCTGGCATGCCGTGGCCTGGGAGGAGGAGCACCACGGCGGCCATCAGGCGCATGTCGCCGCGCTCTACCTGCTGACCCAGGCCGAGCCCGGTTTCTGCTGCCCGGTGACCATGACCCATGCGGCGATTCCTGCGCTGCGCCGCGAGCCGCGGGTGTTCGACGAATGGCAGGCGCGGCTGCTGGCCTGGGATTACGACGAACGCGCGGTACCCGCCTGGGAAAAGCCCGCCGCTTCCCTGGGCATGGCAATGACCGAGAAACAGGGCGGCAGCGACGTTCGCGCCAACACCACCCAGGCCGAACGCACCGGCGACGGCTACCGGCTTACCGGCCACAAATGGTTCTGCAGTGCCCCGATGTCCGACGCCTTCCTGACCCTGGCGCAGACCGACGATGGCCTGAGCTGCTTCCTGGTGCCCCGCTTTACCCCCGACGGCCAGCGCAACGCCCTCGAGATTCAGCGGCTCAAGGACAAGTGCGGTAATCGCGCCAACGCCTCGGCCGAGATCGAATACCGCGAGGCCTACGCCGAGGCGGTCGGCGAGCCCGGCCGCGGCATTGCGACGATTCTCGAGATGGTCCAGCAGACCCGGCTCGACGCCGCTACCGCGCCGGCCGGCATGATGAGACAGGCGCTGCTCGAGGCCTGGGAGCACGTGAACCGCCGCCAGGCCTTCGGCCGCCCCCTCGGCGAGCAGCCGCTGATGCGTCGGGTGGTCGCCGATCTGGCGCTGGAAAGCGAAGCCAGCCTGGCGCTGGTGATGCGCACCGCGCGGGCCTTCGACACCCCCGGGGACGCCCACGAACAGGCCCTGGCGCGACTGCTGCCGGCACTCGGCAAGTACTGGCACAACAAGCGTGGCCCCGGCTTCATGGCCGAGGCCATGGAGTGCCTGGGCGGCATCGGCTACGTCGAGGAGACGCCGCTCGCACGGCTCTACCGCGAGGCTCCGGTCAATTCGATCTGGGAGGGTTCCGGCAACGTGATCTGCCTGGACGTGCTGCGGGTATTCGATCGCCACCCGGAATGCTTCGACGCGTTGCGGGAGGAACTCGCCCCCGCACGCGGGTTGTCGCCGGCCTATGCGCGGGCCGTTGAGGCGCTGGAAAAGGCGTTCGGTGAACCGCGCGCAGCGCTCGAGGCCAACGCCCGCTGGCTGACCCAGCGCATGGCCCAGTGCCTTCAGGCGGCGCTGCTTCTGCAGCATGCGCCCAGCGAGGTCAGCGACAGCTTCTGCCGCAGCCGGCTCGGCGACACCGTCAGCCCGGTCTACGGCGTGCTGCCGATGGACACGCCGCTGGATGCGATACTCGCGCGCATCGAGCCCTGAGGCCGGCCTCAGCCGACCAGCACCCGCAGCGCCAGGGCGATCAGCAAGACACCGGTGATGCGGTTGATCCAGTGGGCGCGGGCCTGCAGCCACGGCAGCACCGCGGAGTGCGACAGCGCCAGCGCCACCAGCACGTACCAGCCGCCGTCGATCAGCGTCGCCGTGGCGACGATCAGCGCCTTGGCGGGCCACGCCATGTCGGCGCTGACGAACTGGCTGAGCAGGGCGACGAAGAACAGGATCAGCTTGGGATTGCCCAGCGCCACCAGCACGCCGTCCCTGGCCGCCTGAACCGGACCGGTGGCGGTGCCCTGCGCCTCCAGCGCACCATCGCGCCCGGCGCGCAACGCCTTGATGCCCAGCCAGGCAAGGTAAGCCGCCCCACCCCAGGTGATCAGCGTGAACAGCATCGGCTGACGGCTGATAACCGCGCCCAGCCCCCATACCGTCAGCAGCGCGTACAGTCCCACGCCCATGGCATGGGCGAGGCTGGCGATCACCCCCGGCGTGCGTCCGCCACCGAGCGTATGCCGCAGCACCATCGCCAGGCTGGGACCGGGCGACATCGCGCCCATCGCGCAGACGGCGGCGAGCGAAAACCAGAGCGTCAGCGGCATGCGTTGCTCATCCTTCTTTCCTCAACGATGGAACTGACCCGATGCCTCCGGCTGCCAGAGGATCGCGTCGATGCGTAGCGTCTGCCGGCAGCCATCCACCCGCGGCCAGGTCACGCAGTCGCCGAGACAGCGCCCCAGCAGGTCGGCGCCCAGATCGGTGAACACCGACAGGCCGTCCCGGATGCTGCCCAGCGAATGCGGAAAGACCAGGGTGCGGGTGGTCGAGCGTCCGTCGTTCGGATCGGTCAGGCGAATCCGGGTGTTCATGCTGACGACGCTGGCGGGCAGCTCCTGCGGATCGAATACGATCCCCAGGTCGAGCTTGCCCTGAAGCACCCCGGTCAGGCATCGATCGTCGATCTCGTCCATTTCATCGATCAAGCGTTGCAGGCGCTCAGCATCCAGCCGGTTCAGGGTCATTGCAGGGTGCAGCATATAGAGGCTCCTTCTCTTAATGCCATGTGCGTTAGCGCGAAAAAATCAGCCCGCCTCCGCGGGCAGGCGCCGCGGGGGAGGACTGATATCGCGCGTTAATGATAAGCCGGAACGCCGACCTAAGTCAGCTCCGGGCCATTCGACCAAGGGACAAGGGCCGCCGTGCCGTCCTGAGCGGCGGAGCTGGCGCGCAAAAAAGGACCGGCGCCCGGGAAGGCGCCAGTCAAACAGGGATGCTGGGATGCATCGCCACCATTCTAGCGAGGCACGCCTCCCGCAATTGCGGGAACTGGAGCCGTTTACAGGGGTAAATTCAACTAATCGAGCGACGGAGAATAATCAATGAAAATATAAGCTTGAACTGCGCCTCAGCCGCCCATGAGCGACGCCGATCCCGCTCTACTCCCGCCATGACCCTGTCGACTGCAGCTCACTCGCGTCCAGAGCCGATGACGTTGCCGTGAACGTCGCGATGCGCACCCCATAGAGGCTTTGAAGGTAACCGAATGTGTACTAACGTAATAAGCAAGGGCACGTGACGCCCTTGTACTGCAAAGGAGAGCACCATGGATAAGCTGCAGAGAACCACGGAGACTGTCCCCGCCCGCCTGGGCATGATCTACAAATCCGGGCATGCGATCGCCACGGCACGACGCCTGGACGACGAAGGCCCGTTGAGCGTAGAGCAGGCCGCCAACGCGCGACGCGAAGCCGAGTACGTCGCCAGACGCAACGGCATCAAGGAACCCCTTCTCCAGTTATGGAAGGTCATGCATTGAGCCTTTGATGGCGCCGCCGGGAAGGCAGGCCCGTCAACATGCTGCCCCGGCCGTGAACACGGCCGGGATTTGCTTTTCTGGCGCTTCCTCCCGGGTCTGCATCGGCCTGCACGCTCATGGTGCCTTCCCGTTCCGGGCACTTTGAACTTGCTACTTTGGTGGCCCGCCCTTGGTCGAAGCCACCAGACCGACGCCAGTGATGGCCGCGCCCCGGCAGTTTCGATAACGATATGCATATGGAGAGAAAGAAATCCCCATATTAGCGGGGATTTAAAAAACCCACCTACCCTTCGCAGGCTAAACAAAAACGAGCCCTCGGGAGCCTGCAGCCATGAGCAACGCCAAACTCAGTATCCGGGAAAAGATCGGCTTCGGCATGGGCGATGCCGGCAACAACATGACGTTTGCCGCGGTCGTCATGTATCTCTCTTATTTCTATACCGATGTCTACGGCATCTCGCCCGCCGTGGTTGGCACCATCTTCATCTCCATGCGCTTCGTGGATGCCATTACCGATCCGATCATGGGTGCCCTGGCGGACCGGACCCGCAGTCGCTGGGGGCGATTCAGGCCGTATATCCTTTTCGTTCCCGTGCCCCTGGCCGCGGCCTGCGTCCTGATGTTCACCACGCCGGACTGGTCGGAGTCGGCCAAGATCGGCTACGCCTTCGCCACCTACTTTGCGATGTCGCTACTGTATACCGCGGTGAACATCCCCTACTGCGCCCTGGGCGGGGTGATCACCCACGATCACCGTGAGCGGGTTTCCTGCCAGTCCTATCGGTTCATCCTGGTCGGCGGCGCCTACCTGATTCTCAACAGCGGCCTGATGCCGCTGGTCGAATGGCTGGGCGATGGCGACCAGGCCCAGGGCTTCCAGTGGGCGATGCTGATCATGTCCCTGATCGCCCTGGCGATGTTCGCTTTCTGCTTCGCCACCGTTAAGGAGCGCATCCAGCCCCCCGTCTCCCAGCAGGAAGGTCTGCTGACCATCCTCAAGGCACTGGCCAGGAACGAGAAATGGCTGATCATTCTGGGCATCACTTTCCTGCAGGCACTGCAGTTCTTCCTCCGCCAGGGCGCGGCGATCTACTTCGCCACCTATGTACTGGGCCTGGGCGCTACCGGCATTTCCGTGTTCGTCACTTCCGGCGTGATCGGCAAGATCGCCGGCACCGCCATTTCCACCTGGTTCAGCAATCGCATCAGCAAGCGTAGCGTCTTCCTGGCCAGTACCAGCGCGCTGATTCTCGCCTCGGTACTGCTTTATCTGGTACCGGGCAATCTGGCGATCCTGGCCACCGCGCTGTTCGTCATCGTCAACTTCATGCACGGCATCGGTACGCCGATCTCCTGGGCCTTGATGGCCGACGCCGAGGACTACGGCGAGTGGAAGACCGGCACGCGCAACACCGGCGTCGCCTTCGCCGGCAACCTGTTCTTCCTCAAGCTCGGCCTGGCCTTCTCCGGCGGCATGATCGGCTTCTTGCTGTCCTGGGGCGGCTATGAGGCAGGTGTCGAGCAACAAAGTGCCGATGCCCTCAATGCCATCAGCCTGATGCTGACGTTGATTCCGGCGGCCATCAGTCTGGTGCTGGCCATCGCCATCTGGTTCTTCGGCCTCGATGACCGGGCCATGGACCAGGTCCGACATGATCTGGAGGCCCGTCACGGTGACCGTGACGACGCTGACGAGTCGACCCTGACGCCTTCATCCGCCGGCGGCTCTGCGCTTTCCTGAGCCAACGCTTCTTGTAAACGACGCCATGGAGAACACCATGCACACCCGAGTGACCCTGCATCGCGACTTCGTCATCAGCGAGATCGACGACCGCCTCTACGGCGCCTTTCTCGAGCACATGGGCCGAGCCATCTACAACGGCATCTACGAGCCCGGCCACCCCGAGGCGGACAACGATGGTTTTCGCCGCGACGTGCTCGGCCTGGTCAAGGAGCTGGCGCCCCCCATCGTGCGCTACCCGGGCGGGAACTTCGTCTCCGCCTACAACTGGGAGGATGGCATCGGCCCGCGCGAGGAGCGCCCGGTACGCCTCGACCTGGCCTGGCACAGTCGCGAATCCAATCAGGTGGGTATCCACGAGTTCGCCGACTGGTGCGAGCGGGCCGGCATCGACATGATGCTGGCGGTCAATCTCGGCTCGCGCGGCATCGACGCCGCCCGCAACTTCCTCGAATACGTCAACCACCCCGAGGGCAGCGCCTGGAGCGACCTGCGGATTCGCAACGGCCGTCGGGCGCCGTGGAACGTCAAGCTCTGGTGCCTGGGCAACGAGATGGACGGTCCCTGGCAGGTCGGCCACAAGAACGCCGCCGAATACGGGCATCTCGCCAACGAGACAGGCAAGGCCCTGAAGGCCTACGACGGCAGCCTCGAGCTGGTCGCCTGCGGCTCCTCCAACCCCGACATGGCCAGCTACCCCGAATGGGAAGCCACCGTGCTCGACCACTGCTACGAAACGGTCGACTACATCTCGCTGCACATGTACTTCACCAACTATGCCGACGACCTGGGCAGCTATCTGGCGCTCAACGAGAAGCTCGACCGCTACATCGGCTCTATCGCCGGCGTGATCGACTACATCAAGGCCAAGAAGCGCTCCACCAAGGACGTGCACATCTGCTTCGACGAGTGGAACGTCTGGTATCACAGCACCGAACGCGACAAGCGCATCCTCCAGGGCAACGACTGGCCCTTCGCGCCGGCGATCCTCGAGGACGCCTACAACGTCGAGGATGCCCTGCTGATCGGCTGCGTGCTCAACACCTTCATCCGCCGTTCCGACCGCGTGCGCATCGCCTGCATCGCGCAGCTGGTCAACGTCATCGCACCGATCATGACCGAAAGCGGCGGCAGCGCCTGGCGTCAGACGATCTTCTACCCGCTGTATTTCGCATCGCGTTTCGGCCGTGGCAAGGCGCTGCGACTGGCCGTCGACAGCCCCACCTATCAGGCCGGCGAACTCGGCGATGTCGCTTACCTGGACGTTTCCGCCGTGCACGACGAAGCACAGGGGAGCATCGCCCTGTTCATCGTCAATCGTCACCCCGACGAGGCGCTCGATCTCGATGTCGATCTCGGCGGCTTCACGGCCTGCCGGCTCGAGGAGCACCAGACCCTCGACTACCCCGACATGAAAGCGGCCAACACCGCCGAGCGCCCCGACCATGTGCGCCCCACCACGGGCCGGGGGCTCAGCGTCGACGGCACGGCGCTCGAGGGCAGAGTCGCGCCGCTGAGTTACCACATGGTGCGTTTGTCGGTAGCCGATTAAACGCCGAGCGCGATGCAAGAAAAAGCGGGTAGTCGGTGGGTCCGACTACCCGCTTTTTTATTAGCGATGGCCATGGCATGGCTGTAAAAAGAGCACCATGTTTTTAAACACGCCCATATGAAGACACTCAAACCCTTAAACCACGAACACAGCCTCTTTGCAAGATTAAGCTACTAGCAGCTCTCACATTAAGTTACCGTCTTCACCAGGCTGCCTATAACAATGCTTCAACTCACTTTAAGTGGTGCAGAAACCACCCCACCAATGAGCCAATGTCAGGTTGGGACATTCTCCGCCTCCCTTTACTCTACCCACGGTATTTATCGGTTCGTCATGCTGCCTATCATGGCAGTTGCTAATAAAGCTTTTTAGATTCATACCGAATCGAATACACATAACAGACCGGGGAAAGGATGGTCCATGAATCTGACGAGATCGCTACTGTGTGCAGTAGCGCTGTTGGCGGCAAATGCGACTCTGGCACAAAGTGATCTCGATTCTCAGCGAGAAGCCTGGATCATCATGGCCCGCCAGGGGCAACTCGACGAAGCGATCGATGGCCTATCGAGGCTTTACGCTCAGACAGGCGATCGCGTCGTTCTCGATGATTTGATTGCCTTGATGGTGCGCGATGGTCGCTATCAGCAGGCCCTGGATGCCTGTGCGCAATGCCATATCGATGACTACTCCAATGTCAGCCTGGAAGCCTTGGGCCGGGCCGCCCGCCTGGCCGGGGAGTACCAGCATTCGCTCGATTTCTACCAGACCCTGACCTTCCGCGACCCCAACAATGCCCAGGGGTGGCTCGGTATTGCGCTGACCAATATCGACCAGGGCTACTACGAGTCCGCCAACTGGGCGCTGACCCGTTACGAAGAACGTTTTGGGCGCACCGATGGTTGGTTCGAGACACGTGCCTACCTGGCGGCACGCAACGAAAACCCCATCGCAGAGCTGCAGGCTCGCCAGTTGCTCATCGAACGTCAGCCTCGGAATGAAGCGGAAATCAAGGCGCTTTATCGCCTGGCCATAACGCTGGGCGCCCACAGCGCCGCCGAGCGGCTGATGCAGGAATCACCTCAACTTTTCACCGAAACGGACCGTCTCTGGCTGCGTTACTACGATGCGGTAAGCAAGATGCGCTTGGCCGATAGCACCAACGAGGTCATTCGTGCCGAGGCGGGCCTGACTGAACTGGAGTCGGTCATCGCCACCCAGAATGCCGATCCGGGGCTCGCCCAACGCGCCCAGTACGATAGGGTCGTGGCACTTGCAACACTACGCCGTTTCGAGGAAGCCGAGGCCCTGGCAGCGCAATTGGAAGTCCGTTATGGCCCGCTGCCCAATTACGTCCTCGAAGCCCGTGCCGATGCGCTCAGCGGCCTGGGTCGCCCACGCGAGGCACGCGACATCTATGCATCGCTGATCGCCTCCAACCCCAACCTTGCGCGAGCCCCGGACCAGCCACGTTACGAGTCGCTGATCTACGCCTACGCCGATGCCCGCCAGTATGACGACGCCGAGCGGGTTCTCGAGAAATGGGAAAAGGCCGAGCCTGCCTCACGCTGGGACTTTACCGGCACCCGGCGCATCGCCAACCTCAACTACGAGCGTGTGCGCCATCTCGACGTAATGCTCTCCGCCTGGCGCGGCGACGAGGACGTCGCGTCCGAGCGCCTCGACAACCTGATCGAACAGGCCCCGGCCAACGCTTCGCTGTGGCGTATCAAGGGTGACCTCAGCCGTTGGCGTGGCTGGCCACGCCAAGCGGAAGAGGATTACCAGCGCGCCGCCCAGCTTTCGGCCCCCGATAACCGCAACGTACCCACCTATGGCGTTCTCATGTCGCGGCTCGACCGTGGCGACTGGCGCGGCAACGTCGAGACCATCGAGCAGCGTATCGAGCAGGACCCGCCCAGCGTGTCGCTGGATGGCTTGGCCAGGGAGTTGCGCGAGCAGCGTGCCGGTCGACTCAGCGTCAAGGCCACGCATGGCGACAGCACCGGTTCCGGCGTCCAAAGCTCGCACGATTGGCGTTACGAGGCGCTGCTGGAAGCACCTCGCAACGAGGCCGGCTCGCGCTTCTTCGCCCAGCGTATCGGGATGTACGGCGAGTACGACGGCGAACCGCTGTATGCCGCTTATACCGCCGTCGGCTACGAATTCAACCTGTACCCCGCCACTGTCAAGCTGGCGGTCGGCGATGGTGTCCAGCTCAACGAAGACCCGCTGATCTGGAGCGAGCTCAGTTATGCCTTCTCCGATTACTGGACGGGAATTTTCAGCGTCGAGATCAATAGCGCCGAGACGCCCCTGCGCGCGCTGCGCGACGGCGTCTATGCCGACCTTTACCGCCTGGAAGGACGCTACCGTCGGGATGAGTCCGGTACCGGCGGTATTGGTCTGGCTTTCATGGATCTGGAAGACGGCAACCTGCGCCGCGCCATCTCGGGCTATTGGACCGAGGAAATCTACGGCCATGATGAATGGAACATCACAGGCCAGCTGTTCGCCGGCACATCGAAGAATGACGAGGTCGAGGCCAGCTATTTCAACCCCCGCCAAGACGCCAGCGCCAGCGGTGAGTTCGAGTTCAGCCATACCCTGCCACTGGGCTACCGCAAGTCTTTGGTGCAGGCCCTGACATTGGGTGGTGGCAGGTACTGGCAGGAAGACTACGGGAGCGAGCCAACCTGGGCGGTGGGCTACCAGCACAGCTGGGAGTTCGAGCCCGACGTCCTCTTCGAATACGGCATCAGCCGTCAAAAATCCGTCTACGACGGCGTTCCCGAATACGGCAACTTCATCACCGCCGGTTTTGAATGGAGGTTCCTGTGAGCAAATGGATTGCAGCCCTGCTGGCCTTGTCCCTGGCCATGCCGGCATTTGCGGCCAAGGATTGGGGCCGCGACCCGGGACGCGATCCCGGGGAATTCAGCGTTATCAGCTATCACGACGTGATCGACCTGAACCAGACCCCGAACCAGAAGATCTTCCCGCAGACGATCACCCGTAACCTGTTGGTCCAGCATTTCAATCTGTTCGCCGAACTTGGCTATCAGCCAGTCAGCTATCAACAGATCATCGATGCACGTGAGGGCAAGCAGCCCTTGCCTGAAAAGGCCATCCTGCTGACCTTCGACGACGGCTACCGCAGCTTTTACGATATCGTCTATCCACTACTCAAGCTCTACGGCTACCCCGCCATCACCGCCGTGGTCGGCAGTTGGCTCGATGTACCATCCAGGCAGCAAGTGCCCTACGGCGACACGACACTGCCCCGCGAGCGTTTCATGAGCTGGGAAGAATTGCGCGAGATGCAGCAATCCCAGTTGGTCGAAGTCGCTTCACATACCTACGACCTTCACAAGGGAATTGTCGGCAACCCTTTCGGCAACCAGCAGCCCGCCGCTACGACCAGCGCCTGGTCGCCTTCGGGCTACGAGAGCGAAAGCGAATATCTCTCGCGCATACGCGACGACATGAACATGACCCGTCAGCGTTTCCAGGAAGAGCTGGGCAAGGGGCCACGCATCATGGTCTGGCCTTATGGCGCCTACAGCAATACAACACTGAAGCTGGCCGCCGAAGCAGGCATGCTGCAAACCTTCAGCCTGCTTGGCCACGTCAACGACATGGAGGAGAGCCCCAGGGAAATGGGGCGCTACCTGATCGACCAGGAAACCTCACTGGAGACCCTCGAAGAGATCCTGGCCGACCGTACCTGGGAGCGTGGCGTCGAGCGGATCGTTCACGTGGATCTCGACTACATCTACGACGAGGACAAAGTCCAACAAGGCCACAACCTGGATATCCTGCTCGATCGCGTCAAGAAGCAGGGCGTGAGCACGGTCTACCTGCAGGCCTATGCCGATGACGATGGCGACGGGGTCGCCGAGGCGCTGTATTTTCCGAACCGCCATATGCCGATGAAGGCCGACCTGTTCAACCGCGTCGCC
The DNA here is from genome assembly GCF_900961225.1 of Modicisalibacter radicis. Taxonomy (GTDB): domain Bacteria; phylum Pseudomonadota; class Gammaproteobacteria; order Pseudomonadales; family Halomonadaceae; genus Modicisalibacter. The sequence continues at coordinate 20,785 of NZ_CAAHFN010000061.1, forward strand.
TGGCAGCTCAAGAAGCGCGCCGGGGTCGAAGTCTACGCCTGGATGCCGATCATGGCTTTCGATCTAGGCGAAGACCATCAATACATCGTCGATGCGCGTCTCGGTAAAACCAACCCGGACTATTATCGGCGCCTTTCGCCCTACATCGAGAAAAACCGCCAGATCGTTCGCGAGATCTACGAGGATCTGGGCCGCATGGCCAAGTTCGATAGCCTGCTGTTTCACGATGATGGGCTGATGAACGACTTCGAGGACGCCAGCCCGGCGGCGCTGCAGTGGTATGAACGCGAATGGAATCTGCCTGGCAGCGTGTCACAGATACGCCAAGACGACACGAAAATGGCCGAGTGGACCCGCCACAAGACGCAGTTCCTGATCGATTTCACCTACGAATTGCGAAACGCCGCCGACCATTATCGCCAGTACGACAACCAGCGCTTCCTGATCGCGCGCAACCTCTATGCGCCAGTGGTGCTCGAGCCTGAAAGCGAGGCATGGTTCGCCCAGAATCTCGAGAAGTTCGGCGACTCCTATGACTACACCGCCGTCATGGCCATGCCGTATATGGAAGGAGCCAAGGATGCGGACAGCTGGCTGAGACGCCTTGCCAACGAGACCCTGGAGCACGTCCCCGCCGAACGCCTAGTCTTCGAACTCCAGGCCACCGACTGGCGCGACCAGACGCCGGTTCCCAGCAAGACACTGGCGCACTGGATGGAAGTGATCCGCAGCGAGGGTATCTACAACTATGGCTACTACCCTGACGACTTCATCAACAGCCATCCAGACATCGGCGTATTGCGTCGCAGCTTTTCATTGGCGAGCCACCTGGGTGACGCGCCATGACCGCGATGGAAGCACTCGCGCTGTTTACCATGAGCTATCCCAGCCTGATGGCCACGGTTTGGATCTGTGGCGGTCTTTACTATTTCTTCCACTGGGAACGCAAGCAGACGGAGCGACCGGCTTCGGCCATCGCCCCCAATGCCCCGCGCGTATCGGTGCTGGTGCCCTGCCACAACGAAGGGGAAAACATCGATGAGACCATCGGCCACCTGATTCGGCAGAACTACCTCAATCTCGAAATCATCGCCATCAACGACGGCAGCCGCGACGATACCGGCAACCGTCTGGACGCGCTGGCCCAGCAGTACTCGACCCTGAAAGTGCTGCACCAAAGCAATCAAGGCAAGGCCAGCGCTATGAACAATGGCCTGGCCCACGCCAGCGGAGACATCATCGTCGGTATCGACGGCGATGCCGTGCTCGACTACGACGCCGTCGCCTGGATGGTCGAACACTTCCTGCGCAGCCCGCGTGTCGGCAGCGTGACCGGCAATCCACGGGTACGTACGCGCTCCACGGCGATCGGCAAGATCCAGACAGGCGAATTCTCCTCGATCATCGGTTTGATAAAGCGTGCCCAGCGCATCTACGGCATGGTCTTCACCATTTCCGGGGTCATCTGCGCCTTTCGCCGCAGCGCGCTCGAGCAGGTCGGCGGCTGGAGCACCGACATGATCACCGAGGACATCGATGTCAGCTGGAAGCTGCAACTCTCAAGATGGCAGATCCGCTACGAGCCCCATGCCATTTGCTGGGTATTGATGCCCGAGACCCTGCGCGGCCTGTTTCGTCAGCGTCTGCGCTGGGCGCAAGGTGGCGCCGAGGCTTTCCTGCGTCATTTCGGCAAGGCGATTGGCTGGCGCAACCGCCGTTTTTGGCCGCTACTCGCCGAATACGTCATCAGCATCGTCTGGTGCTACTCGATGCTAGCGCTGATCGTCTTAGGCCTGTGCGACCTGACCTTGGGCATGCCGAGCTGGGATACGGCAGAAGCCGTGCTCGAATGGTCAGTGGGCCTACTGGTCTTTCTTTGCCTGCTCCAGTTCTGCGTCAGCTTCTTCATCGACAGCCGCTATGACCACGCCATGGCCAACTGTCTGTTCTGGAGCATCTGGTATCCGTTTTTCTACTGGATCTTGAACATGATGACGGCCGTCATCGCCTTTCCCAAGGCCGTGGTGCGTCGCCGCGGCCAGCACGCCATCTGGCGCAGTCCCGACAGAGGAGAATCTTTCCGTGAATAACCAGCTTGGCTCAATGATCATCAGCAACCCCAAACGACGCGGATTGGGTTACCGCGTCAGGGACATGGCCCTGGTACTCGCCACTCTCAGCCTGTGGGGCCTATTCGGCACCGAGACCTACTTGGCGGTGACAAGTGCCGAGTTTCTGGCAGAACAGGCCTACATTCTGTCGTTACTCAAAGTAACCGCTATCGACTTCGTTGCCGTGTTCATGCTCTTCCACGCCTGGGTTCTCTATGAGCGTTTGCTGTTCCGCATGAAGTGGAAGGTCTGAGAAGTCCGCTTATTCATCGGCAATGAGGCATATCGCCCGACTCGTATAAGCGCTCAAAGGACATAAACAAAGCCCTAAGAAGGACTGCCCCCACCCTTGTCGCCCCACAATGCCAACAAGGTCTCGATGAACAGCTCTGCGGTACTCGACAGGTTATGATCGTTGCGCTGGATCAAACCGATGGTGCGCTGTATCCGCGGCTCGGGCAAAGGTCGCGCGCAGAGCGTGTCATGGCCCGGACCTGGCATGGTCATCCTCGGTAAGATGGCGACCCCAAGGCCGGACTCCACCAGACCAAGCGATGTCGAAAGGTGCTGTACTTCGTAGAAACCGTTGAGACGGATACCCTCCGATGACAGCACATTGTCCAGCAGCGTACGGTTGCCGCTATCACGACTAACGGTAATCATTCGAACCGCTTCCAGATCGGCCCAGGTGATCGTCTCCTTGGCAGCCAGCGGATGGTCGGAACGCAACGCCAGCACGAAGGGATCGCGCAGCAGTGGCGTGAACGACACCTCGGGTAGCTGCGGGCTGATCATGTTGATGCCGAAATCCGCTTCGCCGTTGATGACCCGCTCCAGCCCTTCGTTGGCGCTGACATCGAGAATGCGAATGCGAATCCCCGGCCAAGCCTCGTTGAAGCGTCGAATGACACTAGGCAGGAAGTAGAAAGCCGCCGTGGGGAGGCAGGCTATGGTCAAGGTCCCCTTCTGATGGGTCGCCAATTCGCGAATGCCGAGGATCGACGATTCGTAATCGTCGATCATCCTTCGGGCCCGCGGCAAGAAGTCGGCGCCAATCGCGGTCAACCATGTGCGTCGAGTAGTGCGCTCGAGAAGCGCAACCTCGAGCGCTTCCTCAAGCTTCTGAATACGCCGCGACAGTGCTGGCTGTGACAGGTGAAGGCGCTGCGCCGCCTCGTGGAAGCTGCCCAGATCGGCGACTTGGACAAAGGCCTGCAAGTCAAGGAATTCGATGCGATGCAACATAGGCGATTCTTGCATTAAAAGAGCTATATCGAATAGCTTAGCGCATTAATGCGTACTCGACATTGAAAACCTATTTTATTTGCATTTGAGGCATCAAAAAGCGGGTGACATGCTCGTTTCACGAGTCCCCACGCAAGGAAAGTGAAACAGCAATGATCAACAGCATTCCCTGCATCATCATGCGCGGCGGCACATCCAAAGGTCCTTTTCTGCGCATGAACGACCTGCCCGAATCGCCAGAGGCACGAGCAGAGACACTGCTTAGTCTGATGGGCGCCGGCCATGCCCTACAGATCGACGGCATCGGTGGCAGCGATCCGTTGACCAGCAAAGTGGCGATTGTCGAACGTTCCGACTATCCGGGGGCCGATGTCGATTATCTATTTGCTCAGGTCGACGGCCCCGGTCGCCGCGTCGACTTCAATCCCAATTGTGGCAATATGCTGTCGGCGGTCGGCCCCTACGCGATCGAGACCGGACTGGTCGAGCCTCGCGACGACATGACCGTGGTGCGGGTCCGCAACATCAACACCCAGCGGCTCATCGAGTGCCATGTTCCCACACCCGGACGACAGGTCCTCTATGAGGGCGACACGCGAATCAGCGGCGTTCCAGGCACTGCCGCCGGCATTCAATTGAGCTTCCTCGATGTCGTGGGGACCAAGACCGGTGCATTGTTGCCCACCGGGCAGGCGCAGGAAACCATCGACGGCATTGCGGTTACCTGCCTTGACGCTGCGACCCCCACGCTGCTGATTGCATCCGTGGACTTCGGCCTGAGCGGTAACGAAACACCCGCCGAACTCGATGCTAACGATTCCGTGCTGGCCCGACTCGAGTCAATTCGCCGTGAAGCCGGACGACGCATGGGACTCGGCGATGTCAGCCAGGGCGTACTGCCCAAGCCGGTTCTGCTGTCAGCGGCCGACGAGCGCGGCGCCACATTGCGCGCGCGCTACTTCGTGCCACACCGCTGCCACAAGGCACTCGCCGTTACCGGTGCCATCGCCTTGGCGACGGCGGTTAGCGTGCCGGGCACCGTTGCCCACCGCATCGCCGTCGCTTCGGGTCGACTGGCCGAGGGCGAGCGACTAGATCATGTTCGCCTCGAGCATCCCTCGGGCTATATCGATCTCGATGTCGAACACCGAGGGCAAGATCCGCATGACGTAGCCCGTGTATCGCTGGTGCGTACGGCTCGCAAGATCATGGCCGGTACGCTCTATTATTCCGGCAGTCCGGCCGACGCCGTAAAAGCGAAGGCCTGCTAGACAGCCTTCGATTCCAACGAATAAATCCACCCAAAGAGCAACACAAGAACAAGGAGTCACGCCATGAGTCCCTTGAACACCCAACGGACACTCACTACCCGACTGAAACGCGTCGCAGGCCTGGGCCTGCTATGTGCCGGGCTGAGTGCCATGACCTTACCCCCCATTGCCAAGGCCGCGGACGCCAAGGTACCCGACAGCATCAAATGGACCATCCCCTTTGGAGTGGGTGGCGGTACCGATGTCTGGGCCCGTTTCTTCGCCCCTTGGTTCAGTAACTACTTGCCCGACGAGCCCACCCTCATGATCGACAATGTGCCTGGGGGCGGATCGATCAATGGTGCCAACCTTTTCGCGATGCGAGCCCATGCCGATGGTAGCCAGTGGCTAGGCACCTCGGCCTCGACTCAGTATCCGGCGATGCTGGGCGACCCGCGTGTACGCTACGACTATGCCGACTGGAAACCGCTCCTTGCCACGCCAACCGGTGGTGTCGTCTATGCCTCGCCGAGCCTCGGCAAGGATGCTGACAGCGCCCTGCAGGCCCTGCTCCAGGAACCGGTCAAACTCGCTGCACAGTCGCCCACAGGAGTCGAGCTACCCGTCCTGATTGCGCTCGACATGCTGGGTGTCGACATTAACCCGGTGTTCGGGATGCGTAGCCGCGGCGAGGGTCGACTGGCTTTCGAACGCGGCGAAGCGAATATCGATTTCCAGACCACCTCGGCCTACCTGAGCAATGTCCAGCCGCTGGTCGATGACGGCAAGGCCATTCCGCTGTTCAGCCTGGGCGTGCTTGACGATGACGGCAAGATCGTCCGCGATCCGACCTTCCCTGACTTGCCAACGTTCAACGAGATTTATCAGCAGACCGAAGGCGAGGCGCCGTCCGGTAACGCCTACGAGGCCTATCGCAAATTCTTCGCTTCCGGCTATGCGCTACAGAAACTGGTGATGGTGCCGGTCGATACCCCCGAGGCGCTCACCGAGGTCTATCGGCAGGCTGCCCGCGAATTCATCAAGACCGACAGGTTCAAGCAGGAGTCGACGGCTCAGCTCGGGCCCTACACGCCCATCGTCGGCAAGACGGTCTCGGCCCATCTCGAGGACGCCATGGCGATCAAGGACGAGACCCGTCAGTGGCTGATCACCTGGCTGGCGGACAAGTTCGACGTCCACCTGGCCACGCGCTGATCTTCCCGGCCTCGTCGCATGGCGACGGGGCCGGCTCGATTTTCGATACGACAACGCGAAGAACCACGCCATGCTCGATATTCTTCTCTCCAGTCTGGGACAGGTCTTCACCCTCTCCCATCTTCTCTACATGATGCTTGGGGTCATCGTCGGCCTGATAGTCGGCATCATTCCCGGCCTTGGCGGCATAGCCGGCATGTCGTTGCTGCTGCCCTTCCTGTACGGCATGGACCCCTCGGTAGCCTTGGGAATGCTGATGGGGTTGGTGGCAGTCATTCCTACCGGCGACACCTTCGCCTCTGTGCTGCTCGGCATTCCCGGTTCCAGCGCTTCGCAAGCCACGGTGATCGACGGCTTCTCGTTAGCCAAGCGCGGCCAGGCGGCGCGTGCGCTGTCCAGTGCCTTCCTGTCGTCGATGATCGGCGGCTTGATCGGCGCCGTGGTACTGACCGGGTTCATCCTCATTGCCCGACCGCTGGTGTTGTCTTTCTCGTCATCCGAGCTGTTCATGTTGACATTGCTGGGCCTGTCGATGGTTGCCGTGCTCTCGGGCCGCGACCTGTTCAAGGGGCTGGCCGCATGCGGGCTGGGTCTGCTGGTCGGCGCCACAGGAATGGCGCCGGCAACCGGCGAGTTTCGGCTGAACTACGGTCTCGATTATCTCTACGACGGCTTGCCGCTGGTGGTGGTAGGCCTCGGCATCTTCGCATTGCCGGAGATCATCGACCTGCTGGCACAGCGAGGTGCCATCGCCGGCGAGCCCTGCCGGCTCGGCGCGGGCTGGCGCCAAGGCTTTCGCGACGTGCGACGGGAACGAGGCTTGGTAGCCCGTTGCGCGGGCTTCGGCAGCTTGATTGGTACCATTCCGGGGCTAGCCGGTTCGGTAGTCGACTGGATGACCTATGGCCACGCGGTACAAAGCGCCAAGGACAAAAGTGAATTCGGCAAAGGCGATATTCGCGGGGTGATCGCCCCCGAGTCGGCCAACAACGCCTGCGCCTGCGGAGCGATGGTGCCCACGCTATTATTTGGCGTGCCTGGCTCCGGCAGCGCGGCGGTGTTTCTCGGTGGGCTTCTACTGCTGGGCCTGCAGCCGGGTGTCGGCATGATCGAGACCCATCTCGATCTGACCTACACCATCATCTGGTCACTGGCACTAGCCAACATTCTCGGCGCCGGACTTTGTCTGGGGCTAGCAGGTCCGGTCGCCGGCCTCACCCGGGTACGCTTTACCATTCTTGCTCCGCTGATCACCGTTCTTATCCTGTTCGCTGCCTATCAGGCGACCCGCTCCACCGGCGACCTGATCGCTCTGGCAGCAGTGGGTGCCGTTGGCGTTCTGTTCAAGAAGGCCGCCTGGTCGCGTCCAGCCTTCCTGATCGGCTTCGTGCTGGCTCCCGGTGCCGAAACCTACTTCTACCAGGCGGTACAGTTTCAGGGCAGCGCAGCCTTCGCCCGTCCCGGCGTGCTGATTATTGGCGCGCTGATCCTGGCGGTGCTGTTTATCCCAGTCCTCAAATCACTATGGCAGCAACGCCGGCAGACGAAAGAGGGCGGAGGTACTGACGCCAAGGCGGCCGCTCCAGTCGACAAGGAGCAAGCCAGACTGGGTGGCGTGGACGTGCTACTGCTGGGGGGTCTGCTGGGCCTGGCCGCGTTCGCCTGGAGCGACGTCGCTGGCCTATCGCTACTGGGCAGCGTGTTCCCCAAGCTGGCTATCGCCATCATGGCGCTGGGCAGTCTGGCCGAAATCGCACGACATGCGGTGCGACGCCCACAATGGCAACGTCAGACGTGCCGTGAGGAACTGGTCTGGCTGGCGGGCTTCTGCACGCTGATCGCGACCGTCCTGGGACTGGGCTTCATCAGCACTGCCGCTCTGTTCTGCCTGACATTCCTGCTGGGCATCGCCCGGCTGAAGTTATGGACGGCGGCAGGGATGGCGGTTGGCGTGGTCGCCTTCCTGGTTGGCATGGCACATTTCCTGACCCTCACCTATCCCAGCGGGGTTCTCGACCCCTGGCTCTTCAGCTAAACCCTCCACGACATGCCGCTTCCCACCGTAACGGGTAGCGGCAGCATCAGGCGCGGCCCCGCCTGCATCTTCATGCCGGGCTGGAAGCATCCGATAACTTTGCAGGCAGGTCCTGGCCAGGCTTGGCACGCTCTGGTGGGCGCGGCAAAGGATCATCTCTCAGATGGAAGCGCTATCGCTTTTCAAGCGTTCCCAAAAGTCGCTGGCCACGGCATTGCGATTACCCAGCCAGCGCACCAGGATGATCTCCACATGGTCCGCCGGCATCTGCGGGTAAATCCGTACCAGCCTGCCGTCTTCGATGAGTGGAGCGGACATGCTATGCGGCATACAGGCTATGCCTTGGCCCATCGCGACCATGGGCTTGAGCGCTTCGGATACGGTCGCCTCGAAAACCCGCTTCAGGCGAGAGGGCTCGGGGTGCCGTTCGACCTGCGCTCGCGAAAGCTCGTGCAATTGAGCGGTGCGCGAGTAGGTCAACCAGGGGATCGTGCCCTGGGAACTTCGGCACAACCGGGCCAGCTCCGAGGTGCCCACCCAATACAGCTCGTCATGCCCCAGCGATAGCACTTCAAAGTCATCACGCTGAAAGTAGCGCTGCGATTCGTCATCTCGATAAAAGAGGATGAAATCGCTGCGCCCCGACATCAGCGACATATAGTAATTTTCCGTACTCTTGTGCCCCGTATCGATACGGGTGAACAATGGCGCGTCCTGCGTGGAATAGCGTGAGATCCATTGCGGAAAGAAGTTGCATGCCAGCGTATGAAGCGAGGCAAACGTCAATGGCCGATCGATGACCTTGACGCTCTGCTCGCATTCATGAGACAGCCGGACCAGCTCAGCCGCGGCGGGTGTCAACGCCTCACCCGAGGCAGTCAGGCGAATCGGCGTCCTGCCACGATCGAACAGCTGCATGCCGAGGTGGGCTTCCAGTAGCTGGATACGCCGGCTCAGCGTCGACTGTGAGCAATTTCGAAGACGTGCAGCGGCGGTGAACTTGCCCGTTTCGGCGAGCGCCAAGAAATCCGCGTACCAGATGATGTCCATGACGCCTCATTGGGTCCCGACACGGCTAATTGCCGGCCGTTTGATAACCGTAACGTACCGACTCAAAAGTATCAGGTTATGCACATATTCGATAGCCGATACGACTGTGACGATCAATCGTCGCTAGAGCTGCCCTGGTCAGGTGCGTAATGTTAATTGGGCCTGAAGCGGCGCCATGGGCCAACGATGCATGGATCCGATAGCGCGACAGCACCATGGCGGACCTGCATTCGTACGATGACGCTTCACCCTACCCCAGCGAGGGTTTCAAATGAACGCGACGGAATAGAAGGAAGACACATGCAAAACAACAACATGTTGGGAAAGATCGCCGCCCTGGGACTCATGAGCCTGGGTGCCGCCTATGCCGGCGCCGCCCAGGCCAGCCTGCTCGACGACGTACAGGCACGAGACGCTCTGCGCTGCGGGGTCAGCAGCGACAAGGCCGGATTCTCCTACCTGACCGACGACGGCCGGTGGAGCGGCATGGATGTCGATTTGTGTCGCGGTGTTGCGGCCGCGGTGCTCGGCGACGCCAGCAAGGTGGAATTCGTGGTCACCACGGCAAAGAATCGTTTCACGGCACTCGCCTCCGGAGAGATCGATGTGCTGTCACGCGCCACGACCTGGACGGCCTCGCGGGATGCCAACCTGGGCGCCGACTTCACCACACCCTGGTTCTATGACGGCCAAGGGGTGATGACACATGCCGACTTTGGCATCGCTTCTATCGAAGAACTCGATGGCGCTGTCTTCTGTCTATCGCCAGGAACCACGTCCGAACAAAACCTGGAAGATTACTTCGGTCGTCGCGACCTGAGCTATCGCACCGTGGTCATCGAAAAGAGTACCGAGTTGTACAATGCCTTCCAGAAGGGGCGTTGCGATGCCATTACCAACGACATGAGCGGCCTGGCCTCGCGCCGGACCCAGTTTGCCGACCCCGATGCCTTCACTCTGCTTCCCGACGCGATCTCCAAGGAGCCTCTTGGCGCCTACGTGCCGCAGGGGGATGCACAATGGCGTGACATCGTCACCTGGACCGCCTTCGCACTCATGAATGCCGAAGAGCTCGAGGTCACCTCGCATAACGTCGACACCCTGCGCGACGAGACGCAGAACCCCAATATCGCTCGCCTGCTGGGCACTGATGGACGCATCGGCGAGCGCTTCGGCCTGAGCAATGACTGGGCCTACCAGGCCATCAAGCAGGTCGGCAATTATGCGGAAATATTCGCTCGCAACGTGGGCCCCGAGACGCCGCTGAAGTTCGATCGCGGCCTCAATCGCCTTTGGAGCGACAACGGCCTCCTCTACCCCGCGCCCATCCGCTAAGCGCATCCTCGCGCTCAGGTGGTGAATGAATCGGGCCCCGGACATGGCCATGGCCGGGCGCCCGTCGCACTCCACTGCACTGCTGCGTTCGCGCGGCATCGTATCGAGAAACGCTTATGTGGAACAAACGCCTGCAAAGTGCGCGAGCCCTCAGCGCACTGCAACAAGGCGCCATCCTCGCCCTCGTCGCTGGCGCCTTCTATCTACTGGTCGTCAACGCCAGCGACAACCTCGATGCATTGGGCATCGCTTCGGGCTTCGGCTTCCTGAATGAGCGCGCCGGCTATGCCATCAGCTTTCACCTGATCGATTACACGCCGAACGACACCTATTTTCGCGCTTATCTGGTCGGCCTGATCAATACCCTGCTCGTGTCGGGATTGAGCATCGCCCTGGCCACCCTGTGCGGCGTATTCCTCGGCGTCTGCCGTGTCTCGGACAACTGGCTGCTGGGGCGGCTTAGCTATCTCGCCGTCGAGTTTCTGCGCAACGTGCCGCTGATCGTGCATTTGATCTGGTGGTACGGGCTCATGCTGGCGCTGCCCAACGTGCGCCAGGCCATTTCCCTGTTCGATGTGGGCTATCTCAGCAACCGCGGACTGACCCTCGCCTGGGCCAGCGATGGCTCGCTGATCGGTTGGGGTCTGCTGTGCGCCGTCGGTGGCGGGGCGATCGGTTATGCGCTGATGGCGCGGTACCGGAACGGCCTCGCCTGGAAAGGCTTCGGTCCGCCCGTCTGGCCCGCCATCCTCATCGGTGCCATCGTGTTGCCGCTCATCGTCTACCTGATCAGCGGTAGCCATTGGCAGTGGGACGTCCCCGTTTCTCGAGGTTTCGGTTTCAGCGGCGGCGTCAATCTCACCCCCGAACTGATGGCGCTCTGGCTGGCCCTTTCCTTCTACAGCGCCAGCTACATCGCCGAAATCGTGCGTGGCTCCATCCAGTCCGTATCGCGTGGTCAATACGAGGCGGCCCATGCCCTGGGCTTCTCCGAGATGCCCACCATGTTCCGCCTGATCGTTCCGCAGGCGATTTATCCGATGATCCCCCAGGTCACCAGCACCTATCTCAATATCATCAAGAATTCGTCGCTGGGCGTGGTGGTCGGCTACATGGAGCTGGTGTCGTCGACGGGCGGCACCACGCTCAACCAGACGGGCCAGGCCATCGAGTGCATCGCCCTGGTGATGGCGACCTATTGCGTCTTCAGCTTGATAACGTCGCTGTTGATGAATTTCTACAACTACCGCGTCAGCCTGCGCACGCACGGTTAAGGAGCTCCCATGCCACTTTCCTCGACCGTCTTGGCCACCGAGCAGCCCCATCGACCAGCACAAGCGCCGCCGCAGGATCATGGCGTCGTGCGTGCCAGACGCTGGATGAAGCAGAAGCTGTTTCCGACGGCCTTCCAGTCCGTAGTGACGCTCGTCACGCTGGCGCTGCTGGTGTGGTTCGTGCCACGCACCCTGGACTGGCTGATCTTCTCGGCGACCTTCACGGGCGACAGCCAGGCCGACTGCATCGGCGATGGCGCCTGCTGGCTACCCGTCACCCAGCGCATCGGGCTGTTCGTCTACGGTTTCTACCCCGACACGCAAACCTGGCGCGTCGACATCGCCTTCGCGCTCTCGGCGGCTATCTTTCCCCTGCTGTACCTGAAGCGTATCGATCGGCGCTGGGTGCTGGGTTACCTGATCGCCCTGCCGTTCGTGATGTGGTGGCTGCTCAAGGGCGGCGCCGGGCTGCCCGAGGTCTCGTCGACGAAGTTCGCGGGCATCCTGGTCACCGTATTCCTGGGCGTCATCGGCATGCTTTTCGCCCTGCCGATCGGCATTCTCCTGGCACTCGGCCGCCGCTCGAGCAAACCCGCCATCAAGCTGCTCAGCGTGCTGTACATCGAACTGGTGCGCTCGGTCCCCGTCATCACGCTGCTGTTCATGGCTTCGTTGATGATCCAGCTATTCTTTCCCGAAGGCTTCACCGTCGACATCCTGCTGCGGGTGCTGATCGTGCTGATCATGTTCACGGCTGCGTACATGGCCGAGACCATTCGCGGTGGCCTGCAAGGCATGCCGCGTGGCCAGTACGAAGCCGCAAGAGCGCTGGGGTTCTCCTACTGGAAGACCATGGGGATGATCATCCTCCCCCAGGTGCTGCGCAATACCATCCCGCCGCTGCTGACCCAGTTCATCGGGCTGTTCAAGGAAACCACGCTGGTCGTCGTCGTCGGCGTCCTGGATGTCGTGGGCATCGCCATGAGCACCACCTCCGCGCCCGAATGGCTAGGTCTGGAGCATGAGGTCTATCTTTTCCTGGCCTTCTTCTTCTTCACGATCTGCTTCGCCCTGTCTCGCTACGCGCGCCACCTGGAAAAACAACTGGAAAAAAGCCGCTCATGAGCACCGCACCGATCTCCAACGTCGCCACGCCTGCGCATGATGCCCCCGTCGTGCGGATCCAGAACCTCAACAAGTGGTATGACAAGTTCCACGCCCTCAAGGATATCTCGCTCGATGTCCGAAGCGGCGAACGTATCGTCATCTGCGGCCCCTCGGGGTCGGGCAAATCCACGCTCATCCGCTGCATCAACCAGCTCGAAGTACATCAGCAGGGTACGCTCGAGGTGCTGGGCGAAACGCTGGACGACAATCGTCAACGCCTGCAACGCATCAGACGCAGCGTGGGCATGTGCTTTCAGCACTTCAATCTCTTTCCTCATCTCAGCGTACTCAAGAACTGCACGCTCCCCCAGACCGCCAATCTCGGGATCGCCCAGGCGGATGCCATCGAGCATGCGTTGTCGCTCCTGGACCGTGTGCAGATGCGCGAGCACGCCAACAAGTACCCGGGTCAGCTTTCGGGCGGCCAACAGCAGCGCATCGCCATCGCCCGCGCGCTGTGCATGCGCCCCAAGGTCATGCTCTTCGACGAGCCCACCTCGGCGCTCGATCCCGAGATGATCGCCGAAGTGCTCGAGGTCATGGTGGACCTCGCCAAGGAGGGCATGACGATGCTCTGCGTCACGCATGAAATGGGCTTTGCCAGGCGCGTGGCCGACCGCGTGGTGTTCATGGATCGTGGCGAGATCGTCGAGGAGGCACCGCCCAGGCAATTCTTCGACGCACCGCGCTCTCCTCGCACCCAGCAGTTTCTGACGCAAATTCTCGATCACGGAGTCTCCAACGCATGAACCATGCCCCCATCGCCATGGCGATTCATGGCGGCGCCGGCGTCCTGACGCCCGGCCTGTTGTCCGCTCAGGATGAAAGCGACATTCACGAAGCGCTGCGACTGGCCCTCGACGCCGGCCAGCGGATACTGGAAGCGGGCGGCAGCAGTCTGGATGCCGTGGAAGCCAGTGTCGTGATGCTGGAAGAATCCCCCTGGTTCAATGCCGGCAAGGGCGCCGTGTTCACCGACGAAGGCCGCCATGAGCTCGATGCCGCCATCATGCGGGGCAGCGACCGCGCCGCCGGCGCCGTTGCCGGCGTGCATCATGTCCGCAACCCGATTCGCGGCGCGCGCGCCGTCATGGAGCACAGCGAGCATGTCATGCTCATCGGCGAAGGCGCCGACCGCTTCCTGGAAGAACGTCAGCTCCCCCAGGTCGCCAATGACTGGTACGACACGGAACTCCGGCGTCGCCAGTGGCAGGACAATCGCCTCAAGGGCGGCACACCAAACCTTGAACCCAGCCAGGCCGATCATCGAGGTGGCCAGGACGAGCCGCCCGAGGGCCACAAGTTCGGTACGGTTGGTGCAGTCGCGCTCGATCGTCATGGCCATGTCGCGGCGGCAACGTCCACCGGGGGCATCACCAACAAGCGCTACTCACGGGTCGGCGACACGCCGCTGATAGGCGCCGGCACCTGGGCCGATGACCGAAGTGCCGCGATCTCCGCCACGGGACATGGCGAGTATTTCATTCGCGCCGCAGTCGCTCATGACATCGCCGCGCGCATGCGCCACGCGCGAAAAGACCTCGAGACAGCCTGTCGGGACGTCGTCTTTCAGGAGCTGAAAGCGCTTGGCGGCCAAGGCGGGGTCATTGCCGTCTCGCCGGATGGCAGTACCCAGCTGGTCTTCAACACGCCGGGCATGTACCGCGCCTGGCGAGACGGTGAAGGAAGGCCCCATACGGCGATCTATGCGCAAGACGACAGGGTGCATGGCTGAAGCGAACTTCCTACTTTGGCTCGTGCTCATGATGAGCGCCCTGGGGCGCTCATGCACACCGCGGTCTAATGGCGCACATTAGGCTTGCAAACTCACGCGAGAGTCATCTGATACACGTTCGAAGTGTGTGGACACTTTGTTGACACATGAGGGGATGCGAATCGAGGTCAAGCACGAGGGGAATGCTAAGTGCTTGATTACATGGTGCCGGCGGTCGGACTCGAACCGACACACTGTCTCCAGCGGCGGATTTTGAATCCGCTGCGTCTACCAATTCCGCCACGCCGGCAGCGGGTCAGGATTATACGGGTCTCGCCGGGTTCGTCAATCGCCGGGCCTGACTTAATCGAGCGTGTCGATTATCATGGTGCGCCTTTGCGGGCGGCCCCTCTCGAAGAGACCCCTTCGAGCATCGCGGGGCCGCCCGCAGGCATGTTTCGCCCGTCATCGTCTTGCAACCTTACTCGAGCCTTCACGCAGCCATGCAGCGCGCCGACTTCCATTTCGACCTTCCCGACGAGCTGATCGCCCGCTATCCCAGCGAACAGCGCAGCGACTGCCGACTGCTGTGCCTGGATGGCGACAGCGGCGCCATCGAGCACCGGCGCTTCCCCGACCTGCTCGAGCGCCTGGCGCCGGGTGACGTGGTGGTGTTCAACGATACCCGGGTGATCCCCGCGCGGCTGCACGGCCACAAGGCCAGCGGCGGGCGCGTGGAGATGCTGCTCGAGCGCCCGCTCGACGCCCACCGCGGGCTGGCGCACATCCGCGCCAGCAAGTCGCCCAGACCGGGGACCGAGCTGGTCTTCGAAGGCGAGGTGCGCGCGGTGGTCGAGGGTCGTCGCGAGGCCCTGTTCGAGCTGCGCTTTCTCGGCGACACGCCGCTGATCGAACTGCTCGAACGCCACGGCCACATGCCACTCCCCCCGTACATCGAGCGCGACGACGAACTCGCCGACCGCGAACGTTACCAGACCGTCTACGCGCGGCGCGACGGCGCGGTCGCCGCGCCCACCGCCGGGCTGCACTTCGACGAGCCGCTGATGGAAGCCATGCGCGAGCGCGGCATCGAGCCCGCCTTCGTCACCCTCCACGTGGGGGCGGGCACCTTTCAGCCGGTGCGCGTCGACGACATCCGCGAGCACCACATGCACAGCGAATGGGTCGAGGTCGACGAGACGGTCAGCGCTCAGGTGCGTGCCGCCAAGGCGCGCGGCAACCGGGTGATCGCGGTGGGCACCACCAGCGTGCGCTGCCTGGAGAGCGCCTGTGCCGCCGGCGCCGATGGCCAGATCGCGCCGTTTCGCGGCGAGACCGACATCTTCATCTACCCGGGGTATCAATGGCGCTGCGTCGACGCCCTGGTGACCAACTTCCACCTGCCGGAATCGACCCTGCTGATGCTGGTGTCGGCGTTCGCCGGTTACCAGCCGGTCATGGACGCCTACCGCGCCGCGGTCGACGCGCGCTACAGCTTCTTCAGTTATGGCGATGCCATGTTCTTGACACGTAAGCCCTGACCCGCAAGACACGCTGAACTCGGCCCGCGGCGTCATTCATCTTTTTTCGAGAATTCCATGCGTAACGAATGCTTCATGAGTTTCGAGCGTCTGGCCGGCGACGGGCGCGCCCGCCGCGGCCGGCTGACCTTCCCGCGCGGCACCGTGGAAACCCCGGCGTTCATGCCGGTGGGCACCTACGGTACCGTCAAGGGCATGACCCCGCAGAGCGTCAAGGAGATCGGCGCCGAGATCATCCTCGGCAATACCTTCCACCTGTGGCTGCGCCCGGGCACCGAGGTGATCGAGGCCCATGGCGACCTGCACGACTTCGCCCAGTGGGACAAGCCGATCCTCACCGATTCCGGCGGTTTCCAGGTGTTCTCGCTGGGGGCGATGCGCAAGATCACCGAGCAGGGCGTGCACTTTCGCTCGCCGGTGGACGGCGCCAAGGTGTTCATGGGCCCCGAGGAGTCGATGGCCGTTCAGCGCTCGCTGGGCTCGGACATCGTGATGATCTTCGACGAGTGCACCCCCTACCCGGCGACGGAGGACGAGGCACGGAAGTCGATGGAACTCTCGCTGCGCTGGGCCGAGCGTTCGCGCCTCGCCCACGGCGACTCGCCCTCGGCGCTGTTCGGGATCATCCAGGGCGGCATGTATCCCGAGCTGCGCAAGCGCTCGCTGGAGGGGCTCGAGGAGATCGGCTTCGACGGCCTGGCGATCGGCGGGCTGTCGGTGGGCGAGCCCAAGGAGGAGATGATCGAGGTCCTCGATTACCTGCCGACCTGGATGCCCGATGACAAGCCGCGCTACCTGATGGGGGTGGGCAAGCCCGAGGATCTGGTCGAGGGCGTGCGTCGCGGCATCGACATGTTCGACTGCGTGATGCCGACCCGCAACGGCCGCAACGGTCATCTGTTCACCGCCGAGGGCACGGTCAAGATCCGCAATGCCAAGCATCGTCACGACACCCGCCCACTCGAGGAAGGCTGCGACTGCTATACCTGCCAGCATTTCTCGCGCAGCTATCTGCATCACCTTGATCGGTGTGGCGAAATGCTTGGTTCGATGCTCAATACCATCCACAATCTGCGCTATTACCAGCGCGTCATGGCCGGTTTGCGCGGTGCTATCGAAGCGGGTACATTGGCGGACTTCGTGAAAATGTTCTATGCACGACGCGGCCTGTCAGTGCCCGACGCGCCACAGTGAGCTAACGACGACCCTTATTCCGGTCGAGGCCGAGCCTCGGCCCTGTTTCGCAACCCTCCAGGAGACAACAACCCATGCTGGACTTCTTCATTTCACAGGCGCACGCGGAAGGCGGTGCGGCTGCGGGCGGCGGTATCGCCCAGATCGTCATGCTGGTCGGCTTCGTACTGATCTTCTACTTCCTGCTGTGGCGCCCGCAGTCCAAGCGCGCCAAGCAGCACAAGCAGCTCATCAGCAACCTCGACAAGGGTGACGAGATCGTCATCGGCGGCGGACTGGTCGGCCGGGTCACCAAGGTCAGCGACGAGTTCCTGACCATGGAGATCGCCGAGGGCACCGAGGTCAACGTGCAGAAGAACGCCGTCGCGGCGGTCCTGCCCAAGGGCACGCTGAAGTCCCTCTGATACCTCCTCACGCTGCCGGCCCCCGTGTCGGCAGCGCTCTTACAGCGTCAGCAACAAGGACAGGGCTTCCATGCTCAACCGTTACCCCCTGTGGAAGTATCTGCTGATACTCGTCGTGCTCGTCGTCGGGGTGGTCTACGCCCTGCCCAATCTGTACCCCGAAGATCCCGCCGTCCAGATCAGCAGCTCCCGCGGCAACACCAGTCTCGACGAGAGCCAGCTCGAGCGGATTCGTGGCGCCCTCGACGACGCCGACATCGCCATCAAGCGTATCGACGGGCAAGGCAGCGGCACCCTGATTCGCCTGGCCGAGGGCGAGGACCAGCTCGAGGCCCGAGAAATCATCAGCGGCCTGCTCAACGACGACTACACGGTGGCGCTCAACCTCGCCGAATCGACCCCCGCCTGGCTCGAAAGCCTGGGCGCTTCGCCGATGAACCTGGGCCTCGACCTGCGCGGCGGCGTGCACTTCGCCCTCGAGGTCGACATGCAGTCGGCGGTGAAACAGCGCCTCGAGGTCAACGCCAGCGCGATGCGCGACGCCCTGCGAGACGCACGCATCCGCTACCGCGACACCCAGATCGACGACAACACCCTGACGATGACCTTCGCCAACGCCGAGGACCGCAGCGAAGCGCGCAGCATCATCAGCGGCGAGTTTCCCGACTTCCAGTACCAGGAGCCCGACGCCGAACGCGGCGCGCCCCTGGCGATGACCCTGACCCAGCAGAAGATCGACGAGATCCAGGACTACGCGGTCGAGCAGAACCTGACCACGCTGCGCAACCGCGTCAACGAGCTGGGCGTGGCCGAGCCGCTGGTCCAGCGCCAGGGCCCCAACCGCATCGTCGTCGAGCTGCCCGGTGTCCAGGACACCGCCGCCGCCAAGCGCGTGGTCGGCGCCACCGCCAACCTGGAATTCCGCCTCGCCGCGCGCCCCGACACCCCCGCTTCGGAAACCGAGACGCTGTCGTTTCGCAACGATGAACAGCGCACCGCCGAGCTGATGCGCGACGTGATCATTACCGGCGAGAACGTTTCCAGCGCCAGCACCAGCTTCGACCAGAACGGCCGGCCGCAGGTCAACATCGACCTGGACGGCACCGGCGGTACGCTGATGAATCGCGCCACGCGCTCCAACATCGGCCGTTCGATGGCGGTCATCTACATCGACAACAAGACCCGCACCCGCACGGTGATCGAGGATGGCGAGCGGGTCGAAAAGCGCGATCCCTACGTCGAGCGCGGCATCATCAGCCTGGCGACCATCCAGAGCGCGCTGGGCAACCGCTTCCGCATCACCGGGCTGGACTCGCCCACCGAGGCCCAGGAGCTCGCGCTGCTGCTGCGCTCCGGCTCGCTCGCCGCGCCGATGTACTTCGTCGCCGAGCGCACCATCGGGCCGAGCCTCGGCCAGCGCAACATCGAGCAGGGCGTGCTGTCGGTCGAGATCGGCATGCTGCTGGTGGTGGCGTTCATGCTGATCCGCTACAAGGCGTTCGGCGTGGTCGCCAACCTGGCGCTGGCATGCAACCTGATACTGCTGATCGCCGCGCTGTCGATGCTCGGCGCCACCCTGACGCTGCCCGGCATCGCCGGTATCGTGCTCACGCTGGGCATGGCGGTCGACGCCAACGTGCTGATCTTCGAGCGCATACGCGAAGAGGTACGGGCCAAGATGCCGATCCAGCAGGCGATCCACGCCGGCTACGAACGCGCCTTCACCTCGATCGTCGACGGCAACATCACCACCCTGCTGGTGGCGGTGATCCTGTTCTCGATCGGCACCGGTCCGGTCAAGGGCTTCGCCGTGACGCTGTCGCTGGGCATTCTGACCTCGATGTTCACCGGCATCCTGGTCTCGCGCGCGATCGTCAACCTCTCCATCGGCGGCAAGCCGGTGAAGAAACTCTGGATTTAAGGGGCTAACGCGATGCGACAGTTCGACTTCATGGGCAAGCGCCGCCTGGCCTTCATCGTCTCGGGCGTGCTGCTGCTGGTCTCGATCGTCACGCTGGCGCTCCAGCAGCTCAACCTGGGGCTGGACTTCACCGGCGGCACGCTGGTCGAGGTCCGCTACGCCACGGCGCCGGCGCTCGAGGCAGTGCGTCAGGCGCTGGAGAGCGCCGGCTTCGACAACGTCTCGGTACAGACCTTCGGCGCGCCCTCCGAGGTGCTGGTGCGCCTGCAGCAGGCCTTCGACCCCGGCGTCGGGGCGCAGGTCACCGAGGTGCTGCGCCAGAGCGGCGAGAACGTCAGCCTGGTGCGCGCCGAGTTCGTCGGCGCCCAGGTCGGCGGCCAGCTGCGCGACCAGAGCGGCCTCGGCATGCTGGTGGCGCTCGGCGCGGTGATGCTCTACGTGGCGCTGCGCTTCCAGTACAAGTTCTCGCTGGGCGCGCTGCTGGCGCTGGTCCACGACGTGATCATCGTGCTCGGGGTGTTCTCGCTGTTCCAGATCGACTTCGACCTGACCGTGCTGGCCGCCGTGCTGGCGGTGATCGGCTATTCGCTCAACGACACCATCATCGTCTACGACCGGATCCGCGAGAATATCCGCAAGTCGCGCATCGAACACATGCCGACGATCTTCAACGAATCGATCAACCAGACTCTGGCGCGCACCCTGGCGACCTCCGGCACCACCCTGCTGGTGCTGCTGGCCCTGCTGCTGCTCGGCGGCGACATGATCCACAACTTCGCCCTGGCGCTGATCATCGGCGTGGGCGTGGGCACCTACTCATCGGTCTACGTCGCCTCGGCACTGCTGATCTCGATCAACCTGCAGCGCGAGGACCTGATGCCGGCACAGAAGGAAAACGCCGACGGCGAGGAAGAGCTGCCCTGACGCGGCGCGCCTGGCAGGACCGCGACACCCCGCCTCGGCGGGGTGTCGTCGTTTGTGCGCGGCGTCAGCCCGCGTCGCCGATGCGCAGGTCGTGCTTGCGCAGCTTGCGCACCACGCTGGGCTGGCTGATGCCCAGTCGCGCCGCCAGCGCATAGGTGCTGGGCAGTTCGCGGCACAGCCCGGCGAGAATTCCGCGCTCCGCCACGTCTAGCGCTTCGCGCAGCGTCTGACCTTCGGCCAGCACCGCCGGGACGCCGGGCGTGGAGCCGGCGGATGGCGCGGGCACGGCGCCGGGGCTGGTATCTGCCGGCGCGCCGATCAGCTCGCCGGGGCTGGCCAGCCAGGTGCGCTCCATCCAGTTTTCCAGTTCGCGCACGTTGCCCGGCCAATCGCGGCCCATCAGCTCCGGCCAGACGCTGGGATGCAATACCTTGGGCTGGCCGTAGCGCTGGTTGAGCCGCTCCAGCTGCAGTTCCACCAGCCCGGGAATGTCCTCGCGGCGTTCGCGCAGTGGCGGCAGGGTCACGGGAATGACGTTGAGTCGATAGTAGAGGTCGAGGCGAAAGGCGCCGCTCTCGACGCGCGCGGCGAGGTCCTGGTTCGAGGCCACCACCAGGCGAAAGTCGACCCGTCGCGAGCGGGTGTCGCCCAGACGGGTCACCTCGCCGTCCTGGATCACCTTGAGCAGCTTGCTCTGCATCGGCAGCGGCAATTCGCCGATCTCGTCGAGGAACAGCGTGCCGCCATCGGCGCGCTCAAGCACCCCGGCCTTGCCTTGGCGACCCGCACCGCTGAAGGCTCCCGGCTGGTAGCCGAACATCTCGGACTCGAACAGCGCCTCGGGGATCGCCGCGCAATTGACGTCGATGAACGGCCCCTCGCGACGCGCGCTCCAGCGATGCAGCTGGCGCGCGAAGGCGGTCTTGCCGACCCCCGACTCGCCGAGCATCAGCACCGTGGCGTCGCTGGGCGCGACCCGCTTGAGCAGCAGCGCCACCTCGCGCATTACCCCGCTGCGCACTTCCAGGCTGTCGAGTTCGAGATCGTCGTCCAGCGGCGAGGCCCCACCGCGCTTCAAGTGCTCGCTGAAGCGCCGCTGCAGCAGCGCGTACTCATCCTGCAGCAGCTGCAGGTCGGTGAGATCCATCGAGCGCGAGACGATCCGCACCAGTACGCCGTCGAGAAACACCGGGTGCGCCTCGGCGATCACGCGCCGGCCGGTGCCGGTGTGCTGCATCAGCTGCGCCGGCTGGCGGGTGCGCATCACCTCCTGGGTCACCGAGGGCGACAGCACGCCGCGCTCGACCAGTTCCTGCACGGTGCTCGCACACAGCTCCTCGCGCCCCAATCCATACACCGCCGCGCTGCCGGGGCTGACATCGCGAACCCGGCCCTCGGCGTCGACGATGAAGAAGTGGTCGTGAGCGGTCTCGACGATGGTCGAGAGCACCGCGCTATCGATGTCGCTCATGTCGCTTCCCGAGTTCGGTGATTCACTTTCGCATCAATGATACACGAATGAATCGCAAAGCGTCCCGAACGATTCATCGATGAATCACGGCGAGGATACAGCCCGCCAACCACGCCGCCCAGGAGCTGGCATGGTTCATGCAACATACACACAACGTCAGTGATCGATAACAATGCCTCTTCAGGAGACCGCATGGACAAGCCGAACCTCAACCAGCCGCTGGGCGGCAACGAAATGCCGCGCTTCGGCGGCCCGGCGACGATGATGCGCCTGCCGACCCAGGTCACCGCCGCCGGCCTGGACGCCGCTTTCATCGGCATCCCCATGGACATCGGCACCTCCAACCGCCCGGGCACCCGCCTGGGACCGCGTCAGATCCGCGACGAGTCGCGCATGCTGCGGCCCTACAACATGGCGACCCGCGCCGCGCCCTTCGACAGCCTGCAAGTGGCCGACATCGGCGACGTGCCGATCAACACCTTCAACCTGCCCAAGAACCTCGACATCATCAGCGGCTACTACGACGAGGTGCTCGCCCAGGGCTGCGTGCCGCTGACGCTGGGCGGCGACCACACCCTGACCTGGCCGGTGCTGCGCGCCATCGCCAACAGGCACGGCCCGGTGGGGCTGATCCACATCGACGCCCACGCCGACATCAATCCGCACATGTTCGGCGAGGAGGTCGCCCACGGCTGCCCGTTCCGCCGCGCCCAGGAGGAGGGCCTGCTCGACAGCAAAAGGGTGGTGCAGATCGGCCTGCGCGGCACCGGCTACGCCGCCGACGACTTCGACTGGTGCCGCGATCAGGGCTTTCGCGTGGTGCCCGCCGAGCAGTGCTGGTACCAGTCGCTGGCGCCGCTGATGGCCGAGGTCCGCGAGCAGATGGGCGAGGGTCCGGTGTATATCTCGTTCGACATCGACGGCCTCGACCCCTCGGTGGCGCCGGGCACCGGCACCGTCGAGATGGGCGGCCTGACCGCCCAGCAGGGCCTCGAGATCGTGCGCGGCGCCTGGGGCCTGAACGTGGTCGGCGGCGACCTGGTCGAGGTCTCGCCGCCCTACGACACCAGCGGCAACACCGCGCTGATGGGCGCCACCCTGCTCTACGAGATGCTCTGTGTGCTGCCGGGTGTCGCGCGCCGCTGAACCGCTTTTTCGACGCCGGTCGATCCCGACCGGCGTGATCGACAACAACAATGGGTAGCCACCATGTCTTCCAATCAAGCCACGACCGCGGGCCGCAACGACGGCAACGCCCCCAATGGCGGGCGACTCAACCGCCGGGCGCTGATCAAGTTTCTGATACCTTCGCTGATCGGGATCGCCATGTTCCTGATCCCGTTCTCCACCGGTGACGGCATCAATATCGGCATGGGCATGCTCGCCGATGGCCTCAAGGCGCTGCTGGGCGGCGCCTTGCCGGCAATCGCCGTGATCGTGCTGTGCCTGTCGGCGCTGCTCACCGCGCTGGTCAAGCTGACCCGGCCGGGCTGGGCCCGTGACGGCGCGGCCAACGAGCTGTTCGATGTCGCGCCGCTGTGGTTCGGCATGCGCATCCTGGGCGCCGTGTTCGCGCTGATGACCTACTTCCAGGTCGGCCCGACCGTCGTCATCGCCGACTTCACTGGCGGCGTGATGCTCAACGACCTGGCGCCGGTGCTGCTGACGTTCTTCTTCTTCGCCGCCCTGCTGCTGCCCTTTCTGGTCGACTTCGGCTTCATGGAGTTCATCGGCAGCCTGGTGCGCAAGCCGTTCCGGCTGATCTTCGGCCTGCCCGGGCGCAGCGCCATCGACGCCACCGCCTCGTGGATGGGCTCGGGCACGGTGGGCGTGCTGATCACCACCCAGCAGTACGAGCAGGGCTATTACAACCGCCGCGAGGCGTCGGTGATCGCCACCAACTTCTCGATCGTGTCGATCGCCTTCGCGCTGCTGGTGACCAGCTTCATCGGCATCAACCACCTGTTCGTGCAGTTCTACCTGACCGTGGTGGTCGCCGGATTGATCGCCGCCGTCGTGGTGCCGCGGCTGCCGCCGCTGTCGCGCAAGCCGAACACCTACTACGAGCCGGTGGGCTGCCGCCTCGAGGAGGAAAACACCCGCCAGGTGGGGGTGCTGCGCTTCAGCCTCGGCCAGGCCGTGGCGCGCGCCGAGACCGCCCCCGGCCCGCGTGCCCTGGCGCGCAGCGCGATGCTCAACGTCGCCGACATCTTTCTCGGCCTGCTGCCGCTGGTGATCGCGATCGGCACCGTGGCGCTGATACTCGCCGAGTTCACGCCGCTGTTCACCTGGCTCTCCTACCCGATGGTGCCGGTGCTCGAGTGGCTGCGCATTCCCGAGGCCCAGGCCGCGGCGCCGGCGACCCTGGTGGGCTTCGCCGACATGTTCCTGCCGGCGGTGCTGGCCAAGGACATCGACAGCGAACTGACACGCTTCGTGATCGCCTGCCTGTCGCTGACCCAGCTGATCTACATGTCCGAGATCGGCGCGCTGCTGCTGAAATCCAAGATCCCGCTCAAGCTCTGGGAGCTGGTAGCGGTCTTCCTGCTGCGCACGGCGATCACCCTGCCGATCATCGCCTTCATCGCCCACACCTTCGTGTTCTGAATCGAAGCGACGGGCTACGCGTCTCGAGCCGCGAGCCAAACCGCTCGAAGCCCGAAGCCCGAAGCCCGAAGCCCGAAGCCCGAAGCCCGAAGCCCGAAGCCCGAAGCCAAAGGATAAACAATGACCTGCGCCGAACTGCTGATCCGCCTGCTGCGCGAACGCTACGCCGTCGACACCCTGTTCGGCATTCCCGGCGTGCATACCGTCGAGCTGTATCGCGGCCTGGAGGGTCAGGCGATCCGCCACGTCACCCCGCGCCACGAGCAGGGCGCCGGGTTCATGGCCGACGGCTACGCCCGCGCCAGCGGCAAGCCCGGGGTCTGCCTGATCATCACCGGGCCGGGCATGACCAACATCGCCACCGCCATGGGGCAGGCGCTGGCCGATTCGGTGCCGATGCTGGTGATCTCCAGCGTCAACCGCCGCGATACCCTGGGGCGTGGCCAGGGCCGGCTGCACGAACTGCCCAGCCAGCAGCAGACGCTGGCCGGGGTGGCGCGCTTCAGCCACACGCTGCTCGATCCCGGCGCGCTGCCCGAGGTGCTGGCCCGCGCCTTCGCGGTGTTCTCCTCGGCGCGCCCCGGGCCGGTGCATATCGAGATTCCCATCGACCTGTTCGACGCCCCAGTCACGCCCCCCGCGCAGTGGCCCGGGGCACGGCTGTATCGCCCCGCGCCCGACCCGGCCGGGCTGGCCGAGGCCGCCGACTGGCTGCGCGAGGCCGAGCGTCCGCTGGTGCTGCTCGGCGGAGGCTGCGTGGATGCCGCCGAGGCCGCCCGGCAGCTCGTCGAACGCCTCGACGCGCCGTGCGCCACCACCATCAACGCCAAGGGGCTGCTGGGTCGCGATCACCCCCTGGACCTGGGCGCCAACACCGCGCTGCCGGCGGTACGCGAACTCGCCCGCGAGGCGGACGTGATCCTCGCCGTGGGCACCGAGCTCGGCGAGACCGACTACGACGTGGTGTTCGACGACGGCTTCGCGCTGAGCGGCCGGCTGATTCGCATCGACATCGACGCCGAACAGCTGGTACGCAACCAGGCCACCGCGCTGGGGCTGGTCGGCGATGCCGGCCGCGCGCTGGAATTGCTGCTCGCGCACTTCCCCACCCCGCTGCCGCGCGACGGCGCACAGCGCGTCCGAAAGGCCCACGAAGCGCTGGCGCTTGAAAGCGACCCGGCCTTCGTCCCCTTCGTGCCGCTGTTCGCAACGCTGCGCGAGGCGCTGCCCGAGGCGGTGCTGGTCGGCGACTCCACCGCGCCGGTCTATGCCGCCAACCATCTGGTCTCGCAGCCCGCGCCACGACGTTTCTTCAATGCCTCGACCGGCTACGGCACGCTCGGCTATGGCCTGCCGGCATCGCTCGGCGCGGCGTTGGCCAAACCCGAGCTGCCGGTGGTCGCACTGGTCGGCGACGGCGGGGTGATGTTCACGCTGTCCGAGCTGGCCACCGCGGTGGAGGAGCGCCTGCCGGTGATCGTGCTGCTGTGGCACAACGCCGGCTACGAGGAGATCCGCCGTTACATGGATGCCCACGGCGTCGCCCGCCTGGGCGTCGACCTTAAGGCCCCCGACTTTCAGCAGTTGGCCGGCGGCTTCGGCTGTGCGGCGACTCGCGTCGGCAGTCCACACGAATTGGCCTCGGCGCTGGCCAACCGGCCAAGCGACGCCCCCTATTTGATCGAGGTCGATGCTTTCGCCTGGCAGTCGGCACTGGAGCACTGAGAGCGCAGTCGCAACGAGACATAACCAAGACATCACAAGGGAACAACAACAATGGCACATTCAACGACCCCGGCCTTCGGCCAGGACACTCTCGACGCGGTCAGCGGCGACCGCAGCCTGGGCTTCCCCGGCACCTTCGCGCTGTGGCTGGGCGCCAACGTGGTGGTCACCACGATTCTCACCGGCATGCTGCTGGTGCCGAGCCTGGATTTTCTGCATGCCATGACGCTGGTGCTGCTGGGTTCGGCGATCGGCATCATTCCGTTGGTGCTGATCGGCGCCATGGGCCAGCGGACCGGCCTGACCACCATGGTGCTGGCCAGGGGCACGTTCGGTCGCGTCGGGGCCGGCTTCCCGGCCATCGTCAATCTGCTGGCGCTGATCGCCTGGAGCTGGATACAGGCGCTGCTGGCCGGCATGAGCCTCGACTACGCGATGGAAAGCCTGACCGGCTATTCCAACGTGGCGCTGTTCACGGTGCTCTGCGAAGGGCTGGTGGTGCTCATCGCGCTGCGCGGCCACCTGGGCATCGAGACCGCCGAGAAACTGGCGGCGGTTCTGATGCTGATTCTATCGGGGGTGGTGGTGTTCGCGCTGGCATCGAACTACGACCTGGCGAGCGTCACCGAGCTGGCCGCGAGCGGCGGACTGGGTAGCGGCGTGGCCTTCGACATCGTGGTCGCCACGGCGTTCTCGTGGATCCCGCTGGCCGCCGACTACAACCGCCACTGCAAGAGCCTGCGCGCCGCGGTCGCCGGCACCTGGAGCGGCTATGTGGTCGCCACGCTGATCGCCATGGGCCTGGGGGCCAGCGTCTCGGCGCTGTCGGTAGCGATCGGCTTCCCGCAGACTTACGATCCCACCCAGTTGCTGAGCGGTTTCGGTTTCGGCCTGCCGGCGGCCCTGGTGATCTTCTTCTCGGTGCTGACCACCAACGTGATGTGCGTGTACAGCGCCACGCTCTCCTACATGAGCGTGCGCCCGCGTACGGCTTTCTGGAAGCCGGCACTGGTGATCGGTGTCGTCAGCGTGCTGGGCTCGCTGATCCCCGGCATCCTCGACCAGTTCCAGACCTTCCTGCTGATCATCGGCAGCGTGTTCATTCCGGCCTTCTCGCTGATGATCGTCGACTACTATCTGCTGGGCCGCGAGCGTTACAGCGCCGCTCACCTGCTCGGCGATGCCGGAGCGTTGCCCGCCATCAACCCGCTGGCCTTCGCCTGCTACCTGGCTGGCGCCGCCCTGGCCTACTACTGGAACTGGGTCTCACCGCTGGACTTCGGCGCCTCGCTACCGGTGTTCGTGCTCACCGGCGCGTTCTACTATGTCGCCAGCCTGGGTCTACGCCGTAGGGGATACGCCACGCCATGAGCCTGAAACGCACACAAGCCACGCAGTGGTATCGCATCACGCCGCACGCCGATGCCATCACGCTGATCGACGAACCGGCAATCAAGCCCTTCTACCGCTGCAACATCTGGCACGTGCGTGGCCGCGATCGCGACCTGATGGTGGATTTCGGCCTCGGTGCGGTGCCCCTGCGCCGTCATGTACCGCTGGTCGCCGAACGCGACCTGATGGCGGTCGCCAGCCACACCCACTTCGACCATATCGGTGCCGCGCATGAATTCGAGTGCTGCCACGTGCATGCCGGCGAGGCCGATATCCTGGCCAGCCCCGACAATGCGCGAACCCTGGCCGACGCCTTTCTCGGCGAGGCGATGTTCGACGTGCTGCCGCCCGCGCCGTTCGAATACCACAGCTACCGCATCGCGCCGCCACGACGCATCGCCCCGCTCGAGGATGGCGATTGCTTCGATCTCGGCGACCGACACATCGAGGTCATCCATACCCCCGGGCACTCGCCCGGCGGCATCGCACTCTGGGAAGCAGCCAGCGCCACCCTGATCGCCGGCGACATCATCTACGACGGGCCGCTGATCGAGGACCTCTGGCACAGCGATCTCGACGATTACGCCGCCAGCCTGCGGCGATTGCGCCAACTTCCCGTACGCACCGTCCACGGCGGGCACTTCCCGAGCTTCTCGGGACCCCACCTGCATGCGCTGATCGACGCCTGGCTGCGCAATCACGATCTGTAAGGAGCTCCATGCAACAACTCGACAAGCAGTTCATCGACAACCGCTGGGTGGCCTCGCACGGCAGCCGCCGCCTGGCGGTGGTCAATCCCTACACCGAGCAGGCCCTCGCCGAGGTCACCGCCGGCGACAGCGCCGACGTCGACGCTGCGGTCGCCGCGGCGCGCCGTGCATTACCCGCCTGGCGAGCGCTATCGGGTGCCGAGCGCGCCGGCTATCTGGATGGCTTCGCCGAAGTCCTGACCCGGCGCCGCGAGGAACTCGTGCATTTGTCGTCGACCAACAACGGCAAGGCGCTGGCCGAGGCGGGCATCGATCTGGACGACGCCATCGACTGCTACCGCTATTATGCCGGCCAGGCGCGCGCGCTCGACGCCCGCCAGGGCCAGCCGGTGGCACTGGAAATGGATGGCGTCGAAGCCACCTGCTATTTCGATCCGGTGGGCGTGGTCGGGTTGATCACGCCGTGGAACTTCCCGTTGGTGACCAGCGCCTGGAAGCTCGCTCCGGCCCTGGCCGCCGGCTGCACGGTGGTCTTGAAGCCGTCGGAAGTCACCCCGCTGCCCGAGCAGGCACTGGCCGAGATTGCCGAGGAGATCGGCCTGCCCGCCGGGGTGTTCAACCTGGTGCATGGCGACGGCGAGGGAGTCGGCGCGCCGCTCAGCACCCATCGCGGCGTCGACAAGATTTCCTTCACCGGCAGCAACCGGGTCGGCGAGGCGGTGATGCGCGCCGTCGCCGAAGGCAGTCGTGGCATCTCGCTGGAACTCGGCGGCAAGTCGCCGATTCTGGTGATGGACGACGCCGACATCGGCGAGGCCGCCGACTACGTGATGGCCGGGCTGTACTTCAACGCCGGCCAGATCTGCTCGGCGACGTCGCGCCTGCTGGTTCACGAGTCGATCGCCGAGCCGCTCTATCAGGCGTTGGCCGAGCGTATCGACGCGCTGGCGCTCGGCGACCCGCTGGATGCCGCGACGACCCAGGGGCCGATGGCCAGCGCCCGCCAGCGCGACGCGGTGCGCGGCTACCTGGCGATCGCCGCCGAGGAAGGTTTGAACGCAGTACGCGACGCCAGCCATCGCCGCGTGCCGGAACAGGGCTATTTCATCGCCCCGACGCTGTATCGCGATGTGCCGGTCGAGAGCCGGCTGTGGCGCGAGGAGGTCTTCGGCCCGGTGCTCTGCGCGCGCAGCGTCACCAGCGAAGCCGAGGCCATCGAACTGGCCAACGACAGCGAGTTCGGCCTTGCCGCCACGGTGGTCAGCGGCGACGCCCAACGCGCCCGGCGCATCGGCCGGCAACTGCAGGCCGGCAGCGTATGGTTCAACAGCGAACAGCTGGTACCGCCGCAGGCCGCCTGGGGCGGCTACAAGCGCAGCGGCATCGGCCGCGAGCTGGGCCCCTGGGGGCTGGCCAGCTACCAGGAAGTCAAACACTTGATCGGTCCGGCCGGAAGCGGTTCGGAGCAGCTGGCGACAAGCGGCTGATTAGATCCAGGCCCTTGAAGTCCGGCATGTCGGTCGTGATGCATCACCAGCCGACATGCCTTCTTTCGGATGCTTGTCGATTTCATTACCGACCTCTCCCAGCCATGCGGCTCAGAGTACCGTCGCGACGCACCAGGCCATGCCACAAAAGCGCCATCCCCACATGTCCGATGATCAGCGCCAGCAGCGTCCAGCCCAACCAGGCGTGCCATTGCCGCGCCAGCAGCATCTGATCGACATGAGCGCTGCCGCCTTCGAAAAGCGATATTCCCAGCGGGGCGAACGGCTGGCCGCTACGCCAGGTCATGTAAAGGCCCAACGCCGGCATCGCCAACATCAGAAGATAGAGCAGCAGATGCGAGCAGGCCGCCAGCCGCGCCGGCATGCCGCGGTGCGGCGGCCTACGAGGGAGATTGAACAGCGCCCACAAGGCACGCAGCGTGAACAGCCCTAGCAGCAGCGTTCCCAACGGCCGGTGAGTGGAAATCCAGAGTTGGATCCACTCGCCGGAGCCCATCAGTGCTCTCGTCGCCATGCCCCCCAGTTGCCAGAGCAGCAGGGCACCGATGCCCCAGTGGAGCCAGCGACTGATAAGACCGTAGCGATCAGGTGTATCCCACCAATGTGGACGCAACATCTAAACCCCTCTCCCCTGTTTCCGTGACTCAGTACCAGGCGCGCAGACCGATCACCAGCGCTGTGGTCGACTCGCTTTCATCATGGTCGCGCGCGTGGCTGATTCCCACATAAGGGCCGATTTCACGTATCAGTTCATAGCGCAGTCGCAATCCCACTTCACTGCTGTTGAGTCCGCTCTCGGTGCCGTACTCCGGCACATCCTGTAGCGAAGCCGACAGCGCCAACCGCGGTTGCAGGATCAGCCGCTGGGTGAGCAGTATCTCGTATTCGAACTCGCCGCTGACGCTGACGTCACCTTCGTCGCTGACATACAGGGCGGTGTCGGTCTCCAGCAGCAGCGGAGCCAACCCCTGAAACCCGACCACCGCGAAGCGCCGGTCTGGATCGGGATTGAAAGACTGCCGCACGCCCGACTGAAGGTTCCAGAAGGGCGATATCATGCGGCTGTAGAGCAGTTGGAGATCGCTATTCTCGGGGCTGCCACCGTCGATCGGCCCCTCTCCCTCGCTTTTCCACCAGAAGCGGTTTTCATCGCTGCCGATCCAGCCCTGGGCATCCCACAGCCAGGCATTAGGCGCACCGGCGCTATCGCGATATTCGAGCCGATCGATCAATACCTGACTGTAGCGTCCGTCGTCGTACACCGGGTCGGGCCAGTCGACAGGGGAACCGCTACGCGGATTGTAGGGCGCGTCGGGTATCACCGACTCCGGGCTGGCGCGGCCGTAATTGTCGGCGGAAGCGAATACGGGTAGGCAGAGCGCGGCAAGAAATGCCACGCCGCGATACAGAAACATTCTGTCAGGCATGATCGAATGCCTCCGCCGGGGCCACGCGCACTACCCGGAACATGCCGGCATCCATGTGATAGAGCAGGTGGCAGTGAAAGGCCCAGCGTCCCGGCTCATCGGCGGTGAGCAGCAGCGAGGCTCGCGAAGCGGGCAGGACGCTGAGAGTGTGCTTGAACGGCAGCCGATCTCCCTGGCCGTTCTCCAGCTCCATGAACATGCCGTGCAGGTGGATGGGGTGCTCCATCATGGTGTCGTTGACCAGCACCAGCCGAATGCGCTCGCCCAGCACGATGTCGATCGGCTCGGCGTCGGAGTACTTCACGCCGTCGAATGACCACATGTAGCGTTCCATGTTGCCGGTCAGATGCAGCTCGATGGTGCGCGATGGCGGGCGCCCGTCGCGCATCGGTACGACGTTGCGCAGTTGGCTGTAGGTGAGCACGCGGTGTTCAACATTCTCCAGACCGGTGCCACGTTCACCGAGCCGGTCGCGCTGAACTTCGGCGACGTTGATATTGCCAGGACCGTGACCGCCGGGCTCATGGCGCGCCACTATCGGGCCGGCACCGCCGACAACCGCCGCAACTCCCATACCGCTCATGGCGCCGTGATCCATATTTCCATGGCTCGTGGCATCGTGGCTCATGCCGGCCATGCCAGCGTGATCCATGTTTCCAGGCCCCATCGCATCGTGGTTCATGCCAGCCATGCCAGCGTGATCCATGTTTCCAGGCCCCATCGCATCGTGGTTCATGCCAGCCATGCCAGCGTGATCCATGTTTCCAGGCCCCATCGCATCGTGGCTCATGCCGGCCATGCCAGCGTGATCCATGTTTCCAGGCCCCATCGCATCGTGGTTCATGCCAGCCATGCCAGTATGATCCATGCCCATACTGATCATGCTGCGCCGGGGCGGTTCGCGCAGCACGGGTACCGCCGCGCGCATGCCGACGCGGGGCGCCAGCGTGCCCAGCGCGTAACCGCTGCGATCCATCGACTCCGCCATCAACGTATAAGCGATCCCGGCTTTTGGTTCGACCACGACGTCGTAAGTTTCCGCCACACCGATCTGGAACTCGTCGGTTTCTACAGGCTCCACCTCCTCGCCGTCAGCCCCCACCACCGTCATGGCCAGCCCCGGAATGCGAAAATTGAAATAGGTCATCGCCGAGGCGTTGATCACCCGCAGCCGGATGCGCTCACCGGGCCGGAACAGCCCCTCCCAACCCACTGACGGGTGGCGACCATTCATCAGATAGGTATAGGTAGCACCGGTCACGTCGGCGATGTCGGTGGGCGCCATGCGCATCCGGTGCCAGGCCAGACGATCGCCCAGCGTCGCCGCTAAACCACGCTTCTGCACATCCTCGAAAAGATGGTCTACCGTACGCTGATCGAAGTTGTAGTAATCGCCCGAACTTTTCAGCCGCGTCATGAGACGGTGCGGGTCCTCGAAGGTCCAGTCGTTGAGCATGACCACGTATTCGCGATCGGTGCTGACTCGCGGCGGCCCGGCGGGATGCACGACAAGCGGCCCAGTCAGGCCGACCTGCTCCTGCATCCCGGAGTGGCTGTGATACCAGTAGGTACCGCGCTGACGCACCGGGAAGCGCGCCTCGAAGCTCGCACCCGGGGCGATGCCGGGAAAGGAGACGCCGGGCACGCCGTCCATCTGAAAGGGCAACAGCAGGCCATGCCAATGAATCGAAGTATCCTCGTCGAGCTGATTGTGCACGCGCAGGCGCGCCTCCTGCCCCTCCCACAGCTCGATCAAGGGCGCGGGTATCGAGCGATTGACCGTGACCCCTGTTGCGTGGCCACCGGCGATGGCGACCCGCTCGCGGCGCACGGTGAGATCCAGCGAGACTGGACGGGGCGTTCCTCCTTTAACCTGCGCGGCCATTCCCGCCCGGGGGGAAAGAGCCTCACCGCGGGCGTAACCCGGTAATAGCGCCTCCAGCCCTGCCAGCGCTCCAGTACCGGCGAGCGCGAAAAGAAAACGGCGGCGATCGCCATCTATCGAACGATTTTTCACTCAATTCAGCTCCCGAAGGCTGGGTGGCGAGGGGACAAGGCTTACGAACCCGGATTCAGCATGACCGTGCCCTTCATGCCCGCCTCGTAGTGACCGGGAAGGAAACAGGCGTATTCGATACGCTCGCCCTCTTCGGGAGCGGTCCAGACCAGTGTCTTAGTCTCGCCGGGTGCCAGCGTGACAGAGGCATTCTTCATCCCACCGTGGCCTGACATATCGCCATGACCTGACATGTCGCCATGCTGATTGCCCTGGCCGTCACCACCGTGATGCCCACCGCCCTGCTGCATCATTTCCTGATGCATTCGCTGCATCTGTTCGCTACCGATCGAGAACTCATGCTCGATCATGGCGGTGTTTTCGATACGAAAGCGCACCGTCGTGCCCGGGGCAATCCGTAGCTCATCGGGGTCAAACCACATGCTGCCGGCCTTGATCTCGATAGTCCGCGAGGGTTCCGGCGCATCGCCGCCGTGTCCGTGCCCCGTATCGGCCAGCGCCGTTGTGCTGATGGCGGCGAAGGTGAAAAGCGTCAACAAAAACTTCATGGCAAATCTCCAATTGATGTAAAGAGGGATGGCGGCGGTGCCGTCTATGCCCCGAAAATCGAAAAAAGACCGGAAATCGCTCCCGGTGGATCAGCCGGCTTCCGCCGGCAGGGACATGAAGATTGCAGAGTCCTCGTCATCGAACTGATGGACCGTGAGTGCCTGTTGCCGCTCGCCGGGCATACCAGGCGTGCCAGCAGGCATGCCGGGCAACGCGATACCCGCCACTGAGGGCTGTTCGTCGAACAGCCGATCAAGCGCCACGCCGGGTACATGGCCTTCTATGACGTACCCGCCCATCTCAAGGCTGTGACAACTGCCGAGTCCATGGGGAATGCCGAGACGGCTTTTGACGTCACCAAGATCCTGCGTATCCACTACCTGGACATCGACACCGCGTTTTTCCAGATAGTCAGCGTAAGCGGCACAGCAGCCGCAATTGGGGCTCTTGTACAGGATGGCCTCTTCGGGCAACGAGGCGTGCGCCACCTGTGAGCCCAGCGTGAATGTGGCGGATAACACCAGTGCGGCGATATGGCGCGGCATGACAGATCTCCCGAGCGTTAACGAATTCCTCGGACCAGTAGACGCCGGCAACCTGAAAATACGCTGAAAAGAAGCCACCTCGGACGGGCGCCGCAAAAATACTCAATGATGGGCGAAGACGACCTCGACACGCAGACCGCCCAACCGTGACCGGGCGTACGTAACGTGCCCGCCATAGCGCTCGGCGAGCTGCGTCAGAATGGAGAGCCCCAGGCCATGACCACGATATTGCTCGTCGAGCCGAATACCGCGCTGCCCCAACTGAGCGAGCATCTCATCGGGCACGCCCGGGCCGTCATCCTCGAAGATCAGGCGACACGGCGCGACAAGCAGCGTCAGCTCGACCCGCCCATGAGCCCACTTGCCGGCGTTGTCGAGCAGGATACCCAGTATCTCCATGCCGTCCTGTCGCTCCAGCGGCAGCTGGTAGTCGGTGATGTCGGGCGTATTGAGCAGGAAGGTTCGATCGGGGTAGAGGGTGCGAAACATATCCAACATGGAAACCATCTCCGCCATGGCGGTGTGCTGCTGGCCGGTAGATGGGCCGACGATACGCGAGCGACGCAGCTCACTTTCCAGTTTTTCGTCGATGTCATCGAGCCGCTCCAGAATGCGTGTACGGCGTTTGTCATCCAGCGCTCGCCTCGAACGTAACGCCTGCATGACGGCCGTCAGCGGCGTTCTGATTGCATGAGACAGATTGGCCAGCGACTCGCGTGAACGCTGTTGGCGACGCTCTTGTTCGTCGAGGAAGGCGTTGAGTTGCACGATTGGTGCTTCCAGTTCAGAGACGGTCTCGATATCAAGACGCCGACGCTCGCCGCGTTGCAGCTCGGCAAGCTGAAGCGATAGCCGCCCGAAAGGGCGCAGGGCGCGGTTGACCGCGAGCAGATTGAGCAGCAAAAGCAGCAGCAGTAGCGCCATTGCCACCACGCCGATCCACCAGTGCAGCCGCGAAAGGCCCCGTTCGATGCTGGCAAAGTCCTCACCCACCGTCAGCGTGGCCGGCTCTCCTTCAAGCGTTAAGCGAGTTCGCCACAGCAGCAGGCGATGATCGCGCCATTGCACCAGCGCGGCGCCCTCCGTGATTCCTTCGAGCAGCGGCGACAACTGCGGCAGCAGCGCGTCATGAGTACCGAAAACGCGCTCGCCGATACGCAGCAGGTAAAAGTGATGGAAGGTCTCTGCGGGATTGGCATCAGGCGGCAGCGGCAGCGATTCCGGGCCGCCGACGCGCAGGCGGCGGATGACGAAATCGGCCTCCTGCTGCAGCCGATCGGCAAGAAAGTCCTGTGCCAGCCGTTCCAGCAGCAGACCGTGCAGCATCCAAGTGCTCCCCGCCACCAGTAGCGCCACGATGCCCAGGCCGCTTAGCAACCGCAAACGTAGGCTGCGACGATCAGGCCGAGACAAGCACATACCCCTCGCCGCGGCGGGTCACGATACGTTCACGTCCGAGACGCTGACGCAGCCGTCCGATGTAGACCTCGACAAGATTGGGCGCCGCAGCGTCCTGTTCAAGAGCATAGAGTTGATCGAGCAGGTGGCGCTTGGAATGAACGCGATCGGGATGACGCATCAGGTAGCGCAGCAGCCGGAATTCGGTAGAAGTCAGCGACTGCCACTCCTGATGCTCGAGACTGTACTGCTGGCGCGCCTCATCGAGACGAATACCGTTGATCTCCAGCAGGTTCGAGAAGGTATCCATTCGTCGACGCAGCAGCGCCTGCAGCCGCGCCAGCAGCTCCTCCTCGTGAAACGGCTTGGTCATATAATCATCGGCGCCGACGCGGAGCCCCTCCACCTTGTCCATCCAGCTGTCCCGGGCGGTCAGGATCAGTATCGGCAACGGCCATTTCGCTTTTCGCCAATTAGCGAGAAGGGTCAGTCCGGTGCCGTCCGGCAAGCCGAGATCGAGAATCACCAGCGCGTAGCGCTCGGTAGACGCCAGCGTCGTCGCCGTCTTGATGTCAGACGCGATATCGGTGCGGTAGCCCGCATCGTCCAGTAGCTCCGCCAGGCTCTCGGCGAGTAACTCGTCATCCTCGACAAGCAGGATTTTCATGTTTGCCACTACCCCCTCATGCTTCTTCAGTCTTGGCCCAGGCTTCCCCAGTCCTGGCCTAGATAGAAGAAGATGCAGCCTGAAAGCCAACTTAAAGCGTCGGCCGGCTTTCCTTGACTGGGATCATGGATGCTAAAGAGAGTGCCTCTCACAGGCAACCAACGCTTGACCCTTGGGTAACCTGCAAGTCTTACGCTACTCGTCAAGCCTGGCCTCGCGACCGAAGCTGATCCTGATTCATTTATCGACTAGCCGCTCGCGATATAAGGGCGATGCTATTGCCCGGTTACTGACGCAGATGCCTGGTTACTTGCGCAGAGAGTGGGCGACACACGAGGAGGGGTGGCCATGTGGCATGACTCGATGGGATACATGAGCGGCAACGGCTGGGAGCATATGTTCTTTGGCGGCGTCATGATGCTGGTCTTCTGGGGATTGGTCATCGCACTGATTGTGACGGCGGTCAGGCACTTCACCAAGGAGCGCTCCTACTCGCGGCCGACCTCTCAAGACGCGTTGGATATTCTGCGCGAGCGCTACGCGCGCGGCGAAATCGACCGCAAAGAGTTCGAAGAGCGCAAACGCGACCTGTCATCGTGAAAGATCGGCCTCACCAGCCTCCGCAACAAGCGGCGGAGCGGGGCTCTCGTCC
>NZ_CAAHFN010000062.1 GCF_900961225.1 Modicisalibacter radicis
TTGTTAAAGAGCGTCTCGCTGTGCTGTCGCGCCACCGGGTGGCTCGCCAGCGCCCTGCGAGGAAGGCGTATTCTACCGATCCGGGCCGCGCTGTCAAGCGCCGTGTCCGCCGTGGCGATCCGAAGCCGGGGCTTCGTAGCCTGCCCGAGAGGCTTCTTTAAAAGCCGGCTCGAGCCGTCGGGCGAACCCCGATCGAGTGGCGCATAGTCTACCGAATCCGACGTCCCTGTCAACCCTGCCTTGCTCAATCGAGCGAAGAAAAACCTAACGGGAACAAGACCTTGTGCCACCTCCACCGCCGGCGACGTGTGTCCGTCGCGAGCAGCGGATGCGTACTTTACGGCGCACGAAGGGCGATGACAAGCCCCTGCGAGGAAAAAAGTGCCCAATCAACCGGAAGCCGCTTATCCACACCCCCACGGGCAACACCGCGAACGGACCGGCTGTGGATAACGAAACGCCCGCGAACGCGGGCGTCGGTCGACAGTGGCGACAGGGTCAGCTCAACGTGACCCGCGCATAGCGCTTCTTGCCGGCCTGGATCACATAGCTCCTGCCGGTAGCGAGCATATGATCGCGGGCGACCACCTCGCCGTCGACCTTGACCCGACCGTTGCCCAGCATGTCCTTGGCCTGGGCGCTGTTGTTGACCAGGTTGGCACGGTTGAGCACCGCGGCGATCGGCGCCTGGGCACTGCCTTCGAAGTCGACCGTCACTTCCGGCAGGTCCTCCGGCAACTCGCCTTCGGCCAGCTGGTTGCCGGCCGAGCGGTGTGCGTTGGCGGCGGCGTCTTCACCGTGGTAGCGGCCGATCAGTTCACGGGCAAGCTCCATCTTGATGTCGCGCGGATTGGCACCGGCATCGACATCGCGACGCAGCGCCTCGAACGCCTCGT
Organism: Modicisalibacter radicis; assembly: GCF_900961225.1. GTDB lineage: Bacteria > Pseudomonadota > Gammaproteobacteria > Pseudomonadales > Halomonadaceae > Modicisalibacter. The sequence continues at coordinate 897 of NZ_CAAHFN010000062.1, forward strand.
TGCTCTTGAGCGACAGCAGTTCGAAGTAACGCCACATCAGGCTGTCGGGCATCGATACCAGCTTGTTGAACATCGCTCCCGGCGCCTCGTCGAGGCCGACATAGTTGTTGAGCGACTTGGACATCTTCTGCACGCCGTCGAGCCCTTCGAGCAACGGCATGGTGATCACCACCTGCGGCTCCTGCCCGAAGTGCTTCTGGATCTCGCGGCCCATCAGCAGGTTGAACTTCTGATCGGTGCCGCCCAACTCGACGTCCGCCTCGAGCGCCACCGAGTCGTAGCCCTGCACCAGCGGGTAGAGAAACTCATGGATCGAGATCGACTGATTGGCCCGGTAGCGCTTCTCGAAATCGTCGCGCTCGAGCATGCGCGCCACGGTCGACTGGGCGGCCAGCTCGATCATGTCGGCGGCGGAGAGCTTGTTCATCCAGTCGGCGTTGAAGGCGACGACGGTCTTCTCGGGATCGAGAATCTTGAAGACCTGTTCGCGGTAGGTCTTGGCGTTGGCCTTGACCTCCTCTTCGGTGAGCGGCTTGCGGGTGACGTTCTTGCCGGTAGGGTCGCCGATACGCCCGGTGAAGTCGCCGATCAGGAAGATCACCTCATGGCCCAGTTCCTGAAACTGACGCATCTTGGTCAGCAGCACGCTGTGCCCCAGGTGCAGGTCGGGCGCGGTGGGGTCGAAGCCGGCCTTGATACGCAGCTTGCGCCCGGAAGCCAGCTTTTTCTCCAGCTCCTCCTCGAGCAGAATCTCGTGGGCGCCGCGCTTGAGCAGCGCCAGCGCATCGGCGACGTCGGTCATCGTGCCCCTCTCCATTAATTCGGTTGCCTGGAAGAATGGGGCAGGATGTTAGCATGTCTTGACTTGGCGGTTGAGCGCCATTAACGCAGGAGAGTCCTTATGCCGTTGTTCGTTGGCTTGATGTCCGGGACCAGCCTGGATGGAATCGATGCGGCCCTGGTGCGTTGCGGTGAAGGTCGCCCCGAGCTCGTCGATGCGCTGGGCGTCGACATGCCCGACAGCCTGCGCCAGGTATTGATGATGCTCTGCCAGTCGCGCCAGGCAAGCTTCGCCGATCTCGCCTATGCCGAGCAGGCATTCTGCGAGCTGCAGGCCGAAGCCGTCACCCGGTTGCTCGCCGCCAACGACATGGGCAGCGACGCCGTCAGCGCCATCGGAAGTCACGGCCAGACCATCGAGCATGCCCCGCACGGCATATCGCCCTATACCTGGCAGCTGGACAACCCCAGCCTGCTGGCCGAGCTCACCGGCTGCCCGGTGGTCGGCGACTTTCGGCGCCGCGACCTGGCCGCCGGTGGCCAGGCCGCCCCCCTGGCGCCGGCCTTTCATGCCGCGCTGTTCCGCGACGCCCGGGAGTGGCGGGTGGTGCTCAATCTGGGCGGTTTCGCCAACCTGACCCTGCTGCCCCCCACCGAGCGCGACACGCCGATCATCGGCTTCGATACCGGCCCCGCCAATGCTCTGCTGGATGCCTGGCATGCGCGCCACAACGGCGGTCATTACGATGCCGGCGGGCAATGGGCCGCGCAGGGCGAGGTCGACGAGCCGCTACTGGGGCGCCTGCTCGACGACACCTTCTTTCACCAGCCACCGCCCAAGAGCACCGGGCGCGAGTACTTTCACCTCGACTGGCTGGCCGAACGGGCCAGCGGCCGCGAAGCGCCGCATGACATCCAGGCCACGCTGGCGGAGCTGACCGCCGCCAGCGTGGCGCTGGGCATCGAGCAGGCGCTCGACCGCCAGGGCGCCAGCGGGCCGTTGACGCTGATCCCCTGCGGCGGCGGCGCACGCAATGCCGACCTGCTGGCGCGTCTGCAACGCCGCCTGCCGGCGCTGGCCCTGGCACGCTGCGACGACTTCGGCTGGGCGGCGGACTGGCTGGAAGCCGGCGCCTTCGCCTGGCTGGCCTGGCGCCGCCTGGAAGGGTTGCCCGGCAATCTGCCCAGCGTCACCGGCGCCGCCGGGGAGCGGGTTCTCGGCGGCCTGTATAGCGCCTGAAGCGACAGCGCCCCGCTCATGCCCCGGGAGTCGGCTTCACTCGAAGTCGTCGCTGGCCCGCAGCGACAGCCGGCTCGCGGCGTCCATCGCCGGACCGACGCCCTGTCCGCCGCCACCCTGGCCATACTTGATCATCATGCGCAGGTCGTTGGCGGAATCGGCATGCACCAGCGCGACCTCCTGGCCGATGTCGCCTCGCTGATAGAGTTCGAACAGCGCCTGATCGAAGGTCTGCATGCCCAACTCGCGCGAGCGCGCCATCAACGCCTTGATCTCGCCGACCTCGCCCTTGCGGATCAGGTCGCTGATCAGTGGCGAACGCAGCAGCACCTCGATGGCCGGGGCACGGCCCTGGCCGTCCTGGCGCGGCAGCAACTGCTGCGCGACGATCGCCTGCAGGTTGAGGGACAAGTCGAGCCAGACCTGCTCGTGGCGTTCGCCGGGAAAGAAGTGAATGATCCGTTCGAGCGCCTGATTGGCGCTGTTGGCATGCAGCGTCGCCAGGCACAGGTGCCCCGTCTCGGCGAAGGTCAGCGCCTGTTCCATGGTCTCGCGCGTGCGGATCTCGCCGATCATGACCACATCCGGCGCCTGGCGAAGCGCGTTTCTCAGCGCCACCTCGAAGGACTCGGTGTCGATGCCCACCTCGCGCTGGTTGATGATCGCCCGGCGATGCGGGTGGATGTACTCGATCGGGTCCTCGATGCAGATGATGTGGCCGCCGGCGTGGTCGTTGCGGTGCTGGATCATCGACGCCAGGGTCGTCGACTTGCCTGTGCCGGTTCCACCGACCACGAACACCAGACCGCGCTTGAGCGAGACCAGCTCACCCAGCGTGGCCGGCAGCGACAGCGCCTCCAGCGAGGGAATGTCGTAGGCGATGCGCCGCACCACCATGGCCATCTGGCTGCGCTGGTAGAAGGCGCTGATGCGAAAGCGTCCCTTGCCCGGCAGGCTGAGCGCGAAGTTGGCCTCGCGGTGGGCCTCGAAGCGTTCGCGCGCGCCCTCGGGCAGCGCTGCCAGCACCAGCTCGCGGACCTGATCGATGCTCAGCGCCGTGTCGCCCAGCGCCACCAGCTTGCCGCTGATCTTCAGCGACGGCGGCGCGTTGGTCGACACCAGCATGTCCGAGGCCTGCTTGTCGATCATGATGTCCAGCAACTGATGCAGCCATTGTCCCGGCGTCATGCTTCCCCCTGTGGCCGACCGGCCGTTTAGTGCGCGCTGCCGGCTTCGGGCAGGAGGCCCTTGGCCTTGCCCTGGGCCTCCTCACGGCTGATCACGTGCTGGCTGACCAGCCTGGCGAGCGCCGTGTCGAGCGTCTGCATGCCCTGGTTGCCGCCGGTCTGGATCGCCGAATAGATCTGCGCCACCTTGTCCTCGCGGATCAGGTTGCGCACCGCCGAGGTCGCCACCAGGATCTCATGGGCCGCGACCCGCCCGCCGCCATTGCGCTTGAGCAGGGCCTGGGAGATGACGCCCTGCAGCGACTCGGAGAGCATCGAACGCACCATCGACTTCTCGTCGCCGGGAAACACGTCGATGATCCGGTCGATGGTCTTGGCCGCCGAGGTGGTATGCAGGGTGCCGAACACCAGATGGCCGGTTTCCGCGGCGGTCAGCGCCAGGCGGATGGTTTCAAGATCACGCAACTCGCCGACCAGGATCACGTCGGGATCCTCGCGCAGCGCCGAACGCAGCGCCTGGGTGAAGCCCTTGGTATCGCGATGCACCTCGCGCTGGTTGATCAGGCTGCGCTTGCTGACGTGAACGAACTCGATCGGATCCTCGATGGTCAGGATATGGTGATGCTGGGTATCGTTGATGTAATCGATCAGTGCCGCCAGGGTCGTCGACTTGCCCGAGCCGGTAGGTCCGGTCACCAGCACCAGGCCGCGCGGCAACGCGGCGAAGCGCCGGAATACGTCGCCCAGATCGAGCTCCTCGAGGGTCATCACACGCCCGGGAATGGTCCGGAAGACCGCCCCGGCCCCGCGATCCTGGCTGAAGGCGTTGACACGAAAGCGCGCGACCCCGGGCACCTCGAAGGAGAAGTCGGTTTCCAGCTGGGCCTCGTAGTCACGGCGCTGCTTGTCGCCCATGATGTCGTAGATCATCTTGCGGACCTCGCGGTCCTCCATCGCCGGCACGTTGAGGCGACGGATATCGCCGTCGACACGGATCATCGGCGGCAGCCCGGCGGAAAGGTGCAGGTCCGAGGCGTTCTGTTTTGCCGAAAATGCCAGGAGTTCGGTAATATCCATTCGATTCCCTGCTTACGTTTCTTATAAGGTCGATGCCAGTATGCCAGAGGTTCCGGTCAGCGCAGCACTCGCCACCGCACGTCGCCGCCTGGCCGACGCCCTGGCACAGGCCGGACGCGGCGTCGACGACGCGCGACTGCTGGCCGTCAGCAAGACCAAGCCCGCCGCGCTGATCCGCCAGGCCTATCGGAACGGGCAGCGCGACTTCGGCGAGAACTACCTGCAGGAAGCGCTCGACAAGCAGCGCGAACTCACCGACCTGGACGCCATCGTCTGGCATTTCATCGGCCCCTTGCAATCCAACAAGACCCGCGCCGTCGCCGAAAACTTCCACTGGGTGCACAGCATCGATCGCGCCAGGATCGCCCGGCGGCTGTCCGAACAGCGCCCCGCCGCCCTCGGCCCGCTGAACGTCTGCCTGCAGGTCAATGTCAGCGGCGAAGCCAGCAAGTCGGGCGTCAGTCCCGCGGAGCTCGAAGCGCTGGCCCTCGAAGTCGCCCGACTGCCCAACCTGCGGCTGCGGGGGCTGATGACGATCCCCGCGCCAGCCGAGGGCCTCGTCGCCCAGCGTCGGCCCCTGGCCGAACTGCGCCGACTCAAGGAACGCCTCGCCGAGCGCCAGCCGTCGCTCGAACTCGACACCCTGTCGATGGGCATGAGCGACGACCTGGAAGCGGCGGTTCACGAGGGCGCCACACTGGTGCGCCTGGGCACGGCGATCTTCGGCGCCCGCGCCGGCCACTAGGGACAGCGTGCCAGGCGGGCTGCACAGACACGGGGCGCCGCAGCGCCCGTACACAGCGACAAAGGACACAAGCATGGCAAGCCAAGTCACCTTCATCGGCGCCGGCAACATGGCCAGCGCAATCTTCGGCGGAATGATCGAGGCCGGCTATCCGGCCAAGGCGATCACCGCCACCGCGCGTCGCCGTGAAACGCTCGACGCACTCGAGGCGCGCCATGGCATCAACGTCGCCACCGACAACGACGCCGCGGTGGCCGACGCCGAGGTCGTGGTGCTGTCGGTCAAGCCGCAGGTCATGCGCGGGGTCTGCGAGCAACTCCGCGACGCCATCCAGGCACGCCGGCCGCTGATCGTCTCGGTGGCCGCCGGGCTGAGTGCCGAAACCCTCGATGAGTGGCTCGGCGGCGGGCTGGCGGTGGTACGCTGCATGCCCAACACGCCGTCGCTGGTCGGCGCCGGCGCCTCGGGGCTGTACGCCAACGCCCGGGTCAGCGAGGCGCAGCGTCGGCTGGCCACCGACCTGCTCGAGCCGGTGGGGCTGGTCGAGTGGGTCGAGGACGAGTCGCTGATCGAAGCCGTCACCGCGATATCGGGTAGCGGCCCGGCCTACTTCTTCCTGATCTTCGAGGCGCTCGAGGAGGCCGGCAAGCGGCTCGGCCTGCCCGCCGAGAGCGCGCGGCGATTGGCCTTGCAGACCGGCTTCGGGGCGGCGAGGATGGCCCAGCAGAGCGAATTCGAGCCAGCCCAGCTACGCCGGCAGGTAATGTCGCCGGGCGGCACCACCGAGCGTGCCGTGCACTGCCTGGAAGACGGCGGCCTGCGCGAGCTGTTCGCCGAGGCCACCGAAGCCTGTGCCGCACGGGCCCGCGAGATGGCCGCCGAACTCGGCAAGAAAGACTGAATCCAAACGACGCCGCGACACGCCCGCCCACGCCCTAGCCGGCGGGTATGCGTGAACCGGCCTGACGGTTCGAATCGACACGGAGGAGTTCCATGGGGAGTCAACTGGGCGGTGCCGGCCTGATGCTGGTCAACATGCTGGTCAACATCTACCTGTTTCTGTTGATGCTGCGCTTCTTGCTGCAGGCGTCGCGCGCCGATTACTACAACCCGCTCAGCCAGTCGGTGGTCAAGGTCACCCAGCCGGCGGTCAAGCCCCTGCAGAGCTTTCTGCGCCCGGTCGGCCCGTTCGACCTGGCCACGCTGGCGGCCGGCTTCATCATCAAGGCGCTGAGCATCGTGCTGATCATGCAGATAGCGATCGGCGGGCTGCCACCGCTGGGTGGAATCGCCATCGCCTCGCTGGCGGCTCTGGCCAGCGCGATTCTCAAGATCTACTTCTTCGCGCTGATCGGCATGATCATCCTCAGCTGGGTCGCCCCCCAGGCCAGCCACCCCGGCGCGATCCTGATCATGCAACTGGTCGAGCCGATCATGGCGCCGGTACGCAAGGTCATACCGCCACTGGGCATGATCGACCTCTCGCCGATCGTGGTGTTCATTCTCATCAACCTGATCGATAGCCTGGTGGTCGGCTCGCTGGCCCGCGCCGCCGGCATTTCGGGCATGCTGGTCGGCCTCTAGGTCGCCATACGCCGATCGACCGTCAATGCAAGTCGGGGCCATCGCGCCCCGTGCCGACCACTGGACACGACACGTTCGATGAGTGAATCGCTTCCCGCCGACTCGGTGGGCCTGGTGGCGCCGCAGCGCCAACGCTTCGAGGCGCCGCTGCCGCTGGCCTGCGGCAAGACGCTGCCGGCCTACGAGTTGGTCTACGAGACCTACGGCAAACTCAACGCCCGGCGCGACAATGCGGTGTTGATCTGTCACGCCCTGTCGGGACACCACCACGCCGCCGGCTATAACAGCCTGGACGAACGCAAGCCCGGCTGGTGGGATGCGCACATCGGCCCCGGCAAGACGCTGGATACCAACCGCTTCTTCGTCGTCTCGCTGAACAACCTCGGCGGCTGCCACGGCAGTACCGGGCCGTGCAGCATCAATCCCGAGACGGGACACCCGTGGGGGCCCGACTTTCCGGTGATGACCGTCGCCGACTGGGTGCACAGCCAGGCGCGGCTGGCCGACCGGCTGGGTATCGAGCGCTTCGCCGCGGTAGTCGGCGGCAGCCTCGGCGGCATGCAGGTGCTGCAGTGGGCGCTGGCCTACCCCGAGCGCATCGCCAATGCCGCGGTCATCGCCGCCACGCCGCGGTTGTCGGCGCAGAACATCGCCTTCAACGAGGTCGCCCGTCAGGCGATCCGCTCGGACCCCGACTTCCACGACGGCTGGTACCATCGGCACGGCACGGTGCCCAAGCGCGGCCTCAAGCTGGCGCGCATGGTCGGCCACATCACCTATCTGTCCGAACATTCGATGGGGGCGAAATTCGGTCGCGACCTGCGCAGCGACGAGCTCAACTTCGGCTACGACGTCGAGTTTCAGGTCGAGTCCTATCTGCGCTACCAGGGCGACACCTTCTCCACCGCCTTCGATGCCAACACCTACCTGCTGATGACCAAGGCGCTCGACTACTTCGATCCCGCCGCGGCGCACAACGGCGACCTCGCCGCCGCCCTGGCGCCGGCCAGCTGCCGCTTTCTGGTGGTCAGCTTCTCCACCGACTGGCGCTTCGCGCCGGAGCGTTCGCGCGAGCTGGTCGACGCGCTGGTGCGCGCCGGCAAGCCGGTCAGCTACGCAGAGATCGACTCGTTGTTCGGCCACGATGCCTTCCTGCTGCCCGACGACCGCTACCAGGCGGTGTTCGGCGGATTCATGAAACGCGTGGCTCGCGAACTCGGCCTGGAGGGCAACTGATGCGCGCCGATCTCGAACTGATCTACCGCTGGGTGCCCCAGGGCGCGCGGGTGCTCGACCTGGCCTGCGGCGACGGCGAACTGCTCGACGTTCTGGCCCGCGAAAAAGGGGTGTTCGGCTACGGCCTGGAGATCGCACCGGAAGGCATCAGCGCGTGCCTCGAGCGTGGCGTCAACGTCATCGAGCAGGATCTCGACCAGGGCCTGGCCAATTTCGAGGATGATGCCTGCGACCTGGTGATCATGACCCAGGCGCTGCAGGCGTTGCGCCGCCCCGACATGATGCTCGACGAGATGCTGCGGGTCGCCGACGAGGCGATCATCACCTTCCCCAACTTCGCCTACTGGCGCCATCGGCTGTATCTGGGCTTCAAGGGTTACATGCCGGTGTCGCGCTCACTGCCGCACGCCTGGTACGACACCCCCAACATTCACCTGTCGACCTTCAACGACTTCGAGAAACTGTGCCGCGACAAGGGCCTGGAGATAACCGACCGGGCGGTCGGCACCGGCGACCACGAGAGCAACCGCGCCAGTCGCATCTGGCCCAACCTGTTCGGCGAGATCGCCATCTTCCGCGTCAGTCGGCGCCGCTAGGCAGCTCACGCTCGAGCGCAACCGGCAGAGGCGTGGCGAGCGTGATCGCCGTAGGTCGGGTCGCCCGACGCTCCACTCGGCAGCCGTAGGCGAGTACCTCGACCCCCAGCTTCGCCACCCGTCGCAGCGTCGTCGCATAGTGCGCATCGATGTGCGCCGCGGGGGCGACGGCCTCGATCCCGGTGTGTGCCACGCAGAACAGCAGCACCGCCCGCTGACCGCCGGCGGCCAGCCCGGCCAGCGCTTCGAGATGGCGCGTGCCGCGCGCGCTGACCGCGTCGGGGAAGTATCCGTGGCCGTCGCGCTCCTTGAGGGTGACCTGCTTGACCTCGACGTACGCCGTGCCCCGCCGCGGATCGTCGAGCCGAAAGTCGAGCCGTGAGCCGGCTACCCCGGCCTCGCGCTTGAGTTGCGCATAGCCGGCCAGCTCCGTCACCCGCCCCGCCGCGAGCGCCTCGGCGACGATCGCATTGGTGCGCCCGGTATGCACCGAGGCACTCGCCAGCGTGCCGTCTCCCTGGGGCAGCTCGATCAGTTCCCAGGTCCAGGCCAGCTTGCGGGCCGGGTTGCTGCTCGGAGCCAGCCAGACCCGACAGCCGGGTACGTCGACCGCACGCATCGACCCGGTATTCGGGCAGTGTGCCACCACCGTCTCGCCGCTCGTCAGTTCGACGTCGGCGAGAAAACGCTTGTAGCGCCGACGCAGGATGCCCGGCACCAGCTCGGGATAGTCCATGTCAGCTCCCCGCCCGGCGCGTCAGGAAACGCTCGAGCCGATGCAGTGCCTCCTCGAGCCGGGCGACGTCGTTGGTGAAGGCGATCCGCACGTGGTGCTCGCCGCCCTGCACCGCGAAGTCGATGCCCGGGGTGATGGCAACGTTTTCCTCATTCAGCAGGCGCTGGCAGAAGGCCTGGCTGTCGCGGGTATAACGCGATACGTCGAGCCACAGGTAGAACGCCCCCTGGGGAGGCTGCGCGGGAGCCAGCCCCAGCCGCTCGAGCCCCGCCAGCAGCACGTCGCGCCGTCGATGCAGTTCATGACGGCGACGCTCCAGCTCCGCCCGGCATTCCGGCGTGAACGCCGCCAGCGCGGCGTGCTGCGACAGCGTCGGCGCGGCCAGGAAGACGTTCTGCGCCAGCCGCGTCAGCGGTTCGACGGCGGCTTCGGGCGCCACCAGCCAGCCCAGCCGCCAGCCGGTCATGCCGAAGTACTTCGAGAAGCTGTTGACGACGAACGCCTCCGGGGCAACCGACACCGCGCTCAGCGGCGCCATGTCGTAGCTCAGCCCCTGGTAGATCTCGTCGACCAGCATCGCTCCCTCGCGCGCCGCGATCGTCTCGCCCACCGCCCGCAGTTGCCCGGCGTCGAGCATGTGCCCGGTGGGATTGGAGGGCGTGGCCAGCATCGCCAGCCGGGTCTCCGCCCGCCAGTGCCGGTCGATGAGCGCGGCATCGAGCTGCCAGCCGCTCTCCGGGCCCACCGGCACGCAATCGAGCTCGGCGTCGGCGAGCGCCATGAAGTGGCGATTGCAGGGATAGGTGGGGTCGGCCATCAGGACCCGCTCGCCGCGGCTCACCAGCAGTTGACTGGCCAGCAACAGCGCTCCGGAAGCGCCCGGGGTGACCAGGATACGCGCCGGATCGATGCGGGTGGCGAAATGCTCGGCATAATGCCCGGCGATCGCCTCCCGCAGCGCGGGAATACCGCCCGCCGGTGTATAGCGGGTTGCGCCCCGTGCCAGTGCCTGCTGGCCGGCCTCGACCACCGGCTGCGGGGTCGGGAAATCCGGCTCGCCGATTTCCAGGTGGATGACGTCGTGGCCCGCCGCCTCGCGGGCCTGGGCCAGCTCCAGCAGGTGCATGACACGAAACGGTTGCACCCGGTCGATGCGTTCACTCCAGTGCATGGTTGCGTCCTTGGTCGCGACTTGTCGCGCCGCCAGTGCTCCGACAGCGGCGGCCAGTTGTCCACGCCCGGCGACGCGCGTCAAGATTCCTCGCCGCGAACGTTCAATGGTTGCAATGCCGGCGCTTTTTCGCTAAATAAGCAAGGCTTCGGGTGGGCATGCCATCCGCGGAGCCGCCGATTCGACATGGCGCGTTCCGAGCGGCCGGGCATCGGCCCCAGTCACTTGAGTAATGAGGCAGCCCCATGCCAGTAGCAGAACAGAAGACGGAAGCGCCAAAGAAATTCACCCCGTACGAGCCGGCACCGGGTGAAGAGTATATGAACGAGCAGCAGCTGGAGCACTTCCGACAGATCCTGCTCGGCTGGAAACAGGATCTCATGGAAGAAGTCGACCGCACCGTGCGTCACCTGCAGGAAGACGCCAACAACTATGCGGATCCGGCCGACCGGGCGACCCAGGAAGAGGGCTTCAGCCTGGAATTGCGCACCCGCGACCGCGAGCGCAAGCTGCTCAAGAAGATCAACGAAACGATCGAGAAGATCGACGAGGACGATTACGGCTTCTGCGAGGCCTGCGGCGTCGAGATCGGCATTCGCCGGCTCGAAGCCCGCCCCACGGCCACCTTGTGTGTCGACTGCAAGACCCTGGCGGAACTCAAGGAAAAGCAGCTCGGCGGCTGACCGACCGGCGGGTCGAGACGGGCGCCCGGTGGCGCCCGTTTGCGTTTCAGGGCCGTCCCGCGCCCGATCACTTCCTGGCCACTTCGAGGAGAGTCCGATGTCCGGGTACCGTGGACGCTTCGCGCCGACCCCATCGGGACCTTTGCATTTCGGTTCGCTGGTGGCCGCGCTGGCAAGCTTTCTGGACGCCCGCCACGCCGGTGGAGAATGGCTGCTGCGGATCGAGGACGTCGATCCGCCGCGCTGCCCACCGGGCACCGGCGACGTCATCCGTCACCAGCTCGATGCCTACGGCCTCACCTGGGACGGCCCTGTGATCACCCAGAGCGCACGCGACGCGCCTTACCAGGACGCACTGACACGCCTGGCCGAGCAGGGCCTGGCCTACCCCTGCAGCTGCTCGCGCAAGGAGTGGCGTGACCACGCCATCTACCCCGGCTGGTGCCGCAGCGGTCCGCTGCACCCCGAGCGGCCGCTGGCCTGGCGACTGCGCAGCGACCTGGGCGCGCGCCCGGTGAGCTGGCACGATCGCCTGTTCGGCGAGCAGCGGTTCGACCCCGCGGCGCTGGGGGATGTGGTGCTCAAGCGCAAGGAAGGCCTGTGGTCCTATCAACTGGCGGTAGTGGTCGACGACGCCGAGCAGGGCATCAGCGACGTGGTGCGCGGCGCCGACCTGCTCGACAACACACCCTGGCAGCTCCAGTTGCAGGCGGCGCTGGGCCATTCGCAGCCTCGTTACCTGCACCTGCCGCTGATCGTCGCCGCCAACGGCCAGAAACTCTCCAAGCAGAACCGGGCCCCTGCGCTGCCGGTCGATGGCGACGCACCGCGCGATCATCTGCGCCGGGCCCTCGTCGCACTCGACCAGTCGCCGCCCCGCGAACTGGCCGGGGCGCCGGTCGCCGACCAGCTCGCCGCGGCGATCGCCGCCTGGCAGCCCGCCCGGCTGCGTCGCGATGCCAGGCGCCAGGCGGCGGACCCGGCCTGACGCCCTCGGCCATCGCCACGTGTACGACTCAGGTCGTGTTGAGTCGCAGGCCCGGATGTCCCTACACTCGCACTTTCCCTTCCAGTTGCACGCGCACCGGAGCCGGGACCGGGTCGACCCGGTCATGGACTTGATCATTGCCGCCCGGGCGGGTCAGGATATCGCCGGATTGGCCAGCGCCGCGGCAAGCGCATCGTCCCTGTGACCCGACCCGCCCGAACCGAGATGGTTGAAAACACGATGCCCCAGATTCTGATCGTCGACGACGAGGCCACCTCCCGACTGGCGCTGCGCCGCCTGCTCGAGGGGGAGGCCTATCACGTCAGCGAGGCCGCGTCGGTCGCCGAGGCCCAGCCGCTGGATCTGAAGCGATTCGACCTGATCATCAGTACCCTGCACCGTCCCGATGCGCCGGACACCGCGCTGATCGACACCGCCGACTCGGTGCCGGTGCTGGTCACGGCCCGCCACGCCAGCATTCGCTCGGCAGTGGAGGCGCTCAAGCAGGGCGCGGTGGATTTCGTCACCCAACCCTTCGACCCGGACGAGCTGCTCGCCAGCGTGGCCCGGGCGATCGACGAGCATGCCCCCCGGCGCGACAGGGCGCCCGAGGCGCAACGGAACAGCGACACGCCCCAGGGAATGATCGGGCACTGCCCCGGCATGCGCATGGTCTACACGCGGATTCGCAAGACCGCCCCGGCGGACGTGACGGTACTCATCCAGGGCGAATCGGGCACCGGCAAGGAGCTCGTGGCACGCGCCATTCACCGCCAGAGCCGCCGCGTCAAGGCGCCGCTGATCTGCGTCAATTGCGCGGCGATCCCCGAGACGCTGATCGAGTCCGAACTGTTCGGTCATGAGAAAGGTGCCTTCACCGGGGCCAGCGCGGCGCGTACCGGGCTGGTCGAAGCCGCCGATGGCGGCACGCTGTTCCTCGACGAAATCGGCGAGCTGCCGCTCGATGCCCAGGCCCGGCTGCTGCGCGTGCTTCAGGAAGGCGAGATCCGCAAGATCGGCTCGGTAGAAACCCGCCATGTCGATGTACGCCTGATTGCCGCGACCCACCGCGATCTCAATGCGCTCTCCAAGAGCGGCGAGTTCCGCCTCGACCTCTATTATCGCCTCAATGTCATGCAGATCGATCTGCCGCCGCTGCGCGAGCGCGAGGACGACATCCTCGAGATTGCCGATGTGCTGCTTACCGGTGCCTGCCGTCGCCACGCCCGTAGCGGCCTCAGGCTGTCACGCGCCGCGCGTCGCAATATCCGCGACTACCCCTGGCCGGGCAACGTCCGCGAGCTGGAAAACGCGCTCGAGCGCGGGGTCATTCTCGCCGAGGGCAATCTCATCCATCCCGATGACCTGGGGCTCGGTCCGGTCGTTGCCCGCCCCGCTCCGGCACGCGGTAGCGTGTCGACCGGCACCAGCCGGCCCGAAGCCACCGCCGAACAGGAAGAGGACCTGTCCCTGGAAGACTACTTCCAGCATTTCGTCCTCGAGCATCAGGATCAGATGAGCGAAACCGAACTCGCCCGCAAGCTCGGCATCAGCCGCAAGTGCCTGTGGGAGCGCCGTCAGCGCCTGGGCATCCCCCGGAAGAAGAGCCCGCGTAGCCGCTCGGCCTAATCCTTTCGCAGAATTCGCGACCATGGTCTAACAGCAAGCCGCCGCACTTGCAGGGATGATGAGGCCAGTTCGAGACGACCTGAACGCACCACTTGTTACTGCTTCACCCACACGCTTCACCATTGTGGCGCACAAACGGTAACAGAAGGCTCGAAGAACACTTAGGCCCCAGGGCACGGGAAACACAAGCGTTTGATAAAAAACAAAAAACAAGCAAGTGGCACGGTCGATGCTACTTACTAGGGCAAGAAAAACAAAAACCGCCGGCGGCGCACAACAACAACAGGATCGCCGCGGTCTTCGAGGCTGAGCAACAACAAGGACAACACAGCCGAAAAAGAGTTTCCGGGTCCAACAACAACAAGCCCACGAGAAGCACCGACGACAACAAGCACAACAGCGTCGGAACAATCCGGTGTCAGTATCGGGACGCGACACTTCGCGCACAGGCTCAACAACGACAATAGGCCTGTCTGAGGAGTACCCTCGGCAACAACAACAACACGCCGAGGGGAGGCAGACACCTGCCGTCGTGGTTGGATTATTGTTTTGAATACGAGACGGTCGCCATCAGGAAGAGACCCAAGAACAACAAGACCATTGCTTGCCTGATGTACAGATTGGTGACTGTGGTGCGTATTCAAGGCGATGCGCCATCACGAAGAAGAACCAACAGCACGGATGCTGTATGACTGCTTAAAGGGAAGGCCGACGGCCTTCCCTTTCTACTTTCCGGCCCTTCCCTTTCTGCTTGCCGGCCATCCCCACCGCTTTCCTGGACACGGCGCGCACCGGTACGAGACCGACCATGGCCCCGTCGTGCGTCCACGCATCAAGGCGCGCTTTTCTCGGCGGCGCTTTGCAAGCCGGGGGGGCTCGGCTACACTGGGCGCTTTCTCCCAGACTGCGAGCACTATCGCGGCATGTTCAAAGGATTTACCCGCTTTCTCCAACGCCCCGGTGAACGTTTGAAGACTCTGTTCGGCAACCACGCGGGGGCCGGCGAACCCACCGGTCTTCGCATCATCCCACGGGAAGAGCACAGCATTTCGCGGCAGCTGTTCAGCGCCAGCGCGCTCAAGGTTCTCTATCGCCTGCACAATGCCGGCTTCGAGGCCTACCTGGTAGGTGGCTGTCTACGCGATGCGCTGCTCGGCAAGACGCCCAAGGACTTCGACGTGGCGACCAACGCCACGCCCGAGGAACTTCGCGACCTGTTCCGCAATTCGCGCATCATCGGTCGGCGCTTTCGCATCGTGCATGTCCGCTTCGGCCGGGAAGTCATCGAAGTCACCACCTTCCGCGGGCGCCCCGGCGACGATCACGGCGAACACATCGCCCACCAGTCCGAGGATGGCTTGCTGCTGCGCGACAACGTCTGGGGCAATATCGAGGAAGATGCCCTGCGTCGCGACTTTACCGTCAACGCGCTGTATTACAGCATCGCCGATTTCTCTCTGCACGACTGGGCGGGTGGCCTCGCCGACATCGACGACCGGGTGCTGCGCCTGATCGGTGACCCGGCGACCCGTTATCGCGAGGACCCGGTGCGCATGCTGCGCGCGATGCGTTTCGCCGCCAAGCTGGACTTCACGCTCGCCCCGGAAACCGAAGCGCCGATCCGCGAGCTCGCACCGCTACTGCTGCAGATTCCCCCGGCACGGCTCTTCGACGAAGTGCTCAAGCTGTTCATGTCGGGCCACGGCGTCGAGAGCTTTCATCGGCTGCGCGAGTACGGGCTGTTCGCCATGCTGTTTCCCGAGTCCGACGAGACCATGGCCGAACTCGAGTGGGCCGAGCCACTCCTTCTGCAGGCGCTCGCCAACACCGACGAGCGGATACGCAACGAGCGCCCGGTCACCCCGGCCTTCCTGTTCGGTGCCCTGCTCTGGCCCAGCGTGCAATGGCGCTCGCAGCGCCTCAGGGCCGAGGGCATGCCGCCGATCCCGGCCCAGCAGACCGCCGCCCAGCAGGTCATTGCGCGCCAGCTCCAGCATATCTCGATCCCCAAGCGCTTCAGCCTGCCGATGCGAGACATCTGGGATCTTCAGGAGCGCCTGCCCAAGCGGCGCGGCAAACGTGCCTTCCAGACCCGCGAGCACCCGCGCTTTCGTGCTGCGTACGATTTCCTGCTGCTGCGCGAACACGCCGGCGAGATCGCCCCCGGTCTCGGCGACTGGTGGAGCGCTTTCCAGGATGGCGACGAACATGAACAGCGTCGCCTGTTGAACAAGGTCGATGCCGACCCGGCGGGCAGCGCGGGGCCGCGCAAACGCCGCCCGCGCAAACGCCGCGGCGGCCGCCAGGGCAACGATCCCGGCGGCGGTACCGGCTGAACGCATGGCGGCAGCGCAGCAAACGGCCTATATCGGCCTGGGCAGCAATCTCGACGACCCCGTCAGGCAGGTCGAGCGGGCCCGCGATGAACTGGATGACCTGCCGCTCACCCGACGACTGGCGTGCTCGCCGCTGTATCGCAGCCGGCCGTTCGGTCCACAGGATCAGCCCGATTTCGTCAATGCCGTGGCGAGCGTCACCACTCGCCTGTCGCCGCTCGCACTGCTCGATCAGTTACAGGCCCTCGAACAACGCCATCGGCGCGTGCGCCAGCGCCACTGGGGCCCCCGCACCCTGGATCTCGACCTGCTGCTGTTCGCCGGCCGACACTTGGCGTCAGCGCGCCTGACGCTCCCCCATCCGGGCCTTCTCGAGCGCGCCTTCG
Organism: Modicisalibacter radicis; assembly: GCF_900961225.1. Classification (GTDB taxonomy): domain Bacteria; phylum Pseudomonadota; class Gammaproteobacteria; order Pseudomonadales; family Halomonadaceae; genus Modicisalibacter. Next base: position 17,271 of record NZ_CAAHFN010000062.1, read on the forward strand.
TGCTGATACCGCTGGCGGACATTGCCCCCGATCTCGCCCTCGGGGGCATCAGCGTGACGCAACATGCCAGGACGCTCGATAGCCACGATCTCCGGCCCCTGTCGCCGCCAAGCCGCTGACTTCGCCAAAGTCGAGTTGCAGCACGGTTGTTACCATTCCACACTTTCGCCCTGCACGGGTAACAACCCTCGCAATACACGCCAGCTCCGGACAGTGCCGCACCCCCGGAACGCACCATGAGAAAAGCTCCATGAAAACCGTCACCCTGAGTACGCTGCAGGCGGCCAAGCGCGCCGGCGAACCGTTCAGCTGCCTGACTGCCTACGACGCCACCTTCGCCCATGTCGCCGGCCAGGCCGGCATCGAGGTCCTGCTGGTCGGCGATTCGTTGGGCATGGTCCTGCAGGGCCATGCCAGTACGCTGCCGGTCACCCTCGCCGACATCTGCTACCACACCCGCTGCGTGGCCCGCGGCAAGGGCGCCAGCCTGCTGATGGTCGACCTGCCGTTCATGAGCAACACCAGTCAGGAGCGGCTGCTGCAGGATGCCGGCGAGTTGATGCGCGCCGGGGCCGAACTGGTCAAGATCGAGGGCGAGGCGTGGATGGCCGAGGGCGTTCGCGAGCTGACGCGACGCGGCGTGCCGGTCTGCGCCCATCTCGGCCTGACCCCGCAGACCGTCTATCAGTTGGGGGGCTACAAGGTTCAGGGGCGCGACGCCGCACACGCCGAACGGCTGATCGCCGATGCCCGCACGCTGGTCGACGCCGGTGCCTCGGCGATCCTGCTCGAATGCGTGCCGGCGAGCCTCGGCCAGGCCATGCAGCAGGCGCTCGAGGTGCCGGTGATCGGCATTGGCGCCGGGGTCGACACCGACGGCCAGATACTCGTCATGCACGACGTACTGGGCATCAGCCAGGGGCGTACGCCGCGTTTCGTCAAGGACTTCATGAACGGGGCCGATTCGATCCAGGGCGCCTTCGAGGCCTATCATGAGGCCGTCAAGACACGTCGCTTCCCGGCCGAGGAGCACTGCTTCTGATGCATACCGTGACCGATATCGCCACGCTGCGCGAAAGACTCGGCGAAGCCCGTCGCCAGGGCCGACGAATCGGCCTGGTGCCGACCATGGGCAATCTTCACGACGGTCACCTGGCGCTGGTCGCCGCCGCCCGTGCGCGCGCCGACTACGTGGCGGCGAGCATCTTCGTCAACCCGCTGCAGTTCGGCGCCGGCGAGGACTTCACCGGCTACCCGCGCACGCTGGACGAGGATCGCGCACGACTCGAGGGTGCCGGCTGCGATCTGGTGTTCGCTCCCGGCCACGAGACCCTCTACCCGCAGGGTACGGCGGCGCAAACCACGGTCCAGGTTCCCGGCGTCTCGGAGGGCCTGTGCGGCGCCAACCGGCCAGGGCATTTCAGCGGCGTGGCGACCGTCGTCAGCATGCTGTTCAATCTCTTCCAGCCCGATCTGGCCTGCTTCGGCAGCAAGGACTTCCAACAGCTCGCGGTGATCCGCAAGCTGGTCGCCGATCTGCACTTCCCGGTGGAGATCGTCGCCGTACCGATCGTGCGCGCCGCCGACGGCCTGGCACTGTCGTCGCGCAACGGCTACCTCAGCGCCGAGCAGCGGGCCCGGGCGCCACGCCTGTATGCCACGTTGTGCGATGTCCGCGCCGCGCTGGAACAGGGCACCGCCAGTGACGAAGCCTTGCGCCGAGGGCTTGCCCGGCTGGTCGAGGACGGCTTCAAGCCCGATTACCTGGCACTGCGCCGCCACGACGACCTGGGCGTCGTCACCGACGATACCCGCGAGGCGGTGCTGCTCGGTGCCGCCCACCTGGGGCCGGCACGGCTGATCGACAACCTTCCCGTGGAGCTGCCGCGCTGACCTGACCGGATCCGGCCCTGTCCTTCGCGCCGCCGGCTGCGCCTGTTCATCGCTCTTCGCCTGATTGCCGATTGTCGCCATGCCCTCGGGTCTCCTATGCTGAACGAGCACCCGTTCGCCTCGTATCAAGGAGTCTCACATGCAAGACGTGGTCATTGTCGCGGCGCGCCGCACCGCTATCGGCACTTTCGGCGGCTCGCTCGCCGGCATACCCGCCACCGAACTTGGCGTCAAAGTGATTCAGGATATCCTGGCGAATACCGGCGTCGCCCCCGAACAGGTCGACGAGGTCCTGCTCGGCCAGGTCCTCACCGCCGGCTGCGGGCAGAACCCCGCCCGCCAGACGTCGATCCTCGCGGGCCTGCCCGAGGGCGTGCCGGCGATGACCATCAACAAGGTCTGCGGCTCGGGGCTCAAGGCGTTGCACCTGGCGACCCAGGCGATCCGCTGCGGCGACGCCGAGCTGATTCTCGCCGGCGGCCAGGAGAACATGTCACTGGCGCCTCACCTGCTGCCGCACTCGCGCACCGGTCACCGCATGGGCGACTGGAAAGCCATCGACTCGATGGTTCACGACGGCCTCTGGGATGCCTTCAACGAATACCACATGGGCGTCACCGCCGAGAATCTCGCCGACAAGTACGGGATCACTCGCGAACAGATGGACGAATTCGCCGCTCAGTCGCAGCGCAACGCCAGCGCCGCCATCGAGTCGGGTCGCTTCGACAGCCAGATCGTGCCGATCGAGATCCCCCAGCGCAAGGGCGATCCGGTCACCTTCGCCGCCGACGAGGGACCGCGCGCCGGCATCACTGCCGAGAAGCTCGGCGCCATGAAGCCCGCCTTCAAGAAGGACGGCAAGGTTACCGCCGGTAACGCTTCCTCGATCAACGACGGCGCCGCGGTGACGATGATCTGCTCCGCCGACAAGGCGCGAGAGCTGGGCCTCGAACCGCTGGCCCACATCAAGGCCTACGCCAATGCCGGTGTCGACCCGGCTATCATGGGCATCGGTCCGGCGCCGGCGACACGGCGGTGCCTGGAGAAGGCCGGCTGGACCCTCGACGATCTCGACCTGGTCGAGGCCAACGAGGCCTTCGCCGCCCAGGCCATGGCGGTCAACAAGGAACTCGGCTGGGATGTCAGCAAGATCAACGTCAATGGCGGTGCCATCGCCCTGGGCCACCCGATCGGCGCCTCGGGCTGCCGCGTGCTGGTGTCGCTGCTCCACGAGATGATCGCCCGCGACGCCAGGAAAGGCCTGGCGACGCTGTGTATCGGCGGCGGTCAGGGGGTGGCGCTGGCCATCGAGCGCTAGTGCCGAAGCAGGCCTCCTAGCAACGAACGACGCCAGCGCTCGAGCCGCTGGCGTCGTCGTTTCCGGCGGATATGGCCGCTTGGGTCAGCCGGCGCCCTGGGCGAACAGCACCGCCAGCACGATCGGCATGACCACCAGGCTGCCCAGATTGCCGATCAGCACCAGCGAGGCGACCGTGTGCGGCTCCTGGCGATACTGCTCGGCCACCAGGTAGTTGAGCACCGCCGGCGGCAATGCCGCGAAAACCCACAGTGTCGCCGCCTGCAGGCCCGCCAGATCGAGCCAGACGATCAGCGGCCAGGCCAGCACCAGCCCGCTCGCCGGACAGGCCACCGCGCCCAGCACGCCCATCCGCCAGTCGCTGAAGTCGACATCGAGCATGCGCACCCCCAGCGCGAACAGCATCAGCGGAATGCTCACCCCGCCGAGCATGTCGAGCGCCTCGAGCAACCAGCCCGGCAGCTGAATGCCGCTCAGGTTGACCGCCAGCCCGGCCAGGCTGGCCAGCACGATCGGCATGCGCAGCAGTCGCCACCAGGGCGTGCGCGGGTCGAGCATGTACAGGCCCACCGAGAAATGCAGCAGCATCTCGACGATGAACACCACCACCGCCGCAGGCAGCGCGGCCTCGCCGAACGCCAGCACCAGCAGCGGTATGCCCATGTTGCCGGTGTTGTTGAACATCATCGGCGGCAGAAAGGTGCGCCGATTGAGCCCAAGCACGCTCGCCAGCGGCCACAGCAGCAGCCCGGAACCGAGCACGATCGCCGCGGCGGCCAATGCCAGGCTGGCGTACTCCTCGAGCGGTGCCTGACGGTCGGCAAGCACCGCAAACACCAGCATGGGCACGAAAAGCTCCATGTTGAGGGTGTTGAGACCACGGATGTCGGGCGTGCGAAAACGCCCGTAGAGGGTACCGCAACCGGCGATCAGGAACACCGGCAGCAGGGTCGACAGGATCTTTGCCAGCATGCTCACGGCTCGTCAGACAGGGGAGTGGCAGCCTAGCATGACGGCGGCTTGCGCGGCTCGTGCGGGCGCGTCACCATGACCAAAGCACTATCTTGGAATACGCTATTCAAAGACATTCCGTCAATTACTCCCGATCATCGATACCGAGACACCATGAGCAAGTTCTGGAGCCCGCAAGTTCGCGAGCTGACGCCGTACGTCCCCGGGGAACAGCCGCGCGAACGGCTGGTCAAGCTCAATACCAACGAGAACCCCTACCCGCCGGCGCCCGGCGTGGAGCAGGCGCTGCGGGAGTTTTCCGTCGACCACCTGCGCCGCTACCCCGATCCCGAGTCGCTGGCCCTGCGCGAGGCCCTGGCGCGCGAACAGGGCGTCGCGGTCGAGCAGGTCTTCGTCGGCAACGGCTCCGACGAGGTCCTGGCCCTGGCCTTCCAGGCGTTCTTCCGCCAGTCGCGGCCGTTGCTGATGCCGGCCATCAGCTACAGCTTCTACCCGGTCTACTGCCGGCTCTACGATATCAACTACCGCACACTGGCGCTCGACGATCACTGGCAGGTTCCCCTCGATGCGCTGACCGCCGACAGCGGTGGCGTGGTCTTCGCCAACCCCAACGCCCCCACCGGCCACGGCCACCCGCAAACGGCCATCGCCCGACTGCTCGAGCATGTCAGCGATCGCGTGGTGCTGGTCGACGAAGCCTACGTCGACTTCGGCGGCGAGAGTGCGGTCCCGCTGATCGACTCGTACGCCAACCTGCTGGTGGTCGGTACCTTCTCCAAGTCGCGCAGCCTAGCCGGTTTGCGGCTGGGCTATGCGATCGGCTCGCGAGCGCTTATCGAGGGCCTGGAGCGGGTCAAGAACTCGTTCAATTCCTACCCCATCGACAGCCTGGCCAGCGCCGCAGGCATCGCGGCGCTGGCCGATCGCGGGCACTTCGAGGCCTGCCGGGAACGGGTGATCGCCAGCCGCGAGCGCACCCGCCGCCGGCTCGACGGGCTGGGCTTCGAGGTGCTGCCGTCGCAGACCAATTTCCTGCTTGCCCGACATGCTCGATTCGACGCGGCGGGGCTGTTCATCGGCCTGCGCGAGCGCGGCATCCTGGTGCGTCACTTCAACAGCGAGGCACTGCGCGACTTCCTGCGCATCAGCATCGGCACCGACGACGAGATGGACAGCCTGATCGAGGCCCTCGAGGCGATCTGCCGCTGAATGGGGTCCCCCGGGCCAGTGAGTGTGCCTGACGCCGCATGAAAAACGGCCCATCCGCTTGGCGGATGGGCCGTTTCGTTGGCTGCCTGAACAGTCGAACCGGGCGGGCCCGGCTCGACTGGAGCGTCATTCGACCAGGCTTGCCTCGAAGGCTTCCTTCTCTTCGGCGGTGATCTCCTTGATCGACAGCTTCACGCGGTTGCGGTTGTCGATGTCGAGCACCTTGACGGTCACTTCGTCGCCTTCGTTCATGAAATCGCGCACATCGTTGACCCGCTCGGGCACGATCTGCGAGATATGCACCAGGCCGTCGGTGCCGGGCATGAAGTTGACGAACGCGCCGAAGTCGGCGATCCGCACCACCTTGCCCCTGTAGAGCTTGCCGATTTCCGCCTCGGCGGTGATCCCCAGCACGGTATCGATGGCGCGCTTGGCGGCTGCCTTGTCCTCGGCGTAGATGCGCACGGTACCGTCGTCGTCGAGATCGATCGAGGCGCCGGTATCGTCGCAGATCTTGCGGATCGTCGCCCCGCCCTTGCCGATCACGTCGCGGATCTTGTCCGGGGAGATCTTGATGGTCGCCATCGACGGCGCGTTGGCCGACACTTCCTCGCGGCTCTGCGCGATCACCCGGTTCATCTCGCCGAGGATATGCTGGCGCGCTTCATGGGCCTGCTGCAGCGCGATCTCCATGATCTCCTCGTTGATGCCCTCGATCTTGATGTCCATCTGCAGCGCAGTGACGCCTTCCGCCGAACCGGCCACCTTGAAGTCCATGTCGCCAAGGTGGTCCTCGTCGCCGAGGATGTCGGTGAGCACGGCGAACCGGTCATCATCCTTGATCAGCCCCATGGCGATGCCCGCCACCGGCGCCTTGAGCGGCACCCCGGCATCCATCAGCGCCAGCGATGAACCGCACACCGAGGCCATCGAACTCGAGCCGTTGGACTCGGTGATCTCGGAAACCACGCGGATGGTGTAGGGGAACTCCTCGTCGCTCGGCAGCATCGCCTGGACGCCGCGCCGCGCCAGCCGGCCATGGCCGATCTCGCGACGCTTGGGCCCCCCCATGAAGCCGGCTTCGCCGACGCTATACGGCGGGAAGTTGTAGTGCAACAGGAAGCGGTCCTTGCGCTCGCCCTCCAGCGATTCGATCAACTGGGCGTCGCGCAGCGTGCCCAGCGTGGCGATGACCATCGCCTGGGTCTCGCCGCGGGTGAACAGCGCCGAACCGTGGGTTCGCGGCAACAGACCGACCTCGATATCCAGCGGGCGCACGGTCTTGTGATCGCGGCCGTCGATGCGCGGCTCGCCGGCGATGACCCGGCTGCGCACCACGCGCTTCTCGAGGCTGGCAAAGGCACCGCCCACCTCGTCGGCGTCATACTGGCCCTCGCCTTCGCCGGCCAGTTGCTCGACGGCCTGGCGCTTGAGCTCGCCGAGGGCATCCTGGCGGGCCATCTTGTCGGTGATCCGGTAGGCTTCGCCGACCTTGCTCTCGAAACTTCCGGCCAGCGTCTCCTTGAGCGCGGTGTTTTCCGCCGCCGGCTGCCAGTCCCACTTGGGCTTGCCCGCTTCGGCGACGAACTCGTTGATCGCGCCGATCGCCACCTGCATTTCCTGATGGCCGTAGAGCACCGCGCCGAGCATTTCGTCCTCGAGCAGCTCCTTGGCTTCGGACTCGACCATCAGCACGGCCTTGTCGGTGCCGGCGACGACCATATCGAGTTCGGAGACCGCCAGTTCCTCGACGCTGGGATTGAGGAAGTAGCCACGCTCTTCGGTGAAGGCCACGCGCGCGGCGCCGATCGGGCCGCTGAACGGCACGCCGGAAATTGCCAGCGCCGCCGAGGTGCCGATCATCGCGGCGATATCCGGGTCCTGGTTACGGTCGGCTGACAGCACGGTGCAGACGACCTGGACTTCGTTCATGAAGCCCTTGGGAAACAGCGGACGAATCGGCCGGTCGATCAGCCGCGAGGTCAGCGTTTCCTTCTCGGTCGGACGGCCTTCGCGCTTGAAGAAGCCACCGGGGATCTTGCCCACCGAGTAGGTCTTCTCCTGATAGAACACCGCCAGCGGGAAGAAGTCCTGCCCCGGCTTGATGTCCTTCTTGGCGACCACGGTGCACAGCACCACCGCGCCGTCCATGGTGACCTGCACGGCGCCGGTGGCCTGGCGGGCGATGCGCCCGGTTTCGAGGGTGACGGTGCTCTGACCGTACTGGAATGTCTTTTTGACCGGATTCACGGTGACTTCCTTCAACTTGTCTGTTTCATGTTGGGGTCTTTTGACTCGGCGACCATTTTAGGAGTTCACAGGGTCAAGAGCTACCGCACCCCAATAAAAGAACAAGCAACCCCATGGGTTGCTTGTTCAATGATCATCCGCGGGCTGGCCTTGCTTAGCGGCGCAGGCCCAGACGCTGGATCAGCGACTGATAGCGCTCGAAGTCCTTGCGCTTGAGGTAGTCGAGCAGCTTGCGGCGCTGGTTGACCATGCGGATCAGACCACGACGCGAGTGGTGGTCCTGCTTGTTGGTCTTGAAGTGCGACTGCAGGCCATCGATGTTGGCACTCAGCAGCGCCACCTGAACCTCGGGGGAACCGGTGTCGTTGTCACCACGGCCGTATTCATTGACGATCTCGGCCTTCTTTTCAGCGGTCAAAGCCATCTGTCTCTCCAGTAAGCAATATGCCTGAGCATGAAATGTCGGAGACCACGCATATTTGCAGTCTCCAGGGTCGCGCCACTGAAGCCCAGTGGCGAGAGCCGCCAGCCGCGATCAGGCGGTGGCGACCAGGCGACGCGGGGCGATCTCCCCTGCCGCCGTTACCGCGACCAGCCCCAGAAAGGCCGCGTCGCGATAGAGTCGAACCGGGCCGCCATCATTCGACAGCCCGGTGGTATCGAAGCGTGCCCGCTGGCCGTTGAGCACCCGCTGTGCGGTGGCGTCATCGACATCGAGCCGCGGCAGATGCGCGACCAGCACGTCCGTCGGCAACAGCACCTGCTCGCGCCGGGCTGCCTCGGACTCGGCCTCCAGTGCCGCGAAGTCGAACATGTCGGCCGCCTGGAAGGGCCCGGTCTTGAGTCGCCGCAGTACGCTGATGTGCGCCCCGCAGCCCAGCGCGGCACCGATCTCCTCGGCCAAGGTCCGGATGTAGGTGCCCTTGCTGCAGGCGACCTCCAGTTCGAAGCCCGTCGGCTCACGGCCGACGAGCCGCATATCGTAAACCGTCACGCGCCGCGGCGCACGCGCAATCGTCTTGCCCTCGCGGGCCAGCTGATAAAGCGGCTTGCCCTGATGCTTGAGCGCCGAGTACATCGGCGGAACCTGCTCGATTTCGCCACGAAAATCGACCAGTACCCGCTCGATGTCCGCCGTCTCGAGCGTCGGCACCGGGCGCCGCTCGATCAGCTCGCCGTCGGCGTCGCCGCTGTCGGTAATCTCGCCCAGGCGCACGTAGGTGCGATAGACCTTGTCGGCCTCGAGCAGGTACGACGAGAACTTGGTCGCCTCGCCGAAGCACACCGGCAACAGCCCGGTGGCCATGGGATCCAGCGTGCCGGTATGTCCCGCCTTCTGCGCCTGAAACAGCCGACGCACACGCTGCAGGGCATGGTTGCTCGACACGCCCCGGGGCTTGTCGAGCAGCAGCACGCCATCGATCGGCAGGCCGCGACGACGACGCGCCATCAGCGCTGGCTTTCCGGTTCGCCATCGTCATCGGCCGCATCGCCGTGACGTGCGCGGTCGGTCTCGACCGCCTCGTCGATCAACGACGACAGCCGGTGCCCACGAACCACGCTCTCATCGAAATGGAAACGCAATTCAGGCACGTGTCGCAGCTTGATCCGGCGAGCGATCTGGCTGCGCAGGAACCCCCCGGCACGCTTGAGCACCGCCAGGTTCTCCCTGATCCGCTCGGCATCGTCGTCGCCCAACAGGGTGACATAGACGTCGGCGTAGCCCAGGTCGCGACTGACGGTCACGCCACTGACGGTGACCATGCCCAGCCGCGGATCCTTGATCTCACGCTGGATGAGTACCGCCAGCTCCTGCTGGAGCTGGTCGGCCACCCGGTCGGTACGCTTGAACTCGCGCATCGGCTCACTCTCCTCGCTGCGTCATCGACGTCGACACGACGCGCGTCACAGGCTGCGCTCGACCTTGACCTGGTCGAAGACCTCGATCTTGTCGCCGACCTGGACGTCGTTGTAGTTCTTGACGCCGATCCCGCACTCCATGCCGTTGCGCACTTCGCTGACGTCATCCTTGAAGCGGCGCAGCGATTCCAGCTCGCCCTCGTAGATGACCACGTTTTCGCGCAGCACGCGGATCTTCTTGTGGCGGTGAACGCTGCCCTCGACGACCATGCAGCCGGCCACCGAGCCGATCTTGGGCGCACGGAAGACATCGCGAACCTCGGCGATACCGACGATCTCCTCCTTCCACTCCGGCGCCAGCATGCCGCTCATCGCCTGCTTGACCTCGTCGACCAGCTGGTAGATGACGCTGTAGTAGCGCAGATCCAGCCCTTCGCGCTCGACGATCTCGCGTGCGGCGGCGTCGGCACGCACGTTGAAGCCGACCAGGATGGCATCGGAAGCCAGCGCCAGGTTGGCGTCGGTGCCGGTAATGCCGCCGACCCCGGAGGAGACCACGGCGACTTCGACCTCACCGGTGGACAACTCCTCGAGCGCTCCGCGGATCGCTTCCAGCGAGCCCTGCACGTCGACCTTGAGGACGATGTTGACCTTGGCCACCTCGTCCTGGCCCATCTGCGAGAACATGTTCTCGAGCTTGGCCTTCTGCTGACGTGCCAGGCGCACCTCGCGGTACTTGCCCTGACGGAAGTTGGCGACTTCACGTGCCTTCTTGTCGTCGGCCAGGACCATGAAGTCCTCGCCGGCCTCGGGCGTACCGTCGAGACCCTGGATCTCCACCGGCATCGCCGGGCCGACTTCGTCGACCTGCTTGCCGAGTTCGTTGGTCAGGGCGCGCACGCGGCCGTAATGCAACCCGGCCAGCACGATATCGCCCTTCCGCAGGGTGCCGTTCTGGACCAGCACCGTAGCGACCGGGCCACGCCCCTTGTCGAGCCGCGACTCGACGACCACGCCCTTGGCCGGCGCTTCGGGAACGGCCTTGAGCTCGAGCACCTCGGAAACCAGCAGTACCGCCTCGAGCAGCGCGTCGATGCCTTCCCCGGTCTTGGCCGAAACGTGCACGAACTGGGTGTCGCCGCCCCACTCCTCGGAAATCACGCCGTGCTGAGACAGCTCGTTGCGGATGCGGTCGAAATCCGCACCTTCCTTGTCGATCTTGTTGACCGCGACCACCAGCGGCACGCCGGCCGCCTTGGCGTGCTCGACCGCCTCGACGGTCTGCGGCATCACGCCGTCATCGGCCGCGACCACCAGGATGACCACATCGGTCGCCTGGGCGCCACGCGCACGCATGGCGGTGAACGCCGCGTGGCCCGGGGTGTCGAGAAAGGTCACGCCGCCGTGCTTGTCCTCGACGTGGTAGGCGCCGATATGCTGGGTGATACCGCCGGCCTCGCCGGTGGCGACCTTGGTACGCCGAATGAAGTCGAGCAGCGAGGTCTTGCCGTGGTCGACGTGGCCCATCACCGTGACCACCGGCGAGCGCGTGATCTCCTCGCCCTCGTAGGAGATGCCCTCGAGGACCTCGGTCTCCAGCGCATCGTCCTTGACCAGCTTGGGCTTGTGGCCCATCTCCTCGACGACGATCGCCGCGGTGTCCTGGTCGATGGTCTGGTTGATGGTCACCGCCGCACCCATGGTGAACATGGCCTTGATGACTTCGTTGGCCTTGATGGCCATCTTGTCAGCCAGGTCGGCGACGCTGATCGACTCGGGGATCGCCACTTCACGGACGATCGGCTGGGTCGGACGCTGGAAGCTGTGCTTGCCGCCGCCGCCGCTGTCGCGACCGCCACGCCGGCTACCGCGCCGCTCGGCGCGCTTGACCTTCTTGCCGCTGCCGCGACGCCGCTCGGCGCGCTCCTCGCGATCCTCCTCGCGATTGGTGTCGCGTCCCTTCTTGGCAGCCGCCTTCTTGGGATTGGCGCGGCGGTTGTCGCTACGCGGCTCCTTGGGCGGTGCCTCGACGACCGGCTCCGGCGACGGCTCGCCGGCGGTCAGATCCTGCTCGGAACGGATCTCGTCGGCGGCTGGCGCGGTGGTCTCCGCCTGGGCACTGTCATCGGGCGTTGCCGGCACCTCGGCCCCCGGTGCTTCGGCCCCCGGTGCTTCGGCTTCCTGCTGGGCTTCGGCGGCCTTGGCCTGCGCTTCGCGTTCCGCCTGCTCGCGCGCCTGGGAAGCATCGGCCATGTCGCCGACCAACTGGCGCGGACCCTGTTCGGGAGCCTGTGCCGCCGGTTCCTCGGCTTCCTCGCGCTTGACGTAGGTGCGCTTCTTGCGGACGGAAACCTCGATGGACTTGCCCCGGCCATCACCCGAGCGAATGCGGCTCTTGGTCTTGCGCGTCAGGGTAACGCGATTCTTCGGCCCCTGGCCGCCGCCATGACTCTTGGTGAGGTGGTCGAGCAGGCGCTGCTTGTCCTCTTCGGACACCGCATCACCTTCCGCCTTGTGGGGAAGCCCGGCTTCCTGCATCTGCTCCAGCAGGCGGGGCGTCTCACGCCCCACCTTGGCTGCAAAATCCTTAACTGTCATCTCTGCCATTACGACCCTCCTGAGCCCGTGACCTAGTTACTCTTGACTCTCGAACCAGGGCGCACGGGCGGTCATGATCAGTGCCGCGGCGCGCTCTTCGTCTACATCCTCGATGTCCTTGAGATCATCGACAGACTGTTCGGCAAGATCCTCCATGGTGACGATGCCACGACTGGCCAGAATGAAAGCCAGGTGACGATCCATGCCGTCCATCTCGAGGAGGTCCTCGGCGGGCTGAGCGCCGTCGAGTGCCTCTTCGGAAGCGATTGCCAGGTTCAACAGCTCATCTTTAGCGCGTGCGCGCAACTCTTCTACCAGGTCCTCGTCGAATTCTTCGATCTCCAGAATTTCCTCGAGCGGCACGTAGGCGATCTCCTCGAGTGAGGTGAAGCCCTCGTCCACCAGGATCCGGGCGAGTTCGTCATCGATCTCTAGATGATTGATGAAGTACTCGACCAGGGTGTCGACCTCCTGCTCGCGCTTGCCTTCGGCCTCGTCTTCGGTCATCACGTTGAGTGCCCAGCCGGTCAGCTCGCTGGCCAGCCGAACGTTCTGCCCGCTGCGGCCGATGGCCTGGGCCAGATTGTCCTCGGCGACGGCCACGTCCATGGCATGGGTGTCCTCGTCGACGAGAATCGAGGCCACATCCGCCGGCGCCATGGCGTTGATCACCAGCTGCGCCGGATTGTCGTCCCAGAGGATGATATCCACCCGCTCGTTGCGCAGCTCGTTGGAGACTGCCTGAACGCGTGAACCGCGCATCCCGACGCAGGCGCCGACCGGATCGATGCGCTTGTCATTGGTCTTGACCGCGATCTTGGCCCGCGATCCCGGATCGCGAGCCGCGCCCTTGATCTCGATGAGCTGCTCGGCGATCTCCGGCACCTCGATCTTGAACAGTTCGATGATCAGCTCGGGGCGCGTGCGGGTCAGGATCAACTGAGACCCGCGGGCTTCGGCATCGACCTTCCACAGCAGGGCCCGCACCCGCTCGTTGAGCCGATAGCGCTCGCCGGGAATCATCTCGCTGCGCGGCAGGAAGCCCTCGGCGTTATCGCCCAGATCGATGATCAGGCCATCGCGGGTGGTCTTCTTGACGATACCGGCGATCAGTTCGCCTTCGCGCTCGGCATAGTGCCGCACGATCTCGGAGCGTTCGGCCTCGCGGACCTTCTGAACGATGACCTGCTTGGCGGTCTGCGCCGCGATGCGGCCGAAGGCCGCGTTCTCGATATGCTCCTCGACCACGTCGCCCAGCGTCAGCGGCGGGTCGCGCTGCTCGGCGTACGACTGCTTGATTTCGGCATCGGGATTCTCGAATTCGTCGTCCTCGACCACCACCCAGCGGCGAAACGTCTCGTAGTCGCCGGTAGCGCGGTCGATCTGCACGCGCACGCTCGCTTCCTGACCTTCGAAGCGCTTGCGTGATGCGCTGGCCAATGCCGCCTCGACCGCGCCGAAGATGACGTCGCGGGGTACACCCTTTTCATTCGAGATCGCATCAACGACCAGCAGAATCTCTTTGCTCATGCCTTAAGCCTCGCCAGAAAACCAGTCCTCATGCATCGAACTGCGGCACGATCCGCGCCTGTTCAATGCCATCGATAGGAAAGCAATACTCCTCGCCGTCGAGCTGCAGCAACACCTCGTCATTCTCGACGCCCGCCAGCAACCCCTTGAACTTGCGACGCCCTTCGAACGGCGCGCGCAGGCGCAGGGATATCACATGCCCCTTGAAGCGCGCGAACTGCTCGAGCTCGAACAGGGGGCGATCAAGCCCGGGCGACGACACCTCGAGCTGATACTTCCCGGGAATCGGATCCTCGACATCGAGCACCGCGCTGATCTGGCGACTGACGTCGGCACAGTGATCGACCGTGATCCCCGCCGGGCTATCGATATACACCACCAACCGGGAGTGCTTGCCCTGGGGCAGGAGCTCGATCCCCCAGAGCTCGAAGCCCATGGCGGTAACCACTGGCTCGATGAGTGCGTTCAGCGCAGCGTGCTTGTTTGCCACAGATGAAGGCTCCTACAGCAGTTGCATCAGGCACCTGACCCAGGAGTAAAGAGGAAAGCTAGGTGGCTGATTGGCGTTAGTGTCAACAACTCAGATGCCAAAATCAGGCTGCTAACAAAAAGCCCCTTCATAAGGAAGGGGCCTTTCACAAGAAACTTGGTAGCGGGGGCCGGATTTGAACCGACGACCTTCGGGTTATGAGCCCGACGAGCTACCAGACTGCTCCACCCCGCATCATAGGTTGGCGATTATAGGAACTCGTTCACCACCCGGTCAAGGAAGCGAACAAATCGCCATGTCCAGCCAATCGTGCTTCTGAGCACCGCTCTTGGCGCGGCGTTCAGATGGTGCCGAAGGGGGGACTTGAACCCCCACGACCATAAGGTCACTACCCCCTCAAGATAGCGTGTCTACCAATTCCACCACTTCGGCATCAGGGGGTGAACAAGAGGCAGACATTCCGCAACTGCCTTCCGTCCAGAACCAAGCGATTCATTTTTCACGATTCCGCTTGGTTTATCACTGCTACTCGAGCATCGGGGCCATACGTTTACTGCCCCTCTTCCTCAAGCGCTGGCGCAGCATTATGCTGCTGATCGTTGCTGTCGTCAAGGGTCGGCACCGAATTCTGCTGCTCGACCACCTCGGCGTCGGGGATACCCACATCCGGCGCGCTATCGGCCTGCGAAGATGCCAGGTAGGCGAGCCCCAGCGAGGTCACGAAGAAGGCCGCGGCCAGCACCCCGGTGAGCGTGGCCAGGAAGCTGCTGCTGCCACGCGAGCCGAATACGGTCTGCGAGGCGCCGCCACCGAAGGAGGCGCCGGCCTCGGCGCCCTTGCCCTGCTGCAGCAGAATGAGCGCGACCAGCGCGATGGCTAGCGCCACATGAATCATGAGGATGATGGCTTGCATGGTTAACCTGCTGACTGACAGATGGCTATGAAATCGTCGACCTTGAGCGAAGCTCCGCCCACCAGGCCGCCGTCGATATCGGGTTGGGACAACAGCTCGGCCGCATTGCCGGCATTCATGCTGCCGCCATAGAGCAAGCGCAGCCCGGCCGCCAGTTCGCGGTCGAAGCCGGCCTGGTACTCGCGAATCGCCGCCATGACCTCCTGGGCCTGCTCGGGCGTGGCGGTACGGCCGGTACCGATGGCCCACACCGGCTCGTAGGCGATCGTCACGCGGGCCCGCTGCTGCGGCTCGAGCCGCGCCATGACATGGCCGACCTGACGCAGCACGACGTCGCGGGTGCGGCCGGCGTCGCGCTCCTCGAGCGTTTCACCCACGCACAGGATGGGCCTGATATCGGCGCTGAGCGCCGCGAGCAGGCGATCGTAGACCGCCTCGTCGGCTTCGCGGTACAGCTGACGCCGCTCGGAATGACCGACCAGGGCATATTCGACGCCGAACTCCTTGAGCATCCTGCCACTGACTTCACCGGTATGCGCCCCCGAGTGCGCCGGGTTGAGCGTCTGCGCGCCCAGCATCACCGAGGTTCCACCGAGCGCCGCCTGCGCAGCCGGCAGGTACGGAAACGGCGGCATCAAGGCAACCTCCACCGACGTCGGCAGGCCGGCCGACGCGAAGGCCTCGCCGAACTGCTCGATCAGTGCCAGGGATCCGTTCATCTTCCAGTTGCCGGCGATCAGCGGCATGCGCATGGTGAGCCCCTTTCTCGGAGTGGTGCAAGATGGTATAGGAGCGACCCGGTCAAGACAACCGGCATCGCGCCTCAGGCCATGAGCGTCTCGACATCCGCGGCGATACGCCGCGCCAGGGCCGCGACGTCGAAGCGCGGGCGCCCTTCGACCATCACCCGGATCAGCGGCTCGGTACCCGAGGCGCGCAGCAGCACCCGTCCCGAATCCCCCAGCTCGTTCTCCACGGCGGCCACCGAGCGACGCAAGGCTTCGCTCTCGAGCAGCGCCTGCTTGTCGGTACCGTCGGTCAGCCGCACGTTGACCAACGCCTGCGGCGCCTTCTCGAAGCCATCGAGCAGCGCTGTCAGCGAGCAGCCACGGGTGGCCATGATCGCCAGCACCTGGAGTGCCGACACGATGCCGTCGCCGGTGCTCTGCACATGGCCGCAGACGATGTGCCCGGAAGACTCGCCGCCCAGTTGCCAGTCATTGGCCACCAGGCACTCCATGACGTAGCGATCGCCGACCCTGGCCCTCTCGAAGGGTATGTCCAGCGCTTCCATGGCCGCGGCCAGGCCGAAGTTGCTCATCAAGGTCCCGACCACGCCGCCGCCCAGCACGCCGCGTTCGTGACGGTCGCGGGCGATGATGTAGAGGATGTCGTCGCCATCGATCTCGCGTCCGTCGGCATCGACCAGGATCACCCGGTCGCCGTCGCCGTCGAAGGCCACGCCGATATCGGCGCCACGCTCGATCACCGCCGCACGCAGCGAGGCCGGATGCGTCGACCCCACCTGCTGATTGATGTTGAGCCCGTCGGGGCTGACGCCCAGCAGACTGACCTCGGCGCCCAGTTCGCGGAACACGCTGGGAGCGATGTGGTAAGTCGCACCGTGGGCGCAATCGAGCACGACCTTGAGGCCCGTCAGGGTCAGCCGCTTGGGCACCGTCGACTTGCAGAACTCGATGTAGCGGCCCGCTGCATCGCTGATGCGCACGGCCTTGCCCAGGCGATCCGCCGATACCGTCTCGAGGGGCTTTTCGAGTTCATCCTCGATACGCGCCTCGATGGCATCGGGCAGCTTGGTGCCCTCGGCGGAAAAGAACTTGATGCCATTGTCCTGGAAGGCGTTGTGCGAGGCCGAAATGACGATGCCGGCATCGGCACGAAAGGTCCGGGTCAGGTAGGCGATACCCGGGGTCGGCATCGGCCCGAGCAACGCGACGTCGACCCCGGCGGCCGACAGGCCGGCTTCCAGCGCCGATTCGAACATGTAGCCGGAGATACGCGTGTCCTTGCCTATCAGCACCTTGGCGTTGCGGTTCTTGCGCTCCAGCACGCGCCCCATGGCCCAGCCCAGCTTGAGCATGAAGTCGGCGGTGATCGGGTATTCGCCGACAATGCCGCGAATCCCGTCGGTTCCGAAATAGCGTCGCGTCATCGGTCTGCGTCTTCCTGTAGCACGGCCCAGGTCATGTTGATGGCATCCACGCTGGGCCCCACATCGTGAACGCGCAGCAGCCGAGCACCACGCTCGACCGCCAGCGAAGCCAGGGCCAGGCCGCCCGGCAAGCGCTCCTCCACCGGACGATCGAGCACCTTGCCGATCATGCTCTTTCGCGACATGCCGGCAAGCAGCGGCAAGCCGAAGTCGTTCAGGTTATTCAGCCTGTTGAGCAGTCGCAGATTCTGGCCGACGGTCTTGGCGAAGCCGAATCCCGGATCGAGGATCAACCGTTCACGCCGGATGCCGGCTTTCTCGCAGTCGGCGATGCGCGCCTCGAGAAAATTGGCCACGACCTGCTCGATAGGCTCAGCATAGTCAGTGGCCGCTTGCATGTCGCCCGGCTCGCCGACCATGTGCATCAGGCATACCGGCAGGCCGCTGGCCGCCGCCACCTCGAGCGCGCCGGGTCGGCGCAGCGCGCGAACGTCATTGATCATCCCCGCGCCTCGCCCGATCACCTCGCGCATCACCGCCGGGCTGCTGGTATCCACAGAGACCAGCGCATCGAGCTCACGCACCAGGGCCTCGACCACGGGCACGACCCGATCCAGCTCCTGCTGCTGGGTAACCTCGGCTGCACCGGGGCGTGTCGACTCGCCACCGATATCGATGACCGCGGCGCCCTGGGCGAGCATCGCTTCCGCGTGACGCAAGGCGGCATCGAGCCCATCGAAATTGCCACCGTCGGAGAACGAATCCGGCGTGACGTTGAGAATGCCCATCACCCGCGGGTAGGAAATATCGAGACGATGACGGCCGCAAGAGAGCGTGGCATCCGGGGCGCGGCTCTTCATGGAGGGAGTCATGGCAGGGCCTCGTCGACAAAAACAAACACTGTAATGACCCGCTCCAAACGGTGCAAGGCGCCACATGGGGCGCCTTGCACAGGACATCTTGCTGGCGGACCGGACAAATTCAGTGCCCGGCCGGACCACCCAGCGGATCGGAGGGCTTGCGGTTCGGCCGCTCTTCCTCGTCTTCACCGCTGCCTTCGTCGGTTTCGGACTGGCTGTCGGCTACCGGTGAACCGCTGCCCGAGTCGTCATCGTTCCCCCAATCCTTGGGCGGACGCGGCTTGCGCCCCTCGATGATGTCCTTGAGCTGATCGGCATCGATGGTCTCGTACTGAATCAACGCCTCGGCCATGATATCGAGCTTGTCGCGGTTGTCCTCGAGCAACTGCTTGGCCTGGGCGTAGCACTCGTCGATGATCCGCCGCACTTCCTTGTCGAGCCGTGTCGTGGTCTCGCCGGACTTGAGCTTGCCGCCGCCCTGGCCCGGGCCACCGAGGAACTGGTGCGACTCGTCCTCGTCGTACATGATCGGCCCCATCTCGGCGGACAGGCCCCACTTGGCGACCATGTTGTGCGCCAGCTCGGTGGCCCGCTTGATGTCGTTGGAGGCACCGGTCGTCACCCCGTTCGGCCCCAGCGTCATCTCTTCGGCGAGTCGCCCGCCGAACAACGAGCAGATCTGGCTGATGATCTGCTGCCGGGACAGGCTGTAGCGGTCCTCCTCCGGCAGGAACATGGTGACGCCCAACGCGCGGCCACGCGGAATGATGGTGACCTTGTAGACGGGATCGTGCTCGGGCATCAGCAGGCCGATGATCGCGTGCCCCGACTCGTGATAGGCAGTGTTGAGCTTTTCCTTCTCGGTCATGACCATGGATTTGCGCTCGGCGCCCATCATGATCTTGTCCTTGGCCAGCTCGAGCTCTTCCATGCCCACCAGGCGACGATTGCGCCGCGCCGCGAACAGTGCCGCCTCGTTGACCAGGTTGGCCAGGTCGGCCCCGGAGAAGCCCGGCGTACCGCGGGCGATGAGGCTCGGCTTGACGTCCTCACCGAGCGGCACCTTGCGCAGGTGCACGCCGAGAATGTGCTCGCGACCGCGAATGTCCGGCAGCCCCACCACCACCTGGCGGTCGAAGCGCCCGGGGCGCGTCAGCGCCGGATCGAGCACGTCGGGGCGGTTGGTGGCAGCAATCACGATGATGCCCTCGTTGGCCTCGAAGCCATCCATCTCGACCAGCAACTGGTTGAGCGTCTGCTCGCGCTCGTCGTTGCCGCCGCCCATGCCGGCGCCGCGCGAACGGCCCACGGCATCGATCTCGTCGATGAAGATGATGCAGGGCGCCTGCTTCTTGGCCTGCTCGAACATGTCACGCACCCGCGAGGCACCGACACCCACGAACATCTCGACGAAATCGGAACCCGAGATCGAGAAGAACGGCACCTTGGCCTCGCCGGCGATCGACTTGGCCAGCAGCGTCTTGCCCGTCCCCGGGGGCCCGACCATCAGCACGCCACGGGGAATCTGACCGCCCAGGCGCTGGAACTTGCTGGGGTCCTTGAGAAAGTCGACGAGTTCCTCGACCTCCTCCTTGGCCTCGTCGCAGCCCGCGACATCGGCAAAGGTGGTCTTGACCTGATCGTTGGTGAGCAGCTTGGCCTTGGACTTGCCGAAGCTCATCGGCCCGCCCTTGCCGCCGGCACCGCCCTGCATCTGTCGCATGAAGAACAGGAAGATCGCCAGGATGATCAGGATCGGGAAGCTGGCGATCAGCAACCGCGTCCAAAGACTCTGCTCCTCGGGCTTCTTGCCGGTCACGCTGACGTCGTTGGCCAGCAGATCGTCCATCAGCTTGGGATCCTGCGCCGCGGGACGGATCGTCTGGAACTGCGAGCCGTCGGAACGCTCACCGGCGATGGTATAGCCATCGATGGTGACCGAGCGGACCTGCCCCTCCTGCACCTGCTCGACGAACTGGGAGTAGTTCATCGTCTGCGGGGAACTGTCGACACTGAAATTGTTGAACACCGTCAGCAGGACCGCCGCGATGACCAACCATAAAATCAGGTTCTTCGCCATATCGTTCAAGGGAATACCCTCATTGCATCAATCTGTCTGCCAAGCGTGCCCATAGCTGACTCTACACCACAAATGGGGGTGCACCACCAGCTTTGCAAGCTCAGCGCTTGAAACCATCCGCCAGGAGATACACTTCACGCGAACGAGCGCGCGAAGCCTCCGGCTTGCGAGTCATCACCCGGGCGAAGCTGCCGCGCAGGTCAGCGAGGAAATCATCGAAGCCTTCCCCCTGAAAGACCTTGGTCAGCAGCCGCCCGCCCGGGCTCAATGTCTGACGGGCCAGATCGAGTGCCAGCTCGACCAGGTACATCGCCTTGGGCTGGTCGATGGCGGCCATGCCACTCATGTTGGGCGCCATGTCGGAAATGATCAAATCCACCGGTCGCTCGTCCAGCTCTCCGAGAATCGCCTCGAGCACTGCCTCCTCGGTGAAGTCGCCCTGGATGAACGTCACGTCGGCCAACGCATCCATCTCGAGGATGTCCGAGGCGATCACCGCTCCTCCCGGCATCACCTTCTCGGCGGCCACCTGACTCCAGCCGCCGGGGGCGGCGCCCAGGTCGATCACCGTCATGCCGGGCTTGAAGAGGCGATCCTTGGCATCGAGCTCGAGCAGCTTGTAGCTGGCCCGGCTGCGGTAGCCATCCTGCCACGAGCGCTGCACGTACTGGTCGTCGAAATGTTCCTTGAGCCAACCGGCCTTGCTCTTGCCGGTCGCGCCCCTGCTTGCGGGGCTGTTGCTTTGAGCGCTTTTGCTGGAAGTGCTTCGGGCCACACGATCACCTGAATCATCCACCCGCGGGGATGGATCGTTCGAAAGCGGGGGTTCTGGCAGCGAGGGCTCAACGAGTGGGGTAATCCGGCTCAGGCGCTTTGCATCGCCCGTCTTTCGTCTTACCATGGCGCGTTCAGTGGACGCGACACGGACCGATCCGTCGCCGACCGCACCAGCCGCTCCTACGCACGCCAACCGGAACGATCACGATACCATGAGCTTGTCACAGGCACAAAAGAAAGCATTCCGCAGCATCGGCCATCACCTCTCGCCCCTGGTGACGATCGCCGACAACGGCGTCACGGACGGCGTGATGGGCGAACTCGAGCGCGCGCTGAACGATCATGAACTGGTCAAGGTCAAGATCGCCATCGGCGAACGCGACGCGCGCAACGCGCTAGCCGAGCAACTGGCCAGCGACAGCGGCGCCGAGCTGGTCCAGACCATCGGCAAGATGGCGCTGCTCTACCGCCACAATCCCAAGGCCAACCCCAAGCTCTCGAACATTACCCGCTTCGAGGAGCATCACGGGCGGCGCTGAGCCGCGAGCCATAAGCTTTGAGCTGTAAGCAAACACCCCCGAGGCAGAACCTCGGGGGTGTTACGGTTTGACTTACAGCTTACGGCTTAAAGCTTATGGCTGGGTCAGAGGTGCTCGACGCTGGAGATCTCGTACTCGACGTCGCCGCGCGGCGTCCTGACGCCCACCACGTCGCCTTCCTCCTTGCCGATCAGCGCCCGGGCGATCGGCGAGGTCACCGAGACCTTGCCGGCCTTGATGTCGGCTTCGTCCTCGCCGACGATCTGGTAACGCACCTCTTCGTCGTTGTCGAGGTTGATCAGCTCGACGGTGACGCCGAAGATCACCTTGCCGGTCCTGGGCATCCGGGTGACGTCGATCACCTGAGAGGCGGACAGCTTGGACTCGATCTCCTGGATGCGCCCTTCGATGAAGCCCTGCTGCTCACGCGCGGCGTGATATTCGGCGTTTTCCTTGAGGTCGCCATGTTCGCGCGCCTCGGCGATGGCATTGATCACCCGAGGACGCTCCACTCCCTTGAGCTGATTGAGCTCTTCGCGCAGGCGCTGCTCGCCTGCCACGGTCATCGGGACCTTGTTCATGTACTTGCTCCTGCATGCAGTTCCTGAAGCCGCCGCACGGTAATTTCATTGCCATACTCGAGCGCCATGCAAACGGCGCGCGCCCCGGCCAGCGTGGTGGCGTAGGGGACCTTGTGGGCAAGTGCGGTGCGACGGATCACGGAGGAATCGTTGATCGCCTGACGGCCTTCGGTGGTATTGACGATGTAGGCCACGTCGTCGTTCTTGATCATGTCGACGATATGCGGGCGCCCCTCGAAGACCTTGTTGACGGCCGTCACCGGCAAGCCAGCTTCGTCGAGCGCCTGGGCGGTTCCGCGGGTAGCGATCAGATCAAACCCCAATGCTAGCAGAGATTGCGCGACCTCGATAACGCCGACCTTGTCCGGGTTGCGTACCGACAGGAATGCCGTGCGTTCGCCCGTAAGCGGCGGAATCGCCTCGCCGGCGCCCAGTTGCGCCTTGTAGAAGGCCTCGGCGAAGGTCGCCCCCGAGCCCATCACCTCGCCGGTGGACTTCATCTCCGGCGACAGGATCGGGTCGACGCTGGGGAACTTGTTGAACGGGAAGACCGCCTCCTTGACGCTGTAGTAGCCGGGAATCACCTCGCTGGTGAAGCCCTGCGCGTCGAGCGTCGTCCCGGCCATGCAGCGCGCCGCGACCTGCGCCAGCGAGGTGCCGATGCACTTGGAGACGAAGGGCACGGTGCGCGAGGCGCGCGGATTGACCTCGATAACGTAGATTTCGCCATCCTGCCAGGCCAGCTGGACGTTCATCAGGCCGACCACGTTGAGCTCCAGCGCCATGCGCTTGACCTGGGCGCGCATCTCGTCCTGGACCTCGGCGGGCAGCGAATAGGGCGGCAGCGAGCAGGCCGAGTCGCCGGAGTGCACGCCGGCCTGCTCGATGTGCTGCATGATGCCGCCGATCACCACCTGCGTCCCGTCGGAAACCGCATCGATGTCGACCTCGACCGCCGCATTGAGGAAATGATCGAGCAGCACCGGCGAATCGTTGGAGACCTTGACCGCATGGGTCATGTAGTTCTCGAGCTCGGAAGCATCGTAGACGATCTCCATGGCCCGCCCGCCGAGTACATAGCTCGGCCGCACCACCAGCGGGTAGCCGATCCGCTCGGCCTTGGCGAAGGCGTCCTCGAAACTGCGCGCGGTGGCGTTGGGCGGCTGCTTGAGGCGGAGCTTGTCGATCATCTGCTGGAAGCGCTCGCGATCCTCGGCGCGATCGATGGCGTCCGGCGTGGTGCCGATGATCGGCACCCCGGCGGCCTCGAGCTCGCGGGCCAGCTTGAGCGGTGTCTGGCCGCCGAACTGGACGATCACCCCGACCGGCTGCTCCTTGTCGGCGATCTCCAGCACGTCCTCCAGGGTCACCGGCTCGAAATAGAGACGATCGGAGGTGTCGTAGTCGGTGGAGACGGTTTCCGGGTTGCAGTTGACCATGATGGTCTCGTAACCGTCCTCGCGCATCGCCAGCGCCGCGTGCACGCAGCAGTAGTCGAACTCGATGCCCTGGCCGATGCGGTTGGGCCCGCCGCCCAGCACCATGATCTTCCTGCGGTCGCTGGGCTCGGCCTCGCACTCCTCCTCGTAGGTGGAATACATGTAGGCGGTATGCGAGGCGAACTCCGCCGCACAGGTGTCGACGCGCTTGTAGACCGGCCGGATGCCGGCCTTCTGGCGGGTCTTGCGGAACTCCTTCTCGGAGACGCCGAGCAACCTGGAAAGCCGCGCGTCGGAGAAGCCCTTGCGCTTCAGGCGGAACAGCGCAGGGCCGTCCAGTTCGCCCAGCGAACGCTCGCTCAGCGACTGTTCGGTGCGCACCAGATCCTCGAGCTGGACCAGGAACCAGCGATCGATGTTGGTCAGCGCGAATATCTCGTCGACGCTCATCCCCGCGCGCATGGCATCGGCGATGAAGAAGATGCGCTCGGCGCCGGCGGCCTGCAGTTCGCCCTTGATCAGCGCCAGATTGGCCTCAGTGAAATCAGTGACCTTGGGATCGAGCCCGTCGTTGCCGGTCTCCAGCCCGCGCAATGCCTTCTGCAGCGATTCCTGGAAGGTGCGGCCGATCGCCATCACCTCGCCCACCGATTTCATCTGGGTGGTCAGGCGGTCGTTGGCCTGGGGGAACTTCTCGAAGGTGAAGCGCGGAATCTTGGTGACCACATAATCGATCGACGGCTCGAACGAGGCCGGGGTCTTGCCACCGGTGATGTCGTTCTGCAGCTCATCCAGGGTGTAGCCCACCGCCAGCTTGGCGGCGATCTTGGCGATCGGGAAGCCGGTGGCCTTGGAAGCCAGCGCCGACGAGCGCGACACCCGCGGGTTCATCTCGATCACCACCATCCGCCCGGTATCGGGATCGACGCCGAACTGGACGTTGGAACCGCCGGTCTCGACGCCGATCTCGCGCAGCACCGCCAGCGAGGCGTCGCGCATGATCTGGTATTCCTTGTCGGTCAGCGTCTGCGCCGGAGCCACGGTGATCGAGTCGCCGGTGTGGATGCCCATCGGGTCGAAGTTCTCGATGGCGCAGATGATGATGCAGTTGTCGTTCTTGTCGCGAACGACCTCCATCTCGTACTCCTTCCAACCCAGCAGCGACTCGTCGATCAGCAGCTCGTGGTTGGTGGAGAGTTCGAAGCCGCGCGTGCAGATCTCGTCGAACTCCTCCTTGTTGTAGGCCACCCCGCCGCCGGAGCCGCCCATGGTGTAGGAGGGGCGGATAATGGTCGGAAAGCCCAGCTCGGCCTGGATTTCCCAGGCCTCGCCCATGGAGTGCGCGACCTTGGCCTTGGGGCATTCGAGGCCAATATTCTTCATCGCCTTGTCGAACAGGTCTCGATCCTCGGCCTTGTTGATGGCGTCGGCGTTGGCGCCGATCAACTCCACCCCGTACTCGGCCAGCACCCCGTGCTTATCGAGATCCAGCGCGCAGTTGAGCGCGGTCTGGCCGCCCATGGTCGGCAGCAGCGCGTCGGGGCGCTCCTTGGCGATGATCTTCTCGACCGTCTGCCAGGTGATCGGCTCGATGTAGGTGGCATCGGCCATCACCGGGTCGGTCATGATGGTCGCCGGATTGGAGTTGACCAGGATGACCCGATACCCCTCCTCGCGCAGCGCCTTGCAGGCCTGGGCGCCGGAGTAGTCGAACTCGCACGCCTGGCCGATGACGATGGGGCCGGCGCCGATGATCAGGATGCTCTGGATGTCGGTACGTTTGGGCATGACGATTCCCGCTAGAAAAGTGACAGACGGCGACGCGTATACAGTGGGCGCGGCTCAGCGGCGTTCGCGCATGACCCGCACGAAGCGATCGAACAGCGGCGACACGTCGCGCGGCCCGGGGCTCGCCTCGGGGTGGCCCTGGAAGCTGAATGCCGCCCGGTCGGTACGCTCGACCCCCTGCAGGGTGCCGTCGAACAGCGAACGGTGGGTGGCGCGCAGCGTCGCCGGCAGGCTGGTCTCGTCGACCGCGAAGCCATGGTTCTGGCTGGTGATCATCACCCGACCGCTGTCGAGATCCTGGACCGGGTGGTTGGCGCCGTGGTGGCCGTGGTTCATCTTCACCGTCCTGGCGCCGGAAGCCAGCGCCAGCAACTGATGCCCCAGGCAGATGCCGAACACCGGGGTATCGATCTCGAGGATCCCGGCGATCGCCCGGATCGCGTAGTCGCAGGGCTCGGGATCGCCGGGGCCGTTGGCCAGGAACACCCCGTCGGGCTTCATCGCCAGCACCTCGGCGGCCGGGGTCTGCGCCGGCACCACGGTCAGCCGGCAGCCGCGCGCGGCGAGCAGGCGCAGGATATTGTGCTTGCAGCCGTAATCGTAGGCGACCACGTGGAAGGGCCGCTCACAGGCGGCGGCATCGGCGTAGCCCTCGCCCAGCGTCCAGTCGCCCTGGCTCCATTCGTGAACGCTGGTGCAGCTCGCTTCCTTGGCCAGGTCCATGCCCTTGAGGCCGGGAAACTCGTGCGCCGCCGCCAGCGCCCGCGCGACGGCATCGTCGCCGGAGGCTGCCGGACCGGCCAGGATCGCGCCGTCCTGGGCGCCCTTGTCGCGCAGGATGCGGGTCAGCCGGCGCGTGTCGATGTCGGCGATACCCAGCACGTTCTGGCTCTTGAGATAGTCGTCGAGGGTCCGCTGGCTGCGAAAGCTGCTGGCCATCAGCGGCAGGTCGCGAATCACCAGCCCCGCCGCACTGATGCGCGCGGACTCGACATCCTCTTCGTTGATGCCGGTGTTGCCGATATGCGGATAGGTGAGCGTGACGATCTGCCGGGTATAGGAGGGGTCGGTAAGAATTTCCTGGTAGCCGGTCATGGCCGTGTTGAAAACCACCTCGCCGCTGGTCTGTCCATCGGCGCCGATGGCGCTGCCGTGAAATACGCTGCCATCTGCCAGGGCCAGTATCGCGGGTCTAGTCAACGCAACGTCCTCCAGTGCTCACTTCGCAAGACAGCACGGCGTGCCGCCCCAAACGTTTCTCCGCGTATCCGCAAGCCCATGCTCACGGACACTCAGGTCGTAAAAAAGCGGGACGAAACCCGAAGAAGACCGGTTCCATCCCGCTTGTTGTTGTCCGCATTTTCACATCGGCGGCCTTGCCAATCGCCAGGTTGCCATGCCGGCCAGGCCCCTCGAAGCGTCTCCCGGCCCGGCCAAATTGGCTGGATTCTACCCAAATTCGCCCGGCGAGGCCAGTCTTGCGAGCGGCGAGCGCCCCGGGAAGGCCTCAGGTCAGCCCCAGAACGTCCTGCATGTCGTAGCGCCCCGCCTCGCGCCCGGCGACCCAGCGGGCCGCGCGCACCGCGCCGCGCGCGAAGGTCATGCGGCTCGAGGCCTTGTGGGTGATCTCGATGCGCTCGCCCTCGGTGGCGAACATCACCGTGTGTTCGCCGACGATGTCCCCCGCGCGCACGGTGGCAAAGCCGATCTCCTCGCCGCTGCGTGGCCCGCACTGCCCTTCGCGGGCGAATACGCCGTGCTCCTTGAGCGTGCGGCCCAGCGATTCGGCGACCACCTCGCCCATCTTCAGCGCGGTACCGGAGGGAGCGTCGACCTTGTGGCGATGATGGGCCTCGATCACCTCGATGTCGTAGCCCTCGTCGCCCAATGCCGTCGCCGCGGTCCTGAGCAGGTTGAGGGTCAGGTTGACGCCGACGCTCATGTTGGGCGCGAACACCATGGGCACCCGCTCGCGATACCCGTCGAGCTCGGCGAGCTCGTCGTCGGCCAGGCCGGTGGTGCCGATCACGATCGCCTTGCCGTGTTCGGCGCAGAAGGCCAGATTGGCCAGCGTGGTCGCCGGATTGGTGAAATCGATCAAGACGTCGAACTCATCGGCGATCGCCGCCAGCGAGGCCCCGGCGGCCACGCCCAGCTTGCCGAGACCGGCCAGCTCGCCCAGGTCGGCGCCGACAAGCGAGCTGTCCGCCGCGACGACCCCCGCGGCCAGGGTAGCCTGCGGTTCCCGGGTGACGGCGTTGACCAGAGTACGGCCCATGCGGCCGGCGGCGCCGACGATGGCGATGCGGGGAGCGTGAGAGGACATGCGGTCTCCAGGCGAATGGCGGAAGTCGCGGAAAATTCATGGAAAAGCCGCGGCAGTATAGCAACTGCCGACACGCCGCGCCCATCACCTCGGCAGGCTGCGGAGGCTTCGATCCCGCGCACGCCGGCCCTTCGCGCCGTCCGCCGGCTGCGCGGCGCTCTCCATCGAACCGCCCGGGCCGCGCCGATCCCGCCTGGACGGCTCAGGGCGATTACGACATACTGGCGCGCCCGCAACTACGAATCATGCGCAACATGCAGCCGACTCCGCCGGCCTTCTCTGCCTTGCCGGACTGCGACGCGACCCATCAACGAGCAAGACACCCGCTTATGCCTATAACACCGCTCAAGGCCGTCGCTGCCACGGCCATCGCCCTTGGCAGCATGGCCGTCCAGGCCGACCCGGTCACCGTGACGGACATCACCGGCCGCGAGGTCACCGTCGACGCCCCCGTGGAGCGCATGATCCTTGGCGAAGGTCGCCAGATCTACCTGCTGGGAGCGCTGGAACCGGAAGCCCCCTTCGAGCATGTGGTGGGCTGGCGCAAGGATTTCTCCCAGGCCGATCCGGACAACTACGCCGCCTACGCCGCCAAGTTCCCCGAGATGAAGGCCCTGCCGACTTTCGGCGGCTTCAAGGACGGCACTTTCGACGTCGAGCAGGCCGCCACCCTCCAGCCGGACGTGGTGCTGATGAATCTCGAGGCCAGGGCCGCTACCGAGGACGCCGGCTACGACGACAAGCTCGCCGAGCTCGGCATTCCCATCGTCTACGTGGACTTTCGCGAAAAACCGCTCGAGCACACCATCCCCTCGATGCGTCTGATGGGCCGCCTGCTGGGCGAGGAAGACAGGGCGCAGGCCTTCATCGACTTTTCCCAGGCACAAATGGCCCGGGTCACGGAGACGATCGCCGCCGCCGACCCCGACCGGCCCAAGATCTTCATCGACCGAGCCGGGGGCTACTCGGAAGACTGCTGCATGAGCTTCGGGCCGGGCAACTTCGGCGAATATGTCGAGATCGCCGGGGGCGCCAACATCGCCGACGGCATCATTCCCAACACCTTCGGCTCCCTGAATCCCGAGCAGATCATCGCCGCCAATCCCGACCACGTCGTGGTGACGGGCGGCAATTGGGACGCCTACGTGCCCGGCGGCGACTGGGTCGGCGTGGGGCCGGGGGCCGACATGAACGCGGCCCGCGAGAAGCTCCAGGGGCTGACCGAGCGCACCGCCATGACCGGCATCAGCGCCGTCGAGACCGGCAACGTCCATGCCATCTGGCATCAGTTCTACAACAGCCCCTACTACTTCGTCGCCGTGCAGCGGCTGGCCAAGTGGTTCCATCCGGAGCTGTTCGACGATCTCGACCCCGAGGCCACCCTGCGCACCCTGCACGAGCGGTTCCTGCCCGTGGACTACGCGCCCGGCTACTGGATCTCCCTCCGTGAGCGGTGAGTTGGCCGCCGGCACGAGCGGCCCCCTCGAGGGCCACGGCCATTACCGCCGTCTGGTCATTCGCCGCCAGTTGATCCTCGCCGCACTCGCCCTGGCACTGTGCCTGAGCCTGTGCGTCGACCTGGCGCTCGGCCCGGCACGCTTCGACCTGACGCAAGTGATCGCCGCGATCTTCACGCCCGATGCCGTCAGCCAGCCGGTCAGGGTCATTCTCTGGGAGATCCGCATGCCGGTGGCGCTGATGGCCCTGGTCGTCGGCGCCAGCCTGTCGATCGCCGGCGCCCAGATGCAGACCATCCTCAGCAATCCGCTGGCCAGCCCCTTCACGCTGGGCATCTCGGCCGGAGCGAGTTTCGGTGCCGCCCTGGCGCTCGCCTTCGGCGTGACACTGGTCCCCGGCATGGTCGACTACGTCATTCCGATCAATGCCTTCGTCATGGCCATGCTGACCGCCTTCGCCATTCACCTGCTGAGCATGCGGCGCGGGGTGACGATCGAGACCATCGTGCTACTGGGCATCGCCATGGTGTTCATCTTCAATTCGCTGATGGCGCTGATCCAGTTCTTCGCCAGCCAGCAGGCGGTGTCCGCGGTGGTGTTCTGGACCATGGGCAGCCTGACCAAGGCAACCTGGCCCAAGCTGTGGATCGCATTCGGCGTGCTGGCGGCCGTGCTGCCGCTGCTGGCGCGGCACGGCTGGGCGCTCACCGCCATGCGCCTGGGCGACGCCAAGGCCGAGAGCCTGGGCGTGAACCCCCGCGCGCTGCGCCTGGAGGTGCTGGTGCTGGTCTCGCTGCTGGCGGCCATCGCGGTGGCCTTCGTCGGCACCATCGGCTTCATCGGCCTGGTCGGGCCGCATATCGCCCGCCTGCTGCTGGGCGAGGATCAGCGCTTCTTCCTGCCGGGCTCGGCGCTCTGCGGCGCCCTGATCCTCTCGGTGGGCTCGGTGCTGTCGAAGGTCATCCTGCCCGGCACCATCATCCCCATCGGCATCATCACCTCGCTGGTAGGCATTCCCTTCTTTCTGTTCCTGGTGCTCCGTCACAAGAAGGCTTCATGGTAACCCTGACCCTCGACCGCCTGTCGGCCCGCTACGGCCGGCGCCAGATCCTTGCCGAAATCACCACGCCCGCTTTCGCGGGCGGCCAGGTCGTGGCCCTGCTGGGCCCCAACGCGGCCGGCAAGTCGACGCTATTTCGCCGCATCCTCGGCCTGCTCGAGGGGGATGGCCAGGTACGTATCGACGGCGCGACCCGCGAACGTCCGGTGGCCTACATGCCCCAGGAGAGCGGCGCCAACGCAGTACTGACGGTCTATGAGTCGGTGTTGCTGGCGCGCATGCAGGGGCGCAGCCTCAGGGTCGGCTCCGAGGACCTGCAGGCGGTGGATCGCGCCCTGGAAGAGCTGGGAATCGCCGCGCTCGGCGAGCGCGACATCGGCGATCTCAGCGGCGGACAGCGCCAGCTGGTGAGTGCGGCCCAGGCGCTGGTTCAGGACCCCGAGATACTGCTGCTCGACGAGCCCACCTCGGCGCTCGACCTGCACCGTCAGATCAGTCTGCTCGGCATCCTATGCCGGCTGGCCCGCGAGCGACGCATGCTGGTCGTCGCCTCGCTGCACGACCTGGGCCACGCGCTGCGCTTTACCGATCAGGCGCTGGTGCTGGAAAGCGGCCGGCTAGTCGCCTGCGGGCCGACAGCGCAGGTGGTGACGCCGGCCCTGCTGCGGCAGACCTTCCAGGTCGAAGCCCGCATCGAACCCTGCTCCCAGGGCCGCCCGCAGCTCATCGTCGAAGCGGCCGTCTGAGCCGCCCCTCGAAGGCCGCCAGGGCGGCGCCACCCAGCACCAGCGGCAGGGCCAGCAGGAAACCGCTCGAGAGGGGCTGGCCGAACAGCCACAGGTCCGCCAGCACCGGCCAGATCAGCGCCACGTACTCGAAGGGCGCCAGGCGCGAGACCTCGGCGAAGCGTAGCGCCAAGGTCATGCAGATATGCGCCGCGCCGCCGAACAGCCCCGAAAGCACCAGCAATCCCAGGGTCGGCCAGGCCACCTCGCCCCACCCCAGCGGCAGGGTCGCCAGCCCGGCCAGGGCCGTGACCAGAACGAAGTAGAAGGCGATGGAGGCGGCGGTCTCGGTGCGCGAGATACGCCGCACGGTCAGCAGCGCCCCCGCCGTCAGCAGGGCGGCCAGGATGCCCAGCGCATACCCGAGCACACGCCCATCCACCTGAGGGCCCTTCAACTCGGGCAGCACCAGCACCGCCACACCGGTGAGCACCAATGCGAGGGCCGTTGCTCGGTGCAGGCTGAAGCGCTCGCCCAGCAGCATCACGCCACCGACGGCCATGGCCACCGGTGACAGCTGGGCCAGCAGCGTGGCCTCGGCCACCGGCAGCCGGGCCACCGCCGCGAAGGAGGCGAACATCGCCGCCGCCCCCAGCCCCGAGCGCAACAGGTGCCCCAGCGGGCGCCGCGTGGCCAGGGCCCTCGGGAACTCCCGCCGCCAGGCCATGAACGCCAGGATGGGCAGCAGCGCAAAGGTCGAGCGAAAGAAGACCGTCTGCCCCAGCGGCACCTGGGTGCTGACCGCCTTGACACACACCATCATGCCCGTGAAAAGCAGCCCCGACATCAGCCGAAGCAGAATGCCGGCCAGGGGCCGGCCCGAGATGTCATCCATCTTGCTTGTCTACCGTCCTGAGCGAGAGCCGAATGCAGGCTGACGATGAAGGGCCTCCAGGCCCGTGCCGGGTGACCGGAGAGAAGCCGCTGCGCCACTGAGCGAATGCCACGCCGGACGTTCGCCGTCCGGCGAGCCCACGCAACGCCCCGGGCGTCAGCGAACCGGCCGGCAGTATACCAATGCGACCCCGGGGCGTCTGTCATGCACGTGTCGCGCCCATACTCTAGGCTCAAGGACTAAGCCCCGACGAAACCCACCTGCCGTCAGCGGAGTCGCCATGCCCCATCGTCCCTCTTACCCGGCCACCCTGCTGTTGATCCTGGGCCTGCTGGCCGGCTGCGCCCGCGAGGCGCGCCAGACCCGACTGATGACCGACAACGTCACGCAGCCGGCCGCGACGGTCGAGTGGTGCGGCAGCCTGGCGCTGCCCGGCAAGTGGCAGGACGACACCCCGGTCGGCGGCCTTTCCGACCTGGCCTGGGACGCCGACGAATCGCTGCTCTATCTCGTCTCGGATCGCGGCTGGCTGCATCGCGTCAGACCACGCTTTCGCGAGGGCGAGCTGATCGCCCTCGATCCGCTCAAGACCTATGTGCTGCGCGACGGCCACGGCGATGCCTTCGAGGCCCGCACCGCCGACGCCGAGTCGCTGATCCTGCAGCGCGCGGACAACGGCAAGCGTGGCGACACGGTGCTGCTGATCGGCTTCGAGGGTGACACGCGGCTGCAGCGCTTCTATCCCAACGGCCGTGCCGTCGATGAGGCGCTGTATCCCGGTGGACTGCGTGGCGCCGGTGACAACAGCGGTCCCGAGGCGATGGCCCGCCACCCGAGCGAGGGTGTGATCGTCGGCCTGGAAAGCCCGCCCAGGGGTAACGAAGTCGGCGTGACGCGGCTGTTCGCGCTCGACTCCGGGGCCGAATGGCGCTATCCCCTGGCCGACGAGGCCGGCAGCGCGCTGACCGCGCTGGCCCCTTACGGCGACGGTCTGCTGGCGCTGGAACGCGCCTTTGCCCCGCCGGCACCGCTGGTGATCAGCCTGCGTCAGGTGAGTCTGGCCAGCAATGCCCGGCTCGAGGTGACGACCCTGGCACGGCTGTCGACCGGCGAGGGCTGGCGGCTCGACAATTTCGAGGGACTGACGGCGCTGCCCGGCCATCGCTTCCTGATGGTCAGCGACGACAACTTCAGCTTCGCCCAGGAGACTCTGCTGAGCTGTTTCGAGCTGCCGCCGCCCGACGCTGAGTGACGTCGCGCCTCAGCAGCAGCACGATCGCCAGCGTCACCAGCAGGCTGCCCGGCAGCCATCTCCAGTCCATCTGCTGCGGCTCGTTGACGAACAGCAGCAGCATCGACACGAACGGCACCAGATAACTGTAGGCGGTCACTGCCCCGGGCGTCAGCACGGCGGTGGCGCGCTGCTGCAGCCAGAACGTCAGGCCGCTGGAGAACAGCCCCAGGTAGATCAGTATCAGCGCATCGCCCGGCGTCAGTCGCGACAGATCATCAGCACCACCCCGCGCCAGCCCCACGAGGGCAATCAAGCCCCCTCCCAGCGCCAGGCCACCAAGGACGCCGGGCGCATCGCCGGGCTCGAGGTCAAGCGCATCATCAACGAGCCGACCGCGGCCGCGCTGGCCTATGGCATGGACAAGGCGCGCGGTGACAAGA
>NZ_CAAHFN010000063.1 GCF_900961225.1 Modicisalibacter radicis
CGGGCATCTTCCAGTCGAACCTCGGCGGTGGCGGCAACGACGCCTACGCGGGCAACGCGAACCGCGGCGCCCTGGAGGCGGCCTTGCAAGGCAAGGTCCATGATGAGCTCGAACTCTACGCCGAGCGTGAACGGACTTCGTATCGATCGACGTTGCAAGCGTTTCAGAATTGAGACCAGTGTCCACCAATCTGGGTAAGATCAGTCGGAACTTTCTCCTTGGTCAGTCGTACGAAACGATCTCGACCCAATTGGCGTTCTTGCCCGTCGGGGCGGTGTCGGCCAGCTCGAGCATGCCGTCCTCGGGATTGATGCGATAAAGGCCGATTTCATCGTCGAGTTGCCCGGTCACGACCATGTACTTTCCCGTGTCATCGATCTGGAAGCCACGTGGCTGGGTTTCCACCTCGGTGCTGCGCAGGTAAGTGAGCTTTCCGGTCTCTGGGTCGGCCTCGAAGGCACTGATGGTGCTGCTGGTGCGCTCGGAGGTGTAGAGATGGCGGCCGTCCGGGGTGATCTGGATGTCGGCGGCCCATATGCGTGGCGTGTCATCGCCTTCCTGGATCATGTCGCGTTTCATGCCCTGGGCCAGGTTTAGCGAATCCGCTACGCCCTGTACGGTCGACTGACGCGTCAGTGTGCCGGTATCGGAATCGTAGGCATAGATCGTGACGGCGCCCGTGAACTCGCCCAGGGCGTAGACATGCTGGCCATTGGGCGTGAAGAGGAAATGGCGGGGGCCGGTCTGGTCGGGTGTACTGGCAGCGTCGGGATCGTTGGGGGTTAACTGCCCCGTTTCGGGGTCGAAACGGAACTGAGCGATCTGGTCATCGCCGAGGTTGGAGGCGAACGCGTAACGGTTGTCCGGCGAGGCATGCATGGCGTGCGCATGCTGGCCCGTCTCGACGACCTGCCGGGAATCCTGAACGACACCATCGGCGTCGATGGGGCTGACGCTGACCACATCGCCCACGTAGGCCGCCCCGAACAGGTAAGCGCCGCTCTGGTCGGTGTCGATATTGGCCATGCTGGCGGGCAATGAACCGCTGCCTTGCCGGGTCAGCTTGCCGCTTTGCGCATCGATGCGGTACGTCACAACCCGGTAGGGTTCGCTGCGGATCGAGGCATACAGGTGTTGCCGGTCCGGGCTCACCGCCATTGGCATCACCGAATCGCCGGCCTGGGTGGTCGCCAGTGGCGTCAGCGTGCCGGCGTCGCGGTCGAGGGTGTAACTCGAAATGACGCCGTCATCGGCGTTGGAGACATAAACGTAGGTCGCGGCCTGGGCCGTCAGGCATGCACTCAAGATAGCCGTCCCCATGAGCAGGCTGGCTGCCAGCGTGGTTGTTCGTTTCATTGGTATTCCTTGTGTATTGTCGTTGTCGGCGGCGGAAGTTGGCAAACGATGTTCGTTTTCGTTGTTTTTTCATGAAAGTAATACATCATACAAATAAAAATAGAGTGTCCTGACAGTTTCCTCAATGCGACTATCTGTCTATGAACCAATGCTCATGACCGTCTGGTCGTGCATGCCCTCTGCGAGCTACGCCAGACGCCTTGCCCATTCCTCCTTTGCCGCCACGCCCGGCGGCCAGTCAATTCACGACCGCATAGAAGGCCTGCCGGCCCGCAATACCCGGCTGGCCCAGCGGTGTTTCTATCAACCAGCCGCTGATTCCGGCAGCTTCGCTATCACCTTGATTTCAAAATCGAAGCCATAGAGCCAGGTGACTCCCAAGGCGGTCAGCGTCGGGTGCGGCGCGTTCCCCCAGAACTCCGGCACCACCTTCCAGGCCGTCTCGAATGTCGATTGGGGATCGACCATGAACACGGTGACATCGACCACGTCGTCGAAGGTGCATCCGGCTGCTTTCAGGATCGCCATCAGATTGTTGAAGGCAAGTCTGACCTGCGCCTCCAGGTCCGGCTCGGGGGAGCCGTCTTCCCGACTACCCACCTGGCCCGAGACGAACAGGAACCCATTGGAGCGAATCGCCGGTGAATAGCGGTTCCGCTCGTAGAGCGCCTGGCGCCCGGCCGGGAAAACGACGTCACGCTTGGTCATGGTCTTGTCTCCATCAGCGGGCCGAAGCGACCCGTGTCAACGATGGTGATAATTTAAGAGCGGCGGGGGCGCGGATAAACGAGCAAGCCTGGCCATCACTGTTTGCAGATCACGAACAATCACGAAGAACCCTGGGTAACTATTTAGGGAAGCCATGGACCGTTTCGATGCAATGCAGGCGTTTACGCGGGGTAAATGAGCATTGTGATCGGACTCGCGCCCGAGTCGATTTTTAACGCCGTATGGGTGAGCTCAGGTATTTTTCAGACAAAGCGTCGTGTTCGAGCGCTTCGCGGTCAGCGTTATGAGGTCCCTTCGAGAATGACATAGGTGCCAGTCGCTGCCCCAGCGCGGAGCGCTTTGGCCGTCTGGTATTCGGGGCTCTCATAGAAACGCTTGGCCTCGGCGAACGAATCAAACTCAAAGACGACATGCCGTCCGTGGGATTCGCCTTCAAGGTTTTCATACCGTCCCGACGATGCAATCAACTTCGGGCTAAAATTTTTCATTGCGTCGCCTGCAGCTTTTGCATAGGCGGCGTAAGCAGTTGCATCCGAGATACTGACGTGTGCGATCAGATAACCTTTTGGCATATCTATCTCTCTCTTGTAGTGGGCGCATTCAATTCAACTCGGGGCGGGTGCTTACAACCGCCCACGCCGAAAGTATTGGTATGTAGTAGCCGGTTCTAATTCGATGCGACGGGCCTGAAAGGTAGGGGGAACCTGCTCGCGTCCTGATGATCGATCATCCAGCCGGGATAGCAGGGAGGCAGAGCACTCACGGCTTCAAGACGCGTAAGCTCCTCCTCGGTAAGAAAGACATCTACCGCGCCGAGATTATCTTCGAGCTGTTCGACCCGTTTAGCGCCGATAATTACGCTCGTTACATGCGGCTTGGCAAGTAACCAGGCGAGCGCGATCCGGGCGACCGAGACACCGCGTGCGTCGGCTATGGCGCGCATCTCTGCAACGCATGGCCAGGCTCGATCAAGATCGACCGGCGGAAAGTCGAAATGGCGGCGCCGCGAATCTTCTGCGGTTAGCGCCCCGGGACCAAACTTCCCGGAGAGCAATCCGCCGGCGAGGGGCGACCAGACGAGCAAGCCCATCCGCTCCTCGGTAACGAGTGGTACCAGTTCGCGCTCTACGTCACGTCCGGCGATCGAATAGTAGGCCTGTAGCGTCTCGAAGCGCGTGGCGTGAAGCGCTGAACTCAGCCCGAGCGCTTTGCCGATCTTGCCTGCGCGCCAATTCGAGACGCCGACATAACGGACTAGACCTTGCCGCGTGAGATCGTCGAGGGCACGCAGCGTTTCTTCGATCGGCGTGACAGGATCGCTGGAGTGTATCTGATAAAGGTCAATATGATCGACTTGTAGCCGTTCCAGGCTTCTCTGCACAGAATCCATGATATGACCGCGCGACGCCCCCTGATCGTTGGGTTTCGGGCCCATCACGCCGGCTGTCTTTGTAGCCAGCACTATCTCGCTGCGTGGTACTCCGAGGTCTCTCAGCGCCTGTCCGACGACGCGTTCAGACTGGCCAAAGGAATAAATATCGGCGGTGTCGATGAAATTGATTCCGTCAGCAAGCGCGCGGGCGATCAGTTGGTTCGCCTCGTCCTGACCGAGTGCGCCGATCGCCGTCCACATGCCGGCGTCAGCATTGCCGCCCAGCGTCATCGTGCCGAGGCACAGCTCGGAGACATACAGGCCGGTGCGGCCAAGTTGCTTGTATTTCATGGCAACTCCCTTCGAGATTGGCTGGATAAAATGCGGCGGCGTCCAGTCTGTCGTGCCTCGCGCGCGAGGACTTCAGCTGCTTTGAGATTTTCCGGACCGAAACTGTCCGGCGATCATTGCGACGCGTGCGCCATAGCGGCGTGCCGTCTCGAGGTCCCCTGGCGACATCTCTTCAGGCGACGCATCGGCAGGTGTCTGCGCCATCGGCGCGATATAGGAGCCCATGCGATTCAGGTCGTCACGCCTTGAGGCTTTCACGTTCGCAGGCTTGATATCCATGCTGACCCAGATGCCGCCGTGCTGCCCAGCCAACAGGAAGAAGTATTCGAGCGTATTGAGCTTGTCGCCGTTGAGACTCGCGCTATTGGTAAAGCCGCCAAAGAGCTTGTTTTGCCATCCACCTTCGAACCAGATCTTCGAGGATGCGTCCGCGAACTTCTTGAACTGCCAGCTAGGGCCGCCCATGTAGGTCGGCGAGCCGAACAGGATCGCATCCGCGCCGGAAAGCGTTTTCCATGCATCCTCGGCAAGGTTTCCCTCGGTGTCGATTGCGACGAGTACGGCGCCGGCGCCTTCGGCGATGGCTGTTGCCATACGCTCGGTATGCCCATAGCCAGAGTGGTAGACGACGACCGTTCTAACCGGTGTGGTGTGTTGAGTCATGGTTGCTCCCTTGCGTTCAAATTGTCCGCTGTGGACGACATGGAAAGCTAGTCTATTGAGTCATAAACGAGTTATAAATGACGGAAAATAGAACGCTCTGTTACTCTTAAGGTGAACAATGAAAAACCTTGACGCACTTTTGATTTTTGCTCGTGTCGCTGAAATGACGAGCTTCACGCGTGCGGCCGAAAGCCTGGGTATCCAGAAGGGACGTGTCTCTACGGTGATCCGTGGACTTGAGCGAGATGTGGGTGCCACCCTCCTGCATCGGACCACGCGGAGTGTGCAGCTTACGGAAGATGGACGTGCCTTTTATTCACGCGCACGCGACCTGCTGGCCGAAGTACAAGAATTGCAATCAATGTTCGTGGATAACGGCGCACCACTACAGGGGAGATTGCGCGTCGGCATGCCGACCGAGTTGGCACAAAGCGTCGTGGTTCCCGCACTACCACAACTGATGACGGCGCATCCAGAGTTGGAACTGGAACTGTCCAGCACCGATCGGCATGTCGATCTCGTCCAAGAAGGGTTCGATTGCGTGATCCGTCTGGGTCCGATCGTCGACGAGACGCTGATTGCCCGACCGCTTGGCAAGCTGCGCATGATAAATGCTGCGAGCCCGAGCTATCTGGCACGGTACGGCATACCGCACACGCTCGATGACCTGCACAGCCAAGGGCACCAGATGGTTCACTACACGCAAACACTCGGCGCCAAGCTTGCCGGATGGGAATATCCAGACGGCGACGGCTATGCGTCGCTTCCGCTGCCAGGCGTGATGCAAGTCAACAGTGTGCAGACCTATCATGCAGCCGGACTTGCGGGCATTGGATTGATTCAGGCGGGATATTCGGCGCTCGCACATCACATCGAAAGTGGCGCGCTAGTGGAGATTCTGCCCGACCTACGTCCTGAACCTCTCGCCGCGTCGCTTGTCGTGGCCCATCGGCGTAACCTGTCGCAACGCGTCCGGGCCTTCATGAATTGGATCGAGAGGGTATTGGAGCCCTATTTTGATTAACCGCTAGGTATATAGTGGTTCAAAGGGGCAACAGACAACTGTTCAGGTATCTCGCTGGATTTCATCGCCCGTAAACCGAAAAATGCTCACTCATGGTGAGTGATTTTCCGGTTTCATAAACCCGGCCAAGGTACGGGTGCGCGTACCGAGGCAAGCGCATCATTGAACCAGCCATTGCAGATCAGTCGGCAAATGACCATGATCGATCTTGGCACGCATCGAGCGACGGAACTCGAATCGGGTCATCGGAGACTTTCGGGCCAAGGGTTGTTTCCAGACCTGCGCTGCGGGGAGCATCTGCTACCAACACTTAGGTGGTGTTTAATTTACCTTTGGTCGGAGTAACGGCCATTCCTCAGGAAACTCGGGTGCTGGGGCTGTGCAGCTTGAACGCCAGGCCTCCGTTGGCCAGGCCTTCGGCCAGGTCGCGATTGCCGCCACGCCCGGCGCCCAGCTAATTCACGACCGCGTAGAAGGCCAGCCAAACCGCACTATCCGGCTGGGCCCAACGGTGTTTCTATCAGCCAGCCGCTGATTCCGGCAGCTTCGCTATCACCTTGATTTCAAAATCGAAGCCATAGAGCCAGGTGACGCCGACGGCGGTCAGCGTCGGGTGCGGCGCGTTCCCCCAAAATTCGGATACTACGCTCCAGGCCGTCTCGAATGTCGATTGGGGATCGACCATGAACACGGTGACATCGACCACGTCGTCGAAGGTGCATCCGGCTGCTTTCAGGATCGCCATCAGATTGTCGAAGGCGAGCCGGACTTGTTCCTCCAGGTCCGGCTCGGGGGAGCCGTCTTCCCGGCTACCCACCTGGCCCGAGACGAACAGGAACCCATTGGAGCGAATCGCCGGTGAATAGCGGTTCCGCTCGTAGAGCGCCTGGCGCCCGGCCGGGAAAACGACGTCACGCTTGGTCATGGTCTTGTCTCCATCAGCGGGCAGAAGCGACCCGTGTCAACGATGGTGCTAATTTAGGAGCGGCGGGGGCGCGGATAAACGAGCAAGCCTGGCCATCACTGTTTGCAGATCACGAACAATCACGAAGAGCCCTGGGTAACTATTTAGGGAAGCCATGGACCGTTTCGATGCAATGCGGGCGTTTGCGCGGGTGGTGGAAACCGGCAGCTTCACCAAGGCCGCCGACACCCTTCACATGAGCAAGACCAGCGTCACGCAGCTCGTGCAGCAGCTGGAGGCACGCTTGCGCGTTCGCCTGCTGAACCGCACCACGCGCAAGGTCAACGTGACCGCCGACGGCGCCGCCTACTATGAGCGGGTGCTAGGCTTGCTGGCTGACCTGGACGATGCCGAGACCAGCCTGTCCGTCGGCTCGAGCGTACCCAGGGGGCGGTTGCGGGTGGACGTTCCCAGCCCGCTGGCCCGCATGATTCTTGTACCGGCGCTACCTGCCTTCCATGCCCGCTACCCGGAAATCCAGTTGGACATGGGCGTCAGCGATCGCATGGTGGACATCATCGACGAGAAGGTGGATTGCGTGGTGCGCGGTGGCGAGCTGACCGATCAATCGCTGATGGCGCGGCGCATCGGCGACCTGCGGCTGGGGGTCTATGCAGCGCCCAGCTACCTGGAACGCGCCGGTTCGCCCGCGCATCCTGGCGAGCTGGAAAATACCCATCACCGCGTCGTGGGCTTCCTGGGGTCCCGTCTCGGCAAGCCCTTCGCCATGCATCGCGATCAGGAGAGCATCAAGGTGCAGGGCCGCTACGTCCTGTCGACGGACGATGGCAACAGCTATCTCGCG
Organism: Modicisalibacter radicis; assembly: GCF_900961225.1. Taxonomy (GTDB): domain Bacteria; phylum Pseudomonadota; class Gammaproteobacteria; order Pseudomonadales; family Halomonadaceae; genus Modicisalibacter. The sequence continues at coordinate 7,265 of NZ_CAAHFN010000063.1, forward strand.
GCGGGCCTGGCCGGCCTGGGCGTCCTGTGGCTGCCGGACTACATGGCCAGGGACCATCTCGCCTCGGGGGAGCTGGTGGCCCTTTTCGAGGATTGGCGGCTCGACCCGATGCCGCTGTACTTGGCGTTTCCGCCGAATCGGCATGTCAGCGCGAAGCTGCGCGTATTCATCGACTGGATCGCCGAGCTCATGGCGCGGCATGCACCCGTCATCCATCCACCTCTCTCGTGACGGGCCCGGCTGCCGGTTCGGTGTCGAAGTCGAGCCTGCCGGATTCGTCGGAGAGGGCGTGCTATGGTCGCTCGTACCGAAGTCAATGCAGGGGCTTAGACAGCAGTCTAACGGGGGTAACGCCGCCATGAGCGCTTGTGGCGTGGCACGTTCCTATCGGTGGTTACTGCATGCCTTGGCATCGGATCAGATGAAAATGTTGCACATTGCTCGAAAATGGGCGAAACTCCTGAAACGACTCAGCCCTGCACGCAGTGATTAAGTTCGCTGGCAGTCAGGGCGAAGAAACCGGCCCCCGTGCCGGTTTCTTCGTGTCTGAGGATCTCACTCGTGAAGACAGCCTTCTTTGTCGACGGCTACAACATGTTCTATGGGCTACTGGCAGGCACGCCGTACAAGTGGCTTGATCTTTCGTCCTTGCTCGAAGCTATTGCCCACGAGAACGACCCTCGCAGCCAAACTGACGAGATCCATTACTTCACATCCCCCGTTCAGCCAGTACTGGCCTCCCGCGGTCAGCAATCCAAACAGGCCCAAGATACTTATGTTCGGGCTCTCAAGGCTCGCGGCGTCATAGTGCACTGGGGCCGCCATCGCCTAGATCACCGGAAGGCCCCACGCTTTGTCTCCAGGGATGTACCGGCCTCGAGGCAAGATCAAGTCGACATTTGGAACCTCGAGGAGAAGGAAACCGACGTACGGATAGGCATTGCGATGTACCGGCTTGCAGCCAAGCAGTTCTGGGGAAGCTCACCAGAAGATCGAATCCAGCAGGTCGTACTGGTGTCAGGAGATACGGATATGACTCCTGCTTTAGAGGCGATCCGAGCCGACTTCCCACATCTACGAGTCGGCATCATTCTCCCCCACCGAAAGGGGATTGAGCGTACGCCCCCAGGTTCGTTGAAGAAGCAAGCCCACTGGATGCGCCGCTATATCTCAAACGAAGAGCTTGAGACCCACCAACTCTCTAATCGTGTTCATACACGAAAGAAGCCGGCTGATAAACCTGATTACTGGTAGCTTCTGACTGAATGCCTTCTTATGAAGCGGGGTAAGCATAGTCTGTAAACATTTTGGAGTGCTAATCGACGTGAAGTCCCGGCCGTGTCCGCCGGCATGACGCCGGCGAATCGGTCGAGGTTCTCTCAGGTACGTTTCGCCTCGGGCGCTTGCCTGGCGCCATGCTTGTCCTTGAAGGCCACCAGGAAGAGCAGCAGGACGGCGAGGGCGAAGCACGCGGGGAACAGCCAGATGCCCTGCCAGTCGTGGCCGTCGGCGGTGGCGTAGTGGTCGGTGACCAGGCCGGCGACCCAGAAGCCGATCAACATGCCGACCCCGTAGGTGGCCAGCGTGATCATGCCCTGGGCGGCGCTCTGGAAGCGTTCGCCGGCGCGTGCATCGGTGTAGATCTGCCCCGAGACGAAGAAGAAGTCGTAGCACACACCATGCAGGGCGATACCGATCAGCAGCAGGTAGACGCCTTCACCGGCATCGCCGAAGGCGAAGAGGGCGTAGCGCACGGCCCAGGCCAGCATGCCGACGATCAGCGTGATCTTGATGCCGAAGCGGTGGATGAACACCGGCAGCAAAAGCATGAACAGGATTTCCGAGACCTGCCCCAGGGTCATCTTGCCGGTGGGGTTGGCCACGCCGATCTCCGCCAGGAAGGGGTTGGCGTTCTGGTAGTAGAAGGCCAGCGGAATGCAGATCAGCACCGAGGCGACAAAGAAGATCGCGTAGTTGCGGTCATTGAGCAGTTTCAGGGCATCGAGCCCGAGGATCTCCTTCAGCCCGCTCTTGCGGGTGTCCGACTTGGGCGGGGTGGCAGGCAGGCTGAAGCAGTAGAGGCCCAGTGCCAGCGAGGCGATGGCACACATCAGGAAGGTGTTGCGCAGGGCGCCGCCGGCGATGGCGTCGGCGCTGTCCCAGGAGAACAGGTAGCTGATCGCCAGCCCGGCGAGAATCCAGCCGATGGTGCCCCAGACCCGAATCCTGGCGAATTCCTGCGCGGGGTCGCGCATCTGGCGAAAGGAGACCGAGTTCACCAGCGCCAGGGTGGGCATGTAGAGGATCATGTAGACCAGCACCAGCGGGTAGAAGGTGGCGAAGTCCTGGGCGCGGTACAGGCCGAACATCAGCGCGGCCCCGGCCAGGTGCAGCACGGCGAGGATGCGCTCGGCGTTGAAGTAGCGGTCGGCGATCAGGCCGATGATGAAGGGCGCGATGATCGCGCCCCACGACTGGGTCGAGAAGGCCATGCCGATCTGGCCTCCGCTGGCTTCGAGGTTCCGGGAAAGAAAGGTGCCCAGGGTGACGAACCAGCCACCCCAGATGAAGAACTGCAGAAACATCATGATGCCGAGCCGTGTGCGTAGCATGGCGAACCCTCGTTATTGTGTGTCGGGTGTCAGTGCGTCTCGTCGAGCCCCAGCAGGCGCCGGTTGCGCCCCGGGTCCGAGCCGGTATCGGCGAAGTCGTCGAAGGCCTTGTCGGCCCGCTGGATCAGGTGTCGGTCGATGAAGGGCGCGCCCTCGGCGGCGCCCTGGGCGGCGTCCTTGAGGCAGCATTCCCACTCGAGTACCGCCCAGCCGTCGTAGCCGTACTGGGTGAGCCGCGAGAAGATGCCCTTGAAGTCGACCTGGCCATCGCCCAGCGAGCGGAAGCGGCCGGGGCGGTCGACCCAACCCTGATAGCCGCCGTAGACCCCGCTGCGGGCGCTGGGCGTGAACTCCGCGTCCTTGACGTGGAACATGCCGATGCGCTCGTGGTAGCGATCGATGAAGCCCAGGTAGTCGAGCTGCTGCAGCACCATGTGGCTGGGGTCGAAGAGGATCTTCGCCCGGGGGTGGCCGTCCACGGCGTCGAGAAAGCGTTCGAAGGTGGCGCCGTCGTGCAGGTCTTCCCCCGGGTGAATCTCGAAGCACAGGTCGACGCCCTGTTCGTCGAAGATATCCAGGATCGGCCGCCAGCGACGGGCCAGTTCGGCGAAACCCTCCTCGATCAGCCCCGACGGCCGCTGCGGCCAGGGGTAGACGTAGGGCCACAGCAGGGCGCCGGAGAAGGTGCCGTGTGCTGTCAGCCCCAGGCGCCGGCTGGCGCGGGCGGCGAGCTTGAGTTGCGCCTCGGCCCAGTGCCGGCGTGCGTCGGGCCGCCCATGCAGGTGCGCGGGGGCGAAGCCGTCGAAGAGTTCATCGAAGGCGGGGTGCACCGCCACCAGCTGGCCTTGCAGGTGGGTGGAAAGCTCGCTGATCGCTACGCCGGCCTCGGCGCAGCGTCCGGTCAGCTCGTCACAGTAATCCTGGCTGTCGGCGGCGAGTTCGAGGTCGATCAGGCGTGGATCGACCGTCGGCATCTGGACGCCACGATAGCCGAGCGAGGCGGCCCAGCGGGTGATGGTGTCGAGATCGTCGAAAGGCGGGTGGTCATCGAGAAACTGGGCGAGAAAGAGCCCCGGCCCCTTGATGCCGCTGTCGTGAGTGCCTGTCATGTCGTTGCCTCCGCGTCATGCCGCTGGGAAGTGTCAGCGAGGGATGTCCACTTGGCGGTGCCGGCCTGGCTTTCCAGCCGGGCCTCGATGAAGGCCATGCCCCGCAGGCCCTCGTCCATGCCGGGGACGCCCGCGGCGGTGCCGCGCTCGCCACGCCGGACGGCGTCGGCGAAGTCGCGATAGAGGTTGGCCAGGGCCTCCAGATAACCTTCGGGATGGCCACCGGGCAGGCGCAGGCGTTGCAGGGCCTCCGGCGCTAGCCACAGGGTTCGGCTGGACTGTCTCTACCGGTCTGATGTATGAGTGTAACCGGTTACATTTTGCTGAAAGCTAGCCCGTGAAGCGCATGGGTTCAATGAGACCTAGGTCGCGGGGGCGGGAGCGGGTGCATCGGTGAGCCAGGTGCAATGATGCAGTAGACTGGCGCGTGGCGACGCCGAGTCGCCTGATGAGATCGAGGAGGTTCACAGCCAGGCATGACCAATATTCGCAAGGTGGCCGAGCTGGCCGGTGTGTCGGTGGCGACGGTGTCGCGCACCTTGAAAACGCCCGACATCGTGTCGCCGGGAACGCGCGACAGGGTGCTTGCCGCCGTCGAGCAGGCCGGTTATCGGCCGAACCTCACGGCGGTGCAGTTCCGGTCGCAACGGACCCGTAACCTGGTGGTACTGGTGCCGACCATCGCCAACACCTTCTATGCCCGGGTGATCGGCGGCCTCCAGGCGGCGGCGCAGCGGCGGGAATACGGCATACTGCTGTGCAACACCCTGGGCGACGAACGCACCGAACGGGCCTACGCTGGCATGGTGTCGACTCGCCAGGCCGACGGCCTCATCCAGTTGCGTGCCTATGATCCCTTCACGGCCTCGGACGGCAAGGCGCGGCCGCCGATGGTCAACGCCTGCGAAGTGCTCGACGAGGCGCCGTGCCCCACCGTCAGGCTCGACAACCGGGCCGCCGCCCGGGTGGTGACCGAGCACCTGCTGGCACTGGGGCACCGCCGCATCGGCATGATCAAGGGGCCACGCAACAGCCCCTTGACCCGGGATCGTCTGCTCGGCTTTCAGGATGCCCTGGCCGTCGCCGGCCTGACGCCGGATGAAAGCCTATGGTGCCCCGGTGACTTCACGCCGCCCTCGGGGTATCGGGCAGCCGGTGACCTGCTGGCGCGAGCGGACCGGCCGACGGCGATCTTCTGCGAGAATGATGAAATGGCCATGGGGGCCATGCGGCGCATCAAGGAAGCGGGGCTGCGGATACCCGAGGACATCTCGGTGGCGGGGTTCGACGATATCGCCTTTGCCTCCTTCTGCGATCCTCCCCTGACGACCATCGCCCAGCCCGCCGAGGATTTCGGCCGCGAGGCCGTGGCCCTGTTGCTCGACATCATCGATGAGCGGGATGACGCAGCGGACAAGCATCGCATCATGCCCTTCGAACTGGTGGTACGAGAGAGCACGGGGCCGGCTGCTTGATGCCGGAGGCACGAGACGTGCATCGGAAACCGATGGCGCGTCTTCTCGGTCACGAATCGGCCACGAACACCCCTGGCGTCTGGGGTGTCCGCTCCAAGTGGATCACTTTACAAACATGGGATCAGTGCTGATCCTCAGAAGTTGATACCCATGCCGAAGGTATAGGCCCAGGCGCCGTCGTCGTAGTTGTCTTCGGCACTGTTGCTGCTATCGAACAAGAACTGGTACTCGGCTCTTGCCTGGATGAAGGTGGTGGGCAGCATATAGTACTTGAGGCCAGTTTCCAGGCCGGCGATGCCGGTGTCCTTCACGGCGTCACCATAAATGCCACCGAGTGAGGCACCCACGAAAGGCCGGGCCGCGCCTCGGCCGAAGTGGTAATCGGCAAAGCCGCGAGTGCTGCCATTCCAGACGTTGTCATCGCCTTCCACGTCAGCAAAATTGACGCTCTGACGAATACCCACCAGCGTGTGATCCGACAGGTACCAGCCGTAGTCGCCGGAAACACCGAAGCTGCCGTTGTCGAAGTCCTTGCTGCTGCTACCAGTACCGGAGAGGGAGAATTCCCTGTCACCCGTCTGCGGGCCTACTTCTTGGGCCATGGCAGCGGAGGCAAACAGAAGAGAAGCCCCAACCAGCACGGGGAGAGAAGAGTTTACAAAAACATTCATAATGATACTCCTTGCTAACATCAGCATTTAAAGAAGTCTGTTGTCGTCTGATGAGATTAAGACTTCAAACTCCTTGTCGTCCGCACCGTGATGCCGACAACGGCTACCGTTTTTTGCTATCGATTCCTGTTTTCGACTTATGCCAGAGAACCTTACGGTCACTATCCAGTGTAGAAGGCATCACTATTTTGCAAATAATAATTTTGGTTCTTCGCGGCTAGGGTGGTGAAGCGGGCGGGTCGTTCTCCTCCTGGCGAGTAGCCGCGCGGACGAAGGCGGTGGGGGATTGACCGAGCACCTTGCGAAACATGCTGGAGAAGGCGCCCGGGCTGTCGTAGCCGAGTTCCAGCGCGGTTTGGGTAACGGAGCTACCTGACAGCAGCTTGGGGAGGGCGGCCATCAGGCAGGCCTGCTGGCGCCATACCGCGAACGACAGGCCGGTCTGCTGACGGAACAGGCGATTGAAGGTGCGCTGGCTGCGATGCAGCTGCCGTGCCCAGTCCTCGGGCAGGCTACGGATATGCGGCCGGCCGAGAAAATCCCTGCACAGGCTGGCCAGTCGGGGATCCCGGGGCAGCGGGGCAAACAGCGGCAGCGCCGGCGCCCGTTGCAGCTCGTACAGCAGGAGCTGGGCGAGGGCACCATCGCGGCCGCTCTCGTCATAGAGCGCGGGCATGTTGGCGGAGGCCAGCAATAGGTGATGCAGGAGCGGCGTCACGACCAGCACCTCGCAGTTGCGGGAGGGGCGTGGAGCCGCGAGAGGCTCGATATACAGGCTGCGGGTACTGACGCCATTCATGCGCACCCGGTGGCGCTTGCCCTCCGGCAGCCAGACGCCGCTGTAGGGCGGCACCATCCAGGTGCCGTCATCGGTGTCGACCTCCATCAGGCCCGTCATGCCGTAGAGGAACTGGGCACGGCGATGGCTGTGAAAGTCGAGCAGGGTGCCGGGGCTGTAGTCGGTGCCGATAGCCACGACGGGTCGGGCCACAGGATCCACCTCCGCCAGCGGGATATTGCGCATTGTCGTCAACCTGGCCGAAACACGACGATTATTGGCCAACCGGCGAACATCGGCCAGCCCCTGTCGGAATATCGTTCCTGTCGTTGAGTTCCACCAGGGGTGAGTTCACCAGGAGCGTTCCGGTGTATGGCGTATTGCTTCTCTGCGGCGGGTTGGCCGGGGTCACCACCGTGTTGTTCGGCTTCGGTGGCGGTTTCGTCGTCGTTCCCTTGATATATACCCTGCTGATTGCCGTCCATGGGCCGAATAGCGCGGCGGGTCTGGCGGCCATGCATATCGCGGTGGCCACCTCGACCGCGCTGATGATCTTTGCGGCGTCCCTGTCGACCTGGCGTCACCACCGGCGGCGGACCGTGCAATGGCATCTGGTGCGTCCGCTGGTCGGCTATATCGCCATCGGTGCCGTGCTCGGGGCGACAGCGGCAATGTCGTTGAGTGGAGACTGGGTGCGCTGGGCGTTCATCGGCTATCTGGCGCTCACCATTGCGGATGCCATCCTGAGGCCCGGCTTCCTGCACCAGGCGGGTGGCGATGTACGGCCCATGGGCCGCCTGGTGACAGCGATGACAGGCACCTTCATCGGCACAGTCGCCGCCTTGCTGGGTGTTGGCGGCAGCGTGATGACCGTGCCGCTGATGCGCCGCAGAGGCGCCAGCATGACGGCGGCCACGGCGATGGCCAATCCGTTGTCGTTGCCGATGGCGGTGAGCGGCACCGCGACTTACGTGTTGCTGTCGGCCAGCGATACCGCCCTGGGCACCTGGTATGCGGGGTATGTGGACCTGCGCGCCTTGCTGGCGCTGGCGGCCGGCTCTTGGCTCGGTATCCGCCTGGCGTCGCGATGGATCGGGCGCATTCCCGACCGCATTCATGCCGGGGTGTACCTGTTACTGCTGACGGTGGTGCTGGCGGTGATGATTTTTGTTCATTAAGTGTTGCTTGCTTGGGAGATGCATGTCTTGGAGATGTGTGGCGTCTCTTTGGATAAGGCCACGGAAGCGACTCGCGCTTGTGCTGTCGCAAGCTGTGCGGGGCAGCCGCGCTCTATTCCGGAGCGTGCCCAGGTGGGTAGTGGTCGCAGCCATACAGGTGGTAGCGCCGTGCTGTTTGAGCATGTTTGCAAAGGTATCGGCCTGCTCCTCTGCATTGTTTATATAGCGTATCCCTCATTTTCTGTTCGATTGCCTTGATAACATCAGTCGGTATCATAAAGCTGATGTCGTCTATCATTACGCCCTTTTACCGAGAGCTTCTATGACCCAATCTAAAACGCCCTTCATTGTGGTGCTGAGCCTGGCGTTGACCATGATGCTAGGTCCGTTTTCCATGGATACGTATCTGCCGGCCTTTCCGGTCATCGGCGAATCGCTGGGGATTTCTCAGCAGGCGGTATCGTTAAGTGTCTCGGTGTATGTATTTGCCATGGCGCTGGGGCAGTTAATCGGTGGTGCGCTTTCGGATCGCTTCGGACGGCAGCGGGTTCTGATGGGTGGGCTGGTGATTTTTGCGCTCTCGAGCATAGTCATCGGCATGGCGGGTTCCCTGAATACCCTGCTTGGCGGGCGGGCCATTCAGGCCCTTGGTGCCGGTTTGACCCTGGTATCGGTACCGGCGTTAGTGCGCGACCGGGTGGCGGGCCGCGACGCCGCGAAACTGTTCTCGATGATGGGCTTTATCATGGTGCTGGCGCCGGGCATTGCCCCGAGCGTAGGCAGCGCGATTCTGTCGTTTGGCTCCTGGCACTATATCTTCTTCGCCCTGGCGGCATACGCGCTGCTGTTGGTGCCCTTGCTGGTGCGGGTACTCTTTACCGGCAAGGGCAAGGTATCGCGAGCGAAAAGCCCCCAGATGAGCCTGCTGGCGCGTTACAAACTGGTGCTGTCGACAAAGCCTGCCCTGCCGTTCATCGTCTGGCAGGCCGCCTCTTTTTCCACCCTGATGATGTTCATTACCTACGCCTCACTGATTTATCAGGGGCACTTCGGCCAGTCGCCCTCGAGCTTTTCGATGCTGTTTGCGGCGAACATCGTAGCGATGCTTATCTTCAATATTCTCAATCGAATGCTGCTTTCCAGGGTGCCGTCGCTTCGTATCCTTCAGTTGGCGACGGGCTGTCAGGCGGCCGGAATGCTGTTGCTGGTGATGGCTGCCTTCATGGAGTGGCCGCTGTACGCCTTCCTGCCTGCCATGATGCTGACCATCGGCGCGGTGGGGGCGATCTCGCCGAATATTCAGGCCTGCTTTTTGGAGTTCTTTCCCACCAGCGGTGGGACGGCTGCAGCGCTTCTGGGCGCAGCCCAGTTCGGTATCGCCGGGCTTCTGAGTGCATTATCCGCCCTGCTGCCGCATACGCTTGAAGCTATCATCCTGGCCATGGCCGCCTGTGGTTCGATGGGGTATCTGATGCTGGCCCGCTCAATCATCAAAGGGCGTGCCGCTGTCGAGGCGCACTGAGTCAGGCCGTGTCCCCTCGCTATGATGGTGGGCGTGCACGCCACGCGACACGAATCGCTCAAGCGTCCGTGCTATGGTCAGCCGATGGGAAACGCGCCTGGACGAGACCGACATGAGCGAACAGTCACAAATCCTGATCTACGAGGATGCTGACAAGGCGGTAGACGTGCGTCTGGACGAGGGTCGCGAGACCGTATGGCTGACGCAACGGCAGATGGCCGAGGTGTTCGACGTCAAGCCGCAGAACATCACGATCCACTTGAAAAATATCTACGCAGAGGAAGAGTTGGTGGAAGAGGGAACTTGTAAGGAATTCTTACAAGTTCAGATTGAAGGGGGCAGAAAGGTCAAGCGTGCGAGGCTGCATTACAACCTCGATGCCATCATCTCCGTCGGTTACCGCGTCAACTCCCGGCGTGCGGTCCGGTTTCGCCAATGGGCAACTCGCGTTCTCCGGGATCATCTGACTCAGGGCTGGACGCTGCACCAGCAGCGCTTCGAAGCCAACGCGCGGGAGCTTGAGGCCGCTATGGCACTGGTGCGCAAGGCGGCACACAGCCCGGCGCTGGATCTGCCGGGCGGTCGCGGGCTGGTGGATATCGTCGCGCGTTATGCGCAGACGTTTCTGCTGTTGCAGCGCTATGACGAAGGACTGTTGAGCGATCCTGACGTGCAGGCGGGCGGTCAGCTTCCTTCGTTGGAAACGGCGAGAGCGGCGCTGGACGCGCTGAAAGCGGAACTGATGGCGCGGGGCGAAGCAACGCCGCTGTTTGCGCGAGACCGTAGCGATGGGTTGGCCTCGCTGCTTGGCAATCTCGATCAGTCCGTGTTCGGCGAGCCGGCCTATCCGAGTATCGAGTCGAAAGCCGCGCATCTGCTCTATTTCGTGATCAAGAATCATCCGTTCGCCGACGGCAACAAGCGCAGTGCGGCCTTTCTGTTCGTCGACTTCCTGCACCGTAATGGGCGCCTGCTGTCATTGGCAGGGGAGCCCGTGATCAACGATGTCGGTTTGGCGGCGCTGACGCTGCTGGTGGCGGAGTCCGATCCCGCCAACAAGGAGACGATGATCCGGCTGATCATGAATATGCTCGCTGATGACGCAGCGTCCGTTTGAATGATTGGTTAGTGGCCCTCCGGTGAGCATCGACCATCGGCTGCAGCCTATGGTCCCGGGCGGGCCGGCGCCCAGGTAGGCCATCACCGCGTGCCAGTCGTTGAAGGGGTGTGGCCTCGGTGTGCTGGATTGGGGCTCAGGGGGAGCGGGAAATGGCTAGCCTCGGCCACAGTCGGGGCTAGCTCTATTTTTGATTACTTGGCAGCAGAAACTTCCTCAATGCTTTGCCCTAAATACTCCTGAATAGTTTCTACTAGCGTCGGTCGATGCTTAAAAAGATCGCTTACCGATTCAATGTCTACGAGTTCTTGCTGTTTATCCTTGAAGAATCCGACACGCTTGACACTCTTTGTGTTGAAATGCAGTCGGCAGATCGGCTTGCGGTTATTGTCATCGAGTAGGATGGCGCAATATGACTTTGCATCACGCATGGCAATACGAGAGACATCGACTACCTCTGCCAGAATCGATCGAACGATATTATATGCATCGATCTCTTCCTGAGTGGTCACGATATCATCCTGCTCGGGCTCTATCTGAGCCTGGACAGGGTCGGGCTGAGGAGCGGTGTCATCCACGTAATTACGAGCCAAAGCACCTTTAAGGCGCTGGGCTACCTGCTCCTTGATATACAGGTTGCCTGCCTCCTTGACGATCGGCGTGAATTCGTCGATCACTTGCCTAGTCTGCCGCCCCTCGTAGAATTGAGAAACAATATACTTGACAAACTCCTCGGGCGTTTCTTTGATCGTTTCTTCAATTGCCCGCTTGGCGAGGTTTGTATATTTGAGTCGATTCGCTGTGCTAAGAATTGCTTCTACATCAAAGTTTGGCTTTGTGAACTTACGGAGCTCTTCCACATCGCTATCATTAAAATCCTCAAGGTCGAAAATGAAGAACGGGCGAGAGTCTAGTTTATTTTGTGCATCTAGATCGGAATAGAAGCGATACTTCAATCCATTGGTGAGAATGGCGAACTTGGCTTCGGTGCAGCCAAAATAGCGGAATAATTGGGAATACTGAGTGTTGGCGAGGTCGGTTCCTAGAGGCTTGCACTCGATCAGTATCGATAGTTCCTCGTCCTTCCGAATCGCGTAGTCGACTTTTTCACCCTTCTTCGTTCCAACATCCGCAGTAAATTCAGGGACTACCTCACGTGGATCGAATGGATCGTAGCCGAGTGCGGCTAGTAACGGCATGACGAGCGCTGTCTTCGTAGCCTCCTCGTTCTTGATATGATCCAGCTGATCGCGTCCGCGTTGTGCAATGCTGCTGAGCTTGTCACCTAGTTCCATGTCTCCCCCCTCGTACAAATTGTTAGCATTGTTACGTTCTTTAACAGGCTAGTCTGGAGTAAAGGCGAGGGCAAAGCTACTTTAGCGGAACCCTCAAACGGTTCGAGTAGTTTACGAACGCAGAACACTCCCGACCGATAGGGGGGAGTGTCCGTCTTCGAAGCTCTGCAATCTTTAATTCCGCCTGCGCCGGGGCAGTGGCCCGGCGCAGAAAGTCCCGTCAGCCACCACAGCAGCGCCGAGGCGTCGATCATGTCCAGCACCACGGCGCTGCGCTCCCGGCGGATTGGCCGTTATAAGGGGCCGACACTTCTCGCGTATGACCGGGGCCGCGGTGGCAGAGAGCGAGGTTCCACCCGTTGTACACCGCGACAGTCAATCTGGCTCTCGGCAACGGCCGGCGCAGTGGCCCGTCGCAGGAAGCCCTGGTTGATGGGGCTGTGCGGCTTGAGCGCCAGGCGTTCGTTGGCCAGGCCCTCGGCCAGGTCGCGGTTGCCGCCGCGCAGGGCGGCCTCGGTCAGCGTCCAGTCGATGATGTCGCGCTGGGCGTGGCTGCCGCCGAAGGCGTTGGCGATGAAGCGTACCGGATGCAGGCGCTCGGCGGCGGTGGCGTGGTCGCCGCGCCAGAAGGCGATGAAGCCCTCCACCAGCGGCAGGCCGATGCCCCGGGCCCAGGCCGCCGTTTCGGAATTATCGCTGGCTTCGCGCAGGGCGGTCAGCAGTGCTTCCACCCGGTCGTCGCGTCCGGCGCCCAGGTAGGCCATGACCGCGTGCCAGTCGTTGAAGGGGTAGAGCCTGCCGTCGGCGTGTTGATCCCAGGCCGCCGCCAGTTCCTGCCAGCGCTCGCCGACGTCCTGGCCGGTGAGGGCCAGCCGCCACAGCAGCGCCGAGGCGTCGATCATGTCCAGAACCACGGCGCTTTGCGCCTGGCGGATCGGGCCGTCGTAGAGGGCCAGCGCCTCCCCGGTCTGGCCGAGGTCGAGGTGGCAGAGCGCGAGGTGCCACCAGTTGTGCCCCTTGAACAGGTTGTCGTCGCCGGACCAGAAGGGCTCGCGCACGGTCATCCAGTCGATGCCGTCCTGGGCCCGGCCCTGCATCTCCATGACGTGGGCCACGGCGTGATGCGCCCAGCAGTCGAGTGGTTGCCGGTCCAGCGCCTGGCGGCCGGTCTCCTCGGCGCGGGCGTAGTCGCCGGTCTCCTCGAGCCCGAAGGCGTACAGGCCCAGTGCGATCGAATGGCCCGGCATGTCGGGCGACCAGCGGGGCAACACGCGGGCCAGGCGGTCGCGCAGGTTGCGGGCGTTGGCGCGGTAGAAGTCGATCAGGTGGCCGGCCTGCAGGGCCAGCAGATCGTGGGGGTAGCGCAGGTTGTGACGATCCAGCGCGAGCCCGGCGGCGCTCCACTCGCCGGCCAGCACCAGGGCGAGGGCGGCGACGTGTGAGGCTTCGCGGTCATCCAGGCGCGAGCCCTTGGCGGCCGCCAGATCGGCCCTGGCGGCCAGGGCGGCGGCGGGCTCGGTGGCCAGGGCAAACAGATAGGTTCTGGCGATGCGCGCCATGGTGAAGGCGGGGGCGGCCTCGACCGCCTGGTCCAGCGGGGTGACGGGGTCCCCCCGGTAGATGTTGAAGGCGTCGATGGCCTGGTTGTACAGGGCCAGGGTATCGGCGGTGGCGCCGGGCAGGGCGTTGCCTTGGCGGTCGGTCAGCATGGCGGGGGCTCCGGTTCTCGTTGTGATTGTTGGCGGCGACGGCGTGTCGGCCACCCGGCGGCGGCCGGGCCGCTCGCCGTGCTGCTAGACTACTCTGTGGTACGGGGAACCCTAATGGCCGAGGCGCCGGCGTTGTTGTCCGATCCGCCGCGATAGAGGCTGCGACCCATGGATGCGGCGCTCGACGTGCTGCGCACGATCCGCTTTACCGGCGGCATCTTTCTCGATGCGGAGTTCTCCGCGCCCTGGTGCGTGATGGCGCAGGTCACCCCGGAGGATTGCCGGCCGTTCACGCCGGTGCCCCAGGGCATTTTGGCCTACCACTATGTCAGCGCGGGAAGGCTGCTGCTGCAGGTGGCGCCGGGCAGGCCGGTGGCGGTGCCGGCGGGGCACATCGTGCTGCTGCCGCGCAACGACCCGCATCTGCTCGGTAGTGAGCTGAACGGCCCGCCGGTCAGCGTCGACCATCTGCTGCAGCCGATGACCGCGAGCGGGCCGGCGCGAATCGTCTACGGCGGCGGTGGCGAGATCACCCGCCTGCTGTGCGGATTCCTGCATAGCGAGATGCCCTGCAACGCCCTGGTCGGCATGCTGCCCCGGGTGATGACGCTGGACGTGGCGGAGGGCGCGGCCGGGGCGTGGATCGAGAGTTCGTTCCGCCTTGCCGCCGGCGAACTGGCCGCCGGGGCGGTGCGCTCGCCGGCGCTGCTGGCCAGGCTCGCCGAGCTGCTGTTCATCGAGGCCGCGCAACGCTACCTCGCCCGCCTGCCGCCCGAGCAGCGCGCCTGGGTCGGCGGGCTGCAGGACCCCTACGTCAGCCGGGCGCTGACCCAGCTGCATGAATCCCCCGAGCGACACTGGACGACGCAGGCGCTGGCGCGCCAGGTCGGGCTTTCCCGCTCCGCCTTCGCCGAACGCTTCACCGAACTGGTGGGGGTGCCGCCGATGCGCTACCTGGCCCAGCTGCGCATGCAGGGCGCCGCCCGCCGGCTGCGCGAATCATTGATGCCCATCTCGCGCATCGCCCTGGAAGCGGGGTACGACTCGGAAGCCGCCTTCGGCAAGGCGTTCAAGCGCGCCTTCGGGGCGCCGCCGGCGGCCTGGCGGCGGGAGCAGCGTGCGTTGGAGGGCTGAGGGACGAATTACAAGTCGGGACTGCCAGATAAACCTGGGTACAGCAGTATTAAATCGCTTAAAGCGTACGCCCCAGCATATCAACGAGCTGCCGGATTCGCTCTTCGTTGCGTCGGTAGTGGGTCCACTTGCCTACCCGGGTAGCGATGACCAAGTCCGCTCGCTCCAGCACGCTCATGAACGAGGAAACAGTTGACTGTGCAAGCTCGGTCTTCTCAGTGATATGGCTGACGCATACGCCGACCTCGTCGGGATCAGCAATGCCACGCTCGACGGGGAAATTCTTCCGTGGCTCACGAAGCCACTGCAGGATCTGGAGGCGAACCGGGTTCGACAGTGCCTTGAATACGTCCAATGCATCGTCGGCAGTTTCCGCGAGCGAGGTCCCGCCTCCCTGGGTGTTTTTGGTCATTGCGTGTTTAAGCCTCTCCGACATAGAACGATCCATCGTAACATGTCGATTCTACACTAGCGCTCCCCTTTAGCCACTTTAATTCGCGCTTGCTCACGCGAGCCTCGAATGAGAGGGTTATATGATGTGTTTTTAAAGTAGGTAAATATGGTGTTCTATGCTTGAGTGCACTTTGTATCTATGCAGTAAGTAGATTTTCTAGCACTCTTCACTCTTGGTGACCGCATCCGCAGTGCCCAGTTAATGAGCGCATGGTTGATCATGTATAGTCGAGGGCGCTCGGCTTCTCCCTTAGGCGACATATGTTCCATGACCCAGGAGAAAGGTGATCGCCCACAGTAAAAGGGGTGCGGGCGGTACAAACGATCTGCGACGCCTAGATCGGCAAGAACGTTGAGAACGTAGCTGAATGGGTAAGGACGGTTTGCACGGCTCATATCCGTACGTTCTAGCGAAGCGAAAGCAGTTACCATGCGGTCGATCATTGCATCAGTAATGAGATCGCAACGGCCTGTAGAATAGGCAAGTTGTAACAAGTACGAGTACGAGATACCATACAAGAAATAGTCGCGTCCTGGGTCGATGTTCTTCCATTCGTTCACGAGCCTCTCAATAAAATAGTTTTTATCGGGCAGTGCCGTATCGATACATCCTAAGTTATAGAGAGCAATAATATAATATAAGCCCATATGAGTTCGCTCGACTGGTTTTATAGCAACTATCAAGTCATTAGCTTCTCGCAGTCGATCTCTTCCCAATGTCAGATACATCGGAAGTTCAGCGATGCCAATAGCGTTAAGCATGGTTAATAAAGGATATGCTTTTATAAAGTGATCTGACATATGACTCGGAAAAGACGGTTTGCTGTTTAATTCAGGAGCTCTATCTAGATAAGATAGAATAGAGCCAATATGATCATGGCCGTGGTCAAGAAGTCGGTTTTTGTGGCCCAGCAACACAATTGAAGAGATCAGCATAGATCCGCCTCGACCGCGGAAGAAAGGTGATGGCACCCTCTCCAGTGAGCTGAGTGCTTCAGCGATGTAATCCCGCTCTGTCGTTACAAGTCGCTCATTGAGGCCCAGCAGCCCGAAAGCAAAAAAAACTGTTGCCCAAGCAGAAATGCGTTCGTAATCTCCATGTCGCCCTTGGTTTTCGTCTTGAATTCGGTCAGGCTTTATCTCATCCATAGAAGTCAGTATCTCTGCTGGAAGATCCAGTGATGAGCCAGAAACATAAGCTCTGCTGATGTTAAGCTTCGCGATCGAAGTCAGTAGAATGCAGCCGGCTGTTACCCGAAAATAAGGGTTGCTAATATTATGTATTTCACCTACTACGGTAGACACAAGGGAGTCCGTTTTATTGGTGCTTAAGTTTAAGGCGGGGTTGGTTTTTTGAAGTATTAAATCTATAATTGCGGAAGCGAATCTCGAGTATGAATCTACATTATCTACTCGGAAACAGAGTTGGTCGATAGAATGGCGGATGCACTTTTCGGCATGCTGATCATAGCCGATGGGGTACTGACCGAGCCCGAGACCGCGCACGATCCTACTCCATGGTGTAGCAATAGCCCTAGACTCCATGGAAAAGTCTTCCAGACCATCAATTGGTGGGTTTAAACCTGCAATCATTTTTCTGTTCTCCTATAAAACATTTTCTAGCTTAAGCTAATTTTATCTATCCCGAGCAGGGACCTCTATCCCGAGAAAATCGGAACGTTTTCCTTCTAGCATTTCCAAGGCCCAGTTCAACCATTTTATCCCTTCGCAGTATATTGCCACTGGTCTCCGTTGCACCTCAGGTGTATCAATGACGGTGCCTTCGACTTCAGATTGGAAATGGAATGGCGGCATAGCCGTGAAATGCGTCCCCATTGTGAATACAAAGCGGGTGATCCATTGTGGATCGTCTCTATGGTGCTCCGAAGCAGGGTCTCCAAGTTGGTAGACTTCACTCATTACATTCGCAAAATAATCCTCAAGGCCGATCGGATTCTCAGGCGATATGGCTCCCCCGTGTTCGGTGATATCGCGCACTTTATATGCTCGCTGGTACGGATTTCCAGCGTGGAATTTGATGGAGATATCTTGTGTGCCGTCGATTTCAGACGATAAATCCAAAACAAATAAGTTGTTATGAATCTCATCGTAGTGACCAATTGAATTGTGCCATGGTTTATTGTCATACATCGGGTCATCTCTTGTGTTGGCACCAGCGCTATGGTATCCAATTGCACGTGGGTCTAGAAATCCTAAAGCAAGTGTTTCTGATGTGATTGAAGCGAGAGCTTGCTCAATTTTTTCACGGTTTTCCCCAGATTCAATCAAGCGCTGGGCGGTAAGCAAGGGAGCAAGATTGCCTATTTTTATGTTTTCAGTGTTAGTGTCTCCAATTACTAAAGAATGAATTTTGGGCTCGAGTATCTCGGTGTGGCATAGATCGGATCGAAATTTTTTAAGCAAGTTTTTATGATTTCTATAGCGATGTCTATTAATAATTATTTCATCCGAGTCGATAAGGTTCTTGTCGAATGTCCGTGGCGCTATTTGCCTGCACAAATCTAACCGATTTTCAATTTTCCTAAAGTATTGTTCCTCTAGGGTGTTTCCTGGTGCGGGTGACCTGCGTTGAGTATGAACTTTATGATGGATAAAAGTTATTACCTGCTCGTATAGCCGCGCAATTATTTCAACTGGCGGGACATGGTCATGTATGTACTTCCCAACCTCAATCCCTGGAATAAAAGTCATCTCGTAAATCAACTCTTGCCAACCATGGCTGTTTTTTTTGCCGGGTAAAGGGATGCATCTTTCAGTGATTTTGTTAACATGAGGGAAGTGGTTGCGCAGGTTTTCGGGCAGAGCGGCTAGATATTCGGCTTGCTTTTTCGCTTTGATAAAAGGCGGTAGCATTGGCCCCTTTCCTTGTGGATTCCACTTGGCTGTAGTTAATGCCTCACTAAGTACTTTTCGGACGAGTAATTTTGAATCGCCTTCTCGGCGAAAGAAAATCGTCAATGATTCGCTTCCGCCCTCACCGAAACCTACCAAGGTGTCGTCGGGATGGAGGTATGAACTTATCGTACTGTGTAAAAAATTACGTTTCTGAGCATATGTTGTGATTGCATTCCTTTCCCATGACATCGCCAGAAGTGCTCTTGACTCGGCTTCATCCAGGCCCGGGTTGAGGCCTTTTCGTAATAGTTCTTCTGGCGAACGAATGCATAGAATATTATTGTAATGTGGCGAGGTGTCCAAGTTTTTGATTAGACGGTAATCACCGAGTGCTACAATTGTACATGAGGCGTTAATCCGTATCAGCCTGGGTCCAACCCATGCGCTTGGCTGACTAAAAAGAGTTTTTGTCTCCGACTCAATGTCTCGTCGGGAGATCAGTGGGCTCCCTTGGGTAGAAAGAAGGGGGTAAGTAGCGTCTCGAATACGAGTACATAAGTCTGCAATGAGCATTTCCATTCGGGTGGGTGAGGCGCGACCTGTAGCTATTTGAGCTGCTATTTCGACTACATGGCCTGGGCCAACAGCTTCTCCAGAGACTAGTGCGAGCAACCAGCCGAATGCGTCACTGCCTTCGAAAAACACGTGGCTCTGCTTAAATAATTCTGGGCGGTGAAGCTTGAGCAGCTCTAGCATTGTCAATTGTTGGACAAGAAGGTCAATTGCATCTAGACGAGCTTTGGTTTTTTCTAGGCCTCGGTCCCTATAAAGATGATTATCTACGAGTCTGGTTTGTTCTACAATGGTATCTTGGATGCGTTGTGCAATCGGCTCTTCATCTAAAAAATTATTGAAAGTTTCAGTTTTTTTATTGATGTATGAGCGGTGGCTGCGTTCGAAATGAATAACTAGCGCCTCAGTGTCTTTATCTGGTATGGCCTCTCGATATTGTATTTTTCCTTTTTTGGAAATCGTTCTCAGCTCTATGAATGCTTGGCCAACCGATTTCGGCTCGCCCAAGATACGCTTTCTCAATCGCGCATTGAGCACAAGTTCCCCTGGCTGGATGTGCCTGCGATGAGCTAGCGTATATTGCAATGTTTTTCGAAAGTTTCGAAGCGCTGCGCTGGTAGTTTCGAATTTTTGTTTGCTTGTTGCATCGAAAGCCAGCGAATAAGCAACTCTTTTCAAATAGTCATCAACCACTGGCTCTTTTACAGAAAAATTAATTGAATCGCGAAGAAGCGTGAAGTCATTAGCTAGGAGTCTACCGTCTTCTCTGCTTGCTGTTTCCCGTATGGTTGACTTTATTTTCTGGCCCAGACTGGCTATATACAATAGGGTGCTAGCGTCATCACTATTTGCGACTATAGTCGCCCCAGTGCGAACGGCATTGTCCCTAAGCAGCTTTATAGATTTCCCGCCGTGTCCTATTTCCGCAACGAGGTCAGGATTAATTTCATCAACAATCTCAGCTGTTCGCTGAGAGTTCATGACTTCGTTGGTCATAGAAAGAATTGCATGGCGAACTTGATCGCCTTTTGTAAGCAGGCCTTTACCATTGTTGGAGATAAGAGGTATGTGTGGGTCATGAAAGGTAATTCTCTGAGCGTCTATGAATCTATCTAGTGCTATGCGCGCACCTATCATTCGCCGTGAATGAGCCATAAATTTTGTAGGCTTCTTCAGTTCTTCTGCCTTAACATGGGGGTAGTCACGCAAGATGCGAACAAATTCAGGCATGTATGTGGCTTGTACATAGATATTAATCTGATTTTTTGAATAATGCTTATGGATCTCTACAGTGTCCTGACAATATTTCCTTAAATACCTCGTGATGTTGGAAAGGTCATCAGGAAATGCCCTTAATGAAATTACATGTGCAGGCTCTAGTATTGGTCCCGAGCCAGCAGGGTATTGAGGAATGAAAGGTTCGATATGTTTGTCGAACGTGCTTTGCGCTCGTTGGTTCGAGATGGCCAATAAAAGAGGGGTAAAAACTCTCGCTAAAATCAGCCCGTTTTCTAAAGAGAGCGAACCAGCAGCCACAGAAGAGGCGACCATACCAAAACTTTCACCTGTGAAGGCTGCAAATTGGAGATTATCTTGTTTGATGGCACGTTCACGTAGATTGCTAAAAATAGCAAGGTTTTGGATTAAAAAAGATACCCCAATAAAACCTTGCCGTTCCACTGGATCCTTGGGCATGTTAGGTTCGGTTAACGCTAACCCGGCTGGGCCGCCCGGAATTTCTAGAATTTTTGCTGCTTCATGATATAGCTTAGAAACTGAGGGTTCCGCCGACCTGATCGATTCCATACCTATATTTCGGTACGCGGATCTACTCCCCAAGCCAGGGAAGAATGCGACCACCCTGAAATAATCTTCTGATACGGCTGGCCAGCCTTCGAGTAACTCTGATGAATTTGATGTCCGGTTGAAACTGAAAGATTCGTTGATAAATGCTGTCCTGCTGTTCAACTGAATACCCTCCCGGCGCCAGCCGCTTTATTTTATAAAATTAAAAGCGGCTCTATGGTTCCTTTTTTAGCTTGTTCATGAAAAATTGCTGTCAGTTCGGTAGTGCTATATATAATATTGGTAGGATTGTCTTGATCTATGTTGCTTATAATGCAGTTAACTATGCTACTCGGCGGCTGGCCGCGCTCGACGGCATGAGGACTAGCAGCGCAGCTGTTGCTAGCCCCGCCCCAACCCACAGGGGGGATGCGAACCCTAGGCCGGCCGCGATCGCGAGGCCGCCGAGCCATGTACCGAATGCATTGCCGATGTTGAGCGCGGCTATGTTCGCTCCGGATGCGACCGTCGGAGCGTCGCCTGCGAAATGCATGATCCGTAGTTGCAGACCGGGCGCCGTAGCGAAGCCTACAGCCCCTAAAAGGAACATCGCTACGAGAGTGGCCATAGTGTTTGTGACCAAGAGCGCGAAGCCACTCAGCACAGCTATGAGTACAACTAGAATCATCTGGAGGGAGCGATCCAAAGCCCGGTCTGCAAGGCGTCCGCCAAGGAGATTGCCGATAAATGTCCCGACGCCGAACAACAACAGGAGCCCTGGAACCGCCGTTGCTTCAAAACCGCTGACTTCAGTAAGAGTAAATGCAATATAGGTATAGGCCCCAACAAGTCCCCCAAATGTTAAAATGCTAACCATTGCAGAGAGGAGCACCTGTGGACGGCGTAACACACCGATTTCAGAACGGAGGCTACCTGCTTCCGGTGCTGGCGATCTCTGTACCAAGAGCTGAATACCAAAGAAGGTAATCACACCGATGGCGGTGATAACCCAGAAAGTGGCGCGCCAACCGAGTTGCTGGCCGATGAAGGTGCCGAAAGGGATACCTACAACATTGGCGACCGTGAGGCCTGCGAACATGAGCGAAATTGCTCCCGCCTTTCTATTCTCAGTCACCATGTTTGCTGCCACGACGGCTCCCACACCGAAGAAGGCGCCGTGGCATAGGGCGGCAACGATCCGGCCTGTCAGCATGACCGCATAAGTCGGTGCCATCGCAGAGATGAGATTCCCCACAATGAAGAGAACTACGAGCCCGAGAAGGACTCGTTTACGTTCCACACGGGAGACCGCTGCCGTAAGGCCAATAGCACCTGCGGCTACGCTCAGCGCATAGCCTGAAACGAGATACCCTGCGACGCTCTCGCTGACGGAGAAGTCCGCTGTGATCTCGGGTAGCAGACCGACTATCCCGAACTCCGTGAGCCCGATCCCGAACCCTCCCAAAGCCAAAGCGATCAGGCCCTTTGGCATAGCCTTCATCTGCTGGGTCATCGGATTCTCCTTCCATTCCATCGATGCCTTCAAAACTACATATCGAAGTATTTAGATATGTTTGCTGTTTTGTCAAATGAATTTCTATTCTTCATGCCAAGATGCTGCCGAACCCGGCATCGGGATAGTGGGGCCATCTTCTCGGCAGCTGGCGCCTGAGAACACGCATCATGCCCACCCGAGCGACTTCTTCGAACGCCATTGGCTGCGCTGAACGCCGCCCGGTCGGCGGCGTTCAGCGCCGGGGGTGTGGCGAGTTCACGAATCGGGGCAGGCCACAGCGCGCGCACGGGCCTGTGTCTTCAGCAGCCATGCCTGCAAGCCCATGCCTAATAGCGCCACGAGCCCGGCGGTGATGGAGAGCGCGTCGACAGGCATCCGCAGTGCCAGGGCCAGGCCGCCGAGCGAGGCGCCCAGGGCGCTGCCGAGATAGAGCGCGGATTCGTTCAATGCCACCGCGAGGTTGCCGTCGCCCTGGGCTTCTCGGGCTTTCATCAGCTCGTTGTTCTGGGGCACCTGCAGCGCCCAGCCCACGGCGCCCCAGAGCGCGATCGGGATCAGTGCCAGCCAGGGGCCGGCGCTCAGCAGCAGCGGCAGGGTGATCAGCGCGATACCCAGCAGCAGCATGATGGCGAAGGTGAGTTTCGGCCCGGGGAAGCGGTCCACCAGGGCGCCGATCAAGAAGCTGCCGAGCACGCCACCCACGCCCCATACCCACAGATAGAGCGTCACCGGGCGTTCGCCGTGTGCGCCGACCAGCGGTGCGATGAAGGTGTACATGCCCAGGCTGGCGATGGCGGCCAGCAGGGAGATGCCGAGCAGCCCGAGGACCCGGCGGTCGACCAGGATGGAGAGCTTGCGGCGCATCGGCACCACCTGGGCGGCGGGCATGGGAGGCAGGCGGACGATCAGGCCGATCAGCGCCACCAGCCCGATCAGCGCGATCAGCCACAGGGCGGCCTGCCAGCCCCAGCGCTCTGCCAGCAGCAGACCGAGCGGCACGCCGAGCACGGTGCCGCTCGCCATGCCGCCCATGATGATCGAGATCGTCTTGCCGCGCGCACTCGCCGGTGCCACGCCGACGGCCGCCGCGATGCCGATGGCGAGATAGGTGCCCGCCGCCATGCCGGCCAGCACGCGCCAGGCCATCAGGGCGGCGACGCTGGTCGTCAGCGCGCTGGCGGCGTTGGCGATGACGAACAGCCCCAGCATCACAAACAGCCCGCCGCGCTGGCGATGCGCGGGCAGCAGGGCGACACACAACGGCGAACCCAGCCCGTAGGCGAGCGTGAAGGCGGTGACCAGCTGGGCCGCCACGGAAATGGAGACCGCGAATTCGGCCTGGATCAGCGGGATCAGCCCGGCGGTAACGTAAGAGGCCATGCCCAGCGCGAAGGCGCCGATGGCCACCAGGTAGGTCGTGCTCTGTGAGCCGCGTGCCATCTGTACTCTCCTCGATGCATCGAATGGCGTTGTGGGGAAGCACGCGGAGTGTGTGGCGGGATTTAGAGGGTTACAATTTAAGCGTTTATGCTATTACTCGAGGCAACAGCATGGCTCCGGAACGCACGCTTGTACGCACACGGTATGAACTCGCCGAATTTCTACGTACTCGCCGCGAGCGGATCTCGCCCGAGTCGGTGGGGCTGCCGGCGGGCACGCGGCGGCGCACGCCGGGGCTGCGGCGCGAGGAAGTCGCGACCCTCGCGGGTGTGGGGGTGACCTGGTACACCTGGCTGGAGCAGGGGCGCGAGATCGGCGTCTCGTCGGCCTTTCTCGACAACCTGGCGCGGGCGCTGCAACTGGACGCGGCGGAACGGCGCCATCTGTTCCTGCTGACTCACCAGCGCCCGCCGGTCGAGCCGGGCAAGACCTGGTGCCAGGTGCCGCCTCTGGTGAAGCGCCTGATGGACGACCTGACGACACGCCCCAGCTATGTGCTGAACCTGCGCTGGGACGTGCTGGCGTGGAACGACGCGGCGGCGCGGGTGTTCGGCTTCGACCGGCAGCCGGCCGAGTATCGCAATCTGCTGTGGATGCTGTTCACCGACCCCGAGCTGCGTCGGGTGATCGCCGACTGGCCGACCCAGGCGCCACGCATTCTCTCCAGCTTTCGGCGCGATTACGCGCGGGCGGACGACGACCCCGCCATCGGCAACCTGGTGAAGGAGCTTTCAGCTCACTCCCCCGAATTTTGCCAGTGGTGGCGTCGCCACGAGGTGGATGCCCCCTGCCATGGCGTGCGCGCGCTCGATCTCGATGGGCTGGGCGAGGTCGGCTTCGAGCACACCAGCCTGATCGTCGACGAAGGCCGGCATCTGTGCCTGGTGGTCTACGCCGTGCAGGAGACGGACCCCCAGGCCGACGCCTTCGCCCGCTGGATGAGATCAATCGCAGGCGGCTCCTGAAGCTGGGACGCTTCGGCAGGCGCTCAGGCTTCGGGCAACGGGATGAACAGCCGCTCCCAGGGCCAGCGAATCTTGGCGAGTCCCGCATGCCGGTCGGCCCCAGTGTCGCGGTAGCCCAGGGCGAGAAGTGCGACGCTGCGCAGGCCCTGCGACTGGAGGTCGAGCAGGCGATCAAGCTCCGCCGGGTCGAAGCCCTCCATCGGCGAAGCATCCACGCGTTCCATGGCCGCCGCGGCCAGTGCCGTGCCCAGCGCCAGATAGGCCTGCCGGGCCGCCCACTGGAAGCGTTCATGGGGCGTGGCGAAACCATCGAGAGTGCCCTTGATGGTGTCGCCGTAGGCGTCCAGTTCCGACGGCTCGAGCCCTCGCGTTTCGGCCATCAATCGGGTCAGCTCGTCGACGTGACGAGCCTCGACGGGATTCCAGGCGGCGAAGACCAGCAGGTGCGACGACTGGACGATCTGCGGCTGGCCGAAGGCAACCGGGCCGATACGTTCGCGCAGTGCCGCATCCTCGATCACCAGCACGGAATAGGGTTGAAGACCGTAGGAGGAGGGTGCCAGGCGGATTGCCTCCAGGATCCGTTCTACCTGAACCGGGGGAACCTTGTCTCCGGTCATGCGTTTGGTGGCATAGCGCCAGTTGAGAGCTTCGATGAGTGTCATGACGACTCCTTGGGGGAAGGGGGCAGTGTGGCGGTCTTGGTACCGCTCGCCGGGGATGCTGCGCGGGTGCCGCGTTGGAACAGCAGCGTGCCGCCGGCTACCAGCAGTGCGGCCGGGCCCAGGTTGGGCGGCGGCGCCTCGCCGAGGGCGAAGACCGCGATCAGGGTGCCGACCACGGCGGCCACCGAACCGATCTGACTCAGGTAAACGGGACCGGCGAGTCGCTGCAGCACGAAGAAGAAGAGGTAGAGCACTGCGAACACGGCGACTTCCACCAGCAGCAGCCGCACGACGGCACCGGTGGTGAGCAGTGCCGGGAACTGGCCGGGTTCGAGCGACAGCGCGAAGGGCAGCAGCGTCACGGAGCCGCCGAACATCATCAGGGCTGCCAGGAAGACCGGCGAGCTGCCCTCGGGCCAGCGCAGCGTGCGGTAGATGTTGCCGAACGCGAGCACCAGCGGCATGGCCAGCACCAGGATGGCCCAGCCTGGCGAACCGTCGATGCCGCCGGCCTTGGCGGTGGCTAGCACCAAGCCTCCAGAGAGCCCCAGCAGCACGCCGAGCAGGCGCGATGGCCTCAGGCGTTCCAGTCCCAGCAGGACGGCCAGCGCCCAGGTGAGCAGGACCGGAAACGCGAAGCTCAGCGAGATGAATCCCGCCCCGACATGGCGTACCGCGAGGAAGGCCATGGCATTGGGCAGGGCGAACAGGGCTCCGGCCACGATGGCGTATTTCAGCGTGCGGCGATCGAATGTCAGCGGTCGATGACGGGCCACGGCGATGCCCAGTAGCACGAGGCCGGCACCGGCCATGGCCGTCGTCAGAAAGGTCAGCCGCGGTGCCCCTACGCCATCGGCCAGTTTGGCCACTACCAGTGACAGCGCCAGGAAGGTGCCGACCAGCAGCAGGCATCCCAGGGCATGGAGTCCGGCTCGTTCCGGCCGCTTGCGCGTCTGTGTGGCGTTAGACATCATTCAGCCTCGTAACTCGATGGGAAGTATCAATGTGTCGAGTATCTTAGTGTCAAGATAAAAACCTGGCAAGGAAAGATGGCAATGAACCGAGTGAAGCTGGCGGTTGGCCAATGGCGGCGCGAGTTGCCCGACCTCGACCTGCTGCCCATGGAAGTGGTCGGGTATCTGAAGACGAGTCAACTGGTCACCAAGAGTCGGCTGGATGCCTTCTTCAAGCAGCATGGTTTGCAGGCTGGGGAGTTCGACGTGCTGGCCACGCTGCGCCGTGCCGGCGCGCCCTGCGCGTTGACGCCGACCCAACTGTTCGAGGCGCTGATGCTCTCCTCGGGGGGAATGACCAATCGGCTGGATCGCCTGGAACGGGCCGAGCTGATTCGGCGCTCCCCCAATCCCGATGACCGCCGCGGCACGCTGGTATCGCTCACCGAACTGGGGCGCGAGCTGATCGACCGGTTGATTCCCCTGCATGTGGAGAACGAAGCGCGCCTGCTCGAGCCACTGACCCGCAAGGAGCAGGAGACACTGAACCAACTGCTCGGCAAACTGCTGGATGGGCTGGAAGGAACCTAGCTCGACCACGGCGCAGGCTCGCGCGTGTACATGGCGCTGCGGGTCGTGGTCGAGGGTCGCCCTTGGCTCGTCGATGTCGGCTTCGGTGGCGGTGCCCCTGGCTCTGCTGGATACCCGGGAGCCGCAGTTGACCCCACGCGAGACGCCGAGCGATGAGGGCCTGCTGCTGCAAGCCCTCATCGAACGAAAGGCGCCTGGCCAGGCGGTGTCCCCTGGACCCGAATCATTCGGGCCGATAGCTCCCGGCATCGGCGGCGAAACCGATCGACAGGCGGTTCCAGACGTTGATGGTGCAGACCGCCAGGGTCAGGTCGGCAAGCCCCCGCTCGGAGAAGTGCTCGCGGGTCGCTTCGTACAGGGCATCGTCGATGCCGTTTCCGGAAATCAGGGTGGTGGCCTCGGCCCAGGCCAGGGCGGCACGCTCACGGGGGGTATAGAATGGCGTTTCTCGCCAGGCGTTCAGGGCGTACAGTCGCTGTTCGGTTTCGCCGGCCTTGCGCGCCTCCTTGGTATGCATGTCGATGCAGTAGGCACAGCCGTTGATCTGCGAGACGCGGGTATACACCAGCGCCAGCAGGCCTTCGCCCAGTTCGCCTTCTTCCCCGGTGCGCGAGACGTGGCGCTGGAGTTTGAGCACGGCCTCGAGCCCGGCAGGACTGGCGGAGTAGTAGTTCATGCGCATGGGAGGATCTCCTGACGGTGAATGACGAACCCCAACCTAGCCCGGGCGCGAGGCGCGGCATTGTAGATTTTCGACCGGCATCCCTGACCGCGCTGCCCACCGGTCTGCGGCTGTTGCAGTTCGCCCCGAGCCCGGCGCTGCGCGCCCATGTGCAGTGCTTCTGGTATGCCCGCAGAATCGATGCGGATGCATCGGGAGCGAATGTGTCTGAGCTGCTGCACCCCGATGGCGGCATGGGGCTGCTGTTCAACTTCGGCGGCCCCGTGAGTCGTGACGATGGCGTCGCGGCGAGGGCCGCCTGGGTCGATGGCCCCAAGCTACGTTCGGTTCGGTTACGGGTGGGCCGGGATCTCGACCTGCTCGGCGTGCGCTTCAGGCCGGGAAGCGGAGCGCTGATCGTCGGGAAGCCGCTGAACGAGCTGGCCGGAGCCACGCCGATACCGAGCGATGACCTGCGTCACCTGACGCTCGAGGCGTTGCACGAAAGGCTGTGGCAAACACCCGACCTGACCAGCCGCATTGCGATGCTGGAGAGTTTCCTTCTGGAACGGTTGCGTCATGCCGAGGCGATGCCCGCGGTAGTGCCGGCCTCGCTGGCGTGGCTTCGTCAACGCGCCCGCCAGGGCGAGGGTGCGGCCAGCATCGCGACATTGGTCGACGAGCTACCGGTTGGCCAGCGCCGGTTGGAGCGACTGTTCCAGCGCCACGTGGGGCTCACACCCAAACGCTACGCGCGGCTGCTGCGCATCGCTCGCAGCCGCGAGTTGATCAAGCAGGGCGGGAGGGGCGTCGCCTTGACCGACACTGCCCATGCTGCCGGCTACTACGACCAGGCCCACTTCATTCACGACTTCAAGGCGGTGACCGGTATGACGCCGGGGGGATACCGGGAGCACGTGCAACGGCGGTACGGTCATGGAGTGCAGCCGTAGGCCGGGCATTACAGCCGTCGTTTCGGCCATCGGCTATCGCCGGGCTGGGGCAGGCGAGGTGCGGTTGGGCATCGTGTGCCTTGCGCTGATCACGGAACCAGCGCTTTGCGTTGAAGTGCGGCTGGGGATGAGCGACCGAGCGGACTGATGAGCGTCGCCCAGAGTTGCCGGCTTCCCCAAACTTGCCGGTAAGTCTCATTGCAAAACGTTACCGAGCGAGGCTAAGTAGGGTTAAGCCTCTGGGCTAGCGGCCGATAGGAAGTACAAAGAGAACAACGCGTAGCGAGTCGCAGGGAAAGGATGTCATCCCCGGACGGTAGTGTGTTTGGGCGTGTAATAGCAGCAGGTGCCCCGGGAGCTGTGGCGTTGGGTGACCATGAGGCCTGCGTGCATGCCAGGTGATTAGTAATCAATGGTATTTGAAGCTGGGTGGGTAAGGTGAAAGCCCGCTTTCGACCCAGAGCGGATGGTCCGAGGAAGGTCGCATGCGCTTTCAAGGGTGTTATGCAGCAGGCACGGTTATTGGTGTTATGTTGCCGAGGTATACTTAATAGCTAGCAATTTCAATAGGTTAATGGCCTGTCACCATGACATAATAACATTATTGAACGCGCGTGCGCGTTCAAGTCAATAAACGAGCGCGCTGTCTAATACCTGTTATGCGTAAGGTTTAGTTATGAATCACTTCATCAAAGAATTTAGGTACTCTGGCTTTTCTTTCAGTGAGGCTACGGAACCGTCAGAATTGAACTCCGCGATTGGAAGTCTCGCCATAAACTTCTCCGTTTTAGAAGATGAGCTTTCCTCGGCAGTTATCTGCTTGCTTGGAACTGAGATCGAGGAGGGTTTGGCGGTTACAAGTGAGATGTCATTCAAATCAAAGCTCAACGTCTTTTCTTCGCTAATGAAAAAGAAGTTAGAGTTTGGTGGCTATGCTTATAGCCCGTCTGATTTCCGAGATTTATTAGCCATGTGCGCAAAGTCGGAAGGATTTAGAAATCGCCTACTTCACTCTGCATGGGTACATGACCACGCCAAGAAAGAAATTCGCAGAAGAAAGCTCAGCGCCAAACTAAGCAAGGGGTTTAGGCACGACGAGGAGCCTCTTACTCCTGGGCAAGTCTTAGACATTGCTGACTATATAATTTACACGGCTGTCTCGCTCGAGGAATTCATTATGAACTGCTTCCCTGAATTCAAGCGGCCTTTAGAGAGTATTGTATATGCATAACAATACGCGCCAATTCGCACACTTCGTGTGCCGGACGCTCGCAAGCTCGCGCCGTTGCGCTTTGCGTTATACCCGTACAGGAGAGTGAGATTTGCAAGTCGCTATTTTTATTGTGGCAATTCTTCTTTTTTCATCGGGCGTGGCGCTTGGCTTTTTGGATAAGGTCGGCGCGGCCACAGCAACATACACTGCTGCCGTTTTGAGTTTGATTTTCGCCTTTCTCCCTGAGTTTAAAAAATTTAAGGGATTAGGTATTGAAGCCGAGCTACTTGATAAAAAGATTGAAGAGACTGACAAACTGCTGAAGAAACTTAGAGATATAACCGCTCCAATGGCAGAATTGTTGATTGCTTCGACCGCAAGAGCGGGGCGCTGGGGTTCTGGTATTCCCAGAAGCCAAAAATATGAGCTTATGCAGAAGATTGAACGTGAGCTTAAAAATTGCGGCTTGGATGACTCTCAGGTAGAGCAAGCAAAAAAAGATTGGCACTACTACAATGTTTTCGATTTAGCTTCTCCAATCTTTCAAAAACTCGTAGATAAGCTGAGTGAGGTAAAGAAAGAGCGAGAAAAAGAACTTGGCGAATTTAATAAGCCGATAGCTCCAGAAAGAGTTGACGAATATAACAGGCTAATTGCACTTCGTGATGAAGTTGCCAGGGAAATTAGCGATCTTCGCGATTTGCAGCAGATCACAAACCAAGATTATCTTGCTGAGCAAATAACCGAAGCTATTTCCAGCTCACAGGCCCTCAATGAAGAAGAAAAAAGAGCTTTGACCAACGAGCTTGATGAAGAGATTCGCGACCTGAGCCATTACATAAAACATAGAGAGTTCAGGCGTTTATCTGCTTGGTTTTCGGGTGAGGGTGCAAAGTAGAGGTATAACGAGTGCGTCAACGGGACCGGTTTTCCGCTGGAGCTCCAAACCGGCCCGTTACGCTGGCGTTATGCATTAAAAGAGATGCGAGGCGAGTCATGGCTGAACTAGTTGCAGATTGTCCGCGTTGCGGATCAAGTCGTATTTCATTCGATCTATTGAGCGCCATTCATACGAGAACCGAGTATAGTTGGCAGTATTGGTATGAGACTTTTGCTATTTGCCGTCAGTGTCATCGTTCAACGGTCTTTGTTCTTGCTGATGACGTTAATGCAGATTATCAAGCAGTCCATAAAACTGGGCTTATAAACATTGATCATGCAGTCAATCGATACGTGCAGATCGAAGGAATCATAACGTTAAAGGATCGAGCGGAAGTGGAAGCGCCTGAGTATGTTCCAGATGCCATTAACAATGTGTTCATGGAAGGCACAACATGCTTGAAGGTTGATTGTTGGAACGCTGCTGGAACCATGTTCCGTTTATGTATTGATCTTGTAACGAAGGGATTATTGCCGGAGCAGGATGTAGAGGGGCTAAATCAGCGAACACGTAGAAACCTCGGTCTCCGGTTACCATGGCTTTTCGATAATCAGTTATTACCAGAAAGTCTGAGGGAACTTTCGACATGCGTCCGAGAGGATGGTAACGATGGCGCGCATGCTGGAACTCTTCGTAAAGCAGATGCAGAGGATTTATTAGATTTCACACGTATCTTGCTGGAACGAATCTATACAGAGCCTGAGAGAATCCGGCTTGCAGCAGAGCGTAGAAAGCAAAGGCGAGATGAAAATGCATAACAATGCGCTCGTTCGGACGCAAACTACGCTGCGCTTCGTTTGCGCCGCACAGCTTGGGCGTTGGGCGGCACCGCAAACTACACTCGTGATTCGACTTATAATAACGGTGAGGTCACGGTTGGCTTTTCGTGTTCTGAGCGGCGGTCGTTTAATGACTCAGCCTCGGTCTGCCACCATACTCCCCGAGGCAGCTGCAAATACTGGCGAACAAAGCGAAAAAAACAATGACGGATATTGAAATTCATTCTGAGCTTGAAGCAGATAAGCTTCTGCAATCGGGCGAGTGGGTCCGAGAGAGTGAAGCTCGTTATCGCATGGACAAAGCAATCCGAGAAGAGATCGCGAGAATGTTTGGTGAAGATCTTCCTTTCGACCATCACGGCAGGATCGCAAATGCAATCAGTGATGCCGTCAAGGATGAATCGACGCAGAAACTCCACCATCATATTCAAGGTAGTCCGCAACCCAAATTGGGAGAAGTAGGCCTTCCAGATCCTCAACTGGAACTAAAGGTTGGCTTCGGAACAGTCATCAAGCTTGGGCCAACGTTCAAGAACATAAAGTGGAACGTTTTAGCAACGATTGGCGCGATACTCACGGTGAGTCAAGAAGACAAACTTGCGATGATTGGTACTGGCGCTTTGGTGTTAAAGCCTATGTACGAGGTCGTGTTAAGTCTCTATCAAGCTGTCGAGAAAATTGAAGACCCTAAAGAACTCGTAGTTTTTGAGGTTGTTGCAGCACTTCAAGCCCTATTGACCCGAGATAATTTGCCCATCGAATCTATGCTGGACTTTGACGATCTTCGCGGTCTCTATGCGGTTGATGTGGACGAAATCGTTTCGTTTATACCAAGGTATCGGAAGGTTAGAGAGATATATCCTCCTTGGGGAGGCCGGAATGCTACCGTTCGTTCGCTCGATGTGGAGCCCGTTCTGCGAGCACTTCAATCTAGAGAGATCTTGAAGGACAGGGATGGTCAGTGGAGCATTGCCTTCTAAAGCTCTCTACTGCCAGTGTCGATCAATCAGTTGACATACGCCTCGCAGAGCTCAGTTCGTCAATTAAAGATGCTCATTGTGGCTTGAGCTCGGCATTGTAAGGTTGCCGTCCAACAAGTACATGAACCCGACGCGCCTTAGGCGCGCGGGTTATGCTAGTCGTTATATCTACTCTCTGGCTGGACGTCCGCTCCTGTCCGATAGGAGGCTTTAGCCCACCCCGCAAGTGGAGTACCCCAGCCGTCGACGTTGATGAGCTATAAGGGAGTGGCTCTCACGCAACACACTTTAATTGCGAGTTACGCTTGAAGCGTATTGGGCGGAGTTCGAAACTCAGGCGGAGTCGCGCAGGACGAGTTGGCCGGCAAACAGGGCTGTTTCATGCATGGATCCGCCATCGGTCTCAGTCTCGCCGATGCGAGCCAGTAGCGTGGCCATGGTCCGTTGCGCGATGCCCTGGATATCCTGTGACACTGTGGTCAAGGGCGGGCCAGAGTAGCGGGCGAAGGGGTGATCGTCGTGACCGGCGATTCGCAGTTGGGAGTGCGCTGTGCGGCCGACGTGCAGGTTTGCCTGCCAGGCTGCAAGCAGTGCACCGAGGGCGATCCGGTCATTGGCACATAGAATGGTGCGCGTGGGTAGGCCGGCCTCCAGGGCATGGCGTGTCTGTTCATGACCGTAGCGCTCAAAGTCCCAGTCAAGGCGTTTGGGTACCGCGAGCACTCGCGGGCTTTCGTGGGCTTGCGCCATCGCCTCCTCATAGGCCGCGAGGCGAGCCTCGGCGTTGCGATTGATGGGCGGCATCGGAAGAAAGCCAGGCGGCTCTCCCGAGCGACATAAATACTCGACCATCAGGCCGATGCTTTGGGCATTGTCGGTGCCGACAAAGGGAGTACTGGCATCGGGGGCGCTGTCGACATAAACGATGGAGCTGCGGCGCTCCAGGCTGGCCAGCCTGGCACTGGGGCCCTGGGTGCCCAGGGGCACGACGATGGCCCCGGCGATATTCATCGACTCCAGGCGCGCGATGGCGTCGACCTCGCGGTCTGCTCGACCGTTCGAGGAGAGCATGAACAACACGTACCCAGCGCGGGAGGCGAGCTCTTCCACCTGGCGTACCAGTTCCATGTAGAAGGGGTCGGTGGCGGTAGGCACGATGATGCCCAGCACCCGGGTGCGAGTACGCTTGAGGTTGGTAGCGAACAGGTTCGGCGTGAAGCCGGACGCCTCGATCGCCGTCTCTATCCGTTGCCGCGTGGAAGGACGGACACTCTCCGGGGCATTGAAGTATTTCGAAACGGTGGGGCGTGACAGCCCGACGAAGGCCGAAAACTCCTCCATGGTACGAATGTCACCCGTGCCACCGTTGCTCATCTCTGCCTGACTGTCCTGTTGCGTGTCATCCAAGTTGCATCATCCCTTGCAGGCGTCGATATAGTCTTTCATGACGTCTCCGATGGCCGCAAACAGCAAGTCCCGGGCGCGAGGCGCCACGGTCTTGTTGCGAACTGGCTTGAGCAGCCCGCCGAGATACTG
Organism: Modicisalibacter radicis; assembly: GCF_900961225.1. Classification (GTDB taxonomy): domain Bacteria; phylum Pseudomonadota; class Gammaproteobacteria; order Pseudomonadales; family Halomonadaceae; genus Modicisalibacter. Next base: position 40,724 of record NZ_CAAHFN010000063.1, read on the forward strand.
GGCGATCAGTGGCTCGGGGATCTCGACGCCGTCGAGTTGCTGTAACAGGGCATCCACGGCGGCCTTGGCATCCGCTGCCGGCCAGTAGTAGCGGATACGGTCGCTGTAGGAAAAGTGGCGCAATATCGCCTGTTCGTGCTCGGAGCCTTCATAGTACTTCTGCCAGTTGTCCGGCGAGGCCAGCATCACCGCTTCCATGGTGTCACGCAGGCTCTGACGCGATGAACCGGGATAGAGTTCGGTAGCGATCATGTCGAGACCGTACAGCGCCTCGCGCAGGGCAAAGGTCAGCCCGGGCCCGACCTTCAGGATGGCGAAGCCGTCCTCGACCAGCGCGCCGAGCGCCGAGGGCGGCTGGTAGTCGGTGGAATGGGCTTCGAAGACCAGCCCGGGAAGGTCGTCGAGGGTCTGACTCAGTGCTCTGGCCTCGCTGGAATCGTAGACAACCACATTGTGGTTGCCGAATTCGACGCCGGGCTGAACCACGGCAGCGATGACACGCTCGAAGGCGTTTTCCAGGCCGGTCTCGAGGAAAGCGCGGCGATGCACGTCGACGGTTTCACGTACGGCGGCGGGGCTAGTGACCTCGAGACCCTCGATGGCCTCCAGGGCGCCACCCGGGACGGGCACCTCGGTGCCGATGATATAGACCGGTGGCTGGCCGGGGCTGGTGCTGGCCTCTTCGGCGGCCTTGGCCAGACGCGCTGCGCGTGCGGCGGTGTCGGCATCGTCCAGGGCAATCGGCTCGCCGGCGCAGCCCATCGAGCAGTCGAGGTGCAGCTTGGTGAAACCCGCGGCGGCGTAGGCGCGAATCATCGTCTCGGCCTTGTCCATGGCGGCCTCGGCATCGAGCGCCTTCCAGGGGTTGGGTCCGAGATGGTCGCCGCCGAGAATGATTCGTTCGCGGGGGAAGCTCGCCCGCTCGGCGATGCTTTCCACCATGGCGCGAAAATCGTTGGGCGTCATGCCGGTGTAACCCCCGTCCTGGTTCACCTGGTTGCAGGTGGCCTCGATCAGCAGCGGCAGGCTTGTCGGCAGTGTGGCCTGCATCGCCGCTTCAAGCACCAGCGGGTGGGCTGAACACACGGAAGGAATGCCGGAGGGGCCCGCCTGCTTGCGCCAGGCGGCAAGGTCTCGAATCGAAGGGGCGGTCATGAGCGGGTCTCCTGTGAGGCGAGTAATCTGTCGAGCTGATGTCGGGTGGCAGCGCCTTCCATTGGGCCAAGGCGAGTGACCGAGTGGGCCCCGGCGGCATTGGCGTAGCGCAGGGCGATGTCCGGTGCGGCACCCTCCAGCCAAAGGGCAACGAAGGCCCCGCCGAAACAGTCGCCGGCGCCGGTCGGATCGAGTTCTTCCACCGATAGCGGCGCCACATCCGTGCGCCCCTTGCGGCAGTAGTGGCTGGCGCCCTGGTTGCCTCGCTTGACGACGATGTCACTGATGCCGCGGCCCAGCAGATCGTCGACGGCGTCCTGTTCCGTTGTGGCCTCGGAGAACAGGAAGATTTCGTCGCCGGAAGGTAGAAACAGATCGGTCTGGGTCAGCATGTGGGAGAGCTCCTCCCGCAGTCCGGGGGTGTCGAGCATCTCGGCCCTCAGGTTGGGATCGAAGCTCAGGCTGCCCCCTCGCGCCTTGATGCGCTGCACCGCCGACCGGGCCAGCGCCGCCATGTCGGGGATGGTGAGGGCGGTACCCATGATATGCAGGTGATCGCAGCTTTCGATCAGGGCTTCGCTGGCCGTGGTGGCGGGGAGTCGGGCGGCTGCACTTTGCGGCAGGGTGAAGACGAAGCGCCTGCTGCCATCGGGACGGTAGCGCACGAAGGCGCAGCCGGTGACTTCGCCGGGCGCGATCTCGATGCCGTTGACGTCGACGCCGTCATCGCGTAGCCGGTCAATATTCAGGTGGCCGAAGTCATCGTCACCGACGCGACCGAGAATGGCGCAGGCCTGGCCCATGCGGCCCACCTGGTCGATGAAGATGGCCGGCGCTCCAGACGGGTAGGGCCCCGTCAGAGGCTGCGCCTCGCCAAATCCATCGCCCTGGGTCGTCGCCACGAACTCCACCAGAATCTCGCCGATAGTCAGTATCTTCCTAGTCATGGATTATCCCTTCTGACGCTTGGCGCGGACGTCGAGCCATACGGCCACCAGAATCACCAGCCCCTTGACGATGAGCTGATAGAAATAGGGCACCGAGAGCATGTTCATGCCGTTGTTGAGTGCGCCGATGATCAGGGCCCCGATCAGGGTGCCGACCATGGTCCCGACCCCGCCCGCGAGACTGGTGCCACCCAGCACGGCCGCGGCGATGGCATCCAGCTCATAGCTGATGCCCGCGTTGGTCTGCGCGGAATACAGCCGCGACGACATCATGATGCCGGCCACCGCCGCCATCAGGCCGGAGATCATGAAGATCGATATCTTCAGACGGTCGACCTTGATGCCCGAATAGATGGCCGCTTCACGGTTGCCGCCGGTGAGGTAGGTACGCCGGCCGAAGGTGGTGTGCGCCAGCAGCAGGTGATTGAGAACGAACAACCCCACCACGATCCAGATGATGATCGGCACGCCTACCACGCTGCCGGTGCCGATGGCTGTCCAGGTGGGGTCGGTCAACATCGCCGGGGCGCCGTTGGTCGGGAGACTGACCATGCCGCGGTAGATGCTCATGGTGGCGACCGTCACGATAAAGGCAGGCAGCATCAGCTTGGCGGTCAGCACACCATTGACCAGCCCCATCAAGGCGCCGGCGAGCAGGGTGATGACCACTGCCGGAACGAACCCCCAGCCGAGCCCGATGATCTGGGCACCGACCATGCCGGCGACCGCCAGCATGGAACCGACCGACAGATCGATATCGCCCAGCAGGATCACCCAGGTCATGCCGAAGGCCAGCACGGCGATGACGGCGACCTGCTGCAGGATGTTCATGAAGTTGGCGAGCGACAAGAAACGCTCATTGGTCAGCGAGAAGAAGACGCACAGCGCGATCAGCGACAGGAAGATGCCGCCGTACTGTCGCAGCGTTGACTTCAGGCGTTCGTGATTGGCGGGGGAAAACGTGGTCATATTCATGCGTGCTGTCCTGTGGCGTGGGCCATGACTCGTTCAGGGGTGGATTCGGCAACGGGCAGGATGGCGGCGAGTCGGCCCTCGGCCATGACCGCCACGCGATCGGCCATGCCGAGTATCTCGGGAAGTTCCGAGGACACCATGATGATGGCCGTGCCTTCGGCAGCGAGCTGGCGGATAAGCCGATAGATCTCGAACTTGGCCCCGACGTCGACGCCGCGGGTCGGCTCGTCGAGGATCAGGACCCGCGGACGGGTGGCCAGCCATTTGGCCAGGACCACCTTCTGCTGGTTGCCCCCGGAAAGCGTGCCGACCACCGTCTCGATGGAGTGGGTGCGCACACCCAGGCGACTGACTTCCTCGCTGGCCTGGCGTCGCTCCCTGGCATTCTGCAGGATGCCACCGGCGGATATCTGCGATAGCGAGGCCATGGTGATGTTGGCGCGTACGGTCTGGTTCAGCACCAGCCCCTGCTCCTTGCGATTCTCGGTGACGAAACCAAGGCCCTTTTTAATCGCGTCGGACGCATCGGCCAGTTGCACTGTCTCGCCGTCCAGGCGGATCTTCCCCTCCGCGTGACACATGCCGAATAGCGCATTCATGACTTCCGAGCGGCCGGAGCCGATCAGTCCGAAAAAGCCGAGAATCTCGCCGGCACCGACGTCGAACGAGATATCGCTGAACTCGCTGGGGCGTGTGAGCCCCTGTACCGAGAACAAGGGCGTCGCGGAGCTTTCTGCCGGCTCAGCCAGGCGGGGCGGAAACATGTTTTCCATGGGACGGCCGACCATCAAGGAGATCAGTTCCGAGGTCGTGGTCTCGTCCTTCTTCAGCGTTGTGATGTATTCGCCGTCACGGACGACGGTGATGTCGTCGGAGAGTCGCATGATTTCTTCCATGCGATGGGAGATATAGATCACCGCCTTGCCGCGCTCGGTAAGCCGGCCAATGATGCGAAACAGAATCTCCGCCTCGGAGTCGCTCAGCGATGAGGTGGGCTCGTCAAGGATCACCACATCCGCGTCGTGACTCAGCCCCTTGGCGATCTCGACCAGCTGGCGCTGGGCCATGGACAGGTCGCCGACCTTTGCGTGCACGTTAATGGGCAGGCCGAGGTCATCCACCAGGGCCTTGGCCGTGGCAACCAGCTTGGCATCGGAAATCCAGCCCAGTCGCGAGGGTTCCCGAGTCGCCAGGATGTTTTCGGCCACGCTCAGGTTGTTGCACAGGCTCAGTTCCTGAAAGACGATGGCCAGCCCGCTGCGTGCGGCTTCCTGTGGCGTGGCGGGGGCATAGGGTTCGCCCCTTAGCCACATCTCGCCTGCGCTCGACGAATGAACGCCAGCGAGGATCTTCATCAGGGTCGATTTTCCTGCCCCGTTCTCTCCAAGTAGCGTATGTACCCGCCCGCGCTCGACCTGCAAATCCACGCTTTTCAGGGCGGTCACAGGGCCGAAGTGCTTGGCGACCTGGCGAAGACAAAGGACCGGGGGTTGCTGGGTACTGGACATGACACACCCTTGCAATCAATGAGGCGAGCGGTGGCCATCGAGACAGCCACCGCTATGCGGGAGCTACATTACTTGGCGGTGTAGACGCCGGGCACGATGGGCTGCTCAGCCGGCACCGCCTCGCCTTTCATGATCTGGGTGGCGGTCTGTACCGCCAGGCGGCCGATCTCATCCGGATACTGCTGGATCACGCCGACCATCACCGGATTGCTGTCCACCGCTTCACGCGCTTCCTGCATGCCATCGAAGCCGATCACCTTGACCTGGTCCTGCAGGTTGGCTGCCTGCACGGCGACGCTGGCCGCGAGCGCGGCATCGTCACCAAAGCCGAAGATGCCATCGATGTCGGGGTTGGCCTGGAGCATGTTCTGGGAGACGGCGAGGGCCTCCGCGCGGGTAATGCCGGTCTGCTGGGCAACGATCTCGATGTCGGGGTAAGCCTCGAGGCCGTCCTTGAAGCCCTCGATGCGAGACACGACGGATTGCACCGTGGGGTAGTCAATGATCGCCACCTGACCTTTCCCGCCAAGCTCTTCACCCATCAATTCGGCGGCTCGCTGCCCCCCGGTGAAGTTGTCGGTGCCGATATGGGATGTGACTTCCACGCCCTTGGCAGGAACGTCCACCGTAATGACCTTAATGCCCGCCTGTTGGGCCTTCATGATCGCCGGTAGCACGCCTTGGCTGTCCACCGGTGAAATGATCAGCACATCGATGCCCCTGACGATGAAGTCTTCGACGTCGGCAAGCTGCTTGCTCAGATCCTGGTTGGCGACCGAAACATCGAGGGACACGTCACTGGAGGCAGCTTCTTGCTGCATGGCTTCTGCAAGCTGGATATAGAACGGATGTTGCTGGGTCAGCAACGAGGCGCCGATGCCCTCAGCCCAGCTGGTCGAGGCGCTCAGCGCCAGCGCGGCGGCACCAAGGGTAGAGATCGCTTTGCGAAGAATGCTCATGGAGTTGCTCCTGTGAAGCTTGGCCGATGCGGACAGGGGCCGGGTGTAACGGGGTTGGCATGAATGCTCTCGTGAAAAGAAATTTATATACACGTGTAAAGTTTAGCTACACGACTTTGGTCGCGTGGGAGGGAGCTTGTTCCCGAGTGGCGCCGCCAGGCGCCCGGTTCCGGCAAGAAACGCTGCCTACCGCCATCGCGAATAATTCGCTCTCACTAAAACCGGCCTGGATGCCCATTGGAGCAGGAGGCTGAGGATTCTTGTGGGTGGGAGCAGGGC
>NZ_CAAHFN010000064.1 GCF_900961225.1 Modicisalibacter radicis
ATCCCCGGGCGGGGCGCTTCGAGGCGGCGGACGGCGGTACGCTGTTTCTCGACGAGGTCGGCGAACTACCACTCGCCATCCAGGCCAAGCTGCTGCGCACCCTGCAGAACGGCGAGATCCAGCGCCTGGGCGAGGATGAACCGCGCCACGTCGATGTCCGGGTAATGGCCGCCACCAACCGCAACCTGCACGACAGCGTACGCAACGGGCACTTTCGCGCCGACCTCTACCACCGACTCTCGGTCTATCCGGTGCCGATCCCGCCGCTGCGCGAGCGGGGCAGCGACGTGCTGGTACTGGCGGGGCATTTTCTCGAGCTCAACCGGGCCCGCCTGGGGGTACGCAGCCTGCGGCTGTCACCAGCCGCCGAAGATGCGCTGTGCGGCTACGACTGGCCGGGCAATGTGCGCGAACTCGAGCACGTCATCAGCCGGGCGGCGATCAAGGCACTCAGCCAGGGCGCACGCCGTGAGGATATCGTCACTCTCGAGCCCGGGCTGCTCGATCTGCCACTGATAGCTTCCGCCGCCCCGGATGTGGCGGTGGCAGCGTCCCGGGGCGCGCCGGTGGAAGCGTTGCACGACAGCGTGGCGCGCAGCCAGCGGCAAGCCATACGTCACGCCCTCGAACGCGCCGACGGCAACTGGTCGGCGGCGGCGCGGCTGCTCAGGGTCGATGCCAGCAATCTGCACAAGCTGGCGCGTCGGCTGGGCATCAAGTAGCGGGCAACCCAGCCGGGACGTGAAGTGCGGCCGCCTTGATATATGTCAGGCCCGCGTCGTCTTCGTGGTGGCACGCTTGGCGGCTGCCGAACATCGAGGAGGGGCATCATGGCATTGCCGTTGCCATCACCGTTACTGCTATTGCGGGCGCTGGATAACACGGCGCCGCTGGCCGTCAAGCGCCGCCTGGTCGAGCCGCTGCTCAACCGGATCTTCGCCGAGCCGCTTGCCGACGGCGAGTTCGACGCCCTCGAGGGGCGTCGCATCTCGCTGAGGGTCGAGGATCTTGGCGTCATCTTGACCCTGGGGCTCGAGGCAGGGCGCCTGATGCTCTGCCGCGAGGTCGGCGAGGCGACCATTCGCGGTGGCTGGCGCGAGTTCCTGTGCCTGGCGACCCGCCGCGAGGATCCCGACGCGCTGTTCTTCCAGCGCCGCCTGTTGATCGAGGGCGATACCGAGCTGGGTCTGACGGCCAAGAATCTGCTCGACGGCCTTGAGGAAGGGCTGGCCCAGGGCCGCCTGGGCAAGTGGCTGGAGCGACTGGAGCGGTTGGCGCGTCGCGATCATGGTACCCAGTCGTCCCGGCCTGCCCCGGAGACGACAGGATGGATGGGTTAAGCTCTGTCTGAAAAATCGACGAGCGATGGCCAGACAAGGCAAAAATCGGCGAAAAAGCGGAGTTTACACGGATTAAATGAGCATTTTGAGTCGATTTTTAACGCCGTATGGGCGAGCGCAGGCATTTTTCAGACAAAGCGTAGCCAACGCGCGGGGCGGTATCGCATTGACCTGCCCTGACTAAAGTCAAGGCTCCTGCGTGCTCGTTCTGGTCTGATGGCCTTACCCTGCCTAGACGGGCCCGGCGACCCCGGACCCGGTGCCCGAAGGAGACCCAATGAGCGAATATCCTCCCCACCAGGACTGGGACCCCCGTGCCGAAGCCGTGCTGGACGACCAGTTGGCCGCTTACGATACGATGCGCCGACGTTGCCCGGTCGCCTTCAGCGATTACCTGCAGTGGTCGCTGTTTCGCCATGCCGATGTGCGGCGCGTGCTGGAGGACCACGAGACATTCAGCAATGCCGCCAGTCGCCACCTCTCCGTGCCCAATGCCATGGACCCGCCGGCGCATACCCGCTACCGGCGCCTGATCGAGCCCTATTTCGCGCCGGGCCCCATGCGCGACTTCGAGCCCGAATGTCGTGAGATTGCCACCAGGCTTGCCGATGCTCTGCCCGAGGAGGGCGAGATCGAGGTCATGGCGACGCTCGGCCAGCCGTTCGCCCTCCAGGTGCAGTGCGCCTTCATGGGCTGGCCCGACGAGCTGCATGTGCCGCTGCGGCAATGGGTGGAGCGCCAACAAGCCGCCACACTGGCCGGCGACCGGGAGGCCCTGGCGAGGCTGGCGCTGGAATTCGACGGCGTGATTCGCGGCCTGCTGGACGAACGACGCCTGGCCGGCACCGACGCGCCGGACGATGTCACCACGCGGCTGATGAGCGAGCGATTGGACGGCCGTGCGTTGAGCGACGAGGAGGTGATCAGCATCATCCGCAACTGGACGGTGGGGGAGCTGGGCACCATCTCGGCCTGTGTGGGTATCCTGCTGCGCTACCTGGCCGAACATGCCGACCTGCAGGCCCGACTGCGTCGCGACCCCGAGCTGCTGCCGGCCGCCATCGACGAGATCCTGCGCATCGATGCGCCTTTGATGTCCAACCGGCGCGTTACCACCTGCCCGGTGGAGATCGGCGGTCGGCCTATCGGGGCCGGGCAGCGCCTGACCCTGCTGTGGGGCTCGGCCAATCGCGACGAGGCGATATTCGGCGATCCGGATGAGTTCCGGCTGGATCGCGACCCAGAACTGAATCTGCTGTATGGCGGCGGTGTTCATGTCTGCCCGGGGGCGCCCCTGGCGCGCATGGAATTGCAGCTGTTCCTGCAAGCGCTGCTCGGCCATACCCGGGCACTGGTTGCCGTAGCGGACAAGCCCGCCGTCAGGGCGCGTTTTCCGGCGGGTGGCTACTCTCGGGTCTGGACGCGGGTGAAACGCTGAGCTTTCAATGATTACGCCCTTGCCACCCTTTATGCAGTGTTCTTTCAGTCGAGGTGTCCCGACTCGGCCGAGACATCCCGGGGGCATGATCAATTTCGCTTCTAGCTAGTGAGGGAGCCATGATTAATGTTCAAATATACCGTTATCATCCCGAACAAGATGCTGCCCCTCATATGGAAGCCTTCGAGCTTGGTGAAGAGTTCCGTCAGAAGATGGTACTCGAGGTTCTGGAGAGTCTGAAGATCACGAATCCCGACCTGGTATACCGACGTTCCTGCCGCGAAGGCGTGTGTGGCTCGGATGGCATGAACATCAATGGCAAGAATGGGTTGGCCTGCATTACCTCGGTGGCCGAAGTGCTGGGTAAAGGAAATACGCTGACCCTCAGGCCGCTGCCCGGCATGCCGGTCATCCGCGATCTGGTGGTCGATCAGACGCTATTCTTCAAGCAGTTCGAAAAGATACGCCCCTATCTCATCAATGATGAAACGCCACCGGCAGTAGAGCGCCTGCAAAGCCCTGAAGAGCGTGACAGGCTCGATGGCCTGTACGAATGCATCCTGTGTGCCTGCTGTTCTTCGCAGTGCCCTTCCTGGTGGTGGAATCCCGACAAGTTCATCGGACCGGCGGGGCTAATACAAGCCTATCGCTTCCTGAACGACAGTCGCGATACGGCGTCCCGGGAGCGTCTAACTGAGCTTGAGGATCCTTTCAGCGTTTTTCGTTGTCGCCAGATCGGCAACTGCATGTGGGTCTGCCCGAAAGGCCTGAATCCAATGAAGGCGATCGGCAAGATCCGCGAAATGCTGCTCAAGGATGGGGTATAGAGCGTCGGTAAGCTCACGGGGCGGTCAGCCTCAAGCTATTTGGGAGGGTATGTCTTGCTATTGAAGAGGATTAACGACGCTGTATCGGCGGGTGGATATTCCATGGGTAGTTACCCCCGCTCAATTCGAACGAGCGTTATCTGCCGAGTGTGCTCCCGAAGGTCTGTTCGAAGAATGGAGAGACACCTAATGCCTGATGCGGCCACGCCACTCATTTCAATCGGGAGCATCCGGCCATGAACGACACGACCAGCCGTCGCCATGACGACGGGCCCGTGCTGCTCGCCTTTGCGTTCCGGCCTTTCTTCCTGCTCACCGCGCTCTACGCGGCGGGCCTGGTGGCGGCATGGATCGCCTTCCTGTTCGGCGGGCTGCCTTTGCCGCTGGGCGTGAATCCAATCCAGTGGCATGCGCACGAGCTGCTCTTCGGCATGGTGCCGGCGGCCATCGCGGGCTTCCTGCTCACCGCCATGTGCAACTGGACGGGAGCGTCGCCGCTCAAGGGGAACGGCCTGCTGGCGTTGATTCTGCTATGGACAGCGGGGCGGGCGGCAATGTGGCTGTCGGGCTGGCTGCCGCTGTGGCTGGTCGCGACGACCGACCTGGCCTTCCTGCCGGCAATGGCGGCCTATGTCGCGCGAGTACTGCTGCGTCATGGCAATTACCGCAACCTGGTGCTGGTTGCACTGCTTTCCCTGCTTACCGGAGCCAACCTGTTGATGCACCTGGGGTTCAGTGGGCTCTGGCCAGTCGGGGGGCAACTGGGCGAGGTTCTGGCGCTGGATTTGATTGCCGTGATCATGGTGGTAATCGGCGGTCGAATCACGCCGGCGTTCACCGCCAACTGGCTACGCATGCAGGGCAGGGATCCCGCCCAGGTGAGGCGTTCCGAGACGTTGGATCGAGCGGCCTTCTGGAGCACGGTCGCGATGGTACCGATCGACCTTGCGATGTCCGCTCCCGTGTTGGCTAGCCTGATGGCATTGTTCGCCGCACTCGTCAACGGTTGGCGACTCCATGCCTGGCGAGGCTGGAAGGCCTCGGAGGAGCCCCTCATATGGATTCTTCACTTTGCCCTGGCCTGGATCGTCGTTGCCCTGCTTCTCAAGGCGGTGACGCCCTGGCTGGCGCTATCATCGAGTGTCTGGATGCACGCGATGGGTGCCGGGGCGGTCGGTACCTTGATCCTGGGCGTGATGACCCGCGTAGCGATGGGGCATACAGGACGGGCAATGCGCCTGCCGCGTTTGGCGATATGGATTTACATAGCCATCATCACGGCGGGGTTGGTGCGAGTGATAGCGGCCTTCGTGCCGCAACTGTTCTATCCGGCGCTCACCGTCTCGGCAGTGGCCTGGGTCTTCGCGTTCCTGCTTTTTGTCGTTGTCTACTGGCCCATTCTGAGCCGACCGCGCGTTGACGGCCGCCCCGGTTGAGCGAAAGCTCGAAGTCGATGAAGCGAGGCGGCTTGGGGGTTCCGTCATGGGTACGTGGCATCGGGCCGGGTGACGAGAAAGAGAGCCACGCCGAGGAAGAGAATCCCGGTGATTACCGGGACCCTGGCGCTGTCGCTGGTCAGCAGCAGTGTCAGCCAACTGACGAGGAGCAGCAGGCAGGCCAGCCATTTGGCGCGTTTCGGCACGGCGCGCTGTTCATGCCAGGCACGCAGGGCAGGGCCGAAATGCGGATGGCGATGCAGCCACTCATCGAGGCGCGTCGAGCCCTTGGGGGCCGCCCACGCCGCGACCAGCAGGAAGGGGGTAGTAGGCAGCAGGGGCAGGACGACACCGGCGGCTCCTAGCCCGACACAGCCATAGGCCAGGCAGAGGAAGGCCAGGCGGCGTGGCGAAACCCTCGAAGCCATGGGCACCTCCCAATTCAGTACTGAATGTTCATAGCCAGAACCAGCCGTGGCTGCCGGCCACCGCCCCCGCGATGGTGATCAGACTGATGACGAGCAGGAACCAGTGCAGCCCCTGGACGAGCCGAAACGTGGACTCGGGAGCGCGTCTGGCCCGCGCGTCGAACCAGCGATGCAGGAACAGCGGCTCGAACACGAACAGCATCAGCGTGAAGATCAGCCATACCGCTATCATGGCATGGATCCACCAGTAATCGACCATCGACAGGCGCTGCCAGCCGAGTACATGCAGCATGTAGAAACCGCTGAGCCCCGCCAGCAAGGTGGTGATGCGTGACTGCCAGGCAAAGCGTGCCTCCACTTTCTCGAAGAATGCCACGCGCTCCTCTGCGCTCTTGAAGCGCTTCACCGCCGGCAGCAGGACGGTGGTCACCATCGCCACGCCACCGATCCACAGCACGACGGCCAGCACATGAACGACGCGGGCCAGGAAGTAGTATTCCATGGCGTCACACGGTTCTCGAAAACAGCCCGCGCTGGCCTTCGCCCAGGTAGGCATCGAAGGCCATGGCAACGCTGCGCATCATCAGTTTCCCCCGGGGCAAGAGCCTCACTTCACCACCCTCGATCGCCACCAGACCGTCGGCGATATGGCCGGAAAGCTGATCCAGCGAGTCGGCGAAGTAGTTGGCGAATTCGATATTGTAGCGGTGCTCGAAATGGGCCATGTCGATACGGCCATGGCACATCAGGGCCATGATGACCTCGCGACGCAGGCGGTCGTCGTCGTTGAGCTGGTAGCCGCGCTGGACCGGCAGGCGGCCGGCATCGAGACGGGCATAGTACTGGGACAGTTCCTTGACGTTCTGGCTGTAGCTGTCGGCCACCTTGCCGATGGCCGAGACGCCTAGGCCGATCAGGTCGCAGTCGGCATGCGTGGAGTAGCCCTGGAAGTTGCGTTGCAGCGTGTCGTTCCGAGCGGCCTGGGCCAGTTCGTCATCGGGCAGGGCGAAGTGATCCATGCCGATGTAGACGTAACCCGCAGCGGTCAGGCGTTGAATGGTCAACTCGAGCAGTTCCAGCTTGCGCTCCGGCGGTGGCATGTGCTCGGGGCGGATCAGGCGCTGTGCCTTGAACAGGCTGGGCAGGTGGGCATAGCTGTAGGCGGCGATGCGGTCCGGGCGGATGTCGATGACCTTGCTCAGCGTGGCGTCGAAGCTCTCCACGGTCTGCAGTGGCAGGCCATAGATCAGGTCGACGCTGATCGAATCGAAATCGGCCTCGCGAGCCGCTTCGACCAGATTGCGGACCTGGTCTTCGCTCTGGATGCGATTGACGGCGGCCTGCACGTCCGGATCGAAATCCTGCAACCCGAAGCTCAGGCGGTTGAAGCTCAGTTGCCGCAGGGCGTGAAGTCGTTCGGGCGTGACCGTGCGCGGGTCGACTTCCACGGAAAACTCGTGGGCGCTACGGGTATCGAAGCGAAAAGCCTGGCGCAAGGCGTCCATCAGCTCGGCTAGCTGCTCGTCGGTAAAGTAGGTCGGCGTACCACCGCCCAGGTGGAGTTGGGTAAGCCGACGGTCGTCATCGAACAATTCGGCCTGCAGGGCGATCTCGCGCTTCAGGTAATCAAGGTACTCGGCCGCTTTCTCGGTCTTCTGGGTAATAATCTTGTTGCAGGCGCAGTAGTAGCACAGGCTCATGCAGAACGGGATATGGACATAGACCGACAATGGCTTGGGCAACGGGTCGCCGTTGCTCGTCTCGGCGGCCTGCCGGTAATCGTCCATCGCGAAGGCCTCGTGGAACTGCGGTGCGGTCGGGTAGGACGTATAGCGTGGCCCGGGGAAGTCGTACTTGTTGACCAGGGCACGGTCGAAGACCTGCGTTTGGTTCATGATCCTGCCATCCGAGGGGAGTGATGAGCGCACTATACGAGGTCTCGCCGTCACCGAAGTTGCTTTCGATCATTTTCGGTGCGATCGGTATCGTCCGTTCATGGGGCTGCCCGCATGGGTATCTCCATGGTGAACGTGAGAGGGTGGCATCATCCTCGACTGGCGAGTCTCTCGAAACCCGTCGCGCAGCGCGTTGATGATGCCCGCCGGGCCGTGGAGCATGGATAGCGCCGCTACCATGCCGCTATCGCCGACTGGATACCTCAGACATACCCTCTGAAGCAGAAATACAGAATCGCCAGCACCTCTGCCCAGCCAAGCAGGTAGCAGAACAGCGGCCAGAGAATTTCCTTCGCGCTCAGCGGGCGCTCGTTGTGGCGATTACGCACGTAAGGGTCGTTCGGATCAACCCGACACTTTTCCTCGACCCACTCGGGCCAACGCGGCACGCGGCAGGTCCACTTGGCAATGATGCGACCAGTGCCAGCCCACATGACCATGGGGGCAAAAATCAGCTGAACCGCACGGCTATCAGCCAACACCTGAGTCGCCTGGATCAGCGAGTGGATGAAGCTTTCGCGCTTGCCATCCAGGTCCAGCAGGCGCTGATCGACTTGGTAGGCCTGGATATGGCCATCGGGCTCTTCCATGTAGCGGCGCACCAGCTCCCAGATTTCCAGCACGCCCTGCATGCCCTTGAGGCCTTCGTACTTGAAGAAGACCAGGTGATAAAGCATGTTGCCATTCTGATCCCGCACGAACCCGCGAATTTCCTCGCGTGACATCCCCCGACGATCCTGAGACTTGGTCGCTTCGCTGGTGTAAAACTGTATATCGTCCCAGTTCATGGTAACCACACCCATATCCTGCGACCAGGCATAGACCTTGCGATCACGTCGATTGAAGCGCATGGGGTAGTGGGTTTTGCGAAACATATCCCAACGCACAAGTGCATTCAGGCAAGGCACAGCTATAAGCACGAAGGTCAAAATCGCCAGCCATATGAAAACATGCACAATTAGAGGAAGTCGTTCACTGCTGGAAAAAAGGACATAGAGCAATGCACCCATACCCACTAAAATCGGTGCTAGGCCCATAAGACCAAAAAACGACGTAACGCCCCTTAATCGATTACCAGAATCAATAATCTCGACATAAGCAGAGTTGCTGGATATCACCGAATCATTAAACAGTGGTTTTTCACAGTCTTTCGATGCGCATTTGCGATCTAACGACTGTACCTTCCCCCCAAATCCTCTTGACCGGGACATCGTACTGGAAAAGCCCCAATTGGCTTTTATCATCAGGTTATAAAGATCCTTGGCATTCGTGGATCGCATATCACTCTTCCTTGTGAGTCATCGCTTCGAGGCGCCGCAGTTCGAATTCCAACTTGGCACTACTAGGTCCCGGCTCGCCACGTTCACCAAAGGCACATTCGGCCAGCCACTCCTGCAAGTCATTTTCTGTAAACCATAAAATGCTTACTGCTGCTGCAAGCGCAATAAGGCCGAGCACTAACCCAGTCCACCACAGGGTTATCGCCAAAGTAGCGAGCAGACCGGTGCTACCGGCAACAGAAGCGGCAGAACCGATACCGGCCAGAAATAAAACGAAACTTGCAGTAGCAGTAAAGAAGCCAGAGGTCAAATATAGAGACCCAATCACCATTTCATCTTCACCGATTTTTTCAACACCCTCCCAAATGTCCATGGCCCCGAGGATCAGACCACCGGCTAGGCCAAGGCGTGCCCCCAGCTTCAGGAAAAACTTACTGGAGCCGGCCAGCAGATGATCTGACGCCAAAAACACCCTGCGCCCATGCTCCAGCGTCTTGCCCACCAGTTCGGCGGCACCGCCGGCCAGGGCGAGCCCCATACCGAGTAGACGCCCCTGGGCGCGGAGCCCCGCGTCCAGAATGCCGTTCATCTTGCCGAGCTGATCGTTCAGGCTGACATACGCCAGCGCTACCCCCACGATACCCGCCGAAAACTCCAGTTTTTCTCGTCCCGTCAGACTGATAGCCCTGGATGGCGAAGACGTCTCAGCCATAAAGTCCTCGAGTGGAGTGAGGTCTATCTGGCGTATATCGAAGGTCACCGGGGTTTCCCCATTGACCGTGATGAGCGAGCGCGCCTCTACCCGAACCTTCTGCTGGAACTGGCGCAGCTCGCTTTCGTCCCAGTCGGGGTAGATCCGCTTGAGCGGCTCGCGGGTTCGGGATAGGACTTCCTCGAACGTCACGCTGGCTTGGGTGATCTGAATCAAGCTTCCCGAAATCATCCCCAGGGTGAGCAGAAGTGGTGCCGGGTTTTGCTCTTTTGCCACGACACTTTGCATCGGTCCCAGCACATGGCCGAGCATTCTGGCAGGCGAAACAACCTCGTCGGGATAATCTTCCGTCAGCCCGAGATAAGTGGCAATCAATGTCCCCCAGGGCAGGGTGGCGGGGTTGTTGCCCGGTTCGCCAAAATTGGCGTCGCTCGCCGCCATGATTTGCTCAATCAAGGTCTTCTGGTTCAGCCCCATTCCCCGCAAAAGCAGGTTGCTATTGTCGATTTCGCTCGCCGATAGCCATTCGACATACTGCTTGAACGCAGGCGCGTAGCTCTGGGTGCCCAGCAGTACGAAGGAGATAACGGAGACGAAATTGATACCCGATTCTACATTCGCATCATCGAATCGGCTGTTGAGGTAGATCAGCAGCGGATTGCCGGTCAGCCAGCTCGCATAGGCCGATGCCGATGTCTTTGGCTCCATCATCGCTCTATAATTTCAAAAATATCCCCGGAAGCAGAAGTACAAAATTGCCAGCACCTCTGCCCAGCCAAGTAGGTAGCAGAACAGCGGCCAGAGGATTTCCTTTGCGGTCAGCGGGCGCTCGTTGTGGCGATTACGCACGTAAGGGTCGTTCGGATCAACCCGACACTTTTCCTCGACCCACTCGGGCCAACGAGGCACGCGGCAGGTCCACTTGGCGATGATCCGGCCGGTGCCTGCCCATGCGATCATTGGGGCTATGACCGCGGCCATGATGGGGCTATCCGCGATAAACCGTGTGGCTTGGACTAAGGAATTAATGAAACTCTCTCGCTTACCATCCAGATCCAGTAGGCGCTGATTCACTTGGTAGGCCTGAATATGGCCGTCGGGTTCTTCCATATAGCGACGCACCAGCTCCCAGATTTCCAGCGCGCCCTGCATGTTCTTTCTACCTTGGTACTTGAAAAATACCAGGTGATAAAGCATGTTGCCCGCGCGATCTTTTACGTAGCCACGGATTTCATCGCGTGCCAAACCTCGGCGATCTTCTGATGCTGTCGATTGGCTCGTGTAGAACTGAATATCGTCCCAGTTCATGGTGACCACGCCCATATCCTGAGACCAAGCATAGACCTTGCGATCATGACGATTGAAGCGCATTGGGTAATGAGTTTTTCGGAACATGTCCCAGCGAACTAGAGCGTTTAGTATAGGAAATCCTATGAATACTCCTGTTAGTATGGCCAGCCATGTAAATATGTGCACAACCAGTGGGAGGCTACCACCATCATCGAAGAGGCTAAAAAACAGAGCTCCAAATCCTGTCAAAAAAGGGATTGCACCTATTAGACCAAAAAAAGAGGCGACGCCTCGCAGACGCCCTCCTGAATCAACTACTTCAATATAGCTCGAATTGGTTGCAATTATCGAGTCGTTAAACCGAGATGACTCAACTTTATTTGGTGCTTGCTTCTTGTCGAGTACTTGGGTTTTCGCTTCAAACCCTCTCGAGCGAGACATAGTACTGGAGAATCCCCAGTTTGCCCTGATCAATAGGTTGTAAAGATCTTTGGCAGTCGTCGATTGCATATCATCCTTCCTTATGGGCCATGGCTTCGAGGCGCTGTAACTCGGCTTCTAATCTGACACTACCCGGACCCGGGTCACCGCGCTCGCCAAAAGCACCCTCCGCCAACCACTCCTGCAGGTCATTCTCAGTGAAGTACCAGATAGCGACTGAGGCCGCGATGGCGACAATGCCGAGTATGAGCCCTGTCCACCATAACGCTACCGCTAGTCTCGCCAATAGAATCGTGCTCCCAGCCATTCTGGCAGCGGAGCCGATGCTGGCGAAAAATATAGAGAAGCTGGCAATGGTCGTGAACAAGCCAGAAGCTATATATAGTCTCCCGATCACTAGCTTGTCCGCCCTTAATTTATCGACTCCCTCCCATATATCTATCGCTCCCAAGATGACACCGCCTGCCAACCCAAGGAATCGTCCGGCGGCCAGAAGTGTACGCTGCGTACCTACAAAACGTGCCTCAGCGAAGAACACGCCACGGGCATGCTCCAGCGTTTTGCCAACCAGCTCGGCGGCACCGCCGGCCAGGGCGAGCCCCATACCGAGTAGACGCCCTTGGGCGCGGAGCCCCGCGTCCAGAATGCCGTTCATCTTGCCGAGCTGATCGTTCAGACTGACATATGCCAGCGCTACCCCCACGATACCCGCCGAAAACTCCAGTTTTTCTCGTCCCGTCAGACTGATAGCCCTGGATGGCGAAGACGTCTCAGCCATAAAGTCCTCGAGTGGAGTGAGGTCTATCTGGCGTATATCGAAGGTCACCGGGGGGTCCCCATTGACCGCAATGAGCGAGCGCGTCTCTACCCGAACCTTCTGCTGGAACTGGCGCAGCTCGCTCTCGCCCCAGTCGGGTTGGATCAGCTTGAGAGGCTCGCGCGTTCGGGATAGGGCTTCCTCGAATGTCACGCTGGCTTGGGTGATCTGAATCGAGCGGCCGGAGATCATCCCCAATGTCACCAGGAACGGCGCCGGCGTCTGGTCGCCCCCCACGGCACTTTGCATCGGCCCCAGCACATGGCCGAGCATTCTGGCGGGCGAGGCAACCTCGTCGGGATAATCTTCCGTCAGCCCGAGATAAGTGGCAATCACTGTCCCCCAGGGCAGGGTGGCGGGGTTGTTGCCCGGTTCGCCAAAATTGGCGTCGCTCGCCGCCATGATTTGCTCAATCAAGGTCTTCTGGTTCAGCCCCATTCCCCGCAAAAGCAGGTTGCTATTGTCGATTTCGCTCGCCGACAGCCATTCGACATACTGCTTGAACGCAGGCGCGTAGCTCTGGGTACCCAGCAGCACGAAGGAGATAACGGAGACGAAATTGATACCCGATTCGACGTTATCGTCATCGAACCGGCTGTTGAGGTAGATCAGCAGCGGATTGCCGGTCAACCAGCCCACATAGGCTGAAGCCAGTGGTCGCATGTTGTCTTTGTCGTATGCTGACAACTGCGTGCGATAGGTATTTTCCATCCAGGCGTCGGGCTCGCCGGGGCGGAGCTTGTCGCCATACTTGCCCCAGGCGTCGTCGGCGGCCTCTTCGAGTTCCTCCTCGCTGATGCCTCGAAGCGTCTCCCGTCGAAAGGCCTCGACCTCCTGCCGGAAAGCGGGGTCTTCTTTCTGCCGGCGCTCGAAACTGGCCTTGATGCTGTGCTCAAACCCCGGATGCCCGCCGGTCTTATCCGCCCCATAGTAGGTTTCCTTGAGCTGGTTTTCTACGATCTCGTTGGCCCGTTGCTGCCGCGCCCGCTCCCGAAACCCATCGCGCAGGGCATTGACGACACCCGCTGTGACGAAGGGACGCTTGATGGCTTCCTGTTCGTTGAACTCTTGCTCGCGGGCCTCGAGTAGCGCGGCGAGATCACTGGTGACACCGGCCGGGTCGTCGAGGACGAACAGCGCCGGCGTCATTTCACTTGGCTCGGCTTGTCGCTGTGACCAATCGATGAACCCGTCGACGTCGTCCCGAATCCCGTTGACGGGTGCCAGGCTGTGGCTCAACGCGCTCACTTCCGTGGTCTGTGCCGCGTCGCTGTCACCAGCGTCCCGCGATCGACGTCGTACCCAAGGGAAATTGGCTTCAGCCACAAGCTCTCCCAGTTCACCGAGCGGGCGGGCATAGTCCGCCGAGCCGCGTTTCCATTGCGGCAGGGAAAGTTTGCGCATGGTGTCACGCCGACCATTCGTGTTGGAGGCGTGCTCTTTCCACACGCGTTTGGTCCAGCGGTCGTCCGAGAAGGCCAGATAAATATCTTGAGCATCCTGGGCCGCGGGTACCGTGATGCAGCGTCCCGGATAGACGTGATCGGGGTTGGCGCGACACGGGAATTCCTCATCTTCCACCGACGCATTGATATCGGCATCGAGCGGTCCCGGCGAGTCGGGATCGAGCGCCAGCAGCTCGTCATTGGTGACATCGATGTAGCGACTGAGAAAGCCTTCATCGGTCACGTAGTAGCCTTGCCAGCGTCCACGAGCCGCGTTGAAGACATACAGAAAGCCTTCTCGCAGCAGCCTCAGCGTGTAGTGCTGGCCCCCCGACAGCGCAATCTGCGAGACGGCATCATCCTGTAGATCCGACGGCAAATCAGGGGCTTTGAGGCTGACATCATCGCTACGCGCCACGGCATAGCGCACGGGCAGGATCGGCAGGCCGCCACCACCACAGAAGCTGCAATCGGGGCGTGGACTATTGGCACTACTCATGTCCGTTCCTTAAGTCTGAAATGAGGGTGTTCCATTCGGTTTCACTCAATGCGTCCAGGTGACCGCTAACATCGGAAAAGCGCCGCGTGGCCAGTGTCATGAATCGACTCACCAGGTCCTGCCCGGCAAGATCCGGCAGGTGCATAGCTGCTCTTTCTGCAAGCGTCGGCTGATCCTCAAGCGATAGAACCGAGCGTTGTGCATGCCGCAGGGTGTCATCCAGCCACTGACAGTGGGGCGCGTCCTGCGGCCAGTCGGGCGCCAGCGTGGCCAGACGACGTAGGCTCCGGTTCAGGTCCGCGAAGCGATCGATGCTGGTCCATTGAGCGCGAGTCAGTTCCATCCAATCGATGGATGTCGTGACGTCAGGGCGTTGCAAGGCATAAGACCGCCCCTGCACATCGAACCACGACCATTGATCGAGAGGCCCCATCAGCCGGGCCAGCTGCGTCGGCTTCAACAACCACGCCAGATGGCGGAAGACGAGAGGATCGTAATAGCGGAACCAGTGATATTGGCGATCATCAGGACGCCGCTGCAATAGCTGGCGACGTAGGTGATGGGTCGTATGCTTAATATCGGCTTTTCCCATCATCAACGCCGAGAAGAACAAGGCCCCACGCTTGCGATAGCGCCGGGTACGGTCGATAAGGTCCTCGCACGTCTCATCGGGCAACGCGTGAAGCTCGACGAGCTGTGGTAGGCGATGCGCCCGCGCGGGTGCGGGCGACGTTTCCAGCGCCCGAACAGGCAGATCGCGCCAGTCACGTTCGTGCACGACCAAGGGATTGATCACGGCATAGTCGAATTCGCGCAACGACGCCGCCGTTAGACTGGTGTCGTGCATGCGAGCCGGAGATGGCTCCCTCATTGCCGACATGGGTCAGCCTCCCACGGGCGTGCTGCCTGAAGACGATTTATCGGCGCCCGCGAACTGCTTTTCGCACTCTCCCTCCGGCAACTCGGGCATCGCCACGTCCAGGCTCGTCGGCCCGCCGAACTGGTGCTGCGCGCCCTTGATATCGATCTTGCCCGGGCCGTGGACGTCGATGTTGCCGCCTTCGATGCGGATATAGCCGCCACCGCTGTGCAACAGGATGCCGTTGGCGGCGTTGATCTCGACTCGCCCCTCGGTGGAGGTGATCTTGACGTCCTTTTCGGCGGTCAATTCCATGGCATCGCTCTGGGCCTGGACCTCGACCTTGCCCCGCGCCGCGAACAGCTTGATGCCGGCCTTCTGCACGAACAGAGAGAGCTTCTCCGAGATCGACGCCACCAGGCTCCTGCCGGTGGCGATGTTGACGTCCTCGCCGCTGGAAACGCTCAGCGAACGGCCCTGGGCCAGGTGGGTCGACTCGGGGGTGCTCGCCGTGATGCCGGCCGGCGAGGCCAGGTGCAGCCAGGGCGCTTTCATGCGCGCGGCCTGGCCCCGACCGCCGCTGTCGGAGGCGCCGCGGGCGTTGCTCTGGTCGGCATCCGTGAGCTGCTCGCTGTCGCCGTAGGTGTCGTCGGCGTCATCCCCGGCCTGCCTGAGATTCGTCCGGCTGTCGAGGGCGTCGGCGTTATGGTCCGCCGCGCTCTGGCTGAGGCTGTCGGTGAGGTTGTAGGCGCTGTCGAGCTGCTGCTTCGCCGGGGTGAGGTCGAGCTGGTCGCCGCTGGCGCCGAGCTGGCCCCAGCTGGTGAGGTACAGCCCCTGGTTGGCGCGGATGGCGCCATAGGCGTCGCTGCGCAGTTCGAACCCGGTGCCACGGAAGGCGCCTCGGGTATTGCCGGTCTGGTGGATCAGGTAGCCGAGGTTGAGCTGGCTCTTCTCGGCTTCGGAGTTGAGACGCACCCGCTCCTGGTCGGTGGCGTCGTCGAAGACGAGTTCGTTGTACTTGCTGCCGCGATAGGTCTTGCTCTTGAACCCGGAGAGCAGGCCGTGGCTGTGCCAGTCGGGGGTCTGCTCGCCGTTGTAGACCCGGCCGGTGATCAGCGGGCGGTCGGCGTCACCCTCGAGGAAGTCGACGAGGACTTCCTGACCGATCCGCGGCACGAACACACTGCCCCAGCCGGCGCCGGCGTTGGGCTGGGAGACCCGCAGCCAGACGCTGGAATTCTCGTCGCTCTGCCCCTGACGGTCCCAGTGGAACTGCACCCGCACGCGGTTGAGGGGGTCGGTGTGGATCTCCTCATTGGCGGGGCCGACCACGGTGGCGGTCTGCGGGCCGCCGATCACCGGACGCTGATGGGTCAGCGGGTGGCGATAGGGCTGGGTGCGGCGCTGGGCCTCAAGATCGACCAGAAAGTGGCCGGTGCCGCCGGTGGCATAGTCCTTGAGACGGCCCGCAAGGCGTTCACCGGTGGGATCGGCCGTTTCTGCCTCGAGACCGTGCGCCTTCTTGGCGGCATCGATCTGCGGCTGCAGGCTGCCGGGCAGCGCCTGGAGCTGGGCCGAAACCGGCAGCGCGTTCTCGGCGTGGACGGTGACGCCCAGCAGCAGGAACTGGCGTTCTTCTTCGCCACCGGTGTCGTGCAAGGGGTGCTGGCTGAGCTCGAACCAGCGCCCGGCCTGGAGCTGGCGGGCGCCGCCGCTGCCGCGAAAGCGCTTGGCCAGGGACTCGTGGGCCTCGAGGCGGTTCTCGGTGAGGCGTTCGCCGCGCTCGAAGCCGTGGTAGTAGTACTCGCCGGCGTAGTCGTAGACCTCGGTTTGCGGCAGGTTGCCCTGGTCGCTGAGCGTATCCAGCCCGGTGCGCTTGGTGAGCGAGGGCTGCTTGTAGTCGAAGGTGCCGACGCTGACCCGGGTGGGCTGCTGGGTGCGCACGCCGCCCCAGCGGGTCAGCGCATCCTCACGCTCGGTGGCGTCCTGGCGGTGGAAGCGAATTGCCTGGGGCGAGACCGGCTGGCAGGTGTCGACGTCGTCGGTGAAGACGATGCGGTGGCCGTCGAAGTCATCGTCTTCACCGGCAAACTCGGCGTACCACCAGAGGCCTTCCTCCTCGCAGAGGCGGCTGATGAAGTTCAGATCGCTCTCGCGATACTGCACGCAGTAGCTGCGCGCGGGGTAGTCGCGACGCAGGTCGAAGCGGTAGCGGCCCCTGGCCAGTTCATGACCGTCGAACACGGCGGTGAGCACATCGACCACCGAGCGGTCCTGGAAGATGCGGCTGTCGCGGCCCAGTTCGAGCATCTTGAGCCACGGCACCAGGGTGAGCTGGTAGTAGGTGACCCCGCCATCCTCGCCCAGCAGCGCCGCCTCGGAGACCAGCCCGTGCAGGCGACGGTAGCGGCCGTCGGCCTGCAGGATCGCCAGCCGGGCCGGCTGGGCCAGCAGCGTCTTGAGCTCGAGATCGTTCTGCTGGGAGATGCAGTCGAGGGTGTAGGTGAACGGCGCGCTGACGCGCTCCTCGCCCACCAGCCGGTGGGGCACCAGCCGCGCCCCGGCGACCTCGAGGGTCAGCAGACGCTGCGACTGCGACAGGTCGATGTCGAAGGTGTCCAGTAAACTGTCCAGCGTTGATAAATCTGCCATGACTCTACCTCGTTGGCTTTTTCGCTAGGTGCGGTTTGGTCTCAGCGCAGGGCATATGCGAACTCCCCCTGAGCGTCGAGGCTGACCGTGAGTTGTTCGATGGATTCACCGCTGGCCATGCGGTCCAGCACCTGCGTGGCGATGGTCGGCATCAGGCTGCCGGAGAGGATGTTGTCGATATTGCGCGCGCCGCTGTCGCTGTCGGTGCAGCGCTCGGCGATGGCTTCGACGATCGCCGGGTCGTACTCGAAGTCGGCGCGGTGGTTGTATTCGAAGCGGTGCTTGATGCGGTCGAGCTTGAGCCGAACGATGTTGTGCAGAATCTCCTTCTGCACCGGGTAGTAGGGAATGATGTTCAAGCGGCCCAAAAACGCCGGCTTGAACACGGCGTTGAGCCGGTCGCGCAGGCTTTCGACGATCGCATCCGGAGCGGGCAGGGACTCGGCGCCCAGGCACTGCGGCATGATGTCGTCGGTGCCGACGTTGGAAGTGAGCAGGATCACGGTATTGCGGAAGTTGATCTCGCGACCTTCGCCGTCGTCCAGCACCCCCTTGTCGAACACCTGGAAGAACAGTTCCAGCACATCCGGGTGCGCTTTCTCGACCTCGTCCAGAAGAACCACGCTGTAAGGCTTGCGGCGCACGGCCTCGGTCAGCACGCCGCCTTCGCCGTAGCCGACGTAACCGGGAGGCGAGCCCTTGAGACTGGAAACGGTATGCGCTTCCTGGTACTCGGACATGTTGATGGTGATGACGTTGCGCTCGCCGCCGTAGAGCGTATCGGCCAGCGACAGTGCGGTTTCGGTCTTGCCCACGCCGCTGGGGCCGAGCAGCAGGAAGACCCCGATCGGCTTGTCGGGGTCCTCCATCCGCGCCCGCGATATGGCGATGCGCTTGCCGATCTCGGCCAGCGCATGATCCTGGCCCAGCACGCGCTCGCCGAGCAGTTCGGGCAGGCGCTGCACGGTGGCGATCTCGTCGCGCATCATCTTGCCCAGCGGGATGCCGGTCCAGTTGGAGATCACCTCGGCGATCACGTTGCCGTCGACATGGCCGTGCACCAGTGAATGTTCGCCCTGGACCTCGGCCAGTTCGCGACGGACTTCGCCGATCTGTCGGCTCAGCGCGTCGGCATCGCCGCTTTGCTGACCGGCCTCGATGGCTTCCCGTTCCGCTTCCAATCCTTTGAGACGCGTCACGATCTCCTGCTCACGCTCCCAGCGTGCGCTCAGGTCGTCGATCTCGCTGCGGGTCGCGGTAAGCTGTTCGTCGAGTGCGGCCAGCGTTTCGGCGTGATCGCTGCCTTCACGCTGTTCGCGCTGGAGGATGGCAATCTCGCTGTTGAGGTTGTCGACGCGACGGTGGGCGTCCTCCAGCGCCGCCGGCTGCGAGGATTGCGCGAGGGCAACCCGGGCGCAGGCGGTGTCGAGCACGCTGACCGCCTTGTCCGGCAACTGGCGGCCGGTGATGTAGCGGTGCGACAGACGTACGGCCTGGACGATGGCGTCGTCGAGAATGGTCACCTTGTGGTGGTCCTGCATGCGCTCGTTCAGGCCGCGCAGCATATTGATGGCCACCGGCTCGGCGGGCTCCTCGACCTTGACCACCTGGAAGCGGCGGGCCAGGGCGGCGTCCTTCTCGAAGTACTTCTTGTACTCCGCCCAGGTGGTGGCGGCGATGGTGCGCAGTTCGCCGCGCGCCAGCGCCGGCTTGAGCAGGTTGGCGGCGTCGCCCTGGCCGGCCTGGCCGCCACTGCCGATCAGGGTGTGCGCCTCGTCGACGAACAGGATGATCGGGTGCAGGCTGCGCCTGGTCTCCTCGAGCACGTTCTTGAGGCGATTCTCGAACTCGCCCTTGACCCCGGCGCCGGCCTGGAGAAGGCCGAGATCGAGCGTGCGCAGCTCAACGTTGGCGAGCGGCGGGGGCACGTCGCCGTCGACGATGCGCAGAGCCAGACCCTCGACGACCGCGGTCTTGCCGACCCCGGCCTCGCCGGTGAGGATCGGATTGTTCTGACGCCGGCGGGTGAGGATATCCACCATCTGGCGGACCTCCTCCTCGCGACCGAGCACCGGATCGATGCGGCCGGCGCGGGCGTTGCCGGTCAGGTCGATGGTGTACTGGTCCAGCGCCGGGGTCTTGCTCTTGCCGGAGCGATGGCCGCCCGGCCTGGCGTCCGATGGCTGGCCAGCGCTCTGGCCTCTACCGTTCGCGTCTTCGCCCAATGGACGCACGTACTGGTCTTCGCTGCTGCCGCCGATCAGATCGTCGAGATGCGCCTGCAGGTCGTCGACGTTGATGCGCTCGAGCTCCCGGGCGCCGTCGATCACGACCCGGCGGAGCTCGTCGTCCTTCAACAGCGCCAGCAGCAGGTGGCCGCTGCGGATCTGCGCCTCGCCATGATCGATCGAGGCGACCACCCAGGCACGTTCGATCAGCCGGGTGATACGGGGCGAAAGCGCGGGCGTGCGGGTATTGCCGGTCTTGAAGGTGGCGATCGTCTCCTCGAGTTGCGAGGCCAGCCGGTCGAGGACGACGTCGTAATGCCGGGCGATGCGCAACACGTCGTTGTCGTCGCTGTCGAGCAGCTTGATCAGCAGGTGCTCGATGTCCACCTCGTACTGACGCTCGGCCAGGCAGAGTGCCGCTGCGCCTTCGGTGGCCTCGCGGCAGGGATCGTTGAGCTTGTCGAAGAGGGATTTGAGACTCACGCCGTGGCTCCGTCGTAGGGAATGTCGAAGAGTGCATGGCCGTGGGAGGCGGCCGGTCGGTCGGTGGGGTTGAGCCAACCCAGCCGCCCCAGGCTGAGATTGCCGTTCCTGCCCAACTGGGGCGCGGGGGTGCTGCGCTTGTCGAGGATCAGTTCGATCTCGAAGTCGAGTTCGATGCCGGCGTAGAAGCGCACCAGCTTCAGCAATTTCCGATGGGCGGCGGTTTCCGGCAGCAGCGAGCGGTAAGCCTCCAGATTCAGCGGTCCGAACGAGATCCGGAACGCAGACTGGTAGTCGCGTACCCGCGTGCCCGCGATGGCGCTCTCGCCGAGCCTGGCGTTGGCCTGGCCGAGTCTGGTGTACTGCGCGGGGTCGAGGCGTATCCAGCGGCCGGTGAAGGGCTTCACGTGGCAAGGCAACTGGAAGGTGTATTCCAGAATCGCCTCGAGATTGCCGGCGTTACGAGGGCGCTGGGTCCAGAGCCCGGAAAACCAGTTGAACAGATTGCGGCGCAGCGAAGCGGGGTCGTCCTCGCGGTCGAGTCGCTGGGCTCGCGTCGTCGGCGTGAACCCGACCAGGTGCAGCAGCCAGTCCTCGAAGTCGGCGCTGCCCTTGCGTTCGTACTCGATGTGGAAGCGGTACTTCTGCCACGCCTCGTAGAAAAGCGCCGTCATGCGGTGCGAGAACACGTCCATGAACGCGTGGGCAGCGTCATCGCGCTTCTCGATGTGGCGGTTGATCAGCAGCTCGGTATAGGGGCGGGGCAGGACCCCGGAGGGCCCCACCAGTCCCATGAAGGTGACCTGGATCTCGCTCAGCGGGTCGCCATTGGCGGAGCGGGTCTTGTCGCTCTCGAAGCTGAGGTCGCTGATCTCGCTGGGCGGAAAGTTCAGCGACAGCAGCGAACGAAAGCGCAGCGGATCCTGGTGCGGACGGTTTTCGGGGTCGATGCGCCCGGTTCGGCTGTAGTGCAGCCGTAGCAGGCGCACCAGCTGAAAGAAGCCGAATCGCCAGGGTTCCGCACGGGCCTGGTCGATCAGACCAGGGGCTGAGTACCGGTTCTTGGCTGCCATTGGGCGACTCGCTGTTCACGCTGCCGGGAGCGAAGGGTGAGCTGGGTGAAACTGTTGAGGCTGCAGTACTGGCCGAAGAAGTGGTCCAGTACCATGCCGAACAGATAGATGCCGCTGCCGGTGAACTGACTCTCGTCGAACTCCAGCGTGATGCCGGTGCCGCGCACGAAGGCAGGACGCGGATGGCCGATACGCGTCATCACCGGCTCGCTGTGGATGGCGGCGAGGCCGTTGATCTGCTTGCGGATCGCCGAGGCCTGACGGTAGTTGTAGAGCGACAGCAGCTCCATCAACGCCTCGCGACCGTCCGAAACCAGCGACAGATGGTTGAGCGACAAATGCGAGATCAGCCGCCATATCACGCCCTTGCCCATGGGGGGGCGGATCGATGGCGTGGGCTTTCGCAGGCAGCGGATGCGCTGCACGACCTGCTCGCGGTCGAGGGTGAAGTCGCCCCGGGGATCGCCGAAGGTCATCAACTGCGGGAGGTCGCGGTTGCTGCAGGTGAGCTTGAGGCTGAGGGTATCGCTGCTGCCGTCGAGCAGCCCCAGCTCGCGGTCGACCACGCGCAGGCGCATCTCGGTCCCCGGGTCGCGGGCGTCCTCCGAGGCCACGCGGCGAGCGATCCAGTAACTCTGCCGCGCCTGCTTGTCGCTGTCCCGCGGCTCGAAGAACGGCAGGCAGGGAGCGACTTCGTCGCGACTGGCGGTGCGGATCACCCGGGTGACGTCGTCGATCGAGACGATCTCGGTCGAGCGCGCATGGCGCACATCCGGCACTACCGGGTATTCGTGGCGCGTGTGGCTGAGCTTGATCGGTTCGGCCTGTTGCGGGAACAGGTTGACCACCGGGGTGCAGCCGAGCCGGAAATTGTGGCGCCCGATGGTCTGGGCCAGGCGCGCCAGCCGCTCGTGCTGGTCGTAGTCGCTAAACAGGAAGTGCAGCTGGAGCTGGGTCACCGCCTTGCCGGCCAGCGGACGTGCCAGTCCCTCGAGATCGAAGAACAGGAACTTCTCGGGGAAGGTGAAGTATTCGTGGAGCAGCCGGTAGCCCAGGAAAGAGCGTTCCGAGTAGTCGATCAAGCCCTCGTCGTGGCCAAAGCCGACAGGAGCGATGGCATCGGGCGCCAGCCTGATCTCGCGGCGCTGGCCGGCGTCGACGAAACTCACCGAGATGCGCGCGACGTTGTTGAACAGCAGCTCGTAGAGCGGATGCATCAGACTGCCTTCGCCGTCCAGGAAGAAACGCAGCCGGTCCAGTTCCAGCTTGCCGAAATCGGTATTGCCCAGGCTCTCCAGCGCCAGCGTCAGCTGGGCCACGTTGTCGTTGCCGTGGGCGTTGAACGACGAACGTTCCAGGCGTGTCAGTTCGGCGCCGGTCAGGGCGATCGGCCACACATCGACCGGGTAGCAGGTGCGGAAGCGGCAGAACGAGTCTTCGATCGGCCGCGAGTGCAGCATGGTGTGGCGCGGCAGGTGGTAGCGTCCGGTCAGCGAGGTCTGCGGGCCAGGGTCGAACTCGACGATCGACAGCGCCGGGGTTGGCCGCAGATAGTGCGGGTAGAGCACGTCCAGGAACGCCTCGACGATCTCGGGGAAATCGTCGTCGAGCTTCTTGTGCACGCGCGCGCTGAGAAACGCGAACGCCTCGATCATGCGCTCGGCGTGCGGATCCTCGCAGTCGTCGCCTTCGAGCAGCAGCCGCGAGGCGATCTTGGGATATCGGCTTGCGAACTCCTGACCCAGAAAGCGCAGGTGCGAGAGTTCCTTCTCGTAGTAGGGCAGCAGGTCGTCGAGCATCAGGTTAGATTGTGCACCTTGTACTGTCGGGTATTGACTTGCAATACGGCATCGAAGGCAACGTGCTGACTCACTTCGCTGAGCGAGAGCACCGCTTCGATGCGGAACTGCAGGATCCGGTCGTGGCCATCGTCGGGGTTGAGCAACTGGACGCGAACGCTGCTGAAGCGCTTGTCGCCATGCTCGATGGTGCGCTCCAACTGACGCTGGATGAGGCGTCGATCGTCGCTGCTGCGCACGCCGCGGCTGATGAAGTCGGGCAGGCCATAGTCGAGCAGGGTGTCCTGCAGGGTCGGCCAGGCATCGAGCTCGCCGGCGACCAGCTCGCGCCGGGTATTGACCAGCAATTCCAGGTCGCGAACCACGCTGGCCTTGTACTCGTTCACCGAGCAGCGGTGCCCGGGACGACTCTCGGTGGTGTGCTGCGGCTCGTCGTCGAGAAGACGGTCGAGAAGCGTCGGCACCATCTGCAAGGGCTCGCTCATCTGGCGACACTCCGTGATCGTTCGTGCGGCGGGCACCGGCCGCTTGCCGGTGCCCGCCGAATCGCCGCTCGGTTCAGGAACCGCGAGTCGACTGCGGCAGTTCCGACACCAGGCGCAGTGACGCGGTCAGCTCGTCTAGCTGGTAGTGCGGGCGCAGGAAAGTGACGGCCTTGTAGGAGCCGGGCTTGCCGGGCACCTCGGCGACTTCCACGCGCGCCTCGCGCAGCGGGTACTTGGCCTTGGCTTCCTGGCCGGCGTTGTCGTCCAGCAGCACGTACTGCGAGAGCCATTCGTTGAGGTAGTCCTCGACGTTCTGGCGGGACGCGAAGCTGCCCACCTTGTCGCGCATGATCGCCTTCATGAAGTGGGCGATGCGCGAGGTGGCGAAGATGTACTGCAGCTGCGACGACAGCCGGGCGTTGGCATTGGCCACGTCGGTGTTGTACTGCTTCGGCAGCTGGGCCGACTGGGTGCCGAAGAAGGCGGCGTAGTCGGTGCCCTTGCAGTGCACCAGCGGGATGAAGCCGAGGTCCGACAGCTCCTTCTCGCGACGGTCGGTGATCGAGATCTCGGTGGGGCACTTGAGCGCCACTTCGCCGTCGTCGGTCTTGAAGGTGTGGGTCGGCAGGTCCTCGACCAGGCCGCCGCCCTCGACACCGCGGATGGCCACGCACCAGCCGTATTTGGCAAAGGCATCGGTGACGCGCGCGCCCATGGCGTAGGCGGCGTTCATCCACAGGTACTTGTGGTGGTCGCGGCCGTCGACGTTCTCGGTGAAGTTGAACTCCTCGACCGGCGTGGTCTCCTCGCCATAGGGCAGGCGGCCGAGCACGTGGGGCAGGGTGAGGCCGACGTAGCGGGCGTCCTCCGAGTTGCGGAAGGACTTCCACTTGGCGTATTCGACGGTGTCGAAGATCTTGGCCAGGTCCCGCGGGCCGGTCATGTCGGTGAAGGCGTCCCAGCCGAACAGCTCCGGCGAGGCCGAGGAGATGAAGGGCGCGTGGGCCGCGGCGGCGACATGCGAGACCTGTTCCAGCAGGTACATGTCCTGCGGATGGCGGCCGAACTCGTAGTCGCCGATCAGCATGCCGAAGGGGGCGCCGCCGAAGGTCCCGTACTCTTCCTCGTAGACCTTCTTGAACAGCGCGCTCTGGTCGAACTCGGAGGCCGACTTGAGATCCTTGACCAGGTCCTTCTTGGACGCGTTCAACATGTGGATCTTCAGGTTGGTGCCGGTCTCGGTCTGCTCGGTCAGGTACTTGAGCCCGCGCCAGGATGCCTCGAGCTGCTGGAACTCGCTGGCGTGCATGATCTCGTTCATCTGGTCGGAGAGCAGCGAGTCGATTTCGGCGATGCGCGAGTCGAGCACGGCGATAAGGTCCTTGCTCGGCGTGACTTCGCCCTCGAGCACCTGGTTGACCAGTTCGTCGATCAGGTCGCGGGTGCGGGTGCGCTCGGTTTCCGAGCGGGCCACACGGCTCTCGGAAATGATGCTGTCGAGCAGCGAAGTCTCGGGGGCGAAGACTTCCTGGGATTCGTTCTGCGACGGGTTATCGGTCTGATTCTCGGCCATGGAAGACTCCTGTTATTGCTTCTCGTCCTGAGGCTGGGCGGCGGCTTCGCGGCCGAGCTCCTCACCCAGTGCATTGAGCTTGTCGGTGTTCTGCAGAACGTCCATCAACAGCTCCTCGAGCTTGTCGTTGCCGCCCATCTTGTTGCGCAGGTCGGCCAGCTTGTTGCGCACCTCGAGCAGCTTGCGCAGAGGCTCGACCTGGCGTACCACCTCCTGCGGCTCGAAGTCCTCCATGCGCTTGAAGTTGAGTTCCACCGGCAGTTGCGAGCCGTCGTTGGCCAGGGTGTTGTCGACCCGGTAGCTCAGACGCGGCCTGACGCCTTTCATCACGCTGTCGAAGTTGTCGCGGTCGACGTGGACGAACTTGCGGTCCTTCAGGCGGGGCAGCGGCTCGAGCGGGTTGCCGGAGTAGTCGCCCATCACGCCGACCACGAACGGCAGCTCCTTCTTCTCGATACTGTCGCCGATCTCGACGTCGTAGGTGAGGTGCACGCGCGGTGCCCGCACGCGGGAGAGCTTGTGTTGAGTGCTTTCTTTCTTGGCCATTGAAGTCGTCCTTCCTCGGGATGGCGGGATCGTGGAGCAGCGAAACCCTGGCGAGCGGTCAGTGCGAGGGAGCGTCGCGGACCGCGGCGACCAGCCGTTCGCGAAGTTCGTCGCGCATCGCGCCGATCGCTTCCTCGGAGATCAGCTCCTCGAAGTTGCGGCTGCCGGAGATTTCGGTGCTGTGGCGGATGACACCGTCGTCGGGCAGCGTCGAGGTCACCGGCGAACTGATGACGCAGAAGGGCAGGTCGCCGAAGTCGTCCAGACACTGGAAGCTGATCGGGAAGCGCAGGCCCTTGAACAGGCGGCCCAGCCCGCCGGCGCGGCTGAAACAGTGGAACAGCATCAGGTAGTGGAGCACGAAACGGTGAAGTTCGGAGCCGCTGCGGTTGGGATCGGCGACCACCTGGCGGAACCGGCTCAGGTCGAACGAGGCGTATCCCACGACCCAGCGCACCGGGCTGGTGACGCGGACCATGCCGCCATCGCTCAACGCATGGTCGTACTCCAGCGGAAACAGTTCCGGCGTCGAGTTGATGATATTGAGCGGCACCTCGAGCTCGTTGAGCAGGTTGAAGGGGCGTTCGCCCGCATGCGCGTCGAACAGGGTGCGGAACTCCTTGAAGTGGTGCTGTGTCTCGCGGCCACTCCCGCGAGGCGCCCCCTGCAGATACTCCCCGAACAGCGGCTGAGGCCTTACCAGCGGCGCGAGCGTCGCCAGGTAATCCGCCGCCTGGGCCTTGAGCAGATCCGACACCACGCGCGTCTGCTTGCGTGAGCGGATGAATCCATCAACGTCGAATGACTGGGTCATGCTCGGTCCCTGATAAAAGCGGCAGCGTTGTCGGGTGAACCCGTGATTATCAACTGACGATTCGACTCGAGACGATAGCGGCCGTCTCGATGCCAAACAGTCGAGCGATATCGGCGGCTGAAGGATATCGTAACGAGACTTTACCAGATTCCGACGGCTTTCTCGTACAGAGATTTGCCATAGCCTTTGTAAGATATCTCTTACAAATTTCATGGCAAATCACCAATTGCACTTCGTGGCAACTTGTCGCTTAATCGTGCCGCCCCGCTTTACCGGTTTCGCCGCGCGGCGAAAGATCGGGCGTCAGGGGGCTCAGCGTCACCGTTTTGCCCGCGTCATCGACCATCGGGTTCCCTCGGGCGTCGAGTGGCTGCAGGCTTCCGCTCTCGAGCGGGGCGTAGACACGCGGGCTGCCGAGTTCGGGCTGGAGCACATAGAGTCGCCGACTGGGATCACTAACGTCTTGATGCCTGGACCAGTTTCCCCAGCTCGTGCTGACGCGCTCGCCGCCGGGCGCGTCGATTTTCACCTCGTGCAGGTAGAACCCTTCGGGGCTGCCGGTGACGGCGTTGCGCTGGATGACCAGGTCGGTGTCGATGCCGCGGCAGTCGACGCAGGGCACTACTCCCTGGAATCTCTCGCGGGTCTTGACGTAGTCGACCCGGGTGTCGGGGCCGCCCGCGCAGGCCGTCAAGAGCAGGCAGCCGAGGAGGGGAAGCGTTTTAAGGGATCGTGCTTTCATGTATAACCCCAAGCTTTTGGTGGACGTAAGCGAATGTTAAATTCGGCGCGATTATAGCGTTTAAATCGGTTAGGGTGTGCCCTGCATGAAACAATCCTGGGCATCACGGTTCGACGGTCGGTATTCGCGTACTTGCTTCGCGACTGGGTCGAAATGTGCCAGACAAATGACGAAAAGAGTTCGGCGATGACGATCTTCGTGCGCAATCTGGGAATTTTTCTTTTGACTTTGGCGCTCTGCGGCTGTGGCGTGGCCGATCGGGTGGGCGATCGTATCGACGACACCTGGGCCGGCGATCTCTTTGCCAACCCGGAGCGTGTGCGCGTCACCATCGACAGCGATGAATCGCTCAATCCGGACGCCGACGGAGAGCCGCTCTCGGTGGTGATCAGGATCTATCAGCTCACCGAGAAGCCGCCGTTCGCGACCGCCTCGCCGCGTCAACTGTGGCGCGACGGCGGCAGCGTGCTGGGCGACAGCCTGCTGTCGCGGCGCGAGCTGACACTATTGCCGGGCGAGCGCAAGGTCGATATCGCCGCGCTGGCTCCGAGCGCGCAGTTCGTCGGCGTCGCTGCCTTCTTTCGCAACACCGTCAGCGCCGACTGGCAGGTGCTCCTTGACGCCGAGGCGCTGAGAAACGACGGCTGGCTAAGCGCCTCGGACGGAGTGCAGCTGCATCTGGTCGACGACCGTATCGAAGTCGTGCGGGGCGAGGACCTGCTGGCCGAGTGATGGCGTCAGGGCCAGTGAGATCGCATTGCTCAGTGGGTCGCGGGCGCGAGCGACCGCGGAGCGTCATTGACATTCACAGAATCGGGACCGGACGTGAGTAGACACAATCGCATCATGTGGTCGGAGGGGATGTTCCTCCTGCCCCAGCACTTCCAGTACCAGGACGAGTTCCACCAGCGCCAGCTGGTCGAGGCGCGCCAGTCCCAGCATCCGTTTCAGTGGGGGGTGCAGCAGATCGCGTTCGACGAGGGGGCGCTCGAACAGGGCATGCTGCGCCTGACCCGGCTCAAGCTGGTGTTTCCCGACGGCACCTTGATGGACGCGCCACAACACGATCCGCTACCGCCGGCGCGCAGTCTCGACGAGCTGGTGGCGCGCAATGGCGAGGTGAAGATCCACGCCGCGCTGCGCACGCTCGAGCCCTGGTCGCCGAGCTATCTCGAGTCGGATGCACCGCGCCATGGCGGCCGCCGCTACGTGCAGCGATTCGAGACCCGGCCCGACCTCAACGAGGGGACGCTCGAAAACGAGCTGGGCACCCTCGAACTCAATGCCACGCTGCTGATGGAAGGCGATAGTCTCGACGGCTTCACCCACTGTCCGATCGCGCTGCTCAAGCGCAGCGCCGCGGGCGGCTTCAGTCTCGAGACCGCCCGTTTCATGCCGCCGGCGCTGCATATCGATGCCGTTTCGTTGCCTCACGATATCGCCAGTCGGCTGATCGGCATGCTGCAGGCCCGCAGCGAGGCGCTTTCCGGACGCCGCCGCGAACGCGCCGACCAGGTCGCGGAATTCGGCTCCAGCGACGTCACGCTGTTCTGGCTGCTCTACACCATCAACCGTGCTTATCCGCAGCTGGCCCATCTGCTGGCCCACCCGCAGTTGCATCCCGAAGCGCTCCATCGGTTCCTTGCCGAGCTCGCCGCCAGCCTGATGACGTTCTCGATGTCGCATCGGCTCGCGGACATTCCCGAATACGACCATCGCGAGCCGGCGGTGTCGTTGCTTGCCCTGGAAACGGTCGTGCGCGAGCTGCTCGAGATCGTGGTGCCCAACCAGTACGTTCCGATTCCGCTCGAGCAGACGCGCCCCTCCTACTACGTGGGACGTCTCAACGATACGCGCCTCAAGGACGCCGACTTCTACATCAGCGTGCATGCCGACATGCCCGGGGCACGCGTTCTCGAACTGGTGCCGCGCGCCTTCAAGGTGGGGTCGCCGGAGGATATCGAGGTGGTGGTCAACACCGCCATGCCCGGCGGCACGCTGACACATGCTTCGCGCCTGCCCAGCGCAATCCCGGTGCGTCTCGACAACCACTACTTTGCTCTCGAACCGCGCGGTGCCGTGTACGAACGGATGATGGAGGCGCAGGCCATTGCCTTCTACGTCCCCAGCGGCTTCAAGAGCCTCAGCATTGAATTGATGGCGGTGATGAAATGACCGAAACCCTTGCCCAACCTTCCGAGGCCACCGGACCGCGCACGCTCAAGACGCTATCGCGCGACTTCGTCGCCATGGTGCTTATGGTGCGCCGTGGCCAGCAGGCCGAGAGTGTCGAGCGCTTCCTGGAGCGTGTCGACCAGTGGCTGCGCGACTTCGAGGAGCAGGCGCGGGCGGAGAACTACGGTGCCGAGGCGGTCAAGGATGTGCAGTACGCGCTGTGTGCCTTCCTCGACGAAAGCGTGTTGAAGGGCGGGCGGGGCAACATCCGGGAGCATATCGAACTGCACCCATTCCAGTACCGCTACTTTGGCGTTCACCTGGCCGGTGAGGGGTTCTACGACCGCCTCGACAGCCTGCGCGGCGACGTGCGCGGCAACCTCGACGTGCTCGAGGTCTACCACCTGTGCCTGGCGCTGGGCTTCGAGGGCAAGTACAGCCTGGAGAACCGCGATCAGCTGCGCTATATCGCCAACACCCTGGGCCACGACATTGCCCGCTACCGCAAGCGCTCGGCCACTGACGGCGATGGCTGGAAACTGCCCGACCAGGTCGGTCAGCTGTTGCGTTACGAGATCCCGCTGTGGGTCTACCTGCTGATGATCGTGGGGGTCTGCCTGATCGTCTACGCCGGCTTGAGCTGGTGGCTGGGCAGCGAAACCGAGGCGCTGATAGAGCAGATCCGCCAACTGTTCACCCCCATCCCCTGACGAGTGAGCGACACGATGCGTTTTCTTCGATTCCTGCGCTTGCTGAAAGGGTTCTGGCCGCTTTCAATCGTGCTGTGGCTGGCGGGGCTCGCGCTCTGCGTGCTGGTCATGCCGCTGCTGGTCGCCGAGCGCGAGCCGATCTTCATTGCCATGGCGCTGGTCACCGCGCTGTGGCTGCTGGTGGTGGTGATGCGCCAGTACCATCGCATCCGCGCCGAGCGCACCATCGAGAACCTGGTCGAGCTCGAGATGCACCGCGAGGCCGCCGAGTCGGAACCCGGCGACTATCAGGTCCTGAGCGAGCGCCTCAAGCACGCCATGGCGATGCAGCGGGCGGCGCGTTCCGTCGATGGCGGCAAGGCCTCGCTCTACGAGCTGCCCTGGTATCTGGTCATCGGAATGGCGGCGTCGGGCAAGACGTCGCTGCTGACCCGCTCCTCGCTGTCGGCGACCATGGCCGGCGGTGGCAACCTCTCCGCCGTCAGCGGCACCCAGCATTGCGACTGGTACTTCAGTCGGGAGGCGGTGATGATCGATACCGCCGGACGCTATCTGGTCGAGGACCGCCCAGCCAGCGAGTTCGCCGACTTCCTCAAGACCCTGCGCAAGCAGCGCCGCAAGCCCGCCATCAACGGGCTGGTGCTGCTGGTCAGTCTTCCGGAGCTGCTCGAGCAGTCGCGCCAGGAGGCCCATGCGCTGGCCGAGCGGCTGGTGTCGCGGGTCGCCGAGTATCGTCGCTGCCTGGGCGTCAACCCGCCGGTCTATCTGTTTTTCAGCAAGACCGACCTGCTGCCCGGATTCACCCGCGCCTTCGAGACGCTGGATGCCAGCGAGCGCCAGCGTCCCTGGGGGTTGACCTTCTCGCTCGACGAATTGCACAAACAGGGCGTGATCCATGCCTTTCAGAAGCGCTTTCCGGGGCTGGTGACGGCGCTTCGCGAGCGCGTCGACCGGCGGGTAGTTGAAGAGGGTGGCGACGCCGACAGCGAACTGTTGCGCTTCCCCGACTATTTCGCCGAGCTGTTCGGCGTGCTGAGCGACTTCCTCGAGCAGTTCGACACGCACCGCAACGCCGGCCAGGGGCCCATCCTGCGTGGTTGCTATTTTACCAGCGCGTTGCAGGGCGGTCCCTCGCTGCCGGCGCTGCTCGACGAGCGAACCCGTGCCGAGTTCGCGCTCGCCGCCGAGCCCGCCCATGCAACATCCGCTGGCACGAGCGGGGAGAAAAGCTACTTCATCACCGACACCTTCCGCGAGGTGATATTCCCCGACCGCAACCTCGGACGCTATTACTCGCAGCAGGGCGAGCGCCGTTCCCTGCCGGGGTTCATGATCGGCACCGTCGGTGTGCTCGGGTTGGCCGCGATCGCCGCCCAGAGCTGGTCGGCCCACAACAACAAGCAATGGCTCGAGCGGATCGAGGCCGAGGTCGACGGGGTCGCGACGGATACTGGCGGTCGTCTCGATGCCAGGGCGCGCCGCGAGCTGCTCGACGACCTCGAGGAACAGTTGTCGGCGATCGAACGCCACCGCGACGCGGGCGTGCCGCTGGAACTCGACCTCGGGCTGTATCGGGGCGCTGCGCTGCACGGGCCGCTCGAGCAGGCCTGGGCGACGCTGATGCGCCGCGATGTGCTGGAGCCGTTGCAGCGTCGCCTGGCGCGGCAGTTGCATTCGTTGGAAGACTTTTCCGAGCGGGCCGAGGGCATCGATACCGTCGGGCGGGGCGATACGGCGGTTGACGATGCCCCGGCGCGCGACGCCGATGCCCGGACGGCGGCCGCCGAGCGTGGCGAGGCGATCGGGCACGATGCGCTGGATCGCATGCAGGAACGCTCGACCTCGCGACCGACACTCGGCAGCGTGCCCACCAGCGCCTCGGAGTTGAGCGGCCGCGCGCGCAGCGAGCTGAGTTCGCGCACCACCGACAGTGCCCGTGATGCCTGGTATTCCGCGCGCAGCAATGCCGAAACGTCCCTCGAGGAGGGCTTGCGCGATCGCACGCGCCGTCTGGGGAGCGAGCTCGGTGACGGTGACGATGAGGGCGCCTCGACATCGCTGCTTTCCGGCGAGCAGGGACCATCCCTGTCCGAGGAGATGCTGACCCGGCTTAGCCAGGCGGATGTCGAACGACTGATCGAGAGTTACTCCTCGCTCAAGCTGTATTTGATCCTCACCGATCCCGCCGCGCACCGGGACCAGGGCGATTTCGTCGCCTCGGCCCTGCCGCGGCTGTGGTCGGAGCATGCCGAACGCCAGGGTCTGTCGATCCCGGGCGACAGCATCATGAAAAACGCCGCGCTCTATGTGCACTTCCTGCAGCAGGGTCGCGCGCCGGAGCTGCCCCGCGACGAAACCCTGGTCGCCGAGAGTCGCGAGAGGCTCAACGCCTTTTTGATCGACAGCAGCCTGGTCGACCGGGAGTACCTGCGCTACCAGCTCGAGGTCGAGGAGCGCTTTGATCCGTTGACGCTGTCGAGGATGGCGCCCGAGATGCCCGGGCGACTGCTCTACGCCAGTCGCGCGGTGCCGGCGTTCTATACCCGCCAGGTGTGGGACGAGTACCTGCGCCCGGCGATCATCGAGACCGTGTCCGGCGATCTGCAGCGCGAGTCCGACTGGGTGCTGGACGACGAGGACGCGGACGATGCCGTGCAGTCCAAGGCACGCTTCGTCAGCCAGTTGATGGCGCGCTACAAGCGTGATTACGCCATCGCCTGGGTGCGTTTCCTCGACAACACCCATGTCGCCAATTTCGACACCCTCGACCAGGCCAGCCAACGTCTCGCCGAGCTCAGTGACCTGCAGGGTTCGCCGCTGCGGCGGGTCCTGGAAGCGGTCGAGGCGAATACCGGGTGGGACGATCCCCAGGCGAGGGACGGTGGCGATGGCGCCGACGGCAAGGCCCAGGATCAGAGTTTCTGGGGGCGCGTCATGAGCGTGTTCGACCCCGGCCAGGACGGCGCCCCCTCGGTCGATCCGGCGTCCCTGCCGCGTATCAACGACGGTGCCTTGACGCGTCACTTCCGTCCGGTGGCCCGGATGCTCTCCGCCGATGATGCCACCGGCAGCGACGACTCGATCCTGAACCAGTATCTGCTCGATCTGCGCCAGCTGAAGGTGCGCGTGGACAATGTGCGTAGCGCCCAGGACGTTGGTCGCAGCAGCAAGGCGCTGATCATGGCCACGCTCTCCGGGCGGCCGACCGAGATCACTGCGCTGCGCAATTTCGTCGCCTCTCGCGTGGACACTTCCCGCGCCCCGTTGGTGCAGGCGCTGGAGCCGCTGTTCCGCGTACCGGTGGAAGATACCTGGACGGCACTCAATGGCCCGGCCCGTCGTCAGATCAACGTGGCCTGGGGCGACAAGGTCGTTACGCCGTGGGACCGGATGATCGCCGGGCGTTACCCGGTCAGCGACTCGGTCAACGAGGCCTCGGTGCGAGATCTGGAACACTTCATCGATCCGGACCAGGGCGTGCTCTCGTCGTTCCGTCGCGAAGAGATCGGTGACCTGGCCGGGTCGAGTAGCGGCCAGCGCTCGCCCATGGTCGACCCTCGGCTGCTTGCCAGCATCGATGACGCCACGGCGCTGGGCCGTGTGATCGACAGTCTGTCGGATCTGCACAACGGCTTCGAGGTGCAGATGAATCCGACCGCCGGGCTGACCGACATCATCCTGACCATCGACGGTCAGCGCCTGCACTATCGCAACAACACCCAATCCTGGGAGCGCATGACGTGGCCGGGGGATGGCGAGTCGTTCGGCGCGCGGATGGACATCATCAACCGCGACGGCCAGCGTCACACGGTCTTCGACTATCCGAACCGCTGGGGATTCCTGCGCATGATCGAAAGCGCGCATATCGCGCCGATCGACAGCGCGCGGCAGCGTTTCAGCTGGCATACCTGGATGGGCACGGTGAGTTTCGACGTGCGCAACTTCGGTGGCGTGAAAGTATCCGATCTGCAGCGCATCAAGTCGCTTCGGATACCCGAGGTGGGCAGATGACGAGCGGGGAGTCGGCATGATCGGCTGCTTTGGCAAGATTCCCGCCGAGGCGGATTTCGTGGGGGTGAATGCCGCCGGCGCGGTGATTCAGGAGCTCGACCAGTGGTTGCAGAGCGCATTGCTCAGGTTCCTCGATCACGAGGACTGGAAGTGCCGTTTCGACGCCCTGCCGGTCTGCTTCTTCAATTATCACGCCCGCGACGGCAGCGACGTGATGGGCGCGATGATCAGCTCGGAGGACGCCTCGGGGCGGCGTTACCCGTTCTTCATCTTCCAGATGCTCAAGGCGGCAGGTCGACCGGCGGTATTGCCCTGCATCAACACACTGGGAGAGATCTTCGCCGGTCAGGCGCGGGAGATTCTCACCGACGCGGTGTACGGGGCATCGCCCATCGATCCGGTCGCGGCCCTCGGCGAGCTGCGCGTCCTGAACGAG
Source organism: Modicisalibacter radicis (assembly GCF_900961225.1). GTDB lineage: Bacteria > Pseudomonadota > Gammaproteobacteria > Pseudomonadales > Halomonadaceae > Modicisalibacter. The sequence goes on from NZ_CAAHFN010000064.1 coordinate 34,495, forward strand.
CAGGATCTCGCGCTGTATCAGCGGATCCATGCGCGTTTCCTGCAGGACTACAGCTACCAGGACGTCGCCAAGGCCCTTGAGTCGGGCTGGCCGGAGTTCGTCAGCGGGGCCTGCCTGCATCGGCTGTACTACGCCCTGGAGCGCTGGAATGCGGGAAGTACTCAAGCGGTGATGCTGCCGCTGCCGGCGGAGCGCGGGTTGAAAAGGCCGGTGGCGGATCTCTGGCAGCGGTGGCTGGGCAGCGCCTGCGCCGGCGGCACGCCGGTCATGAGCCTGTTGATCGACGACTTCATGCGGCCGCGACTGCTGCTGATGCCGGTCTGGCAGAGCGCCGAGCAGTTCTTCGAGGTGCTGTCCGATCCCGACGACCGACGGCTGTGTATCGACGTGCTGTCGCCGTTCGCCGCTGACGAGCCGCATCCGGGCACCTTGCCGCTGCCGGATGTGCGGTTGAGTCTGGCCGATTTCATGGTCCGTTTTCCGCGCGGCGGCGCGCCATTGATTGAATGAATTCGAGCAGGTCGTACCGATGAAACGTTTCAGATTCGCCTACCTGAAGTACCTTTTCTTCAAGTACCAGCCCTATGTGCTGGGGCTTCTCTTCTTTGCGGCCATCTTCCTGGTCTGGTGGGGCGGCGTGGCACTCGGCTTCTCGTCGCTGGCCAGTCTGCTGGCCGGCATGGTGCTGTTCCTGCTGGTCTCGGCGTTCTACGTGCTGCTGCTCTATCGCGGCGTGGGACAGAAGCGCAATCTTGAGCACCTGTTGATCGAGGACGCCGATGCCGCCGTGCTCGAGGCGAGCCCGCAGGACCGCGAGGAGATCGGTCTCTTGCGCGAACGCCTGCTGAAGACGATCGAGCGGCTCAAGCACAGCGGTGACGGGGAGGGCAGGCGTGGGCGCGATGCGCTCTATGCCTTGCCGTGGTACATGATCGTGGGCCAGCCCGCGGCGGGCAAGAGCACCATGGTGTACCAGTCCGGCCTCAACTTTCCCTTCGCCGAGCGCGAGAACGCGCGGGTGGCCGGCATGGGCGGAACGCGCCATTGCGACTGGTTCTTCAGTTCGGACGCCATCCTGCTGGATACCGCCGGGCGCTACATGAGCAGCGAGGAGGAAGCCGGCAAATGGAAAGGCTTTCTCTCGCTTCTCAAGCAGCATCGTCGGCGCTGCCCGCTCAATGGCCTGATCGTCGCGGTCAACATCAGCGATGTAGTCCAGGCCAGCGACAGTGAGCGCGGCAATCTGGCGCGTCGGCTGCGCGAGCGTATCCAGGAGGCACGCGATCATCTCGAGGCGCGTCTACCGATCTATCTGGTCTTCACCAAGTGCGACCTGATCGAAGGTTTCACGACCTTTTTCGAGCGTCTCGATCCCCAGCATCGCAGCGATGTGCTTGGCCACACCTTCCCGCACCAGCAGCCCGATGACGTCGACTGGGGGCAGCGGTTCGACGCCGCCCTGGACGCTATCTGCCGTCACTGGCTGGCGGTCGGCGACGACGAGATCGTGCATGGCGACATCGCCGACCCCCGGCGCGATGCCGCGGCATTCCGCTTTCCCCTGGAACTGGCGGCGATGCGTGGCTCATTGAGGCACTTCGTCGAGGCGCTGACCAACGCCAATCCCTATCAGAGTGCGCCGCTGCTGCGTGGCTTCTATTTCGTCAGCGCGCTCCAGGAAGGTGACGTCATCGAAGGGGAGCACGCCAATCGCGTCGGCCGTCACTTCGCCCTGGCCAGGCCCGAATCCCTGGTGGCGGAACGCGTCAATCATCCCTTCTTCATCGCCAACCTGTTCCGTCAGGTCATCGTCGCCGATCAGCACCTGGCCGGGCTCTATGCGGGCGATAGCCGCGGGCGGCGGCGCAAGCTGCGCTGGACCCTGGTGGCCGGCGTGGCAGGCATGGCGATGTGCGCGCTCTGGATCACCTCGGCGGTGCGCAATCACGGCGAGATAGCGACGTTTTCCCAGGCACTGAACGAGGCCCACGCCCAGGACGTCGAAAGCACCGGGCAATATGCCCGGTGGGCGAGTCTGGATACGCTGCGCGAGTGGGGCAGCCATTACTACCAGCGGCGGCACGGCGCTGGCGTGCCCTGGTCGATGGGCTGGGGCCTCTATCAGGGCGAGGCGATCGAGCCGGTGGTCCGCGAACGCTACTTCTCATGGCTCCAGCCCGTGATGCTCGATCCGGTCGAGCGCAACCTCACCCGGTCGCTGTTCGCGCTGACCACGATCGGCGTCTATCGGCGCAGCAGCGAAGAGTTGCATCCGGTCGACGGCCCCGAAACCGTGGCGCCCTATGCCCGTCCCAAGGACAACAGCGCCGAGTCGTTGGCCAAGTTCGGCCGCACGACCCTCGATACCTATCTGATGCTGTCCGATTTCCCGCGCGGGGAGATCGACTCGGGCGAACTGCGTGCCCGGCTGCCCGCGTTCTGGTATCCCGCCATCCAGCGCCGCACCGCGACCCGGATCGACGAACGACAGGCGGACTATGACTACGCCGGTCGCCAGATCGACTTCTACAGCCGGCAGATAAGCGAGCCGGACGTACCGCGCATCGCATCCAACGCCTTCCTGATATCGAGCAGTCGCAACTACATCGATGGCCTGCTCGAGCAGACCCTGACCAGCACCGAAACCATCGTGCTGGAATCGGACACCCTGTTCGCCTTCGGGCGTGGCGACTACGCGGGCTTGCAGAAGGCGGGGCAGGAGACGCTGGACGAGCTAGCCGAGCGCTTGCTCAACACCCAGGATCTCGGGCAGATCCTGATCACCGGGCATGCCGACCCCATCGGCAATGAAGCGCACAACCGGCAACTGTCGCTGCAGCGCGCCATGACCGTTCGCCAGTATCTGGTCGGCAAGGGGGTGCCCGCCGGGCTGATAGAGGCCAAGGGCGTGGGCAGCGAGCGGCCGCTGGTGTCCTGCGACCGCAGTCAGCCCAGGGCGCGGCTGATCGAGTGTCTGGCGCCGAATCGCCGGGTCGAGATCGAGGTCAGGAAGCAACAATGAGTCACGGGGCGTACGCCGGGGCAGCCAGGCACTGCGTGGGCGGTGGAGTACTCTCGACGCTTCTGGATGGATTTTTCCCGGAGCAGGCTTTAGGAGAAATAGGTAATTCCTTGTAGGAGATTTGCCATGGTTGATGTCAGTGATTTCGGAAATTTGCCGGCAGGCTTGCGGAGTCAACCCGGATGGGTTTCGATTGTCATTCCCCATGGGCATGTTCTCAATGGCCAATGAAATCATTTTGTTAAATGGCTATTTCGATTCATTTTCGCTGCCATGAGCGGCGAGCGAAGGGTGACGTTGAGTCACGAATTGCGGGTTGATGCCACCCTGGCACCGATTCGCGAAGGCGGCTTTTTCCAGCTAGAAACCAGGAGAATCAAGTAAAATGGCATTCGATGCATATCTCAAGATCGACGGTATTCCCGGCGAGAGCCTCGATGACAAGCACCCGGACTGGATCGAGCTGAAAAGCTTCGACTTCGGTGCCAGCCAGGCGACGTCGGCCACCGCAAGCTCCTCAGGCGGCGCCTCTGCCGAGCGCGTCAACCTGAGCGAATTCCGCATCCAGAAATTCGTCGACAAGGCTTCCGCCAAGTTGTTCGAATCCTGCTGCAAGGGCCAGCACATCAAGGAAGTGGTACTGCATGTCAACCGCGCCGGTGGTGACAAGGTGCGCTACCTGGAAATCAAGCTGGAAGAAGTGATCGTGTCGTCCACCGAGATGGAAGGCACCTCCACGGCCACCGGCTTCGAGCAGAGCGAAAACGAAGATAGCCACGATCTACCGTACGAGACCGTCAAGTTCAACTACGCGCGGATCAAGATCACCTACACCCAGCAGAAGCGTTCCGATGGCCAGGGTGGCGGCAACGTCGCGGGCGGCTGGGACCGCACGCGCAACAAGGTTTACGCCTAAGTCGCGTCGCCGTTCTCGCGAGCGGTTCAACGACACGTCCACCGGCCACCGCTGCGGCCGGTGGACGTGTCGTCCCTCGTTTGGCGTACATGAGCGTTGGTTGACCCAGGCAGGTCATGTCGCTCGCCGAGTGATATTGCCTTCTCTGCGTGAATCAATGCCGCCGCTGGCCGGACAACGCCGAAGTCCGCCGTGGCCCGGAATGAGCATGAGGTCGAAGACATGGATCAACTCGGCGAACTCTCTATCGATGCGCTTCTCGAGCCCATCGAAGGCGGTAGCCATGGCGCTGGTGGCGAAGATCTGGCCTTCTCATTGCTGTTCGACGAGATCAAGGAAGCACGCCGGGCCGACCCCACCTATCTGCCCCAGGGGGAGTGGCAGGCCGAGCTCAAGCAGTCCGACTGGGGGCAGGTCGTCAACCTGTCCGGCAAGGCGCTGGCCGAGCAGAGCAAGGATCTGCAACTGGCGGGCTGGCTTTGCGAGGGGCTCGCGCATCGACATGGCTTCGACGGTATCCGCTTCGGTCTGACATTTACGGCGCGGTTGCTCGACGAGTACTGGTCGTCGCTGTACCCCGAGTTCGACGAAGAGGATCTCGAAGAGCGTGCGGCGCGTCTGAGCTGGCTGGGCAACGCCTTGATCGACGTGGTGAGGAGCCTGCCGCTGGTCGATGGCGAGGCGTATGGCCTGGCGGACTATGACGAATCCCGCCAGGTCGAGAACCAGGCCCGCAGCGATCCCGATGCCATGGAGCATGCCCTGGCCGAGGGCAAGATCAACGACGAGATCTTCCAGCGTTCGGTGGTGCTGAGCAGCACTGCGTTCCTCCAGGAGCGCCATGCCAGCATTGCCGCTTCCCTGGTGGCGCTGGCGCAACTGGAAGAAGTCGGCGACCGACGGTTCGGCCGGGAGGCCCCGAGTTTTGCCTCGCTCGAGAAGGTGTTGGTCCAATGCCGCGACCTCACTGAAAGACTGTTGCGTGAGCGCGGTGCCGGCATCGCGACCTCGGAAGCGCAAGAAGCCGCCGCCCCGGCGCCTACCGAAGCCCAGGCCCGGGTCGAACCCCGTTTCGACATGCCGCCTTCGGCCCAGCCCGCCGGCGAGCTGCGCACCAAGCCGAACAGTCGTGACGAAGCCTTCGAGATGCTCAACGGCGTCGCTCGCTACTTCAAGGAGCGCGAACCTCACAGCCCGGTGCCGTATCTGATCGAGCGTGCCGTGAAATGGGGACGCATGCCGCTGGAAGAGTGGCTCAAGGACGTGATCAAGGACCACGGCGTGATCGACAACATTCGCGACACCCTGGGTACGCAGTCCAGGGATGACGATTACTGACCATGTCTCGTGCCTCGATTTTCGATCTCCTTCATCAGCGCCAATCCGTTGCCGCGCCGGTCGAGGAAACCGCCGCGGCCCGCAATGACTATGACCCGGATCGGTTACGCCTGGTCGACGCTGTGGCGCTGACCGCATCGGGCTTCGTCAGCGCGGGCGTGATGCCGGACGAGCAGGCGCCAGGGCTCTCTTCCACGCTTTGTGACCCGGATGGCTTTCCGCTGCTGGTGCACCAGATCGGCGATGTGATGCCCGTCAGCGAGCCGCGTCTGGGGCGGTTCGAGGCCAAGGCGCCACGCCTGCACACGCTGGTGCAGGCCATCGTGGTGGAGGCGCTGATGATGCTCGAGGCGCTGCCCGAAGACACCGGGTTCGATGTCGTGTTGACGGCACCGCTCAAGTCGCCTGAGGCGGTCGGCATCGTCGCCGAGCAGCTGCGCGCCGCCATCGTCGAAACGCAGTACGCCTCGGTGCTGGGCGAGATTCGGCACACCGTCCATGGCGACGACCCACACTCCACGCTGGCGGTCGGGGACGGCAGCGGGATGCCACACGTGCTGTGGATCAGTGCCGACTCGCTGCTCAATGAAGAGGATGTCGGCGCCTTGGACCATCGTGGTGTGTTGGGGCGTTCCTCCCGGGGCGCAGGCCTGTATCCCGGTGAAGCGGTCGCCGCGCTGTTGGTGCAACGCCTGCTGCCGGAAGACCTGGCCTTCGACGATGGCTGGCGCATCGACAAGGGGATTGTCGTCGAACACCAGGCTCGTTCGAGCCGTCGGGATCATGCCAGGCGCCAGGCAATGCTCGAATTGTTGGCGGATGCCTGGCCGCCGCCTTCCACTTCCCCGCAGGGGATCGAGAGCAGCGTGCCGTCAGGCATCGTCATCGATGCCATGGGATTGCCCGGCAGGGCGGTGGAAGTCGGCAGTGCGCTGGTCGAGCGCTGGCCGGAGATCGATATGATCGAGGAGGGTATCGGCGTCGATCAGTTCTGTGGTTGGCCGGGGGAGGCGCTGACGGCGCTGATGATGGCGCTGGCGATTGCACCGTTAGCCTCGACGGAAAGCGCGCTGGTTCTGGGGCTGGAAGCCGAGACGCGCTCGAGGGTATGGGCGCTGCGTTCCTGCGCGGCCGAGGCCGCGCAGCCGGGCGATCACTCGTGACCGCTGTCGCCGTTGTGGGACGAAATCAAGGTGGCTCCGCAGGCTGTCTTATGGCCATGCAGCGCAACCGGCTTGCCGTTGATCTTCATGGTCGGGTGGCCTTCGACGATGGGGGTGGTACTGCCGTGGCCATCCTTCGGACAGGTGACCTTGTCACCCACGCAGGCGACGGGTTTGCCGTCGATCAGGTAGCTGCTCTGCGCGGTGATGACCTTGCCGCCGTGGCTGGTGGCGTCACCGAGTACAACGATGCCTTTCATCGATCCGGGCTTCCTGGCAAGAAGTGATGGAACAAGCCCGGTCAAGCGGGCTCAGTAGCGAGCGTTAATTTAGCCATCGACACCGCGACGGTACAAGCGTGCGATGAGCGATGGCAGCGAGGCGATATGGCAGAAACAGTTTTCGACAATGGATTCGACACCGGCATCGACCTGTCGCAGTCGCAGCGTCTGCTGACCCTCGAGATCGCCGGGGCGCGGCTGGTGCCCCACCGGCTGGTGGGCGAGGAGCGCGTCAGCGCGCCGTTCACCTACACCCTGGACTGCATCTCGCAGCAGAACGATCTCGAGCTCAAGACGCTGCTGGCCCAGCCGGCCCGGCTGGCGATCCTGCAGGCCGACGGCCGCTACCGTCGCCTGCACGGGCTGGTCTCCGAGGCGGCGCTGCTGGGCGAGGATGGCGGGGTCACCTACTACCAGCTCACCCTGGTGCCGTGGCTCAAGATGCTCGAACTGGGCCGCGACAGCCGGATCTTCCAGGACCGCTCGGTGGTCGATGTGCTCACCGCCGTGTTCGACGGTCATGAACTGGCCAGGGGCCGCTACCGCTTCGACCTGCGTCGCGACTACCCCGCGCGCAGCTACTGCGTGCAGTATCGCGAGAGCGACCTGAACTTCATCAGCCGCCTCTGCGAGGAAGAGGGTCTCTGGTGGTACGCCGAGTTTGCCGGTGAAGACGATGACTTCGACGGCCACCGCATCGTCTTCACCGACGACGTCGACACCTGCCAGCCGGTCTCGCCCCAGGCGATCCGCTTCCACCGCCAGGACGCCACCGAGCGCGAGGATGCGCTGACCCGCTGGGGCGGCGTGCGCACCCAGCAACCCACCCGGGTCAGCGTCGGCACCTTCGACTACAAGCAGCCCTCGCTCACCAAGCACACCGGGCTGGATACGCTCAGCGACCAGGGCAACCTGCCGGAAACCGAGGTCTACGACTACGCCGGCGAGTACTACTACCACGGCTTCGAGCGCGGCGAGCGCCTCACCGAGAACCGCCTCGAGGCCCACGAGTCCCTGGCCAAGCGCTTTCGCGGCAGCGGCGGCGCCCGCCAGCTCCAGGCCGGGCGCTGGTTCGAACTCAGCCAGCACCCGCTGCACGACACCGGTGGCGAAGAAGAACGCCAGTTCCTGCTGCTGGGCGTCACCGTCCACGCCGAGAACGCGCTGCCGGTCTCGGCCCAGCTCCAGGCGCTACCCGGCAGCCTGCAGCCCCGGCTCGACGCCGCCAAGAAGGCGCACGGTCTCGAGGCAGAAACGGCCGATCCCACCGGTGAACGCCTTGCGGGCCGTCTCAAGGACTATGCCACCGGCGGCACCGGCCACTTTCTGGTCGATCTCGAGGCCCAGCGTCGCAGCCAGCCCTATCGCCACCCGCTGGTCCATCAGCGTCCGGTGATCGGCGGGCCCCAGACCGCCACCGTGGTCGGCCCTGCCAATGAGGAGATCCACACCGATCACCTCAACCGCGTCCGCGTCCAGTTCCACTGGGACCGTCAGGGGCAGAGCGACGAGAATTCCAGCGTCTGGCTGCGGGTCTCCCAGCCCAACGCCGGCGCCGGCTGGGGCGGCGTGTTCGTGCCGCGTATCGGTCAGGAAGTCCTCGTCGACTTCCTCGAGGGTGACGCCGACCGCCCGCTGATCACCGGCCGGGTCTACAACGGCGAGCAGACCCCCGACTGGCACAGCCACGGCCTGCTCTCCGGGTTCAAGAGCAAGACCTATCGCGGCAGCAAGTACAACGAACTCGTCTTCGACGACGCCACCGACCAGGAGCGGGTGCGTCTCAACTCCGAAGC